>NZ_JACXWX010000202.1 GCF_014764505.1 Phormidium tenue FACHB-886
ATGCCGATTCGTGACTGGAAACCCGCCCTCAATCGCTTCGCTATTGAGTTTGGCGATCGCTTTCCAAGCTGAGTTTTAACCCTTGACACAATTCAGTTGACATACCCAGCGATTCGTGTCCCTCGCTTAAATTCATGATCAAATTTGTCTTTGATTTGATTGCGCTGTTCGGGAAAAAAAACAACGTACGAGTAGTCTCTATAAGGACAGCCTAACAGAATCCAGCATAAGCCATTGACTAACTGATATTCACATCGGGTTAAGCTCTCTGTGTACAGGAGACTATGAATTCTTTCGGCAACCGGAGGACTCCCCAAGATAGGCTGCTGTGCTTTCCAGATCTCCAGCAATGCTTCAACAGAAGTTGACTGTGTGCCAGAAAACTTCTTATTGAATGCATTACGCAGTTTTTGTAACAGCGTCTTCGGTAAGTAAATGTAACCAGTCTTCTTGCCGGAATCCGACGATCGATCGGTCATACAACTTCCAAACTCATTAGAGTCTTGCAGGAGAGGCTAGGTCAACTAGACTAACACAAGCTATAAGTCAGTACACTTGAAGACAGAATTAAGTTTCTAATTTACCTTTTCACTCCATATTAAATTCTCTTTGATTTCTAATCGGCTTCTAATTGGCTTCTATAGAGAAAACAAAGTTTCTGCTAAAGACATAGGAATCTTTAGCAAATCTCAATGGGGTTTAGAAATGATACCTGTGCATGAAAGCAAAGATTTTGCAAAACTCTTATTCTCAACCTATAAATGTTGCAACAGAACCAAGGAATCCAGTTCTATTTGTAATTTATTGAGCTTTTAACCTCTTTTTTTCGAGGAGATGCTTTATTACAGTGTGATTGTTCAGTTAAATATTTCATTAAGGCTTGGAATGACTACAAGCGAAACTGTCAGAACTTGGTAATTGACTTGAGGCAGAAGCCCCGACTTGACAGACTGCTATTGCTTCCAACCTCTGCTCCATGAACGCTCCATGAACTGCCGTGATTGTGGCTCAGTCCACACCACTCGCCTGCAATGCAGAACAAACTTGGGCTATACAATGTTTCACTGCAAGGCGTGCTGTCGCACCTTCAATGAGCGCACCGTCACCCCCTGCAACTTTATCGAGGTACCCACCGATATCGTCTTTCAAGTGCCGCTGTGTCGGTTGCGCTACAAGCTGAGCTTTCGAGATATTGCAAAATTCTTCCTGCTACGGGGGTTGGAATTTACTCATGAAACCGTGCGCGATTGGGAAGAACGCTTTGCTCCTATCTTTGCCGAGCAATTGAGAGCCAAACGCCAAGGAAAGGTAGGCAAGATCTGGTTTGTGGACGAGACGTACATCCGAGGCAGAGGTTGGTAGTGTTACTTGTATCGAGGCATGAATGAGGATGGCAATCTAGTCGATGTGAGATTGAGCGAGAAACGAGACATGGAAGCGGCTAAAGCGTTTTTTGCTCAAGCCTATGAGGTGGCAGAACAACCACAACAACGAGTAGCAACGGATGGACACACCCGCTATCCGAGAGCGATTAAGGAAGAGCTAGGAGAAGATGTCGAACATGAGGTGAGAGATTGCCGAGGGAATCCGATCGAACAGAGTCATCGGGGGATAAAGCAACACTACTATCCAATGCTAGGGTTTGGAGCGATTGAAAGTGCGAAACGATTTTGTCAAGCATTTGATGAAGTGCAGCAGTCTTTGCGTCCCAGAGCAAGAATGGCAGAGTTAGTGTCTCTATCAAAGCAACGCGAACAATTTGTTAAACAAGTGAATGAATTGCAGGATTTATTTCAAGCCATCTAATCGAAAATAGGCAAAGAGGAAATTTCTGATGATAAAAGGTGATGCAAAAAGCGGTAATTTGAATACCCAGATCTGACAGTTTCACATCAACAACGATTTCCTTTGTATTCCCAGGCACTGGACTATGCAGTCCTGTCGAACCTTAAGAGATCGAGCCATATCAGGTTTTTAATCTAGTCACATTTTAGATGGAATTTCTTAAAAGTCAGCCTAACTCAGACATTCTGAGACATGAACTCAGTCAGCAGTCCTGTTTCATTAAATCATAGCCACTCACACCAATCATCAAGGCAAGCTACAGGGAGTTGAAAAAAGAATTGCAATTCTCTGCAAAAAATTGACGCCCTTCTGTTCAGGAGAACAAATTGTATGAAACAGTCTTTCGCACTCACTTCTGCTGCTCTCGTTTTGGGTGTTTCTGCCTCGCTTATAGCAGGATCGATCGTAATTAACAGTCAAAAAGCTTTGGCTTACCGAATCGATGACCCTACACCACGGGCTTATCCAACTGATAGCCCCAGAACTTATGCAGGACAGTCGCGTATTGATGATAATTTGAGCTTGCTAACCATATCTCCTAACAAGCGTTAGATGTCAATGCAAGTTTAGTTTTTTAATCTTGAGACTAATCCGATTAATTCTTTTGAAACCAGCACAAACGAAGGTATCAAACTAGGAGATACAGATGTTGAAAGTGCAAGTGGCAACGACGCCTGAAGAAAAACAGGAGATTTATCAATTTAGGTACAAAGTGTATATCGAGGAAATGAAGAAAAGCCTACGATATGCCAACCATATTGAGAAAACTCTCAAGGACAAGTTAGATGAAACTGCAATATTGCTATATATCAAATTTGAGGATGAGATAGTAGCAACCGTGCGGAAAAACCTGCTGAGTTCTAGTTCGCTATCAGAGAATATAAGCCAGGCATTTGCAGTTCATCGATTTACTGCAGCATTTCCTACCGAAACTATTTCATTTAGCAGCCGCTTAATGGTCGCGCCACAATGGCGAAATTCGGCAGTTCTCGGCATGATAGTCATGGAATTCTACAGAGATGCCCGTGCCCGAAATCTGCAGTTTGACTTTTCTCACGCGGCTCCCTGGCTCGTTCCGTTTTATGAAAATCTGGGCTATCGTCGCTATGTCGATAATTTCTTCGATGAGGATGCTGGTCTACAGATTCCAATGGTTTTACTGATGGAAGATGTTGAGCATTTGCGGGCAGTCCACTCCCCGTTCTATCGCGTTGCTCGTAAAGCCAGCAATGCTTCAACGGCAAAAAACTGGTTCAATCAGGAATTTCCTGAACACAAAAGGCTAATTAACACTTGCAGAAGTACAGTAGATGAAGTGTGGGAGTTTTGGGTTGCAAAACTGCATCAGCAATCGAACCCCAATATTGAGCTGTTTCAAGGATTGACCGATCAAGGAATCCAGCAGCTCTTAAAATCAAGCTTCTTTCATGGGGCAAAAGCAGGGGAAACCCTTCTGCGGAATGGAGATATTGCCAACGCCGTCTTTCTGGTGCTGTCTGGTGTAGTCGAAGTCAGTAATGCAAACAGCGGTTCAAAGACACTGTTAGGCTCCTACCAAACTTTTGGAGAAGCAACGTTGTTTACCCAGCTTCCTTCTCCAGAGCAGGCGATCGCCACCACTGATGTAGAGGTTTTGGTCTTGCCGGTGCAAACGGTTATGAAAGCAATGAAAACGTCACCAGAATCAATGTGTCAGTTTTTCTTCAATGCTTCCCGCTGGATTTGCAAAAAGTATGTACCTCAAGCCAATCAACCCGCCGAGATCACGCGTAACCAACTCTTAACCGCCTAGAAATAAAGGAGTGCAAAAATGGAGAATGTTCTTAGCATGGTTAGCAAAGCCCAAGGGATTTTTCGTCATAAGTTAGAAATGGTTGAAGCATCAGGTGGTTTAACCCTTGAACAGTATGTCCGATACCTCTCGATGCAGTTTCATCTTACAAAAGATGTGCAACGACATTTCTTCATTGCTGCCAGTCATCCCGGTTTAGCAACGAAAGGAAAATTACGAGACTTTCTGGTGGCATTTGGACTAGAAGAAGAAATGCATTATCGAATTGCCAACAAAGATATTGAGAATCTCGGTCAACAGATGCTGTCGATTCCATTGGATGTCAAATTGTGGTGGGCATACTTTGACTCCATCATTTATTCTCGTCCTTTCATCCGATTGGGAGCGACATGCGTTCTTGAGAATCTGGGTTCAGGCGGTAGCACGGTGGTCAAACGTTTGCTGAAGAATGCACCCTTTATCAATGAACGCACTTCTCGCTTCCTCCAGATTCACCTGCACGAAGAACTTCCGCATGGAGATTGGATTGTTAGTGTACTTAAGAGCATAGAGCTGGACAGCAGCGATCTAGAGGACTTGCAAGAAGGTGCAGAGATGGGAGCAACGCTGTATCTGCGAATGGTGGACTGGGCTTTTGGAACCGATCCTCTAGCAGACGTATTCACTTTGCCTTCGATAAGACAGGATGCAACTCCTGTTGCTTTGAAGTAGTGTGATGTTCCTTAACGTTTAACCACTGTACCTCCGCTAGAAGCGAGTGTTCGTGGTTTTGTAAGCTTTGCTGCTGTATGCATTAAACAGATGCCTAATTGCCATTAGGTGACGGCAGCAAAGCTATTTCTTATCCTAAAACAAGCTCCTCAGAAGTGCACTAGCAGCATGAATAGCATCAACACCTCCCTAACTAGGACTTGCTGAGAAACTAAGTACAGGACAAAAATTGAAGAACGTGGAAAAACTCATCGACGAACAACTCTAGATTCAGTAATATTTGACGTAGGTGGTCGAAACCATAGCGAAAAATACTCT
>NZ_JACXWX010000203.1 GCF_014764505.1 Phormidium tenue FACHB-886
TAGCCTCAGAACGATGCTGGAATTTCTTTCTCAGGCAGTTGAGCGACATTTCCCAGTCATTACAGCCATCTATTTACCCGTTCTGCAATGAATTAGCGATCTACTGAACCTAAAATAAAAATAAAGACCCATTTTCGTCTGTGAGGAGAAACACGATGCACCCATGCTCCGACACAGCCAAATCCACCGCCAGACATACCAACGTCATCGGCATAAGCCAGCTTTAACCCCAGCTCGGTTCCAGACAGATACAGAGGAAGAACAAGCCTCAGTGACAGGACAAACGATCCGCCAATATCGATGAGCCAATATAGCAGAGTAGCTTGCTTCGTTCCAGCCCGCCATTCATAAATGCCGATCGACAGCCAAACAAAAACCAGAATGCCACACAGCATGACTGGATCTGTTGTAAACAGCACCTCTGTCACCAGCGAATACCACGTTCCATCCCAGAGGTCATGTAGTGCAAATCCCCATTTCTGGCGCAGAATTGGGTCTAGAGAACCTGTAGTAGTGCCTGTAAAGATGCCAACTAGCAGAATGCCGATTGTCATTGCAAGCGTAAATGGAACTCGACGAAGCATAGAGTTAACCTCATCTGAGAATTTAAGGCCGGTTCCTCAGGGAATGATGCTATTTGTGCTGGTATTTACTGGTTTGGCATCAATAATTTCACCATCTTCTAAATGACTGATGCGATCGGCAAAATTAATCACGCGCGGATCGTGAGTCACCATCAACACGGTGCAGCCTTTCTCTTGTACAAGCTGACGTAGTAATGCCATGACTGCCTGTCCACTTTGAGAATCCAACGCTGCCGTTGGCTCATCTGCCATAACTAGGGCTGGATCTCCTGCTAAAGCTCTAGCGATCGACACTCGCTGCTGTTGTCCTCCAGAAAGCTGACGCGGCAGATGATTGGCTCGATCTTGTAGATTAATTTGCTCTAGTAAAACCCGCGTCTGGGCTTGCGCTTCCTTGCCTCGAATGCCTTTGAGAGTCAGCGCAAGAAGGATATTTTCGGCAGCCGTCAAGGCTGGGAACAGGTTGAAGTCTTGAGCAATAAATCCAATATGGTGCAATCGAAATCGTGCTAACTGCCGGCGGGATAAAGCAGTAATTTCTGTATCCAGCAGATGAACTTTGCCCGCAGTTGGTGTCAACAAGCCTGACAGAATTTGTAGCAACGTGGTTTTACCCGATCCAGAAGGACCCATCAAGAGATGCACATCTCCTTGACGAACTGTTAAATCAATTCCCTTCAAGATTTGAAATCGCCCAGCCTGCGACTGAAATACCATTTGAATGTCTTCTGCAACAATGGCGCTAGTTTCTGTAAAGGTCATAGTGGCGTTAAATGAACTTGGAGAACGCCTTACTGAATTAGCAAATCGCATTGAATTGAACCTCACGTTTCAGGTGGGCTAGGTGCAACGGAGCGATCGCTCACGACTCACCTAATTCTGGATCAGCAATTCCAAGCGCTTCTTTAGAATACTTCAACTGGCTCCAAAGGGTTTCAATACGTTGGAAGGCTTCGGCTGGCGAAATTCTACCGCCTGTTTCTAGAGAGCAAATTATTCCCACTTGCTGCGAGAACTCCTGAAGATTGGCATTGAATACTAAATTCTCTGGCTTAACCCGTCCGCAATAGTGGGCATGGGGGTAAAAGAAATTGGCTTGAGACATAGTTACTTCTAGAAATTGAGGGCTGCTTGTTACTTGACGATTACCGTTGAATGATTAGCCCTTGGGGAGTTTCAGGTATTTCATAGCTCCCCAATGGCTTCGAATTCTAGTTACCAATAGCTTGAGCTAAAGCATTCCAGGTGCTGGGTCCAACAATGCCATCCTGCTGTAAGCCCATTGCTGCTTGAAAATTCAGCACAGCCGCTTCTGTTTCATCTCCAAAAAAACCAGTTACAGGCAAATTGACACCATATCCTTCTAGAATCAGTAGCCGCTGTAAAATGGTAACTCCCAAAGTTGAATATCCTTCCTCAAGGGTTGGCATATCGTTGGCTAGATCGATCGCTGTAGAAATAGTTTTCGTAGCCATAAGTTGTTTTTCCTTTTAGAAATTGTTTGTTGCAAGTTTCACAATTGAAGATAGTATTGCGCTTCTCAAAAGGAAGAAGAAGGTATGTTAGATCAGTTAAGCGACCGACTAAAAGAGCATAAACTCACTGGTGACATTACCTTTCAAGTGCTTGAGTAAGCCGCGCTGAAGGAAGCGATTGCACCAGATTAATTGGCATCAGCGGTTGGCTAATAGTTTGGGCATAGGCAGCTGTCAAATGTGAACGGTAGCTGGAGTTATCAGCGATGTAAGTTTCAAAAAAGGCTACGCTCAGTGCTTTGAGGTAGGTGTAGGCGATCGTTGGATCAGGTCCAATTACGTTCGATGGCAGATTAATTTGATCTGCGTCAGAATCAGACGAATCAATGGTGGAAAAATGAGTGCCGCCTTGAAGCAGCGCCAGGTATTTGTTTGGTGTTTGCAGCCAGGTAAACGGCAGAATCTGCTCCAATAGCGCGGGGGCAACAGTATCATTACTGCCGCTGACGATCATCACTGGAATCGAAATATCTTTGAAGCCAGATTCTTGAAAGAGGCTGCTGCCGATCGGATCAACAGCAACCACCGCTTTGACTCGATGATCCACCAGGGCAGGTAGGGGCTGCGGTAGTGCCTGGGCCTGACACTCCAACAAAAGCGAAAGGTTAAGAAGGTCTTGGGTTGAGCAGCCTGCTGTTAAAGGTTGAGTGTTGAAGCTAGCGCCTGCTAAGGCAAGTGCCGTGTAGCCCCCCAAAGATTGACCGACCACCCCCACTCGCTGTAGGTCAAGCTGTCTTGATATAGCATGAGACTGTGAGAGGTGCGCCAGCTTGTCTAGCAGATACTTCACATCTAGCGGACGGTTAATGAGTTCGCTGGGCTGTATGACCTGATTTACCTCACCTGACGCTAAATGCTGTATATGTTGTGCATCGCTGCCCGGATGCTCTGGTACTGCTACCGCAAAGCCATAAGAGGCGAGCTGCTCAGCTAAATAGGCAAACGTGGTGCGATCAGAGCCTAATCCGTGAGAAATCACCACAACAGGAGTAGCTTGGGTTGAGGCTTGAGGCGGGTTTTGAGGGAGATAAAGATCTGCTGGAAATGAGCGATTGTGCTGAGGGTTATTCACCTGAATGGTTAGTTTTTGCCAAGTGAAGCGCCCAGGCGATCGCAGGTCAGGTAGCCCAAACGTGTTTTTCCAAGGCTGAGCGTTTACCTCTAGGCTAAATTGGTGTTCAACTAAGTTAATCGCCGCTTGGCTCTGCTGTACCAACGTTTCTAACTCTCGTAAGATTCGCATGGCGCGGCTGAGATCTACTCGAACGTCATTTAAAGGAAATTTTTCCAGCACATTTAGCAGCGTTAATCCCTCTGGATCAGCCGCTGCCTGAATGAGGGCTCCCCGAATTGCATAGAATCCTGACAGGTTAGCATCTGTACGAATTACCTGTGCCAACTGTCTCAACAGCATTTCTCCCGGTGCGGTATACAGGAATTGGGAGACTGTGACTTCAGACAAATTAACTTTATTTAACAGCAAGCTTTTGAGCCGCTCTGGCTGATCGAGCGATCGAATCAGAATCCGCAGATCAGGTTCAACCTTGCCTTGCTCTGCATAGATTCTCAGAGAATCCACAGAAACCGATCGCTCAAAGATGCCATATTGTACGGTAATGGTAGTTGCCCCCAAAGCAGGACCTGCTGACAAAACGATTGGCAATACCCAAATGCTGGCAACTCGCTTGAGCCAAGAGTGAAGATGGATTGAAAGTGCAAGCCGTTGCATAGAGGTGAATGAGTGATATCAACAGAGTTGGAGCAGGTGATTGCCCATTCACAATCAAGGCAATTTCAAGATAAAGAAATGCCAATAGCTCATGTCCGGTGCTGTTCTTACCATCCACCCAGTCGAACAAGAAGTCTATACATATTTGGCTACTTAACGGACAACTTTGGCTGCGATCCTACAGAAAAACTATGCCTCGCCTCAACGCAACAATCACAGCCTGAGTTCGGTCACTAACACCCAACTTGCTCAAAATGTGATTGATATGAAAATTCACCGTACGTTCAGTAATGTGTAGAGCCGTGCTGATAGCTTGGGTGCTTTTACCAATTGCAATGAGTTGAAGCACCTCTAGCTCGCGATCGCTCAATTCTGGACTCGCCATCCGCTCTACAAGTTTAGCTCCAACTTGAGGTGGAATGTACTGTTGTCCTTTATTAACTGCGCGAATAGCAGTCAATAATTCTTCTGGATCAGCATCCTTGATTAAGTAACCCTTCGCCCCTGATCGCAGCCCTCGATAGATGTCCTCATCTCCATCGTAGGTTGTTAATACAATAATCTGGGCATGACGAAACTCAGCACAAATAGCAGCAATGGCAGCAACGCCCTCCATCTCAGGCATTCTCAAATCCATCAAAGTCACATCTGGTTGCTCTTGACGAAACACTGTTAAGGAGATTTCCAGGAATGAGTTTACCTGCTAGCAGGTCGAATAAAAATATCCCATTTGGGTAACTCTGGATTCCGTTCCAATCTTTTCTCAAGGCTACG
>NZ_JACXWX010000204.1 GCF_014764505.1 Phormidium tenue FACHB-886
TGTGCTCAAGAATTGGATGCGACAACGGTGGGATGAGTTTGAGAACTTCCGTGATTGTGTCGATGCTGCCTTCAAATACTGTCCTAACGTACATGCGTAGTGCTATAAGCCCTCTAGAGAGTCAACTTCCTGATTCACTTCCTCCAGAAGCTCAGTGGTGGGATCTAGCTCATCGGCTGCGTCCTCAAGGGGAATCGATCGTAAGGGCAGCCTCACAACCATGGTGGTTCCTTGTCCTTCACCAGGGCTTTCGGCTCGCACGGTGCCGCCGTGTAGTTCGACAATGTAGCGGACAATCGCTAAGCCCAAGCCTAAACCTGGCTTATTTTTTGTTGTGCTGGCATCGCCCTGACGGAAGCGATCGAACACATAGGGCAGTAGTTCTGCTTCAATGCCTTGTCCCGTATCGCTGACTCGAATTTCAGCAAAATCTGGCACAGGTTCTACTGTGACCTCAATTCGTCCGCCAGCGGGTGTGAACTTGATGGCGTTCGGCAGGAGATTCCACAGCACCTGCTGCAAGCGATGGACATCACCCACAATGGTCGTTTCGATCAAACGCGACGTGATTTGAATCGATTTAGCTTCAGCGGCAAGTTGAACCGACTCGATCGCAACATTCGCAACGGTAGATAGATCAAGCAGACGCGAGTCGAGGTGCAGCCTGCCGCTGGTAATCCGCGAGAGGTCGAGAATGTCTTCAATTAGTTGTAATTGGGCTTGAGCACTGTGATCGATCGTTTCCAGTGCCCGATGAAGCGCTGCTTCATCAAACTGGCGCCTGCGAAGCGTTTGCGCCCAGCCCAAAATCGTGGTCAGCGGGTTACGCAGCTCATGCGAGAGGTTCGATAAAAATTCGTCTTTGGCACGGTTGGCTGCTTCTGCCTGTTGTCGTGCCGCCTGTTCCTGACTGAGCAGTTGTGATCGCTCCATTTCAAACTGCTTACGTTCAGTGATATCCTCGATCGCCAGCAACACTCGTTGTCTTTCACCGTATTGGATAATCTTCCAGCCATTAAGCAGCATGGTCTTCTGCCCAATCTGCTCAAAATAATGCTCCACCTCAAAGTTTTGCAGTGTCGTATCGTTGGCAAGAATACCTTCGAGCAGCGATCGCAATCCGGGAATGTTCCATTGCCCATTTCCCAACTCAAACAGTAGCGACTGCGCAGTCTCGCTCGGTTCCACCTGAAACGTCTCATAGAACGATCGATTGGCAGTGTTCACTCGCAGATCCGGCTCCAGCACCACCAGTGGCACCTGTACCGTTTCCACGATCGCTTCAGCATAATTACGAGCAGCTTCCAAGGTAGCAGCACTGCGCTTGAGGGCATCGATGTCGAGCAGCACCAAGACGACGCCGTCGATTTGGTTTTCGGTCGTCCGATACGGGCGGATGCGAAGCATATACCAGTGTCCGCCTTGCGTTTGCACTTCCAGTTCCTTGACGCTCAACGTTTCGAGGACTTCCAAAATCAGCGGCTCTAGGTCTGGAATATGCAGATTCGTGCGGATGTCGCTGAAGGGTCGCCCGGCATCGCTAGCAATGAAATTGAATAGCCGCTGTGCCATTGGCGTGAAGCGGCGAATGCGTAAGTCGTTCGTCAACATCAAAATGGGGATATTGATGCTGCCGAGCAAATTGGTGAGGTCGTTGTTAACCTGGTGCAGTTCCGTATTGCGGCTACGGAGTTCTTCATTGGTCGTGTTGAGTTCTTCATTCGTAGCCTGAATTTCTTCTTTAGCGGTCTCTAATTCCTCATTAGTGCTTTGCAGTTCCTCATTGCTTGACAGAATTTCTTCATTGGCAACTTTGAGGTCTTGATTGGTGTGTTCTTGCTCTTGAATCACGGACTGCAAATATTCTTGCGTCGCAGCACGTTCCTCAATCGCAGCAGTAAGTTCTCGTCGCAGCCGCACAATCTCTTGCTCCAAATCGCCTTGAGGTCGTTCTGGAGCAACAGAACTCAAGTGGTGAACGGGCGGTGGAGCGTCTTCAAACAAAATTAGAAAGCGGCGCTCTTCGGTAGTTGGAATCTTAAAGGGAATGACCTGGAGATTCACAACACTGGAGCGATCGCCTGCTTCGAGGCGAAGGCCATTCTTGGTGACAGGACTCTCTTTCCGTTGAACTTGATAAATCGCTGCTCGTAGCTCGACCAATAAACCTTCCCTGACCAGGTTGAACAAGTCGAGATTGGCAACGCCAGGAGCAAAACGCAAGTAGCGATCGGTCTCACCCCGCAATTGCAGCACCTGCATTTTGTCGTTAATCACCACTGCAACGGGCGCATAGTGGTTGGCAATCACCTGATCAATCTTTTGCTGTAAATTAAATTCTTTTGAAGAGGCGAGCGCAGGGGGACGATCGATCGCCTTGGAGGTTGGAAAGTTGCTGGGGGCAAACGAAAATGTGGAACGAGCCGCGGTGAGTTGCTTGGCGTAAATTCTGTATCTTCTATCAACTAAAGTAAACAGATTTGCAGATTGACCAATGCTTTCAGACGTGCCAAGCAGCAAAAAGCCATTCGGGTTGAGGCTGTAATGAAAGATGGGGATAATTCGCTTTTGCAGCGCATCCCCAAAGTAGATCAGCACATTGCGGCAGCTAATCAGATCGACGTTGGAAAAGGGCGGATCGCTGCCCAAATTTTGACGGGCAAACACGCACAGTTCCCGCACTGCCTTATTGATTTGGAACCCACCTCCCTCAACCGCATGAAAAAAGCGGCGACGACGCTCTGGCGATACCTCCACCATTTGATTTTCCTGGTAGATGCCCGCTCTGGCTTTGTCGATTGCCTGCTCACTGATGTCGCTGGCAAAAATCTGGATCGGCAGCTGGGTTGCTTTGTCTGTCAAAAACTCTAACAAGCTGATGGCGATCGAATACACTTCCTCGCCCGTTGAGCAGCCCGCTACCCAAATCCGAATCGGCAGGTCTGCCGACTTGTTCTGTGAAATTGTGGGAAAGACTTGGGTTTTGAGCAGTTCAAAGGCATCCGGATCGCGGAAAAAGCTGGTGACGTGAATCAGAATTTCTTCATAGAGCGCTTTGACTTCGTCCGGATGCGCTTGCAAATAGATTGCGTAGTCCTCTAGCTGATCGAGCTTATACAGCAGCATCCGTCGTTGAATGCGCCGATCGATCGTATTGGATCTGTAGCGGCTAAAGTCTACGCCTGTACTCGAGCGCAGCAGGGCAAAAATCGTTGCTAAGGCATCTCCAGGCTGGGGCGGTTTCTCTGTAACGATCGGCGAGACCTGGCGAACCAGCAGCGGACTGCGGCTGAGACTTGCCAACTCTTCAGCAATTTTTGCAGGGGGAAGGACAAAATCAACAGATCCGGTCGCCACCGCAGTATTGGGCATCCCATCAAACTGGGCGGAAGCTTCACACTGGGCAAAGGTCACACCGCCAGCAGCCTTGATCGCTTTTAGCCCCTGTGAACCGTCCCCATCGGTTCCCGACATCACGATGCCGATCGCTTTGTGTCCGCGATCGGCTGCTAGCGAAGTAAAGAAGGCATCTCCTGGCAGATACTTACCTGCCGTCTTGGCGCGGGGTGACAGTTGCAGCGTGTCGTTAGTCAGCGTCATTTGAGTGTTGGGCGGAATCACATAGACGTGATTCGGCTCCACCTTCATGCCGTTCTGCGCCTCGCACACGGGCAGCACAGTGGTTCTCGCGAGAATCTCGGATAGTAAGCTTTCATGCTCTGGCGACAAATGCTGAATGAACACAAAGGACATGCCCGTATCGACCGGGATACAGCTCAACAGCTGCGTAAAAGCTTCTATCCCTCCCGCAGAGGCGGCTATGCCCACGACCGGAAAGGCAGCTTCGATCGTCGATCGAGGCTCCCCATTCTGCGAACCGCCAATAAAGTCAGACATCGAGTGTGGGAAAGACGGGTCAGAAGTCATAGAAATCACACATTATAATGCCCTGTGCTCAGCCCGGTTTTCGACGCTAGAGCGGCAATTTCTGTTGAGCTGTACTAATGGAAGTTGATGCAGGACCTGCAGTACAAGACTCTTAAGGGTGAATTAGTTAGAAGACGAACCGTATCACGGTTTACTTTGCGGAATCGCAAGCGATTTGAGGCAGTAGAGGAGATTTTAAGAGGAATTTAAGCCTTTCTGGTTACCGCACAATGGATGCCTTTAAGATGGTTGAAGAAAAATACATCGCATAGAAGAGATAGGAGAGCTATTAAAAGCCTATCCGAAAACTCGAATTGCTCTTATGACAATCCATGCACAAGCAAGGTGGATCATCCCCAGATAGTGCTCTTTACGTTTTTCCCATCGTATCAATAGCCGCCGAAATCGATTCATCCACGAGTGCGCCCGCTCCACCACCCATCGTCTTGCCCTGTAGTTGGGCATGTCATGAATGATTCTCGCTCGTTCATCTCGTGGCGGAATATGTCCTACATCTAAGTACAGGACAAAAATTGAAGAACGTGGAAAAACTCATCGACGAACAACTCTAGATTCAGTAATATTTGACGTAGGTGGTCGAAACCATAGCGAAAAATACTCT
>NZ_JACXWX010000205.1 GCF_014764505.1 Phormidium tenue FACHB-886
TCTTGCACTGGTCAACCTGGCGACGAATTCACCAAGCCGTTGCCAGATTTCATCACTACAAACGTCGGTCTCTTGCAACCGCCCCAAATCTACAACTGTAGTACTAGTCCTATAGCTTCTACTAATGAGTAATCAAGCCCTAATTGAGCCAGTCCAACTTCGAAGGATGTTTGAAAAGCTGTGGGTCTAACACATCCACGAAGTTGACCTGGCTCTCGTCGTACAAGGTATCGGATAACATTAGTTCAAAGATAAATCGCCTGCAGGTGTCGAATTATCTGGGCTGCAATTTGCCGTTTACGCTGATACTCATCGTCCACCTTGAGTCGTTCTTTGGGTTTCTAAGACGCTACGCAACTGCATTGAAATTCTTTTTGTGTAAAAGATTTGGACTGACGTATACACGTAGCGCTATCTACCTTCACTAATGGGCGATTGCTCTACTATCTAGGGCGCAGAAACCCAATTGCAGTGAGGCACAACGCTCCTACGATGCTGCACTACAATATAAGCTTTGCGCTCACGAAAGATCTGTACCTTACGCAATTGAGAATCGCTATAGTCGATTGTGATAGCGAACCGGAATCTCAATTACAAACTCTGTTCCTTGCCCTAATATTGACTGACAGGTCAGCTTTCCAGCATGTCCTTGCGTGATGATTTGATAGCTGATAGATAATCCAAGTCCTGTGCCCTTTCCTACAGGTTTGGTCGTAAAGAAGGGATCGAAGAGTTGAGCCTGCACTTCTTTGCTCATTCCAATTCCATTATCTGCAATATGAATACTCACCCACTGATCATTTAGGAGATGGGTAGAAATTTTGATAGTGTTAGGTTTGGCGAGAATTTCTTCAAGCGATCGTTCTCTGTTTCGGTCTTCAAGCGCGTCGACCGCATTCGTGAGGAGATTCATAAATACTTGGTTAAGCTGTCCGGGATAACATTCCACTAGCGGCAATTTTCCATAATCTTTGAGGATTTGGATGCCTGGATGATCGGGTTTTGCCTTCAAGCGATGTTTGAGGATCATCAAGGTACTGTCGATGCCATCATGCAAGTTAACTGCCTTAAATTCTGCTTCGTCAAGGCGAGAGAAGCTCCGCAGCGATCGCACAATTTCTCGAATCCGCTCTGTTCCTACCCTCATTGAGGACAAAAGTTTGGGTAAATCTTCTGCCACAAATTCCAGGTCAACCTCTACCAATTTCTCACAAAGTTCTGCATTAGGATTGGGAAGGCTCTGCTGATACAGTGCTAGCAACTCTAATAGGTCTTGGGTATATTCTGTTGCGGGTTTTAAGTTGCCATGAATGAAATTAATAGGGTTATTGATTTCGTGAGCAACGCCTGCAACTAACTGTCCCAAGCTTGACATTTTTTCTGTTTGAATGAGCTGACTTTGAGCCTGCTTCAGATCCACAAGCATCTGAGAAAGTTGGTTGGTCTGAAACTGGGTTTGATCAAATAGCTCTGCTTGCTGAATTGCAACTCCTAATTGAGCCGCCGTTTGCCTCGCTAGCTCGACATCTGACGGATTCCACATCCGAGGACCAGAATTTTGATACACCGCCAACAATCCCCAAAGCTGATTTGCCTGGAGAATCGGTATGATAATATAAGCTCGGCACTGTAAGCTTTCCAAAATCTTCAGGTAGCAGGTAGGAAAGTTCATGGCATAAATGTCATTAACTTGCTTCACTTGACAGCCACGATTAAAGTCGCCGCCCTGAGTTTCTTGAAGATAAGTATCAATGTCGGTAATTGGGGCTGTTAGGAAAGTGGTGGCAACACAGCGATCGCTCGTCGTCACATACGCCTTAATGTTAGTGTTAGTGTTCTGTGCTTGACGTAGGTCAATCCAGTCAAGACCTACAGCTTCAGCAATCACACTACCACTCCAATCAGCGTTGAATCGGTAGATCACAACGCGATCTACCTCTAGCAAGCGGTAGACCTCCTCGGTTGTTGTCTGAAAAATCACATCTAGCTTCAATGAAGCGCGGATCTTGGCAATGCCGCTGGAGAGCGCTTGCTGTTGTTCTAGCAAGCGTTGTAGTTTAACGGTGCGTTCTTGCACCTGTTGCTCTAGGGTGGCATTGAGCGATTGCACTTGAGCGTAAAGGCGATACTGTTGCACAGCAGTAGACAGGTGGCTACCTATGGTTTGAGCTAGCTTTTTTTCTGTTTCCGTCCAAGCTTTAGCTTGTCCTGTTTTCCATTCTCGCCAAGGCTCAAATGACAATTGTAGTGTTGGTTGACGAATTCCATTTTCACACTGCCCTGCCCACAGTCGTTCTGTTTCAACCTCAGGGCGAAACAGAGTCAGGCATCCTAATATCTGCTCTTTGTACCGTAAGGGGACAATCAAAACGCCTCGAATTTGTGCAGGCTGAAACGAGGGTGCGATTGTAGCAAACTCAGGCTCCTGGTAAAGATCGTCGATTGCCCAGTAGTTCAGATTTAGAGGTTCATTCTCTGACACCGCTGTGGGCTGGCTCCATTGAACAGATCTAAAACTCTGGTCTGAGGAGCGCAAGTATTGCTGCCACAGCGAGTGCTCTTCCACCTGTCTACCCTGGTTGTGGGATAGTGCAGTCGGCTGCTTCCCCCAAATATAAAATTCATCGTCCTGTTGCTCTGCCCCTGCAATCAGGTACAGCCGTCCTCCAGAAGCTTGAAACAGATTAACAGCTTCCTCCAGAGCCGCTTGTAATTGTACGGTCGCACCTTGATGCAATCGAGTTGTAAATTGATTAATTTCTGCTTCCCGCTCAGCTTGCTCCCGAACTTGGTTCAGCAACATAGATTGAGCGATTGCCACTTCAACTTGATCAGCCACTGCCCCAATCAATTCCAACTCTTCTTCAGTCACAGTTCGCTGTTCAGCGTGATGGGAAATGAGCAACCCCCAGAGTTGATCAGCATGCAATATTGGAACTACAACAGAAGACTGCACGCCCATTGCCGTCAAATAGTCTACATGGCAACGATCGACTGGGCGGTAGTGAACCTCTCCGACCAGAATCGATTCATCTAAGTCTAAAGAACTAAGCAGGCTCAGTCCTGTGGTGTTTTGAGCAACCACATCAACAGCCACTCGCTGGCGTGCTCGAACAAACAATGCATGCGCATTAGCTGGAATATCGTTGGCTGGAAAATTCAGCCTTAGTAAGGACGGCAAGCGATCGCCCTGAATGGATTCTGCGATCACTTCACCGCTACCGTCTTCATGAAACCGGTAGACTTTAACCCGGTCAGTGCCCAAAAACGATCGGACCTCTTCCACCGTTGTTTCTAGAATTTCTTGTAGCTCAAGTGATTGGCGAACTCGCAAGGTGATGCGATGCAGAAGAGCCTGGTGCTGGTGTAAGAGGGATAGCTGGCTTCTCTTCACTACAAGCATATTACAAGACTGGAGTATAGGTATATTTTGATTGAGTATTCCCCCTGAGAAGCCCTGCAGCAACACATCAAACCGCTGAGTTGGATAGCCAGAACTGTAAATCGCATCATGCTATAGCTTCAACGTCATATTAACCTGTGGTAGCCAACCTTGAGCGAAACAGTCAGTTTGAGAAAGATGGAGAAGTAGTAGCTCAGCGCACAGTGTTTTGGAGCCTGTTAGGATACTTGGGGCAGCGGCTATGATAAATTTCTGATTTAGCGTTTTGGTGTAGCAAAGACACGCGTGATCAATGTAGATAGAAATGCTGTTTATCCGTTGGCAATAGAAATATTGAAAAGCGGTTAAACGCTGGCAGCAGAAATTGAGCGGCGATAGGTGGAATACCTCAATACCGGATTGAGCGAGACCTTACGGCATGTATGGAGCTATATTCTGCATAGCGTGAGAAACGAAGTCTTCCTTCTCACCTACTGGTGCCACATAGTGGAGTGCAGCACAGGCAGCTTCTGTTCCTTCGGTTCGCGCAATAACCCAAGCAGCCAAATAGGGAGATGCGAGGCAGCCACCAGCGGTTGCGACGTTGCCTTGGGCATAGAACGGTTGATTGAGGACTTTGACTCCTGCTTCCAGCACCCAGGGCTTGGTTGTCAGGTCAGTACAGGCGGGAATATTGCCGAGCAAACCTAACTTGGCGAGAACCAGTGTGCCTGAGCACTGAGCCCCAATTAACTGGCGTTCAGGGTCAAGTGTAAGTTGTGCCATGAGTTCTGGATTCGAAACTACCTCTCGGGTCTTGATGCCGCTGCCAACGAGGACGACATCAGCCATGCAAGCTTCAGATAAGGTTGATTGGGCGTGAACGGAGACACCGTTCATAGAGGTGACGACAGGGTCCGGGCAACAAAGTGTTACGCGCCAACTAGGCTTCTTGATACGATTGAGGACACCCAGCGCAACGAGGGAGTCGATTTCATTGAAGCCTTGGAATGTAAGGATGGTAATGTGCATAATGAAATTGTGTCCCGTGAGCAGTTCTGGTGCCGCCTAATATTTCAAATCAGCAGCCGTGGGTATCATTATATTTGGCATTGCTTAACAGGGGGATGATTTTTAAGTGAGAGGGGCGCGGAGCGCCCCTCTC
>NZ_JACXWX010000206.1 GCF_014764505.1 Phormidium tenue FACHB-886
ATGCCGATTCGTGACTGGAAACCCGCCCTCAATCGCTTCGCTATTGAGTTTGGCGATCGCTTTCCAAGCTGAGTTTTAACCCTTGACACAATTCAGTTGACATACCCTTAGGAATTACGTCCCGCCATTACTCCACCATCCACATCCCACGTAGCACCTGTAACCCAAGAAGATTGATTGGACATTAAGAAAGCAATGACCTCTGCAACGTCCATCGGTTGTCCAACACGACCGATCGGATGAAAGTTGTTGAAGCCCTGCAACGCTGTATGAATCTCTTCAGGTTTGATAAAAGCTCCATAAATTGGAGTTTCTACAACTGCGGGCGCGACAGCATTGACTCGAATTTTGTACTGAGCGAGTTCCATTGCTAAGTGCTGCGTGAGAGAGTGCAACCCTGCTTTTGCCATGGAGTATGCAGAGGATGGCGTGGCAAGCACAGCTTGATGTGCCCACATTGAGCCAACATTAACAATTACACCGCCTTGTTCCTGCTGCACCATGTTACGAACAACTTGCTGAGTGAGAAAAAAAGTGCCGTGATTGATGTCGAGATAGCGATCGTAATCTGCCTCTGAATGATCAAGAAATGACTTTGGCAGAAAAACACCTGCTGAATTGACGAGATAGTGAACATTCGTCAAGTCTGAAGCGATCTGTTTAACCAGTCTCAATGTAGCTTGGCGATCGCTGATATCTGCTTGCCAAATTTGAATGCTTCCATACTGTTCTAAATCAGATGCTGCTGTCTGAAGTTTTTCAAGATTGCGTCCCACGATCGTGACGGTTGCTCCCTGAGTCAGCAGGATTTTTGCAACCGCTCGTCCAATCCCGCTACTTCCGCCAACAATTAAGGCTTGTTTCTGCTGAAACTCTGATTGCATGATGATCTCCGTTCTGAAGCATAAATAGGTTATAACTACCGCATCTTAAGCAACCTGGATAAAGTAGAAAAGTCAGCACTTTTAGGTGAGGTACGCACTTTTTGGTAGAAATTAGGGCAGGGCGCGAAGAAGATTTTTGATGGATGCAAAATGGGTAGAGAAAAATCAGGTAGCACAACTTCAGCCGCAGCCATGCTGGAGTGCGTCGTGGGCTGCAAGTGGTCGATCCGAATTTTGACATTAATTCGTCAAGGAGTTGATCGCCCTGGAGCCATCACGCGATCGATCGAGGGACTGACGACCAAAGTACAGGGAGATTGCCTAAACAAAATGGTCGGTTTTGGAATTTTGGAAAGAATTGCTTACGCCGAAGTTCCGCCAAGAGTGGAGTACAAGCTAACTCATTTGGGACAGCGCTTTGTCTCAATTCTGGATGCTGTTGCAGAATTACAGTACGAGATTGATGCTGGTCAGCGACACAACAATGCACTGGAGCCGAATGACGACAAACAGTCGGTTGAGTTCGAGAGGTGATCTGCGTCGGCTGAATTTCACCGTTGTTGTAAATGAGCAGAAAATATAGCGCGGTTTGCAAATGAGTTGCGCAACGAATGAGAGCAGCTCCAGGCTAGCATTCTAGCTTCTGATAAGTTGACATGAAATTGCTTTTAAGGAACAGCAATTGGAAGTGAATAAAATTCTGAAACGCTCACAGGTTCTAACTTTGTAAGCTTGTGCTACCTATTTACAAATTGCGCAAGATCTTTTGCTCAGTCACAGCAGTCTTCATGAGACCTCGCCGATTATGCAGACGACGGGGGGTTTGAGCGCAAGCGTGTCCGACTGGATGCACGTGAAGCCTGCCTCTGTGAGACGTGCAGTGATCTCGCGACCCGCAGCTACTGTCGTCTCTGCTGTGGCACCGGGGCACCGAGGCTGGGAGACGATTGCAATCCGTCCGCCTGTCCGCATGAGGCGATGAAGCTCTTTTAGCCGATCGCCTGGATCGCGCCACATGCCCATGTTGTTCACAGCCAAAACCTTATCAAACGGCTCCTCAAACGCTGGCAGGTGCTCGACCGAAGCGCAACGCAGATCCACGCGACCCGCACGTACGGCATCTATGTTGCGCCTAGTTGCCTGCCGAACCATGGCTTCCGAGTGATCGACACCATACACAAGTCCCTGTGTTGCCCGGCTGCTCAGCTCTCGAATCGCGATTCCTGGACCGAAGCCGATCTCAAGAACGCGATCAGTTGGCTCCACCCCAAGCAGTCCGACTGCCCACACATTACGCTTGCGGTTCGACGATCGCAGTGCCATCTCCCACCCAGCGAGCCAGCCTGCAAACCCACGGGGTCGCATAAACTGAGACCGGATTGCCATTACCAATGTTTGCTTCATGTCCATCACGTCAGTCAACTCCCTTTTGAAAGCCTTTTGCCCTTGGAGCCTAGCGGCGTGTACAGCCGGTCTGCGGTGCATCAGGTAGAGTGCGATTGGAACAAGGAGGATTGGCAGGAAATAGCTGAGTGCGATCGCTAGCGCGGGCTGTTCACTCCATCCTGCACCTATTGCCGAAAAGACAAACGCGGTGGGCACGCTGCCCAGCATCAGAGCGGCAAAGACTTCGCGGATGCGCATTCCTCCTAAGCCCGACACGAGAACAACGGCTTCTGGAATACTGTACGGCAGGCTGCGCGTGAGAACGATCGCCCACATTCCCCCCTGCTCGAAGAGGCTCTCTACCTTCTTGAGGGAGCGGTTGCCAACTAACCGCACCACTAGCCGACGACCATACTTGCGGGCGATGGCGTAACTGAGAAGTCCACTGGTGACCAGACCGAAGCTACTGATTAGACCGCCGCCAATCACACCGTAGATGATGCCGAGCGCAGCGATTACTGCCGTTTGCGGAACCGGCAAGGCTAGGTCAGCCCATAGAGCCGCGATGCCAAGTGCCCATGCCCACAGGTTGTACTGACGCAGATCCAGGACTACACCATTGACTTCCTCGACTGTCGGCATTCGCGCCGTGCATGAGACGAGGCACAGGGCGAGGAGCGCCCAGAGAACGAGGCACGGCCATCTAGGATACCAAGATGAATCCATAACGCCTCCCTAAATATGAGTCATTTCTTGCATAATATGAGTGATTACTCGTATCTAGCAACTCGCATTTGACGGAGGGATTTCGATGCCACGCAAACGCTCCACATCTCCCCGTAAGCTCCCGCAGCAAGACCGCTCTCGCATGACCGTTGAAGCGATTCTGGAGGCAACAACTCATATTTTGACGGAGGAAGGTTACGACAAAGCCAACACCAATCGAATTGCAGAACGGGCAGGAATTAGCATCGGCTCGTTGTACCAGTACTTTCCGAACAAGGAATCGTTGATGGCTGCCTTAATGCATCAACATTCCAATGAAATCGCTGCATTAGTAGAATCAAAATTACAGAATCTATTCGATATCCCCCCACAGGTTGCCATCCCTGAACTTATAAGAGCAGTCATTGCTGCTCACGCGATCAATCCGTGTCTACATCAAGTGTTAAGTGAAGAGATCCCAAGATCGGAACGCCCACAACACATGCAGACGGCAGATGAACGCATCACAGAATTGCTACGGGCATACCTTACACGGTGGCGAGACCGTATTTACCCTCAAAATCTTGACATGACCGTCTTTATTCTGAGTCGCACAGTTGAATCGTTATGTCATTCAGCCGTAATCGAATATCCAAGTTTTGTGAGTAACAGCCTGTTTGAGCAAGAGGTTTCTAATCTTCTCCTACTCTACTTAGCAGGTGCTTAATACAATTCTGAGTTCTGATTCCTATTTAGAGTTTTCACATGCGCATTTTTCGATTCTCAAGCGAATCCACCGCTACATCCTATTTCATAACAAAAATTTTGAAGACGCTAGATAAAGAACAAATGCTTCTCAATATTCTGCATTCAGGCTCTAGCTATAGCGCCCCTAAAATTTTTTGCGACACAACTGGGAACAGTGTGTCTCAAGCGAATTTAATCAAAGAAATCTTTGAAGTTTTTGCTTAAGGCAATGCAGACAACACAGTTCATTGTCACTAAAAGAAATTTGCGACACAACCCTTTGCGACACCACCTATGAATGAACAGGGCTAACCAATTGGGTTTGTACAGCTAGCGCGAACGGGTGGTTGCTGCTCCAGAGCGGCTCAGAATTACCCACATGAGACGGAGCGATCGTATGGCGAAGATAATCGGCTTCTATCGTGCTTCTCATGGTTTGAGCCATACTGTGAATCAACTGAGAGGCTGTTTTAGTAGATGAGTCATTGATGAGAGAATGTCCTGATGCCATTGCGCCGCCTGTGAGAATATCATCCTCGAACTGTCCCACAGCAACGCGGGTCGAAGCAGCAGTGATATTGTCACGAGAAGAATTGTCGCGAGAAGCAGCGGTATACAGCGGGCGTTGGGCATTATCCTCCCGAATCCAGCGTCCGATGTCTTTAAATCGATCGTTGGTAATCCGAGTGAATTCGTTATACGACCTACCTGTTGAGTTTGACGTAACACCATAGATGGTTGGACCGCTCTTAGTTTGAAGCCAAAGGGGTCCTCCACTTGAA
>NZ_JACXWX010000207.1 GCF_014764505.1 Phormidium tenue FACHB-886
GCAAGGATTTTGAGGGGGTTGATGCTTTTTCCTTGCACTTTATCAGACCTGATCCCGCTTGAAAAGCATATCAGGCAACTCTTCCACTCTTTTTCAGCAAGCCCTAGATATAGGCGTACATGAACTTGCTGAAACTAGTGTGGGCAGCTATTCCTATGAACAACACTACTAGGCGGGTATATAGATCCGGACGGTGTGGCACTGGTTCGGAACCGGCAATCGCCCACGCAAATAAATAACCAGCGAGTAAGAAGTGTATATATCAGGTAGTGCAAATACGGGTTAGTTAGAGTCATTACGTATAGCGGTGTTAGGTATAGCAGGTACATCCCGCCTATATTGGGGGTTGGCAACGATTCTGACGAGAAAGGGTCATATCTCGTGGAACGTCTGTGAAATAAGGCTTTCAGCCTTTCAATGCTGGTGCTAATTTTTAGCAAATTAGAACGGGAGAATGCGGCTTTGAGCGATCGCTGACGGCATAAAAAAGCTTGTCAATCCGTAATAATGCTCAAAAAAATGGGCTAATGCTCCTTTCTCGTTGGAATCGTTGCCAACCCCGATCTTCTAGCGGTTCAAGCACTGAGCGATACTCCAGCAGGACGGTAGCAGGCGGTAGCACTCAATCAGCGCATTCGGCAGGAGTGGCGCGATCGCGGCTCTAAATCTCTCACTCAACAACAGCTGTCGCGTGTCAAGTTAAATGAGTAAATTTCAAATTATATAGAGTAGGGCAAAACGGCTAGAAGGTGTGAGAGGAGTGGGATGGAGGGGGAGTAGTACAGGAATGGGAGTGGGGTAAGGGAGTGTCAAAATAAATGGCATAAATTTATGAGGGGGGTATGTCAAATTATCTAGGGAGAAAAAGAGGGCAAGAGCGGGAAGAAGCAGGAGAAGAGGTGAAGCAGAGGGTGAGCGATCGTCTCAAATTACTTAGGGAGAAAAAAGGCAAAAAGTGGTAAAGAGCGCGCGCTTGTGGCGAGTCGGAGGGAAGTCCGCAGCGGGGAACGCAAAACAAGAGCAGAGAGGCGAGGAGCAAAGCCGTGAACGCAACTGGCTCTGGGGAGTCTGTTTTGCCCTACTTTATATAATTTGACATGCAACACCAGCCATCAAGGGACTTGCCAGCGCGATGGGGGCAAGCTATCAAGCCACGATTCAGGAAGGCATCAAAGCACGGGAGGCAGACTTGGAGGCGTTACACAATCGACTCAAGCTCGGCAAGCGCCACAACGCAACTGTGCCTGGAAAGAACGACCTTCTCTAGACGATCGCAAGAGAGAATTTAGGGCTAGAGAACTGGCATGAGGTGAAGTTTCCCTAACACGCGATCCGCACCTAGTCTGAACTATTAGCTCCAGGGGCGATCGAGCCTCACTAGCGTTAATGAGAGTGATCGCTATTTTGGTAAAGTCGTGATTGGAAGAAATCTGGTATCGGTATTTTTAGGGGCTTGATTTTGAGCAAAGGAATGTTGAATCTGACACGCTCTCAACTCGTTCGCTACGGCGTTGCTGGACTCAGCGTTTTGCTGGCAACACTGCTCATGCTTCTGCTCGATCCACTGCTTGCCATGACCCAAAGCCCGTTCCTGCTGTTCTTTGGGGCTATTGTGGTCAGTGCTTGGTATGGCGGACTAGGACCGGGACTAGTTGCAACCGCTTTGTCGGGTTTGATTAGCACTTACTTATTCATACCTCCCATTTATTCCCTTTCTTTGAGCTGGATAAGCGCCTCACGATTAAGTTTATTTCTGCTAGAAGGCGTACTAATCAGTACCTTATCGGGTGCACTTCGAGTGACCAAGCAGCGATTGGAGCGAGCGGTATGCAGGCTACAAAATAGTGAGGAGCAGTATCGGCAACTCGCCATTCAGTCGCAGGAGCAGGTAAATACGTTGAATGCGATTTTTTCAGCGTCTGTTGACCACATCTACGTGTTTGATCAGGAAGGACGCTATCGCTATGTCAGCAGGGGAGGTGCTGAAGTCCTTGGGTTTCAACCCGCTGATCTGATTGGAAAGACGTGGCGAGACATTGGTTTACCCGCCGATTTGATGGAGCCAGTAGATATCCAACGGGAAGCAGTGATGTCTACCGGGCGATCGCTTAGAAGCGAAACCGACTTTGCGACAGACACAGGTATCCTGTCCTACGAATACATTCTCACTCCATTGAATGCATCACTGAAATCTGTGATTGCCATTTCTCGTGACATTACGGAGCGTAAGCAAGCACAAGCCGAACGTCACCAATTACTACTACGAGAGCAAGCTGCTCGATCAGAAGCGGAGTTGCAGCGAAATCGGCTTCATTCGCTCTTAGTTCAAGCTCCAGCCTTTATTTGCATCGATCGCGGTCCTGATCACGTTTTTGAGTTTGCGAATCCACTCTTTCATCAATTAGCGAGAAATCGAAAACTCATTGGATGTACAGTGCGGGAAGCTTTCCCTGAATTAGAAGGACAAGGTTTTTATGAACTGCTAGATCAAGTGTTTGCAACTGGACAACCGTTTGTGGGTAACGAAGTAGCAGCTCAATTGGATAGGCAAGGCAATGGAACAATCGAGGAAGGCTTTTTCAACTTTGTCTACCAGCCGATCCTTGACGTTAATGGAGTAGTAGAAGGAATTATTACTTTTGGCTTTGAGGTGACTGATCAGGTTGTGGCACGGCGGCAAGCCGAAGCGCTAGCGGAAGACCTCAGAGCGCAACAAATTGCCCTTAAGAAAAGCGAGGCCCGCTTCAGTCGTTTGGTTGAATCTAATATTATTGGGGTGCTTTTGGCAGGCCCTAACGGTATGATTCTAGAAGCGAATGATGCATTTCTCCAAATAGTGGGTTACACCCGTGAGGACTTGCACAATGGTGTCATGAACTGGAATGAAATGACTCCACCGGAATACGTTCAGCAAGACCAGCAGGTGTTGCAAGAACTGGCGATTACCGGAAGTTGTGCTCCATTTGAAAAAGAGTACCTACGCAAGGATGGGAGCCGAGTTTCCATCTTGCTAGGAGCCGCACAGCTTGAAAGTGACGACCTTGCCTGGGTCTGTTTTGTTTTGGATCTCACGGAAAGTAAGAAGATTGAAGCATTACTGCGTCAGCAAGCGGAAGAACTATCCCGTGCTAACCGATTGAAAGATGAGTTTCTCGCGACTGTCTCCCATGAGTTGCGGACACCCTTGAACGCTATGTTGGGATGGGCAACGATGCTGCGCGCCAAACAGGTGGATGAGGGAACCAGAGATCGGGCGCTTGAAACGATCGAGCGTAATGCTAGAGCCCAAAATCAACTCATTAATGACTTATTAGATGTTTCTCGCATCATCACCGGCAAGCTACGCTTAAACGTTCGTCCAGTTGTCTTAGTTTCGGTGATTGAGTCTGCGATCGACTCCATCCGTCCTGCTGCGGAAGCAAAGAATATTCGCATTCAAAGTCTTTTAGATCCAGCAGCGGGTCCTGTTTCGGGTGACCCCGATCGCCTCCAGCAGGTCTTTTGGAATTTGCTGTCCAATGCGATCAAGTTTACACCCAAAGGCGGTCGAGTTCAGATTCGCTTGGAACGCATTAATTCACACATTGAGATTACGATTAGTGATACTGGGCAGGGCATTAGCCCTGAATTTCTCCCCTACGTGTTCGAGCGCTTACAGCAAGCAGATAGCACAACTACCAGAGTACATGGTGGATTAGGTCTCGGACTGGCGATCGTGCGTCACTTAGTAGAGCTGCACGGAGGACATGTTCAAGCAGCAAGTGCGGGTATAGGAAAGGGAGCCACTTTTATCGTCAATTTACCGACGACTATCTTTCGCCCAGCACTAATTGATATCGAACGAGTGCATCCGGCCATTAGTGACACTCCTCCTCGATTTGACGCATCAAGATTAGACGGCTTGAAGGTTTTGATTGTGGATGACGAAACAGATGCTCGCGAGCTGTTGTCCATGCTTTTGAGGCAACATGGAGCGATAGTGACGGCTGTAGCATCGGCTAGAGAGGCTTTCGCTGCTATTACCCAAAACCAATTTGCCCAAAGACCCGACTTGTTAGTCAGTGACATTGGTATGCCGAATGAAGATGGATATCTGCTGATTCAGCAAATTCGCGCCTTATCCCCTGAGCAGGGAGGTAGAATCCCAGCCATTGCCCTGACAGCTTACGCTCGCACAGAAGACCGCATTAAAGCGTTGACTGCTGGGTTTCAGTCTCATGTTCCAAAGCCAGTTGAGCCAGCCGAATTTATTGCAGTCGTGACTAACTTGATCGATCGCTTGTGAATGTTCATCAATCGTCTCAATGGTGATCTGGGTTTCTAGAGGTCCCTGAAACCCGCTCATCTCGTTGGCGCAATCAGCGAGCACCCCTCTGTTCGCCCAAAGCGCCTCAAGGGGTGACAGTGAAGCTAGAGAGCAGACTGAATCAAGCTCATCGCCCTCAGCCCTCGCAAGAAAAAAGAGCGTTTTTGCGGCTTGAGTTGCATCAATTGCTC
>NZ_JACXWX010000208.1 GCF_014764505.1 Phormidium tenue FACHB-886
GGCTCAAATCCTCTGAGTTCGATGCAAATCGATCATGTTTGCTTGAATGTACCGAACTATGAGGAAACGCTTCAGTGGTATCAAGAAAAGCTAGATGCGACGATCGAGCGAGAATTGACAGTTGATGTCTTCCCCGACCTGAAACTGGCTTATTTGCAAGTCTATGGATTTCGGATCGAAATTATTGGCAGCACTCAGTCACGCTCTGGGATGCCCGAAGCTAAAGACCTTGGTGAAGGAGTACGCACGAGCGGCATTGGGCATTTTTGTTTCCGTGTTGATGACGTGGATGCGGTACTGACTGAATTGAATCGACGTGGTGTGCCAACCTTTGTTGAATTGGGCAGCTACCCTGGTCCTGGAGTTCGAGTTCGGCTCTGTTTTGTGAAGGACAATAACGGCAATCTCATTGAATTTGTCACTTTTTTGAAAGATTCTGCACAGTAATTCCTGGAGAAAATCCAGCATGGCTCACGAGTCTACAAAACCTGCGCTTGCCAATACCACTGAAAAGGAGAAATCTGTTAGATGACAGCTATCTTGGCTGTCGCGACAGCTAGGATGGCTTGGTGTAGAAGGGCTGGGGCGATCGTTACCCGCCAAGCTGACTGTCACCTGATGGATGTGAATGAGAGATGCAATATGCAAGTTGAACGAATTGGATATCTCGGCTATAAACTTTATCAATCAGGATGGAAACATGCTTTGCATCAACATCTTTCCCCATTGCAACACTTATTGTTAAGTATTTTCTTGTACTACCGTCGTGGTTTTTCAAATGCTTCTCAATGGATTGAAGAATACCATCTCGAAAGGAGTAGCCACTAATGATAGGTTATAGTTTTTATGTATCAATAGCCACAACTGGTGCGTTGCGCTGCACTAACGCACCCTACGAAAATTACAGGTTATTGAATTCACGATCCTAAAGTAACACTGAAATTGGTTCGTTAATTCCATCGGAAACTCCATAGGAATTTGCAAGAAGTTGAGTGTTGGAACTGACTACACTCAAGTGAACTTGAATCAAGGTGATTCAATCTTCATCAGAACAAGCATCGCGGCTAGTCATACGTGTTAATGACATATTAAGTCTACAGAGCGATCTTTTCGCTCTAGCGGCAATCGCTGCCTACGCTAATATCGTGCGACCTGCTGAGAAGCGTATCGCTCGCGCCTGATTCAACCGCTACCCAAAGAGTCATAAGACTTGAACAAGTTTTTTACTCACTACTCTCAACCAACTGAACCTGGAACATTACGAGGTCAATCATGGCAAAGACAGCAATTGTAACTGGAGCCTCTCGCGGAATTGGACGTGAGATTGCAAAGCGACTCGCAGCAGATGGATTTTCTGTTGTTGTAAACTACTCGGCAAACGCTGCACAGGCTGATGAGGCTATCGGTGAAATCCAGGGTACGGGGGGCAATGCGATCGCCGTAAAAGCCAACGTCTCCAAAGAGAACGAGGTAGAGCAGCTTTTCGAGCACACCATTAGCAAGCTAGGACAGATCAATGTAGTCGTCCACAGTGCTGGGATTATGCCATTATCGCCCATCATCGACAATGACGTGCAACTGTTCGACAACACTATTGCAACGAATCTTCGCGGTACGTTTCTCGTGTTGGCTCAAGCGGCAAAGCACATCACTGATGGCGGACGCATCATTGCGCTCTCCAGCAGCGTAATTGCTAAGTCGTTTCCAAGCTATGGAGCTTACATTGCATCTAAAGCGGGAGTCGAAGGACTGGTACGGGTTCTCGCTAATGAGTTGCGCGGTCGCAACGTTACAGTGAATGCGGTCGCGCCAGGACCAATTGCGACAGAACTCTTCCTTCAGGGCAAGACTCAAGAGCAAATTGAGCAGCTTAGCAAGCTTGCTCCAATAGAACGGCTTGGAGAACCCCTCGACATTGCGCGTGTAGTCTCATTTCTAGCAGGACCGGACGGGGCATGGGTCAATGCTCAAGTGCTTCGCGCCAACGGCGGTTTTGCCTAATTCAAATTCGACATGTCTCATCTTCAACACATCACAAAGGAAGCACACCATGAAAGCAGTCCGAATTCATCAACACGGAAGTGTTGATAATGCAGTCCTTGAAAAGATTTCAGCTTAAAAATGTTTGAGTAACGGAGTATGTACTATGCCGCGTAGATACAAATATTCGATTTTCCTATCGCTCTTGATCTTTTCACTCATAGCGTTAAGTTCGCCCGTGCTCAGTCAAGCACAAAGCCAAGTGCCGTATTGGACTGAAGCTGCACCGCCAACAGTCGCTCGGCAAGAGCTTTATCCAGCAGTGTTGAACAACAAAATTTACGTGGTTGGTGGTTTACTCAGCCCAAACACCGGGTTCTCAGCACATTTCGAGTCTTATGATCCGGTCAACGATACATGGACAGTCTTGAGACCGCTTCCTGAAGCCCGCCATCACATTACGCTGTCGGCAGTCAATGGCTTGCTCTATGGTGTGGGTGGGTTCACAGGCGGATTTCCGGACTGGCGAGCGCAGCCAACAATGTTCATCTACAATCCTGCCTCTAATACTTGGGCTGGAGGGACTGACCTACCAGAGGCTCGTGCAGAGGGCGTATCCGCAGTGGTCGATGACAAGATATACTTGATTGGTGGGCGCGTTCGAGCTACTGAGGATGCTCGGCTGTTCAATGACCACATCGACAGTGTGCGAAACGAAGTATTTGATCCAACAACTAGGCGTTGGTCAGCACGTGCCGATGCTCCAACAGCGCGAAATAGTGCAGCGTCGGCTGTCATTGATGGCAAGATCTATGTGGTTGGGGGTCGCCAGTTTGTTAGGAATGCTGATGGCACGACGCAGCAGGTGAATGTGCCAAATCTTGAGGTCTACGATCCGCAGCTTGATCGTTGGGAGACGCGATCGCCCATGCCTCAAGCCCAAGGAGGTCTGGCTGCAACTGCACTCAACGGTAAGCTTTACGTGTTTGGCGGCGAACAGTGGGTTCCAGAGCGGAAGGTTTTCGCCGAAAGTTGGGTATACGACCCAGAAACCGACGCCTGGGAGGCATTGCCACCCTTGCCAACTCCACGACATGGATTGGGAGCATCGGCAATTGGCAACCGGATTTTTGTGTTTGGTGGCGGAACCCAAACCGGCGGAAATGCAGCAACAGCAATCCACGAGGTGCTGGTACTACCTTAAGCCACAGTTTTTATGATCTGACATGGCATCGTTCACAACAGGTGCAACATTGCTGGTAGATGGTGGGTATGTAGCGCAGTAGTCGATCGGCAGTGCGAAACGTTGCGACCAAGTCGCGATCGACACCGATATGAATCCCGCAGATGCAGACATTGCCGCAGTCATGATCGAGATGATTGCCCTTGGTCGCTATGGACAAAGGAACGCGATTGCTGGCATGGTCTCTTATCTCGCCAGTCCTGAAGCTGCTTTTGTCACGGGCGCGAGCCTCAAAATTGATGGCGGCTTTACCGCTTGAACGAGACGTAATCAAATTTGTCATCCCCAAACTCGACCAGGAAAACACTATGTCACAAAAACTCTCAGGAAAAGTCGCGCTTGTCACTGGCGGCTCCAGCGGTATCGGGCTTGCTACTGCCAAGCGATTTGTCGCTGAAGGTGCCTATGTCTTCATCATGGGTCGTCGTCAGACTGAACTTGATGCTGCTGAAAGCGAGATTGGCAAGAACGTTATGGGCATTCAGAGCGATGTCTCAAATCTGGCAGACCTCGATCGGCTTTACGCGACGCTCGAGCAAGAGCAAGGTCACTTGGATGTGATCTTTGCGAATGCTGGCAGTGGCGAATTTGTTCCACTGGGTTCAATTACCGAGGAGCACTTTGACAAAACATTCAACACCAATGTCAAGGGTCTACTTTTCACTGTGCAGAAGGCACTGCCGCTGATGCCAGAGGGTGCTTCCATCATCCTGAATGCCTCAACTACTTCTATCAGGGGCACCCCAGCCTTCAGCGTGTATAGCGCCACCAAAGCTGCCGTGAGATCGTTTGCCCGCACCTGGATACTCGACCTTAAAGATCACCAGATTCGAGTGAATGTGGTCAGCCCTGGTACCATTCCGACTCCCGCTTACAATCTCTTGGGACTCAGTGAAGAGCAGGTGAAAGAATTTGTGAAGAGCGAAGCCAACAATATCCCATTGGGACGAGTCGGCACGCCCGACGAGATCGCCAAAGCCGTTGTCTTTCTTGCTTCAGATGACAGCAGCTTTGTCAACGGCATTGAGCTATTCGTCGATGGCGGTATGGCACAAATCTAAGAGCGCTTCCTAGTTAAAAAGCACTAGCCGATCGCATGTAAAAGTCCATCTATAAACTTTCCATTGGACAGAGTCGAAGGAGAAACACGCATGCCACAGGAAAAGATGCC
>NZ_JACXWX010000209.1 GCF_014764505.1 Phormidium tenue FACHB-886
TTTTTGAATTAGAGTAATCTGATTCATGAGGGTTTTGTGGATGAATGTGGTAATTCTCATGAAACCCTCTCCTACTCACTCTTTGCAAGCTTTTGTCCCGTACCTAGCCAGCCGGGCTGCATCGTCTGGTTCTCCTAATCGCCTCATTGGGAAGCGAGGCAAAAGTTCCTGCCTCAATGTAGGTGTTACCCAGCCGCTATCTGTTGGTCCTGGATTCACTGCATTAACGGTGATACCTTGCTCTGCCACCTCTGCGGCTAGTGTAATAGTCAATGCATCGATCGCTCCTTTGGTTGCAGCATAAGCAATTTCTCCCACCATTGCCGCTTGAAACTGCCCAGAGGTCAGGTTGATGATGCGTCCTCCTGTTTCTTGGCTGAAGCATCGGGCAAATTCAACGCTGAGCAGTGCAGTTGCTCGTAGATTGACGGCATAGGTTGCATCTAAGATGGCAGCGTTTAGCCCTTCAACGCTATCGGCAACAGAGTAAGCAGCATTGTTGACCAGAATAGAGACATTATCAAAATGGGCGAACGCCTGCTCGATCACTGATTTCGGAGCATCAGCATTTGACAAATCTACCTCAGCTCCAATTGCCTCAACCCCCAGAGCCAACAACTCCTGCTGCAACTGCTGTGGGTCTGTTGCTGCGGCTCCCCACGGCATCGTGCGATCGTAACTCTGCCAGTGAGTGAAGAAGATATTAGCTCCCGCCTGAGCTAACCGATGACAGATGGCAGCTCCTATTCCTTGCCGACGGCTGGCGCCTGTAACGATCGCCGTTCGCCCCTCCAAATTCCTGCTTCTCATCAGCGTGTTACTCCATTCCAATAGTCCAATGGTAAAAATGGTAAAAATGCAGGAGCATAGCGCTACGTGCATACGTATAGCTAAAGTGCATACGTATAGCTAAAGTGCATGACTCATCTTCTGTCATTATGGTATTCTTCAATTAGTTGCTTGCTCAAGCAACTAATTGAAGAACTAATTTAGTTGACTATGCAAGTATCCGTCAAGTCGTTACTGGGGGATGACCTCGATTCTGGCTCTGAAGCATGGATCGGGCTGTTGCGGGTTTATGGAGCATTGCAGCAACGGCTTGATATGGAGCTACAGGCAGCCCACCAGTTGCCTCTCGTCTCATATGAGGCACTACTTTATTTAGCGATCGCACCGGATCAAAAGATGCGGCTATCAGAGCTAGCTAACACGGTATTACTATCTCTGAGCGGGGTGAGCCGGCTTGTCGATCGCCTTGTCAAAGCAGGACTGGTTATGAGGGAAACTGCAGCAGAAGATGGTCGGGGTGCATATGCGGTGCTGACTGCGGCTGGGCTAACCATGCTACGGTCAGCCCATAAAACTCATCTAGAAGGCGTGCGAAAACATTTTTTGCAGCACTTCACGGCTGAGGAATTGGTGCTGCTCGGCTCATTCTGGGAACGGCTGCTTCCAGGTGCTTCCCGTCATATCCAAGAGGCACAGCAGCCTGAGTCACCATAGACTTTCGGATCAGTTTTCACACGTCATGTCATTACATTACGGCAGTGACAAGCTCATGGTTTAACAAGCTTATGATTTTTGGCAACTGTTACTATTCCGCTCTCTCAAAATGCACTGCGACTTCATAAAGGGCTGGAATCTGCTCAAACGGGATCTGCTTTGTGAATTCCTCAAGCTGAAGCTTATCGAATGCCGCTTGCCAAGCTGCCTGACTTTCTCAACGAGCAACATTGACAAATTGAAATTGTGCATTGGAGTCAAGGCTGCGATGCAAATTAGCATCAATAAAACCAGGTTCATTCTTAATCAACTCCAGCGCTTCTGTCCACAGGTTGGCAAATTCTTCTTCTCTACCTTGTGGTACTGAGAATAAATTGATTAGCACAACAGAAGTATTCATTGACACCCTCCTACTTTAAACTATGCGAGTCCACCGGTCGCATGCAGTGTGTGTCCCGTGATGTAACCAGACTCATCACTAACCAAGAACGCAACCGCATTGGCGATATCTTCGGGTTCTGCTAACCGCTGTAGTGGAGCCATTTGCTCTAGCAACGCCTGCTCCTCTGAGGAAACCATGCTGGCAAAGGAATCGGTTGTCGTAGGTCCGGGCATGATGACGTTGACGCGAATCCCACGCGAACCCACTTCTTTGGCAAGGGCAAACGTAAATGCCTCGATCGCCGCTTTGCTGCCTGCAATCACAGATAAGTTAGGCTGAGGCTGCACGGTATAGGGAGTTGAGAATGTCACAATGCGCCCACCATCAGCTAGGTGCTTAGCTGCTTCCTGCAAGGCAAAGAAATTTCCTTTGGCATTAAAGGTGAAGACTGAATCAAACTCTTCCTCAGTGGTCTCAGCGATCGGTTTAACAAGTCTAGGTGCACCACCGCTGATCACCAGGATATCTAACTGTCCAAATTGGCTCAATGTGTTTTGAAATAAGCTGCAGATGTCCTCTAGCTTCGACAGATCTAACTGAAGCGCCATAGCGTCTGACCCGCTTGCTTTGATGACTGCAACAACTTCCTCAGCTTTGTCCCGATTTCCAGCATAGGTAACAACCCTCGCGCCGTCGCGCCCTAGCCGCTCAGCGATCGCTCGTCCAATCCCCCGAGATGAACCTGTGACGATCGCCACTTTTCCTAAAAGAGATGCCATGACTCACCTGTTTGACATTTAGCACACCCGCAAAACTATATCAATTTCAGTTCAGATTAACTTGGCAAATGTTGCGAAACTGTTCTAAATTTGCACAATGTTTTGTAGCTTAAACAAGGATTGTTTTCCTTGCGCCAAGAAGCCAATAGAAATCAGAAGTTGAATTCTCCGCCTCTTTGCACTAAAGCTGATTGCGGTAAAGCTATTAGAAACGTCTTGTAAATCTCTAAAGCAGGTTTAATAACTTGACAAAGCAACCAGCAAACGAGGCAACAATTGATAAATTGCTGCTCAGATGACTTGCTCTTGCTGTCTCTCCTAACTTGCCGAATGGGTGAAGTCGACCTTAGATACTCGTGACATAATTGAGATTGGGCAATTGAGTTCTGCTCCTATTTGTTTTTAATTTGTCCTATCTGATGCCTACCCGCGACGAAATCCTGCAAACCTTTAACCCTAACCTTGTCAGTCTTGACAACGGCAATTTTCTGGGGCTTCCGTTTGACTACGATTCTGCCAACCTCATTTTGTTGGGTATGCCCTGGGAGGTTACTGTATCCTATAACCCAGGCACTGCTGCTGGACCCAGACGAGTTCTAGAGGCTTCTCGTCAACTTGATATTTTCGATTTTGATAATCCCGAGGGTTGGAAGCAGGGAATTTTCATGGCAGAAATTCCAGAGCATATTTGGGAGAAAAGCCATGTCCTCCGGGAGGACGCCGTTCGAGTCATCGAGCACCTAGAGCAGGGAGAGGCGATCGATAGCAATCCAGAGCTGGCTCAGGTACTCCAGCAGATCGAGCGGGCCTGTGTGTCAGTGAACCAATGGCTATTTGAGCAGTCCCAAGCGGCGATGAATCAGGGCAAACAGGTGGCAGTCATTGGGGGCGATCATAGTACACCGCTGGGCTACCTGCAGGCGCTCGCTCAGCGCTATCCAGAGTTTGGCATTTTGCACATCGATGCCCATGCAGACTTACGTAAGGCTTACGAGGGGTTTCAGTTCTCCCACGCTTCAATCATGTTTAACGCGCTACGGCTCCCTCAAATCTCGAAGCTAGTACAGGTGGGAGTTCGCGATCTCTGCCATGATGAGGTTGACCTAATCCAGCAGTCTCAGGGGCGAGTCGCTGCCTATTATGACCCGCTGCTGAAGCAGCAGCTCTATGCTGGAACGTCTTGGTTGGATTTATGCAAGCAGATGGTGTCCGAATTACCGTCGCGAGTTTACATTAGCTTTGATGTAGACGGGTTAGACCCAAAGCTCTGCCCCACTACGGGCACTCCCGTTCCAGGCGGACTGGAATTGGAGCAAACTTTTTGCCTGTTTCGGGAGGTTGTTCAAAGTGGGCGACAAATTATTGGCTTTGATGTTTCAGAGGTGGGGAACGCTGAATGGGACGGAAACGTGGGCGCAAGAGCAGTTTATAAGCTATGTAATTTGATGGCGCTGTCTCAGACACGTTAAGCCAACGCTAGAGTTTGGGTTAGGAGTGCATACTATAACTGTGCTCCTAGCCCAAACTCTAAAATTTTTTCAGAGAGTACAACGTCTGTTTACGGGTATCTTTACAACACAGCGATGTGAGAGACGGAGGCACCTTCTAATATCAAGTCGGGTTAAATGCACATGATTAAGCTGCCGTTGCAAATGGGAGCCAATAATAGGAAGTTAGCCCACGAATTAATGCCGGTTGCTGCAATAATCGCCGAC
>NZ_JACXWX010000021.1 GCF_014764505.1 Phormidium tenue FACHB-886
CAAGGTTTGTTACTCAGTTGAAGTTCAAAGCAACGGTAGCTTGAGCAGCTATGCTTCTGTCTCATTTGAGACGCCAACTTGTCAAAAACCAATTAATCGAGGTGCCCCACAGTACGTATTTTGAGGCAACCCTCGCCCTCCTGCATTGCACGTTGAAGCATCGTCCATCTGCAAAAGCTAAATTTAGTGCTGTCTGTGAGCGACTGTTTGGAACAGCTAACACTCAATTTTTTCACAACCTTGCAGGAAACACACAGATTACAAAGAAAGTCCGATTGATGACAAAATCTGTTAATCCGAAAGACTTATCTTTGTGGACCATTGGGCTTTTATATTGTTACCTCTGCGAGTGGGCTTATGAGGTTTATGACACGACGGATCATCCAGCATTGGGACAGAGTCCACGAGAAGCTTTCGCAGCTGGACTTTCTCAGTTTGGTCAACGTAACCACCGCAGAATTCCATACAACCAAGATTTTCGAATCTTAACTCTTCCAGGGACAAAAGGTGGAACTGCTAAAGTTCAGGTTGGAAAAGGTGTGAAGTTTGAGCACAAATACTACTGGTCCAACACTTTTCGCGATCCAGAGGTGGTAGACACTTGGGTTGAAGTTCGATACGAACCTTTCAACGCTGGGCTTGTGTATGCCTATGTTCGAGGACAGTGGGTTGAGTGCATTTCTGAGTACTATGCTCACTTTCGAGGGCGCTCTGAAAAGGAAATCCAGCATGCATCGGAGGAGTTGAGACGACGACAGAAGAACCATGCCCGTAATTACAAAATCCGTGCTAAACAACTTGGTCAATTTCTCGCCAGTACTGAGGCCCAAGAGGTTTTGCTGGAACAGCGTTTGCGTGACGGGCAACAGCAGGAAGTCTTTCAGGTGATTGAGGGAGGAATGCCAAACCTCATGCCTTACAGTCCAACTCATGAGATTTCAAACCTTCAGACTCAAACTAATCCAACTCAATCAAATCCTTCACAGAAATCTGAGCCTAATACACAGCAGTCTGAATCTCCTCAAACTACCAAGTCAGCTAAGCGGCAACTTTTCAAAAGTTATTGAGCAGTTCTTTGCATGAATCGGGTTGATATTTCGAAGTCCGATTCATGCACCTTTTGGAATTATTAGGAGATTTGCAAGATATGACAATGGATAGACAGTTCCCAATCGAACTACTTAAAAAATCCAAAGCTGAGCGGCTTGCCTATTTCGAGAATTACAAGATGGGACATCCTCATCTCGACGATGCCTTTGAACGAATCAAACCAATCATCCGCAACCCTGGTGAAACAAAGGTTATCAACATTGTTGGACCAACTGGCTCTGGTAAGTCAACTTTACGTAAGCTCCTTGAGAAATGGATTATTGAGGAACTGCTAAATGTTTTAGAAACTGATCCTGGGCGTATGCCTTTCGCAAGCGTCACAGCATCCTTGCATGAAAAGACAGGTGTTTTTGATCATAAAACTCATTGTATACGCTCTCTTGAGGCGTTACACGAGCCTCAGGAATTCATCAAGCATAAGATTAACTACGGTAATTCAACCGTCTACTATGATGATCGCGGTCAACTTGTTCTTAAACCAAGAGTTTTATTAACTGATTTGGGATGGGCATTAGAACAAGCACTTAAGCACCGAAAACCGATTGTTTTCTTTATTGATGAAGCTCATCACACTCTTGCCACTTCAAGTGGGCGTAAGCTCACAGATATACCAGAAGCCGTCAAGTCTTTAGCAATTCTGACTGAAGTTTTACATTGTATGGTAGGTACGTATGACTTACTCACCCTACAAGATGTTGGCGATCAGCTAGCGCGACGCAGTATTTACATTCATCTACCACGTTATGATGCTCAATTCAAAGAAGACAGAGAAATTTGGAAAGACATAATTTTGAACTTGCAGCTTCATATTCCTATTGTGGAGCAACCTGATTTAGAGTCGTACTGGGAATTTCTATACGATCGCTGTCTTGGATGTATGGGAATACTTAAAGATCTAATTTGGTGTGCCCTGGCAGATGCTTTAGAAGAAGGAGCACATACGATAACTCTCCAGCACCTGGAACGACGTGTAAAAGATCCAGGCATGTGTTTCAACATTCTCACAAAAATTAAGGAAGGTGAAAAACGATTTGCAGAAATGGTGGGAAGTGTTGACAAGCTCCGTCAAGAAACGGGGCTAGATGTCGAGCCTATTTCTAGAAGCCAGTACAAGCCTGTACTTAATCTAGCAACTGAAGCAACACCCGTTGTACCACCAGTAGAAAAACCGCAAAGACGTAAAAGGGTTGGACAACGCAACGCTAAGCGAGATCGTGTTGGGAGTGAATAAATATCATGAGTTGTCGTAATGATCATGAAGCCTCCAACAGAATTCTCGTAGCTTCAAAGTTAAAAAATCAATTCATACCTAATAAAGCATGAGAGTATCTATGCAATTAACTGATAATTTTTCAAATTTATCAGAATTAGGAACATTTTCTGTTCCCACTCCTAGTTGTCTTTACAACTTAGAGCCAATTGCTTTAAGTACAGCTTTTACAGAAAGCGTATCGAGTTACATTTCTCGATTAGCACAGGCTCATGCTGTCCCCACAGGTATTTTAGTTACCAGACAATTAGCAGGTTTCTCACAACGTGAGAATAGAACCCTAAACCGTATTTTAGGAAAACATAGCAGAACAGTGAATGGATTTGGGGCTATAGCCTCTGATACAACACAAGCTTTAGCACAAGTAACACTGCGTAATGATTTACACAAACTGAGATTATATAGGTGGTTCGATACAAGAAGTTCCTGGAAAATACTACGGCTTCACAAAGCTTGGTGTCCAATCTGCTACTCGGAGTGGTCAACCAACTCACAAATCATCTATGAACCATTGCTATGGGCATTAGAGTTAGTAACAATCTGCCCAGTTCATCATAAAAAACTCATTACATATTGCCCTTATTGCAACGAAGAATCATTTCCTCTTCGTTACTTTTCACGTCCAGGTTACTGTTCAAATTGTAAAAAATGGCTTGGGAAGGAGGACGAAGAGCAAAAAACCGCATTAGATCTAACACCAAAAGAATTGAAATGGGGCATATTCATAGCAGAAAATATAGGTAAATTGCTTGAAATCATAGCGAGCGATGCAGTTATTACAACAGGAAATGAGTTGTCAAAGAGAGTCTTGACTCTGGTAAATCAAGTTACTCATGGAAACATTTTAAAATTTTCGAGAATGACTGGAGTTCCTCAAGGAGTATTGCATCATTGGATTAATCAAAGGCATATGCCCTCAATTAATTCAATTTTGAAAATCTGTTATGCTCTAAACCTTAGTTTCTCTGAATTTGCAATAACTAGTAACAATATTTCTGCTGTTTCGGAAAATATATTTGAAGATGAGATTTCTCTTTCAATACATAGGCAAGAAAATCAAGATTCAAGCTTAAACAAAACGATTTATTTTCCTTCTTCTAAGATGATTGATATTAAAACAAATCTAGAAAATATACTTATGGAGGATAGAAGACCACCAACTTTAACACACATAGCTAATCAATTAAATATCTCTCTGAAAGAGTTAAAATTACATTTCCCAGAATTCCATACTGCAATTATAGTGAAGCGTTCAAAGTACCCAAAAACACAGCCAATATGCTACCGACTTGAAATGGCTAGAAGTTGCTTAAATGATGCCATCTGTAATAGTGATCAGCTACCACCTCTATATAAGTTCTCTACTGAGTTAGAGTTTAACAAAGAAACCCTTGAGAGGTATTTCCCTGATTTATGCGATAAATATGAACTAGCGCGGACGGGGAAGTTAGAAGAAAAACACATACAAAAACCTCAATCTATTGAAGAAGTTTTTATCACCATCTTAGAAAGTCGAGACTGCCCTCCTGCTCCATTTGACATTGCATTAAAACTACAGATTGAAGAAGCAGAGCTATACGCTAAATTTCCAGTTTTTTGCCAAGAGATTTTAAAGAGGCGTTCTAACTACTCCCGCATTGCTGCTGTTGATAAATATCGTGAGGTTGAAAGACTGATAAAAATTGAGCTTGAAAAAGCTCTATGCGACTCGACTCCATTCGAAGTATTTTGTGATAGCAATGGGTTTCATTCTCAGACGATTGAAAAATGGTTTCCTGAGGAGTGCCGCGTCTTGAGGGACAGAAGTATAGAATATCGTAAAATTCGCCGCTCCGAAACCCTTAAACAACTTCGTAAGGAAGTGCAAGAGGCTGTGATCACACTTTTCAACCAAGAAATATGTCCTTCAGAGAGTGAGGTACGCAAACTTCTTACCAAACCTAAATGTGTCCTTGATCCGGAATTTCCAGCAATTTATCAAGAGACGTTAAGGGAGGTATCTCGTATGAGTACTTCGCAGAATTCACATGCTCATATTATTTTGAATGAGGTCTAATGGCGCAATTTTCGGTCACTGATTTGTATTAAAAATTTCATCAATCTATTTCTTAATAAAGATGGAATCTATAATCACTTCACATTCATTTGTTAGTAGTTTATATGGGTTAAGACCTCTAAATATAGGGAGGGTAAATACTGAAAGCTTAACAAGTTATGTATCTCGGCTCTCCGAAGCTCATTGTGTGCCAGCTGGAGTGTTAATGGAGAGCAAAGTTGCACCAATTATAAACAGAGTATATGGAGGTGGTAATTTACATCAAATTTATGAGGCAACTGCGGCTTTAAACGGCACAGGAACTATGGCATCTGATTTAGTTGAGGCTTTAAAGCAACTAACACGACAGAGTAATTTACAGTTTCTCACCCTATTGCCCTGGTCTCGATTACTTCCTACAAAGAAACTACTTCGTCGTACTCGTGCATGGTGTCCAACCTGCTACGAATCTGCATTTAGATCAGGAGAGGCTATTTATGAACCGCTAATCTGGTCGTTAGAAGTTATACGTATATGCTCACGGCATCATCAGCTTCTTAAGGAGACTTGTCCACACTGTAAACAGAAGAATTTACCACTAGCTTGGCAATCCCGTCCCGGCTACTGTTCCAAATGTCTAAGGTGGTTGGGTTCTAGCGAAATAGACGAAATTGAATCCTTCTCAGGAGATGAGCTAAAGTGGGCACTTTGGACAGTTAGTACAGTTGAAGAACTAATAGCTGCCGGACCTCTCCTGCACATATCTCCGGCAAAACAGCAAGTTGCTCACTTACTCAAAACTTATGTTGGTAATGTTACTAGTGGCAATGTCGCTGAATTTGCTCGGCGGATTCAAGTACCACGTAACACTTTCTGGCTTTGGTGTGAAGGTCGAAATCAACCCCAGTTAGAAGCTTTACTAAAGATTAGTTATTGCCTAAATGTTTCGCTCTTGGAATTTTTAACCACAGAGGTAACTCAAGATGAACAGTCGATGTTACGGAGTCCAGTCTCAACACCAACTACTTTTAGAGCGGAACCAAAACAGATTAATTTGAAGCAATTAGAGAAGGAATTAGAAAAGACGCTCCTTAACCATGATTGTCCTCCACCATCAATGGAGGAGGTCGCAAAACACCTAAACTTAAATAGACGAACAATCCTCAGGCATTTTCCCGAAATGTGCCACGCAATCTCTGCTAAATATGTCATTTATAAAAAAGCGGCACAGTTAAGTTCTATTAGGCAATGCAAACAAGAAGTAAAAGTTGCTGTAAACAGTTTATATAGTCACAATTTGTATCCATCTGAGTCTCGCGTCTCTGCGCTATTAAGCAAACCGGGATTTTTACGATATGAGGAAGTTCGAGCGTCACTTAAAGAGGCTAGAGCAGCACTAGGTATTTAACCTTCTCTATACTTCTTCTAATAAGCGATTACTGAAATGCGAGAATAGTTAGAGGTCTCTCATTTTTGTTTATTTAGGCAGCGTTGTTTAGAAACATCTGCATTGAAGAGGAAAAGCAGTTTATTGAAAGGTTAAGATCAAACTACATACTCACAAATATGTCATTTGTCAACCTATTTTTGTTAAGAAATGTTTGGAAGCATAATTTTTCTGAGGTACATAGGAAGCATAAGCCTTCCTTCACGGAAAAGTTATGCTTCCAATCACAGGTTCAAACACTAAACGCTTGCTATGAAAAAATGGAGCTAAGCGGATTCGAACCGCTGACCTTCTCAATGCCATTGAGACGCGCTACCAACTGTGCTATAGCCCCAAACGTATCTGACATTTTCCCTAAAATTAGGAGGTATGTCAACCCCCTCCTGACAAAGTATTGATCTTACAGCGTTCTAGCTTTGCTCCTTTCTAAGCTCCACCTCTAGTTAGTAAGTAAAATTACTCATGAGGAGAGCTGAAAATCAAGAGCGACCGGTCAGATTTTCATAGCTGGTTATCCAGTCTGGCATAGATTGGCATAACCCATGAAGCCCATTAAAGTTCGTCAAAACGGCAAGAGCTGTTTTATTCGCTGGACGTATGAAGAAGAGCGTTATTCTCTGATCTGGGCAATTACTCAAACGCTGCGGATAGAGCAAGGCTAGAAATCTGTGCTCAACAAATCTACGTGGACTGTCTAGCTGGAGAGTTTGATTCCTCCCTGCAGAGATATCGCTACTGGTTGATCGGAGCCACCGCTCCATCTGGCTCAGGTAATGGTAATGGCAATGGCAACGGCAAAACTCGCAAAGAGCCTCAGCCTGACAAACCTTCTTTGCTCTTTCTACTGGAGCAGCGGTTGGAAGGCAATTATTGCTCTGCTGATCAATCCTTGCTGTACCTGCTTAAGCAGTACGAAATCTCCATTGAGTCCAGAGCGGAAGCTCAGAAGTTCATGAGTTGGATCAAGTCCAGGGGCAACAAAGCCTTAACTCTTAAACGTTACCTAGCCATCCTGCAAATCCTTAGACGCGATCTATTTGGCAAAATCAAGGTCAGGGGAGAAGAGCGCCCCAGCCCTAGACCTTTAACTCAAGCAGAAGTGCAGCAATTTCTAGAAGCACTGGCAGAGAAGCGATACTACAAACACTACCTCGACTTCTTTATCCTTCTGTTCAATACGGGGATGCGGCTCTCAGAAGCGATCGGGTTGCGCTGGCAAGACTGCGACCTCAAGGCTAGAGAAATCCAGGTTTATGAAACTCTGAGCCGTACTAAAGGCAATCCATCCCAGAGGCAGCGCAAAACGACCAAGACAGGGAAGTATCAAGTTGTGCCTATGAACAACAAGGTGTACGAGATGCTGGTGAAGCGATCGAAGTCCAAACAGGGAGAGCTAGTTTTCTATAGCCCCAAAGGGGTGACCCTGAATGACACATGATAAATCAACACTGCTGGAGCAAAACTCTGGAGCAGTTGGGCATCCCTCATAGACCTCTGAGAATTACCAGGACAACCTTCGCTTCTCACTGTGCTCTAGTGGAATAGATCCTGTGGATGTTGCCCGTATCACAGGGCACGACGTAAAAATCTTATACGAGCATTATCTTGGCAGTGTAATCCATAAGCCCAAACTTCCTGAACTTTGATCCAGCGAATTTGGGATCCAGCTTGAGGTCAAGTTGTTAGTCAAACGCTGATTCATTGGCTAAAACTTACATATGCTTCTGCCGATGAATCAGCGTTCGGGTAGTCAACGGGGTGCAAAGCGGCTCTACAAAAGGTAGATACTTTGCTGCAGGTAGATAGTAGGTAGATATCTTGATTTACCGAGCCCTAAGCTAAATCACTTGTTTCAGAGAAAAGACAGACGAGCATCAGTTAACCGCGATTGGGCATCTTACCTATATCCCGCTGCATCAGCAGGCTTACCGACCTCCTGCACCTCACGGATATAGCGCCAAGCATCAGGTTGAGAACCATCCACATCTGTAAAACCATAAACCTGCGCCAGTTGAGCACTCGAAAGCGATTGTCCATTCCAGCGTGTCACCTCCGGATCGCCCGCTAGATGAGCAACGGCGCGCCCAAGATAATGCGGCGTTTCGGAAATCACAAAATGCGGTTCCTTTGTCGTTGCATCCTGCCAATTTGCTTCAGTGACTCCGAAGTGATCGAGCATGAGTTCCGATCGCAACCAGCCAGGAGTGAGGACAACGGCAGTACAGTGATGGGGCTTGAGTTCTTGTGCTAGCCCCCACGCCATACGGATTATAGAAGTCTTAGCCAGATCATAGAACAGCGACATCCGATAGTTCTGGTTGTTATATTCAGCCGTTCCATCGGTAACTTCAATCAATAATCCACCTGGATTCTGGATTAAAAGCGACAAGGCAGCATGACTGGTGATGATGTGGGTATCGAGTGCTGTTTTCAGCATTCGTAGCCCTCGATCTAAAGAAAGCTCCCACAACGGCTTATCAAACTCTGCTAAAGATTCTCCTCCAATATCGTTGACCAACACATCCAGACGACCCTGCTCCCGCTCAACCCGAGCGACTAATGCCTGCACTTGTTCTGGATTTAGATGATCGACCTGCACAGCGATTCCTTTTCCGCCTGCCTGGTTTACCAGTTCTGCAGTTTCTTCGATCGTTTCAGGGCGGTTGTAGTCAGAACGCTGTGCTTGGGTACTGCGCCCTGTAACATAGACGGTTGCACCTGCTGCGCCCAGTTCCACCGCAATTCCGCGTCCTGCACCACGAGTACCTCCCGCAACGATCGCGATTTTATCTTTTAATGGTTGCATAATTATCTCTCAAAGTGGTTATAGATAAGCGATTAAATCATTGCTGCGCCATCTTTCAGCCGTGGTAAATTGAGCTGCTTATTCAGATACAGAGCTAGCGCCAAGTTGGTTCATGAGAGCCATCACATCATTTTTTACCCAGCTTTCAACAATGCGACCATCAACAATCCGTACCAGGGTTAAACCAGTCATGGTCACCGCTTTGCCTGTTGCTGGAATTCCGAAAATTTCGCCCTGATGCGTTCCTCGGGTTGTGGCACGTGAACAGACTTTGTCGTCTTCGGCTACCTGGTCATCAATTGTGATTTCAAGATCAGGAAACGCAGTACGAAATATGGAAACCACTTGCTTGATTCCTTCAGCCCCTGGCGGCGTACCAGGAGGTGCCTCGTGATACACGTAGGACGGCGATAAAATCTCATCAAGCACATCTAGCTGCCCTTGGTTGAATACCTGTTGAATGTAGCGTTGGTAAAGCGCTTTGTTGTGATCGCTGTTGGGATTGGTGACCATCAGTTTTCCTCCAACTGGGAATGTTACTGAACAGCATAAGCGCGACTTCCTGACATCCCTTGTCATATTTCAGCAGTAGAGTAGAAAGTAGTCCTAATTACGTTCAGTTGTTATGCGTGCCGATCGCCTCCTCTCCATCCTGATGCTGTTGCAGGTGCATCACCGTCTTACGGCGCGAGATCTGGCAGAGCGGCTAGAAGTGTCTGAGCGCACCATTCTCCGCGATATGGACGCCCTTAGTAGTGCAGGCATCCCGGTGGTGGCAGAACGGGGAAAGGGCGGTGGTTGGAGTTTATTTGACAGCTACCAAACCACGCTCACAGGACTCAACATCGCAGAAATTCAGGCACTTTTTTTGCCTAAGCCTGCTCATCTATTGGCTGACTTGGGATGGAGTCAGGCATTTGAAGCCGCGCTGCTCAAGCTTCTGGCAGCTTTGCCCGCTGCCAATCGTCAGCAGGCAGAAGTGGTAAGTCAGCGCATTCATGTAGACCCCACCGGATGGCATCGCTGGGACGAAGAGATGTCAGCATTTCCGATTCTGCAAGCAGCAGTTTGGCAAGAGCGGCAATTGGTCCTGAGCTACGAACGCGGGAACGGCAAGCTTGTTGAACGATTGGTTAATCCACTTGGACTGGTTGCTAAAGGGAGTACCTGGTACTTCGTTGCTTCTGTAGAAGAAGAGGTGCGGTCTTATCGCATTTCACGAGTACACAATGCCACTATTACAGATCGTTCCTGCGTTCGCCCAGTCGGATTCAATTTAGCCGACTACTGGCAACAATCGATGGTGGAGTTCCAAGCCAACCTACCTCACTACAGGGTGATGGTACGAGTTGCCCCAGCAGCGATGCCTTGGTTGCGCTATGCCGGATACTTTGCTCGGATAGAACAGATCGATCCGCCCGATGCAGAAGGCTGGGTTCCGGTCTCGCTTCGGTTTGACCTAGAAGCAGCAGCCTGTGCCTATGTATTAGGCTTTGGCGCACAGATGGCAGTAGTGGAACCGCCTGAGCTGCGCGATCGTATTCTGGAATTGGCAAAGCAGGCGATCGATTTTCATACCAAACATTGATAGTTTTTGGATAAGTTGATGCAACGTATTTGAAACGTGTTTCTCGATGTGTTAGTGCACATTTGCCATGCCAATAAGAGCTCATAGGCTGAACAAATTTCACCTGATTGGATGAATGCATTCCTGTTAAGGTTGAACTAGCATCGAGGCAACCTGTGCCAGTGGAGGCAATGATGCAATATCTAGTTCAAGATTTAATGCTTCTGGCGCTTGAGAACGAGAAAGGGCACGTTGTTTCATCTGCTGCTTCAGCTTTGCCTTACGCTTTGACAGGAGCGTTGCTAATGGAGTTAGTCCTGCAGGGCAAGCTTGATTCGCAACGAGGAAAGCTGGTTGTTGTGGACAGCTCCTCAACGGGAAACGATTTTTTTGATGCTTGTCTCAATGAAATGTTGACCATTCAACGCCCTAAAGATGCTCAGTTTTGGGTGGGTCGTCTAGCAAATCGATTTCAAGACATTAAGACAGCCGTTTTGAACAATTTGGTGGAATTGGGGGTGTTGACTCAGCAGGAGCATCGGGTGTTGGGCATCTTCCCGGTGCAGCGATACCCACTCCTGGACATACGCGCAAAACAAAGCGTGGTCGATCGCGTCTGTATGGCTGTTTTGAATGATGCTGAGCCCGACGCGCGGACTGCAGCGCTAATTAGCCTGATTCAAGCCTGCAACCTGACGCATCATCTGTTTTTACCGGAGGAACGACGAGAGGCTCGGCAGCGAATTAAGGCAATTGCTGAGGGCGAACGAATGGGCAAGGCAGTTTCCGATACGGTTGCCAGTGTCCAAGCTGCCATCAATGCAGGGGTAACAGCAGCGATCATCGCTTCTACGGCTTCAACGTCCTCATCTTCTAATAATTAGTCCAATAATTTGTAGTCCGAGTTTGATGCAATTCGCTCTAGTCAAGCAGCTCAGCTGTTGTGCCAACCTCTGGCTATGGTTGAGCGACTGGCAGCAGGACAGGGTTTCTGAAAACCCTCTGCCTCTTCAACAGAACCTGACATTTACCTCAATACACTTATTTTTCGTACCGCCTTCGATACTCTGGGCGATACTAGTGATGCCATTGCAGCCTCACCTTTCAGGCTGCCTGGGATTGGTCAATTAGTAAAGCCGCTTCTTGGGCATAATCCGCTAAGATACGCTCTGCCGTCTCGTTAAACTCACTACCATCTGCGCGATTTAAAACCATCAAGGCACCCAATAGCTTTCCCTCATGGTGCAGAGGTACGGCTAAAGCTGTTTCAATCCCTAATGCTTCCACATAATCTTGTCGGACTCGGCTGTCGCCGTGGGTTTGGCAGACCAAGACTGGCTGATGACCCTTAAAAGCTACACCGCATAACCCAGAAGTTGCAGCCGCACCTCGGCGATCTAATATCAACTCAGCGTGTTTACCTACGGCTGCTGCGTAATAAACAACTTCACCTCCAGATTCGGCTAGTGCCACTACCGCTGTCTGGGCGTTGACTATTTCCCTGGTACGTGCAGCAATATGATCCAGTAGCTGACGATCTTGACTCATGCTAGCCCTCCGTTACCTGAACGGTTGCCCCACCGTTTCCAGTTTTCCTGATTAAAAGGCAATCGCCACTTCAGAATTAATGCCTGCTTCAACCGCTGCCTTAGTCTAGCTTGTACAGGCGCATCCCAACAAAACGCCAAATTGACTGCACTTAAAAGCTGGTGCTGATAGGATTAAACACGCTTCAACAAATACCCATAGCGCCCTCAAACCAGCAGCACAATCTTTTGCGTAACTTGAACTGGCGTTGAAGATCGGCTTACTGAGAATCTTTTGAGCCACAGAAGCCAGCGTTAGATACGATTGTTGCTGGGACTGCTGCAACCAGGTCTAGGCTGGTTGCCAGAGAATGACCCGGTACCGATTGGGCGATGCAGCTTGATCTAAAGGTAGATTTATAGGCAGAGAAATTTGACATCTGCACTGAAATTGTCCTCAGATTCCGCCCAATTGAAATTCGCTGTACTATGGAATCTAATGAGAAAGAGTTGCAAAAATAGGAGGTTTCCGCTTCAATCCTTTTTGAGGATTGTTTGCAATAGCTCTCCTTGCACTCTACCAGTTCAGGCGATCGTGCCAGTCGGGCACTTCCCTTAAGCGCCGATGCAGACCCAAGACTTATGACCTCCTTCTCCACCGACGATCTGCCTGTTCTCCGTCCGCCCACCTCCCCGCATTCGATCGATGCTCTGCGAGCCTCCCTCCACGAACGAGGGTTCCGGCTAACCACACAGCGGCAAACGATTCTACACATTTTTCAAACGCTGCCAGAAGGCGATCATCTCAGCGCTGAAGATTTGCACGGTCGTTTGCAGCAGCAGGGGGAACGCATTAGCCTCTCCACCGTCTACCGAACTCTGCATCTGATGGCACAGATGGGGTTGCTGCGAGAGCTAGAGCTAGCAGAAGGACACAAACACTATGAGCTAAACTTGCCTGCGCCGCACCAGCACCATCACATCGTTTGCGTCCAGTGCAATTCCACGCTGGAGTTTAAGAATGAGCAAATTTTGCAGGTTGGCGTTAAACAGGCACAAGCCCATGGCTATCACATGCTGGACTGTCAGCTCACGCTCCACGTCATCTGCCCAGAGGCAATGGAGCGCGGTTTGCATAGGCCTCCGCAGGGCTGGATGTGCGATCGAGCAAAACAGCGGCAATTGCCCAACGAATAGAGTTACAGCGCCCAATCTAGCTCAAACCGTTGGAGGCAGTTAAAGCGGTGGTTTTGTCTCCTTCGGCAACCGATATACGGGCAGCGTTAGCCCCAGCACAATCGCGGCAATTCGGAGAGCAGCGATCGTTGCCATACCTGTAAATGAAGCAACTGGGCGATCTACACCCAAGTGCTGCAGTAAGAGATAAACACCGATCCCAGCGATCGCGGCTGTCGCGTAAATGTTGCCGCGCCGCAGAATCAGCGGAATTTCGGCCAGCAAAATATCCCGCACCACACCGCCTGCCACCCCTGTAATCGCGCCCATCAAAATCACAATCACATCAGATAGATTGGCTCGTTCTGCAATTTGAGCACCGCTAATGCTGAACAAAGCTAGCCCACAGGCATCGGCGATCAGCAAGGCTCGTAGCGGCGGCTGGCGGTAGCGCGTATATAGAAGCGTCAGCGCGGCAGAAACCAGAATCACCCCAAAATAGATCGGGTTTTGAATCCAAAAGACGGGATGGCGATCGAGCAGCACATCGCGCAGGGTGCCACCCCCGATTGCCGTTACGACTGCAATCACCACCACACCCAGCAAATCTAAACTCTTACGTCCTGCTGCCAGCGCTCCGCTCACAGCAAACACACCCACACCCAGCAGATCTAAAAAGTAGAGAATCACAGCATCCAGTTCCTCCCTCAACCCAATAAGAAACCGGGCGGCGAACCACCCGGTCATCCTCTTACTCGATACGTCCTCAGCGCTTAGACACCCAGAGCTGCCTTCGCAACAACGGCATTCAATTCGCCCTTCACGTACTTCGCAGCGTAGTCTTCTAGAGACTGTTGCTTGATCTTGCTGGCATTGCCTGCTGTGCCAAACTGCTGGTAGCGATCGGCGCAGACCTTCTGCATGTATTTGATCGACGGCTTCAGGAAGTGACGGGGGTCAAATTCCTTCGCATCTTTCTGCAGGGCTTCCCGCACAGCAGCGGTGATTGCCAAGCGGTTGTCGGTGTCGATGTTCACCTTGCGAACACCGCTCTTGATGCCTTTTTGAATTTCTTCAACAGGCACTCCGTAGGTTTCGGGGATCGCCCCACCATGCTGGTTGATCAGCGCGATCAGGTCTTCGGGTACCGAAGAAGAGCCGTGCATCACCAAGTGAGTATTGGGTAGACGACGGTGGATCTCTTCAATACGGCTGATTGCCAGAATTTCGCCCGTCGGCTTGCGGGTGAACTTGTAGGCACCGTGGCTGGTGCCGATCGCCACTGCCAGCGCATCAACTTGAGTTTGCTCCACGAAGTCAACGGCTTCGTCAGGGTCAGTCAGCAGCATGGAGTGGTCTAGCTCTCCTTCAAAACCATGACCATCTTCTGCTTCCCCTTTGCCGGTTTCCAGAGAGCCGAGGCAGCCCAATTCACCTTCTACCGAAGCACCGATCGCATGTGCCACTTTCACCACTTCACGAGTCACAGACACGTTGTACTCATAGCTAGCGGGTGTTTTGGCGTCTGCTTCCAGGGAGCCGTCCATCATCACGCTGGTGAAGCCGTTTTTGATAGCGGAGTAGCAGGTTGCAGGCTCGTTGCCATGATCCTGGTGCATGACGATGGGGATATGAGGGTAGGTTTCCACCGCAGCCAGAATCAAGTGGCGGAGGAAATTTTCACCAGCGTATTTGCGAGCACCACGAGACGCTTGGAGAATCACGGGGCTATCGGTTTCATGGGCAGCCTGCATGATTGCTTGAATCTGCTCCATGTTGTTGACGTTGAAGGCGGGGATGCCGTAACCGTGTTCGGCTGCGTGATCCAGCAGCAATCGCATAGGCACGAGCGCCATAGAGTTCCTCCTAATTGGTGTGATTCAGCTAATTGGGCTTGAAACAAGAGAATTCTTACGACAATCTTAAGATACTTTCCGCACCGGGGGAATCGCATCTGACAATTCGCGGCTCGACTTCTCGAAACCTGGCAAGCGTCACTAAGGTAAAACGCTGCCGATTGTCTAGAGGCGATCGCCACAGTTTAGTCATTTCGTAATCAGCAATTAGCTTCTATCATAAGCATAAATGCTTACGTTACACTTTGCTCAAATTATTTTTGAGAACTTTATGAAGACTATCTTTGATAAAAATTTCTAGCTCCAAAAAGTTTTTGCCCCAAAAGATAAACACACCCTCTTAACTGCTGTACCAATTGCTATCGCTACTTGATGATGTAAATATCAGCTCTAGTTAGCGCCGTTCCATTCTTGAGTTGGGCGATCTGAACTTGAGCCGTTCCACCCGTCCCGTCTGCATCATAGAACAGTGCACCTTTAGCCTGCTCGTAGATAAAGCGATTGTCGCTGTTCTCTGCTTGACTGCCCAGAACGAATCGATCTGCCGAAATTCTGCCGCGATTGAGGGCTTTGCTAAACCCTTTGCGGGAAATGCAAATCGTATCATCAGCCGCCCGGAAATCGGTAATGGTGTCTGCATTGTTTTTCTGAGCTTTGCTGAAGCAGAAGCGATCTTTGCCTTTGCCACCCGTCAAACGATCTTTGCCCACCTCACCTGTGAGGCGATCGTTACCGCTGCCGCCAATCAGCCTGTCTTTGCCGCTGCCGCCAGTCATTGTATCGTTGTCGCTGCCGCCTACAAGAGTGTCGTTGCCCCGGCTTCCGAGCAGCACATCGTTGCCCGCACCGCCTGTCAAGCTGTTGCTGACGTCATTTCCGGTGATGGTGTTGTTGAGGCTGTTGCCCGTTCCAGCGATCGCTCCTCTTCCCAGTAGGAGATCTTCGACTTCGTTGCCCATCGCCCAGCTCACTGAGGCAACGACTGTATCGAAGCCCGTATCGCCCGTCTCAACTACCACATCTCCAGCACTGTCTACCCAGTAGGTATCGCTGCCGCTGCCGCCAGTCATTGTATCGTCACCAGCTCCTCCATCCAGGCGATCGCTGCCATCGTGCCCAATCAACTGATCGTTGCCAACAGCGCCAGAGAGAGAGTCATCGCCTGAACCCCCAGAGAGGCGATCGTCGAGGGTATCGCTACCCTGAATGGTGACGTTGCCGCTAAACCTGCTGAAATCGAAATACTCGAAATTAGTAACGGCAGTTTTGCCTGCCATAATGCCTCGCACTTGATTGACTGGGTTACGAACATCAACCAGCGCTTCACCACTGCCATCACTCAGCAGGAAGGTGTCCAACCCACCGCCACCGTCTACCTGGTCGTTTTGCTGCAGGTAGGCGAGGGGAGAGGTGAGCATATCATCGCCGCCAGGAGCATTGAGCAGATCGGTGGCAGGGGTGGTAGCTAGCGACTGGGGCTGCGCTGGCAGATTGTTAGACAAGTTGACTTGGGTGATTTGAACTGCTGTTTGAGCGGGTTCGCTGTTGCTAGAGCCGTCACTCACTGAAAAAAGAACAATCCGCGTTGTGCGATCGGGGGTGAGCGATCGGTTCTGGTAACGGATACTGCGAAGCACATTCAGATAAGTTTCAGGGGAGGCAGATCCCGTCAAACTGAGGGAGCCTTTGTTGAGATTGTAAAAGGCAGTAATACCCGTGCCGACCGTATCGACTAGCAATTCCTCATTGCGCCCATCAAACAGATTAGTAATGACGACCTGCGCTGAAGTGAGGGTCGCGCTATCGGAGTCTGCAAGGCGTGCATTGGTTGCTGTCACCGCTACAGGCACACCGGCAATTACAAATGTGTTGCTAAAATCTTTGCCAAAGCCTGACCCGTTCAGGTCAAGGTTTGGCGTGGTTTCAGTGACATTAAACCGGATTTGGACAGCGGCAGGAGCACTAGTGGCAGCACCATCCGTGACAGAAATCTGTACGTTGCGCGGTGGAATAATGGCATTGCTGCTGGTGTTGGTATATAGGATCGATCGCAGCGCTGTTTGGTATGCCGCGACTGATGCTGCACCCGTCAGCGTCAGCACTCCCGCATTAGAGAAATTTCCCGTGATGCCGTTCTGTCCATTGAATAGCAGCGTGTCTTGCGTGGGGTCGTAGCCGCCGAGCGTTACGGTTGCCCCTGACAGATTGGGGCTATCGACATCACTGATCGTTAGATTAGAGTCGATCGCTACTGCGCCCGTTGCGCGAGGGAAGTCGATTGAGGCAACAGAGGCTTTGGCGATCGGCGCATCATTGCTAGGTGTTACCTGGATCGTCCGGGTTTCTGGATTGCTGATGGCGGTGCCATCTGTTACCGTGAAGCGAACCGTCCGGGGGGCAGTGCTGGGATTATCGCTGCTGTTGCTGTAGGTGATCGACCGCAACACCGTTTGGTATGCCTCAACCGATGCTGCACCCGTCAGCGTCAAAATGCCGGTTTCAGCGTCAAAGCTCCCTGAGATCGCGCCTTGGTTGGCAACGCTAAGAATGTCTTGTGCCTTGTCATAGTTAACTAACGTTACCGTTGCGCCAGTCAACAGCGTGCTGTCTATATCGCCAACGGTAATACCAGGATCAATTCCAACGGCAGTTCCATTTTCGATGAAGGACAGCGACCCAGCCGAGGTGACGATCGTTGGAGCAGAGTTGACTGTGGCAATCTGAATAGTGCGGCTGGCAACGTTGCTGGTCAGCGTATCGTCAGTGACGCTGAAGCGAACCGTACGGGGAGTAGTATTGGGGCTGGCGCTCTTGTTGGTATAAGTGACAGACTGCAGCGCAGTTCGATAGGTTGCCAAAGACGCTGCACCTGTAATAGTCAGGATGCCTGTAGCGCTATCAAAACTACCCGTGATGCCGTTTGGCTGGGTAAAACTAAGGACATCCTGATCCCTAACATAATTCTCCAGGGCGATCGTGGCACTAGTCAGGTTGGGGCTATCTGCATCGTTGACTTGAATGCCCAGATCGATCGGTGCTGCCCCGCTGTTTTCGGTGTAAGCCAGTACCCCTGGCGAAGTCGCGACCACAGGAGCCGTGTTGGTGGCAGTAATTTGAACCGTACGGGTCGCAATGTTGCTAGTCAGCGTACCGTCAGTGACGGTGAAGCGGATGGTGCGGCTGGCAGTGCTGGGATTTGGGCTAGTGTTGGTGTAGGCAATCGATCGCAGAGCTGTTTGATACTCTGCTACCGTTGCCGTTCCGGTCAGCGTTAGTTCTCCTGTTGCGGCGTTAAAGCTGCCCTTAATGTTGCCTTGATCTTGAAAACTCAGAACATCTTGCCCAGAAATGTAGCCCGCGAGTGAAACCGTTGCCCCCGTCAGGTTGGCACTATCTCGATCGACAGCTTGTAAACTGGGGTCGATCGGCACTGCACCACTGCCTTCGGTATAAGAAACTGCTCCCGCAGTGGCAGTCAAAATTGGCGCATCGTTTTGATCTCTAACGGTAATCGTTAGAGTTTTGCTGAAGCTCTTGTTACCGACATCAGTGCTGACAACCTGAATGGTGTAGGTTGACTTAGTTTCAAAGTCAAGTGGAGCAGCAAGGCGGAGTTCGTCACCCACAATGGTGAAAGCGGCGTTATCCCCGGTATTGGTAGCAAGCTGATACCTATGGCTATCACCTTGGTCAGGATCGATCGTGCTAAGCCTGCCAATCACTGTATTAAGCGGCGCAATTTCGTCTACCAGTGAGTTGGAGAGCAGGAGGTCGGTAGGGGCAGTGTCTCCGGGTCTTTCGGGTAGATCGCCTACGCTGATAGTGAACGCTTTTTCAAAGAATTTGCCGCCTTCATCAGTGGTGCGGACGCGGATCGAGTAGCTGGGTTTAGTCTCGTAGTTAGGACTGGGAACTAGGCGGAGCTGATTGGCATTGACTCCCACAATTGAGAATAAACCGTTGTCGCTATCGCCTGCGCCTGAAACTAGCGTGTAGGTGAAACTATCGCCTGGATCGGGATCTTCTGTCGCAAACGTGCCGATCGCAGTATTGGGTGGGCTATTTTCAAGAATGTCAGTTTTGTCTAGCTTCAGGTCTTGGGGTGGATTAAGTCCTGGTGCTTCTGGCAGATCATTCACCCTAATGGTGAAAGTTTTTTCGGTAGCCTTGCCACCAAAGTCTGTGGTGCGGATGCGAACTAAATATTCGTTCTTCTTCTCAAAGTCGGGAATAGCGTTAATTAGCAGTTGATCGCTTTGAGCACCACCGATCAAAAAGGCAGCATTGTCGCCAAATCCGTTTACCAGCGTGTAGGTAAACGTGTCCCTTGCGTCAGGGTCAACGGTGCTAAGCGTTCCTATTGCTGTTCCCGCAGGCTGGTTCTCGTTGATTTGTGTCGCTGATAGCCGGATGTCTAGTGGAGCAGTATCACCTGGATTCTCTGGCAGATCGCCAATTCCAATCTTGAAGTTCTTCTCAAAAAACAGCGTATTGCTACTGTCAGTTGTCCGAACGCGGATCAGATATTCCTGCTTGGTTTCGTAATCAGCTACGCCTGTTAACCGCAGTTCACCTGTTATAGCATCAAGCGTGAAAGCACCGTTGTCTTCGCTGTTGCCTCCTGCGACCAAGCTGTAGGTAAATGTATCACCCTGGTCAGGATCACTAGTGGTGAACGTACCAACGATCGCATTCTCAAGGTTGTTTTCAGCGATCGTGTTGTTTGACAGCAATAGATCCTGAGGCGCAGTTTCTCCGGGTCTTTCCGGCAAGTCATTCACCTTGATGACGAAAACCTTGTCTAGAAATTTGCCGCCTTTATCAGTGGTGCGGGCACGAATTGAATACTCTGTCTTTAATGGCAGCTGCTCATAGTTGGGAACAAAGTTGATCTGCAGTTCATCGCCCAACGCACCGCTAATGGAAAATAAAGCATTATCTGTGCTGCCTGCACCGTTTACTAATGTGTAGGTAAAGGACTCACCAGAATCCGGATCAACGGTGCTAAATGTACCGACCAGCGTTCCTACAGGTTTATTTTCATCAACGTTAGTTCCAGAGAGCTGCAAGTCCTGTGGTGCAGTGGTTCCTGCTGTTTCACGGAGGTCGGTGACTGCGATCGAAAATTCTTTGTCAAACGTCAACCCGTTTTTATCGGTGACCCGGATCTTAACCTGATAGCTAGTCTTAGCTTCGTAGTTAGCAATCTCATTGATCAGAAGTTGATCTAGCTTCTCTCCGCCAATCGAGAATTTTCCATTATCCCCAAAGCCCTCAACCAAGCTATATATTTGGGTTTCATTGGCATCATCATCAGTGGTGATTAGCGCACCTACAACAGTGCCAACAGGTTTATTTTCTTCGATCGTGCCGGAAGTGAGCTGAATATCTGTAGGGCGCTCTGCTAAATCTTTAAGAGTAATATTAAACTCTTTAATAACAGTCAGTCCGCTGCTGTCAGTTGAAACAACGCTAATTCTGTAGATACCACCCGGAAGCTGCTCAAAGCTGGGGGAGTTCTTGATGCGGAGTTCGTTATTGACGATTGTAAATGCAGCATTATCGCCAAACCCTTCTACCAGAGTGTAGCCAAAAGCATCGTTTGTGGGATCAACTACTGTATCTGGATCGATCGTCGTGAAAGAACCAACGAGCGAATTTGCTGGAACATTTTCATTTAGCTCAGATGCACTCAGAACGATATCTGTTGACTGCTCATTAACGTTTACAACATTAATCGTCAGATTTTTAGTCGTGCTGCCAGTTGCATTTCTTGAGCTAATCTGAACTAGATAAGAAGACTGAGCTTCAAAGTTAGCGGGATTAAGCAGAATCAGCTTGTCGCCGCTAATAGCAAACCTGGCATTGTCATTTGTACCCGCAACAAGTTCATAAGTAAAGCCCGTACCGTCTAAACCAATGGTAGAAAGAGTGCCTACTTCAAAGTTGGCAGCCCCATTTTCTGAAACTTTGTTGTTGGTTAAAGCGATCTCAGTCGGATTAGGAGGGTCGGTGGGGTCATCGATCACGCCAACCGCTAAAACTTTCTCAAACGGTAGCCCACCTTTATCAGCAACTCGAACTCGAATCGAGTAATTTCTCTTTTTCTCATAGTCAGGTGGGGTATTAACCAGCAGTTGCCCTGTCTTCTCAATGAGGGTGAACAGGTTGTTGTCAGCGTCACCCCCTCCAGCAACTAGCGTGTATTTAAAGTCTGCATTAACTCCCTGATCGCCAGCATCCGGGTCAGTTGCGTTGATCGTTCCCACCACTGTTCCAGCCGGTACGTTCTCGTTGACTGTATTGGGCGCTAGGGCTAGGTCAGTTGGGGCTTCATTGAGGTCTGTAACGCTGAGTTCGATCGCCTTCTCAATTCCCAGCGCTGGTGTATCGTCATCAGTTACTTTGATGCGAATCTGATATTTATCTTTTCTCTCAAAGTCTGGCGATTCAGTAATTACCAGCTGGTCACCGACAATTGTAAACTTCGCGTTATCTGATGCATCTGCACCATCTACCAAGGTATAGGTCAGTTTGCCCGTGTCGCCTGTGTCTGGATCATTACCAGTCAGCTTAGCGATCGCCGTATTAGCAGGCACATTTTCTGGAATAGTAAGCTGGTTCAGCCCAATGTCAGTTGCACCTTCGTTAATGTCGTTAACTCCGACGGTCAGCTCTTTGTCAAAGGTGAGTCCGCCTGCATCCCTAGTGCGAACTTTGATTTTGTAGGATTGCTTCGTTTCATAGTCAGCAGAAGATTTGAGCCTAAGACGATACCCCTCAGCCGGACTTCCCTCAATAGTAAACAGGTCATTGTCAGGATAATTTACTTGATCAGTGACAAGCTGATAAGTATGCTGATCGCCTACATTGGTATCCGCTGTGGTTAAAGTACCAACAACCGCATTATCCCCTGCATTCTCATTAATAAGATTTGGCGTTAGCCCAATATCTGTCGGTGCAGCATTATCTGGAATCTCATCCAGATCATTAATAGGAATGGCGATCGCCTGTACAAATTTCAGGTTGCCCACACCGCTATCAGTGGACTCAACCCGGATGGTGTAGCTACTTTGTGTTTCAAAATTGGGTGCAACCTTGAAGCTGAGCGCACCTGTAGTGGGATTCAGATTAAATTTATTGTTGTCGGTGTCGCCTGCGCCCGCCACAAATGCATAGCTATGCGTATCAGCTCTATCTGGATCGGCTGTCTGTAGCGCGGCAAAAATAGTGTCAGCCGGGAAGTTTTCGTCTACTGGCGTGGCAGGTTGAATTGCGATCGCTGTCGGCTGCTCGTTGACATCCCCAACATTGATTTGAAACTCTTTGACAAGAGTCAGCCCTTTGTCATCCTGGCTTTGAACCAAAATTTTGTAGGAGGGTTGGGCTTCAAAGTCAAAAGTAGCTGCAGTTTTTAATTCCCCTGTAGTGTTGTCGATTGCAAACTGGGCATTGCCTGGATAACCTGGATTTTCAAGCAGCGTATAAGTAAACGTGCCACCGTCTGGATCAACGGTGCTAAACTTACCAACTGTTGATCCAGTAAGCAGATTCTCTGCAACCTCGGCCTTGTCGATCGTAATGTCGGTCGGGTTCTCGTTGACATCTTGAATCTGGAGCGTTAACTCTTGTTCAATGATGTTATTTGCCTTATCGGTTGACCTGACCTTAATCAGATATTGTTTATCAGTATCTGTCTCGTAATCTGGGCTTTGTAAAATGACAAGCTTGTTTCCACCTTGAATATTAAATAAAGCATTGTCGCCAAAGCCGCTGACAAGCTCATAGTTAAACAAGTCATCCGTATCTGGATCAACTGTCTTCAGTTCTCCAATTTCGGTATTGGGGGCAAGCCCTTCAGCGATCAGCGTATTGCTTAACGTGACCCCTGTAGAAGGTTCATTGACATCGGTAATTCCAACAATCAGCAGTTTGTCGAAAAACAATCCGCCCCGATCGATCGTTCTAACCTGAATTTCGTAGGATCTTTTGGTTTCAAAATCTGCAGATTGGTTGAGGAGCAGCTTATTTCCAGCAACTGTAAACGCAGCCGCATCCGCACCGCCTGTGATCACATAGGTAAATGTGTCGGTATCGTTGGGATCCGTTGTAGTGAAGGTTCCGACTTCAGCGTTTGCACCTGCATTCTCAGCAATGTTACCAGGGGTTAGCTTGAGATCTGTCGGGGGTTGGTTAACACCAGTATCAGTTGCATAGAGCTGACCGTAAACGTTGTTTACCGTGGTTTCTACTTCGCGTCCTGTCCAAACAACCGCTAAATTACCGGCTGCATCTGCAGCGATCGACGAAAATAGCTGATCGTTTGCCTTGGTGGTATTGACACTGATATCAGCCTCTTCGATCGGGCTACCATCCGCCTTAAACCGTCTGAGGAAAACGCCACTGCCACTGCCTCCGCCTTCACCTGATAAACCTGACCAGGTGATCGCAAAACCTCCGCCTGGAAGCGCCGTTACTACTGAATACTGCTGGTTCTCAATCGGATTTTGATTGGCTCTAATCTGCCCACCTTTGGGAGCACCGTTTGCCGTAAATTGACGAAAATAGACTTCCTTGTTTTTGGCGGTACCGCTGCCGTCGTCACTAGTCCAGGTCACGACAAAATCACCCGTGGTAGCATCCATTGCCACACTGGGCTTGCGCTGGTCATTGGCAGCGCCAACATCAGCAGGGTTCACCTGAAACTCTGCACCTATAGGCTTTCCGTCTATGCCATAGCGTTGAGCAAAAATGCCCCAGCCGCTGCCATCCTGCCCATTGCTTTCCCAAACCACCACAAAACTGCCATCTGTGGCGATCGCTACCGCTCCATTCTGCTGATCCCTTAGGGAGGTGGTATTGACCTTGAATGCATTTTCTTTGGGTTGGCCATTGGCAGAGAAGCGCTTCGCGTAAATACCATAGCCATCGCCATCTTGGTTTTGGCTCTCCCAAACCACCACAAAATCGCCTGCTGCATTCATGGCGATCGACGAGTTTTGCTGGTTATCAAATGTGCCTGTTCCCGCAATTGAACCTTCTGGCACAGAATTGAGAGGCGTATTAACCAGAAACTCTTCGTTTAAGATATTGCCGCTGCTGTTGTAACGTTTGGTGTAAATCTCGAAGCTGAGTGTTTCAGAATTGAAAGCCGACCAGGTAATTACAAAATTGCCGCTGCCATCTACTGCGATCGAGGGCGCTCTCTGGTTTACTCCATCAGTGACATCCACCCGAAACTCGTCGCCGACCTTTGTGCCATCTTTGCTATAGCGCTGAGCATAAATTCCCCCTCGAAGGGGGGTATCGCCGCCTTGCCCCACACTTGCCCACGTTACAATAAATTCCCCGGTAGGAGCCATTGCCACTGCACGAGTGCTTCGCCGTTCAGTGGTTGTATCAGGGATGGAGGCAGTATTTTGCTCACCCGTGATGTAAGTGTTGATCAGGAGTTCGCTGGCTACGGGGGTCAGTGGCATAGCAGGTATGTTTAGCGCGATACAAAAGATACAGTCGTTCTACTCTTGAGGCTACCCACTTAGTTCACAACAACTACCAAACTCCTACGACAGGTTTATTTGAGACAAACACACGGACTCAAGCCAGATTACTTGCAATTCATACCCCTTGATAAAGACGATTTGAGCGATCGATCTAAGCAACCTATCGTCAAACTTGAATACAGTCTCTGCGATCGTCACCACACGTCAGCAAATCTTGAATCATAGAAGTAAGAGGCGATCAAAACAGAGCAAAAGTCGAGATATGATAAGGGGTCTGGACTCAATGCTGTTGCAATTTTAAGGCTGGAGCGCCCATGCAATCGGGTGGGAAATTTCTATGAAACACACGCTTTCCGTTTTGGTTGAGGACGAAACAGGGGTGCTAACGCGTATTGCTGGGCTGTTTGCACGTCGCGGATTTAATATTGAAAGTTTGGCGGTGGGTCCTGCCGAACAAGGGGGTATCTCGCGGATCACAATGGTAGTGCCTGGAGACGATCGCGCCATTGAGCAAGTCACCAAGCAGCTTTACAAGCTAATTAACGTGATCAAAGTTCTAGACATTACTGAAGTGCCCTGCGTTGAGCGAGAGCTGATGCTGCTCAAGGTCAATGCTACCAGCCTCAACCGTTCTGAAATTATTGAGCTAGCCCAAATTTTCCGCGCCAGAGTTGTAGATGTAGGAGATGACTCGCTCACGCTAGAGGTCGTCGGTGATCCCGGTAAGATGGTAGCGATCGTTCAAGTCCTTAGCCGCTTCGGGATTCGAGAGATCGCCCGCACGGGAAAAATCTCTCTGGTGCGCGAGTCAGGCGTGAACACTGAATACCTCAAATCCCTAGAGGCAAGAGTTTAGGTAAGAGTCAGGAATAAGAACTGGAGAATTGTCTGCCTCCTAGCTTTGGGCTGAAATCAATCTTCGGTAGCCTGGGCTCTAGCCTGCTGTGCTCGCACCGTTTCTCGATCGTGGAAGCCTACCACTTCCGAAAGGGTGTAGAGCGGTCTACCTTTAATCTCTTCATAGATTCGCCCAATATATTCGCCCAAGATGCCAATGCTAATTAGCTGCACAGCTCCCAGAAAGAAAACTACAACTGTAATACTGGCATATCCCGTCAAAGGCGAGTTTGTTGCAAAAAAGCGCCAGTAGATGACTAGAACCGCCATGAGCAGGGCGATCGCTGCTGCCGCTAACCCCAGATATGTAGAGAGCCGTAAGGGGATTTTGGAAAACGAGACGAGACTGCTGATTGCCAATGCTAGAGACTTGCCAAACGTATACTTCACCTCTCCAGCAAAGCGGGGATCGCGTTTGTACGTGATCGCAGTTTGGCGAAAGCCAACCCACGCCCTTAATCCTCGGATATAGCGACTGCGCTCTGGCATAGCATTGAGCAAATCCACAATTCGCCGATCCATCAGGCAAAAATCACCTGTGTCGATCGGAATATCTACATCTGCTAGATGCCGCAGCACTCGGTAAAAAGTATATGCCGTCAGCCGTTTGAACCAGCGCTCCTTCTGACGTTGCGTTCGTTGAGCATAAACGACCTGATAGCCACGCTGCCACATCTCGATCATTTGTGGAATCAGCTCTGGTGGATCTTGCAGATCGGCGTCAAGCACAACGACCGCCTCACCCCGCACAAAATTAAGTCCAGCCGTCACAGCGATCTGATGCCCAAAGTTACGCGCCAGGCTAAGGTAGGAAACCTGTGGATCTTGCTGGTGCAGGTCACGTATCAGGGACAAAGAGCGATCGCGGCTGCCATCATTCACCAGCACCAATTCTGCTTCACCATCTAGCCGATCCATCACCGCCCGCAGTCGTCGGTAGAGTTCCAGGATGTTGGCTTCTTCATTGTAAATGGGCACCACCAAGGAGTAGCAAGGACTCATATTAGGGTCGTTAGCTCATGCAAAAGGGGGTCTATTTCTGGGCAACTACCGCCAGATTCCAGGCAAACCGCTTCAGCAGGGGAATTTTCTTGAGGAGAGAGTCAATTTTCTCAAGCTGCAGGTACTCTTTTTCAAGGCGCTTTTGCTCCACAATAATCTTCTTCCAATAGCGTTCTTCGTTGGGGTTAACTCTCTCAATTAAGTAGAACTGCAAAAAGATCCAGAGACTCGCCAGCCAAAAAGTGTCATAAGCAGTTCTAGAAAACAGCACCTCTACATCCTTGACAATACCAATATCAAGCGGCATTTCATCGTCGGTACGCACCTTCGTGGCAATTCTGCGATAGACGTTGATAATCGGGTTGTGTTTCAGCGGATCCCAAAAGCACAACGTGCCACCCGGCTTCAAAACGCGATGCGCTTCCTGGATAGCAATCTTGGGGTTTGGAATATGATGCAGCAAATTTGAGGCATAGACAATATCAAAGGTATCGTCTGGAAAGGCGATCGCCATCGCGTTTACGACCTGCCCTTCTACCTCAACGCCGTTTGCCCTGGCTAGCTTCAATGCCACTTCCACCATACCTGGCGAATAGTCTGCCGCCACACACTTCGCGCCTCGCATTGCAAAATAAACGCTGTTCTCACCCGCACCACAGCCTAGGTCAAGCAAAGACTTGCCCTCCACGTTGCCTAGCTGTCGCAGAATGAAGCGATTTTCGGGAGCCGTACAAGCCTCGAAGTAATCTTGAACGCGAATACCTTCCACATCGATTGCGGCTGCCCAGCGATCGTGAAACGTCTGCTCTTTTCTGAGAATTTCGTCTTGCATGGCGCGTTGTACGGTTAACCCAACCTGTTCATAAAAGCACAAAGCCTGCCAAGGTGTCTTAGCTCTGTGGCTCGGTGGTGCAATTTTAGCGAAAAATTCTCAGAAAGCTAAAGCCATCGCCTGTCAACTACTTATTCCACTGCCGATCGTTTATCCCCCATTGCCGCTAGTCTCTCTCCACTTGTTACATTGGAACTATCCAGCCTTGAAGCTGGATGATTTTAGTGCAAAATAGTGAGTTATGAATGAAGAGAAACGGCTAGACCCCTTCCAAGATTTCCAATCTCAATTCGTAGCTAAACCCTCCTCGTCAACTGTTGAACGCATGGAAAGTGAGCCAATGTCTGCTGAAACCAATCTGCCGATCGATTCAGACCCGAAGCCAGAAGAAGTCACGGCTCAGGTAACAGATGCAGTGCCAGAAAACTTTACGCTCGAGCCAGACGTTGAGCCGTTTGATCTAAGCCCAGATATGTCTGCCCCCGCTGTAAACACAGAAGCATCTACCCAAGCAACTCCTCAGGCGGCAGGCTCACAGGCAGCGATCGCTGAGCTCAATCAAGCGATCGACTCCCTTAAGGCACAGCTCGAAGAGCGCAGTACCCAATACATGCGTCTTGCAGCAGATTTCGAGAACTTCCGGAAGCGGACTCAGAAGGAAAAGGAAGAGCAAGAACAGCAGGTAAAATGTTCCACAGTCAAAGAGCTGCTGCCTGTAGTCGATAACTTCGAGCGGGCACGGACGCAGCTGAAACCGCAAACCGATGCTGAGATGGTGATTCACAAGAGCTATCAAGGGGTCTACCGTCAGCTTGTAGATGCAATGAAGAAATTAGGGGTTTCTGCCATGAATGCCGAGGGGCAGGAGTTTGACCCCAACCTGCATGAAGCTGTGCTGCGCGAGCCGACGGATGCCTATGCCGAAGGCGTTGTGATGGAAGAGCTGATGCGTGGGTATGTACTGGGCGAGCGCGTTCTTCGGCATGCAATGGTTAAGGTAGCGGCTGCGCCAGAATTTACCACTGTTTCAGAGCCTGAAGAGACTATAAGCTAGCCCGCTAGGTCAGCAGTAATACGCACTTTGCGGATGCATCTACTGGGCTAACTTTGAATTTTGCTCACAAATCTTCGGGCGCAACTGATAACATTCCCGGAAAATTGCGGAATACTGGCTAGAGATGGGGTGGAGTCATCCGCAGCTGTGCGCTCATCACTTAGAACTGTACGTAGCCGCAAATTATGGGAAAAGTCATTGGCATCGACCTAGGCACAACCAATAGCTGTGTCGCCGTTTTAGAAGGCGGCAAACCTGTGGTGATTGCGAACTCCGAGGGCGGACGAACAACGCCCAGTATTGTTGGGTTTGGCAAAACAGGCGAACGGCTTGTTGGGCAACTTGCTAAGCGGCAAGCCGTGACCAATGCCGAGAATACCGTCTTCAGCATTAAACGGTTTATTGGACGACGCTGGGATGACACCGAAGATGAGCGGACTCGTGTTCCCTATACCTGCATCCGGGGTAAGGATGATACCGTTGACGTACAGATTCGGGGGCATGCCTATACCTCCCAAGAAATTTCAGCCATGATTCTGCAAAAGCTAAAGCAGGATGCTGAAAATTATCTGGGCGAGACTGTGACGCAGGCAGTAATTACCGTTCCTGCCTATTTCACCGATGCCCAACGACAGGCCACTAAGGACGCTGGGACGATCGCCGGTTTAGAAGTTCTCCGCATCATCAATGAGCCAACCGCAGCTGCCTTATCCTACGGGCTAGATAAGCAGGACCAAGACCAGATGGTGCTGGTGTTTGACTTGGGCGGTGGCACGTTTGATGTGTCTATCCTTCAGTTGGGCGACGGCGTCTTTGAGGTGAAAGCCACCTCTGGCAACAACCACTTAGGCGGCGACGATTTTGATAACGTCCTAGTCCGCTGGCTCATGGATAATTTTCGCGAGCAGGAAGGCATTGATCTATCTGCCGACAAGATGGCGCTGCAGCGCCTGCGGGAAGCAGCTGAGAAAGCCAAGATTGAGCTTTCCAGCATGCTGACTACCTCCATCAACCTGCCCTTCATTACTGCTAATGAAACGGGTCCCAAGCACATGGAGATAGAAATGACCCGCGCCACCTTTGAAGAACTGGTGGCAGATTTAATAGAAGCGACGATCGAACCTGTCTCTAGCGCACTTAAAGACAGCACCTTATCGCCAGACCAAATCGATCGCATCATCCTAGTTGGCGGTTCTACAAGAATTCCAGCCGTACAGGAAGCAATCAAGACCTACTTCAACGGCAAGTTGCCCGATCGCTCTGTCAATCCCGATGAGGCAGTTGCGCTGGGTGCAGCAATTCAGGCAGGTGTGCTGGGTGGCGAAGTCAAAGATTTGCTGCTGCTCGACGTAACACCGCTGTCATTAGGAATTGAAACGTTGGGCGAGGTTTTCACTCGAATTATCGAGCGCAATACGACGATTCCAACCAGCAAAACTCAAGTCTTCTCTACTGCCACAGATGGGCAAACTTCAGTAGAAGTTCATGTTCTTCAAGGTGAGCGTGCCCTCGCCAAAGACAATAAGAGTCTCGGTAAGTTTCAGCTTACCGGCATCCCACCCGCTCCCCGAGGGGTGCCACAGATTGAAGTTTCCTTTGAAATCAATGCAAACGGGATCCTTCAAGTTGCGGCACGAGACAAAGGCACAGGACGAGAGCAAAGTGTTCTTATCTCCAACACAGGCGGCTTGAGCGATGCCGAAATCGACCGGATGCGTCTAGAAGCTGAACTCTATGCTGAGGACGACGAACGCCGCAAACAGATTGTTGCGCTTCGTAACCAGGCGGATACAGTCCTTTACAGTTACGAGGCTACGCTACGCGACAACGGTAGCTTCATCAGCGATAGCTTAAAAACATTAGCAGCTAATCGCGTGACCGAGCTGCGAGCTGCCCTTGCTAATCGCTCAATTTCAGTGGAAGAGCTGCAGCAGCGCATTACTAATTTGCAGCAGGCACTGTTGACGATCGGCGAGTCGGTCTATAGTCAGGCTCAGTCCGATGAAGACGGCTATGTGTATACTGCTGACCATGCCGCTCCCTGGACAAACGGACATCCAGAGGAGACAGCTGCCCTACCAGACGACGACTACAGCACTGAATTTGCTGACGACGAAACGATTACGGCAGACTACGAAGCAATTGACTAGAAAGCCCTGCAGTTTGGCGCTGAGCGCGTCTCACGCTGTTCCGAGGGCAGCTTTTCAAGCGGCAGGTGCCATGTAGCATTCTCTGCTTGATCTGTTTAAGTGCAGATGCTCGATCGATTGTTTAGGATTGAAGAGATTAGATCGGGTGATTCGGTAAACCAGCCTTGTTCTTGTAGACCGAATTCGCCTATCTTAGTGTCCAGAATCCCCTTCATCCCCCTCGCAGCGCTCTATGGCAGGTGACTATTACGAAATCCTTGGTGTGTCTCGTTCCGCAGACAAGGAGGAGCTGAAAAACGCCTATCGTCGATTGGCACGAAAATATCACCCGGATGTAAACAAAGATCCGGGAGCTGAGGAGCGCTTTAAAGAAATTAATCGCGCCTATGAAGTTTTATCGGAACCAGAGACTCGCGCTCGCTACGATCGCTTTGGTGAGGCAGGTGTTGGTTCAGCGGCAAGCAGTGGCTTCCAAGACCTGAGCGATTTAGGTGGGTTTGCCGACATCTTTGAGAGCTTTTTTAGCGGTTTTGGCGGCGCTACAGGACAGCAGCAGGCTCGGCGTCGTAGCGGTCCGACGCGGGGCGACGATTTGCGGCTAGATTTGAAGCTGGACTTCCGGGAAGCAATTTTTGGCGGCGAGAAAGAAATTCGCATTAGTCATCTAGAAACCTGTGCTAACTGCAAAGGCTCTGGCGCAAAACCAGGCACACAGCCACGTACCTGCTCCACCTGCAACGGTGGGGGTCAAGTTCGGCGCGCTACCCGTACCCCGTTCGGCAGCTTTACGCAAGTTTCGGTTTGCCCTACCTGTAACGGAACCGGGCAGATGATTGAAGAGAAATGTGAGGTCTGCAGCGGCAGCGGCCAAAAGCAGGAAGCCAAAAAGCTGAAGATCACCATCCCAGCTGGGGTAGACAATGGTACTCGTTTACGGGTATCGGGCGAGGGAGATGCCGGACAGCGGAGTGGGCCGGCAGGTGACCTCTATGTTTACCTGTTTGTGAACGAAGATGCTGAGTTTCAGCGAGATGGCATCAATATTCTTTCTGAAGTAAAAATCAGCTACCTGCAGGCGATTTTGGGCGATCGGATTGAGGTGAACACTGTTGATGGTCCTGTTGAGGTCAACATCGCACCGGGAACTCAGCCAAACACAGTTTTGACACTAGAGAATCGAGGCGTACCAAGGCTTGGCAACTCAGTCAGCCGAGGTGATCACTTGATTACGGTGATTATCGATATCCCAACCCGCATCAACACCGAGGAGCGAGAGCTGCTGGAAAAATTAGCAAAAATCCGGGGCGATCGGCTTAGCAAAAGTGGTGGCATCAACGAGTTCTTGGGAGGACTGTTTCGCGGATGAGCCAAGCTACTCAGCATCCCGACGCTCAGCTTGATTTACGCGGTACGCCCTGTCCCCTGAATTTCGTCAGGACTAAACTCCGGCTGGAACAGATGCAGCCAGGGTCGCTGCTAGAAGTATGGCTCGATCCGGGTGAGCCAATGGAACAGGTGCCCGATAGCCTCAAAATGGAAGGCTATGCAATCGAGCAGATCGAAGACCACAGCGAATTTTTTGCCGTGCAGGTGCGTCGCCCTCCGTTGCAGAGCGCCGAGCTATGAGCTATGAAGTAGAGGCACCACTCGAAACCCAGACGCCGGAATTTGCGCTGCTATCGGGCACTGTCCTCGCTGTTCAGGCAAATTATTACTGGGTGCGGCTTGATGATCCGGCAGCTCCGGCGGCTGAACTGCTATGCACTCGTCGGACTCGCCTGAAGAAGATTGGTCAACAGGTGATGGTGGGCGATCGAGTCCAGGTGGAGGAACCCGACTGGGCAGGCAAACGGGGCGCGATTGCCCGAGTTTTGCCTCGTCACACCGAGCTAGACCGGCCACCGATCGCCAACGTTGACCAAATCCTGCTGGTGTTTGCGCTTGAAGAACCGACGCTTGACCCCTTCCAGCTCAGCCGCTTTCTGGTGAAGGCAGAGTCTACGAGTCTGACAGTTCTCTTGGGGTTAAACAAGAGCGATTTGGCAACGCCTGAAGCCCAGGCAGAATGGCGCGATCGTCTTCAGACTTGGGGCTATGAACCGGTGCTGCTGAGCTTGCGATCCGGTATGGGGCTGGATCAACTACATGCCTGTCTGAATCAGCAGATTACTGTCGTCTCTGGTCCTTCGGGGGTGGGCAAATCGAGCTTGACGAACTACTTGATTCCGGCGGTGGAGCAGCGGATCGGGGAAGTTTCCGGGAAACTGAGCCGGGGACGGCACACGACGCGCCATGTCGAGCTGTTTGAACTACCCACAGGTGGGCTGCTTGCCGATACCCCTGGATTTAACCAGCCCGATCTCAACTGCGCGCCGATCGACTTAGCGCAATATTTCCCGGAAGCGCGGCAGCGGTTGGCAGAAGCCACCTGTCAATTTAGCAACTGCCTGCACCGGGATGAGCCAAATTGCGCGGTGCGGGGCGATTGGGAGCGCTACGAGCATTACCTGGTGTTTTTGGACGAGGTGATTGATCATCAGACTGCAATTAACCGAACAGGTGATGCTGAATCCACAACGAAGACGATGACCAGCGGCGATGGACAGGTACGATCGGAGCCGAAGCTGGCAAGTAAAAAGTATCGTCGCCCCTCTCGCCGGACGGAAAAGCAGGTGCTGAAGGATTTATGCGATGACGTGGAAGAGTTGATGGCAGAAGATTAAGCCTGCAGCGCCTGCCAATAGGCTTCGTGCTGGTGTAAAGCTTCTCGAAAGCTACCCTCGATTTTTTCACCAATTGGGTCGATCGCATGTTCACACCGCGCCGTGTATGCCATCGAGTATAGAAAGGCAGCAGCGATTATTTCTCGTTCAGCTTGGCTAAACGACGTCCCTTTTGCAGCTTCATACGCTTGAACAAACTGCCGCACTTCAACAGGTGACGGCACAAGCGGCGCAACGTCGATATACCAGTTCACTAAAAAACTTTCTGCGGCATTGCCCAAAATTACCGGCTCGGTGTCCAGCCGCAAACTGTCCCAGTCATAGATCGCGCTAATTTTACCATTGGCAAAGCGCATGTTTTTGGCGCTCCAATCCATGTGACCGAGGAGCAGCGGACGCGGTTCAAGCAGGAAAATGGTTTGAGCGCGGCTGGCAATCGCATCTATCCATTCCGCTCCTCTACAAGTTTTTTGAAAATCGAATAGGGCATTGTGGGGCTTTTCCCAGAGTTGGTCCGCTCGAAAGCGGCTTTGCGGCAATCCGGGCAGATCCACAAAAGCTTGAGCGGCGGCAATTTGCTCAGCCAAACCGATTGCCATGGCTTGTCGAATTTGTGGCTGATGGGCATTGCCCTGTTCACCTGTATCTAGCAGTTCTTCGACGGTTGCGAATCCAGCATTCAAGACGACAGGCGGCAGTAGTACCGTAGGACAAGGCAGCTGGCGATCGGCTAATCCTTGTTGGACGATACAAACTGCCTGCAGCGTTTCCAGCGAGATATTGTCGCGGCTGCGGATTTTAATTACAACGCGCCGATCGTCTTCTAGCCGCAACCCTACTACAAAACTGACGCTGACCTCCCAAAATTTGCAGTTGACAAAGCCCTGATGCAGGTGAATTCGGCAGAACTGCTCAATCATTCTGGCAATTTCAGCTGCGTCCTCTGTACCTAAAATTGAGCGGGCTAGGAGGCGATCGGCACTGTCCATTGCCATTAATTTCGCCTGTAGCGATTGGGTTCCGTTCATCTCACCACTCCAGGTTGGGAAAACCGAGGTTGGGAAAACCGATCTCACTGGATTGCAAGACCTTCTTAAAATAAGAGGCAACTGCATACGCTGCTGCTATCGCCGAACTCACTTCAGTTCGTTACCCTGAAGGAATGTGTCTATAGCTGGCGTTGGGCTAGGAGAATGGTTTCCTGGCGCAAAATCTTATCTGTCCCCTTAACCTTAAGCGAACTATGACGACGATTCTGGAACAGGGCAATATCAGTATCCATACTGACAATATTTTCCCGATTATCAAAAAATGGCTTTACTCTGACCACGAAATCTTTCTACGAGAGCTGATCTCTAACGCGGTAGATGCGATTCAAAAGCTACGGATGGTATCTCGATCGGGCGAATATGCTGGCGAAGAGGGCGAGCCGGAAATTTCGATTGCGATCGACAAAGACCAAAAAACGCTCTCGATCTCGGATACTGGCATTGGCATGACCGCCGACGAGGTCAAGAAATACATTAACCAGGTTGCTTTTTCCAGCGCTGAAGAGTTCGTTCAAAAATACAAAGACAGTACCGATCAGCAAATTATCGGGCACTTTGGGTTAGGCTTCTATTCCTCTTTCATGGTGGCCTCAAAGGTTGAGATCGATACGCTTTCCTACCAAGAGGGAGCGCAGCCAGTGCATTGGTCGTGTGATGGCTCCACCCAGTTTGAGCTGAGCGAATCGACCCGGACAGAGCGCGGCACCACGATTACTTTGACGCTGCAGGAAGAAGAGCAAGAGTATCTGGAGCCTTCGCGAATTAAGCAGCTGGTGAAAACCTACTGCGACTTCATGCCGTTCCCGATCAAGCTAGACGGCGAGCAGATCAACAAGCAAAAAGCACTCTGGAAAGAATCGCCTAGCAGCCTGAAGCCAGAAGACTATCAAGAGTTTTACAGCTACCTCTACCCGTTTCAAGAAGAGCCGCTGCTGTGGGTGCATTTGAATACAGACTATCCGTTCGTGGTAAATGGCATTCTCTACTTTCCGAAGCTGAAGCCGGATGTAGATGTCACGAAAGGACAGATCAAGCTGTTCTGCAATCAGGTTTTTGTTAGCGATAACTGTGAAGAAGTGATTCCCCGCTTCTTGCTGCCGCTGCGCGGTGTGATCGACAGCTCCGATATTCCGTTGAACGTGTCGCGCAGCTTTTTGCAGAACGATCGCACGGTGCGCCGGATTGCTGACTATATCGCCAAGAAAGTGGGCGATCGGCTGAAAGAGCTGTACCGAGACGATCGCGCCCACTACATCCGCTGCTGGCAGGATCTGGGGACGTTCGTCAAGTTTGGCTCGATGAACGACGACAAATTCAAGAAGCAAGTGGAAGACATTTTGGTCTTCCGGACCACGGCGAATCTGGCAGATTCTAAGTCGGACAGCGCACCAACCGTTGAGGTGGAATCGGGCGATGTCTGGCAGGAAGTTTCTGCGGAGAACAGCCAAAGCAATACGCTGGATGGTAAATCCTACACAACGCTGAAAGAGTATCTAGAGCGCAACAAAGACCGTCACGAGAACCGCGTCTATTACTGTACTGATGCCGCTTCTCAGGCAACCTACGTGGAGCTGCACAAGAGCCAAGGCTTAGAAGTGCTGTTTATGGATTCTTTCATTGACAGCCATTTTGTCAGCTTCTTGGAGCGGGAGCACGCGGATGTTAAGTTCTCGCGGGTAGACTCTGATCTGGATGAAGCGCTGGTAGACAAAGACAAAGCCAACGAAATTGTTGACCCAACCACCAACAAAACGCGCAGCGAATCGATCAAAGAGCTGTTTGAGAAATCACTCAATAAGCCGAAGCTAACGATCCGCACGGAAGCGCTCAAGTCTGAGAATGCTGAAGCTGCACCACCTGCGATCGTGCTGCTGCCCGAAGCGCTGCGGCGGATGCGGGAAATGAACGCGCTGATCATGCAGCAGGCGGTGGAATTCCCTGAAGAACACACGCTGCTGGTGAACACAGCGCATCCGCTGATCCAAAACTTGGTTAGCCTCAGCCACGGCAGCATCATTCAGGAAGGCGGACAGTCTCCCTCGGCAGAATTGGCAACAATGATTTGCCAGCATGTGTATGACTTGGCGCTGATGGCACAGAAAGGCTTTGATGCAGACGGCATGAAGTCGTTTGTGGAGCGATCGAACCATGTATTGACACGGCTGACTCAGAGCTAATATCGCTCGGGCAGAGTGTAGGTTGCAATTGGAGTTTTTAGGGTAGCGCTTAGCGCGCAATGTATACTGTGATCGTTTTTGGCAATGCCCAAAGACGATCATTTTTTGTGTAGATGGCTTCTAAGCGGATGAATGATGATGCGCGATCGTGGAGGTAGGGAGCGAGGGTGGTTAAACGAACTCCTGTAGCACGAGCAAACGATCGGCACTCTGAGCTGCCTCGCTTTCCTTTGGTGGTTTGTGCCTCGCTGGTGCAAAATCCGGCAAACTTAGGCGGACTGTGCCGCACGGTGGAGGCATTTCGACTAGAGGGGCTAGCGCTGGCTGATTTGGCGATCGCACAAACCTCTGCTTTTCGGAATCTCGCTGCTTCGGCGCAGCACTGGCAGCCGCTAATCGCCTGTCCGGCTGGAGCAATATTGGGCTGGCTCCAGCAGCAGCAGCAGCGAGGCTACAGCCTTGTGGCGCTTCACCTCCAGCCTGATGCTACGCCGCTGCCACAGTTCCAGTTTGCGCGTCAGACGGTGCTGGTGCTGGGACAAGAGCTGACGGGCATTCCTGGTGAAGTGCTGCAGGCGTGCGATCGCCAGCTAATCATTCCGCAATTTGGGACAGTGGAATCCCTAAACGTACAGGTAGCAGGCGCGATCGCTATTTATGAATACATCCGGCAGCACGGCGGGTAGCGATTCATCGCCAAACAACTGCCGCTATCGCTATTCGGTGCGAGAGAGGATTTCCAGGTATGCCCGCACTGTGCTGGACAATCCCATATCCAGTGCTTCCGCCATCAGCGCATGACCGATCGACACTTCCAAAATTTGAGGAATTGAGCAGAACTTCTCTAGATTCTTCAGGTTGAGGTCATGTCCAGCGTTCACGCCGAGTCCTGCCTTTTGAGCCGCTGCTGCCGCGATCGCATACTGGGGCAGCAGTGAGTCTGCCTTGCCTTCCCGAAATGCAGTAGCGTAGGGTTCGGTATAAAGCTCTACCCGATCGGCACCGATCGCTTTTGCCTGCGACATGGGTTCCGGGTCGGCATCCATAAATAAACTGACGCGGATGTTCAGGTCTTTGAGCTGCTGAATGATGGGCATGAGGCGATCGCTGTCGATCTGTAAATTCCAGCCGTGATCGGAGGTAAAAGCATCGGGCGTATCGGGCACAAGCGTACACTGGGTTGGCTTAACATCACGGACGAGTTCCATAAAGCCTGCTTCTAGCGGATTGCCTTCGATGTTGTATTCCGCAGTGTTAAATTCGGTTTTTAGTAAATTTGCCAAATCATACACATCTTCGGGTTTGATATGGCGCTGGTCAGGGCGGGGATGCACCGTTACGCCATAGGCACCGGCGTTGAGGACGGTTCTTGCTGCGTCGATCACGCTGGGAATACCAATGTTTCGAGAGTTTCGCAGTAAGGCAACTCGGTTGAGGTTGACGCTGAGTTTAGTCATAAGCGGATAGACAAAATGAGAAGAACCACGAACCAGGGATTGCCCCAGTCTTTTTTAGACCTCTATTTTAGAATTCGATGCCGGCTTGGGCTTTGATGCCTTGTTCGCGGAAGGGATGTTTCACCAGCGTCATTTCTGTGACCAGATCGGCCCGATCGATTAAAGCAGCAGGCGCACCCCGCCCCGTTAAAATCACATGCGTTTCCGCTGGCTTCTCAGCCAGCCCAGCCAAAATCGCCTCGACCGACAAATAGCTCAGCTTTAGGGCAATGTTGATTTCATCCAGCAGCACCAGCTTAAACTCAGGATTGCGAATGAAGCCGAGTGCAGTCTGCCAGGCTGCTTCTGCTTTTTGGATATCGCGATCGCGATCTTGCGTTTCCCAGGTAAAGCCTTCGCCCATTGCGTGAAACTCTAGCTGATCCTGCCAGTGCGACAGCACTTGCTTCTCGGCTGGCTCCCAAGCCCCTTTGATAAACTGAACAATCGCAACTTTGTAGCCATGCCCTAGCGATCGCAGCACCATGCCCAGCGCTGCTGTGGTTTTGCCTTTGCCATTGCCCGTATGAACGATGATCAGCCCTTTTTCCTGGCTGCGGTCTGCCAGTCGCTTCTCCTGAACTTCCTTGCGGCGTTCCATCTTACGGCGATACTGATCTGTGGTCAGGGTAGGCGAAGTAGCTTCTTCATCCAAACGAGTTGCTTCTTGATCGATCGTTGAGTCGATCGCATCGGGGGAGTCGTGGGTCATTCAACCAGTCCAAACGTCTTTTCGCCATTATCCAGCATGGGGCAGTCCAAAATTCTGGCTTAGCCTTGATGCAGATTGTGGTGGAGGCGAATTGTGCCCACCACAGAGCGTATTCCAAAGGATGACTAGCCTTAGGGCTGCGGCACCTCTACCAGCTCCAACGGCTGTTCAGGAAGAACGAGCGGCTGTTTGACCTGCCAGTTTGTGCCCTGAGATTGCAGCACAAGCTGGTGGTAATTAGCTAGCGTCTCGCGATGACCGACGCTTAAGAAAGTCGTGCCGATCGCCTGAAGATGCTGGTAGAGGCGCTCTTCATTGTCGAGATCTAGGGCACTGGTTGCCTCATCCAGGATGGCGTAGCTCGGCTGATTGAGCAGCAAACGGGCAAAGGTAAGACGCTGTTGTTCTCCCAGAGATAAAACATCTGCCCAATCCTGCTTGGCATCAAAACCGCCAAAGCGATCTGCCAGGTCAGCCAGGTTCACCTGCTCCAAAACTTGCTTCAAGCGTTCGTCTTCTACCTCCATTTCGGTGTTGGGATAGAGGAGCTGATCGCGCAGTGTGCCCAACACCATGTAAGGCCGCTGCGGCAGAAATAGGATTTGGTCGGACTTGGGACGAATGATCTTGCCGGTTCCGGCGTTCCACAGTCCAGCGATCGCTCTCAGCAGCGAACTCTTGCCACAGCCGCTAGCTCCCATCACCAACAGACCTTTGCCCGTGGGTAGCTCTATCGACAGGTCTTCAATCAACGTCCGCTGGTGGTTGGGGGTTTGCAGCGTCAAGTGTTCTAGGGCTAAGCGATCGGCTTCTACAGTTTCAATCGCTGGCTGGGATGGATCAGACGCTGATTGTTCCAAAAATTCTGCAAAACTAGCCAACCGGTTGATTCCAGCGCCAAAGGTAGTCAACGCCTGGAAGCGAGCTACCACGACGTTGAGTGAGAAGAAGACACGGACGAAAGCCCCCTGCGCCTCGCTGACCTTGCCCACCTCAATCTCGCCTGCAAAAATGCCAGGAGCGACGACCAGCGCAGGCAAAATGAAAGGGATGAACTCATAGGCGTTCGTCAGCACATTCAAATTTAACTCCCAGATCAGCAGCCGCTTCACGTTGTCAAACACTTCCAAAAACCGCTGCTTGACCTGATTCGACTCCCGTTCCTCGCCCTGGTAAAAGGCGATCGCTTCGGCGTTTTCTCGAATTCGCACTAGACTAAAACGAAAATCGGCTTCTTTCTTAAGCTGCTCAAAATTAAGCCGCACTAGCGGCTTCCCGAATACACCAGTGGTCACCAGCGTCCCGACCAGGGCATACAGCACCAGAAAAAACACCAGGGGACGAGAGATTCCCCAAAGCACTCCACTGAAGGCGATCACGGACAGAACTGACTCGACTGCCACCAGCAAAAAAGTGAGGGATTCTTGGGTGAAGCTGCGGACATCCTCAGCGATTCGCTGGTCGGGGTTGTCGATCTTGGTGGTGGCGGCATTGAGGTTGTAGTAGGCACGACCGTTAAAGTAGTTGTCTAGGAAGTGATCGGTCAGCCAGCGTCGCCACTGTAAACTGAGGCGATCGCGCAGATACCGATAGCCTGCTAGCAGCGGCGCATAGATCACCAGCACGCCAATAAAAATAAAGACCGTTTGCCAAAAGCGCGGCTCGTCTTGGGCAGAGAGGGCTGAAATCAACACGCCTCGTTTATTGTTGAGTACCACGCTTAAGCCGGTATATGCCAACAAACACAGCACCACTCCCAGCAGGAGTCCCCTGGCTTGCCATTTTTCATCGCCAAGCCAATAGGATTTGGCAATCTTCCAAAACTGCTGGAATACATTCAAATTCAATCGATCCATCTACTTGTGTCCTTGGAAAGGGTCTACCCAGTGCAGGCTACGACCTTTAAGGTAAACCTTGACTAAGCAAGATGAACCCATCTAACAGCCGATTGTGATTGTTCTGCCCTGTGCATCGGCTACCCGTAACGTTTTGCAGTTAAGACGATCCCAGAGGCAGTGCGATCTCCTTTCTGGAATGCTGAATCGCCTGGGTGTATTACCACTGGTTCTACCAATTTGAGGGAAGAAAGATGATGCGTGTAATAAAACGCTTTCTTCATAAGCCACTCAGAACTTTGATGCCGATCGGCTGTGGGCTTTTGTTGTGTAGTCTAATTGGCTTGGCGGGTTTGCCTGTCAGCTCTCAACCTGTTCAAGCGAATGCCGGACTCTCTATGAGCCGCAACCCGAACGAACTGACCATTGCACAACAGGTTGATGACCAACAGATTAATCTGGGGCAATCGTTCCAAGCGCTAGGCGTTGACGGGTCCATTGTCATCTACGACAAAAATAACGATCGCTTCTACGAACACAACCCATCTCGCAATACCACTGCCTTTTTTCCTGCTTCCACGTTCAAAATCTTCAATGCGCTGGTGTCTCTCGAAACAGGCGTAATTCCAAACGATGTTGCAGTTTTAACCTGGGACGGTATTAAACGCGAGTTGCCTGGTGTAGGTGAAATCCCAGCCTGGAACCGCGACACCAATTTGCGGCAAGCCTTCAAGGATTCAACTATCTGGTTCTATCAAGTTTTGGCCCGCAAAAATGGGCATGAGCGGATGCAGCAGTTTATCAATCAGGCGGGATACGGCAACCGTCAGATTGGCACAGAGCAGCAGATCGATCGCTTCTGGTTAGACGGACCGCTGCAAATCACTCCCAAACAGCACATCGAATTTCTGGAGCGGCTCGATCGCAACGATCTACCCTTTTCAGAGAGAACGCTAGCGTTGGTCAAAGACATTATGCTTGTAGAGCAAACCCCAAACTATACGCTGCGTGGAAAAACAGGTTGGGATACTAGCGTAACGCCTAACATTGGTTGGTTTGTGGGTTACCTGGAACAGAATAATAACAAATATTTCTTCGCCACAAACATTATGATGCCAAGTGCAGAAGATGCTGCCAAGCGGCTAGAGGTAACGCGTCGCAGTTTCAAAGCCCTGGGGCTACTTTAATTGCTTCAGCAAACTGATGGCAGGCTCAAGGGCTGGAGTCCAATCTTCTAGAAGGAGTCCAACTCTCCAGAAATAGCTAAGCAGCCCAACTGAAAACTGTACGAGCGGATAGGGTAAAGAGCGCATTGTGAGTGCGCTCTTTACCGCTCATTGAAGATTTCTATCTTGCAGCGGTGCAGGTTGTAACTAAAGATGGAACTGCTCTTGCGGTTCTAGATATATTCTAAAGAGGCAACTGGTGTAAAGAGCTTCTTATGGTAGTAACCACCCTCTCAACCACTCAAACCAACAACCCGTTCGCTCAGACTAATACGCTCTTTAGCTCTAGTAGTTCTTCTAGCGGTAGTATTGTTGGCAATCGCTTGAACAACGGACTGAACAATACGGGCAGCGCTTTTAGTAATAGAAACAGTACGTTTGGAAGTAATCTTTCTAACAATAGCAATATCAACAGTGGAACTGGGTTAAGCAATACTAATTTCGGGTCGACCGGCACTACCAGCAACTTAAGCTTATCCAACAGAAATACCAACAGCAACTCTTCTATTAATAGCTTTTCTAACAATAATCTTTCTAGCAACAGCCTGTCTTCAAATAGCCTTAACTCGCTCGGTGCTACGAGCAATTTAAATCGATTTGGCAACACAGGGAACACCCTGCTAACAAACTCCTCCAATAGGCTTGGCAGTAGCAACTTCGGTCAATTTGGTTCTCGCAACAATGCGTTTTCTACCAACAATGGACTGAGTGGCTCAAATTTCGGTGGAGCAAACGTTGGAGGCAATTCTTTTAATACCGCAAACGGTAATACAGGCGGTAATGCCGTAGATGGCAATGTCGATGATAACGCAGACGGCAATAATTTAGGCGGTAACAGCACAGGCGGTAATACCAATTCGGGCACTGGTAGTTTGGGTACTGGCGGCTTGGGCACTGGTGGTTTCGGTACTGGTGGTTTCGGTACGGGAAGCGGTCTAGGCACTGATGGTCTGGGTATTGGTAGTGGAGGCGGCTTTTCAACAGGCGGCAGTTCGCAGAATCAATTCGCTGGAGTACGCCGCAACGGAAACAACCGCAACAATCGCCTAAACGGTAGAGAGCGCAACGATCTGCTGACAGGGCTGAATGGCGATGATACGTTGAGAGGCGCTCCGGGCGATGATGTGTTAATTGGTGGGCAGGGCAATGACCTGCTTGAAGGAGGTTTAGGGCGCGATTTCATCCAGGGTGACAACGGGAATGATAGGCTATACGGCAATCGGGGAAATGACCAGATAACCGGCGGAAATGGGAACGATCGGCTGATTGCTGGAGCAGGCAACGATATTGTTGTGGGCGGAAACAATCGAGATATCTTTGAGCTAAGAATCGGGGTGGGACAAGTGACCATCAGGGATTTTCAGCGAATCAGCGATCGGCTAGCGCTGCCCGACACGATCAGCTTTGGCAATTTAACCTTTAGACAACAAGGACGCGACACGTTGATTGAGCGTGGCAACGATCTGCTAGCAACGCTAAACAACGTTAGAAGCACTAGCCTGACTGCAAGCGACTTCACCTAGCCCCATCTAGCAGTGAATTATTAGGTGGATTATTAAAAGGTGCTTGTTAAAACACGTGCAGATCCAGATGATCTGCCATGTGCTTGATTAGGGCGAGCGCCGCAACGGGGTTGCCAATTGTATCTAAAGCGGGGCTGTAGCAGGCAATTACCCCTTCTGTGGGGACAATTGCTAATAGTGCTCCGCTGATGCCAGATTTCATTGGCAGTCCTACCTGCATAGCATAGTGACTAGAGGCTTCGTAAAGCCCACAGGTTAGCATCAGCGTGTTAACGATACGGCGGTAGGCAGGCTGAATAGAGGAGGCAGAGGCATAACCCTGCACTAGAAGCTGTCCCAAAAGTGCGAGATCGGCAACTGTTCCCGACAGACAGCAAATCTGTTCATAGGTATCCAAAGCAGTTTGCGGGTCTGCTAAGTAGCCAGCTTTTGCTAGGAAAGTAGCGATCGCTCGGTTCGTACCTTGCCCCACCGAGCGCACAGCAGCCAGCATCTCTTGGTCTAGCTTCAGCCGACAGCCTGCTTGCTGGTTCAGCCAGGTGCAAAGAGCGGCGCAGCGCTCAGTACCGCTGTGGCCCGGCAGCTTGCTTGCCAAGACGATCGCCCCGCTGTTGAGCATGGGGTTGCGGGGATATCCTTGGTCTGCTGCTAGTTGCTCCAGCGAGTTAAACGGCCGATCAGAGGGCTCAATGCCGACCCACTGAAACACCGAGTGACTACCAAATGCTTCTAGCAGATATAGGAGAGCGAACGGTTTGATGACACTCATTAGCGGAAAAACGCGATCGGTTTCGCCTGCGCTATAAATCTGCTGCAGAGTGCTGATGTGAAGGGCTAGCCAATTAGGGTTAGCCGCTTTGAGCAGGGAAATGCGATCGACAACACGACCCGAACTTGCCTGAGCCTTTGCTTGGTCGACCCAGTTTGCTAGCTGTGATTCACTGAGGCTATCAAACCGACTCATGCGTCCACTTCCGATAGTTCTAGCCATCTTTCGGTAGCAGTGTCAATGGTCGAGTTTAGCTCTGCCAAACGTTCCGACAGCTTTTGCACCTGCGTAAAGCCAGCGGGTGGATTATTGTACAGCGTTTTCTCGATCTCCTGCTTTTCGGCTTCCATATCTGGAATTTGGGTTTCTAGCTGTTCTAGTTCGCGCTTTTCTTTATAAGAGAGCTTGCGCTTCTTCAAAACTTCGGGGCGCTGGACCGGTGGGCTGTCTTTTGGGTTGTCTTTGCTGCGATTAGGGCTAGCAGGTTCCTCTTTCGGTTCTTCAACTTTTTTATAGTCCAGATACACCGAATAGTTGCCTGGATATTGTCGCACTGTGCCGCCTGTTTCTAACGCAAAAATAGTATCGACCGTGCGATCGAGGAAATAGCGATCGTGCGATACCACAATTACACAACCATTGAAATCTTCTAAGTAGTCCTCCAGGATAGCAAGCGTTTGCACATCTAGATCGTTAGTAGGTTCGTCCAGAATTAAGACGTTGGGAGCCATCAGCAGCACCCGCAGCAGAAACAGCCGCCGCCTTTCTCCACCCGACAGTTTCTGGATCGGCGCGTATTGCTGGTTAGGCGGGAAGAGGAAGCGTTCTAGCATCTGTGAAGCGGTGATCACAGAGCCATCGGCAGTTTTGACTAGCTCTGCTGTTTCTTTCAGGTAGTCGATGACGCGCTGGTTGGGGTTGACCATCAGATCGTCGGAATGCTGATCGAAGTAGCCAATGTGAATAGTGCTGCCGATGTCTACGGTACCTGCATCCGGGGCAACTCGTCCGGTGATGATATTCATCAGCGTTGATTTGCCTGCACCATTACCGCCAATGATGCCCACCCGATCGTCCGGATTAAATTCGTAAGTAAAGTCAGTAATCAGCGATCGTCCCTCGTAGGCTTTGCTGATGTGCTGCAGCTCGATCACCTTCTTGCCAATCCGCCGACCTACCGTAGAAATTTCAACTTTGCCCTGAGTCTGCTTAAAGTCTCTGGTCTGCATGTCTTCAATGCGCTGGATGCGGGCTTTCTGCTTGGTGCTACGGGCTTTGGCTCCGCGCTGCAGCCACTCCAATTCGCGTCGCAGCACGCCCCGGTGCTTGCGCTGGGCGCTAACATCGGCTTCTTCCGCAAGAGCTTTTTTCTCCAGGTAGTAGGAGTAGTTGCCGTCGTAGCTGTAGAGGTCACCGCGATCGATCTCTAGAATGCGATTGGTAACGCGATCGAGGAAATAGCGGTCGTGGGTAATCAACAAAAGTGCGCCTCGGAAGCGGCTTAGATAGCTTTGCAGCCATTCCACCGACAGTGCATCCAGATGGTTCGTTGGCTCATCCATCAGCAGCACCTCGGGTTCCGACAGCAGCGCTGCCGCTAGGGCAATCCGTTTGCGATAGCCACCCGACAGATCGCCGATCTTCGCGTTGAAATTTTCGATTCCCAGCTTGGTGAGGATGACTTTAGCGTTGGTTTCCAGTTCCCACGCGCCGATCGCATCCATCTGATGAGTCAGCCTAGACAACTGAGACAGTTGCTCCTTCTGGGCAGACGCATCGCCTGTATCGTGACCGAGCTGATCGGAGAGGGCTTCGTATTGCCGCACCAGCGCCATCCGATCGTTATTGTCGGCAAACACCTGCTCCAAAACCGTGTGATTTTCATCCATCTCTGGCTGCTGGGGCAGGTAAACCACCCGCGCTCCCGCATTCACCCAAAGCTCGCCGCTGTCGATCGGCTCTAGTCCGGCGATCATCTTGAGCAGCGTCGATTTACCTGAGCCGTTCGTGCCGATTAACCCAATTTTTTCGGTTTCATTGAGGCTAAAGCTGGCATCTTTGAGGATTTCTTTGATGCCAAAGTCTTTTTTTACCGATTGCAGCGTAAGGAGGCTCATGGGGAGGCGATCTTGTGAAGGTCTGCTCGATTAGCTTACCAAATTCCCCTTTGGGCTCGCCTTAGAGGATGTTTGAGCAGCCTATTGCAACGGACGAGTAACGCATGGCTGCGATTTTGATGTATCTCCCATCTACTACATCCGTTACTGCTCCATTGTCAGTCGAGAACTGCTACAGCATCACCTTAAAGAAACTCTAACTTGTCTCCCAATTTGCCGCGTAGGAAAGTATCGTTTTGAAAGAATAGCCGAGAGAATCGCACCGCAAGTTCCGTTACAAGTTATAAAGACCTATGTCAGACGCTACGATCGAATCGATTCTTCACGAAAACCGTACCTTTAAGCCGCCCGCTGCTTTTTCCGAGCAGGCACGCATCAAAAGCCTTGCCGACTACGAGCAGCTTTATGAGAAGGCAAAGGCAGACCCAGCGGCGTTTTGGGCAGAACTTGCCGAGCGGGAATTGCACTGGTTTCAAAAGTGGGATCAGGTGCTGGATTGGCAGCCTCCCTTCGCGAAGTGGTTCGTCAACGGCAAAATCAACATTTCCTACAACTGCCTCGATCGCCACCTCACGACCTGGCGACGCAATAAAGCCGCGCTGATTTGGGAAGGTGAACCCGGTGATTCACGCACCTATACCTATGCCCAGCTTCACCGTGAAGTTTGCCAGTTTGCAAACGGGCTCAAGCAGTTGGGCATCCAGAAGGGCGATATCGTTGGCATCTACATGCCGATGATTCCAGAAGCGGCAATTGCCATGCTGGCCTGTGCCCGCATTGGGGCGCCGCATACCGTGGTGTTTGGTGGCTTTAGCGCTGAAGCATTGCGCGATCGGCTCAACGACGGCAAAGCAAAAGCGGTGATCACTGCAGATGGCGGCTGGCGCAAAGATGCGATCGTCCCACTGAAGTCCCAGGTAGACAAAGCGCTGGCAAACGCGCCCACAGTCGAGAAGGTGCTGGTGGTGCAGCGGACAGGGCAAGAGGTACAGATGCAAGCCGATCGAGACTACTGGTGGCATGAACTGCGTCAAGGCATCTCGGCAGACTGCCCGGCAGAACCCATGGACAGCGAAGATTTGCTGTTTATCCTCTATACATCCGGCAGCACGGGCAAGCCCAAAGGCGTGGTTCACACCACAGGCGGTTACAACCTCTACACCCACCTGACGACCCAGTGGACTTTTGACCTGAAGGACACAGATGTTTACTGGTGTACGGCCGACGTTGGCTGGATCACCGGACATAGCTACATCGTCTATGGTCCGCTGTCTAACGGGGCAACCACGGTGATGTACGAAGGAGCGCCGCGCCCCTCCAACCCGGGCTGCTTTTGGGATGTGATCGAGAAATACGGGGTGACAATCTTCTACACCGCGCCGACTGCGATTCGGACTTTCATCCGCATGGGCGACGATTTGCCTAACGCCAGAAACCTCTCCTCGCTGCGACTATTGGGCACGGTGGGCGAACCGATCAACCCGGAAGCCTGGATGTGGTACCACCGCGTCATCGGCAAGGAGCGCTGCCCGATCGTTGATACCTGGTGGCAAACTGAAACGGGTGGTATCATGATTGCGCCGCTGCCTGGAGCCATTCCCACCAAACCTGGCTCTGCCACTCGTCCTTTTCCAGGCATTCTTGTCAAAATTGTCGATCTAGAGGGAAATGCGGTTCCTGCCAACGAAGGCGGCTACCTGGCAGTGCAGCATCCTTGGCCCGGGATGATGCGGACTGTGTTTAATGACCCCGATCGCTTCCGCCGCACCTACTGGGAACACCTGCCGCCCAAGGATGGGCAGTACCTTTACTTTGCTGGCGATGGGGCCCGTCGCGATGCAGACGGCTACTTTTGGGTGATGGGCCGGGTGGATGATGTGATTAGCGTCTCTGGACACCGACTGGGCACGATGGAGATTGAATCAGCGCTAGTTTCGCATCCAGCAGTGGCAGAGGCTGCCGTGGTTGGGCGACCGGATGAGGTAAAAGGCGAAGACGTGGTGGCGTTTGTGACGTTAGATGGAACCCACTCGCCCAGCGATGAACTGGCAGCTGAGCTTAAAAAGCATGTTGTGAGTGAGATCGGCGCACTGGCACGTCCGGGTGAAATTCGCTTTAGCGATGCCCTGCCTAAAACCCGATCGGGTAAGATTATGCGGCGGCTGCTGCGATCGCTGGCAGCAGGTCAAGAAGTTTCTGGCGATACCTCAACCCTGGAGGATATGTCGGTGCTGGATAAGCTGCGGCAGGGCAGTTAGGTTAATTCCTTGAAAAGCCTCAGTTTCCAAGGCTTTTCAAGGAGCTACAGACTGCGAAACGTTTTGCGGACTTGGTAAGAAGATGACGCGACAATACTCTGTTCAACCTCACCCATTGCCTGGTTAAATTCGGCTTCGATTTGCTGCAGGTCTGCTGCCGGAATAGACTTCCAATTCTCCAGGCTTGCCCAGTGAATCACAATGATTAGCTCTGAGAAGTTTTCTGGACTAATCCAGACCTCTTTGCTCAAAAACCCTGGATATTTAGACAATGCCGTTGTCCAGATCTCCGCATCCTTCTGAACATAAAGCTCCCGCTGCTCAGGGTCAACCTGCACCTTAAGCCATTCGATAACCATTGTGTTGTGTCCTGCATCGTTTCGTAATAAGTTCGTCTTGCATCTATACCCGCTTTACTTGCGTCTAACGAGTGGCAGACGGCTGTCTCTGGCGTAAAATTCTTCGCCCTAAAGGACTGAACCGGGCAGGGATATCCGCATCCCCAACCGACCCCTCTACACAGCTAGATTTGCCAAAATATAGACTATAGGCTAAACAACCCAGCCTTATCATGGAGTTTAGCCGTTTTCTTGGCTTACCGCCTCAGACAGATCCCCATTCTTCCACCCGCAACTTTGTTATGGATAACAACAATATTCTTGAGCAGCTACTAATGATTGGAATTGGCACAACTTCGTTGGTTGCCGACAAAATGCGAGAAGTCAGCGACCAGTGGGTCAAAGACGGCAAGCTGGACGCTGATCAAGCCAATAAGTTTGCCAACGACCTCATGCAAAAGCTGAAGTCTGAGCAGGGCAATTGGGAGATTAGTATGCAGCGACAAGTGCGGAATATCCTTCAGGATCTGGGCGTTCCGCGCCAAAACGAAATGGACGAACTGCGCGGACGGCTCGATCGCCTAGAACGACAGCTTCGAGACTTGGAAAACAAGCTGTGGCGCTAGAACGTCGTCGCACCGATCGCCATTCTCCTTTACACTGAGGAGTGGACTTGCTGCAACTACAAAGGAGGATTGATCTTGCGGGAGATTCTAATTAGTTTTGGAGTCCTGGTGGTTTGTTTGGGGGTGTTAGTGGTGGCGCAGTTCACCAGCCGCCCTGAAGAGGCAGCCGCTGCTCGTGTCAGCTCCCAACCGCCAATTTCTACTGTGATCGCACAAGCTCCAAGCACACCCAGTACGTCATCAGCCGACCTCATGAGCCAAGAAAATATTGTTACAACGCCTTCTGGATTGCAGTACGTCGATCTCGTTGAAGGGACAGGCGCAACTCCAGAAAAGGGGCAAACCGTTAAGGTTCACTACACGGGAACGCTAGAAGACGGCACCAAGTTTGATAGCTCCCGCGATCGCAACCGCCCTTTCGAGTTTAAGCTTGGCTTGGGTCAGGTGATCAAAGGCTGGGATGAAGGGCTAAGTACCATGAAGGTGGGCGGTCAGCGGCAGCTAATTATTCCGCCTCAGCTTGGCTATGGAGCAAGGGGAGCAGGCGGTGTGATTCCTCCCAACGCCACGCTAATCTTCGATGTGGAACTGCTGGGCGTTAACTAACTTTGAGCGGCACACTGCCTGCCTCAACCTCTAAATTGAACGCTGCCCTGTCGTAAGACTGTCCAACTCTCCCCCGTCCACCGAACAACCGTGGATGGCGTGCCTAGCGTTGGGGGCAGCGTTGTTTTCGTCTCAGCTTCTAATTCGGCAGGCAGCAGCGTCAGAATTTCGGGGAACTGAGCGTTGATCTCGCTGGTCGTTTGCAGCGGTGGTTCGCCCGACCGATTGACGCTGGTCGTTGCTAAAGGAGCTGTCAACGATAAGATGTGGCGAGCGATCGCCCGATTGGGAACGCGAATCCCGACGGTGGTTGAGTCAGTGGGGTTTACTTCAGGCGGCAGGCGATCGCTAGCAGGCAGCACCAGCGTCAGTGCGCCCGGAAAATATTTGGCGGCAACCTGTTTCCACTGGGCAAATTCTGCCTTGCTGCCTTCCACGTACTGCCACAAATCCTCTGCTGTTGCCCCCATTAAAATCAGCGGCTTCTGCAAATCTCGCTGCTTCGCCTCAAAAATCAGCGATGATCGATCAGGACGCACTGCCAGTGCCGGTACAGTATCAGTAGGAAAGCTGACGAGACGATCGCCAGTGCGAGCAGCGGCTACAAGCTCTGATAGGGAAACGTTGGGCATAGAGCAGCTTCCAGTTAATCTCAATTAGATAGTCTCAGTTAGATAGCCAGTATGTAACGTAGCTGTGGGATTCAGCTAGGTGAAAGACAAGCTTTTGTTCAAAAAATCTCCATTCCGTTAGCGGCGAACTGCTAGCACAAAGCGATCGACCCCTGATAGATCGGTGTGGACCTGAATCTGCCCATAGCTGCCTTCTGCCTCCAAAAGCTGTACTACTTGAGCGGCTTGCCCTTCCATCATTTCAATTAGCCAAAGCCCACCAGATTTAAGATACAGTGGCGCAAAGCGAATCAACTGCCGAATGCAGTCTAGCCCATCTTCACCGCCATCTAGCGCCAAGTGCGGCTCATGGCAGCGGACTTCGGGCTGCAGATCGGCAATTAAGCCCGTGGGGATGTAGGGCGGGTTAGATACCATGCCGCTTAGGGCAGCCTGCAGGGCAGCAAGCGGCTCAAACCAGCTCCCTTGATAAAACTGAATGTGATCGCTCAATCCTGCCTGCTGGGCATTTTGCCAAGCGACCACCAATGCTTCACTGCTTCGATCAACCGCATGGATCGTGGCAGTTGGAAAGGACTCTGCTAAACCCAAGGCGATCGCGCCGCTGCCGGTTCCCAAATCTGCCCAATGTCCCTGCTGTAGTTCAGGAGGAGCTGCCTGCTTTGCCAAATCAACTAGCTCTTCTGTATCTGGACGGGGAATCAAGACTGCTGGAGACACCTGCAGCAGAAAATTTCGCCAAGGAGCGGTCCCCACAAGATACTGTACTGGCACTCGCCCCTCCACCCGCCGCTGCCAAAGCTGCTTCAATTCTGTAAAGGGTAGCCGTAGCGATATTTTTGGCTGCGTCTTGAAAGACTCTAGTCGCAAGCTCAGCCGATCCAAGCCCATTGCCTGCAGCAGCCAATCTATTTCTGCTGCTGCAATGTTAGCGGCGATCGCCTGCTGCTGCGCTTCGCGCCGCCACTGCCAAAGCTCCATCCCCGAAACAACGCTCTCCATTTGCTTCCCCAGACCGCACTTCTTCTACAGTAAATCTGCTTTGAAGGCTACAGTGCTTTGTGCTAGAACAAAACCAAATTATTTTTATAGCGCTCCCCGTTCAAATAAAAGGAGTCTTTTGTAGTGTGCCGCGTGGAGCATAACATACTACAGAAAATCTATACCTCATGCGGCTAGGAACTGCTCTAAAAGGTGAGTAGGGCATGCCTTTCAAGAATGATCTGCAGTTTATCTCGACTGAAAAGGCTTTAGCCGAAGTGACGGCTTGTTTTTTTAGCGATCGCTTTAATTGAAGCGGCTGACAGGCTAGCACTATACTTGCGACAAGTTTAGGAATGACCTAAGTGCTTGTGAAAGGAGTAGGATGACAGTGATACCGCTTTCGAGTGGTTGCTCTTCTCTTTGAAAATCTTCCAGAGCAATGCGTTCTTTTTGGTCTGATCCATATCTTTGGGTTCATTTAGCAGGGATTGCAGCCGTTCCTTTATTACTGGAGCTGTGCCTACTGGGGATAGCGGTCGGAAATCCCGTCTTCCCAGTGTGGCTAGAGTGGCTGTTGGTCGGTGCGATCGGCGTTGCCCCCATCCTTTGGATGCAGTGGCAGCGACCGTTTTCCATCTTCAGTCTCGTGGTGCTGGCGCTTCAGCCGCAGCACCTCACAGTTGATCAGCGGCGAATTTTGCGCCTGTTCAAGTCTCCTTTAGAAAAGGGACTGGCGGTGTTGACCGCTGTAGGGCTGCTGGCAGTGCTGTGGCAGCTCTTCCAGATCGCGCCAATCGCCAGTGAGGTTACTCCCCTCGCTCGCTTCGGGCATCTGAGCGGGCTATTTGTTGCGGCGATCGCCTTTCTCAGTAGCAACCTGTTCCTACAGGTGCCCATTAGCGTGTTGCAGACCTTGCTGACAAACGATCGTGCCTTTGCCGCGACAGAACCTTATGCAATTGCCCAGATTGCTCAAGACTTTACTCTGTTGGGGCTACGCGTCAAGCAAATTTTGCCGCCTGTGCAGCCCTCGATACAGCCCTCGGTAAAGCCCTCGGTAAAGCCCTCGGTAAAGCCCTCGGCAAAATCCTCTGTCCAGCCTACTGTTGAAGCGGCTGCGCCCGCGCCCGTTGCTTCACCTCCACCTCAGTCAGCAGTTGTACCAACCCCAGAGGTGGAAACAGCAGCGACCGATGAGTTTGAGGATGAGTTTGAGGACGACTTTGGGGACGCCGCGATCGACGAATTGAACGAATCGGAGCTGGAGACGATCGAAATTGAAACGGCTGCCTCAGAAACCCCAGCAGCAGATTCCCCAAGCTCAGTTACACCACCAGAGAGCGGATCAACCTCTACTACAGAAGTGAATGTTCTGACTGACCCATCTCCTGAAGCCAGCGCACCAGAAATAGACGAGATCGAGTCTAGTACGCCCCCAGCCACACTAGAACCTCCCCTTGAGCAAGAGGCTGCTCCTGCCATCCCGTCTGAAGATGAGCAAATGCTAGCCGCTGTTGAAACCGAAACGCAAAGCAGTCAAGCGATCGTCTCTGCTTCTGGTGCTGTCGAGCTAGAGGATGAAGTCCTTGAACCTGAGGAGCTACTACCTCAACGCAATGACGAAACAGCGAATGCGACAGTGGACGAGATCGAATATGACGGTGTCACGCTAGAGATCATTAGGCTACCGGATGCTGAAACGGACATATCCAATGCTGAACCCACTGTTGTTGTTGAGATCGAACTGGAAGAGGGCGAAACTGCAGAAGTTGTGCTAAACGATGAAGAGACAATCATCATTGACGCTGCTTCAGTCGAAAATACAACGATCGACAATACGACAAACGAAGATGCAAAACCTGAACCAGATAATCAGGAACCTCAGTGATTTTCAATAGCTATAGTAGGTTTGCAGCTCGATCTCATTCTTCAATTGATTCGTAGACAGACGAACACTCCCTTTGCTTTGTCAAGTCGGTTCTATATCTTTACGGTTCTATGCTTGTGCCTCGCGCATACAGCATATAGATTGTTCTTGACCAGTTCCGCAGCGCTTTTAGAGGTAAGTTAAAAAGCGTTTTGGAAACGTTGCGATCTAACCAAGATAGCCGTGAAAAGTCGTGCTGCTGGAATTTAGCTTGAAAGCACATTAGCAAGCCTGAAAGAGAAGCCTGCCATGAATGATTTCGGTATAGATGACTTAGCATTTCTGCGGCTAGACGGAGATCGCCTTATTCTCTCCCCCCTCTCTTTGGAGTACAAAGACATAATTTTTCAGGAATTCACGGATGAAGTCACTCGGTTTATGTATCCCAAGCCTGCCGAAACGATCCAGGAAACTGAGAAGTTTATTCGCTCTGCCATTCGCAGCCTTGAGAGCGGTATTGATCTAACCTGGGTAATTTTGAAGAAGCCCAATCGAGAATTCCTGGGGCTGTGTGCCTTACACCGAACCAACACCAACACGCCAGAATTTGGAATTTGGATAAAAGTAGCGGCACACGGGCAGGGACTAGGACGAGAAGCGATCGCCTATCTCAAAGAATGGGCAAATGAATATTTGCAGTATGACTATTTGATATACTCAGCAGATTATCGCAATATATCCAGCCGCAAAATTCCAGAGAGTTTGGGCGGGCAGATGGCGCGATCGTTTCAGCTCATGAGTTTAGGCGGACAACTGCTAGATTTAATTGAGTATAGAATTTATCCGTAAGAAATATTAAGCGCGTAACGCTATAAACTACTTGGCTTCCAGAATGGTTTGAATCGCAGGGGCAATGTTAGAAAGCAGATCGTAACCTGTTAGCTTTTCGATGTTATCAACTGTGGTAGTAAAATCCCGCCAATCCCGTTCTTTGATGCCCTGAGTATTGGGCATTTTGACGGCAATCACGCGAGTTTTCTCAGTGATGTCCGTCAAACCCATGCCAACCCGATCAAACACCACCACGATTTTCCAAGTCCATTCTGGCACTGCCACTTTGCCCTGCCCAATCACCGATCGCTTGCCTTTCTCACCTGTGCCACCTGAACCCGCCCCGCCCGCAATAATGTAAAGCTCTTTGCCTTGGCGTACAAGTGCGCGGCAGTAGCTCTCTAGCTCTTCCCAGGGCCCTCGATTGTTGTCCGGGGCTTGCGGCAAGATGTTAGTCATCAGGAAAACTGCTTTATTGTCGGCAGTCGTACGATCGCGGTCAGCAGCCGGAACTAGATGTCCCCGATCGAAGCCACTTCCTGTGTAGTCGTCGGTTCTGACGCGATACCACCCATCGGGCAGAGAGGTGTCAGTTTCAAATGGAATCCGAGGCAGGTCACCGAGCCAATCTGCATTAAGCTGCCAGCTAACCCAATTGGCAATCCCTTTGTCGCGGTTGTAGGACAAGGCATATTGCGGTTTAGAGATCAGGTAATTGTCTGGACTGGAAGAACGAGCAATCGCCAAACTGGGATTGCCCAATAGCAAATTGGGATTACCCACAGCGCGGTTAACCTGGTTAACCAGCGTGGAGCAACTCGTCAGCCCTATCAGCGCCATCATAGCCAGTACGATCGCCAGGATCTGCTTTAAACCTCGCCCAAACTGCCCTGTCTGCATTTTCTTTCCCAGCACCCCTCTAAAGTTGACCCATCCCATCCAAACTTCATCCTCCCTCTGGAATTGTTGCAAGGGCAAAACTAAAGCTGCGATTGTTCCTTGACCCACTGGTTGATGCCGCGCCAAACTAGCCCAACCCCAATCAATCCTAAGCTGATCAGCCAGATTTTGAAGCTGATCCAGACTGCCAGAAATAGACAAACACCCAAGCTTATGCCGGTAAATACGCGCGGGTAGGAGCGCTGCTCGCCAGGAAGTTTCAGCACGGCTAAGTGGACGAGGATGGCATAGAGCAGACTGGCAAATGCCCCGAATGACCAGAGGGTTTGAATATCTGCCATGAGCATCAGGCAAGCGATCGTTCCGCCCACCGCCACAATTGCAGCGATCGGTGTACCCGTACCGCGAGCCAACAGCCGTGGCACATCTTGTTGCTGAGCCATCATTTGCAGCAGTCGGGCAGCCTGCAGCGACAGATTAAAAACAACGCCAGCCAGCACAACTGCAGCGCCTGTGGCAACAAGCCGGGAGCTGCCTGATCCACTGATTTGCTGCAGGGCAACTGCCAGCGACGACACATAGGTATCTGCCGCATCTCCAAACGCCTGCGCGCCGATCGCCCCAATGCCGAGCCCCGCCGCTCCTAGATAGAGCAGTAGCGTCAACAGCTTCACCCAAACGGTTGTTTTCACAGCTCCATCATTTCCTGATCGGTCAGGATGGGGAGATGGATGCCCCGCGTAAGCAAAAAATAAGAGGGCGCTAGCCTGCAACATATTAGCGATCGAGCTACTAGAAGCCGGAGTGAAGCGAGATAAGCTTTCGCTGTTTGGCAAAACCTTGAGCAACCCAATGCCAAAACAAAATAGAAGCACCAGTAGCGTTACCGCGAGCAGAAGTATCTGAAACAATTTTGCTGGAAGCAGTCGGAGATACAACAGGAAAGCCGATCCTGCAGTCAGGCATAGGGCGATCGGCACAAGCCACAGCACATTAGCTTGTCCAAGAGCATGCAGCAAATAGCCCGCAAAGCCAAGTGCAGCAACAGCGGCAGCAGTCGCTTTTGCCAGCAGCAGTGCCCAGTTGGCAGTAAAGCCTAACCAAGGGCTAGAGAAACGATCGGCGGCAGACAGAGGTGCGGCGGTCAGTTGGGCAGCGTTGAGGTCAGCCCAAAGAGCTGCGATCGCCGCAACGATAAGGGCAGCGAGCGCACCAGAACCAGCCAGGTTTACGGCAGTACCAACGCCAATGAATGCGCCAATTCCCAGCGGAAATTCTCGCTGCACTACCCGCTGCCACGGCTTGCCTGTGGACTTCAGGTTAGAAGAATTGGGGGACAGCGTTTCTGGCATGAGTGGAGCAAAGCCTGATTGGAGTTTGACTGGAATTTGAATGGAAATAGAAAAGGTACTTCAGAATTTACTCATTCATTGTTTTGTAAGTTGCAACGGCAGAAGGAGAAACCCGATTGAGATATCTAAAAATCCAGTACTTGAAGATGGTATCGAGAATGACTGGAAACGTAGCGATAAACAGAAAGATGAAGTCATGGTTGGGCGGTAGCCCAAGGTGTTTTGCAGCTCCTTCTAGCAGCACTTCCCAGCCGTGCGGCGAGTGAAATCCCACAAAGATATCTGTGAACAGGATGATGATGAATGCCTTGGCGCTGTCGCTGAGTCCATAAACCAACTCATCCATAAAAGTTTTGAGAATCGAAATTTCGCGCTTGCTAGACACAATTACTGTCGCAAATGCACCCAGCGCCAGCAGATCGGCAAATACATTTTTAATGGCGTCAGCGCTGCGCTGGCGAAAGTCTTCTTCAATTTCAGCGGCTTTCTCGCGCACCTGCTCAACGATTTCCGTCTCTTCTTGCGGCTCAACTTTGCCGATCAACACTTCAAACCGCAGCCGTTGCTCAAAGTGCTGGAGTTCGTTTAGGGCTTCTTCCTCCATTTCAGAGTTTAAGAAGGTAGAAACAGTGGCATTTTCAGTACGGAAGTGATCGACAATTGGCGAAATGACGAAGTTTTTGGAAATTTGCTGCGTTAGTAAGGGAATCAGAATTAACAGCAACAGAAAGCGAGTGGCAATAAAGGTGCGAGATTTGGAGCTGCGAAAGGTTTGGATAATCTCCCGCTCAGATTCAGGACTGAAATCTAGATCGCGCTTCAGCCGATCGACTGTATCCAAAATCGATCGCGGCAACACGCCTGTTTTGTCGGTTAAGCGGGGCTCTGAGCGTTTTTCTGGGCGCAGTTCTGGGTGCAGGTCTGGATTGTTAATAGCATTCAGGCGGGGTGCATTGGGATTGGCGAGAGTCTTGGGTTCCGAAACAACCACAGGCGATAGCGGGTTGGTGGCTCTGTTTTCGTAGCGGGACAGGATCTCGTCGATGAAGCGCAATTTCTTGAGAACCGAGTTGGGGCGATCGATGATGCTAATCGATCGTCCATCTGGTGTCGCTTCGCTAATCTCGATATCGGTAATCGGCCGACCCGAAACTTGACTAGAGATCCGGAGAATTGAACTGCTGGCTCTAAATTCAATCAAACGAATCCGGATAATTTCTAAATATTTTCTGAGTTCTGATTCAAAATAATTCTGAGCGCTTCTGCTGTAGTTCCCAGCCTCAAAGGCAACCCGGTTGCCGCCGAAATGAGCATCCTCTAGCCCTTTAATCATGATTGCGGCTTCGTAAGCCTCATTGAGCGATCGCTCTGGTGTTCGCAGCAGCCAACGGTTTGCACCCCGCAAATAGCCTCTAACCGAGGTCAAAAAAGAGTTACTCATGGTTGATCGAGACAGCGTTGAGTGAAATGGAGTGAAGAAGGGAGCCAAATTCAGCAGGACGCTGATTTGGGTTGATCTTAGCAATGAGCAAAAGTGAGCAAGGGTGGTTTGATTTGCTCTTAAGAATTTATTCCTAATCTGTTTAAGCTGTTGCGACTAAAGAATTAGGCTGAGCTAGGATGAAGAAGCAGCCAAGCGACACAAACATTGCCCATGTTTTGCTCGTTACTGATGACAGAATGGGTTCAACTTCAGCTCAACTAGCATCAGAAGAATAGGTAGTATCATATCAAATCCATCGAAAATCAATTGGTGTCTTCTGCTCCTGTTTCTTTAGATTCAGTCTGGATCACAGGCTCTACGCGCAGCGGCAAGACCACGCGCCTGATTCGGCAGTTAGGCGCGTGGGCGGCAGTTCCATCTGCTCACCGAACTGACAGCCCTGCGCTATTCCAAATGCCACCCATGATGCTGGTATTGGCGGCGGTGGGTGACAATCGCTTGGATTTAGTCGATCGCATTGCGGCTGAAACCGCTAGTCCGATTCAGTTTGACTCTGCCACTCCCCTTGGCTTCTTTCAGAAAGAGGTAACGCTGTTCTATCCGCTGCTGGCGCGCCAGCTCAGCCTCAAAGCTACTTTTCCACTGCGCCTCCGCCCTGAAACTGAACAGCAATACGCCACACAGCTTTGGCGATCGCACTTTGATCGCGCCCGGTTTCAATGGGAGGGCATCAGTGAGTATTTCTTAGTACGCCGCACTTTAGACCTGCTGCAGCTGGCAGCTGCGAGCGGTACACCGCACGAAGAGATCACCGCTATCCTGCAGGCAGGCATTCCTGCCCCAGAGGGCACACCTGAGCTCTGGGAGACGTTGGGCGAAGCGATTGCCCTTTGGATCCCCTGGTGTTTGGAGCGCGGCTTGCTCACCTACGGCATCCTCACCGAGCTGTATTGGCGCTATCTGCTGCCGCACCCCACCTATCAGCAAAACTTGAAGCAGCGCTACCGAGCAGTGCTGGCAGACGATGTAGATGAGTATCCAGCAGTCGCCCGATCGCTATTTGAAGTCTTCCAAGCCCAAGGAATTCCGATCGCCTGCACGTACAACCCCAATGGTGGAACCCGGCTGGGTTTAGGTGCAGATCCTGCTCACCTCGCAGGGTTAGCTGCCGCCTGCCCACAGCACGAAACTACCCAAGCCCCCGATTACAGCCTAGGTGCAGCTTGGGGCGATTCGATCGCGACCTGGATGCAAAATCCGCTGATCCTGCCGCAGCTTCCTGATACCGTTCAAACAGTTCAAACGACCTCCAGAGCCGAACTGCTGCGGCAAACCGCAGAAACGATCGCGGCTGCCGTCCAAGCAGGGCAAGTCCAGCCGCAAGACATTGCAATCATTGGCGCAGGCGTTGACCCAATTGCCCGCTACACCCTACGAGAAATCCTGACGCGTCGCGGTATCCCCATCCGCACGCTCAACGACCAATATCCCCTTGTTAGCTCCCCCCTAATTCGCGCCCTGCTGACTCTGCTTGCCTTGGTCTATCCAGGTTTGGGGCGGCTGGTCGATCGAGAGGCAGTAGCGGCGATGCTGGTTTTACTAAGCCAATCAGGAGGCGTGTCAGGAGGTGTGGAAGCGTGGCGGCAAGGCAGCATAGCAGCATGGACAGGGGATTTCTCTACGTCTCTCCCTTCCCACTCTCCCATGCCCCAGATCGACCCTGTGCGGGCAGGGTTAATCGTCGATCACTGCTTTGTACCCGATCCCGAAGCTCCACAGCTTTTGCCTGTCACAGCATTTCCACGCTGGGATCGCCTGGGATTTCAGGCAACTCAAGCCTATGAAGGGCTGCTGCAGTGGCTCAACAACCAGCGAGAACAGCAGCAGCAGCATTTGCTCCCGAATCCTGTAGCGCTGCTCGATCGTGCCATTCAGCGGTTCTTCTATGGCGGTAGCCAGCTGCCTTATGATCAGCTATCGGCGCTACGAGAACTGATGGAAACGGCACAGCACTACTGGAGCGCGGATCAGCGGCTACGCCAAGTTGAAGCGACAAACCCTGAAAGAACAGCCCAAGCACCTGCCTCTCAATCAGAAACAGTCGGTCAATTTATTCGCTTGCTCCTCGATGGCACGATTACGGCGAATCCTTATCCGGTTCGTCCGATTGGCAAGGCGAGTGAAGCTGTGATCATGGCAACAATCTATCAGTACCGCCTCGAGCGTTGCGCCCATCGCTGGCAGTTTTGGCTGGATGCAGGGTCGCCGTTTTGGCTAACAGGCGGTGGAGCGCTGTTTGGGTCGCCGCTGTTTTTGCGCAAATGGTCGGGGCAGCGCCAGTGGACAGCCGAAGATACGCTCACGATGGATGAACAGCGGCTGCAGCGTCAAGTCATCGATCTGCTACATCGCGCTAAAGAGCGGGTTTATCTCTGCCACAGCGATCTGGCAGCCAGCGGACAAGAGCAAACCGGATCGCTACTCAGCCTGGTAAATGCAGCGATCCCACTGGGTGGATGAGCCGCGATCGGCAACTCCGCCAAACGGCAGTCGGCTCTCCACACCTTAAAGCGGATTCAGTCTTGGTTTTGGCGCTTTAAACTATTTTTGAGCTGCAATTTCTGTGAGCCAGTGAATAGAACTGGAACTTGCGACTAGATTGACAGTCGATGAATGTACGAATGGATTGAAAGCTGCATCCAACTGCAGCGCAGCCCCGTACTTAGTAGGTCATCGTTGCTTTTGCTTCTGTACCACAACCCTTTGCCGGAGTGGCATGGCTTAGTCGGGTCTGCAGCTCAATCAGGCACCTCAGTCAATAGAAGTTAGTTGAAAGGATTATCGATGTTCACCCCCACACATGTTCTAGTCTCTCGTTCCAGAAAAACGCCAGTGCAGCTAGTTCCTTCTGCTAACGGCTTCAAGGTACTTACCGAACCAGAATGGCAGCGCGGCAGCGAGCCCGCTTTTGAGATGCGCCCGCGTCAAGGCTTTTTCTGCCAGGGTGTTTCGGTGGTGGGCTTTAAGCTAGAGCCGATCGCAGTCGATGCGCTTAGCCTGTCTGAACAGTCTGCTTCATCTGCTCAATAGCGTTAGCTCAATCCCTAGCGTTAAGTCAATTACTGCAGCCGTTAGGAGGGATGCATAGAGTCTGGCTCAAGCGAACTATAGCACTCTACGCTACAGTTGGAAGTGCGATTCCGATCGCTTAATCTACCCATTCACCTCGGCTCATGACCAGTGCAGCTCCGGCTCCGGAGACTTCTCCCACTTCCAAGCAGACCGATTGGCGATTGTTCCGCATCGTCTTTCCCTACGCCAAGCAGAACAGCAGGCTGCTGATACTCTCCCTTGCTTTACTCATTCCGCTGGCGCTAGCGGGGTCTGCACAGCCGATTATTATTGGACAAGCAGTAGCACTTGCCAAGCAAGAGCCCGTCATGCCGTTTTTGCGGGGGTACTCCCTCGTAGATGGTGCACAGCTGCTGATCTGGCTGCTAATTCTGACATTGGTGGTGCAGCTTGCCCTCAGCGGCATTCAGGGCTTTCTAATTCAAAAAGTAGGGCAGCGGATTACTGCCAGCATCCGAGATGATTTATTTCTGCACGTCACCTCGCTGGCAACTCGGTTTTTCGATCGCACTCCTGTCGGTCGCCTGATCACTCGTCTCACCAGCGATGTGGATGCCTTGGGCGATGTATTCTCGACGGGTGCAATTGGCGTGATCAGCGATTTGCTGACGCTGGTGGTGCTGATTGTAGTCATGTTTTCGCTGCAGTGGCAGCTAGCGCTGATGCTGCTGGTGATGCTGCTGCCGATCACCGGGCTAATTATCTACTTTCAGCAGCAGTATCGGCAGGCAAACTACAAAGCGCGAGAAGAGCTGTCTGCGCTCAACTCCACCCTACAGGAAAATATCGTTGGCATTAACGTGGTGCAGCTCTTCCGTCGAGAGCACTTTAACTCGCAGCTCTTTCGCACCATCAATGAGCGATATGTCGCCCAGGTTGATCGGACCATCTTCTTTGACTCGGCGGTATCTGCCACATTAGAGTGGATTGCTTTAGCGGCGATCGGTGGGGTGCTATGGCTCGGCAGTTTGCTAGTTAGCGATCAAGTCCTCGATTTTGGCATTCTTACTTCGTTCATTTTGTTTGCCCAGCGGCTGTTTGATCCGCTGCGCCAGTTTGCTGAGCGATTCACCGCCATCCAAGCCGGACTGACGGCGCTAGAGCGGGTCAGCGATATTTTGAATGAGCCGATCGAGATCCGCGATCCAAGCAGTGACCAGTATCAGGCATCGGCAGCGGGCACTGAATTTGTGACGCATCCTGCGCCAGTTCATGTTGCCGCCGCCACTGCCCCTCCCGGCGAAATTCGCTTTGAGCATGTCTGGTTTGGCTACAAATCTGATGAGCTTGTCCTGCGCGATCTAAATTTCACCATCTACCCTGGTGAAAAAGTGGCGCTAGTGGGACCCACGGGCGCAGGCAAAAGTTCGATCATCCGTCTCCTATGCCGACTCTACGATGTGACGCAGGGACGCATTCTGCTGGATGGCAAAGATATTCGGCAGCTGCCACAGGCAGAATTACGGCAGCGGATGGCGGTGATTCTGCAGGATGGCTTTTTGTTCGCAGGCGATGTTAAAAGCAACATCTCGCTAGGCGAGAGCTATTCGATCGAGCAGATCCAAACTGCTGCCGAGCAAACCAACGTCGCTCGCTTCATCGAACGGCTGCCCCAAGGCTACAACACCGAGCTACGGCAGCGCGGTACCAACCTTTCTGGCGGTGAAAAACAATTGCTTGCCTTCGCTCGTGCTGCTATCCGCAACCCCAGCATCCTGGTGCTAGACGAAGCTACGGCTAACCTCGATGTCAGCACCGAAGCAATGATTCAAGAGGCACTAGAAAAACTTTTGCAGGATCGCACAGCGATCGTGATTGCTCACCGCCTTTCCACTATTCGCAGCGTCGATCGCATCTTTGTTTTGAGGCAAGGACAGCTCGCGGAGTCTGGCAGTCACGAACAGCTTCTCGCGCAAGGCGGTCTCTATGCCAGCTTGTATCGGCTGCAAATGTTGGAGCAGTAAGCGGGTTCAGCAGGCATTGCCTTTTACAAAAGCCCACCTGGATTAAAACAAATTTTAATATAGCTTAAACTTTGCTTATCATCTCCCACCTGATCAACAAATGGATTAGGGGGAATAAGCTGGCTGATTTCATGGGATTATGGCAGGTATAAAAACCCAGATAGGAAGAAGTGCCGATGCAAAAATTAACTTTTCCAGGTTTCCGTCAATAGATAGTTGTAGTTTCTTATACTAGAGTTAACATCTATATCAAAGCGGGCAGCCCAATGGTTCACCCCGGAGCCTCAGGTTTGCCCGGAATTCTGGAGCCACAAGCCGTAGCTGTGCAGTAGCGGCTGAATGAGTTCCAGCGGACTTGTAGACCTTTCACCGCGAGCGAGGCTTGGTGTGAGTCAAAAGCAGTTAGACGAAATACAGCGCTACAGCGCAGAGGCAATTGCCCGTTATTATCGCCGGCGTCCTTGGCGGGTGATTTGGCGGATCTCAGTCGTCATTTGGCTATTTGCCGGATTTATTTTGGGGCTAAAGCTAGATGAATGGCTAAACCGAATTGAAGCCAGCAAGCTAAAGCGAGCGGCTCAACTGCGTCATATCTTGACGCGTTTAGGTCCCACTTTTATTAAAGTTGGTCAGGCACTCTCTACCCGTCCTGATCTGATCCGTAAAGATTTTTTAGACGAACTCGTCAAGCTGCAAGACCAGCTACCGCCCTTCCCGACGCCGATCGCCTTTGCCATTATTGAGCAAGAGCTAGAACGCAGCATTGATGAGATTTATACCCAGATCTCACCGCAGCCGATTGCCGCAGCCAGCTTGGGGCAAGTCTATCGTGCCCGCCTTCGCAGCGGCGAAGAGGTGGCGGTCAAAGTTCAGCGTCCCAACCTACGACCCACGCTGACCCTCGATTTATATCTGATGCGATGGACAGCTGGCTGGATCGCGCCTTTGCTGCCGCTCAATTTGGGGCATGATTTGACTCTGATTGTGGATGAGTTTGGCACAAAGCTATTTGAGGAGATCGATTATCTGAATGAGGGTCGCAATGCTGAGAAGTTTGCGGCAAACTTCCAGGACGATCCGAGTGTTAAAGTTCCAGCGATCTACTGGCGGTATAGCTGCTGCCATGTGTTGACTCTAGAGTGGATTAACGGCTGCAAGCTCACCGATCTGCAGAAGATCCGCGAGTCCAATCTAAACGGCGATAGCTTAATTCAAATTGGAGTTACGGCAGGCTTACGGCAGCTCCTGGAGTTTGGCTTTTTCCACGCTGATCCGCACCCTGGCAACCTGTTTGCCACGCCCGCGGGTCAGATGGCATACATCGACTTTGGCATGATGGATCAGCTCGATCAGACAACTAAAGAAACGCTGGTCGATGCTGTGGTTCACCTGATTAATCAGGACTATGAAGCCTTAGCGCGCGATTTCGTGAATCTGGGCTTCCTTACCCCCGACACCGACATTTACCCAATTATCCCAGCGCTGGAGGCTGTGTTGGGCGATGCGCTGGGTTCGAGCGTGCGGAATCTCAACTTCAAAACGGTCACCGACCAGTTTTCGGCGCTGATGTACGAATATCCGTTCCGGTTGCCTGCCAAGTTCGCGTTGATTATTCGATCGCTGATCACCCAAGAAGGGCTTGCCCTCAGCCTTAATCCGGACTTCAAGATTGTGGACGTTAGCTATCCCTATGTGGCACGACGGCTGCTGATGGGAGAAACACCGTCTTTACGCCGTCGCCTAATTGAAGTACTGTTCAAAGACGGCAAGTTTCAGTGGGAGCGCTTGGAAAACTTGATTGCGATCGCCCGTTCGGATACAAATTTTGATCTGCTGCCTACCGCCCAACTCGGCTTACAATACCTCTTGTCTGACGAAGGTGCGCTGCTGCGACGGCAGCTAGTGCTGGCGCTGGTGGAAGATGATCGCCTTCACACCGAAGAAGTTCAACGGCTTTGGAATCTCATCAAAGCAGATATCAAACCGGGTCGGCTGCTCAACGCCGCGATCGGCGCACTCACCGAATTTTCGGCTGAACGCGCTGCCACGCTTCTGCCTAGTATGGTGGGCTTTATGCCGTTTGCCAACGACGCTGCAGCGCCCTCGTCTAGGAACATCAACATAGATTAAGCAACGCCATCGCACCCCACACGCCAACTTTTCGCAGCCAAGGAGCAACTTGTGTACTACGATCCCCCCTATTTTTTGCTAGCTGCTGGTCTTTTCATCAGCATTACCTCTGGGCTTGCCTTTGAGGCAACGTTGAAACAAGCGGTGCATGAGTGGGCAAAGAATCGATCGACTCGCACTCTAGCAACCATCCGCGGGTTTTCGCTGGTGCTGCCGTTTCTAGCAATCTGCGTTGGCATTTGTCTCTTCTTAGCATCGGGTGTGCAGATTTTTGGGTTCCCGGCAACCGTTGCCTATGGTCTGTCGATCTTTATGACGATTTTGACGGGGGGCTTGGTCTGGTGGCAGCTGGGTAAAATTTTGGTTCAGCTGGAGCGAGGCGGCTCCAAGGCGCTGGATCTAGACTCTTTCATCTAGTCGTTATAGTCATTAGTTTAGTCATTAATCTCAAATTGCTTGCGGCAGTTCTTGTCTTAGAAACGACAGGATTGCCGCATTCACTGCTTTAGGGTTGCCGCTAGAAGCGATATGCCCACAGCTAGGAATCACCTGTAACTGCGAGTGGCGTAAGCGGGAGCTAAGGATTTCTCCATCTGTAGCTGGAAACCACTGGTCTTGATCTGCCCACAGCACTAAAGTTGGGCAGGAGATGCGATGGAGCTGCTGCTGAATCTGGCTAATCCAATTGGGTTGGTTACGCTGGAGCCGCTTGATCTCTTCTGCGCCTAGCTTCAGATCTGCTGCGAATTGGGTAAGGCAACCTGATCGATACAAATACGGCTCGGTTAAACTATCGATCTCTTCGGCTGTGATCAGGCTGGCATCTGCGACGACCTCTCGCCGCACCCAGTAGGCGATCTGCCGCACAACAGGCGCAACCCAGCGGAGCAATTGCCCCCGATCGACAAGCTGCACCAGCGACAGCGGCAGGTAGACGAGCGATCGCATTCCCCAGCTAGGTAGGCGCTTAGGAAAAATTGGCACATTGATCACAACCAGTCGATCAATTAACTGGGGCTGTTGCTGTGCGACGGCTAAGGCAGTTAGCGCGCCCAGTGATTCTGCGGCGATTAGCACAGGCATATCGCTGAGAGCTTGAATTATTCGCGTCAGTTCGATAACCTGATGCCCTACCGTTTCGGGCAGTGGCGAAGCTTTTGAGAAGCCATAGCCTTTTGCATCTACGCAAATCACTCGGAAGAACTGCGACAATGGCTGGATGTTGAACCGCCAGTTGTAGCTCCAGCTACCAATGCCGTGCAGCAACAGCAATGGCTGTCCGGAACCCACTTCTCCATAGGCGATCTTGACGCTGCGCCCTTGAGCATCTGGAATGGTGAGGGTTTGGCAACCCTGCAGGAAATGCTGTTGCCAAAAGGAGTTAAGGGCGGTTGGGCGAAGGGGGGAAAAGTCGGACTCGATCATGAGATTTGCTGTAGGATGAATGGAAGTTTGGTTGACATACCTCCTAATTTTAGGGAAAGTGTCAGATACGTCTGGGGCTGTAGCACAGTTGATAGCGCGTCTCAATGGCATTGAGAAGGTCAGCGGCTAGCCCTTATCCTAAAAGGCTTCTCCTACAACAGTTCTAGAGATTCTTCAAAACTGGTTTCTCAACGTTGCATGCCAGTTTGTGTCAATCAGAGCATTTGTTCTAGGCTTGCTGGCTAAATCAGTCTCACCCCATATTTCTCCAACTTCTATATTGAGCAATGTTGCTAACTGTAGAGCAGGGTCGACTCGTAAATGTTCTCAAGCTTGATGAGCTGATGAAGACAGCGGTAGCGCAGTGTAGCTCAACTAGCTATGTAGGTATGGCATACCTACAAGTTAAGCAAATAGCTTCATTTTTGCTTCTGAAAATCGGGCAGGAGCAATCTCGAAGAGAAATACGCTTCATCAGTAAGACCAAATTAGAATCGAACTACAAACGCCTGCAACGGTTCTTGAGCAAGTTTGAGTTGGGTTATGGCACCCTGTTCTACCTAGTTGTAGGGCTTATGAAGATTCCTCAACCCTGGGTGTTGTCGCTAGAGCGAACGACCTAGGAGCTTGGGGATTGTGTGCACAATATCTTGATGCTGGGGGTCGTTCACAACGGCGTTGCCTTTCCCCTGCTCTGGTGGATGCTGGATAAGAAAGGTAACTCCAATACCGAGGAGCGGATTGGACTGTTGGAGGAGTTTTTTCCAGGTGTTTCCCGAGGTGGAATACCTGACGGCAGACCGGGAGTTTTTGGGGCAAGATTGGTTTGGGTATTTGTTGGAGCAAGGCTTTGTTGAATTCCGCATCCGGATTCGCGAAAGCGACAAACTCAACGATCGTCGTCAATCTTTGAAAGCCAAGGTTGTCTTCAGCGCTCTGGGGATTGGACAACGGCAAGTTTTGCGTCATCGTCGCCCGGTTTGGGGACATCAGGTTTATGCGAGTGCCTTACGGCTTGAGGATGGGAAATTGCTGATTATCGTCACTCCATCATTGTCCTCATCGAGTCATTGCAGATTGCGGTAAAAGGTGAGCCATTGAGACCCTATTGGGTTGTCTGAAGACCCGAGGATTTTGTTTAGAGTCCATGCATCTGAAAGATCCGGAGCGTCTTAGTCGGATGATCGCGCTTCTGACCATTGCCTTATGGTGGGCATTCCGCACTGGAGAATGGTTAGCCATACAAAAGACGATTCTAGGTAAAAAACATGGACGTAAAGCTAAGAGTATTTTTCGCTATGGTTTCGATCATTTGCGTCAAATATTACTGAATCTGGAGTTATTCGTCGATGAGTTTTTCCACGTTCTTCAATTTTTGTCCTGTACTTAGACTAAGCACAGCGATCGTATTGGTGTTGACGATCGCGGTACAGTGTTTGTGCTGATTACATGTGCTCCGTTGCCAAAGATTGAATTGAAAAATGGAATATCCCTTGGTACTCTTCCTTCGGCAGCGATTTCAACTGCAACTTCCACGTTACACTGGATGAGAACGCCGCGCCCATTGAATACAACTACTCGAGCAAGACTGAGATGGAGAGAAGGGAAGCCTATCCTTCCTGAGGTGAGAGGAATTGGAGACAATGTGTTCCACACTGACGCCATCTACGCCTGTAGACTTGGATCGCTCACTAACAACAGCTTACTTGATATGACACCCTACGGGGGGCAGGAGAATTTTGAGGACTCGCCTTTGGGCTGGCGGCAGAAGCCGATATACGGATAGGGAACTAGACTGTAGCGAATGACAAAACTGTTTAATGCCGTTCTAGCAAACTCCTTGGTGGCTGCCCTAACCAATACTTTCGTCTGGTTTGCGGTCACGTTCTGGGTGTATCTTCAAACCCAATCCGTGCTGGCTACATCGGTAATGGCTGGCGTGTATTCATTGACTGTTGCTGTCTCTGGTTTTTTCCTCGGATCGCTGGTGGACCGGTATAAGAAGAAAACAGTCATGCTGCTTTCCAGCCTCTGTTCTCTCTTTTTGTACATTTTTGCTTATCTCATTTTTGTATCTAATCCACCTGCTGCCTTCACGAATATTTCCAGTGTATCGCTCTGGGTCTTTATCATTCTTGCGCTGATGGGCGCAATCGCTGGCAATTTACGTACGATCGCGCTGCCGACCCTCGTCACGATCTTAATTCCTGAAGCTCAACGAGATAAGGCAAATGGTTTGGTTGGTACTGCAAATGGTGTAGCGTTCCTCGTTTCTTCTATCTTTAGCGGACTAGCGATTGGTTTTCTTGGTGTATTCTGGATGCTGGCTTTTTCAATCGGGCTGACCATTCTAGTGATTCTTCACCTCGCAACTTTATCTATCCCTGAAGAAAGAGTAATTCATACCAAAGAGCATACGAACCATATTGATATTCGTGGAACAATTCGCGTGGTCCATCTTGTTCCCGGGCTGTTTGCACTGATTTTTTTCAATTGCTTCAATAACTTCTTAGGCGGCGTCTTCATGTCCTTAATGGATGCCTACGGCTTATCGCTTGTTTCAGTACAGGTTTGGGGCACTCTATGGGGAGTTCTCAGTTTAGGCTTTATTGTAGGTGGGCTAGCCGTTGCCAAAAAAGGTTTAGGAAAAAACCCACTGCGAACGCTTTTTCTGGCAAATATTTTTATGTGGGTAATTGCCGTTTTCTTTACGATTCAGGCATCTGTTGCCCTGCTGGCGATCGGTTTGTTCATTTATCTATGTCTGGTTCCTGTGGTTGAAGCCTCAGAGCAAACTATCATTCAAGCGGTGATACCGCCGGAACGTCAGGGGCGAGTTTTCGGGTTTGCCCAAAGTATCGAACAAGCAGCATCACCGCTTACCGCTTTCATGATTGGACCGATCGCCCAATTCATCTTTATCCCTTTTATGACGACAGGCGTTGGCGTGGATTTGATTGGCTCTTGGTTTGGAACCGGAACGGACAGAGGGATCGCCCTATTATTTACGGTCACCGGAGTGATCGGACTAATTGTGACACTCATGGCGGTGCGATCGCGCTCCTATCGAAAGTTATCAATCAACTATCAGAAGTACCAATCTGCGCTAAATTCCTTTCCCGACTGAGGAAGCAAATCGCAGCCATGATAATCCACGCAGCATTGGAGTGTAATCTTTCAAAGCGGCTATTGAACTAGCCGCTATTCTTTGAGCAACGACTGCCAATTTTAAGCAGGTTCATTCATTCGGAACGCTCCTCAAACACTGGCGTGCCCAATGTAGATATAGCCAGCTTGATTTAGCTATCACCAGTCATGTCTCTCAGCGACACATCAGCTTTCTCGAATCGGAACATGCCAACTTCATCGAGAGATGGGGCTGCAACCGGAACCTGAAAAGTTGTGCCCGTGGAGAGACGTTTGGCGCTATCTCATGATCTACGGTGACTTTAGGATCGTGAACGACTTAAACCTTTGGCTAAATGACAAGTACAGTACTTATTACAGGTGCTTCTCAAGGCATCGGCAAAGCAACTGCCCTACGATTTGCGCGTGAGGGCTACAACGTTGTGCTGGCTGCGAGGCAGCTCGATCGTCTAGAAGCTGCTGCTGAGGAGGTGCGGGCGTTAGGGCAACAAGCCCTAGCAATTCCGACCGATGTGCGCGACATAGACCAAGTCACAGCCATGGTACAGAAGGCGATCGCATATTTTGGTCAGATCGATCTACTCATTAATGATGCAAGCGTTTACTACATGGGACCTGTAGAAGCCGCTTCTTTGAGTGATTGGCAACAGGTTATTAATACAAATCTTTGGGGCTATATTCACACGATTCATACTCTACTGCCGCATTTCCTTGAGCGCGGTAAAGGAACTATTGTCAACATCAGTTCGATCGGTGGGCTTGACCCCATTCCGTATCAGGTTCCCTATACGACAAGCAAATTTGCGATTACCGGGTTAACCAAGTCGCTGCGAACCGAACTTGCTCCCAAAGGCATTCATGTCTGCGGGATTTATCCCAGCTTTATTCGGACGCGGTTGATAGAGCGGGGACTGTTTCGGGGCAATCAGGAGAAGACAGCACAAGCCCGCTACAAGCTAGTCGATCGCGCCTTTCATAGCCCTGTGCTAGAGACCCCCGAAGATGTTGCCAGTGCCATTTGGAAAGGGGTGAAGCACCGCAAGGCAGATGTACTGGTTGGAACAGCGAAACTATGGACAACGCTGTATCATACTGTTCCGGGTTTGGTGAATCCAGTTGTTCGACGTATCTTTGGGATGAGCGACCGGCACTCGGTATATTCTGCCAGTTCTTCCCAGGGTGAAACCTCTAAACCACAATTTAACGACAAGGATCATGATTTAGTGCAGCATGATTCATCCCTAATGTAGAGGAACACATTTAAGCAAGTCTTTACTATGTTAAACGTGCATTGAAAGCTGCTGAAGAACGCACTTAAGGGAAGCACGGGAATTATCTGTGCTTAGACCTAGTTTTTGACTGGTTTAGACAATAGCTCAAACTATCTCGAAATACAGGAGTAACTATGGTTACAACACTAGATGATACCAAGCGGCTTATGATTGGCGAACGCTTGGCAGACGTAAAAGCTTTTCAGAATCTCCTTATTGCAAATGAGCAAAAGTTGATTAGTGTTTGTCCGTTTAATGATGTTCGCGATCGTCTTCAGAACATGCTTGCAGACGATCAAAAGAATTTGGGCATCATTGATACCGTAATCGTTCAATATGGTGTTCAGGCTGAGCCAAGCGCTGCAACCAAAGCCTTTATTCCACAGTTTGAGCAGATGATGGAAGGGGATGAATTTACGTTTTATCAAAAACTTATTCATCACGAACTGTTAAAGCATGGGCAGGCGATGAGTGGAATCATGATCCACAAAGCGGCTCAGGTAGTTGGGGCTGATATTGAAGTAGCGATTGGTCCTTTGAATACCGTGAACTTTGAGAATCGTGCTCACCAAGAGCAACTCAAAGGCATACTGGAGCAGGTAGGTGTTCGCGAGATGACCGGCAAGGATGCTGATCAGGGGCTGTGGGCACGGGTGCAAGATTCTATTGCTGCGCTGTCAGGTGTGGTTGGTAGCGTTGTTACCCAAAACACCGACAAGCAGGATATGAATATCCAAACTCTAATCCGTTTGGATCACAACAAGGTGAATACTATCTTCACCGAAATTGGATCTACAAAAGATCCCCAAAAGCTACAAGAGTACTTTGGGCAGCTCTACAAAGACCTCCTGACTCACGCGCAAGCAGAAGAAGAAGTCGTCTATCCTAAAGTGCGTCCATTCTACGGTGATGGCGATACTCAGGAACTGTATGACGAGCAAGCTGAGATGAAGCGAATGCTCGACGAGATCAAAGCGATGAATCCCAATTCAGCTGATGAGTTCCGCTCTAAGATTAAAACTTTGATGGAAGCGGTTGGCGATCATATTCGTCAGGAAGAAAGCACGATGTTTGCAGCAATCGACAAAAATTGCACCACTGAACAGAAAGAGCAGATGGCAAGCGAGTTCAAGGCTGCCAAGAGCAAAATTCAGCAGGGGATGACAGCTTCTATGTAACTGAACGCCGAGTACTACCTAGCAAGAGACTTTATCAGGGGTGCAGTATTACTGCACCCCTTTTATAACGGCGCACTTAAGTCTTTAATTACGACCATCTTTGCTATGTATGACGCTGCCTGCCCTGATTAAAATACTTTTAATGCAAAAACTGCCTTACGCGGGACTTTCACATAAAAAGCATCTCCTAACATATGCGTATAGCGATATATCTTCCTTGATCATTTTAGAGGGTCGTTGAAGGGTAATCAGAGGCTCTGCATGTTCTCTAAATCTAAAAACTGTTCTTCAACACACGAATTTGAAAGCAAGAATCAGAGTGCCAGAGCTAAGCACCGCTGTTAAGTTTTTATTTGTAACGCGAATCGAATAAACGTATGCTTTTCAAGCGGAAGCCAGAGCTATGAATACAGCACCTAGCACAGCAGCATTTAACGTATTGAAACCAATCGCAGCACGAATCAAAGCGATCGATTGGCAGTCTCTGTTGCAAGACCTAGATGTACAAGGCAGCGCCATGATCGATCAACTGCTTTCTCCTGACGAATGTCAGGAGATCGCTGGACTGTATCTAAAAGATGACACTTTCCGTAGCCGTGTGGTGATGGCGAAGCACAGTTTTGGACGTGGCGAGTATAAGTATTTCAGCTACCCGCTGCCCAATCTGATTGCAGAATTGCGAGCGGCAATCTATCCCTATCTGGTGCCGATTGCCAATCGCTGGAACAGTGCCATGGGCATTGATGTGCGCTACCCAGAGACGCATTCAGATTTCATTGACCGCTGTCATCAGGCTGGGCAGGTGAAGCCAACCCCGCTGTTGCTTCAATATGGAGCCGACGACTACAACTGCTTGCATCAAGACCTCTATGGCGAACATGTTTTTCCACTCCAGCTTGTCATTCTGCTGTCTGAACCTAATCGGGATTTCACAGGCGGTGAATTTGTGATGACGGAGCAGCGTCCGCGGATGCAGTCCCGACCGATCGTTGTGCCGCTTCGTCAGGGTGATGGCGTTGTGTTTGCCGTTCAGCATCGTCCTGTGCAGGGTAGCCGTGGCACATATCGTGTGAATCTCCGGCATGGGGTCAGCCGTATTCGCTCAGGACAGCGCCACACGGTTGGCATCATCTTTCACGACGCACAGTAAGAGCCGTCAAATATGCATCAATCTTCGCCAGTTCTGTGCTGTCCAATCTGAGCGAGCCGTCAGAGAACGAGTACGGTCACTTAAGTTTGTGAAGCCTCGATCGCTTCATAAAACTCCCCGACCCAGGGAACCTGCGCCAGATCGGAGAAGGTCGTTTGGCGCTGCTGCTGATCTAGCTCGGCAATCCGCTGTTTTTCCGCGTAAATCTGCTGCTGATAATATTGCCCCAGCTCTGGTGCAGCAGTGCTGTCCATCTTTTCCCACAGACTCAGAAAGTGGCGACAGCGCTTCTCGCACATCACCCGCTCCATGCAAGCTGCCGCTGCCCGAATTACCAGGGGTGCACGCAGCAGGTCTCGTTTGGTTTTCTCATCGAGCTGAAGAAACTCATACAGCAACGACAGGCGATCAGGTAGTTCCGAGCAGCCATCCTGGAGCTGCGTCATCAAATCGGCCGACTTTGCCCCTGCCCCTTCCACCCGCATAATTTGCTGCCACAGCAGCCGATGATGCGCCATGCTGAAGTCGAGATCGCGTTCCTCTAGAGCTTCGCGGATAAAGGCACGGTAGTCTACTAGATGTAAGTAGAGCCGCAGCAGCTGCGCCTCGGCTTCTTCCAACAGAGTGCGATCGCCTGGTCGATGCCATTTTTGCGATCGTCCATGCCAGCGCTGCCCCCGGACTTGTGTTCGCAGGTCTGCCTCTAGCTGCACCGTCTGACGGGCGTTCCCTTGGCTCAGCAGTTCGGCACAGCGGTGAATGTAGTGCGTTCGCAGAGTAGCGTTGGGCAAGTTGCCCAGCAGTTTGACGATCTGCGCCACGCTCTGCTGAAATTGATCGGCTTGGTCGAGGTCGGCATCTGCCAGAATTCGCTGAATTTGCCAGTCGAGCCAGAGCGGAACGTCTTGAAGTAAGGCGCGATAGTCATCGGGTGAGTGAGACCTGAGAAACTCGTCCGGGTCTTTGCCGTTGGGGATGTTTAGAACGCGGAGCTGCACTTCACCCTGATAGGCAAGGTCTGCCACTTCGCCGATCGCCCGCTCAGCGGCTTGGTTGCCTGCGGCATCTGCGTCAAAGTTGAGGATGATCTGCTTTGATTCGCTGTAGCGCAAAAGCTGCCGGACTTGGTGCAGGCTCAGGGCAGTGCCCAGCGAGGCAACCACATTGGCAATGCCTGCAGCATGGAGGGCGATCGCATCAAAATAGCCTTCTACAACGATCGCTTGGTCTTGCTTAGCAATTGCCGATCGGGCTTTATCTAGAGCAAATAAAGTTTTGCCTTTATCAAACAGCTCGGTTTCCGGCGAGTTAAGGTATTTGGGCTGCTCATCGCCCAAGCTGCGTCCCCCGAAGCCAATCACCCGCCCCTGCAGATCGTGAATGGGGATGATCAGGCGATCGCGGAATCGATCGTAGTAACCTTTTCCTTCGGCGCGGGGCACAATCAGCCCGGCTTTCTCTATCAGTTCTACCGGGTAGCGCTTTTGCTCAACTAGATAGCCATGCAGCGTTTGCCAGCCCGCTGGCGCATAGCCTAGCTGAAACTGTTGAATGGTGGCTGGGTCAAGCTGCCGCTGCTGCAAATGGGCAAGCGCTGCTTCCCCTTGAGTTTGCCGCAGCGCATGTTCGTAAAATCGAGCAGTCAGCGACAGCACCTCATAAAGCTGTTCTCTCAAAGAGATTTGCCGCTGAAGTTCTTGCCGCTGGGCAGGCTCTAGCGTTTTGACCGAGACCTGATATCGCTTGGCAAGGTCTAGCACCACATCAGCAAACGATCGCTTGCCGATCTCCATCAAAAACTTAATAGTGTTGCCGCCTGCTCCACAGCTAAAGCAGTAATAAAACTGCTTACTGGGACTTACTGTAAAGCTCGGCGACTTGTCATCGTGGAATGGGCACAACCCTGCAAAATCTTTGCCCTGCTTCCGCAGCACCACATGCTCAGAAACCACATCGACAATATCAGCTCTTTGCTTTACGTCCTCGATCGTGTCCGGATGCAGGCGGGGAATCTCCACTGGGTTGGCTCCTTGACTGCTGAAAGGACTCCAATAATATCGTATGGCGGCAGTTCTGTTAAAAAAAGTCCGCCTAGCTTAAAGAGGCGGACTTTTTTAGGAGTTTTACAAACCCGACTCAGGGGCAGCCAAGTTTAAGAATGACTAGGCAGCTAACTACACGCCAAGCTGATTGCCGCGCTTGTACTGCAAGTAGGCAGCTACAAATAGCCCCGCCAGCGTAACGGGAATCAAACCTAGAACAATGCCGACTAATAATGGCTCAACCACAGACTCTTCTCCTTTTCGTCAGTTGGATTTTATCAAATCTTACTTGACCGCTTAACGGTTTTTATCCTTCTATCATAATTTGGGATGGCGTTTGGAAGTAGTCTTCAGATTGATTGCCCTATAACAGAACTGTTGAAAACCCTTGCATTGTTCGAGTTCTGAGGCTAGATAGCCAAACAGAGTTGAACAGATAGATGCCTGAGGGTATTCTGAATCGGGTAGAAAGATTAAAATATGCTTAGCATTAACGTGAAGTAAGTTAAATTCTTAAATTATATTGAGTAGCTCTCTCTCCGTCCTGTCCGATTTTGACTAAAGCCCTTTTGGATAATCAGATCACCGAAACTGGTTCCTCGCCTCAGCGGACTGCCTTCACTCTTCTGGCAGTTTTGGTCGCTGTGCTGTTCGTGATTGCAGCGATTCAGTTTCGTCGTCCTGACCCGTATGTGCAGGACGTGCTGTCGTTGACGGGTGACCCAACCCAAGGACAGGTTATTTTTCAATTAAATTGTGCAGGCTGCCATGGTGCCAGCGGCGATGGTCTGGTGGGTCCTAGTCTGCATCATGTGTCGTCGCGCAAGTCTCAACCGCGCTTAATCCATCAGGTAATTAGCGGTGAAACGCCACCAATGCCGCAGTTTCAGCCAAGTCCACAGGCAATGGCAGATCTGCTGGAGTATCTAGAGAGTTTATGAGTAGTTCGCAGCCTCGATCGTCCTAGCCGCTTTGATTGCCGTGATGTTCCAGAGGGCGATCGAAAGCGCTATTGCCGCTGCATAAATGCCAGACTCACAAGCCCCAACCCCAGCGGGAACCTCTTTTGGATCTGGCTAGTCATTGGAGATATCTTCCAAAACAGTGTAAGCCGCCTGAGTCAAGGGCGATCGCAACTCAAGTTGGGACAATGGCTTCTGATATCTGAGGACTTGACCTAAAGCTTATGCAGTTTTGATGGGGGTGTTCTGACATCTCGCTAATCAATTTTTGCTGAGGATTTTTCCATGTTTACTTCTCGCTCTTGGCAGTCTGGGGCTGCCTTGCTGACTGCGCTCGCGTTTACGGCAGGGGCTGCGGCTCCCTTGGTTATTCAGGCTCCTGTCCACGCTCAAGCGGTTTCGTTTTCTGATGTTTCTGCAGATTATTGGGGAAGAGGCTTTATTCAAGCATTAGCAAATCGGGGTGTGCTAAGCGGCTTTCCCGATGGCAGCTTCCGTCCTAATGAACCTGTGACTCGCGCTCAGTATGCAGCGATGGTACGGCAGGCATTTCGACGCTCGGCGACTCGTCCGGCAGCTAGCTTTACCGATGTGCCGGAATCGTACTGGGCGATCGCGGCCATTCGGGAAGCTTATACCACGGGGTTTCTGTCGGGCTATCCAGAAGGTAACTTCTTGCCTGATGCTAATATCTCTCGCGCTGAAGTACTAGTTTCGCTCTCAAATGGGCTCGGCTATTCGGTGAACAATGGCTCCGTGAATAATGCTCTGCAGATTTACAATGATGCGAACGCTGTCCAGGACTGGGCGCGTCCTAGCATTGCTGCTGCTACCGAAAAGCAAATCGTCGTTAACTACCCCTCGGTTAGAAACCTTGCCCCGAATCGACAAGCCACTCGCGCTGAAGTTGCAGCGTTTATCTATCAGGCGTTGGTCAGCAGCGGTGAAATCAGTGCTCTTTCGTCCCCCTATATCGTTAGCCAAGCTAACTTAGGCGGGCAACCAGGAGGAACACCTAACCAGGCGGCCGTGCAAATTCCCGCAGGTACAACGATTCCAGTACGTTATGATGCTGAAAAAATTCTGATTTCGCTGGAAGAGCCTGATCCAGTGCCCGTGACTCTGACTGCCGCTCGCGATGTGGTTGCTTCCAACGGTCGCGTTTTAATTCCTGCGGATAGCCGAGTGGTGGGTGAACTGCGCGTAGTCAACGGTGGCGCTCAGTTCTATGCTCAGGAGCTGGTGCTGACAGATCGTAGCCGTGTCCCAATTTCTGCTACTTCGTCAGTTGTCCGCACCACCGAGCGAGTTCGCCGGAGCGCTAATCTGCTGGAGGTGCTAGCGGGTGCAGTGCTGGGTGCAGGAGCTGCCGCTGGCGTTTCATCAGTTACAGGAGATGAAACAATTACTACTGACGAGGTGTTGGGCGGTGGCGCAGCAGGCGCTTTGGGCGGCATTTATTTAGGACGGAGTGAGGTGACGTTGATTTCGATCGACCCCAGCACAGATCTGAGTTTAACGCTGGATGCACCGCTAGCCCTCCGGTAGGAGTGTGAGAGTGAGGAGTAATTTGACCCAGAGCAATCTGGGTCATTTTTATTGTTCCTCTTGAAATCATTGCCTCAAAAAATCATTGCCTCAAAAGTGGCAACCGTGAGGAAGACGACAAGACACCAGCACGCTATAATGCAAACCTTAAAAAAAGAATTCATCCCAGAAAGTGAAAAACGGGAGAGCCGTTTAAGAACTCTCCCAACCATCAGGGTGCATCTACATAACACAGTATGCCATCTTTCAGGTGAGGGGCGAAACCCCCCGCCCGATTTTTTGCAAAACTTTACAATTGCTTCGCATTTAGTAGCGTTCCAGCAGGAGATTGACTTCTTGTTCCAGTGTTAAATCCTTTAGCTCTTGCCACTCCATCTTCCGAACAGCAAGAAACGCCTGCGCCAAGTCTACGCCCAAAGCCTCTAGCAAAGTCGAATTGGTGCTTAGGTGAACGATCGCCTCTCCTAGTGACTGCGGCAACCGCTCAATTTGGCGAGACTGACGCTCTGCTTCGGGTAAATATCCTGGATCAACAGCAACGGGTTCGCCTGGATCAAATCCCTGACGGATACCGTCCAGCCCAGCAGCGATCGTTGCACCCAGAGCAAGGTAGGGATTGGCTGACGCATCTACTGTTTTAAGTTCGATATGAGTTGGGCTAGGTGGTGCAAAATTGCTGGGAACCCGCAGCGCTGCTTCTCGGTTATCCATGCCCCAACAGCGAAATGCTCCGCTCCAAAAGTGAGGCTGAAGGCGGCGATATGAATTGACGCTAGGCGTGGTCAGTGCCATCAACGCAGGCAAATGATGCAGAATGCCGCCGATGAAGGCGCGGGCGATCGCAGAAGGCTGTCCACCTGCAGGCAATGACTCAGGATGGCTATCAGCACCAGGGTTAAACATCAGGTTTTGCCCATCTCGCCAGAGACTCAGATGCAGATGACAGCCGCTGCCCGCCTTGTTAGCGAAAATTTTAGGCAAGAACGAAGCACGGAGTTGATGCCGCAGCGCTACCCCTCGCACGGTTTCCCGAAAGGCAATTTGCCAATCTGCTGCCTGCAATGCCTGCGTGTATCGCGTTGAAATTTCATGCTGACCCCCTCCCGATTCTGGATAGTAACGTTCCACCGGGATACCTTGGGCAAGCAGTGCTTCAGCAATGTCATCAATGACGGCTTGGTTTAAATCCATGCCCAGGGTTGAAGCAAACACTGTGTCATCAGCTGGGCTGAAGCCTGCAATACTTTTTTGCAGTAAATAAAACTCGTTTTCAAAGGCTGCCAGAATTTGCAGCCCCTCTGCTGCTGCCGCTGCAATCATCCGCTTCAGAAAACTACGGGGACAGAGCGCCCAAGGCTGCCCCTGCTGCACCATATCCCCCATGACACGTGCGTGACCGGGTGCATAAGGCAATAGGCTAAAGCTAGACCAATCGGGCACGAGCCACGCCTCCCCTACAGGACCCAAGCCGCTCTCAGGCACAACGGCATCGTACATCACCGGAATTGCCTGCTGAGCCATAGCGATGCTTACGCCCTGCGTCTCGTGCTCTGATAAAAAGGCAGTGTGAAATGCCTTGCCGCGGATCACATTGGCATTGTCACACCACAGCACTCGCACAAAACGGATATTCTGCCGCTCCAAGGTTTGGCGGAGTTCATTATTCATGTATTTAATTGCTGTTCCATTTATCTTGGATGACTCGATTCAGCTTGTCTCTTAGAGAATCAACTGGAGAGCCAGCTTGCTCGACCGCAGGATTGCCAGATGGGTTAGCGGGTGTTGCTTGTGGATCAGAGGGATTAGGCTCTGGTGTAACTTGAACGGCAGCATCGATCGGCTGCGCCTCTGTCTGTAGATCTGTCTGTAAGTCTGGCAATGGCTCCGTAGGGACAACAACTGGAGCAGCGGAGGGATCAATCGGGCTGGGCGGCACCGCCTCTGGCTGAGGAGGCTGTGAGGAGGCTGGCGCGATCGCTGGGGGAACCCCTGTTGAGCCCGCTGAATTAGCCGCAGGCGACATATAGCGTTGAACTGCAGTGCTAACAACGGCAGTCGCTGCGATCGATATGATACCTGTGATCCCTTTCATCAGCAGCGATCCCAATCCACCCGAAGACTCATCTTTTGCCATAGAAGTGCTTAACCCAGACAAACAACCTACGTTTCTGACCGTTTAGCAATGCCAATAGTTGCTAACTTCCGTTAAAGCTTACCGCATCGAATTTGGCAGAACGTTTTTTAAAGGACAGTTTAGCAAGCCGTCTTTCTTGAATGTGCTCTATCGCTATGCTGTAGAACTGTTGCGGAATTTCTTGAATGAATCAGGACTAGTCTTGAACTAGTCTTTAAAAGCCACGTCGGAGTCTGCTGAAGAGTGCAACAAGGTGAAAGAAAACTACGAGCGTAAACTTACTTACTACTATTAAGACTTGTTAAAATCATTTCATACAACAGCGGCTGTCAGGAGCAAGATTGGAATGCATTTAACCTGGTTTGACAATAACTCCTGGCTTATTGAAATGGGTGGACAGCGGATTTTGCTCGACCCATGGATTGTGGGCTCGCTGGTGTTTGGGAAGATGCCGTGGTTATTCCAGGGGCACCATACAGAACCGCGCTCGATCCCAGAACAGATTGACTTGATTCTGCTGTCGCAAGGCTTAGAAGACCATGCCCATCCAGATACGCTTCAGCAGCTCGATCACACGATTCCCGTAGTGGCCTCTCCCAACGCTGCAAAAGTTGTCCGTGACTTGGGCTACACGACCATCACTACGCTAGCTCATGGAGAGAGCTACACCTTTGCCGATCGCGTTAAGATTCAGGCTACACCGGGCGCCCCAATTGGGCCTCTGCTGGTTGAAAACGGCTACTTACTGACCGCAGATAACCAGACCACGCTTTACTATGAGCCACATGGTTTCCACTCGCCCATGCTTAAAGATGTTGCGCCGGTGGATGTTGTAATTACACCGTTGATTAGCCTGGAGATTCCGCTGTTGGGGGCTTTGATCCAGGGTAGTAAAAGCGCACCGCAGCTTGTGGAGTGGCTGCAGCCTAAAGTAATATTGCCCACTGCAGCTGGAGGAGATGTGCAGTTTGAAGGGGCATTAACTGCAGTCCTTAAACAAAAAGGCTCAATCGACGGCTTTAGGGCAACACTGGCAGAAAAGCATCTGTCAACAAAATTGCTGACTCCCAGAGCGGGCGATCGATTTGAGCCGCTTTCTACGCCAGTAGCTTAGCCGCTTTAGCAACTAATAAAGTTTATGTCCGTCATTAGATAGAAATTTAACCGTTGTAGATGGGTTATTAAGTTGAGTTCTATCAACAAAAGCTGCAATTTAAAAAAAATCAGCTACTCTAGTTACTCTAGCTAGCTGTTAGTCACTCTAGAGCAATTAAGCAGCGAGAGTTGCTTCAGAATTTAGCGAATCCATCTACCTTTGAAACGCTGCAACAAACCAGTTTGTGTTTTGATTTTGTTCTGCGTTCTACGTCTGATCCAGCAATTTTGGCTGCTGCAAGTTGTTATCTAAAAATTTGCTACCCAAGAAATTTGCATGATTTCTTCCTACCAAGATGAACCACTCGGTCTTCAAGCTTCCATGGAAGGACTGAGGTTTAGATCCTCAAGTTCTGCAGCCGCACACTTTGAGTCAGGAGCACAAGTTTTGAACTCATTCTTCATTGCGGCTTCTACTGTCTCAGCAGGATTATGCATTTACGATGATCAGCTGCGATTTGTGCAAATTAATGAGGCGCTTGCGGAGATTTATGGATTGCCCATAGATGCATATAGGGGGCAGTCAATGCAGACTGTAATCCCAGAATTGACGCAAACTCTAGAGCCACTCTGCCGCCGCGTGTTGGAAACAGGAACGCCGATCGCCAACATAGAAATTAGCGGCGAAAGCAAAGCCCAACCGGGCATTCCCCGCTACTGGATCACTTCCTTTTTCCCGATAGAGCTGCCACAGGGTCAAGGGGTGGGAATGATTACCCTAGATACAACAGCGCGCCGTCAGGTAGAAGATGCTTTGCGCGTTCAGCAAACTAAGTTGTATCAAGAGATTCAGCGCTTAAATGACGATTTAGAAGATGAAGTACAAGCCCGCACTGAACAGCTTCAGCTTGCGTTTGAGTTTGAAGCAACGCTGAAGCGAATTACCGATCGCGTCCGCGATAGTCTCGATGAAGATTTGATCTTGCAGGCTGCCGTGCGCGAGCTGGCAACGGTAATTGGGGTTAACTGCTGCAATGCCTCGCTGTACGATGTCGAGCAGGGCACCTCTACAACCTGCTATGAATACACCAACTCCATGTCTGCCTATCAGGGGCGGGTATCTAAGTTTTCCACAGTACCCGAGATTTATGACCAGATTTTGCAGGGTGATTATTTCCAGTTTTGTTCGCTGGTGCCCAACCTAGAGCGGGGATTGGTGGCAATGCTGGCTTGCCCAATTCTGGATGATCAGGGGGTGATTGGGGATCTGTGGTTGATTAACCACAAAGACTATGCCTTTAGTGAGCAAGACATCCGACTGGTGCAGCAGGTCGCAAACCAGTGCGCAATCGCCATCCGCCAAGCTCGCCTCTATGAATCCTCACAGTCGCAGGTAAAAGAGCTAGAGCATCTCAACCAGCTTAAAGATGATTTTCTTAGCACTGTATCTCATGAGCTAAGAACTCCCCTCTCTAACATGAAACTGGCAATCCACATGCTTCGCAATGCACCCCCCTCGGCGCGGCGCGATCGCTACTTGGATATTTTGGAGTCAGAATGCAGCCGCGAAGCTGAATTAATTAATGACCTGCTAGACTTGCAGCGTCTCGAAAACGATTGCTATACCATTACCTTCGAGCCAATTGATCTGGCAACCTGGCTTCCAGAAATTATGGCTCCTTTTCGATCGCGAGCACAAAACCGCGAACAAACCCTGATGCTCGATCTACCCAGCTCGATTACAGCGGTGATGTCCGATCGCAAAAGCCTAGAACGGATTCTGGCCGAGTTGCTCAATAACGCCTGCAAGTATACGGCTCCGGGTCGGGCAATTGCGCTGAAGGTAGAAGCAAATCTTGATAATCACGGAGGTATCATCGTTTCGCCGCCGACGCTCACCTTTAAAGTAAGCAACCAGGCTGAAATTCCTGTTTCGGAGCTGCCGCGCATGTTTGAGAAGTTCTATCGTATTCCCAAAAGCGATCCATGGCAGCAGGGCGGAACAGGATTAGGGCTGGCGCTAATCAAAAAGCTGGTAGAAACTATGCACGGTGAGATTGAAGCAACCAGCGGCGATGGCTGGACAACGATGACAGTCCTGTTACCCTCGGCTCCCAGCAGGATCGATGATGTTTGAGCTAGGGCAGCAATCGCGCACCCGGGTGGCAAACGATAAAGAGCAAACGATTTTAACCAACAATTTTTGACTGAGGATGCTAATTAATTGGCTCAGCGGCTAATTTGCATCTAGCTGCCGCAGCGCATTTTCCAAATCCTGCGTGAGCTGCTGTGCTTTTTGTTTAATGTTACCCTGCGTGTAAGTTGCCACTTCTATAGGTGTACCAATCTGAATTTTGACCTTACAGCCCCGCTTCGGATAAGGCTCGTCGTACCGCAGGTGAATTGGCACAATTTTCGTGTCTAGCTGAGAGCGGCTAGCTTCTGCCTGCAGGGCAATTCGCGCCAGACCCGGCTTTAGCGGATGGAGTTCATTGTCACGGAAAATATTACCCTCTGGGTAGATGACTAGCATCTCACGGTTCTGCAGCACTTCCACTCCATATCGAAGACTGGCGATCGCCGGATGACGTGGATTAACTGGGAACCCGCCTAAGCGTCGAATAAACCATCCTTGAATGCCTTTCACTTCGTCGGCTGTTACCATAAACCGCAGATCACGCCCGGTTACAAACCGACCTGTAGCATAAGGAACCAGCAGCGAATCCCAGCGAGCGCGGTGCGTCGGCGCTAGGATGAGGGCACCTTCTTTGGGCAAGTTTTCTTGTCCGGTTATTTCAATCTGGAAATAGGACGGTAGCACAAACCAGCAACCTAACCCGTATGCAATCGGGGTAAGCCATGGCGAAATCCGCGATTGAATAGTGGTGATGGAAGATTTAGACGGCAATTTGGAAGTAGACGGCTCAACGGCGCTAGTTGGTTGGGCGCGAACCGAACCAGGGGAATGGATTTGCTGCGCTTGAGTTTGGTCTTGAATATGTTGAGCGTTAGTGTCTAAGCGATTTTTCAAAGGACTAAGCGATACCATAGATACCCAAATTCTTGACTGCTGGCGTGGTTTAATCTCTTAGCTTTTTAAGCTTCTACAACTCACCATAGTCGCTTTTAGAGAGTGGGCGATCATCCACGGGACAGTTCTACTGCTGTCTATTCAGACCTATTTTAGCTAAATCGCTTGGGCGATCGGCGGACAGCAAACCAGTCTTGGAGCTGTTGCCGGCAGGCTGCTTCTAGGATGCCACCTAGAACCGGCAAGCGATGATTGGATGCCTTGCTGTCTGGCAGGTTCAGCACTGTGCGGATTGCGCCTGTTTTTGGATCGTCTGCACCATACACTAGTAGCCCCAAGCGTGCCTGCACAGCTGCTCCACTACACATTGGGCAAGGCTCCAGTGTTACATACATCGTACAGTGCTGCAATTGCCACATGCCTAAGAACTGCCCTGCTTGCCGAAGCGCCAAAATTTCCGCATGGGCAGTCGGGTCGCCGTCTCGCTCTCGCCGATTCTCTGCAGTGGCAATTAGCTCTCCGGTGTTTCCAACAATCACTGCGCCAACCGGCACTTCCCCTGCTTCGCCTGCCGCTTCTGCGAGGGCTATTGCTTGGCACATCCAGGTATAGTGCTTTAAATAGTTTGGCTCGTCGATTAGAGGGGGAGGAATTTGGGGCATGGGTGCTACCCTTCTGCCAGCAACTCGTCTAGCGTTCCAGCGCGATCGAGAGCATAGAGGTCATCACAGCCGCCAATATGCTGGTTATTGATGAAAATTTGCGGAACGGTGCGTCGTCCGTTCGCCCGTTCTGCCATTTTGACTCTAGCGGCGCCATTACCGTCAATTTTGTATTCTGTGAATTTGACTCCCTTCCAGCGCAGCAGCAGTTTGGCGCGGATGCAGTAAGGGCAGGTTTGCCAGGTGTAGATTTCGACGTTGGCTTTGATCGCCTCTGGCTTGCGTCCCCAGCGTTCGAGGAGGGTTTTGAACATAGAAGTAACTTGGCAATTAAAGACGATGACAGTTGGTGACAACTAAGGACAGTTAAAGCAGAAATATGGCGCTCTGCGCTCAAGTAAAGGGTAATTTTTTGCTGTGTGCCGCCAAGTGCGATGCGCAGCAGAAAACCAGTACCTGACGCGATTGGAAATCACTGTAAAACAACATTGAAGGTCTATTAAATATTTTATGGAGTTAGGCGGGGATGCAGGGCGGTCCTCTTATACTTGAAAATGCTTCAGGCAGGAATTAACTCTACAATCCAGCCTCTAAATTGCTCAATCTTATGCCTCTGCTTACGATCGGTGACCCGGCTCCCTGGTTTACGCTGCCTTCCACGTCTAACCCAAACTATCACTTTGATACCGTGGGCGGCTATCGAACAGTGCTGTTTTTCTTCGGCAGCGCCAAGCATCCCCAGTCGGCGAGCGTATTGCAGCAGTTTTGCGAGCGGCAGGCGGAGTTTGCAGCGCTAGAAGTCCCATTTTTTGGCACCAGCATTGACCCAGAAGATAGGGTACTGACGGATGTAATTGAGAATCCGACCTTTTTTAAGTTTCTGTGGGATTTTGAGTGCAGGGTTAGCGAAACCTATGGCGTTTGTCAGAAAAAAGACGGCGCGATTACATACCGCCCGATGACGCTGGTACTGGATGAAAATCTATGTGTGCTGCAAACGTTGCCAATTGACAACCCGGAAACGCATGTTGATCAAGTGATTGCATTTCTCAAAAGTTTGCCTGTTCTGGATGCTGAATACAGCATGGCAGCTTGGCAGGCTCCAGTATTGCTGATTCCAAGAGTGCTTGATCCGGCATTCTGCCGCCAGTTGATTCAGCTCTATGAAGCGGATGGCGGTCGGGATTCGGGCTTTATGCGGGAAAAAGACGGGCAAACCGTGGAGATGTTTGACTATGACTTTAAGAAACGACGAGATTTTAACTTGGTAAATGCCGACACCGCGCTGCGGGAAGAGGTGAATGCGATCGTTATACGGCGAATCAAGCCAGCGATCGAGAAAGCGTTTCAGTTTAGCATTACCCGCTTTGAGCGCTACCTCGTCGCCTGCTATGAGGCAGAAAATCAAGGCTTCTTTAACCGCCACCGCGACAATACTACGAAAGGAACTGCTCATCGCCGGTTTGCAATGACACTCAATTTGAACACAGGAGACTATGAGGGGGGTTGCCTCTGGTTTCCGGAATACGGCAAGCGGCTCTATCGTCCCGCTGTTGGCGAAGCAATTATTTTCTCTTGCTCGCTGCTGCACGAAGTTACACCTGTCACCCATGGACGACGCTTTGCGCTATTGTCTTTCTTCTACAATGAAGCCGACGCCCAAGTACGACAGCAGAATCGTCAGTTTCTTGAGAGCGCTAAAGCTGACCTCCATCACCCTGCTCCAAAATCCTCTAGGGGTTTTCAGCCATCAAAGAAACGCCGCTGAGCGCCACCCCACACTGCTTTATCTTGCTTTAGAGCCTCGGTAGATGCGATCGGCTTGTTCTGGAGAAAGCCACGATTGTCCGCTCCTCGGTACAGCAGCGGGTGCAGCAGTGGACGCAGCAGGAACAACAGGGGTAGACGTAGATATAGTGGTTTTATTGCCATTGCCAGTGAACACTACCGATTCGGGCACAATAGGGGGCAGTTCGCAGGTAACCGGCGGCGCGTTAGTTTTGCTGTAACGCTGATCGGCTGCGTCTCTATCCTCTATAAGCTGGCTCTGGGGATGGGTATAGGCACGAGTCTCTGGGTCGTATGCCAGCACTTCGCCGGTTTCAATCAGGTAGATCCAGGCGTACATTCTGAGCTTGCCTTGATGCAGGCGCGATCGGACTATCGGATAGGTTTTGAGATTCTCAATCTGAGTCAAGACGTTTTCGGCGATCGTTATTTCTAAAAGCTCTTCTTCCTCAAAATCCACATAGTTTTCCCTCACAAGACGACGAGTCGCTTCAGCATGGCGCAGCCAGTCATAAACGAGGGGCATTTCTGCTTCAAGCTTGCCGAGCTGCAAGAGTCCTTTCATTGCCCCACAATGAGAGTGACCGCACACCACAATCTGATCAATCCCTAAGGCATGTAGAGCATATTCAATCGTCCCACCCTCGCCGCCGTTGGCTGCACCATAGGGTGGAATGATGTTGCCTGCATTGCGAATGACAAAGAGATCGCCAAGATCGGTTTGAGTGAGTAGGCTGGGCGAAATGCGGGAATCTGAGCAGGTAATGAATAAAACGCGGGGATGCTGACCGTGGCTAAGATTCTCTAGCAAATCTCGGTGACGCGGAACATAGTTCGTCTGAAAGCCGCGTATCCCTTCAATTAATTTCTTCATAGCGTTCTTCTCACTGCGCTTATTGCTTCCCACCTGTAGTCAGTCACGGCCACCAAGCTACCGCTACGACCCCCGACACTCAAGATACCCAAAGCTAATCTTATCAATTATCGCAGGTAAGATAAATCTTAGAACGTAGATCTTGCACCCCAAAATCTTGCTATGCACATTAGCGCATAAAAAATGAACAGAATTTGCTAGAAGCGGGAAGCAGTAGCTGTCCAAAGTAATACTATTGCTAGCACAACCGCAGTAGCAATGTGAGCAACGAAGCATTAGAAAGTACTAGCTGTTTGATTAGAAAAACGAATCACTCGAAGAACAGCACCAGGATTGTTTGGGAGCTTTTGCTTAAAGAGAAATAGACATGAGCTGATCGCAGGTAAACACAGTGCGCCACTGCCCCTTTAGCTAAAACCTCTAAGCAGAAAGAATAAATAGCAGGTGGAGGAGGTAGGAGAGCGCTTGAGGTTAATACGATCGCCTAATTTCCTTTCCAGGCTTTGGGCTGCTGAAATCTATACAGATCCTCAATCGCCAGTGTCCAACCATCCGCTAGCGACTGCAAAATTCGATCGCCCTTCTCTTTTGTAGCGGTTGTAGGATCGCCTAAAATTCCGCTTTGGCTCAGGTCACGCGTTGTCCAGGCAAATGGCAGCTTGCCTTCCATACTCAGCAGGCTATCCTTTGGGAGCTGTTGAGGATACTCTGCGATCGCCCGTTCCATCCGCACCTGCTCCGGCAAAATTGACAGGAGCAAGCTGGTTTCGTTATCCCCTGCATGGATACCTAACTCTGCCTCTTTGGGGGTCAGCAGCTCTGAGCAAATGTTAGGAACGTTCCACACAAACAGAGGAAACACCATGAAATCTTCGTGCTGCTGATGTAAATCTCGTGCCACCATTTCCATTATCTGCGGCTGCCCACCGTGCCCGTTGACCAATGCCCACTTGCGAAAGCCCGCTCGGTACATGCTCTCGCCTACCTCCATCAAGGTCTGCATCAATGTCTGGGCACTAAGGGTGACAGTTCCAGGAAAATGCCAGTGTTCATTAGATTTTCCATAGCAGAGGGTAGGTAGGGCGTAGGCAGGAATGCTGGCATCGAGCTGGGCAAGTGCTTTACCCACAACTGATGTGGCGATCGCTGAATCAACAATTAAAGGCAAGTGTGGTCCGTGCTGCTCGATCGCTCCTACAGGCTGAATCAACACTACGTTTTCTTTGTTGGGCATCGCCTGAATATCTGTCCAGGTCAGGTAGGGCAAGAAACGATCGGCAGGAATAAAGGTATGCATGGATAGGCATCATCCCTGTAAAGTAAGGTAGTTCTCAATTGTGTGAAATTTAGTGCATCAGCAGTGTACCTGGCGACACCCCAGAACGTCATTATCCAGGCACGAAGCGCTGTAGAATGTGTAAAGAATTATGTGCGAGAAAGGGTCAGAATGCGAGTAGCGATCGTTGGGGCAGGATTAGCCGGATTGGCGGCAGCAGTGGAGCTAGTAGACGCAGGACATGAGGTTGAGCTATTTGAGGCGCGATCGTTTATTGGCGGTAAAGTAGGCAGCTGGGTAGATGCAGATGGCAACCATATCGAGATGGGTCTGCATGTCTTTTTCAACAACTATTACAACCTGTTTGCGCTGCTGAAGAAAGTTGGCACATTTGAGGCACTGCTGCCCAAAGAGCATGTCCACACGTTCATCAATCGGGATGGTGAAATTGGCAAGCTCGATTTCCGCTTCCTGCTGGGCGCACCCTTCCACGGGCTAAAGGCATTCTTTGCTACAGAGCAGCTCACCGTACTGGATAAGCTGCAGAACGCTCTGGCGCTGGGGACAAGTCCGATCGTTCCTGGTCTGGTCAACTACGATCTCGCTATGAAGCTAATTCGATCGCTCGATCGAATTAGCTTTGCTGACTGGTTTCGCAGCCATGGCGGTTCGCAGCGCAGCTTGGAACGCATGTGGGATCCGATCGCCCTTGCGCTCGGTTTCATTGACACCGAGCAAATTTCAGCTCGCTGTATGCTAACGATTTTTATGATGTTTGCTGCCAAAACTGAAGCCTCACGGCTCAATCTGCTGGCAGGATCGCCGGAGGAATACATTCATAAACCAATCCTCAACTATATTCAGTCCCGGAACGCAAAGGTACACACGCGCCGTCAAACTCGTCAGATTCAATTTGAGGAACAGAATGGGCAAACCAGAGTCACCGGGCTGAAGATCGCCAACGGCGACACTGAAGAAGTCGTCACTGCTGACATCTATCTGGCGGCCTGTGATATTCCCGGCATCCAACGGTTGCTGCCGCAGGACTGGCGCAAATGGAAAGAATTTGACAACATTTACAAGCTGGAAGCTGTACCGGTTGTCACTGTGCAGCTCCGCTTCGATGGGTGGGTTACAGAAATGCAAGATGCACAGCAGCGGCAGCAGCTCTCCCACGCTGCCGGCATCGATAACCTGCTTTACAGCGCTGATGCTGACTTTTCTTGTTTCGCCGATCTTGCGCTCACTAGCCCCAAAGACTATTACCGTGAAGGGCAAGGTTCACTGATGCAAGTTGTGCTAACACCAGGCGATCCATTCATCAAAATGAACAATGAGGCGATCGCCCAGCATGCCCTCGCTCAGATCCACGAGCTGTTTCCCACTTCGCGGGAGCTGAATATGACTTGGTTTAACGTGGTGAAGTTGGCGCAGTCGCTTTATCGGGAAAATCCTGGCATGGATGTCTATCGTCCTTCCCAGAAAACACCCATTCCTAACTTCTTTCTGGCGGGTAGCTACACCCAGCAAGACTATATTGACAGTATGGAAGGTGCAACAATTTCAGGAATGCAAGCCGCTGCTGCAATTCTGGAGCCGACTGGATACAAAGTGAAAGGAAAAGGCCTGTTCAAATATTAAGTTCTCCTACCCTCCAGCAGACGAGCAGCAGAAGCATCGGTTAAATTCACCCTTCAGACGAAGCTTCTTGAATCTTGTCTGCTGTAGTGTTTAGCTCGATCGAATTTTGCTGGGCAGTTTCGGCTTTGGCAGCCTCTAATTTGGTTTCCTTTCCCAGAGCGTTTGGCTTGCTGCTTCTTCAATTCCTGGCACACTTACGCTTAAAAGATTATCGATCGGCAGTGAGTCAATATCTGCCCACACCACCACTTCAATGTAAGTTTGCGCTAAAGCAAGCAGGTCTCCCTCAGCATTGAAAATAGCTAGCCAGCCGTCATCCCCATCTGTTCTGATTCGGACGGCGTAGGTGTCTTGCTCCTGCACGGGAATCTGATAGATCGTCGGGTAATAACTCTCACCCTTGTCGATCGCCATCTCCCAAACTTCACGAACCGGAGCAGGCAGCTCCTCACGCTTCCCATCTAGCACTAAGTTCTGCTGCCCCAGTTCGTAAGGATCGTCTAATTCCGTTCCAGATCGATAGGACTCATACCGGGCTTCATAATACTCTCGTAAGCGCTGTGCATAAACTTGTTTGACTGCCTCAACCCGATCGCTCATGAGATTTTGCTAGGCAGGTAAATGTGCCTGCAGCAGGCTTTCTAGCTTTTGCTTGTTAATCGCACCTTCTGTTGATTCCAGTAGCTCACCACTTTGAAATAAGCGCAGGGCAGGTACACCCTCCACCTGATATTTCGCGACTGCTTCAGGATTGGGATCAACTTCCATTTTGACAATCTTGATCTGATCGCCATACTGTACCGCAGCCCAGTCAATCACGGGTGACATCAACCGACAAGGACCACACCAAGATGCCCAAAAATAAACCAACACCGGCTGCGAGACGTTCAGAACTTCGGTCGCAAAGTCGACATCTTGAATGGAAAGAACGCTACTCATGTGAACTGTGGCTTTTGTGCTGAACATGAACAACTATAACTCTACCCTTCATTAAGCTTAATGGTTTGGCTCAATAACCAAAACGTCCTAAATAATCCAAAAAATTCGGCATTGCTTAACAGGGGGATGATTTTTAAGTGAGAGGGGCGTGGAGCGCCCCTCTCACTTAAAAATCATCCCAGAAATCAGCAACACCAAAAATTCTGAGTAATCCAAAAATTTCTGAGCAGGTTAGTACTCAACCGGTCCGTATTTTGGCTCAATGCTTTTGGTCTAAGGATGTGTTGAACCATAAAGCTTAATAGCCGCGGTAAGCCAGCAACATCAATTGCAACGAGCATTCGCCGAATTCATGCCCTTTTTTGCCGAACAATCAAATAGCTGATCGAAAGTGTAAGAACTGCAACAGCTAAGGCTGCCAGTTCAATTCCCGTGGATTTTTGAAAATCAAAAATAATAATTTTTCGAGCTACTGCAGTTAGAGACGTAACGATGACTAGCTCAAGCTGAACAACATGCTTCTTGAGATAAGCAGTTATATTTTCCAATACTTCCAATGCAATTAACACATTGAGAAAAAGTCCGAAAATTTTAATCAAAGTTACTGTAGAAAATTGGTCTGGATCAGAAAATTTATCATTAAAAAATATCTGCTGAGTAATGAAGATACAAAGCTCGGCAGTGGCCGCGAGCAAGACGCAGACCATTGCGATCGACAGTACTTTAGAAATAAGTGTTTCTAGTTTCTTCAATGAAGTGAGAAAATTTTCATCACTTCCCCAATCACTTGCTCTCTTCAAAAATTTCCGCATATATCGAATTTAGATACAGCTGAATCAATAGCCTGAATCGAAAATTTTGTGCCTCTTTTTTGAACTTGCTCTAGCCTCAATAAGCAGGTTCAAGGTGCTTAGCGCTACCAAAATGTATGCGTTTTACCTTTGCTTTGCAGAAGTAGAAATGCCAGGATGCAAAATCTGCATCTTCTAAAATAGTAATAGGTTATGGAATGAGAACCTATTTGATTCTTCGATATGCAGTCATAGAGCAGATTTTGTATGTCAATTAGTCCTGCTACTCAGCAAAATCACCCTAGCAGCGATCGCACCAAGCAGAAAGCTCTTGAGCTAGGTTTTCATAAAGTTGGAGTTGCCACTGTTGAGGGGTTCAACCAGCCGCAAGACTCCGATATCCCTCATCCTCAAGCTTCTCTCGCTCAATGGTTAAACAAGGGCTACCATGCTGACCTGTCCTGGATGACAGATGTCAAACGACAAGATATCCGAGAGCTGATGCCAACTGCCCAATCCGTAATTTGTGTGGCACTCAACTACTACACTCCTCACGAACACCCCCAAGATCCCCAATATGCCAAAATCTCACGCTACGGCTGGGGGCGAGACTATCACCGCATCTTACACAAGAAATTAAAAGCATTAACGCGATGGCTAACCTCTCAAGGAGATGACATCCTCGCTCGCTACTATGCAGATACAGCTCCACTTCAAGACAAAGCTTGGGCAGAAAAGGCAGGCATTGGTTGGATTGCTAAGAACAGTAACGTCATTACAAAGGAGTATGGCTCTTGGGTTTTTCTGGGTGAAGTCGTAACTAACCTAAACTTGACGCCTGATCGTCCTCATACGCAACATTGCGGTACCTGTACGCGCTGTATTGATGCTTGTCCTACTCAAGCGATCGTCCAACCCTTTGTAGTAGATGCCAATCGCTGCATTGCTTATCACACCATTGAGAATCGCACAGAAGAAATCCCTGAGGAAATCGCTGCTCGCATGCAGGGCTGGGTTGCAGGCTGTGACATCTGTCAAGATGTCTGCCCATGGAATCAACGATTTGCCCAAGAAACAGACATAGCTGAATTTCAGCCTTACCCTTGGAACGTTTCACCCACTCTGGAGACAATAGCTGCCTTATCGGAGCAAGAATGGCAAGCAAGATTACCTGCCTCTGCTCTACGACGAATCAAACCAGAGATGTGGCGGCGCAATGCTCGGGCTAACTTACAGAGGAGCGAGCAAGACTTATAAGCCAGCAAGCTCATAAAAATTTCTACACACCCCTTGCAACAGCTTTTGCTGCAACCCACATAACTAATCTGCTAGCTAACTATCTAGCGGCTAAGAACGGCATTTAGAGAGGCAACATTGCCAGTCATCTCAACTAGTTGACTAAAATCCTTAACTGTGCGCAAAAGGTCTAAAGACAAAAATTTCTCTGAAACCCGTTAATTGCAGGGCATACAGCCCCGCAAATTTTTTTTCAGGATGTAGTTGACAGTTATGGGAAGTGTTCGCTACATTTATAAAGCGGTCGGGAAGCGAGCCAAGCCAAACGGAAACGGGAAGCGA
>NZ_JACXWX010000210.1 GCF_014764505.1 Phormidium tenue FACHB-886
GCAGATGTCACGAAAGAAGCCGATGTGAAAGCAATGGTTGATAAAGCGGTTGGCGTTTTTGGTCGGTTAGATATTGCCTTTAATAATGCCGGAACTGTCGGCGAAAACCCCTCATGATTGAACAAACAGAAGCGGAATATGATCGCACAATGAACGTCAATGTCAAAGGCGTTTGGTTGTCGATGAAATATGAAAGCGCTCAGATGTTGAAACAGGGAAGTGGTTCAATCGTCAATATGGCATCTGCGGCTGGAGTCGTTGCAGTTCCTAGCCTACTCCTCTACGCTGCGAGTAAACATGCGGTAGTAGGCTTAACAAAAGCGGCTGCGCTCCAACATACCAAAGCGGGTATTCGCATCAATGTCGTTGCACCAGGGTCAGTCCAAACAGATATGTCTGAAGCAGCTACAGATGAAGTCAAAGCCTACTTGGCAGGACTTCACCCGATCGGACGAATTGGAACACCGCTTGAAGTTGCAAATGCAGTTCTGTTTTTATCATCTGACTTGGCATCGTTCGTAACAGGTGAAACGTTGGTGGTAGATGGTGGGTTTGTAGCGCAGTAGTCGATCGGCAGTGCGAAATGTTTGATACAGCACTTCAAGCGACTCACTAAAGTAACACTGAAATCGGTTCGCTAATTCCATCGGAAACTCCATAGGAATCTGCAAGAAGTTGAGTGTTGGAACTGACTACACTCAAGTGAACTAAGACAAAGAGAACTTAGGAGGTGATGATGATGTCCAAAGTGCCTTCTAACTCCCCACAGGGACAGGGAAAGACCGTCGCCGCTGTTTCAGAGCAGTCCTCACTCAACAAGCCCTCCCGTCCGGGCTGGCTCGAGATCGTTGTCGGTCTCGTCGTCTTTGGCGCTGTCGCACGTGGGGGGGTGTTGCTGTCCGGGCAGCTCGGTCTCGATCCCGTCGTCTACGGACTGGCCCTCGCCGCGCTGTCTGTTATCGCCCCCTTTGCTGGGTTTGCGGCAGCGGCGCTGCTGCGCCTCCGCTCGTGGAGCGCCTTCGGTGCGCGCCGCACCACGGCGCGCTGGCTCCTGATCGGGGCCGGAGCAGGGGTGGTCGCCTTCGTGGTCAGAGGTTTTGCGGTCATGGCCTACACCGCCCTCACCGGAGATAGCTCCACCCCTCAGGAGGTGTTCGGTGACGGTGGCAGCGGCGGGGTGCTGTCCCTGGTCCTGGCCACGCTGTTTATCGGTCTTCTCGTGCCCCTCGTCGAGGAACTGCTATTCCGGGGTGTCATCACCAATGCGCTGCTCCGCTACAGCCCGTTGATTGGCGTTGTGGGCAGCACGCTGATCTTCGCCCTCGCTCACGGCATCAACACCGTCTTCCCAGTGGCTTTAGTATTTGGTCTCATCAGCGCTGAAATGTTCCGCCGCAGCGGCTCAGTCTGGCCTGGCATCATCGCCCACGTTATCAACAACCTGCCCACGGTCTTTGTGTTGGTGCTCATCAGAACGGACTGAATAATCACCACCATGCGCAAGGAGTTTATGCCTATGACTCGCTTGTTTTCGAACCATCCGCCCGATCCTGATAGGCGCAGACACAACGTAGAGCCACCAACTCACGCTGGGAGGAGAACCATGATTGCTACGACTCATATCCGAATCTCGCTACTAACTGGAGCCGTGATGCTGGCCATTAGTGCTAAACGCACAATTAAAGGAAAAAGAAATGACTGAAACATTTGGTGCAAAATCGACCGCCGACGAGGTGCTTACGGGCATTGATCTCAAGGGAAAGCGATTTCTCATTACGGGTGCATCGTCGGGCATTGGGCTTGAAACCGCCCGCTCACTGGTCTCTCACGGCGCGAGCGTCGTCGGTGCGGTCAGGAACCTCACTAAAGCTGAGCTAGCCACTGCATCGGTTCGTGATGCCGCGTCGCAGGGCGGCAGCCTGGGGTTGATCAATCTCGATCTGGCATCCTTGCAAAGCGTTCGTGCCTGTGCGGATAAACTGTTGGCTGACGGACAACTGTTCGATGCCATCATCGCTAACGCTGGCGTTATGGCAACGCCGTTCGGTCGAACGATCGACGGCTTTGAAGTTCAGTTCGGAACCAACCATCTGGGTCATTTCGCCCTGATCAATGGGATCGAGCCGCTGCTTGCCGATAATGGACGGCTGGTAGTCCTGTCGTCGCTCGCGCATCGCGGTGCCGATATCGACTTGGACGATCCGAATTTCGAGCAGCAGGCGTACGATCCATGGGTCGCCTATAGCCGATCGAAAACTGCCAATTCACTGTTCGCTGTGGAGTTTGACAGGCGGCATCGCGATCGCGGCATTCGGGCTGCTTCGGTGATGCCCGGAAACAGTCTGACAGATTTACCCCGCCATTTCTCGCCGGAGGATTTGCAGGAACTTTTGCGGACTGTCGACGCAGCGCGCACCGAAGCGGGTCTGCCGCCGAAAGGGTTGAAAGAACTTCCGCAGGCAGCCGCGACATCGGTTTGGGCCGCAGTCGTGGCGAATAAAGACGAGATCGGTGGACATTATCTCGAAGATTGCGCGATCGCACCGATTGATGACACGCTCAACCCGTTTGCCGACGGTGTCAGGTCGTATGCGCTCGACGCTAACAAGGCTAACAGCTTTGGGCAAAAAGCGAGGAATTGATCAGCGCTGCATCTTGAAGGTTATCGCGCCCATCTAAACGCAATAATCCATTCCACTTTCGTACTTGGATGAACACTCACAAGAATACCTGGTTGACGTATAAGCGTTAATCACCATGCTTTACGTTTCCCGTAAACTCGACCAGGAAAGCACCATGTCACAAAAACTCTCAGATTTCCAGCGATCCATAACAGGAGCATTCCATATGGCCCAGCGTGACGCCGTTTTCCCCGCCGGTCGGCATGACCTCTACACGTCGCAGACCTATTCCGCAGCGATCAGATCAGGTGACCTCCTGTTCGTGTCTGGTCAGGTCGGCAGTCGCAGCGATGGCTCGCCCGATCCGGACTTTGAGGCTCAGGTTCGCCTGGCATTTGCCAATCTCGAGGCGACCCTGCAAGCGGGTGGATGCGGGCTTGACGATATCGTCGACGTGACGACATTTCATACCGATCCCGAGAATCAGTTCGGCACGGTCATGACCGTTAAAAGCGAAGTCTTCCCGGAAGCGCCTTATCCGAATTGGACGGCGATCGGCGTCAACTGGCTCGGGGGGTTCGACTTCGAGATCAAGGTCATCGCCCGTATTCCAGACTGAATTCATCAGGCGGAGCGGGCGACGGGATAACCCGGCACTGCACTCGACCAGCCCGGCGCGAACCGTCCTCGCGAATCGTGAGCTGGTCGGTGCCGGGCCAGCCAATGAATGTCTGTCCGTTCGGCATTTGTCATCAGGGCGAAACGATTCGCGGGCTTATTGGTAAGTAAATTGCCGATTTGAAGATCGCATTAGTAATAATCACATACCCAGGAAAACACTATGTCACAGAAACTCTCAGGAAAAGTTGCGCTTGTCACTGGCGGCACCAGCGGTATCGGGCTTGCTACTGCCAAGCGATTTGTCGCTGAAGGTGCCTATATCTTTATCACGGGTCGTCGTCAGACTGAACTTGATGCGGCTGTAAAAGAGATTGGTAAGAACGTGACTGGCATTCAGAGCGATGTCTCCAATCTGGCAGACCTCGATCGGCTTTATGCCACGATCGAGCAAGAGCAAGGACACTTGGATGTGATCTTTGCCAATGCTGGTGGTGGCGAGCTCATCCCGCTTGGATCGATCACCGAAGAACACTTTGACAAAACCTTCAACACCAATGTCAAGGGTCTACTGTTCACTGTGCAGAAGGCACTGCCGCTGATGCCAGAGGGCGCTTCCATCATCCTGAATGCCTCAACTAATTCCATCAAGGGTATCCCAGCCTTCAGTGTTTATAGCGCTACCAAAGCTGCCGTGCGATCGTTTGCCCGCACCTGGACACTCGACCTCAAAGACCGCCAGATTCGAGTGAATGCGGTCAGCCCTGGTTTCATTCCGACTCCCGCTTACGGTCCTCTCTGGGGACTCAGTGAAGAGCAGTTGAAAGAATTTGTGGCGAGCCAAGCTAACAATATTCCATTGGGACGAGCTGGCACGCCCGACGAGATCGCCAAAGCTGTTGTCTTTCTCGCTTCCGATGACAGCAGCTTTGTAAACGGCATTGAGCTATTCGTCGATGGCGGTATGGCACAAATCTAAGAATCGCTTCCTAGTTAAAAAGCACTAGCCGATCGCATGTAAAAGTCCATCTATAAACTTTCCATTGGACAGAGTCGAAGGAGAAACACGCATGCCACAGGAAAAGATGCC
>NZ_JACXWX010000211.1 GCF_014764505.1 Phormidium tenue FACHB-886
TTAAACTGTCAGGAGCACAGTGGAAATCCGAGAATGTGCCTCAAGTTCTCCTCCACCGTTGTGCTTACCTTAATGGTCAATTCTCAAACTGAGACTTACAAGACTGGAATGCACCCCCATTCTGACAGGTTATAACTACCTGCTGCTCTCATTTGACACGCAACTCTCTAAAACTTACATTTATCGAAGTCTTGCCGTCTAACGTTCTGTCTGAGCAGCTGCAAATTCCCTTATGGCATCATCAAGGTCTTCCAACAGTGCGCTCCAGCCAGTTTGTTGGACCGTAGAAACCTGCAATTAGCTATCAACTCTGTCTTCTATTCGATAATGTTCTGCTGTTTCAGCTTTGCTGTCAGCTCATCCATGAACTCAACAAATACTTTTAACTTGGCAGGGACATAACGCTTCTGTGGATACAAGATAGATATTGGCGAACCTGTTGGTGCAAATGCAGATAGAACGGGCTTAAGGTCTTCTCGTACGATCGCAGGTTGAACAAGAAAGTTATACAGTTGAATCATTCCTCCTCCTGCAATTGCAGTTTCTACTAACGCCTCTGGATGATTAAAGGAGAAACGACCAGACACAGGAATCTCTACTTTGCGTCCATTCTGCTGAAAGATCCAATCACGCACTCGTCCGGTCTGAGGCATGACAAAATTTAGGCATTGATGAGATTCCAATTCATTGAGTGTTTGAGGTTCTCCATAACGGCTGAGGTAAGCTGGAGCCGCACACACCATTAATCGAGCCGTACCCAACGGATGCATAATGATTTGACTATCTGGACTATGACCTAAGCGCACAGCCGCATCTAAGCCTGCTTCAATCAAATCTGTATAGCGATCGTTGAACGTAATCTCAAACTTGAGGTCGGGATAGCGTTCAGCCAATTGCGGCAAAGCGGGTGCAATGTGGAGCCGCCCAAATGCCACACTTAAGTCCAGACGTAAAGTTCCAGTCGGAGCGGAGCGTGTCTGACTCAAAGCTAGCTCCGCTTCTTCCAACTGATTCAGAATTTGTTGGCAATACTCGTAAAACACTTTCCCATCCTCAGTTAAGGAAAGGCTGCGGGTTGTTCGATTTAGCAAGCGAGATCCCAACCGTGCCTCTAGTTGTTGCACGGCTCGACTGACGGAGGCGGGTGAGGAGCCTAATTGACGAGCGGCTTCAGAGAAGCTGCCCTGTTGAGTCACTCGCGCAAAGAAAACGAGGCTAGTGAGTTGATCCATGAGTCCAAAGGAAACTAATTATTGCAATTTCTGAAAAGATTAGTTGCATAATAGCTACTTTTTCTCAAATTTTGAAAGAACTAATGTGAAAGAGTGCAGGAGGTTCACAAATCAATCAAAGCTTAGACCTCTCAAAATTCTTTCTTGAGTTAGGAGTAATAAAGATGAAAATTGCAGATTCAGTTGCGCTAGTTACGGGTGCTAATGGGGGTTTGGGTAAAGCGTATGTTGAAGCATTATTAGCAGCAGGAGCCGCTCGAATTTATGCCGCTGCTCGCAAGCCAGAGTCGCTGACTGAAATTGTTGCCCTTGCTTCAGAACGAGTGATTCCTATACAAATTGACATTACTGATGCTCGATCGATTCAGGATCTTGTTGCAAACTATCAGGATGTCACACTACTAATCAATAACGCAGGGGTTGCCCTTAACTATGGTGGCTTCATCACTCATCCCAATCTCGAAAGTGCCAGAACTGAAATGGAAGTCAACTACTTTGGCACGCTGATGATGGTTCAAACGTTGGCTCCGGTTCTCAAGCAAAACGGGGGTGGGGCGATCGCCAATGTTTTATCTATCTTGGCGCAAGCAACGGCTCCGGTCATTGGGACTTACTCTGCCTCAAAAGCAGCAGCTTTAGCGTTGACCAAAGGAATTCGAGCAGAACTTGCAGCACAAGGCACATTGGTTGTGGCTGTGATGCCAGGAACCATTGATACAGAAATGAGCAGAGATTACGCGGGTTCTAAAGTTTCTCCAATGGAAGTTGCGCAGGCTACTCTACAGGCGATCACGGATGAAATTGAGGATGTCTATCCAGGCGAACAAGCAACCGCTACAGCCGCTCAGCTACTTGGCGATCCAAAAGCAGTTGAAAAGCAAATGGCTATTCTATTGCCTAATGCATCAATGCAAACACAGTAAAATATTCCGATTCTCGAATTGTTGAGCTTACTAAGATTGCGGTCTAACGGTTCGCTTGAGCGGTTGTAACCCATCTTTGTAATACACTAAGGTCTTTCATCAATCCGCTTCAAGCGAATGTTAGACGACTTTATCCTATGTTGCTCGCAGAACATAGAACGTGTAGCCATAGAAATCGCTGAATTTTTCAAACAATGCTATCTCGTCTTCGGTGTCACGAATAACTGATTGAGTAACTGGAGTAATTTCGATCTGCTTCATTCGATTGTGCAGCGGTTCGTAGTAATTAACCCACCAAGCACGAGTAGGCAACCTGTGGGTAGAAAGCACAGTGAAGCCAGATCTACCGGCCCGAGCAATATTTTCAGCCTCAGTGCTCATCATCGGATAAACATTGTGCCAATACGCAATCGCAGGCTCCGGCACGTCGTTAGTAAACCAACTCATCTCTGATACGACGGCAATACCATTATTGGCAAGAAGAGGTCGCCAGAGTTTAAGAGCCTGCTCAAATCCAAGGTTGTAGGCAGCTCCCTCTGACCAAAGAAGGTCAACCGAAGCAACGGACCACTTAAGTTTAGCCATGTCACCATGAATCGGAGTGATTAGATGCTCAAGACCAGCTTGTTTTGCACGGGCTGTGAGTTCCTCGAGAAAAATGGACGAGGAATCCACTGCCATTACATTGCATTGGTAGTGTTTAGCAAGCAGCAATGCACCAGCACCGCTTCCACACCCGAGATCGGCAATTCGTGGCTTGAGTGGCAGAGAGAAAAGATTACATAATATGCTGCGCGAAAAGTCAGCATCACCTGGACCTTGACGATCGAGTCCACGATGTAAATTGATCAGGGCGGCAATGTACTCAGTTTGATTGTTCATCTTCATCTTCAGCTTGATTTTTTAGCCGCCCTAACGACGAGAAGCTCTAGTCGTCTAACGTTCCTAATTTCCCGCCGCAATAGCCTCAATGCTCAACAGATACCCCCCGACGGTCGGTGTGCATTAGAGTTGTTGTGCTGCTGCATCTGCCGACTACTGAATCATATTTCCAGCATTTCACTTTGAAAAATCTTGAAGTAGCTCCATTGCTTCTTGAGCACGGACGGCAGGCACAAACAAATGGTCGTGATAATAAGCAGAAATAGGGTTTACGCTGATATTATGGTCCGCTAACTTACCAGTAATAGCAGCTAGAAAGCCAACTGCTTCTAAACTTGAGTGTATGGAAAGTGTAATCATGCAAAATACTGATGTGTAGGATAGAGAAACAGCATCAGCCTGTTCACGATCAAGGATCAGCGTCAATCCCTCATCTTCTCTGAACAAGCAAACAGGATCAAGGTTAGAATAGCGACTTTCTTGATGACTAATACTGCAAAATACGTACTCCCCTTGTCGAAGGATTGGCTGCATCGAGCGCAACAAGTTGCTGAGATTAGTTTCTCCTGACATCATTGTCTACTTTAGCTCCATTTAAACTTGATCCAGTTGACCACTTTATCAACTTACATCACAACGCAATCGCATGAGCTTTTTGGAATCACATGACTAGAAACCTCACTTCCGAACTCGACTCATTACGGAATTGATGAGCAACTTTTGGAGGAACCTCGATCCCCAGCTGCGCCCGTAAGGTAAATATATTTCCATCTATTTTCAATACAGCCTCGCCCTGCAAAATAAAAAAATTAACGTGAATTGTTATAAAAACGTCGCTGCTCATTCTGACCTGGAGAACACACATCTTCAATCACACTGAGGTCGTCATGCTTGAGCAGATGCCAACCACTACAACCGTTTTTCCATTATTAGTATTCTGCACTTGACGTATCAGTAACCTTCATCTTAATTTCAGTTGCGCAACGTTTTCGTCATTGCAACGCTATGGTTCATTGCACTACCTAACAACTTAAAACTACCGAAGACAAAGAACTGACAGGCAATTTCTAAGTTACCCTCCATCGATAATTTAAGCGGCCCAATGGCAAAAGTCAGCGGTTGCAAATTTCCTCGAACTCGGCACTAGTACTACAGTTGTAGATTTGGGGCGGTTGCAAGAGACCGACGTTTGTAGTGATGAAATCTGGCAACGGCTTGGTGAATTCGTCGCCAGGTTGACCAGTGCAAGA
>NZ_JACXWX010000212.1 GCF_014764505.1 Phormidium tenue FACHB-886
AGCATAGCCGCTTCAAAACCACTGCTGCACAGCGAGCGGGATTAGCGACACGATCCTGGAATTGGCATGACATTGCCATCTATCCCACATTAATTTGAGGCACTATCCTCAGCTCTTTAGAACGCGAAGCAATCACAGCCCATACCACCCCAAAAACTAGACAAAGAACCAGTAGTGTTCAGCGTAGAGAATGGGGTAGAAGATGGATGACAGTCCAGTTTGTGAATGTGATTACATAAAGCCGTACAAAGATGAATTGCTTTTGCAGCAGCAGGAACAGACGCAGGCGTTGAATAATAACCACCAAACTGAGCTACAGGAGACCACTCAGGTAGGACAGGTACCAGAGGCGGAGCCAAATCACGGAACTCATCCGTTGCGTAGACCACGTTGCCGCCTACAACCGTCAGAACGGATTCTAAGCGCTTAATCTGCTCCTCTGAAATGGAGAAGAAATCCTCGGAGAGGACCGCTAAATCTGCCAGTTGCCCTGGTGCGATCGCCCCTTTGTGCCCTTCTTGCGATGAGAACCAACTGCTGCCCACGGTGTAGAGCCGGAGGGCTTCCATGCGGTCAAGGCGATTTTGGCTGGGATAAAGAGTTGTGCCACCGACGGTTCTACCGCTAATCAGCCAATAGAGGGCAACAAATGGATTATAAGAAGCAACTCGCGTTGCGTCGGTTCCAGCTCCTACTGGGATCTCCATCTCTAACATACGGGCAATTGGGGGTGTTTGTTCAGCCGCTTGCTGACCATAGCGATCGATAAAATACTCGCCTTGAAATGCCATGCGATGTTGAATGGCAATGCCACCACCTAACGCTTTCACGCGTTCGAGGTTATGCTCAGAAATCGTTTCGGCATGGTCAAAGAACCAGTGCAACCCATCCAATGGAATGTCCCGATTCACATCCTCAAATACATTCAGAAAGCGAGTGATGGACTCATCATAGGTAGCATGTAAGCGAAACGGCCAGCGATTTTGTGCCAAGAGCGTGACCACATCCTGCAATTGTGTTTCCAGAGAATCTACCAGATCCGGGCGGGGTTCTAGGAAGTCCTCAAAATCTGCGGCTGAAAAAACGAGCATTTCCCCTGCCCCATTCATGCGATAGAAGTCGTCCCCTTGACCCGGCTGCACAATTTCTGTCCAGCCTGAGAAGTCTTCTAGTTCTTGACCAGGACGCTGGGTAAACAGGTTATAGCCAATCCGAACGGTGAGTTCACCCCGCTGGTGTAGGTCTTCAATCACCTGATAATCATCCGGGTAATTCTGATATCCCCCACCCGCATCAATCACGCTGGTAATGCCCAAACGATTAAGTTCCCGCATGAAGTGGCGCGTGGAATTTAGTTGATGCTCATATGGCAATTGCGGACCTTTTGCCAGGGTGGAATAGAGAATCATGGCATTTGGTCTGGCAATCAGCAACCCAGTTGGATTGCCGTTGCCGTCACGTTGAATCTCGCCGCCTAGCGGATTCGGCGTATCTCTGGTGTAACCAACGGCTCGCAGTGCCGCGCGGTTAAGCAGGGCGCGATCGTATAGGTGGAGGATAAAGACAGGCGTGTGGGGAGCAATTTGATTGATTTCATCGAGGGTCGGCAGGCGTCGCTCGGCAAACTGAAACTCTGTCCATCCCCCCACAATGCGTACCCATTGATTCGGTGGAGTGCGATCGACCTGTGCTTTCAACATCCGCAGTCCATCCGCAAGAGACGGGACACCATCCCATCGCAGTTCCAGGTTGTAGTTGAGTCCACCTCGAATCAGGTGAATGTGAGAATCGTTTAAGCCAGGGATTACCGTTCGCCTTTTGAGGTTAATAACCTGCGTGTCGTCGCCTCTAGTTGCCATCACGTCTCGCTCAGTTCCAACAACCAGAAAACGACTGTCTTTAATCGCAACGGCATCAACAAAGGAACGGCGCTCATCCTGCGTGGCAATGCGCCCGTTGATTAAAATCAGATCGGCTTGAGTATTGTTGGTTGTGCTACTTGCCGTGCGTTGTGTTCCTAAAAGATAAGATGATGCGCCTGCTGCTGCGGCAAGCTTTAGGAAATTTCGGCGCGACGACCGAGAGCGGTCAGACATCATTAAGGCCCTCAGTGAGTAGTGTTTGAAGGGGAAAGGGAAAGAGCTACAGTTTGTCTACTTCTTGAGTCAATCAGCGAGTTGGATAGAGCCACTTTCTAAATAATTTTGTCAGGCGTGGCATTACTAAATAGGTAAGAACCAAAACCACTAGCCCAGTCGTAACCAACTGGTTAAGCAAGACAGGCAAACTAGATAGAATCGGTGCCAGCAAACGACTGAGAACTGCAAGGGTAACGAAAACGCCTAACCACGTCACCAGTACCATTTTGTAGCGAGGAGGCGGAGATTTGAGAGGTTGATTGGGCAGGCTAAACCAGGTTTCTAGTCCAGTTAGGGTTTGAATTGCTTCTGGCTTTTCAATTAAGGGCTGTAATCGCTCGATCCATTCTCGCCGCACCTCGGACTCTAGCCAGGTTTTGAGATTGTTGTAATGATCGAATTTAAGAATCACCACATATTCAGGATGAGCATGATCGCGGGGTCGAATCGCGCTGACTCCCAGATGTCCTTTGAATGTTCGCGCATCTGCAGCAATGCCTCGAAACCATTCTTCGTAACCCTGCTCTCGTCCGGGTCGAACGATGTGAGAGATTACGGCTGTTACCTGATGATTTTCTTCGTCTGTGCCGATCGTTAAGGGTTCATCCAGCATGGCATTTGCCTTATCATTGTTTAGGTTTAAGCTTTACGATTCAATCTCACCCGCACTGTCTAGAAGCTTGTTAAGTTGGATTATCTATAAGGGAATCACCATGCCATACGTAAATATCCAAATTATGAAAGGTGCAACTAGAGATAAAAAGGCTCAACTCGTCAAAGAGGTGACTGCTTTACTAGTGCATGTGCTTGGAAAGAAGCCAGAGCATGCACACATCGTCATTCAGGAAATTTCGGATGAGGACTGGGGATTTTCAGGTCTGCTAACTGATGATTGGAAGAAACAGCAAACCTCTTACTACCGGGGGCGGTATTTGGTTAACACATCAACTCCGCAAAAGGCTCGCTGCAAGGTGGCTCTGGAAAAACTGTTCACTATAACCCGCTCCCGTTAGTAGAACAGCTTTATGAAACACTCCCTTTGGGGCGATCGCTGCACTATCTGGTCAAAAGGATGTCTGAGGAGTATGCAGACATCCTGTAAATCTATGCCGCCATGTCAAACAACAACACTTCCGCACCCTGAGCAGCGCCTTGCAGCGTGATTCGTGATTCGTGAGCAATAGCAGCGCCATCTCCGGCAGTAAGCAGTTGATCATTCAGTTGCACCGCACCTCTCACCACTTGTAGCCAAGAGACTCGCCCCTCTGCCAGTGAATGACTCACCGTTTCACCATCCTGCAAAGTACTGGCATAAAGGTTCACATCTTGGTGAATTGAGATCGAGCCATCACGTCCATCGCGAGAGCCAACTAACCGCAATGTGCCGCGTTTTTCTGACTCAGAAAATGACTTTTGTTCGTAGCTTGGCTCAATCCCTTTTTGCTCCGGTAGAATCCAGATCTGTAGAAAATGCACAGGTTCGGTTTTAGAAGCATTAAATTCACTGTGCTGAATGCCCGTCCCAGCGGACATCCGCTGCACATCTCCCGGAAGAATCACCGACCCAGTGCCAGTGCTGTCTTTGTGTTCTAAAGCACCATTGAGGACGTAGGAAATGATTTCCATGTCTCGATGTCCGTGAGTACCAAAGCCTTGACCCGGAGTTACTTTGTCTTCATTGATTACTCGCAAGTCAGCAAAACCCATGTGATTAGGGTCGTAGTAGTTGCCAAAGGAGAAAGTGTGACGACTATCGAGCCAACCAAAGTTTGCAGTACCTCGTTCTTGAGCCGGTCGAATCGTAATCATGACTGATGCCTCCAAAGGAGCGAGAGCCGTTCGTTTTGGTCACACTGTTATTATGGATTGAATTAAATAAAAGGACAATACACTATTTTATCTACAGATTGTCTCTTTGTACTCTACAATCTTGGCAGATGGATAAGATTGAAAGTCTTCGTGCTTGTACTCAAGTGGTCAACGCGGATGGCTTTGCCGTTGCTGCACAGAGAAAGTGAGACTGTCGCGATCGCAGAAAGCGAAACTGTCAGAACTCGGTACTCAAATTGAAGGCAGAACCCCCGACTTGATAGACTGGCTACTACCCCTAATCTCCGCCCAGCGAAC
>NZ_JACXWX010000213.1 GCF_014764505.1 Phormidium tenue FACHB-886
CCAAAATTCGGATTGACTCATTGAACATTCCCCCTATCCCAACCATCACCATGATCTTACAGCAGTCTCAATTCAAGACGCTTCTCAACTAATTTTTCGAGGTGCCCGATAGCTATAACCTAAACGACAACATATTCAATCAATAGGATTTTTAGCTTAAAACATTAATACAAGTTAGAGCAATACGTTTATGAGAACATGTACTTTATCTCCTTAATCCGTTGTTCATTAATTACAGCTTACGGCTTTAAGAAAAGGTAATCGTTTAGGGGGATGTGATAGGAAATTGAGAAAATTGGAAGGTGCTGTTAGGCTAACAGGATGGAAGAGAACTCACCCCCTCCTATTGATGAAATTAGCCCACAGGATTGGGAAACGACCACCGAGAGTGTCAAGCGGTTGGTGAGGAAGTGGCTTGAGCAGATCGCTGAGATTGGGCAATTGATGGAACGGATTGAACAGCTAGAGAGGCAATACGAGGAAGTCAAGGTTGAAAATCAGTTGCTCAAAGAGCGAGTCCAGCAGAATAGCCAGAATTCATCGAAACCACCGTCGCAAGACCAGGGCAAAGGGTTCAAAGTAAAAGAGAAAAGGCAGGGAAAAAAGAAACCTGGGGCACAGCCCGGACATGAAGGACATGAGCGCCCCTTATACTCAGTGGAGCAATGCCAGAGTGTAGAGGATTATTACCCGAGTGAATGCATCCATTGTGGTGAGCCGTTAGCGGGAGAAGATCATGAACCTTACCGAATTCAAAACGTTGAGATCCCGCAAGTTGTGCCTGAGGTGAGAGAACATCGATTTCGCGCACTGCGATGTCAACAATGTGGTGGCTACACTCGAGCCTGGGATGAGATGATGATCAATAGCAGTGGCTATGGTGAACGAGTCGTGGCTCATGTGGAGGTACTCAGTGGGCAGTACCGCCAATCCCACCGGATGGTACAAGAGTTGCTCGATGAACTGTTTGGCATCAAAATTTCGGTAGGTAGCATTAATTAACTGCAGCAGGAGAGTTACCAAGCCCTCGCTCAAGTCGTGGAGGAAGCCCATCAGTATGTGCAAAGACAAAGCAATGTGAATATGGATGAAACGAGCTTTGCACAAGGCAATGGGAATGGAAAAAAACCAAGTGGACGCAAGGGGTGGTTGTGGGTGATGGTTACGCCATCGGTCAGCTACTTTGCTGTGTTTTTAGGACGTTCTCAGGCGGTGTGTCAGCACCTGTTGGCAGAGGGGTTTGATGGCATTGTTAGCAGTGACCGCTTCAGTGCCTATAATCTGTTGAACCTGGAGCAACGGCAGATTTGCTGGGCATACCTGAAACGAGATTTCACTGCCATTGCCGAACGAAGTGGGGTAGCAGGAAGACTGGGTAAAGCATTGTTAGAGCAGCAGAAATTGTTATTTGGGCAATGGTATCGCGTTCGAGACGACACCCTCAGCCGCACTGAGTTCATCAGTGTTGTTGCTCCCATTCAGCAGTGCATCCATACCTTGTTGGCAGAAGGGGCAGCTTATGCCATTAGCAAGGGCGAGAAGACTCCTTTGGCAAGTCGGTGCGCACTTGTCAGCAGCTATTGAAAGTTGAAGCGGCGATGTGGACGTTTATCACCACTGAAGGGATTGAACCAACCAATAATGCAGCAGAACGGGCACTGCGTCCCATCAAGCTTAAATGTTTTTCTAAAGGCTTCAAATGCCTCGACCTGGTGTTGGAAAGGTTGTTTTGAAGAAGAGTTGACATATTGCCCTCTCAATTCATCTAGATCAATTGGTGCATACACCATTAGTATCCTCCTAGTTTACTGCAACAGATCACAATAGCTGCCTCTGATGCCTCTAGGTTTCCTATATTTTCCCTCTGCTATCTGATTGAGCAGGTGACACGCTCTCGATGGGGTACTTCTAGTTAAGCTGTGCAATTGCCAAACTCTAGTCGTCAAGGCGACCTGTGTTCGAGAATCACCGATTGCTCTTCTTTCAGGGAACGTGTTGATCTACGACAGGTAGTTTCAGATCGTTTGGATATTTAATTTAGCTAACTTCCAGCAGAGGTTATGAACCCTCATGCTATACTTTCGCTGAATTAATGAAGAGAAAATACTTTCAGGCGACGCTATAAACATTCGCTGAATCAGATTCTGATGCACTTTAGAGCTGGATTAGTTTTTGCTTAAAGCTCAAGCCTGATTTTGCATTGTAAACTCAGGAATACTGCAATGGCATTTACCTTTGAACGAGCGCTTCATCAGAAGCAGCTACCCCTTAAATTAGACGAACGCCGCACTACCGCTCCACTATCAGTCAATCCAATGCGGCTAGCACATCGCTCAACCCGCTCCAAATCCCGAGGTGTGGTCGGCACAGACAATCGCACAACGGTGACCAATCCTACTTCTAGCCTCTACGCCCCAATTGGTCGGATTAGCGCTCGCTGGAAGGGACACGACGGCAAACTGTACACAGACGATGATTATATCAGCATGTCTTCAGGGACATTAATTAGTAACTATCATGTCCTGACTGCCGCCCATTGTTTCTATAACAAAGATCGAGGTGGGTTCGCAGATGCAATCGATTTTATCCCTGGCTCTTCAGGGAAGGTAATCAATAAGCGCTCTACAGAAGATGCTCACCCAGCAGACAACGAGTATTACGGCAGAGCTAAAATGACCTACATGCGAACCTTTTCTGCCTATACCAATAATGCGAATTGGAATTTCGACAGCAAGAAGCTAGTTGGTCAGCAATGGAAAGAGAAAGATGCAGCTTGGGACTATGATATGGGGGTGTTAACCCTTGATCGTAATGTAGGAAAGCTGACAAGCTCGTATGGATATGGATATGATGCTGGATTTAAAGCTGGAAAAGTAGTAAATGTTGCGGGATATCCATCTGATCTAATGAAAGATGCTACCGGTAATTATGTTAATCGCAACATGTTTACTCAAAGTGGTAAGATTACAAGTGTTAAACTGAACCAACTCGATAGCACTGATTTAGACTATAGCCCTGGCAACAGCGGTGGACCTGTTTGGGCGGGCAATAAAACCATCTACGGGGTTGTGTCCAGCGAAAATAACTCAACCAAGATCAACGAAGCTACTCGCATCACTGCCGAGAAATTTAATGCAATTAAGGATTGGATTAAACAGGATGATTCTATCCGTAAACCAATTGACAAACCCGATCTCACCGATTATGCTTGGTGGTTCAATAAGAGCATTGGCGGATTTATTGTAAATGGCAGCGGAACTGCGACCGCCGCCTATGTTGGACAGAGCTTCCATACCAATCTATGGGTACAAAACATCGGTACGGCAGCAGCAGCTAATTTCTCAGTCAATTTCTACCTTTCCACTGATGCTGATGTCACCAACAGCACTGGTTCTCACTACGCCCTGGGAACCGCTAGTGGTTTATCGGCAAGCCCGTCCCAGTATGCGCTGGCTGCTGCCAATAGTACTGTGCCTAACGTGCCTTCAGGAACTTACTATGTGGTTGCTTTTATTGACCCCACGAATTCAATCATTGAATATGACGATAGGATTGCCAGCAATCAAAAAGTATACGGCACTTTGACCGTGTTTTAAGCTTGACTGCAAGGGTGCTGGCAATGAGCTGTTATCACCCTTGTGCTGGATAACTCACAAAAACTCAACTAGGTTCTGTCTGTACTCACGCCCATTATAGATTTGAGAACTCAAGAATATTTCTATTAGTTGCGTCAGAAGAATACTCAAGTCTCACTCAGATTTCTCTACTGATGGAACTGTTCTCGAATATTGAATCGATAATTCAAGATGTTTCTAACAAAAGAAACCTATACTCAACCAATATTTTATTTGAATCACTAGTATTACCTCTACTATTATGTCATTTTCCTATTCTCGCTAGTTTCCAGCCACTTGTAACAGATGCAATTTGCCAAAAACATCGGGCAGAGCGCATAGCTAGAAATATAAAAATATGAAGCGATTCACCTGCCTGCCATCATAGGCAGCGCTGACACCAATACGGTGACGCTGAAACACCCTTACTATTTCTGCAACACCTACACACGATGGCGCTTACTAAAGTTCTGGCGGTCTATACAAAGCTGGTGCTAAAGCTGGACAGGGCTATGAATCCCTTTTGCTCAATGAGAAGCAGATTCAGTAGATCGAAAATAGTGCAAAAAAGGGGTAGGGTCAGGCAAGCAAGAAAACAAGTTAAGCCATGACGACCTACCCAACTCCATTATCTAATGCCCCTGTACTCAC
>NZ_JACXWX010000214.1 GCF_014764505.1 Phormidium tenue FACHB-886
AGAGTATTTTTCGCTATGGTTTCGACCACCTACGTCAAATATTACTGAATCTAGAGTTGTTCGTCGATGAGTTTTTCCACGTTCTTCAATTTTTGTCCTGTACTTAGTGGGATACCATAGGTAATCGTCAATCAACAAAAGTATTAAGTACAAGTGCTTAGTGTATCAACGAAAGTCAGCAAGGATTACCCTCTTTGGTGTATGGCTTGGTCGTGACATTGCTCAGATGTTTCTTCTGGATGAAACCTCTACGATAAAGACAGTTAAGCAAAGACCTTAATGCCAACCACAAACTAGGAGACAACCATGAAACTCATTTATCGCGGTACCACCCTCAATTATGATCCTGCTAATATCAACGCTCATCGTCTCGCTAAGCCTATCAAATCAGCATATGACTTGATTTATCGAGGACATACCTGTCGAATTGAGCCAACGGCTATTAGACACATTGCTGTGAAACCAACTGAGTATAAACTGATTTATCGCGGCGTCATTTATCAAGTGCAGCGAAACGAACGAGGCGATGTGATAGCGATGTCCTCTTCAAATCGTTTTAAGCAAAAAACATTGATCAATGCTGCAACGCAAAAGGCACGTAGTCAGTACTCGGTGGAAATGTAGCAATAGCACTGTTGATCAAAACCATTGAAACGATAAATCAAGAAGGAAGCTATTATGATTACTGCTGAACACTGTATGATTCCCGTTGCCAAGTCTCCTAAAGAATATCAGGCTTATCGTATTAGTCCTGATTCCAGTAATAAATTAGCGATCGCCTTTGATCCGCTCAGCGATAATGTCTCGTTTACCTGCTGTATTGAAATATTTGATATTGGTGGCAAAACGCCTCCTAACCGCCACATGTACGCAACGGAACTGTTTTTTGTGCTGAAAGGCGAAGGACAGGCAACCTGCGATGGCAAGACCGTGTTGCTTCAGGAAGGGGATAGCCTTGTCGTCCCTCCAACGGGCACTCATACCATTGAAAACACCGGGAATAGCCGTCTGTATACTCTAACCGTGATGGTACCTAACGAGGATTTTGCTGAACTGATTCACAGCGGCACACCTACAGAACTGGATGCGGAAGATTTAGCCGTGTTGCGGGGAAAAGCCTCACCTGTTTTGTGTTAATCAGATGCCACAGAAGGGGTTGTGTCGCAAAAACCAGCTAATGGTAAGGTAATCAGGACGACACTCTTCTCCCGGTTGTGTCGCAAGAACTTGTTAAGGACAAACGATCGATATCGTTTGCATTTCCTTTCCCTTAAGCAGCAATTCCAAAGATCGCTTCGATAAATTATCACTTGAGACACACTGTCCCCTTGTTTGACTCCTTTTACTTGTCCTTTCCTAATCATATTCATCGCTTCCATCCCGCTCAACGTTCTTCTTGCACTGCTGAACGTCTTAAATCCCATCATTGGTTTCACGATGCGCTTGATGATTCGATGATCTTGCTCAACCACATTATTCAGATGTTTGCTCTGCCTTAATTTGGCCCTCTGTGACACTATGAATGAGACACCTGACCGCTTCCAAATTACTGTCTAGTTCAGGTGAACTTCTATGGTCATGCCTCCTCCTTCTGCTAATAACAATGGCTCTCTAACATCCAAGGTGCCGAATCCCGAAGTGCTAGAAAAAGCGCAACGTCGGATTTACACTGCCGAGTACAAGTTGCAAATTCTCTAGGAGACCGATACCTGTGGTGAAGGACAAATTGGAGCGATCTTGCGCTCGCGTTGGACTGTACTCTTCCCACTTGACGACATGGCGACGGCAACGACAAGCCGGACAACTGGCGGCATTAACGGACAACAAACGGGGACGTAAATCGGCTCCTGCAAATCCCCTCAGTGGCGAGGTTGAGCGACTGCGACGCGAAAATGAACGCCTCAGCCAACGACTGCAACAAGCGGAGTTGATGATCAACATCAAAAAAAGCCTCGGCGATCTTAAACATCACGCTGGCGATGAACAACAGCGACAACAGCGATTGATGAGGGTTGTCGAACAACTGGCTCCGAGTCTGGGTGTTGCGCCTGTTTGTACGGGATTGGGGGTCAGCCGTGCCAGCTACTATCGTCAGCAAAAGCCCAAGGGTGAACCCAAACCCAAGCCGAATGCATATTCTCACAACTTCGGGCTCATGTCCACTTTTGGTGATCCAGGTCAAACCAGGAAAATAGGGAGGTCAGCGCTCACCCCTCCTAAATCTCGTGGACTTCATACAGCATCTACTCCCCAACCAAATTGACCTGAGTTTTCAAAGTTGGAGCTTGGATATGGCAGAGCAACAGATCCTCCTCAAGCTATCCTCAACCCAAGCTGTGGCTCATTGCCCGTTGTGCCATAGTCCAACCCAGCGTGTCCACAGCCGCTATGAGAGAACTCTGAAAGATTTGCCAGTCGCTCAATTTTGCCTCAAAATCATCCTGTCAGTCTGCAAATTCTTTTGCCGCAACGACGCGTGTCCTCGGCAGATTTTTACAGAACGCTTAGCCGCTGTCGTTGCACCTTGGGCTAGACGCACGGCTCGCTTTACTGAACATCTCAAAGAGATCGGCTTGTCGTTGGGTGGTGCAGCAGCAGCGCGTCTGAGCCACCAGATAGGTTATGGATACAGCCGAAACTCCATACTGCGCCTCATTGCCCGTTTGTCGTTACCAGTCTTGACCACTCCGAAGATATTGGGAGTGGACGATTTTGCCCTATGCAAGGGGCACAACTATGGCACCATCCTGGTGGATTTACAACAGAACCAACCGATTGCGCTATTACCAGACCGCACCGCCCAAACACTGGAAGCATGGCTCAAAGAACACCCTGGTGTCGAAATCCTCTCGCGCGACCGCTCTAAAACTTATCGAGCTGGCATGGATAGAGGAGCCCCTGAGGCAATCCAAGTAGCCGATCGCTTTCACCTGCTGAAGAACTTGGAGGAAACCCTGGAAAACTTCTTCAAGGGGCAGGCTCAGACCCTACACAAAGTTGACAGCGAGCAGCTTCAAGCTGCTTTGACATCTGTTTCTCCGCCATTGGCATTGCCATCAGAACTACCGTCAGATTTCCAGTCTCCCAAGGCACTCAACCGGGCTCGCCGTTTGGAGAAATACGAACAGACCCATGCACTACGGCAGCAGGGCTACCGGATTGACGACATTGCTCATCATCTTGGCATTGGGGTGCGTACGGTCTACACCTACTTGTCTGCCCCTACGTTTCTGGAGCGACAGCCCACGATGCGAAACTGCGGCAGTGGACTGGACGCTTACAAACCCTATTTGCAACAGCAGTGGCGATTGGGACGTCAACAGACGAAAGTGCTCTTTCAGGAGATTCAACAACAAGGCTATGAGGGCAGCTATCCTACCGTCGCTCGCTTTACCCAGCAACTGCGGCAATTGGAGCCCTCAAAACCGAACCCTGAATCCCTGAATGATTTACCAGATGTACCAGGACGCGGACCTGCTCCGGCGGTACAAAAGGCTTGTGAAAAACCTTTGAGTGCTCGACGGGCAGCCTGGCTAGTCTTGCAGCACCCCGAGACCTTAACTACGGACGAACAGAAGCTTCTCAACCAGTTAGCCCAGCAGTCTGAGCTTGCAACAGCGATCACCCTGACCCAAGACTTTGTTGGTCTGGTGCGTCAACGGCTACCAGAGCAATTGGATAGTTGGCTTGAGCAGAGCAAAAATAGTGCTATCAAAGTGTTCCAGAGTTTTGCCAAGGGACTCAAAGAGGACTACGATGCTGTGAAAAACGCTCTCACATTAGAGGTTAGCAATGGACCTGTAGAGGGGCAGAACAATCGACTCAAAATGTTGAAGCGGCAGATGTTTGGGCGAGCCGGTTTGGACTTACTGGCGAAAAGATTGATCTTAACCAGTTGAGCAAAACAGGGATCTTGGCAGGGTATATTTTTCGCTTCACCAAAAACGGACAAGAGCCCGAACTTTGTGCAATTTTGCACCGAAACCTGAGCGTGCGCTCAGCGATGAGGAACGACAACAGGTTTTGGATCTATTGCATAGTGAGCGCTTCGTTGATCAGTCGCCCTAGGGAAACTGTCAGAACTGGGTAGCCGACTTGAGGGCAGAAGCCCCGACTTGATAGACTGGCTACTACCCCCAATCTTTGCTCCATGAACGCTCTATGAACTGCCCTGATTGTGGCTCAGCCCGCACTACCCGCTTGCAACGT
>NZ_JACXWX010000215.1 GCF_014764505.1 Phormidium tenue FACHB-886
GATGAATCTGCCCTAAAAGTTATCTATCTGGCAATTGGGAACATTGCCAAAAAGTGGACCATGCCCATTCGTGACTGGAAACCCGCCCTCAATCGCTTCGCTATTGAGTTTAGCGATCGTTTTCCCACCTAGCTTTCTACCCTTGACACAAACCTATTGACATACCCGACACAACCCCTCTTAGTACACCTCATAATCCTTGCTTAAGCGTCGGAATCGATTAAGCCATCCAAAAGTACGCTCCACTATCCACCGCTTTGGAAGTTGCTCGAATGTTGCTGAGGTGCGTTCAATCACCTCGACCCGAACCTGTTCTCCACACACTTGCTTCACTGCATGGGCAAACTTCTTGCCTGAATATCCCTGGTCTACCCATACGACCTCCAATCTCGATAACTTCTCCTTTGCCTCGTTCAGCACCACGATTGCGCCTGATCGCTCTGAAGCATTCGCTTCACTGACGAGAACTTCAATCAACAACCCTTGCGAATCGACAACGATATGGCGCTTGCGCGTCCTTTAACCTTTTTGCCACCTAGAGCTTCGCTCCGCCAAGGCGTACAAACCCGTAGACCTCTCCCTTTTTTCCGTAGTCTTAACGGATTGAGAATCGGCAATGGCAACGCTCGATTGCCCCTCTCTGCTTGATTGTCTTCGCAGTTTTTCTCGGATCTGGTCGTGCATCTGCTGCCAAATACCTTTGCGTTGCCATTTCTGGAAGTAGCGGTACACCGTGCTGTAGGGCGGTAAGCCATGGGGCATCATTTCCCATTGGCAACCTGTGCGTTGCACAGAGAAGATGCCATTGAGAATCTCCCTGAAATCCACTTCCACTGGATGTCCAAATCCTTTAGCTTTTGGCAGGAGGGGTTGCAAAATCTCCCATTCTGCATCGTTTAAATCACTGGGATAGGACTGGCGTATTGGATAGGCAATTTCAGGTAGACGAGACATTTGTAGGGCTACCACTCAGCTTCTCCAGTCTAAAATCTGCTCAGAGCTCATCCAGAACTACTTCGGTTTTTCTTTATAAGTCAGCTCTTACAGGTGTCTCAGGTATTACCGAAGCCCAGGAAGCTACGCTCAAAGCTTTAGGAGCGATCGAAGCAGGTTAACTTAACACGAATCTTCGGGTATCTAGCCCGTAAATTTGGAGAGTATCAGACTTTTTCAGACCCTTTCAGTCTTCATGGATTGAAACGATCGACTTCGGAAGCGCTTTGGGAACGCTTTGGGAACGCTTTGGAAACGCCTCGATCGCTAACTTGATTTCAGGTGCAGCAAGAGAACTGCATCGCCCCTGACCAGTTAGCCAAAGAGGACAAATATGCTGACCCAACTTAATTCCATTCTGACCAGCATCTTGACTGTTTCAGCGATCGTCGCATCAACCTCAACGATCGCTATTTCAACTGCAATTGCATCTGATATCCAGCAAGGCTGCGAATCATTAGGTGGAACTTACCACTCCTTAGAAAACGGCAATTGGATGTGCTTATATAGCACTCCCAACCACAAGGGTTCGCTGGGTATGCACTGCAATCAAAACTGACAATGCGATCGTCTCGTTTACAACCGTCGCACGGATGGAACGATCGCGCTGGAGTGGCAACCCATTATCCCATCTGAACGCACTGATGACTAATTCACAAATTCCACTCACTCTTCACATTGATATAGGAGAACTAAACGATGGCACGACAAGTTTCTGAAATTGAACCTAATGGTTCTGCACCAATTGCGGCTCCGATCGGTCTCGTGGATCGTAGCGGTGTTGTTCTCAAAGGCAAACTCGACAGTAGCGATCTGACCGATGTACATCGATTTCGCGTTGATTCATCTAGCCAGGTAAGTCTCAGCATGACGCCAACTGGCTCCAATGCCAACCTGAGGCTATTTCATATAGAACTAGGGGGAACCATTCCCCGAACGCTGGGTTCCTCCATTGAAGCTGGAACATTAACTGAAACAGTGCAACACGAGCACTTGACACCGGGAGAATACTTTGTGCAGGTGAGCAAACCGTTGGGTGACACGGCTGCAACAAACTACACGCTCAGCATGACAGCAACCCCAATTACTCGCGCGGAGCTATCAATCACAACGGGTCGAGTAACGACATTGGATCAGTTTGACACCAGAATTCCACTCACAAATTCTCACAGAGCAGATTTTTATGCGCACTTTGGCACTCCACCCTTTCTGATTGTCGGTGGTTTACCGGAGGAGAGGAAAGCAGTGGCAGACCAAGATGACGTGGTGTTGAACCAGAAGGAGACAAGACAATACAACGTCAATCAACGGAAGCATGACGGACGCTTCAGTATCGAGGATTCTGATCCATTGGACGCTTTCACGTTTGATGACAGCGCTGACATCCATCGTGATCCTAGATTTAGTGGCTTCAGTTTTTCCTACGATGTTGTAACTCGATTAATCACAGATAAAGAAACAGAAAGCATCCTTGGACAAGTTGGTCAACTAATCAAAACAGAAGGAGACGGTCGCGGTAGCAATCGTTCTCTTAAACGAGCTAAGGCGGAATTTAGGTTTGAGTATGAAACCTTTGTTCAAACCAGTGGGGGTGTAGATAATGATGGCACTGCCCCTCCGCCTGTAATTAAAGGCACGAATAGCTCACAAACCATTGTTGGTCGAAACATTGGCGGCATTATTGATGGCAGAGGTGGACGGGATAATATTTCCGGCATGGGGGGTGACGATGTGTTGCTCGGTGGCAATGGCAATGACATTCTCAATGGCGGGGTGGGTAATGACCTCACCTTTGGTGGCAATGGACAGGATATCCACATTAGCGGAGTAGGATGCGACACTTTTGTGGCTGACCTCGATGCCACAACCACCGATCTGTTTAAGGATTTCAATCTGCGGCAGGGCGATCGCATTGGTTTAGCCTTTGGTCTAACTTTTGAAGCGATCGATGTGGTCGCTCACCGTCAAGGAACGGCTCTGAAATTTGGCAACGATACTTTAGCGGTGTTGTCAAACGTTACCCCAAATCAACTCAACGCAAATCACTTCCAGCAGATCGACTTTTCCACGATTCAAGGCATAGAAATTCCCTACGCTGTTGCATAGCGATCGGCGCTGCGTTCGAGAGAGCGTATCGAAGAACTCACCATTACAACTTTGATCTCAGCAATGAGTTCATCGCTGTGTACGAGTTTTTGCGTCCAAATTCCACTGAAATTTCACAACAGCTAACCTAACTCATCCACCCAACAACCCAAAGGAGATCTAAACAATGGCACAGGTCAATGAAACCGCTAACAATGATACGTTTTCAACCGCAACAAATCTAGGCAACATTCGCAATAGTCCGTTTGTTAACGGTAGTTTGTTTGGCAGTGATACGGCAGATTTCTTCAAGTTTCAGGTCGATGTCCCCACCAAAGGTGGAATTGGTGTAGTTCAGCAAGGCGTTGACACAAATTTGGAACTGTTCAATAGCAGTGGTCAACAAATCAGGAGTTCTATCAAGCCGGGAACCGCACCAGAAGGAATCTCGTTTGATAATTTGCCAACGGGTGAGTACACCTTGCGGGTGAGCAAACCAACGGGCAGTGGCAGCTATAAGCTCAGTGCAAATGGCTTTGCGATTTCTCGCGCCCAGTTGAGTGTGACGGTCGATCGATTGACAGCACTTGAACGCTTTGACACTCCGGTTCCGTTCACAAACTTTGAGCGGGCTGATTTCTCAATTTCTAGTGCAGTTGTCGGACAGGGGAAGAAAAGCAGAACCTTCGGCAACGATGATGATATAGCCCTACGTAATAGTGATAGGACGGTATAATATGGAGGATAGAAGAGCGTTGAGACCTGCTTATGTCCGCCCCCTACAGCTACGACCTCCGCACCAAAGCCATCGAGGCAGTCAAACGCGGTGAACGCAAAATTGCTGTGTGCCGACTG
>NZ_JACXWX010000216.1 GCF_014764505.1 Phormidium tenue FACHB-886
TGCATTATTACTTCGAGAACAAAGAAAATCTCTACAAAGCTGTTCTCCAGCGTCCTGTAGACGAAGTTCAATCAATCTTGGCACAACAAAATTTTGATGCTCTATCTTCCGAGGAGGCGTTAAAGCAAATCATTCGTATTGCGATCGCCAACGAAGCAGCAAATCCTCAGCGACAGATGCTCTGGTTTCAGGAATCGAGCCAAAATCAGGGGGCGTACTTTAAGGAGTGTAATGTGCTAACCCTGCACAAATATCTCTTGACCGTGCTAGAGCGTGGTATTACAGAAGGCTACTTCCGCCCGCTCAAGCCATTCCTGGCGTTGACTCACATCTTAAGCGTTTGCTGGTTTTACTTCACGATTCATGAGAATTGGAAGCATCTCACACCAGAACTCGATCGCCTCAGTCCAGAAATGGTCGAAGAACATACCGAAGAAGCGATCGCCTTTATTCTGGCAGCCATTCAGAAAAGAAATTAGATCATTGAAGAACTAACTCTAGAGCGCGGCGTACATAAGCTTCCCATGATTCAGGAGTTGGTTGAAAAATCATGGCATACAGCATAATGCCGCTCATCGTATCGAAGACCAAGCCAGAATCTAAATTAGGTTCAATTTCTCGTCTTGCTTTGGCTCGCTCCAGCACAACAGCAAATGCCTCTCGTCGTGGTTGTAAGTACTTCATCCAGTAGATTTGAGCAAATTCAGCGTTACTTGATGCACTGCTGATAATCATGGCAACGGTTTGTCGTCCCAGAGGATTGAGCGAGATTTGAGCCGCATTCTGAATGAGAGTATCCATATCACCCCAAAGGCTCCCGGTGTCAGGGATAACAATCTCTTCCCGGATACTCTCGATCGCATCCGCCGTCAATTCTGCTTTGCTGCTATAGCGCCGATAAATGGTCGTTTTACCAACCCCTGCACGGGATGCGATCGCCTCAATACTCATCGCTTCAAAACCAACCTCTGCCAGCAATTCTAAGGTCGCTTGCAGCATTGCCTGGTGCGATCGGGCACTCCGGGGTCTTCCGGGTGATCTTTTACTCGGACTCGTCATAACTGCTATTATAGCTTACGATACAGTATCGTATCGAAATAAGAGGCAACTATGCAGCGTCCTCGTTACACTGACAAAGCCAGTACTCAAACCCTGCGCGAAGGATTAGCAGAGTATTACGCGCTCAACCCCCACATCACCGATCCGGCAATCCAACCCTCAGACTTTGCCAAAATTCTCCGTGCCCATGATGTGGGCCATGTCATCTACGGTTGCGATACGGGAATGTTTGATGAACTGAGAATCCTTCCTCTGTTTTGGTGGACGAGTGAATGTACGTTTCAGACCTATCTCAAGATGAAAAATTCCCCTGCCGTTAATGTGATGTACGAGGATATGATCAGAGAAAAGGGAACTCTTTGGCTGTATAGCTCAATTCTGAGAGTACTTCCCAGAGTGATTCTAGAGTTAATTCCGATTTGGTTTAAAACTCGAAATCGCCAAAAGCTGTTACCATTTTTGGATTTTGAACCATTGATGGAGCGATCGCTCCTTGATATTCGTCAGAAATACAATCTGATGCCACTATTGAAATAATTGAAAGCGTCAGAACTGAGTACTCATCATTCCTTATTGAGAATTTGGCTTCCTTTTTTCTAGTGGAACCCCTATTCTTTCGTCTGACTTATTGAGAAAACTCTCAACAACATTGAGAATCAGGACCTGAGTACTTAGTGCTGACAGTTTTGGAAACAGAGCTCAATACTAGCGATTTTTCTCTATTCTTTACTTAAGGGCACTACCCCTGAAGGTTATCTGTTATTGCAGGCATTCGTATTGCAAGACATATCGGTTTTGAATTTGCCCAGTTGCCTACAAGCTGACCTAAAATGGCGAATACTGAGGAGCCAAGCAGCCAGGTAGGAGAAGCAATGAAGTATTTGATCACCAGTGCGTTGCCTTATATCAACGGCATTAAGCATCTTGGCAACCTGGTTGGTTCCATGTTACCTGCGGATGTTTATGCTCGGTTTTTGCGACAAGAGGGGGAGACTATACTCTTTATTTGTGGGACAGACGAGCATGGAACTCCTGCCGAACTCGCTGCACTAGAGGAAGGATTGAACGTAGAAAATTATTGTCAACGGCAGTATGAGCGACAAGCCGATGTTTACAAACGGTTTGGATTGTCCTTTGACTACTTCGGGCGCACCTCGTCTCCAGAGAACCGCGAGTTAACCCAACATTTTTATCAGCAACTTGAGCAGCATGGGTTCATTAAAGAGCAGGAAATCAGCCAGATGTATTCTTTGGAGGATCAACGCTTTTTACCCGATCGCTATGTAATTGGCATCTGTCCTCGATGTGGATATCAAGCGGCTAGAGGCGACCAGTGTGAGAACTGTACTTCGGTGCTGAACCCAACTGATTTGATTCAACCCCGTTCTGCTATTTCTGGAAGTACGAACCTGGAGGTGCGACGAAGCAAGCACTTATTCTTGGAACTCAATCTTCTCAGTAATGAGGTAAAAGAGTGGGTTGAAGACCATCCTAATTGGACTGTATTGACTAAGTCGATCGCGATGAAGTGGCTAGATGAAGGACTCCAAAGCCGCTGTATTACTCGCGATCTGAGTTGGGGGATCTCTGTTCCTCGACCTGGCTTTGAAGGGAAGGTTTTTTATGTTTGGTTTGATGCTCCAATCGGTTATTTGGCAGCAACTAAAGCCTGGAGCGATCAAGCTGAAGGACGAGACTGGTTAAGCTGGTGGCGATCGGAGGAGGTTCAGTACCTGCAATTCATGGCGAAGGATAATCTGCCGTTTCATACGATTATGTTTCCCGCCATGATTTTAGGAACGCGAGAGCCTTGGAAATTGGCGGATCAAATCAAAGGTTTCAACTGGCTCAATTATTATGGGGGCAAATTCTCTACTAGCTCTAAACGCGGTGTATTTCTCGATCAGGCGTTGGACATTTTGCCAGCGGACTACTGGCGGTACACATTATTAGCGATGTCTCCAGAATCTTCTGACTCTACCTTTACCTGGGAACAACTGCAAACCAAGGTAAACAAGGATTTAGCGGATAATTTTGGAAACCTGGTAAACCGTATTCTCAAGTTTGCTGCCTCTCGTTTTGGCGGTAAGATTCCAGCGGGCGGTACACAGGGTGAGCCTGAACAACGATTAGAGGCTCAATGTAGAGAGGGAATGAATTTGATTGGTGAGTGTCTACGCAATCTAGAGTTTCGTAAAGCGACAAATGCTCTATGTGCGTTGTGGACGATTGGAAATCAATACATTGATGAACAAGCACCTTGGGGACTGTTTAAGGAAAATCCTGAACAAGCCGCGATGGTTATCCGTACCTCTATTAATCTCATTCGAATTTACGCGATCGCTGCCAATCCCTTTATTCCTTTTACTGCTCAGCAAGTCTTTGATGCTCTTTACTTGTCTGAATCAGAACGCACCATTGCTTTTAGCTCAGCAGTAAATTTCTCTGTTCTGCAACCTGGTCATCCCTTTGATGTCCCACCACCTTTGTTTCAGAAATTGGATGATGAACAAATTGCTGAATTTCGATCTCGCTTTGGAGGCGAGTAATTGGCGAGGTCTAACTATCGAGATGGAGCGGCGGAACCGAGAGCTGAGTTTTGAGTTCAAGGAAACTATCAGAACTGGGTACTCAACTTGAGGGCAGAAGCTCCGACTTGATAGACTGGCTATTGCCGTTAGCCGGGGACGCCAGGATGAAAGTCCCGTCAAATGCCCCATACATTTGCTCGATGGTGATGAACTGGCGTACATTTGGACTATGCCGCAACAGCCCGCCCTCAGTTCAGGACAACCGCTCGAACCCCTGCAAGGTGTGGTAGAACGCATTACTTACCACTCG
>NZ_JACXWX010000217.1 GCF_014764505.1 Phormidium tenue FACHB-886
TTGTGTCGCAAAAAATTTTAGGGGCGCTATAGCTAGAGCCTGAATGCAGAATTTTGAGAAGCATTTGTTCTTTATCTAGTGTCTTCAAAATTTTTTGCGACACAACCCGTTGCAGCGCAGTTAAGCTGTTGACGTGGACTAAAATCACTAATACACTTGCGTCATGTGGGTCGATAAATCATAATCGAAATGACTACAGTAGTCTAATAGCTTTATAGATAAGCTGGTTGTGTGAAACGAACATTCTCTGGAACTAGAGAAAAACCCACATGCAGCGCGTTGGCGATCGACTTCACCAACGACAGTGAGGTTTTGCAGGTTTTTCCCTCTGGTTCACTTCTCTCAAGTCAACCAGGACAATGGAAGGGGGTTCATCTAAGCTACTATCAGCACCCTCCTCATGAGATTCCTGAGACCGTTTCCAACCAGCACTTAATTCTAATTCACCTGGAGATTCCTACTCAGGCTGAACAAAGGCTAGAAGCACAATTTAAAACAGATCACTTTCAGGTTGGTGACATTCTGATCGTTCCAGCTCACACACCTCACTATGCACGTTGGGATACAGAGCATCGTTACCTGATTCTTAGTCTTGAGCCAACTGCATTTCTCAGCGCGGTACAGTTGATGGGAAGCTGGGATAGAGCTGAATTAGTACCTCATTTTGCTACTGCTGATCCGTTAGTTCATGGGATAGGATTGGCTCTGAAAGCTGAGCTTGAATCACATGGTTTAGGTGGACAGCTTTATGCAGACTCTCTCAGCATTATGCTATTTACCCATCTACTTCGTCACTACACTGCCCAAAAACCAATACTATCAACCCAAGAAGGTGGGTTGCCAACTTATCGCTTACGGCAGGTGATCGCATATATTGATGCCTATCTGGATCGCGATCTGACTCTAGCTGAACTTGCGGCTGTTGCCCAGATGAGTCCGAATTACTTCACGCAGCTCTTTAAGCAATCAACTGGACTTACACCCCACCAGTATGTGATTCAACGTCGAGTTGAGTGGGCAAAGCGATTGTTGATCGCGGGTAAGCTGACGATCGCAAACATTGCGCTTCAGGTCGGGTTTGCCCATCAAAGTCATCTCAATCGTCACTTTAAACGATGGGTTGGAGTCACGCCCAAGGTTTTTCTCAACAACCAGTGAGAATGTGCCAAAAATCAGAAGATCTAGCAAGAAATCAACAGTTCACCATCTTCATACTGTAGGTGTTCACCGAATTGTGGCTTTTGAGCAAGATGAATAGCGCTTGGTTTGGCAATAAATTATTTTTGGTCGGCAGCCTGATTTTTACGTTTGATGCCAGCCTTGAAGTCGTTGAAACCTGCTCAGTGCGATCGATCATCCGTTTGTGTGCCTGCTTGTCATTCACGGTAGGTTGCTTTCTCCTAATGCCAGAGCCACAGCAGGAATAGCTACGCATCTAAAAGAAATACTTTAATCATGTCCCATATTCTGCACCTTGACTCCAGTCCTAGAGGGAACCGTTTTATTTTGCGTGTATTGACGAAGGAATTTGTTACCCGTTGGCTCCAGATTTACCCAAGTGATCGCGTCACGTACCGCGATGTTGGTCAATATCCCGTTCCACCTGTTAATGAAACGTGGATTGCTGCATCGTTCGGCAAGGATGAGGATTTAGCCCCTGAACTGATGAATGCGTTAAAAATTTCTGACGAGTTGATTGATGAGCTACTGACTGCCGATCGCTATGTCTTTGGAATTCCTATGTATAACTTCAGCGTTCCGGCTGATTTCAAAGCTTATATCGACCAGATTGTGCGCACGAACTGCATGTTCACTCCAAATTGGCAAGGATTAATCACAAACAAAAAAATGTTGATCATCACTACACGAGGTGGAAGTACTCTGACACGTCCTCAAATCAGCTTGACTTCCAGAACCCTATCTAAGCACCATTTTTGAGTTCATTGGCATTATAGATATCACCTTTGTCTATGCCGAAAATCTAACGATGGGGGATGAAGCCAGAGCGCGATCGCTGGTCACTGCACGAACAGCGATTCAATCTCTCATTTCAACTTGGTAAGCAATTTTGGAGAACTACAAATGAATAGAAGTGATAAAACTTTTTCAAGTTTTCTACCCCAATTCAGCCGCCGCTGCCTATTACGGGGTCTTGCTCTGGCAAGTGGTGTAGCATTCACATCTCGGTTTCCTCACATTGGGGAAGCGAATGCAAGAACTCGTCAGACAGCAACTAAGACTACTAACTTGCTCAGTGAATTAGACGCTGTTCCTAATTCTGACCAGCCTCTGAAAGTCGTCATTCTGGGAGCAGGAATGGCGGGACTTTGTGCGGCTTACGAACTGGAAAAACGAGGACATACTTGTGTACTCCTGGAAGCAGAACGCAGCCATATTGGGGGACGAGTTCGCACCTTGCACTTTGAGAGCGGTTTGTACGGTGAAGTCGGAGCATCGCGGGTCTCTAAGCGTCATAACCTGACCCATCACTATATTCGAGAGTGTAGACTGCAACTTCGCCCGTATGTGATGAGTAATGTCGGAGGATATTACTATCTACGTGGTCAGCAAATAAGAGCTAGAGATTCAGCAAGTTTGAACCACATTTACAATCTTACTGGTTCGGAAAGCGAATTAACGCCAGATGATGTTTTAGAAACTGTCATTGGAAGTCGTCTTGCCCAATTGAATGAGCAGGAAAAAGCTGAAATCTTTGCAGAACAGATTCACAGTGCAGCCGTTCGGGAAATGGATGAACAGTCCATGCTCCAGTGGTGCAAAACATCTGGGTTATCAGATGATGCGATTGAAATGATGGCAGCGGCGAACGGCTTTCTCGGTGATGTGATGTACTTTTCAGCCCTTAGCTTTATCCGCGTAGGTGAGAACTACGATGACATGGAAGAAATTATTGGCGGTAGCGATCGCCTCCCTGCTGCTCTGACAGACAAGCTCAAATCGAAGCCGAAAATGGGCTGTGAGGTGATTTTGCTAGAGCGAGACGATGAAGCGCAGAAGGCAGCAGCCGTCTACCTGGAAGGAAACACAATCCAGAGAGAAGAAGGAGACTTTGTTCTTTGTACAATTCCTTTCCCGGTTCTATCTCGGCTGAATACTCCTTTTTCTGCTGCGAAACACCGAGCCATTCGCGAGTTATCTTATGACTCTGCCACCAAAGTACTAGCTGTTACAAACAGTCGTTTCTGGGAGACTGAGGATGGGATCTATGGGGGCAGCACAACTAGCGATTTGCCTATCTCTACAATTTACTACCCCTCAGACAACGCACAGATAAAAGATCCTGCCATTTCTACTAATCCATCTGTAATGCTGGCTTCTTACACGATGGGCAGCCAAGCACGTCGGTTAGCCAATCTACCTCCAGAGGAGCGCCATCAGGTCGTCCAACAGAATCTCGCCAAGATTCATCCTCAGATTAATCAAAATGGCATGATCCGGCAACTGGATAGTTGGAGTTGGGATAATCACCCCTGGAGCTTAGGAGCCTGGGCAATGTTGCAGCCTTATCAGCAAACGAGTTTATATGAACATGTGATCGCTCCTGAGGGACGTATTTATTTTGCGGGGGAACATACCTCAACTAATCAAGCCTGGATGCAGAGTGCGCTGGAATCCTCTCTAAAGGCAGTTAAGGAAATACTGGTAGCAGCTCAGCGGAGCTAACGTTGCTCCTAAGTACAGGACAAAAATTGAAGAACGTGGAAAAACTCATCGACGAACAACTCTAGATTCAGTAATATTTGACGTAGGTGGTCGAAACCATAGCGAAAAATACTCT
>NZ_JACXWX010000218.1 GCF_014764505.1 Phormidium tenue FACHB-886
AGTGATTGTTCGGTCAGATGAGAGCTTGTCAAACGATTGTTCCTTGATTTCTAGCAAACCCAAGTATATTTTAGTAGTTTGGGTAAACTCTTTGCCAAAAATCTCCTAAGAATAGTCGTGATGAATTTAGGTGAAATAGCGATCACGGCTACTTTCATCTCGTCTTGCCAAAAAGAGGCATTGGTTTCTCCATGCGATTGAAGGCAAATGCCAGTCGGTGGAAAGGTGTTTTCATACCTGCGACCCCCTGTCTGCCAACCACAACGAACTGTTTGACCTAAATTGACTAATAGGTGATGCCCTTCAATGTCATGTTCGGCAACCTCTGTAGGCGGCAGGCGATGAACTTCAAAAACAAATTCTGAACACCATTTTGTCTGAGTGCTAAATGGAACAACGAAGTCATCAGATTCGACTAGCGATCGCGGCTCATTTCTTGTCTCAATTAAGTTAGTGCTCGTTGGTAATGACATTCAAGATTTCCGCCGAGTGTGGTGATTTTAGCGAGCGCTAAACTAAAACTTATTATGCCAAAGTACCTCAGCTTTGCCAAAGCGATTGCCTCACTGACTACCTTCCAGCTATGCTCCCATCGAAGGGTTGAGCGTCCTAAAAACTGGCGTTTAGCAAATCCAGCTATGCCCCCATACCAATTGAAATGAATGGGTCAAATTGACTCAGCGCAGCGGAAGCCAATATGACGATGGCCGCGATCGGGTGCGCGAGAAAATCCAGTGCGAAAGTGAGTGGTTAGTTTGCTGGGCGAAGAATCAAAGACGTGATCGCCACCACGAGTAACCCGTTCCCCATTGTCATCCAACTGTTCGCGTCCATCATCAGGATTGTAAGGGTAAGGACGATAGAGGGTGCTTGTCCACTCCGCCACATTACCTGCCATGTCGTGAATGCCATCAGGGGTTGCACCTGCGCTGTGAGTGCCCACAGGAGAGGTTTCCCCAGAGCGGCGACTATAGACGGCACGATTGGGAGTCGGCGGTTCGTTTCCCCAGGGGTAGATGCGTCCCTCTGTGCCCCGTGCCGCTGCTTCCCATTCCACTTCCGTTGGCAATCTGGCATTGCGCCATCGACAAAACTCACTGGCACCCCGCCAGGTAGTTTCCGTGACTGGATGGTTTTCGTAACCGGATTGAGCGACAAACGTTCCGTTTTGAATACCAATGCGGGTGTGTTCGTCATCCAGTGCAATCAGTGGTTGCTGTTGGCGACCCTCAGCCCCTTCAATCAGTTGGGGAAGTGCCGCTGGCGGTAGGTTGCGATTGCGCACCTGCCCGGCGTCGGCATCTTGCATTGATTGGATTCCCAGCGAGTTCAGAAATTCTGCATATTGAGCATTCGTTACTTCATGGCGATCGATCTGAAAGGCATGCAGGGAAACTTGATGGACTGGACGACTATCGGCTGATTCATCGGAACCGATCGTGTAATTGTCAGCAGGGAGCACTACCATTGATTGATCAGAAGCAGGAGTCGGACTTGCAGCAGTTGCTTCTTGAGACGGTGAAACAACAGGTGAAGAAGTCACTGTGGAACGAGTTTGAACAGTTCCACAACTCACGATCAGAGATGCTGTGAGTATGAGTAATGTAATGAAAGAGAAATAGCGATGAGTTTTACGAAACAATTGCAGCCCACGCATAGCAATGTTCATGGTTGTGTCCAATGAGTTATGTTCAATGAATCGCGATTATCATTGAATACAGGTTTAACGAGCGTTAGCGAAACCAATTAGGAACGTAGCCGATACCCTATACCTCGGACGGTTTCAATCCAGTCATCCCCAAATTTTTTCCGCAAATATCCGACATAGACATTGACTACATTCGTACCTGGATCGTAGTCGTAACCCCAGATGCGATCGAGGATTTGTTCTCGCGTTAGCACCTGCATCGGATGCCGCAAAAAGAACTCTGCCAGCAAAAATTCGCGGGCTGAAAGCTCAATCAGGCGATCGCCCACACGCACCTGATGAGTTAACAGATCCAGGGTGACGTTGCCAACCTGTAATGTTGTGTTTGCTTGAGTACGCGGCTGTGGATTGCGGAGTTGAACACGAATTCGGGCAAGCAATTCTTCAAAGCTGAAGGGTTTGGTGATGTAGTCATCGGCTCCCCCTTCCAGCCCAGCAACCGTATTTTGAACCCCATCACGAGCTGTGAGGACAATGATGGGAAACACATGACCCTGCCCCCGGATGGTTTTTAGGACCGTCAGCCCATCTTGATCTGGCAACCCCAGATCGAGAATCGCCAGATGGAACTCGGTTGCATCGAGCAAGTTCAACGCCTCACGCCCACTGTTAACGGCGGTGGTCAGGTAGCCGTGCCCCTGTAGCCCGGATTCCAGGAAGTCGATGATGCGCGGGTTGTCTTCGATAATCAGGATTCGATGCATGGCTGACTCCGTTTGTCGCCTCAAGCGGGATCACAATGGTAAACGTCGCACCCTGCCCCGGTAAGCTAGAAAGCTTTACCCAACCGTCGTGTGCCTGGGCGATCGCCTCCACAATCGACAGCCCCAGCCCGTGATTTTCACCCTGGGTTTGGCGATCGGTGGCGCGAGTAAAGCGCTCAAAAATGCGCGTCTGATCTTCAAGGGCAATGCCTTCTCCAGTATCGCTTACCCAGATGTGAGCATGGTTTTCGCGCACTGAAGAACCCAGGGCGATCGCATCTCCTGGCTGCGTATGGCGAATGGCATTCTGTACCAGATTCATCACCGCTTGCGTCAAACGCTGGCGATCGACCCGAACCGGACTCAACCCTTTCGATTCTAGTTTCCATTGCCGATCCGCCATGGAACGCACCTTCAAATAGAGTTCTTCGGTCAGCCAGTCCAGTTCCTCCAGTTTTAAGGTGAGAAAATCAGGGCATTCGGCTCTGGCTAATAGCAATAAATCATTCACCAACCGATTCATGCGATCGAGTTCATCAATTGCCAGTGCAATCTTTTGTTCTTGTCGTTCCGGTTGATATTGCAAGGTTTCCAGATATCCGCGAATTACAGTATAGCCCTACGTAATAGTGATAGGACGGTAATATAGAGGATAAAAGAGAGTTGAGAACTGCTTATGTCCGTCCCTACAGCTACGACCTCCGCACCAAAGCAATCGAGGCAGTCAAACGCGGTGAACGCAAAATCGCGGTGTGCAGACTGTTCAACATCAGTCGCAATACCTTAGACCTGTGGCTCAAACGGGAGGAACAAACAGGAGACTACCAAGCCATCACGGGCTTCCAGAAGGGGAATCGGCATAAAATCACCGATTGGAACCGCTTTGAGGAATTTGTCCAAAAGCATGGGGGTAAAACACAAAAGGAGATGGCAAAGTTGTGGGGGGATAATGTGACTCAACAAAACATCAGCGATGCGCTGATGAAGCTGGGTGTGAGTCGTAAAAAAAGACCTACGGCTATGTAGAACGGGATGATCTTAAGCGAGAGGAGTTTGAGGAACGATTGCAGAGCAAGTTGCCGCAGCAGGTGGTCTATGTCGATGAAGCAGGCATCGATAACCGGGAGGATTACCCTTATGGCTACTGCGAGGTGGGACAACGCTTCTATGCCCTCAAGTCGGGCAAGCGCAGCGAACGAGTCAGTTGGATTGCCGCCTTGAAAGAGGGAGGTTTGTTTGCCCCGATGACGTT
>NZ_JACXWX010000219.1 GCF_014764505.1 Phormidium tenue FACHB-886
CACGGTCGATAAAAACGCGGCTTATCGAGTCGCAATGGATGAGTTGAAGCAAGACCAAACATTGAAAGCTCAAACCGAATTGCGGCAGAGCAAATACTTGAACAACAGGATTGAGCAAGGCCATCGGAACATCAAACGAATTGTCAAACCAATGATGGGATTTCAATCATTCAACACAGCAAGAAGAACATTGCGTGGGATAGAGGCAATAGCGATGCTTTGTGAAGGACAAGTGAAAGGTATCAATCAAGGGAATAGTGTATCTCAAGCCGAGTTCGTCAACGAACTCTTCGGAGTAAGTGCTTAAAGCAACACAAACGAGACCAGTTCGTTTGTCACTTTAAAGTCTTTGCGACAGAACCGTTCTTGGTGGGGACGTGACCGAAAGTTTATCTGTTGGAGGTCAGGAATTAAGCTATCGTGAGATTGTTGGTGAGGCAGTGCTTTAGGACTAGTAGTTAGGCAACTAAAACTTGAAATGTCTACTCTGATTCATCGTCGGGTTGAGGAAGCACGTCAAGGCATTAATCCAGCAGTGATTTGTCGGGTTCCATCAGGCTGGGTAGTGCTTGGCGATGTGCAGTTCTTGCAGGGTTACTCTCTTCTACTACCTGATCCAGTTGTGCCAAGTCTGAATTCTTTAGCAATGGAGCAACGCACAAGCTTCTTGCAAGACATGACAGTTTTGGGTGATGCTTTGCTTGAGGTTACTGGCGCAGTTCGTATCAACTATGAAATCTTGGGTAATAGTGAAGCAGCGCTACACGCCCATGTGTTTCCGAGGTTTGCAACCGAGCCAGAAGAGAAGCGGCGGAAGCCTGTATGGTTTTACGATTGGGAAAGTGCGCCTCCACTCGATTTGAAGCGGGATCAGCAATTGATGCGTAAAATTGCGGCATCGATTCAGCAGCGTCAGGAAATTGTAGAGAGTTAATAGCACTGTGGAGCGTCACGGCGGCATAACATAGCCTCTTGTATGTTGGGAGCAATCGGCGGAAGCTGAGATAAGAGCTGACTCGGTGAATCTGGATAGCCTCTAACGCCTTTGAGCCTGTTGCTCAGATTGAAGATCCCGAAACAGCTCTGCCTGGTTGCCTGCTCCCCTGAACGAGTATCAAAGGGACTCCAAGCTTGAGAGCCACCCTGGATTGACAAGGATAGGGCGCAACAGGGTAATCCAGCCGCTTGTCTGATGGCTTCTATGGAGGAAGGGAGAGTGAACCAACAACCGAGAATTTTAGGCATCGACATTAGCAAAGCCAAATTTCATGTTGCCCTGCTTTTGGATAACGGCAAAGCTAAGAAGAAGGTATTTGCCAATAACATTGCTGGTTTTGCTCTCTTGAGCGAGTGGTTGAGTACTCAGGGAGTCAGGCAAGTCCATAGTTGTTTGGAAGCCACCAACACCTACGGGCAGGCGGTGGCTCGCTATCTCTATGAGCAGGGACATCGAGTGAGTGTGGTTAACCCGCTACAAGTGCAAGGGTTTGCCCAGTCACAGTTAAGCCGAAATAAGACCGATAGTGCCGATGCAGCAACAATCGCGCAGTTCTGTGCAACATTGCAGCCAAGGACATGGAAACCGGCAGAGCCAGCGAGTGAGCAGTTGCAACAGATGACGCGACGATTAGAAGGGTTGCAACAGATGATAAATCAAGAGAAAAACAGATTAGATACTGCTATTGAGATGCTTCAGGAGGAGATTGAAGAGCACATTGTGTTCATGGAGCATCAGATGAAAAAGATTAAAGAGAAGATACAACTGCATATTAAGAAGAATGCAAGTTTGCAAGCCAATCTACAGTTATTAATGAGCATTACAGGGATTGCTCAAACCAGTGGAGCACAGATATTAGCAGAGTTAGGAAATTTTCAAGACTTTCATTGTGCTCGAGCGTTGGCAGCTTATGCTGGATTAACGCCCCAAGCGCATGAGTCAGGCAGTTCGGTGCAAGGCAAAACGCGACTGTGCAAGATTGGTAACGCCCATCTGCGGCGAGCGCTGTACTTCCCTGCATTGACAGCGTTGCGTCGATGTGAACCGATTCGAGATTGGGCAGAGCAGCTTCGTGCTAGAGGCAAGACCAGAATGCAGGTAGTAGGAGCAGTCATGCACAAGCTGTTGCGGATTGTCTACGGTGTGCTCAAGTCACGGCAACCGTTCAACCTAGAGTTGCTGGTAACCCCTTGACAAGTCAACACAGTATCTGAGCCGGACGGGGTCAAGTAACCCTTTGAAGAATCCTGTTAATTTTCATTCCTCATTATGTATATAGACGCATCCATCTAACTGAGGGATTGTAAATTGAAGTGTGTCAAAGGTGAGGAAATGAGATCTAATGAACGACTAGACCCAAGACACTCATACTATGACTTTTCGACCTGAACTCCTGGATGAACTGCTCAAAGGCTACCAGAACCCTGAGGACCTGTTGGGGGACGGAGGGATTCTTGAACAGCTGACGGCTGCTTTAGTGGAACGCTGCTTGAATGCGGAAATGAAAACTCACCTGGAAGAGCAACAGGCGGAGCTTGAGCGCGAAGACAAGCCAACTCGTAACCGCCGCAATGGGCACAGCAAGAAGACCATTAAAGGCGAGTTTGGAGAAGCCCAAATCAGTGTTCCACGCGACCGTAACAGTGAGTTTGAACCGATCATCGTCAAGCAGGGGCAAACTCGTTTCGACGGCTTGTCTTACCCAGTTCCCTACGGAGGGAAACCCTCCTACAGGACTGTGCGCTGACGACAAGATCTTGTCCCTCTATGCCAGGGGCATGAGTACCCGCGATATTCAAGCCCAACTGCAAGACCTCTATGGCGTCGAAGTCTCAGCTGGCTTGATTTCTAATGTCACTGATGCTGTCGAGCAGGAGCGTAGAATTTGGCAAAATCGTGTTCTCGACCCGGTGTATCCCATCGTCTATTTTGATGCCCTTGTCGTCAAAGTCAGACAGGACGGACGGGTTGTTAACAAAGCGATTCACCTGGCGCTCGGTGTGAACTTGTCTGGCACCAAAGAACTCCTGGGCATGTGGATAACCCAGAACGAGTCTGCCAAGTTTTGGCTGGCTGTGCTCACAGAGCTCCAGAACAGAGGACTTCGAGATATCTTCATCGCTTGCTGTGATGGACTCACTGGCTTTCCTGATGCCATTGAAGCGGTCTTTCCTAAAACGAGTGTGCAACTGTGCATTGTTCACATGGTGCGAAATTCCCTCAGCTACGTGTCCTACAAAGACCGGAAGGCAGTTGCAGCTGACCTCAAGCTGATCTACACCGCCAGCACTGAAACCGAAGCAGAGCAACGGTTAGTCGAGTTCGCCGAGACGTGGGATAAGCAATATCCAACCATTAGCAAGTCCTGGCTCAATCATTGGCAGCGGATTATTCCGTTCTTTGCCTTCCCACCTGAGATCCGCAAAGCGATCTACACCACCAACGCGTACGCCTACGGCGGAGCGAAGCTCTATGAATCAATGAACATGACCCTCCGGAAAGTGATTAAGAATCATCGGGCTTTTCCAACCGATGATTCTGCCCTAAAAGTGGTTTATCTGGCAATCCAGAATATTGCCAAGAAGTGGACCATGCCAATCCGAGACTGGAAACCTGCTCTCAATCGCTTTGCTATTGAGTTTGGCGATCGTTTTCC
>NZ_JACXWX010000022.1 GCF_014764505.1 Phormidium tenue FACHB-886
TCTTGCACTGGTCAACCTGGCGACGAATTCACCAAGCCGTTGCCAGATTTCATCACTACAAACGTCGGTCTCTTGCAACCGCCCCAAATCTACAACTGTAGTACTAGTCACAGTTCAAAAGTTTCAGACGACGGATACTGATTTTCAGACCCAAGCTACGAATGCTATGAACCTCAAGCCAGATTTAATTATTATCTCTGGCTTGGCGGCAGATGGTGGTAATTTGGTGAAGCAATTGCGCGAATTGGGATATCAGACAACGATTATTGGCGGGAACGGTTTAAATACTTCCAATATCTTTCCCGTTTGCAAACAAGCTTGCGATGGCGTTTTGATCGCTCAAGCCTATAGCCCAGAGCAGCCGGGCGAAATCAACAAAACCTTCCGTGATGCCTACGTTGCCCAAAATAAAAAAGAGCCGCCCCAGTTCAGTGCTCAAGCCTTTACGGGGGTGCAGGTGTTTGTGGAAGCGCTGCGGGCGTTGGATAGTAAAACGAAACTCAATACGCTATCTCTGGAGCAACTGCGAACTGAGCTAAATCAGCAAATTCTGGCTGGGAAATACGAAACCCCGCTCGGCGCAATTTCTTTTGATCCAGAAGGTGAAATTCAGCAAAGCGAATTTTATGTAGCGCAAATTAAAGTGGGCGCGGATGGAAACGGTCAGTTTGTGTTTTTGAAATAGATCGTTTGAAACGATGCTGTAGACGAAGGGTTTAAGTAGGGGCGATCGGTGATCGCCCTTAAAGATTTCAGCTTTCGGAGTGAATTTTTGAGTGAATTGTTGGTTGTGTAGAAGTTTTATCCGTAACAATCCAGCTTCACTCGGTATAAAAATAGTTGTTCCTGGTATGGATATTTCTACTTTTCTGCAGCAGTTTTTGAATGGGCTGTCGATCGGCAGCGTGTATGCGATCTTTGCGCTGGGCTATACGTTAGTATTCTCAATTTTGGGCATCATCAACTTTGCGCATGGAGCAATTTTTACGCTGGGCGCATACTTCAGCTACACCCTCACAGGAGGCGCATTCGGCTTCAACGGGCTGTTGGCAAATGCCTCGCTGCCGATTCGATTGCCCTTCTTTGCGGCATTGCTGGCGGGCAGTATTCTGGCTGGGCTAGTCTCAATTACCGTTGAGCGGGTTGCGTTTCGTCCCCTCCGCCAAAGAGGAGCCGATCCGCTGCTGACACTCGTTTCCAGCCTAGGTGCAGCCGTGGTTATTGTGAATATAATTCAGTATTTTGTGGGTGCAGAGATTTATACCTTCCCTGGTGATATTTATGGTAACTTGCCTGCTTCAGTTAACTTTGGCACGGCTGAGAGACCGATCGTCTTGCGAACGGTGCAAATCATGATTTTTGCCGTTTCCACAGGGCTAGTGGCAGTTCTGACCTACTTCATCAGCTTCACCCGGTTTGGCAAAGCGCTACAGGCGGTAGCAGAAGATCGCATGACTGCCAGCTTGCTAGGTATCAACACAGAGCAATTCATCACGCTGACGTTCTTCCTCAGCGGATTCTTGGCGGGCGTTGCCGGAACGCTGGTTGGCTCCAGCGTCAGCATTGCCGGGCCTTACTTCGGTATTGCCTTTGGCTTGAAAGGCTTGGGCGTGATCGTTTTGGGTGGGCTGGGCAATATTCCGGGAGCAGTCTTGGGTGGTTTAGTGGTGGGGCTAGCAGAGGCGTTTGTGCCTGCCGACTATTCGGGCTACAAAGATGCGATCGCCTTTGCGTTTTTGTTCATCATGCTGCTGGTTCGTCCGCAAGGGCTGCTGGGGCGATCGCGGGTGCAGAAGGTGTAACGATGGCAGCATTGCTAGATACTTATGGGTTTTTGTTTGTTTCCATGCTGCTGGGCGCACTGTTGGGACTGTCGGTTTACCTACCGCTGATGGCAGGGCAGCTCTCGCTTGCCTCACCCGGGTTCTATGCGCTGGGCGGGTATATTGCCGCAATCCTGTCAACCCAAGTTTTTAAGACAGGGACAGATTTTCCGCTGCCGCTGCTGCTGCTAGAAATGCTGCTGGCAGCAATCGTCTCGGCGGTGGTGGCGATCGCGCTGGGTATTCCGGTGCTGCGGCTGCGCGGCATTTATTTGGCAATTGCGACGATCGCCTTTGTGGAAATTCTGCGGGTGCTGTCGCTGAACGTAGATATTACCGGCGGTGCAGTTGGAATCTTTGGGATTCCGCAGCCTTTCCAAACACAGCTCGGCTACCTGTGGATTGTAGTGCCGCTGCTGGCGCTGAGTATGGCGTTTCTCTACCGCCTCGAAAAGACTCATACGGGTCGCGTTCTGCGGGCAATTCGGGAAGACGAGCTAGCTGCCGATACGATGGGTATTAATCCCACTTATTACAAGCTGTTGTCGTTTACGCTGGGAGCTGTTTTGGCAGGCGTAGTGGGAGCCGTGAGCGCCCACTTTCTCAACACCTGGAACGCCCGACAGGGCACATTCGATGCCAGCATTATTTATCTTGCCTTTGTCTTGATCGGCGGTTCGCGCACCTTTGTCGGTGCGGTTGTGGGCGGCATGATGCTGACAGCGCTACCAGAAGTGCTGCGGGCAATGTCGAGTATTGGCAGTTTACCACTCTGGCTTGCCCAGTTTCTGAGAGACGGTCGCTTGATCATTTTTGGCTTGCTGATTGTGATTACCAGCGTCTTCTATCCACAGGGCATCATCACGCCAGACCTGCTGCAAAGACTGCTGCAGCGGGTGAGACGACCAAACCCAAAACAAGCTCTCAACAAACCCTAAAACCCCTATCCCTTCCCCATGTCTCCCCTCCTAGAAGTTCAACAAGTAACCCGCCGCTTTAGTGGATTGGTGGCGGTGAATAATGTATCCTTTGCCGTGCAACAGGGCGAAATTTTCGGGTTAATTGGTCCTAACGGTGCGGGTAAAACAACGATGTTCAATATTATTACCGGCTTGATTCCGCCTTCTAGTGGTAGATTGATCTACCAGGAGTCGCGCCTGAATAAACTGCGTCCACATCAAATTGCTGCCCAAGGTATCGCCCGCACTTTCCAAAATTTGCGGTTGTTCAAGAATTTATCTGTGCTAGAAAATGTAGCGATCGCCCGTCACACGCATGTAAAATCTAATCTGCTGCAGGGCATTGTGCGGACGCGATCGGCAGTGGCAGAAGAGCAGCAGGTGGAGCGCAAGGCGATCGAACTGCTGGAGTGGGTGGGGCTAGCGGCAAAAGCCAATCAGATCGCTCACAACCTTGCCTACGGCGATCAGCGTCGCTTGGAGCTTGCCCGTGCCTTGGCGCTAGAACCCCGGCTGCTGCTGCTAGATGAACCCGCCGCAGGCATGAACCCCAGCGAAAAAGCTGCCCTCAGCGATCTAATCCGTCAGCTCCGCGATGCCTTCGATCTGACCATTGTCCTCATCGAACATCATGTACCCCTGGTAATGGGGCTGTGTCATCGCATCGCCGTTTTAGACTTTGGGCAGCTGATCGCGATCGGTCAGCCCGAAGTTGTGCGGGCTGACCCAGCCGTAATTGCCGCCTACCTTGGAGAAGAGTGAGCCGACCATGTCTCAGCCTTTACTTGACATTCAAGCGCTCTCGGTGAACTATGGGGCGATCGAAGCGCTCCAGTCGATCGATCTAGTCGTCAACAGCGGTGAAATTGTCACCCTAATTGGCGCAAACGGCGCTGGCAAAAGCACCACCCTGAAAGCCATCTCCCGGCTGATTACACCCCGCAAGGGACGAATTTTTTACAACGGGCTAAATCTTGTGCGTCTGTCACCGCATCGCGTGGTGGAGCTAGGGCTGGCGCACTGCCCTGAGGGACGGCGCGTTTTGGCACAGCAAACGGTGCTGGCAAACTTACAGCTAGGAGCATATGTCCGTTCGGATCGAGAAATTGCCGCCGATATTGAACGGCAGTTTCGCATCTTTCCTCGGCTGGGAGAACGGCGCAATCAGCTTGCCGGGACGCTGAGCGGCGGCGAACAGCAGATGTTGGCGATCGCCCGAGCGGTGATGAGCCGCCCGAAGCTGCTGCTGCTGGATGAGCCGAGTTTAGGGCTGGCTCCACAGGTGGTGCAGGAAATCTTTTCGGTGATTGAGCAACTGCGGGAAGCAGGCACCACCATTTTGCTGGTCGAGCAAAACGCCAATCTTGCCCTGAAGATTGCCGATCGAGTGTATGTGCTGGAGGCAGGACGGCTGACGCTAACCAGCGCGGCAGCAGAGCTGCTCACCGATGAACGAGTCAGGCGGGCGTATTTGGGCTAGCGCTCGATGGATGCCTATACTACAAATTCTTCATGCAAACTGGGCATAATGTAAGGCCTGTTCAATCTAGGCAAGGCAAATGCTCCACACTATTCTGCAACAAGCTTGTGAAGCAGCAAACTGGGACTACGGCGAAGCCTGGTTCGTTCAAAAAGATACTGCTCTGCTGCAGCTGAGTCCAGCTTGGTTCGTCCATCCCGGTTTAGCTGCCGAGCGGCAACGTGCATGGGAGCAGTTCCGCCTGTGCAGCGAGGAGTTTGTGCTGCACTTGGGGGAAGGGCTGCCGGGACGAGTCGGGCAAACGCAGCAGCCAGAATGGGTGGATGATGTTTCTGCGCAGTCAGAATCTTATTTTTTACGCAACCAAATTGCGATCGCCTTTGGCGCAAAAGCCGGCTTTGGCATCCCGCTAAACGTGAAACCCCGTGTAATCCTGGTATTCTTCCTATCGCAAGCACAAGCACAAGACCCACAGCGTATTGCGGCCACTGAGGCAGCCATTACTGAAGCAATGAAAAACCTGCCGCTGTCTGGCATTACGCCCGATCGCTAACTGCCCAAGCAATAAACCGCTCGGTGTAATACAGCGCTAGCTGATTGCCAACCCCGTTAAACACCGCATCAAATGCATGTTCTGACCAGGGCAGCTCAATGTAGACCACCTGGCTGCCTGTAGCAGTGAGGCGATCGCGCAAGTCTCGCCCAAATTTGGCTTGCACTACGTGATCGCGTCCCGCATAGACCAGCAGAGAAGGGGGCAAGTTGCCCCTGACATAAGTCGCTGGTGAAGCCGCTCGGTATAAGTCTGGCACTTCGGCAGGGGTGCCGCCCAATAGCGATCGCAGCAGGGCACGGGTGTCCAGGGGGTCGGGCTGGGGTGAATCGTTATAGCCCACGGTGAGATCCACCGGACCGTAGTAATTGACAACGGCTCGCACAGCAGGCGAACCCGGCGGATAGGCTGCTAGCATTGCCAGGTGCGCCCCTGCCGATCGCCCCATCAGCACCAGTCGATTGATATCCGCTTCCAATCGATCAGCATTGGTGCGGATATAAGCTAGCGCCGTCTTTACATCATCAAGCTGTGCCGGAAAACGGAATTGCGGCGCGTGGCGGTAGTCGATTGCTACCACGGTATAGCCCTGTGCTGCCATGTAGCGGTTGAAAAACTCATCTTGGGTTGGCTTGCCGCTTTGCCAGCCGCCGCCATAGATAGTAACGATCGTAGGATGTTTGCCTGTTTCGTTTGGTTGATATACCGCTAACGATAAAGGAACTCCATCTGGTCCGGCAAAGATAATATCTGTCTGAACCCGTACCTCACCCATAGGAATACCCCGAAAGACATCAGACAGCACTAGCGGCTGGGGACGGAGCTTGGTATCGAGCGCAGCAGGAATTTTGGAGCGGTAGTCTAGCCCTAGCGATCGATACATAATGCCATTCACCTCTCGATTAGCTGCAGGAAACTGACTGAGTGGATAGGCACTGAGGGCTAAGGCAGCAACGCTACAAGCCAAGGCTAAAGAATAAAGCCCGCCTTTGCGATGGCTAAATAGCAGGAGCAGAATAGCGATCGTATTTAGCCCAAATAGCCAGGGGCTAGCTTCTGGCGCACCCACAGCCAGCCGCAGCAGCGCAAAATTGGGAGCCGGAACTACAATCCAAAGGCTGAGAAACAGCCCAACAAAGCCAAGCAGCAAGCCGCCGCCAAAAAGAATTCTCCCCAGGGTAAGCATCACGGTTATCTTTCAAGAAGCCAGCGCCCCTCCAGTTTAATTTTTTTGGGTATTGCTGATCAGGAGGATTTTTTAGTCAGAACAGCGCTTAAGTGCGTCTGGTCGATCAGCTTTTCTGTCTAGCTGTCAAAGCTTTAACACCTTGTAAAGTATCAATTATTTTTTGAAAGCATGGCTTTGTGCAGCTTTGAGAAATAGTCAATGAAGCATTGCCAATGCAGCATTGCAATGCTTCATCTAAGCGCAAAGCGCTATAGTGACCATTACTGGCGACAACTGACAGCCTACTTTATAAGGCTTGAAATGTTGTTTGCACAGCCCTTGGATCAAAGCGTAGCATTCAGAAACCTGACGATTGGCTCTACGGCTCTACTCTATGGCTCATGCTTAAGAGCAGAGTGGAGTGGGAGTAATAGAAATATGTCGATCGTCCTGTTCTCTTTCAGCGTTTCGCCTCTCCTCTTGCTCTCTGCGTCTGCATAAAATTTATGTCGGATGATTTTGCCACGCCACCCAAATCTAATCCGCCTGTTGCCCAAGCTAATGCTCAGCCTAGCGTTAAGGCAACTGACTCCTATGAGTCAATCCAGCAGATGGAAAGTAAGCTCAGACAGCTAGAAGCGGCGCTCATCAACATTGAGGAGTCCATTGTTTGCACCAATCCCCATGGGCAGATTGAGTGGTGCAATGCGAATTTTGAGCGTTTAGTCAACCAGTCGCAAACAGCAGTGTTGCACCTGCCGCTGATGACAGTACTGCCCCTCTCGTCCAGACCCACGCTACCGCATCCCGTGCAGCAAGCGATCGCAGGGCAACTGCCAACCCCTTCCTCCTACTCCTTTTGGCAACAGGGACAGGTGGTAATGCTCCAGATCCGCTGGATGCAACTTGTCGATCACAGCCTCGTATTCACGATCGAAAGCAATTACCAGCCAGCGGAGTTAGCCTTGATCGAGAGCGAAGCCAAACTGCAGCGGCTGGCAGAAAATGTGCCAGGTGTGATTTACCGCTATGTGATGCATCCCGACCAGACCGGCGAGTTTACCTACCTCAGCCTCCGCTGTCAGGAGATTTATGAACTCGACCCAGTCGCTGTTGTTCAAGATGTACAACTCCTTTGGGCAGTATTGCATCCTGACGATGTGGCGTGGGTGCGCGAATTAGTTAATCTACATTTTCAAACCCTGGAGCCGCTGCACATTGAGCATCGCATCCTCACGCCGAGCGGTTGCCTCAAGTGGATACAGGTGTCGGCACAGCCAGAGCGACAGCCCAACGGCAGTGTGATTTGGGATGGGGTGGCAACTGAGATCACCGAGCGGAAACTCGCTAATGCTCAGCTCGCGCAACAGCGGGAGTTTCTGCGAATGGTGGTAGACACTGATCCCAACCTTATTTTTGTCAAAGACCGGGAAGGGCGCTATGTGCTGGCGAATAAAGCGTTAGCAGACTTTTATAGCCTGACTGTTGAAGAACTGCTGGGCAAAAAGCTTGAAGACCTCTTTACCAATGCCCAGCTAGTTAGCCAGTTCCGTAGCCAAAACAATTGGATTATTGAGAACCACCAGTCCCTGTTCATTGCTGAAGAGTTCACAGTAGATCACCCAGAAGTCAAGTGGCTGCAATGGCAGAAACAGCCAATTCGCCTGCCTGGTCGCGATGAGGATGCCGTTTTGGGCGTTGGCATGAACATCACCGATCGCAAACTCAGCGAATTGGCGATGCAAGCCATTTTGCAAGGCACAGCATCAGCAACAGGTGCAGATTTCTTCCCAGTGCTGGTGCAAAGCCTTGGATCTGCTCTAGGAGTACGCTGTGTAGTTGTCGCAGAGCTGCTTAATGACACGCAAATCGGCACTATAGCAGTCTGGACAGACGAATGTTTGCAACCCAATACGGTGTACGAGTTGGCAAGTACCCCGTGGTGCGAGCAGGTGTTGCAGAATGGGATGTTTGCTTGTCCAAAGGATTTGCTGCAGCAGTTTCCAGATGCCCAAAGGCTTGCAGATCTGCAAGCGGAGAGTTATGTAGGCGTTGCTTTGCAAGATGCTAACGGCAAAGCGATCGGTACAATCTGCATTTTGGATACCAAGCCTCTGCAAGATATTTCTAGAGCTGAAGCGTTGCTGCGGATTTTTGCTGCCCGTGCTGCCGCTGAACTGGAGCGCCAGCGAGCCACCGCCGCCCTACAGCAGCTCAATCAACAGCTAGAAGCTAGAGTCAATCAGCGGACTCAAGAGCTGCTGCAGTCGCAGGCAGAACTAAAGACCCAAACCCTACTGCTGCAAGCCATTCTTGACAGTACAGGCGATGGCTTGATCGTCGTTGATCTAGACGGCAACCTGCTGGTGTTTAACCCAGCTGCTCGTCGCATTCTTGGCATTGGTGAGACTGACCCACTACCTACTGATTCACTATCTAACTGGCGAGAGCCATACCAGTTTTATCTGAGCGATCGCACTACCCCCTGTCCGTCTGACCAGCTACCGCTGGTTAGAGCAAGACGAGGCGAAAGTGCAGACAACGTAGAGATATTTGTCCAGAATCCAGACCAATCGGGAATTTTGCTAGATGCTACCCTGCGTCCGTTTCAAGACCCACAGGGCCAGCTTGCAGGCGGTGTAGTTGCCTTTCGGGATATTACAAAGCGCCGCGCCATTGAGGAAATGCTGCGGCAACAGGAAGCAGCGCTGCGCGAGAGCGAAGAACAGCTGCGGGCTATTTTTGAGAATGCGCCGATCTCCATTAGCCTGGCTGATATCAATCATGGCTGTCGGCTAGTGCGGCGTAATGCAGCACATCGGGAACTGCTGGGCTATAGCGATGAGGAAATTAGCCAGATGTCCTTTTTGGATTACACCCATCCCGATGACCTTCCGGCTGATTTAGCAGGGATGCAGCAAATGCTAAATGGGGAGTTCTCTAGCTTCCAAATGGAGAAACGCTGTTGCCATCGCAACGGCGACTATTTCTGGATAAAGCTAACAGCAGCCCTGATCCGTGACTCTGAAGGATATCCTCATTATGCGTTGGGGATGCTTGAGGACATCACCGAATCCAAGCGCCGAGAAGTTGAACGTCACCGCGCCGAAGTTGCTCTGCGAGAGAGCGAAGAAAAATTTCGCCAGCTGACTGAAGCTGTGCAAGATGTGTTTTGGCTGCGGACGGACGAAGGCAAAATGCTTTATGTCAGCCCTAGCTTTGAGCGAGTATGGGGAGAGTCGCTGCAGCGGCTCTATCAGTCGCCAATGTTCTGGTTTGAAGCGGTACACCCAGATGACCGCGATCGGGTTGTTACGGCACTGAGTCAGCTAACTCTAGGTAGCTACAACCAGCAATATCGCATTGTGCGACCGGATGGCGAAATCCGCTGGATTCACACCCGCGCCTACCCCATTGTGGATGAGCAGGGCTATGTTTACCGCATTGCTGGTGTTTCCAAAGACATTACCGATCGCAAGCAAGCCGAGTGGCGGCTGCTGATTGTGCAAGAGCAGCTATTTATCGCTCAAGAACGGCTCCAGCATCTGCTGTCTTCCAGTCCTGCCACGATCTATTCAGCGACCCCTACCCAAACCCCAACGTTAACCTTCATCAGCCCCAATGTCACCCAAACGCTGGGCTATGAACCGCAAGAGTGCCTCAACCCAAACTTCTGGCCCACCCACATTCATCCAGACGATCTACCGCTATTCCGTGCCAATATCATAGAACTCCTGCAGCGGGGTGATGTCACCAGTGAATACCGAATTCGCCATCCAAACGGCAGCTATCGCTGGCTTTATGACCAAGCTAAGCTGGTGTACGATGACGCAGGCAACCCTCTAGAGCAGATCGGCTCCTGGACAGATATTACCGAGCGGAAACGCGGCGATGCCGAACGCGAGCAAGCCGAAGAGCAGCTCCGCCAAATCAACGAGCGCCTCGCCCTGACCAATGCTGAACTTGCCCGCGCTACCCGACTCAAAGATGAATTTCTTGCCAACATGAGCCATGAGCTGCGAACGCCGCTCAATTCCATCCTGGGCTTGTCAGAAGTGATGCAGGAAGAAGTATTTGGCGCGCTTACTTCCAAACAGCGCCAGTTCCTCGAAACGATTCAAAGCAGCGGCAAACATCTGCTGGATTTGATCAACGATATCCTCGATTTGGCAAAGATCGAAGCGGGAATGCTGGAGCTGCACCTCGCTGAAACCTCGATCCAAAGCCTCTGCGAAGCTAGCCTTGCCCTTGTCCGGCAGCAGGCTAACCAGAAAAACATTGCGCTGACATCGGCGATCGACGCGGCTATTACGCTCTCTTCTGGCACAATTCTGCTGGACGAGCGCCGCATCCGCCAAGTCTTGCTCAATCTGCTGAGCAACGCCATCAAATTTACCCCGGAAGGCGGCAGCGTGACACTGTCGGTGCATGCAAGCGCAGGACAGCTCAGCATCAGCATCAGTGACACCGGCATTGGCATTGCCCCTCAAGACAAACATCGGCTCTTTCAAACCTTTGTGCAGCTAGACAGCAGTCTTTCGCGCCACTATGAGGGGACAGGGTTAGGGTTGGCATTGGTCAAACAAATTGTAGAACTGCACGATGGGCAGGTTAGCGTGGAAAGTAAGCTGGGGCAGGGTAGCTGCTTTACGGTGACATTACCTTGGCGAGAACAGATACAGTCGCTGGAGCAAAGCTGTGAATTTGATCGTGAATCTGATTCAGCTGGTGATTCAGATGAACCCCTGCCCCATATTCTGCTCGCAGAAGCCAACCCCGACAGCGTCTCGACGATCGTTGATTATCTGCAGCTCAGAGGCTTTGAGGTCACTTTGGCAAGCGATGGGCTAGCGCTAATTGAGCAGGCAATTGCCTACCGTCCTCGGTTAATCCTGATGGACTTGCAGCTGCCAAAGCTAGAAGGACAACCTCAGCTAGAGGGGTTGGAAGTGATTCGTCGCATCCGCAACCATCCCGATACTGCACCTATTCCTCTGATTGCGATCACAGCTGCAGCCAAGCCAGACGAGCAGGCAAGCTGCCTTTCGATGGGCGCAAACGACTACATCGCCAAACCGCTCCGCCTGAAGCAGCTAGTGAATTTGATTCAGGCTTATGTTGAAACTTGAGTGACTGTATTCGCGCAATAATACTTCGATCGAACCCAACATGGAAAAAAGCAGCGTAATTTTGGTAGTAGATGACGAACCAAGCAGCTTTGATGTAATTGAAAGCATCCTGTTTGGAGAGGGGTACGAGTTGCGCTATGCCTCTAGCGGAGCAGCGGCACTTAAACGCCTGGAAGCAACGCTGCCAGATTTAATCCTGTTAGATGTGATGATGCCAGAGCTAGACGGGGTTGAAGCTTGTCGCCGGATCAAGTCGGCTTGGCAGCATATCCCGGTAATTATGGTGACAGCGCTTAGCTCTAAAGCAGTGCTGGCCCGCTGTCTGGAAATGGGTGCAGATGATTTTATCAATAAACCTGTCAGCGCTATGGAGCTACGGGCGCGGGTGCGATCGATGCTGCGGATCAAACAACAGCACGATGCGCTACAAGCCTCCTTGCAGCTGCGGCAGGATCTCTCAGACATGATCGTCCATGATCTACGCAATCCGATCACCAGCATTTTGCTCTCAAGTGCAGTGCTGAAACGGACGGAGCTACAGGAAAAGCAGCAGCGCAAGGTCGAACAGATTATGCAAGCAGGGCAACGGCTGCAGTCTTTGGTCGATAGCTTGCTGCTGCTGGCAAAGCTGGAGTCAGGCAAGATGCTGCTAGAGCGATCGGCTGTGGATCTGTGCGAAGTGGCAGGGCAAGCCGCCGCTGATCTGCAGGGAATTGCTACTTCCAGGCAGCTGACGATCAATATCCAGCTACCGGATTGCTCCAAAGCGTTAGCGTTAGATGCTGCTTTGCTGCGGCGTGTGCTTGATAATCTGCTGTCTAATGCAATTAAGTTCTCACCGAGTGGGGGTGAGGTTACGCTGCGGGTTGAGTTTCCGGCAGAGTCGCGCGTTCGGATTGAAATTGCCGATCAAGGAGTTGGTATTCAGCCTGAGTTGCGGCAGGTGATCTTTGAGAAGTATGGCGTGGGGCAGCAAATTAACGGCGCTACCCAAACTGGCATTGGGCTGGCGTTCTGTAAAATGGCGATCGAGGCCCACGGGGGGAAAATTTTTGTAGAAGAGAATTACCCCAGCGGTAGCCTGTTTGTCATCGAGATTCCATCCCATGCTTGATTGAACAAAAACTTGTCCGCGTTGATTTTAATAGCAGCCGGCGGGTAGGTGCCGGTCGCTTGCAGCCTTAACCAACATTCGGGCACCTTCCTCATCAGCAACAATTTTTTATTGTTAGCTAAAGAATTTTGGTGCGAAAATGAACTTTAATCTGGCTGTGGGTTAGAGTTCATTCTTAGCCCCGGGCCATTAAATGATTCGATTCTTTAAACGAGTGTTGTATCATTCTGTTGACCTTCTACGTAGAATTCTTGTATCTTTCTTCACCTCACTACTCTGATCTATACCGTAAGATGTATTTCAAGGGTGGAGCTTTTCTCTTACAAAGGGGGATAGCAAAAAATATTAGCCATTGGCTCATCGGGGTGTTGATTTTACGGAACGAAGTAATTGAGTCGTTGTAGGTGCAGCACAAGTTAACGGTTTAACACGATCGCAGACCTGTGTTTGATGCTTGTGTTTTGCGCTGCTATATTGCTCAGCATTATCCCTGAACGTTGTTTGAAGATCCCTGAATGTTGCCTACTATGATTTCTTCTCCTGTCTCCGCTCTGGTGCTAATTGATGCTGGAATTGAGCAACCGCATTGGTTTATCAACAGCACCACTCCCGACGTAAAAACAATTGTTCTTAACCCTGAACAGGATGGCATTGAGCAGATTACCGCTGCAATTGCTGCTCATCCGCAGTTAAGTAGCCTGCATATTGTCTCACACGGGCAGGCAGGCGAACTCCAGCTTGGCTCCACTCGGCTGTCGCTGCAAACGCTAGATCGCTATGCGGCTCAATTACGCCAGTGGAGGCGATCGCTAGCAGGCGCAGAAATTTTGCTGTATGGGTGTCGGGTGGCAGCTGGGGCACTCGGTCAACGCTTTATTCAAACAGTGAGCCAGCTAACTCAGGCGGCGATTGCGGCTTCCTCTACGCTGGTTGGCAATGCCGCATTGGGCGGAAACTGGCAGCTCGATTACCAAACTCGCCCCATCCAAACGCCGATCGCCTTCCGCTCGGAGGCTCTGGCGGCTTATCCAGGTGTGCTGGCAGTGCTTCTGCGGGAAACGTTCCAGAACACGGATGTCGGCGATCGACCTTGGATCTTTGGTACTGGCGTCGGCGATACCACAAATCCGTTCCTGACTGCCCGCCCCGAAGCAACACCTTCACTAATCAATGGAGAGCAAGGGCTGCCGGGTGTTGGCGGAACGCCACTTGATCCAGTGGGCAGTGGAACGCTGCGGTTGACGGATGCAACCCCTAATGAATCTGCTTTTGTCATCTTCAACCAAGCGGTTGACCAAAGCCAAGGGTTGACGATCACGTTTGACCTGTTTTCTTATGGCGGTACAGTTCTTGATGGCAGAACGGGCGACGGCATTAGCTTCTTTTTAATAGACGGCACCGCCACTCCCACTGCACCAGGTGCTTTTGGCGGGTCGCTAGGATATGCCCAAAAGCAGGTGGAAGGGATTGCGGGGATCGCAGGCGGCTACCTGGGCGTAGGTTTTGATGAGTTTGGGAATTACTCAACGTCGCTTGAAGGAACGCTGTTGCAGCGTCCTACGCCAGCAGGCGTAGCAACAGCTGTCCCCAACTCAGTTGCCGTTCGTGGCAGCGCAGCTTCGGGCTATGCCTTCTTGGGTGGGACGGGGTCGATCGCGCCTGATACGAACCCCACGACGCGAGCCGCTGCCCAAAGACGTGCTCGAATTGACCTGTCGCCTACAGGGGTTCTGAATGTCCGAGTTGACTTGAACAACGACAACGACTTTGCCGATACAGGCGAAGTGGTGATCAGAAATTTCAATGTCACTCAGGTGAACGGCGCTTTGCCTTCTACCTTCAAGCTGGGCTTTGCTGCCTCCACTGGAAATGCAACCAATATTCATGAAGTTCGCAATCTAGTTGCCCAGACGTTGATTGACCCGGATACGCCCATCCCACCGATCATTGATCCTGATAATCCAGACAATCCTGATAATCCTGATGTGGGATGTTTGCCCGGACGCACCATCCGCGCCACGCCAACGAATAATCGGCTGAACGGCACTCGCAATATTGATAAGCTCATTGGCTTTGCAGGCAATGACGTAATGCAGGGCAAAGGCTGTAACGATCGCCTCGACGCTGGACGCGGCAACGACCGGATGTTTGGCAATGGCGGACGCGATACCTTGCGTGGGCAGACGGGCGACGATCGGGGCGTGGGTGGACGCGGGCGCGATCGGATGTTTGGCGGCTTGGGCAATGATGTGCTGGACGGCGAAAACGACCAGGATCGGATCTTCGGTGGTCGCGGTCGGGATACGCTGAAGGGCAGCAAGGGAGCAGACTTCCTCGATGGCGGTGTTGCTGAAGATCGCCTGGTAGGCGGTATTGGCAATGACCGGCTGCAGGGACGGCAAGACCAAGATATCCTCAACGGTGGTTCGGGCGATGATGTGCTGAGCGGTGGCTTAGTGGGCGATCGGCTGTCTGGCGGTCGTAAGCAGGATACGCTGGACGGTGGACGGGGCGGCGACAGTCTTTTTGGCGATGGCGGGAACGATACGCTATCCGGAGGACAGGGCGTAGACCGTTTGGATGGCGGTAATCAAGCCGATCGGCTGCTGGGCGGCACCCAGGACGACATTTTGGTCGGCGGCGGTGGACGCGATCGGCTCTCTGGGGACGGAGGCGCAGATCGCTTTGTCTATCGCTCTGCTAGAGACCGGGGCGATCGCATTCTAGACTTTGAGCTGGGACGGGGCAGGACTCCGGTCGATTTGCTCGATTTCCGCCGCATCTTCTCCCGGACGGGCTATGGCAGCAGCAACGTCTTCCAGCGCTATATCCGCTTGGAGCAGTCGCGGCGCAATACCTTGGTCCGGGTGGACTTCAACGGCGATACAGCAGGCGGCTTCCGGAACCTGACGACGTTGAATGGGATTCAGGCAGGTAGCTTGAGTGCAGTCAACTTCTTGCTTTAAAGCTAGGTTTGAGAGAGGTGTACAGCACCTCTCTCAACTTCATTCAATGTCCCAATGAGTCAGTCTGCCATTCGTCCTGCTTTAATTACCCGTGTCTTGCCCGACTCGATCGCCGCTGAAATTGGCTTTGAGGCAGGCGATCGCCTGGTCAAAATTAACGGGCAGGCTCCCCGCGATTTGATCGATTATCAATTTCTTTGTGCGGATGAGGTTCTGGAGCTAGAAGTTCTAGATAGCCAAGGCAAAACGCATCACGTCGAGATCGAAAAGGACTACGACGACGACTTGGGCTTAGAGTTTGAGTCTGCCTTGTTTGATGGCTTGCTACAGTGCAACAACCGCTGTCCCTTCTGCTTTATTGACCAGCAGCCGCCCGGCATGCGGCAAACGCTCTATCTCAAAGACGACGACTATCGCCTCAGCTTTCTCTACGGCAGCTATTTGACGTTAACCAACCTGACGCCGCGCGAATGGGAGCGGATCGCCCAAATGCGCCTCTCACCGCTGTTTGTCTCGGTTCATGCCACAGAACCAGAGGTGCGATCGCGCCTGCTTAAGAACTCTCGCGCCGGGCAAATCCTGGAACAGCTGCAGTGGTTTGCCGATCGCCAATTGCAAATTCACGCACAGGTGGTGCTGTGCCCTGGAATTAACGACGGGGTGCATCTAGAGCGGACTCTGCTAGATTTGGCAAAATTTCATAAGGGCGAACTGCCTGCTGTTGCTTCGGTGGCGGTTGTGCCGGTGGGCCTGACGCGCTTCCGGCCGGCAGAAGATGAACTGGTTCCCGTCACCCCTGCCAAAGCTCAAGAGGTGATTGCTCAAGTGCAAAGCCTGCAAGCTAAGTTTCAGCAGCAGTTTGGCAGTACTTTCGCCTGGCTGGCAGACGAGTGGTTTCTGATCGCTCGGCAAGAACTACCGCCAGAATCCCACTATGAAGACTATCCCCAAATTGGTAACGGCGTTGGCTCGATTCGACAATTTTTGAAGGAGTTCCACAAAGCTGCCAAAAAGGTGCCTGCCCAAGTCTCGCCCCGCACCTTCACCTGGGTTGTGGGGAATGCGGTTGAGCAAGCCTTCCAGCCGATCGTCCAGCGGCTCAACCAGGTCAAGGGGTTAACGGTCAAGCTGGCAGCGCTCAACAGCGATTACTGGGGGCAAGAAATCACCGTCACGGGGCTGCTAACTGGACATGATTTGCTGCGATCGCTAGCGGAACGAGAGCTAGGAGACGGCATCCTCCTTCCCTCGCTGATGCTAAAACATGACGACAACCGCTTCCTGGATGATATGACGATCGAGGCGGTTGCTGAAAAACTAAATGTGCCAATTCACCAGATTGGTGGGATCGAAGAGTTGATCAAAACCTGTGTGCGATCGGCGTAAATAACAGCACTGAGTCTCCACTACTCGCGGTGAGCCAGCGCTAGACGCAGACCAAAGGCACAGAGCACTGTGCCTGTCATTGCTTCAAGGCTCTGCTGAATCAAGGGACGATTCATGAACAGGCGCACCTGCTGAATCAGAATGGTGATGAATGAAAGCCAGACGAAGCGCATGGCAATGTGAATAGCAGCAAGCAGCAGCGATGTCAGGAGAACGCGATTGCTAAAGTGAACAAATTGTGGCAGAAGCGCAAGATAGAATAGCGCAGTTTTAGGATTCAATACATTGGATACAAGTCCGTCGCGCAAGCAGGAATAAGCAGACCTGGTTTCACCGGACTGCGGAGAATTGACCTGCCGTGCTTCCGCACGGCGATGAAACGCCCGCCAAAGTGACTGTAATCCCAGCCAAATTAAGTAAGCAGCTCCCGCGAACTTAACAGTTTCATAAATAGCGGCAGAGCGAACCAAAATGATAGACAAACCCAAACCAGAAAGAGCGGCATGAATCAGGATGCCGCCACATCCCCCAAGGACAGTTAGCATACCTGCTCTACGACCCTGCCTGAGCGTGTTTCGCATCACAAGCATTGTGTCGGCACCCGGTGTCATGGTCAGTACAGATGCCAACCCTACAAACGCCAGAATCTGTGAGTCAATCATTTTATAGAGCGCTATGCGCATACGTTAGGGCAAACTTTTTTATGTAAAAGCCCTGCTATGCAGGGCTTTTACATAAAAAGAATTTTAATCTAGGTGCGTAGCGCTCTATTCAGTTACTTCCTGGGTAGGCTTAAGCCGGTCTTTGACTGACGATCTCTGCATAGGCTGCTGCGAAATCTGCTGCCGTAATTCGGATCGTCTTGGGATCGGTCAGCCCTTGGGCGCGGAACCGGCGAACAGCTTGCAGTGCGGCTTGATTGCTCAGCAGCGCCAAGTCTGCCCCACTCCAATCTGGAGTTTGGCTAGCCCAGTAGGGCAGATCGACCTGCTCTAAAGGACGATCGCCATTGTGAACCTGCAAGATCGCTAAGCGGCTTGCTTCATCAGGCAGATCAATTTTGAGCTGTAAATCTAGTCGTCCGGCTCGCAGCAGCGCCGGATCGAGTGTGTCAGGGCGGTTGGTGGCAGCCACCAGCAGCACATTGGGGCAGCCCTGCAGTCCATCTAGCTCGGTAAGCAGCTGCCCTACCACCCGATCGCTAACGCCCGAATCTCCCATATAGCTGCCTCTGGCGGGGGCAAGCGTGTCCACTTCATCGACAAAAACCACGCAGGGCGCAGCCTGACGGGCTTTGTGGAAGAGTTCGCGGACGGCTTGCTCGGAGGCTCCCACCCATTTGCTCAGCAGTTCAGGCCCATTGACTGCAATAAAGTTGGCTCTTGCCTGGGAAGCGATCGCCTTAGCAAGCAGCGTTTTGCCCGTGCCCGGCCCGCCCCAGAGCAAAATGCCGCGCGGGGCTTTTGCGCCAGTTTGCCGATACAGCTCTGGATAAAGCAGTGCGCCTTCCACTGATTCCTGCAGCGTTTGCTTTGCGGATTCGAGTCCGCCGATATCTTCCCAAGCCACATTAGGCGATTCGATTTCCAGCGATCGCAACACCGACGGCTTCACTTCCTGCAGCGCCTGCAGAAAATCCGCTTGGGCGATCGTCAGCACCTCTGGGACAGGGTCTTGCAAGTTGGGAATCTGTCGCTGCAGGGCACTGTAGGCGGCTTTTTGGCAAACGGCTTTCAGGTCGGCTCCCACCATACCCACCGAAAGATCGGCAATGGCAGTCAAGTCAACCGCTGACTCCAACGGCATTGTGCGAGTTTGAATCCGCAAAATTTCCAGACGACCAGCGCGGTCGGGGACACGAAACTGAACTTCTCGATCGAAGCGTCCGGGGCGCCGCAGAGCCGGATCGAGGTGATCGGGGCGGTTGGTGGCAGCCAACACAATTACGCCTTTGGTTTCGGCAAAGCCATCCATCAGGCTGAGCAATTGAGCAACTAAGCGCTTTTCGACTTCGCCCTCTACCTTAGTGCGATCGGGGGCAAGGCTGTCGATCTCGTCAATAAACACGATGCAAGGAGCCGCTTTGCTGGCTTTTTCAAAGATGCCCCGCAGCCGGGATTCGGCTTCCCCGTAGTATTTGCCGATCACTTCCGGGCCAACGATCGCAATATAATTCACGCCCAACGCTTCTGCCAGCAGGCGGGCAGTCAAGGTTTTGCCCGTCCCCGGCGGACCCACTAGCAGCACCCCACGCGGTGGCTCTAGCCCCAGCCGAGTCAATAGTTCAGGACGCTTGAGGGGAATTTCTACCAGTTCGCGTAGCTCTTTAAGTACCGTCGCCAGCCCGCCCACACCCTGCAGAGCGCCGATACGGGAGCCATCTGTATCACTCTCACGGGGAGGCGGTGTCACAATCACGCGATCGTCGCTAGCAGCAGGTGGAGCAACCGTTGCCCCAGAACGAGCAGCGCCCGGAATATCGCCTTGACTCGGATTGTTACTAAAATTGCGAACACTAAATTGGCTATCTGTCCAGAGTTCGCCCCGTTCGACTCTTTCTTCGAGCGTGCTAAGAAACTCGACAAAATCCTCGAAGCCTTTAAATAAATTATCCATAAAAGTAAAAAAGAGTCATGACACTGAGCCGATCGCTGCCCGTTGGTACATCTAGTGTTGGTACATCTAGTCTAGTGTTTTGCTCTTTCAGTTGGGGCGGTTGCTTCATGTGTTGGCACATGCTCAATCAATTAGGCAGTGTCTCACGGCAATTTACAGTAAATTAAAGATTTGTCACTTAGCCAGTGCAACCCCTTTTGCCCAACATTTCTTCTTCCCCCACTCGCTCTTCTTGGCAAGGTCAGCTCTCGCTAGACTTCACGCATCAGCCGCCCAAAACCCTGCTGAGCCGCAGCCAGGTGCAGGCGCCACTCAAAGTACAGCGCCCGTTCTATCCAGAAGGTGAGAGCGTTTGCCACACGGTAATGCTGCACACCGCAGGCGGCATTGTAGGGGGCGATCGTCTCTCGCTGGATATCACCCTGCATCCCCACGCCCAAGCCCTCCTCACGACCGCCACCGCCGCCAAGATTTACCGCAGCAATGGACCGGTCGCTCAGCAAACGACCCATTTAAAGGTTGCATCAGGCGCCTGTTTGGAGTGGCTACCGCAGGAAACGATCGTCTTTGACGGTGCCCAGTATCGTCAGACGTTGCGCGTTGAGCTGGCAGCAGAGGCAACCTGGCTAGGCTGGGAAATTACTCGGATGGGACGCACCGCCCGAGGAGAGCAGTTTACCAGCGGCACCTGGCGGTCGCACACCGAGGTTTGGCAAAGCGATCAACTAATCTGGGTTGATCCGCAGCGCATCGTGGGTGGCAGCGCCATGCTTCAGAGCCCTCATGGCTTGGGAGGTTGTCCGGTCATCGGCAGCTTTGTGTTTGTGGGTCGGTCCCTTTGTATAGATCTGCTCGAAAAAATTCGGACGCTGCTGGTAGCCTCCCCTCTAGAAGCTTCTCCTCCGCCATTGCCCGCCCAAATTGCCGTCACTCGCCTCCCTGCTGGGCTTCTCTGCCGCTATCGGGGACATTCCACCCTGGAAGCTCGCCGCTGGTTCATCCAAATTTGGCAGCTACTGCGGCTAGAGTACTGTGAGCGAGCGGCATGTTTGCCTAGAGTATGGTAGAGCAGCCGCGAGAGACTGCCGTTGCCCTTTGTAACCGTCTGTATCAGCTTTTGAGGACGAATGTACTAACTGAGCGAATTGCGGTACGATCGGCAACTAGCACTCCTTTTTACCCAGTTTATCCAGGCTCTTTACCCACATTTTTCAGCCCAATCGTCAAGCCCTCCCCAAGGGCACTGGAAGATAGCGATAGAATTATTACGATCTATGTCGATCGTGCCCCATCTCACAGTTTGCCATTGCTCCCGCTATGCCCAAGCGCCCCTCTAAAAATTCTGAGTCCTCTGTCCTGAATTCTGAGTTAGGTCAAGACTCGCTGGAAGCTGCCGTCCTTAACGGCAACAGCGGCAGCAAAAATGGTTCCGCGTCGAAGCGGAGCGTGCAAAACTGTATCCGAATTCGGGGGGCGCGGCAGCACAACCTCAAAGACATTGACCTGGAATTGCCGCGCGATCGGCTGATCGTCTTTACGGGGGTTTCGGGTTCGGGCAAGTCGTCGCTGGCGTTCGATACGATTTTTGCCGAGGGGCAGCGACGCTACGTCGAGTCGCTGAGCGCTTATGCTCGTCAGTTTTTGGGGCAGGTTGACAAACCCGATGTGGATGCGATCGAGGGCTTGAGTCCGGCCATCTCGATCGACCAAAAATCCACCTCGCACAACCCCCGCTCCACCGTGGGGACGGTCACCGAGATCTATGACTATTTGCGGCTGCTGTATGGACGGGCAGGAGAACCGCACTGTCCCATTTGCGATCGCTCCATTGTGCCGCAGACGATCGACCAGATGGTGGATCGGGTGATGGAGCTAGTCGATCGCACTAAGTTTCAGGTGTTGGCTCCGGTGGTGCGCGGTAAGAAAGGAACCCACAAGAAGCTGCTGTCAAGCCTTGCCTCTGAGGGGTTTGTGCGGGTGCGGGTGGATGGCGAAGTGCGAGAACTGTCCGATTCGATCGAACTTCCCAAGAACCAGATCCACAATGTCGAAATTGTGGTCGATCGCCTTGTGAAGAAAGAAGGCATTCAGGAACGGCTTGTGGACTCGCTTTCCACCTGCCTGAAGCGCTCGGAAGGCATTGCCATCATTGAAGTGACCCCGCCGGAAAGCAACGTGGTGCCGCTTCCAACGCCGGATATGCAGCTAGCAGTGCTGCCGTCGATTGCCGCAGAACCCGCCGGACGCTATGGGCAAGCCGACTCCGATCGCAAATCTTACGATCTGCTGTTTTCAGAAAACTTTGCCTGCCCAGAGCATGGGGCAGTGATGGAAGAACTGTCGCCGCGCCTGTTCTCGTTCAACTCGCCCTATGGAGCCTGTTCTCACTGTCATGGATTGGGCAGTCTGCGGACGTTTTCGGCAGAGCTAGTTGTACCCGACCCCACTTTGCCCGTATACGCGGCGATCGCGCCTTGGTCAGACAAAGACAACACCTATTACTTTTCCCTGCTCTACAGCGTCGGCAAAGCGTTTGGATTCGAGATCCAAACGCCTTGGAACAAGCTAACTCCCGACCAGCAGCATGTGCTGCTGCATGGCTCAGAGGAAAAAATCCAGATCGAGTCTGACTCGCGTTACCGGGACAACAAAGGCTATCTTCGCGCTTACGAAGGCGCCCTGCCGATGCTAGAGCGGCAATACAAAGAAACGTCTTCAGAACTCTATAAGCAAAAGCTAGAGCAATACCTGATCGACCAGCCTTGCGAAGTGTGCGAGGGCAATCGTCTGAAGCCAGAATCCCTGGCGGTGCGAATGGGACAGTACCGCATCAAAGAATTGACGAATGTCTCCATTCGGGAATGTCTCGATCGCGTCATTAACTTACAGCTCACACCCCGACAGGCACAGATCGGTGAACTGGTGCTGAAAGAAATCCGAGCCAGACTGCAGTTTCTGCTGGATGTAGGGCTGGACTATCTGACGCTCGATCGGACTGCGATGACTCTATCAGGTGGTGAAGCCCAGCGAATTCGGCTGGCAACTCAGATCGGGGCAGGCTTAACGGGGGTGCTGTATGTGCTGGATGAGCCCAGTATTGGCTTACACCAGCGAGACAACGATCGACTGCTGAACACTCTGACCAAGCTGCGAGACCTCGGCAATACGCTGATTGTGGTTGAACACGACGAAGACACCATCCGTGCGGCTGATTACCTGGTGGATATTGGTCCCGGAGCAGGGGTTCACGGCGGCAGCGTTGTTTGTCAAGGCAAGCTAAAGGACTTGCTGCAGTGCAAAGAATCGCTCACAGGCGCATATCTCTCAGGAGCCCGCGCCATTCAAACCCCCGCTGAACGGCGCGAGGGCAATGGTCGATCGCTGCAAATCCGGGATGCTCACCGCAATAACTTGTGCCATCTTGATGTAGAAATTCCCTTGGGCAAGCTCGTCTGCGTCACGGGCGTTTCTGGCTCTGGTAAATCGACGCTGGTGAATGAGCTGCTGTATCCGGCGCTCCAGCATCACTTTGGGCACAAAGTTCCCTACCCCAAAGATATGGGCGAACTGGGCGGACTCAATGCGCTGGATAAGGTCATTGTCATCGATCAATCGCCGATCGGTCGTACCCCCCGCTCGAATCCTGCCACCTATACGGGCGTATTCGATATCATCCGCGACTTGTATTCTGAGACGATCGAGGCTAAAGCGAGAGGCTATAAGCCCGGTCAGTTTTCGTTTAATGTCAAAGGCGGACGCTGTGAAGCCTGCGGCGGACAGGGCGTGAATGTGATCGAGATGAACTTTCTGCCGGATGTGTATGTGCAGTGCGAGGTTTGCAAGGGCGCTCGATACAACCGCGAAACGCTGCAGGTGAAGTACAAGAACAAGTCGATCGCCGATGTCCTGAATATGACGGCAGAAGAAGCGCTTGACTTCTTCCAAAACATCCCCAAAGCAGCCACTCGACTGCAAACAATGGTAGATGTGGGCTTGGGCTATGTCCGTCTCGGTCAAACGGCTCCCACGCTGTCTGGCGGTGAAGCGCAGCGGCTCAAGCTTGCCTCAGAGCTGTCGCGCCGCGCCACTGGCAAAACGCTTTATCTGATCGATGAACCCACAACCGGGCTCTCCTTCTATGATGTCCACAAGCTGCTGGATGTGCTGCAGCGCCTCGCTGATATGGGCAACTCGATCCTGGTGATCGAACACAATCTAGACGTCATTCGCTGCTCAGACTGGATTGTTGATTTGGGTCCGGAAGGGGGCGATCGCGGCGGTGAGATCGTGGCGATCGGCACACCGGAAGAAGTGGCAGAGAATGAGCGATCGTATACGGGACAGTATCTCAAGAAGGTATTGGTGCAGCATTAAGAATTGATCAACTTTGAGCCGCCTGAGTTGGAACTGTCTCTGTTAAATGCGACGGCGTATTAGCGCGCATAGCCCGGAACATGCCAAAGCGGCAAAGACCTGTGCCAAATGCTAGCCGCATCAATAGCAGAGTCGGGACTTCTCGCAGAGATTTAATAAAACCCGATAAACCAAACCGCACCAATCCCGCCGGTCGAGCTATCCCTTGCCAGATAGAATCGAGCCAGGAAGGAAGCGTTTGTTCTGTCCAGTCTGCTGTTGTTACTCTTCCCTCAACGAATCCCGTTGCTTCTAGAAGCTCGGAGAAGCCTTCGATACTTGAGAACGCGGGATGAGACCACTGATCGAGGAGCTGCCGCATCACGGGTTTCTCCCAGAAGTTGAGCGGCTTTTGGCGATCGTCCCTCTGATTCCAGTCGGCTACAAGCAGCACGCCACCCGGCTTTACCACCCTCATAAGCTCTTTGGCGAAAACGGCTTTGTCGGGCATGTGAGGCCCAGCCTCGATCGACCAAACGACATCAAAACTTGCATCTGGAAACGAAAGCGCCATGGCATCATCCACCAGAAATTGGGCATCAAGTTCCTTAGGCGTTAGCTGCTGAGCGCGTTTCACCTGTTGGGGACTGATGGTAATGCCTGTGACCGCAAACCCGTAATCCCGCGCCAAAATGCGGCTGCTGCCTCCAATTCCACAGCCCACATCTAAGACGGTAGTGCCGGGAGGTAGTTTATCCAAACCGCCCCAGCGCACCATCTCATGCACAAAGTCAGCTTTGGCTGCTAGAAAGTCCTTTCGCTGCGACGGCGAACCATAGTGACCCAAGTGGATGTGTTCGCCCCAGTAAAATTCCAAAATCCCATCTTCTGTCCATTCGTCATAGGAATTGGCGACAGAATCAGAGGATTGATAGCGGCGAGCCGTAATTAGATAGACTGCAACACCCAGTGCCAGCAGGAGAAGGAGAAGTCCAAGCGCCGAAAAAACCAAACTCATTAAGCTAAGCCTTAATATTCTTTTACAATCTTATTCTATTGCTGAATCGCAAGCTCCAGTTTGGTCAAGGCGGGAGATAGGAAAAGCTCAAGGCTGCATAAGTGCCAAAACCTGCCCGCATGGGTGAAGTAAGGAGTTCTAAAGGCTCCGCCACTTTACTGAGGAGCAACCACAATGGCATTAATTAGAGGCACCGAAAACAACGACACGCTGACTGGAACCGAAGGGATCGACCAGCTTCTCGGCTTGGGCGGTGATGATGTTCTAGACGGTGGTGCAGGCGGCGATACCATGGATGGGGGATTGGGCAACGATAACTATATTGTTACCAGTCCATTTGATGTGGTTGTTGAAGCCCCTGATGCTGGAAATAACGATACGATTTCTAGCTCGATCGATTTCAACCTGGAGATCACCCCCTTTGTAGAGAATTTAGTCTTCTTTCCGGGCGGCAATCGCAACGGCAAAGGCAATGCACTCAACAATACTCTGATTGGTAACGATGGCGATAACCGTCTTGAAGGGTTAGCAGGCAATGATCTACTGCAGGCAAATGGAGGAAATGATTACCTTGACGGTGGTGCTGGCAGCGATCGGATGGAAGGCGATGCTGGCATTGATGTATTTATTGTTGATAATGCTGGCGATGTAGTGATTGAGAATGCGAACGAGGGTGATAACGATCTAGTGATTGCATCGGTCAGCTACACGCTCAGCGCCCATGTTGAACGCCTTGCGCTGAACGCGGATGTGACCACGCCGATCGATGGAACAGGGAACGAACTGGATAACGAACTCTTTGGAAACGATGCCCAAAACACGCTGAGAGGTCTGGCTGGAAATGACAGGCTGCGCGGCGGCGGCGGCGATGATACGCTCAACGGCGGCATTGGAACCGACCAGCTAGCGGGCGAACTAGGTAATGACATCTATGTGATTAACGAGGCGATCGACGGGATCACCGAGGTTGCCAATGCCGGCACAGACACCGTTCAGACTTCGATCAGCTTTACGCTATCCGCAAACCTGGAGAATTTGACCTTGACGGGAGCAGGCAACCTCAGCGGAATTGGCAACGACGCGAATAACTTGCTCATCGGCAATGCTGGCGTCAATACACTCGATGGCGGCGCAGGCAACGATGTCCTCTTCAGCAATGCGGGTCAGGACCGAGTGATAGGCGGAGCCGGAGCCGATCGATTTGTGCTGAGTGGTCCACGAACAGGGGTCGATCACATTCAGGATTTCAACCGGCGCGAAGGCGATATGTTGGTCGTAGACTCCGATGATTTTGCTGGACTCAGACAGGGCAATCTGCGTCCCACTCAGTTTGTCAAAGGGACGAAAGCTCTCGATCGCAACGATCGCTTCATCTACAACCAGCGCAACGGGGCACTGTTTTATGACCAAGATGGCAAAGGCGGTGTAGCACAGGTGAAGATCGCTACATTGACAGAAAAGCCTGCCCTGACCGCTAGCAGCATCATCGTTGCCGCCTCACCGTTTTAGAACACGGTATCGCTAACCGACTCACCTTGAGCGCAAGAAATGCAGGGGAGTCAGAATTGCGCATCGACCCAAGTCGTCATGCCACTCACACTAGGTGATTGAGCCTACGCAAAGCATATATGGCACTACGTGCCTAAATCAAAATTATTTTTATGTAAAAGCCCGGCCAAGCCAGGCTTTTACATAAAAATAGTGTCTTAACGTAAGCGCGTAGCGCTATACTACCGGGGGCGGTATTTGGTTAACACATCAACTCTGTAAAAGCCTCGCTGCAAGGCATCTCTGAAAAAATTGTTCGCTATAACCCGCTCCCGTTAGTAAAAGTGCGTTTTCAAATCATCTGCTTCCAGATCAGACGTCTCCTCCAAAATTTGCTCAGCACTTAACCCGCAAACAAGCCCAAAACATCTGATACTCGAATGCTCAGCCCTCGAATACAGGGGCGATCGCCACATTGTCTGGGATTTACAGTGATTCTCTTGAGTAGCTCTACAAGGTTCCGCTCATAAATGTCCTTATATTGAAAGCTGCCGCTGCCATTTTTACCGTTGATTATCCTCTTTGAGAATCTTCAAATCGTCGAATAGATTGAGGTATGACCTGAAAATCATCGCTGGACACTTGAATATCAGACCAAAGCAGTTTCGGCATTCCGATCACATACACATAGGAATCATAGCCATGAAATATACGTCCATCTGAATAAGGACGGTACATAGACTGAATAGAATTATCTGAAATCTTGAACTCTGCATACAGTTCTGCTTTAACAAAAAAGGCGTTCCAACCCGTACAGCAAATAAGTTCGTACCCTTTTTCTTTTCCCAGCAAGATGAGCGCCAGTAGCGAGCAGCCTTGATTGATTGAATTATCCCTAGCCTGAACAAAAATGATATCGTTCGGTATTGTGGGATTGAACTCAATCACGATCACATTTGGCTTGAATTCATTTAGGCTTTCCCAAATAAAGTAATCCGTGCCATCAACATCTATTGAAAGAAGGTCAAAATCCTGAGGAGCATTAATAGATAAAAGGATTTTATCAAGGCTATTTTGTCCTTCAAAGTCGACAAACTTATTAACACAAGCTACATTCTCATTGTCGCCATATGTTGCCAATAAGTCTTTAAATTTAGCTTCGTTACCTTCAATAAATAAACCCGACCATCCATTATTGCTGATTAGGTTCCAACAATTAGATAAATATTTTCCATCCCATGCACCAAATTCAACACAATATTTGTTGTTTGGTCTAATAGTTTCAAAGATTTTCTGTATAATTCCGTCTTCTCCACACTGTGAGGCAATATCCTTTGAGAATTCAAGGAGCGGTGACTGAACTTGAGAAAGAAAAACTTGCTCAAAGCGATGGGGAGTGGATGACATCTTGGTTGTCTCATCAATTATCGAAGTTACAGTAAGTTTAATGGATACTAACATCGCCCATCACCTACTGCAGATGCTCTTCGCATCATACCAATACTCTCAGCGATCGGTGTGCATGGGCTTTATTATGTTGCAATCAAGCCGCATACCGATCGTGGTTAGCAACGGCAAATAACGTTGGCAACCCCACAAGCGGCTTCTGCTCATCCGCTGCTGTGAAACTGTTGTGCTGCAGGTCTACACATATCATGTACTTATACAGTACGTTGCTGTATTTTTAGTCACACCGGAGATAGTATTCATAAATATTCTTCCAAAGTCTTCCCAAATGTTCTAGAGAGCCATACAAACATCACTCCAAGCATCTTTGAGAAATTCTTCACTTTCTCGTTTTCTGTCTTAGATGCGAAGTAAGCCTCTTGGGGCACACCGTCATAAGCTCTGTAATGTTCTGATTCTGCATCTTTGAAAAAAGTTTCTGCCTAAGATTTTACAGCAGGTAGATAGGTGAAAACTTTTTATATAATGTTCCAGGCTTTCCCACCTCACCCCATACTCCCACCGATCGCCTCCCCCATCCTTCACTTCATCAAAGGCTGACGATCTACTTCAGTACGCTTGTGTTTCTTCTGACTTTTCGATACTCTGAGCGATACTGGTTTTTCGACACACGGGGACCAGTGACAACAGGCTTAAGGTGAGGACGCTGATTAGGAGTGCTGGAACACCCCTAACCAGCTAACCTGACTTCCTGGACAGGCAGGAAGCGGGCTGTGACGATTGTATCGTTCTGCCTTGCTAATGCGCTCAAGTTGTTAGGAGCCCAACCTTAAGCTTTCCTCTTAACCATTAGCAAGGACAAACGTATGACAACTGAATTGAATGAGCTGCTGCCCTTCACCTGGGAAGGAGCAGCACAGATTTGGATTATCGGTACCCGCGAGCAGGTGATCCACCTGATGAACGAAATGACCGTGAGAGGAATGACGAACGATCGAGCAAAATTCACGCCGATCGTGCCTGCTCCCTTTGCCCCCAGCAAATACATGACTGTGCTAGAGCGTTAGCTGGCTTGATTGCTCCCATTTGGTTGCCTGACAAATCTCGCTAGCAGTTGTCAGGCAATCAAGCAGTTCAGCAAACAAGTGCTGTTGGGCAAGCGATCAGCGGACGGGAAAGCCAGCCTATTCTTTGAGTCAGCTGGCTTTCCCAAAGCGCAATAAATAGGCAACTATCCGACCTTTCCTAACTGCCCTTCTTCAAAACCGGCGTTAGATGCTCCGGAATCCCCGCCATCTGAATCGCACTACAAGCCAGATCGTAAGCAAACTCGATCGATCGCCCCGCCCCCAGCGCATCATAAAACCCCACCGCAAACTCGATCGCCGCTCGATCCCCAATCGCCCGACTCATGCCAATCACATAAGGGATATGCTGAGCGATCGCAGTTGCCTGCACTTCCGAGTAGCAGGCATTCAGCACAACGCATTCAACCTGATCGGCAAATAGCCGAAACAGCCCCGCCAAAGCTACCCCACTCACTAGCTTCATGCTGCCAGTTTCGTCTTCAAAAACCAGTCCAGCCTCTTCCACAGCGGTAGGCGCATTGAGCGGAACCAGCTTGCGGGCTGCATCTGGAACAGGGTCAAGACTAGAGCTAGTCCCGTGCCCATGTCCACAGAAATGCACAATCTGCGGATTATGATCCAGCAGCGATCGCTGAATATCTCTAGGGTGAACTGCCCACTGCGGTTTCAGCCTAAAACGATCGCGGAACTGCGATCGCCGCAGCCCTTCATCGATGTCCCGCACTTCTTCATCCAAGCGGAGCCGCACCGAATCTTTGGAATTGGCTGCCAAAATCAAAATCGTGCGGGTCGGGGCAGCAGGCGTAGATCCTGCCATCAGCTGTTGAACAACCTGCAAAGCGGCTGACAAATCTTCCTGGCTATTCGCCTTCACCCTTACTTTTCGCTCGCCCACCTCCACCTCAATCTCAATCGGGCTGTAGCTCGATCGATCGCGCAAGAAGCCAAACAGCGATCTGACATTGGTAGGCTTCACTTCCGCCCGCACTGCTCCCGGCAAAAAGCCACCCATTGCTTTGTTTCCGGGTGGCGGGTTGAGATCTAGAACGCGTTCAGCCGACTCTACTTCGTCTAGCTCTCTAAGCTGCGCTAGAAGCCGGCGGGCTGCCTCGTCCTGTTCTTCTGCATCCAAGTCAGGCTCAGCAATATGCAGGGTTAGCTTAACGTTGTCGATCGGCATTTCAGTTTAAAGGGATTGTCTTAAAGCGATGTGCAGTTTCCTCAGTTATAGCCATGGATCAGCGCCAAAATCTCAGCTTCCGCAAAAGAAGCTAAATCTTAAGTATTCCTTTTACACTCATCAAAGAGATTGTTCAGCCCCAACTCAACCCCAACTATGCCTCAACGATGACCCTGAAAATTACCAACGCTCTGCTGCCCCATCATTCGCATCTCTGGGATATCACCATCACCAACGGCATCATCACCGATCTTTCCCCTGCCCCCACTGCGCCAACGCCACACACGATCAATGCCCAAGGCAAGCTGGTGATTCCGGGCTTAGTCGATGCCCACTTTCACCTGGATAAAGCCCTGTTGCTCGATCGCTACCCCGCCCAAACGGGCACATTTGCCGAGGCGCTGCAAGAAACCTCACGGCTGAAGCAGGCGTTTACAGCCGCCGATATCCAAAGCCGCGCCCGCCGAGCGATCGAGAATGCCATTGGCTTTGGCATTACGGCAATGCGGAGCCATGTGGAAGTCGATGCCACAGTTGGTTTAACAGGGCTGGAAGCGCTTTTGCCCTTGCGATCGCAGTACGAGTGGGGCATCACGCTCCAGCTTGCGGTCTTTGCTCAGGAGGGCATCACGAACCAGCCAGGAACTGAAGCGTTACTACGGCAGGCAATGGCAATGGGTGGCGATGTGATTGGTTCTGCACCCTATGTTGATCCTGATCCAGAAAAAAATATTTGCACCATATTTGAGATCGCGGAGGAATTCAATTGTGATGTCGATTTCCATCTAGATTATCTAGACAACGATGAACCACTGCTGCTGCCGTTTGTGATTGCAGAAACGCTGAAGCGGGGCTGGCAAGGGCGAGTTTGTTTGGGGCACATGACCAAGCTGGCAGGAGTGCCACCAACAGAGCTAGAGTCGATCGCCGCTCAAATCTGCGAAGCAAGTATTTCAGTGCTGGCGCTCCCTGCCTCTGATCTCTACATGATGGCGCGCCGAGATACGCACAATATCCGTCGGGGTGTTGCCCCTGTACATCGGCTAGTAAACTTTGGCATCACCGCCGGATTCGCCACCAATAACGTTCAAAACTTGTTTACGCCATTTGGCGATGGCGATGTGCTCAAGATCTGTACGCTGCTGGCGCAAGTGCTACAGCTTGGAACGATCGCCCAACACCAGCGCTGTTTGGAGATGGCAACGACGCTGGCCGCAAAAGCGATCGGCATTGCCCATCATCAGATCGCCGTCGGCAGTGCTGCCGATTTGGTGATTTTGGAGGCAGCATCGGTGAGTGAGGCGATCGGTGCTGCTCCGGCAGGGCGAACGGTGATCAAAAACGGCAAAGTCGTGGCACAAAGCAAGCTAGAGCGGCAGTGGTGCAAAAGTGAGGCTTGAGTCAACAATTACCACTCGATGGGCTTTGTGGATGGGCGGAGCTTGCTTGGGGGTGGGCGAGGTGTGGAACGAAAAGCTAGTAAGCGACAGCAGGCTGTAAACGAGCGCCAGCAGAAACAGAGAGGCACAAACAAGCAAAAGAATCACAATATTTCTTTTTCTAGAATCCTGCGGAGAGTTGCGATCGAGAATCATAGAATTAAACCAACGGACTTCATCTAACTGAGCTGCCCAAATATTTGTCCTAAGATTTGCAGTTTAGTTTTGTTTGGGGCTCGCTTTATCGTTCAAAAACAAAACTTAGAATAGGCGCAACGATCGCTCGTTCTCCGGCTCAATTGCTCTGCATACTGTATACAATGTGACTGCTTGCAGAGTCCTCAGGGATTAGAATTCGGAGTATCGATCTGTAGAAATCGATATATAAAATTGCGAGGCGGCAAGCTTTGCAATCGCGTTGGCTGAAAGCTTGGTGAAAGCTTGGATGAGAGCTTGGATGAGAGCTAGGCGATCAGTTGTTTAGGCTTGTGTTTAAGTCTGGGTCAGCTTGATAAGGCGGGTTGACTCAGATTAATTTATCCAGGGGAAAGTGGCATGTACAACTTGAAGGTTGTCATCATTGGGGCGGGCATTGGCGGACTGACGGCAGGCATCGCCCTTCAGCAGGCGGGCTACCAGGTTGAGATCTATGACCGTGTGGCGCAGCTCCGTCCGGCAGGGGCAGGCATCTCCATGTGGTCGAATGGTGTAAAGGTGCTGAATCGGCTGGGCTTGGGCGATAAGATCGCCAAAGTCGGCGGACAGATGAACCAGATGCAATACCGCACCCTCAACAACGAACTGCTCAACGAGATCGATCTCTATCCGCTGATCGAAACAGTCGGGCAAAGACCCTATCCCGTGGCCCGAACCGATCTGCAGCAGCTCTTGGTTGAGGCTTTTGCAGGCGAAATTAAACTTAATGCCAAGTGCATTGGGCTGGAGCAGGATGGACAAAGCGCTACGGCAATTTTTGAAGACGGCCATCGTGCGACGGGCGATCTGATTATTGCGGCAGATGGTGTTCGTTCGGTGTTGCGGAACCAGATTTTGGGGCAAGACATCCAGCCGCGCTATGCTGGCTATGTCAACTGGAACGGGCTGGTTCCCATGAGCAAGGATCTCATCCCCTCCACGTCCTGGGCGCTCTTTGTGGGCGAACACAAGCGAGCTTCTATGATGCCCGTCGGTGACAACCGCTTTTACTTCTTCTTTGATGTGCCGCTGCCCAAAGGCACTCCAGTTCACCCAAACGGCATCCGGGCTGAGCTGGCTGGCTACTTCCAGGGCTGGTGTCAGCCGGTGCAAAACCTGATTCAAGCGCTTGACCCCGATCGCACCAACCGTATCGAGATTCACGATGTAGGACCGCTCGATCGCTTTGTGCAGGGTCGGGTGGCGCTGCTGGGAGATGCTGCCCACACCACCACGCCGGACTTGGGGCAGGGTGGCTGTCAGGCTTTGGAAGATGCAGAAGTGCTGACTCGCTACCTCATGACCACAAATTTGGGCGTTGAAGATGCACTAAAGCGGTACGAAGCAGAGCGGCAAGAGCGCACGGCTCCGATCGTCCTCAAGGCCCGCAGCCGCGCCAACCAAATCCACGGGATCGATCCAGCTGTGACAGAGCAGTGGTACGAGCAACTCCGCACTGAGAAGCCGGCAGACGTGAGAGCAGCGATCGCCAAAACGATCTTGGGCGGAGCGCTACGGTAAAGCCTTCCATGAGCCTCGACTACTATCGCCAGCTGGCTAAAATTCTGCCGCAGACTGCGGTGGTCGTTGCTACCGTTATTAAGGTGAAAGGCTCGGTGCCACGCGAAGTGGGCGCAAAGATGCTGATTTACCGGGACGATCGCACTGAGATCTGCACCTGGGGCACCATTGGCGGTGGTGCAGGCGAAGCAAAAGTGATCCGGCAGGCAAAAGCGGTGCTGGAGACAGGCGAGAAGCAAACCGTAGAAATTGATCTATCCGGGGCAACCCACCGGGAAACACAGGGCATTTGCGGCGGGTTGATGCAGGTTTTGCTGGGCCGCTGGTCGGGTGTAGCGGCGATCGAACTGGTGAAGCAGATTCTCAATCGTCTGGAAGCCGGGCAAGCCGCAACGCTAATTACCCCCTGGACTGGGCAATCGCCCTATCTCCTGTCCCCGGCTAGCTCCGACTCACCGCATGATGCAACCCGTGCCTTCAGCGAAACCCTGCAGCCGCCCCCAACGCTGCTGATCGTGGGAGCTGGGCATGTTGGCATCCAGCTTGCCAAAGTTGCAGCTTTGGTAGGCTTCCGGGTTGCGATCCAAGACGATCGCCCCGCTTGGGCAAATGCTCAGCACTATCCCCAGGCAGACCTAATTTTTAATCAGCCGATCGAACTGGCGGTCGAGCAACTTTCTGCCCATGCGCAGCTCTATGCTGCCCTGGTAACGCGCGGCTATCAATACGATCTGCAGGCGCTCACCGCGCTGCAGCAGCGTCCGTTGCCCTGTCGATATATCGGCATGATCGGCAGCGAAAAGCGGGTGCGGCAGGTGCGGCAGGCGATCGAACAAGCAGGACGGCCGATCGCCCAACCTCTCTTTGCGCCGATTGGCTTAAACATCGGGGCGCTTACACCCGAAGAGATCGCAGTCAGCATTACCGCAGAGCTAATTTTGGTGCGGCGGGGCGGTACGGGTCAGCCGCTTTCAGCCTGATTGCTGCATTCGCTTGTATTCCGGGGGTGATTGTCCGGATCATTTATCCGAGTCATCAACCCGGTGGCGGCAGCTCCTCCAGAATCACAAAGCGAATGTGGTTGATCGAGAGATCGCCGAGCGAAGTATCCCCTGGCTTATTCGCAGATGCGATCCTCTCAAAGGAAATGCCTTTGGCAATCTCGGCATGAAACCAGGGCAAACCCATAAAAAAGCGAGTGGGGTAAGGGCCGCCTTCTACAACGTCATCCACGTTCGATTCCATAGGAAGCCAGCCAATACCGGGCACATAGAACTCGATCCAGACGTGGTTGTAGTCGGGCTGGAGCGGTACGCCTTTTTTGTCTGGGTCAGCAGGGCATTTATAGCGTCCTACAGTGCGGCAGGCAATGCCGTTGAGCCGCGCCAGCGCCAGCAAAACCCCGACATATTCACCGCAAGACCCTACGCCTCGCTCTAGCGCCACATCCGGCGTGTCAATATGTGGCTTAATGCCGTAAGCCATCCGATCGTACACATAGTTGCGGATGCTCAAAACCTGCCGCAGCAGGTTCGTTTCAGTGCCGATCGCCTCACGCGCTGCCTGCCGGATCACCGGCGAATCCATTGCCAGATCGTCATTATCGACCAGATAGCGATCGGAGAACTCTGGCGACAGGAGCGGAAGGTTTTCGACCTGACGGGGCGTCAGGCGATATTTAATGCCGCGCACCTCGATCAAAGCTTTCCAGCCAAACAAACCGCCTCCGTTTGCCGTAATCTTATCCAGCCGAAACACCGCCACCCGCTGACCGTCTTGCATCTCCTCGGTGAACGGCAAGCCGATCGGCTCTACCTGCAGCACTTTTTGGCGAGGCGTCTCGGCTGGCAGCGAAATCCGCCACTCAATGTTGTTGATCGTTGGCGTATCTTCTAGCGGTGCGATCTCCTCTACATAAGACATCTCGATCAGGTAGCCGTTTGACAAAGCGTAGTGCTGGTTTTCGTCGTAGTGAAAATGCAGCGGATGAATGAAGGTGCGGTGGCGCGAGGTCAGCTCGTTGGGGTTATCCAGATCATTGGGGTTGTCACGGATGTAAAACTCTTCTTCGGCATAGCAGACGTAGAGAATCCGGCTGCCCGTTTGTGGATGCTGATGAAACGATAGCCCGGTGGGGTTGGCATAAGGGGTCAAGACGCTGAAGCGCACCTCGCCTGTGGCTCGATCCATGCAGTAGACCGATCGCTCCACGTCGTCGCACACCCATAGCTCTTCCTCTACCACCGACAGCTTTTCCCGCCCCACACCCGGAGCTGGAAACTGGGTAATCCGGCGAGCGCTCTTGCGATCGAACACTGAAATATAGCCTGCCCGCTGGCTTGAGATATAAACGGTTGAACCCCAGACTGCGACCCCGTTTACGTCATAAGGCAGGGTCACAAAAAGCTGCGGTGTGAAGTCTACTAGCGTACACCAAAACACCTGGTTGTCTCTTGCAAACCAAATCCGCTCATCGGCGATCGCCAACCCTTCAGCATCAACAAAATCTTGCACCTGATGGGGATTGAGAACGGTTGTGTTGTCGTTGGTACAGTCAACTTGCAGCAGATGCCCCCGCGTCGAATCAAGCGCAAACAAACGTTGACCATCAGAGGTCAAGCCCCGCAGCGCATAGACTGCAAAGGGGCGAACGGTGCGGCGAAACGGATCAAGGGAGGGGGCAGCGATCGAGTGGGTACCGGGGCGGCTGGATTCCACCAACATAAGCGTTACAACTAATAGAGGCGATTTCTCATCATCCTACATAAATTTAGTGATAGCTTATGCCGCTGGAGTGACTTTGCAGGAAAGTGATTTTGCAGGAAGCAGTGGGGTTAGGAGCGCTGAGCAATTACAGCATAAAAGGGATCGCCTCCACCCATGCCTAGCATTTGCAGGAAAGAGGGAACTGAGCTTTGGCGGGCAATTACTTCTGGCTCACTGAAGCCCGGCACAGCCGCAAAATAGCGCTTGACTAGCTCAACGCGATCGTTCTCAGAGCTATCCCGCCACGCTTGGATTGCCTTCTGGTAAAACATCCGGTTGGAGAAGCTGAGGATGGCAATGCCGCCCGGTTTGAGGACGCGGTAAATTTCGGCAAATACAGCTTCCGGGCGCTGTAAATACTGCACAGACACCGTGTTCAGCACTGCATCAAAGGATTGGTCGGGCAGCGGCAAGAGCTGATTTTGGTTTAAGTTCTGGACAAAGTAATGGTCTAAACGGGGGTTGCGGTCCAGTTCTTCTGCATTTAAGCCGTGCCCCTCGATATGCTCAAACGTGATTTCTTCAGGCAAATGCGACACCCAACTGCTCATCAGGTCAAGAATACGCGTGTTGGGCTGGAGCCGCTGCCGATATAAATCGGTTAACTGTTGAATAAAGCCTTCGTCGACATGGGTCACAAAGCGCGGCGCGTCGTAAAACAGCGCATCGTCGCTTTCGTCAAGTTTGGTGCGTTGAGTAGATTGCAGCATCAGAACATTAGTTGCGTCGCTTTCTAGTGTAAAGAAGTGCGAGGGGTAAGGGGGGAGCTTGGCAGTGCGGTTTGGGCAGCTACCCTGCAAGGCATCAATAGGGTATTAACGAGGCATAATTACGATCGCAGCTCTTCGGTAGTTAGCACTTCCGACAGGGTTTCTGAGAAGACTTCCACGCTGGAAACTGGCTCGCTGCTGGCAGCAGACTGCGAAGCATCTGGCAGGGGCACAAACCCAACCACAGGCAGCGACGGCGGCAAAATCTTTGCTCGATCAACCGAGGCACAGAGGTCTGCGAGGTGGCAGCGATCGCAAGCCGGATTTCGGGCATTGCACACCGCCCGTCCGTGGTAGATCAAGCGGATAGACCAGTTTTCCCAGTCGGGCTGCGGCAGCAGCTTCATCAAATCCCGCTCAATTTTGACGGGGTCTTCTTCCTGGGTTAGCCCCAAGCGATTCGTTAGCCGCCGCACATGCGTATCTACCGTTACGCCTGCATTGATGCCATAGGCATGTGCCAGCACCACGTTCGCTGTCTTCCGTGCCACACCGGGTAGACGCAGCAGTTCTTCCATCCGCTTGGGCACTTGCCCACCAAACTCCGTCATGACCATGTGGCAGGCAGCCTGGATATTCTTGGCTTTGTTGCGGTAGAAGCCAGTCGATCGCACTAGCGTCTCGATTTCTGCTACGTCAGCGCCAGCTAGGGCGGCTGCATCTGGGAAGCGAGCAAACAGCGCCGGTGTAACTAGGTTCACCCGCTCATCGGTACACTGAGCCGAGAGAATCGTTGCCACTAGAAGCTGCACAGGCGTTTCATAGTCCAGCGAACAAGTGGCATCAGGATAGAGCCGCTTCAGCCGAACTAAAATTTCAAGCGCTCGTTGTTTTTTAGGGGCGAGTTTGGGAGCAAGTTTACGAGGCACGGGAAAGGAGTGAGGGGAGAGGACTTACTTCTGGGAAGCGGTGGATAAAGGGGGCTATAGGAAGGCACAGTTGGTTCTGCATTGAAACGGGCGATCGCTTCGATTCGCCCTTAGCTTATTGAAACAGCCACGCTTATCGAAACAGCCACGCTTATCGAAACAGCCGCACTTATTGAAACAGCCGCTGAAACACTTCTAGCTGAGTTGTATCGCGCACAATCAAGAACACACCCAGCCCTAGTAGCAGCACCAAGCCTGTCTGCATGACGTTTTCCTGAATGCGGTTGGGCAATGGCTTGCCGCGCAGCGCTTCAATCAGCAAAAACACTAACTGACCTCCGTCCAAGGCAGGCAGCGGCAGGATATTGATGATCGCCAGGTTAATGCTAATGATTGCCGTAAAAGGAAACAGGCTGCTGGCGTTGGAAGCCGCTAGCCCTGCACCCTGCTCCACAATCTTGACCGGACCTGCAACCTGGTTGGCAACTGCCGAGAAGTTAGTGACCAGCAGCCAGAAGCCCTGTGCCGTGCGAACCAGGGTGTTTTGAAATTGGTCAGCCGCTAAACTTAGGACTTCTCCAACCCCTTTGGGACGGCGATACTGGGTGATGCTACCGTTGGGAGCAAGCTGCACCCCAATTCGGGCAACGCCATCCTCTCCAGCTTTAGGAGTGACGCTCAGGTCAAGCTGGCGATCGCCCCGCTGCACCGTCAGCGCCACTGGCTGATCGGGGTTAGCCCGGATCGCGTCCATCAGAGATTTGAGTGCCGCTTCGGATGCGCCTAAATCTTGGTTGTCTACTGCCAGAATAATGTCGCCCGACCGCACCCCGGCTTGAGCCGCAGGGGACTCTTGAGAAATCACCTCTGGAACGAGAACACCAGGCTGGAAGTCGAACTTTTCGGGAATACCAACCCCGGTAAACTGCGCCACAAACACCAGGTAGGCAAAGATTAAATTGGCAATTACGCCTGCGCTAATCACGATCGCTCGATCGAGAATAGGGCGGTTTTTCAGCAGATTTGGGTCGTTCGGTGGAATTTCGCTGTCGGGGTCGTCGTCCGGGAAGCCCACAAAGCCGCCCAGCGGAATGGCTCGCAGTGCATATTCGGTTTCCTTGCCCTGGTATTTCCACAAAATCGGACCAAAGCCAATAGAGAACCGATTGGCATAAATGCCCTGGAGCCGAGCCGCAAGGAAGTGCCCTAGCTCATGCACCACAATGAGGAGCGCGAGAACTGCGATCGCCGCTAAAACTGACATAAACCCCGGAGACCTGTTGAATTGTTTGTTGAGTATCTTAACTATTCTAGAGTGTGGATGTGAGTGACTGCTTCTTGCGGCGGTCGTCACTTTCGAGATGAGGCAATTTCGCTGGGTTGCTCTCTAACTTAGAGCGGGGCAATATCATTAAATGCTTCACGCTCAAATAAAGGGGTTGCTTGTTATGTCGCACTCTACAGGACAGACAAAAAACCGTGCCTCACGCAACTAGGAAGCGCCATGGAAACTCATTAATACAAGCTATATGGGGCAAATGAAATTGAAATGCGACAAGTCTGTAATAGACAGATCAGCCCGATTGCTGTGAAATTTGATCACCATTTAAAGAAAATTAGAGACAATCTCCAGCAATTTGCGGCAAAATGTGTCGTTACGATGAATGTCGAGATAACTGCTGGAGAAATGCCTGATTCGAAGGAAGGAACCTTGTATAAACAGATGGATGCAGTCTGGCAGAGAAGTTTCGTCGGGTTGTGCTTCTACCTCTCCGACAAAGCAATCTCGGAGCAGCTTCAGCCTGGATGTTAACCTAGTGTTTAATCCTGCATTAGGATTGGATGGTCAGGTTCTCAGGCTTACGCTGCTGTGCTGGTTGACGGTAAGCCCCTTGGTTAATAAACCAGTGAGCTACCACATCTTGAAGGAGGCTCTATGAGTTCTAGCGAGAACAAACTTCCTCGATCGCCGAAAATGACTTCATCTCCGAAAGAACGGACTGATGCTGCGGCAAGTCCGGATTCTTCTCCTCCGTCGTCAGCAGAAACGCTAATGGATCAGCCTCTCGATTCGACACTCATCGATCCCTCCGCTCCTCACACCCCACCAGAAGTCATGTCATCTACGGTTCCTGTCCAGCCAAATTCTCCTGCTAATCCGATTCCGCCTAATCCGCCTAGTAGTCCGCCTAGCCCGCCCTCGCCGCCGGCTAATACTCACACAAATGGCGATCAGCCAAGCAGTGCTCCTGCGACGGAAGCAGCGCCTTCCCCGGCAGCAGAGACAGAAGAAGCTGTGGTAGCCATCTCCCGCCAGCAGCCCATTCCACCTGCTAGTGAACCCATGCAGTATCGGGCGATCGGGCTGGTGCGCGGCAAATATATCCCCTCTGAAGAGCAGTTTACACGCGGAACGCTACTGACAGAAGATGGGACTCCAATCGATTCGGTGCTGTTGGGGCGGGTAATGAGCCTGGTGAAGAAGCATCTAGACCTAGAGCAGCCGCATTTGTGGGTGGTGTACCCTCGGACTAACGAAAGAGAATACAGCCTGCATGTACAGATTGTGGGCGTCTGGGAACCCGAAAATCTGAAGAAGGTAGACATAGACGTTGAAGAAGCCGAGCCAGGCGATGAGCTAACTGAAGAAGCGACTGAGGAGCCAACCGAGGAGCCAATGGCTGTAGAGCCTTCTTCAGTAACGCAGGCAGACGATTCAGCGGATTTAGACGATCGCTACTTCTCGGTACGGGGTGAGGTTGTGTTTTACTCCCCTGAGAATGAGCAGCTATTGGTGAAGATCCGGCGATCGCCCCGTCAAGGCTCTGACCAGTCTAAAGCCTTCAAAGTTGTGCTCAAAGGCAAGCTAGAGGGCAAATCCGTCGGCTATTTCTGGGATTTCAACGTGAAGCGGGAAACTAACCTGCTGGTGGTGCAAGATGCCACGCTGATCAAAATTGTGCCGCCCCAGAAGGGAGGCGGTGAGAAGCCCAGAGGCGGTCCGCGCCGGGGGGCTCCAGGCGGCGCTAGAAAGCCGTGGAGCAACCGCGAAGGCGGACGACCCTCCCGTGAAGGCGCACCCCGTCCACAGCGGGGCGATCGTCCCACTCGCCCAACTCAGCGCGATCGCGGCGAACGCCCTGAGCACCCAGTCGAACGCAAAGAGCCGATCTCGAAGCCAATCATTAAACGGCGTGATAAGGATGCTTCCAGCTAACGGCAGGGTTTTAATCAAACGCTAATTACAAACGCCAATCAAAAGCCAGGTCACTGACCTGGCTTTTGATTGGCGTTTGGGCTATTCCAGGTTGATTTGCGTGCCCCAGCGGTCTTGTGCCAGGAATGCTCGATCCATCGGGATGGGCGCGACCGCTTCGGTTAAGGTAAATTGTCCGGCTTCGATCCACTGCTTCAGCGTTTGAGCAACCTGGCGCGACCGATAAAAGCTAGCCAGCGGTGCTACCCGGACTGGTTTGCCCTCGATCGCAATTCGTCCAGATTTGAGCTGGGCATAGCTGACTAAGCCAAAGGTGGGACGAACGCGGCGGGGAATGGAGAAATCGACGATCGGTGCCACCAAATTAGCATCCTGCACCGCACAATGGGCAACCACCTCTTCCTGCAGAACCGGGAAAGGAATGCCCACCCCCAGCATCAGCGAAGTGCCATAGCTCTTAAAGAAACAGCCACGCACCCACTGCGGATCCATCTGCTTGGCATCGCCAATCAGTGCCAGCGTTGCTGCTGGTCCGATCGGTGTTCGGTTGGGCAGACGTTTTTGCAGCGGGAAATGCTGAGTTCCTTCCCAGGCAACATAGCCGACGCCGCCTCCCAAGAAGATGCGCGTCCCAATGCCTACGAGCTGCAGGTCTGGATCGTTCATCAGCGGCGAGATTGCCCCGGGATTGGAGTAAACCGCGTTGCCCAAGTGCGGCTGCAAGGGACCCAAATAGGTATGGAGGGGACGATCGCCGCCGTTCACGCCCACAATGAAGTTTTGGTAGAGATTGCGAGGATTGAACAAATAAAACTGGTTGATGGTGTCGCGGGTAATCGTCGTTTCAAAAGAAGCCCGTGAGTAGCAGTCTGTGACGTGCCCGATCGCCTTAAGCTGCACGGGTTTTCCGGCAATTAAGTCTGCGATGACATGCCCTCCTCCCCGCTCCCGTAGCTCCCCGCTGTCTATGCCATCACCAAATCCGGCATAGTCCACCATCTGCGCTGCACCCAGATACAGATCCACCGCGCCAAAGCCCGAGTAAGCAGGCACCCCATCCAGCCAGCACTGGCGAATCTTGATCGGCGGGTCAGTTTGTCCCAGGTTGAGGATCGCTCCAGAGGCTTCCATGGGTTCAAACGTGCCTGTCGTGAGCACGTCCACCTGTTTAGCGGCTTGAGTGATGCCAATCTCCTGGACTTTGGCTTTCAGTTCCTCCACCGTCCAGACGATCGCCTGTTTCCGCTGGATTTTATCGTTGATCTCAGAGAGGGTACGCATGGGGAATGAGGGGGAATGGCGGAGTGGGGGAGTTGAGATGTTGGAAGGCTGACGATCGCAGATGCACTCCTCATCCCACTGCATCCCACTTTTGAGGGAACCGACATCCCTTATCCCTCATCGCTCCTCCTCGCTCCCCGCCAGCTTAGAACAATCGCCATTACCCCGCTAGGCAGTAAGACGGCGATGAGGGCATTAAGGTTAGTCGCGGAGATGGCGAGGCTGGGAGCCACGTATTTGATGGCGATCGAAATTAGGGCAGAGAAGAGCAGCACTTTTAGCACTAGGCTGGCTTGATCATTCATGGGACGCTCCTGATTTACGCTCCTAGTATTTGCGCTCCTGCGGCTGGAACATGGTGATTGCCACCGGGCGATATTGGATATCGATGCCTGCCGGAGAGTAAAACGCCATCGTGTGTTTGAGAAAGTCGGGGTCGTTGCGATCGGGAAAGTCTTCGCGGTAGTGTGCCCCTCGGCTCTCTTGGCGATTTAGTGCCCCCGTCAGGATCATCTCACCCACGATCAGCAGGCTTTGCAGCTCCAGTGCTTCGATTAGCTCAGTGTTCCAAACGGTTCCTTTTTCATCCAGGTAAACTCGAGTCGCCTGCTGACGGATAGCCTGCAGTTTCTCCAAACCCTCGCGCATTAGCTCCTGAGTGCGGAAGACTCCGCAATAGTCGGTCATGCAGTCCTGAAAAGCTTGCCGGACTTGGTTAATTCGGTATTCGCCGGGCTGATCGATCAAGGACTGCAGCTGCGCTTCAGCTTGAGTTAAATAGCGCTGCTCGTCGATATCCGGAAGTTTGCGATTTTGTACGTATTGAGCGATCGCCGCTCCCGTCCGTTTACCATATACGACACATTCCAACAGCGAGTTACTGCCCAAGCGATTTGCACCATGAACGGATACACAGGCAGTTTCTCCAGCCGCGAAGAATCCTTCTACAAAGCCATCCCCAATGCCGCTCCGCACTTGTCCATCGGTGTTCACCGGAATGCCTCCCATCGAGTAATGCACCGTAGGACGCACCGGAATCGGCTGGGTAACGGCATCGATTCCCACCAAGCGGTGAGCTTCTTCCCAGCAGAAGGGCACGCGGTTCATGATCTTTTCTTTGCCCATGTGCCGCAGATCGAGATGGACAAAGGGCCCGCCTGCGCTCCCGTCTGTATTGATGCCGCGCCCTGCACGAATCTCGCGAGTGATGGCGCGGGAGGTGATGTCGCGGGGGGCAAGTTCCATGCGGCTGGGCGCATAGTCTTCCATAAATCGCCGCCCTTCACTGTTGACCAGATACGCCCCTTCGCCACGTACCGCTTCGGAAATCAAGACGCCCACTGGATACAAGCCTGTGGGATGGAACTGGACAAACTCCATATCTTCCAGCGGTAGCCCGGCAGCAGCGGTCATAGCTAGCCCATCCCCACAGGAGGCATAATCATTGGAGGTGGTGTTGTAGACCCGACCATAGCCGCCTGTGGCAAACATGATCGCTTTAGCGCGAACGACTTCGATCTGGCGATCGAGAATGCGATACATCACCAAGCCTTTTGCTTGTCCTTCTTCCAGGATTAGCCGCATCACATACCACTCGTCGTAGATGTGAACGCCATAGCGACGCAGGTTGCTGACTAGCTCATGCAGAATGGCGTGCCCTGTTTTGTCGGCGGCGTAGCAGGTACGCTTATGGGAATGTCCGCCAAAGGCGCGTTGGGCGATGCGACCATCGGGCAGGCGGGAGAACAGAACGCCCATATGTTCTAGATCGATCACCACATCTGGAGCTTCTCGCGTCAGGATTTCGACGGCATCCTGATCGGCAAGGTAATCTGACCCTTTCACTGTGTCAAAGGCGTGTGCTTCCCAGGTGTCAGTATCGTCAATGTTTTTGAGGGTTGCCGCCATGCCACCCTGCGCTGCCACCGAGTGCGATCGAATCGGGTGGGTTTTTGCCACCACAGCGACACTGAGGCGTGGGTCAGTTTTGGCGATCTCAACGGCGGCACGACAGCCCGCCAAGCCACCGCCTACAATCACGACATCATACTCAATCATGGTCTCTCTCTTGCAATACCTGTGGAGGGGGAGTGCTTCTGCGCTTGAGTAAACTCACCGACCCAAAACCGCAGAAAGTAAGGTCTATCTTTAAGGATCTATCTCTATCGTGGCGCAAGTGGGGAAAGGTGAGGTGGAATTTGGGAAGTTTTTAAGAAACGATGATGGGATGATCGTAGAGTGCAGCAGACAAACGATCGGCAATTTTGTTTAGCATGGATTTTGCCCACAAGAAATATTCCAGAATGCCCTCTAAGTCAGTCAAGATCGTTTAATCCTAACAGAACTCTAAGCGCCCCTTGCCCAAAGTTCCTATCTGTCGTATGAAAAGAGTGCCAATCATCCAACCTGATCTGAGGCAAGCCCACCATGTCTAACTCCTACCCTCGTAACCTCATCGGCTACGGGCGCCAAACGCCTGACCCCAAATGGCAAAACCAAGCGCGCATTGCCGTGCAGTTTGTGATCAACTATGAAGAAGGCGGCGAAAGCTCCGTGCTGCATGGCGATCAGGCGGCGGAGGCGTTTCTCTCAGAGGTGATTGGCGCAGAGCCGCTGCAAGGAATGCGGCATATGAACATCGAGTCGATGTATGAATACGGCAGCCGAGCCGGCTTTTGGCGGTTGCATCGGCTATTTACGCAGCGCCAGATTCCCCTAACGGTTTATGGAGTGGCGATGGCGCTAGAGCGCAACCCGGAAGCGGTGGCGGCAATGCTGGAAGCCGACTGGGAGATCGCCAGCCACGGCTATCGCTGGATCGACTACAAATATTTCAACGAGGATCTAGAGCGGGAGCATCTGCAAAAGGCGATCGCCATCCACACGCAAGCGACGGGCAACCGTCCCTTGGGCTGGTATACGGGGCGCAACAGCATCCACACGCGCAAGCTGGTCGTAGAAGAGGGCGGCTTCCTTTATGATGCCGACAGCTATGCCGACGATCTGCCCTACTGGAACTATGAGTATGGCAAGCCGCATCTGGTGATTCCCTACACGCTCGACAACAACGACATGCGCTTTGCCACCGCCCAAGGCTTCAATTCCGGCGATCAGTTCTTTGCCTACTTGCGCGATGCCTTTGATGTCCTCTATGCCGAAGGCGAAACTGCACCCAAGATGATGAGCGTGGGCTTGCATTGCCGCTTAGCAGGCAGGCCAGGACGCACCGCCGCCCTCGCCCGCTTTCTGGATTACGTGCAGGGGCACGATCGCGTCTGGTGCTGCCGACGGGTGGATATTGCTCAACACTGGCATGAGCATCACGCGCCACAGGTACAAGCAACCTCACAGCCCCGCCGCTTGCCGTTTGATTAAAGCCTGCCAAAAGCGAGACGGGTTGAGGATAACCTAGCCTGAAGAATGCTGCTTGAGGAAGTCAATGAACACCCGCACTTTGAGAGAAACATAGATACGGGAGGGATAGACGATCCAAGCGGCAGTGCTGAAATCTGTTGCAGTCACGTTGTAATGGGGAAGCACCTTGACGAGCCTGCCAGCCTGCAGATCGTCGTGAATGAGCCAGTGTGGAAGCAGTGCTAGCCCCATTCCAGCGATCGCACACTGCTGCAGGACGATCGCATTTGAGATGATAGTGCCATCGCTCAAGGATATGGCAGCGCCAATACCACCGGAGTTGTTCAACTTTTCCCCTGAAATTAGCTTGCAGCAAGCTGCTCGATCGCCTCTCCCACAACCCGGCAGATGCGCCAGTCGGGCAGCACCGTTGCCCCAAGCCGCTGATAAAAGCCGATGGCAGGCTCGTTCCAATCTAAGACGCTCCACTCTAGCCGCCCATATCCCCGAGACTGAACCAGCTTCGCCAAATGAGCCAGCAGTGCCTTGCCAATGCCAGTTCCCCGGTATTCTGGCAGGACAAATAAATCCTCTAGATAAATTCCGGGCTTAGTCAGGAAGGTGGAATAGTTGGTGAAAAAGAGGGCAAACCCCACAGGCTGTCCTTCGCAGTCTGCCACGATCGCTTCAATGCAGGGCTGGTCTCCAAACAGATGCGAATGTAGGAGTTCGACGTTGCCTGTAACCTGATGCGCCAGCTTTTCGTACTCTGCTAAGGCTTTGATCAGGTGAAACAGGGTGGGAACATCCTCGGGCTGGGCTGGGCGGACGGTGAATTGGGCTGACATAGATTGCTGTGTCGGTTGCGGTGTGAATGGGAATCAAATTACCCAAATTACCACAGCGGCAATTTTGCGCAAGACACAACCTTGGCTAGATTTCGCTTTTCTGACAGTATAATTCAATGGCTCTCTGGCGATATGATGCGCCATCAGAGCTAAATCATTTGATTGGGAGTATGTAATGACGCTACGCGAAACCCTATCTGCTATCGTCTCTGAGAAGCATCTGCTGACCCATCCCTTCTATGTGGCGTGGACAGAAGGCAAACTCAGCCGCGATCATCTGAGCCAGTATGCCAAGCAGTATTTTCATCATGTGTTGGCGTTCCCCACCTACATCAGTGCGGTTCACTACAACACACCATATCTGCCCGTCCGCCAAGAAATTCTAGAAAATTTGGTGGGTGAGGAGCAGGGTGAAAAAAATCATCCCGCCCTCTGGCGCAACTTTGCGCAAGCACTGGGCGTAACGGATGCTGAGCTAGAGTCTACGGCACAGCTCGACACGACTGCCAACTTGATCGCCACCTTCCGTGATTTGTGCCTTCGATCGCCCTTCTACGCCGGACTGGCGGCACTGTTTGTCTACGAGTCCCAAATTCCCGAAGTGGCACGCGTCAAGATCGACGGGCTAAAGCGCTTCTATGGCATGGACAACCCAGAAGACTACGAGTTTTTCTCGGTGCATGAAGTAGCAGACGTATACCACACAGAATCATCTGCCAAGCTGATCGAAACCTACGCCATTACCCCAGAACAACAGGCAGAAGTGCAGCAGGTGGCGCAAGCGGCAGCAGCGGCGCTCTGGCAGTTCATGGACGGTATTTATGCCGCCTACTGTCAGGATGTTGCCGAGCCAGCCGCGATCGCTTAGAGCGCAAGCTTACGGCTTCGACTGGTCGCGGTAGACGAAGCCTGCTGTCTGCGGTGTTGCTGATTTCTGGGATGATTTTTAAGTGAGTTTAAGTGAGAAGGGCGCTCCGCGCCCTTCTCACTTAAAAATCATCCCCCTGTTAAGCAATGCCCCCTTCTAACCCTCAATAGCCGTTAATTTCCCATACTCATGACAACTTCCTGGCTAGAAAACTGCCAAGCTCCAGGCTGACGACACCCAGCACCGCACTGCCAGCCCAATACAGCAAGCCCAAGCGATAAGAGCTGTTCTGCAAGAGAACGCTAGTATCCAAAGCGTAGGTCGAGAAAGTTGTATAAGACCCCAAAAAACCCACTGCAAGGAGCAAGCGCAGATCGGGTGTTAAGGTTCGCTCCAGCATCAGGGTGGTAAAGAAACCCATGACCAGTGCCCCAGTCAGATTGATGAAGAAGGTTCCGTAAGGGAAATTTGCACCAAACCATCGAGCAAAAAGCAACGTTAAATAATAGCGGCTGAGCGCTCCCGGAATTGCACCCAAGGCGATCTCAATCGGTGCCCGCAGAGCTGGATCTACAGAAGCCAGCAGACTCAGAGGTTTACCTAGTGCTACCAAAACGATATTGAGTAAATTTGTTAGCATCCATCACTCCTGAAGGGATTGGTTGAGAAGCCATTCTCACTGCCATAGGAGTTATAGCGGGCGCCATTACCCTTAGAAGATTTTTGTAGGCGAGTCCGCATTCTACAGAAAGATCCCTGTCTTAACCGCTGTCACGGTTGCTATAGCTCCTAGCCTATAGATTTAGCGCCTACAGATTTAGCAGGGTTAACGTGCTTTCCAAAATTTAAGCTGGGAACTTTGTAGATAGACGTGATCGGTTTCTACAGTTGCCGGAGGTGAGCCGTGTTGTTTTTGAGTTCATTGTTGACCAGTTTAGTTTCGGTGCTTGTTCTCATCGGCTCTAGCAGATTGAAGCTAGCCAAAGCACAAATCGCCATCCGAATGATCGCAGGCTTGATTGGATCGATCGCCCTCCTGATTGCCTTCTTCAAAGTGGTGGTGGTAATTCCCACGGGCGAGGTCGGTGTTGAAGATTTGGAAGGTCAGGTTGCCCCTCAAACGCTTTCATCCGGGTTTAATCTCGTTAATCCCTTTTCAGAGGTTGTGACGTTTTCGACTCGCCTGCAAGATGTGAAGGAAACGATTGAGGCAACTTCTAAAGAGGGATTAGCGTTTGATGTAGACGTAAGTTTGCAGTATCAAATCGCGCCAGAAAAAGCCGCGCTGGTTTACCAAAAGATTGGCACAGATTCAACAGATATTTTGACCTCCCGCTTCCGGGCAACAGTCCGAGAAGTGACGGCAAGCTATCCTGTTGAAGCGATCTACTCTACCAAGCGAGCAGAGGTGACTAGCCGCCTGCAGCAGCGCCTCACCGAACAAATCGAGCCGCTTGGCTTTCGCGTGGAAGCAGTGCTGCTGCGCGAGATCAAATTACCTGATACGCTGCAAGCTGCTATCCAGGAAAAGCTGAAAGCAGAACAGGCAACCCAGCAGATGAAATTTACGCTGGAGCAAGAGCGGCAAGAAGCCGAGCGCAAGCGGATCGAAGCACAGGGCATTGCCGACTCGCAAAAGATCGTGTCACAAGGGCTAACGCCTGCTGTGCTGCAGCTCAGGGCGATCGAAGCCACCGAGAAACTGGCGCAGTCGCAAAATTCTAAGGTGGTGGTGATGGGAGGAGGACAAGGCGGAACGCCAGTAATTCTCCAGCCCGATCTGCAAACCGCTCCGTAGCAACTGTTACAGCGTTGCTAGAAAGCAAAAGCGCCGCCCGAAGGGCGGCGCTTTTGCTTATTGAGGTTTTAGGTTGTTGCGGTATTGGCAGCTTGCGGCACTAAGCGGCTAACCCCTTGCTGCACCAACGACTGCAAAAATGCCGATCGTTGGTTTTCCTGGAAGACTGCTTTGAGTTTCTGCACCAAACGATCGAGCTTAAAGCTACTTGCCTGCGCAGGGTTGAGGCTTTGTTCTTCAAAGTATTCAACGAGACTCAATCCAGCTAGACGAGTCAGGTAAGCCGCGCTGATTCCCTGCAGCGTTCCGCCTGCCATATAAGTGAGCGCATGACTCTTGAGCAGGGGAGCGATCGCCTGACTTGCCATTTCAACTAATCCCAGCTTCACCATTTGGCTTGCCAAGTTGCCGATGACGGTTTTGGCTTGCTCTACTGAGAACTGCTGCTGGTAAATCGCGCCCAAATCTACCACAAGCTGAGCGTTGATTGTGGCAGTTGCTAACAGGTCTAAGCTCGGCACGGGGTTGGCAAAAGCAGCACCGGCGGCAATCCATTGGTATTGCTCAATGACAGGCAATGCTCGCTGCCGACGCACTTGGTTAAGCTCAGTTTGCACAACCACTGTAAGCGCTTGAGCTTGCCGCTTCACGGTAGCAAAGATCAACTGCTGAGCTTCGTTTGTCAAAATTTGCTGGGCTCGCTGCTGCAGCCCGGCAATATCGGGCTGTGGCTGTTCCAACCGCTCTGCAATGGTGCCATCGGCTTGATGCTGCCGCACTTTGATCGAGGCGGGCTGCGTCATCACAGGCAGCACATCTTCAGGGGCGAGCAGTCCTTGCATCCGATCGCGCAATCGCTGCAAAACCACAGGGCGATCGTCTGGGAGATATTGGTCTTGCTTATTGAACAGCAGCAGAATTCGATGGTTTTTGGCGATTAGCTGCTTCACGGTTTGAAACTCGGAATCAGTTAGGTCGCCCGCCGTCAAGAACAAAACCAGATCGGCATTTTCCACTTCTGCATCTAGGGCACCAGCGGCGGCAGATTCAGCGGGTTCAGCAGCGGCAGACTTACCCATTGCTAAGGCAGATTCACCTTGCAAAAGCCGCGTCAGTGCCGTTTTACCAACCGATCGTCCACCCGTAATTGCCAGTCTGGCAGTTCTGCGCTCCAGCCCTTGAGTCAATTGTGCAAGCTGCTGGCGTAGTTGCACTACGGGCGCGGCTGTTTCGGCAGGTTGTTCTGGGTTTAGCTCAATTGCCAGCTTGCCAATCCGAGCTTCGACCTCTGCAAGAGCTGTTTCAGCAGCCGTGCGATCGACTGGCGTAAAGGGCATCAGTGGCTTCAGGGCAGGCTTGCTTTGCTGCTTCAGCCACCACAAACCAGAGCTAAGGGCAAGTGCGCCCCACATGATGATACCGCCGAAGTGAAAATGGAAGGGGCTGAAGTCAAGGCTGCCCAGCAGTAACGTTCCAGCAGTTAAGCCCAGCCCACCCATTAATATAGGTTTTCGCAACACAGGAGTCATAAATTTCCAATACCGCTTCTACTTTTATTGAACCACTGACACCCAGCTCAAGCCACGATCCACAATTATCTTTAACTAGCCTTATTCAATAGCTCGATGTAATCTGAGTAATCTAATTTTTAGGCTTACATTCTTCAGCATAGCTTGAGGAGCGGTTTAGCTGCGGCGGTTTTCCACCCGATTACGGTTGGAAGAACCGGCAAATTGTGCTGTTGCTATTGTGCTTCTATATCGGCATGGTCATACGCAGGTCCTTGTCCTATCAGCCTTATCAGTCCTATCTAGTCTGGCGGTTGCTACGGCAGAGCTGGTAGTCTACATAGACTACGGGAATTAGGGATTCTAGGAACTCATTAAGGAGCAAGTATGATTAAAGGCTATCTGTGGTTGCCTGCCTTCAGTCTGATGTTGGCCGGTCTAATTGCTTGCTCGCAATCTTCTAATCCAGCAAGCTCTAATGCAACTTCACAGTCATTAACACAGTCGCCAACTGCGAGGATAACGGCTGAAACAACAGCTAATGCCGATCTGACGCCGCTATTCAGCCACATCTGGCGAGTCACAGATGCACCTTCGCAACCTGCCTCCGGCAGCATTTATATTTTCTTGCCCAATGGAACGCTGTTGGAAACCTCTTGTGTTGAAACTTACCGAATTGCCACTTGGACGGTTGAGAAAGACGCGCCCGACGTCTTGCGCGTGGTTGAAGATGGGCAGTTAGCCTTTACAGCGACGATCGCTGAGCTGAGCAATACCACGCTGCGGCTGCAGCAGAACTTGGTCGGCAGTAATGAAAAACAAGACTTGACGCTAACAGCAGTTGAAGAAGAGTTTGTCTGTCCTGATTTACCCAAATAATCTCCATGCTCTCAATTAACGATCGCAAGGCAGGTAAACGGGATGGCAAACAAATTGCATCACTACCAGATTGATGTGAAATGGACTGGAAACACAGGGCAAGGAACCTCTGGCTACAGGCAATATGAGCGATCGCATGAGATTAGTGCTGCCCATAAACCAACCATTCCAGCTTCGTCTGATCCAGCCTTCCGGGGAGACAAAACTCGCTACAACCCGGAGGAGCTATTGGTTGCTTCTTTGTCTAGCTGCCATATGCTTTGGTATCTTCACCTATGCGCTGAGGCTGGCATTGTGGTGATTGATTATGTCGATCGCCCGCTTGGTATTATGTCTGAAACTGACGATGGGGGTGGGCGGTTTACAGAAGTCATCCTCAAGCCTGCTGTGACCCTGAAAGCAGGCAGCAATTTAGACCAGGCAACCCAACTCCATGAAGCCGCGCATCATCTCTGCTTTATTGCCAACTCTATAAATTTTCCGGTAGGGTGCCAACCATCGATCTGTTGCGAAACCCACGAAGGCACTGCCAATTAATTACCTGATATAGCGCTACGCGCTCACGTTAAGACATTATTTTTATGTAAAACCCCCGCTTCGCGGGGGTTTTACATAAAAATAGTTTTGATTTAGGCACGTAGTGCCATATCTTGCACCTGCTTATTTGCGTTAGCCCTAGCTCAGTTGGGTGGGCACTGTCTAGCTCACCCAAAAGAGAATTGATGTCGGTTTAATGTCACAGCTCGGTTTAATGTGACGGCACTAACAGAGCGAATCTGCGATCCTAAACTCCTGCGATCCTAAACTCCTACAATCCTAAACTCCGCAGTCTAAGCAGAATTGCTGACAAGCCACCACGGGTGAATCTGCTCTGCCGTTCATTGGGCAGGCTTTTGTCATGCAATAGGCACAGTTAGCGTGAGCAGGCAGCATGATTTCTGCAGCAGTGTAAAGGCTAATACCCTGACTAATATAGCCTCTGGCTTCCAGATCAGGCAGGCGATCGCAGATTAGCAGCGCTTTGTGAACCCCAATCTGCTGCCGCGCGTAGTTGATTTTTTCGATCGTTTTACGAAAGCTATGCGGTGCAGGGCTAATTTCAACCAACACTTGTTCGGTTTGGCTCTTGAAGCAAGCCGGTTTTTCTTCGGCAAACAGGTCTTTGTAGTGCAGTGTGTAGGTGCCATTGGCATAACGGCGCGCCCGCATCAGCCGCAAAAACGGTACGGTAAAGCTGCCTGCTGCATCGACCGTGAACCACCAGGATTTGTGCCACGTGTCTTGCGGCAGGTTGAGGATTTCGTCGATCTGCTGATGCGAAAAGCCCACTTCAGTCAGCAGCGCGATCGCCTGCGATAAGCCACTCACCTGCCCCAAGGTACGAGTTTCGGCTTCGCAGCGGGTCAGCTCTAGCAGTGCCAATCGTTCATGGCTGCGGCGGGTATATTCCGAGATGCTTTGCTCTAGCTCGGCGGCCGAGTCTGCTAGGACGCAGTGGAACAACTCAAACTGGATCAAGCCGTCGATCGCCTTGCGCGACTCTAGCGGAATGCCAACCTTGGCGCTAATATTGCCAATCCGGTGCGGCGACGCAATAGGCGGTACACAGTCTGTCAGCAGCGATCGCAGTGCAGGCTGGTCGGCAACCGCCAAGGCAATCTGGACGCGATCGTGCAGGGGGAGCGCGTCGAATGAATCCGAGGGCATTGGAGTCTGCGTCAGCATTGGCTTTCCCTCCGTAGGGGCTAGAGTCTCGCCGCTAGGCTATTTAGCTATTGTGAACAATCAATAGAAAACCTAGAAATTCTCTGCACGTCTCTTAACAGAAGGGGGGCAAATTTGTGGCAAAGGTGACCCAAAAGCAGAATTCTGTTGCGATCGCTTTACATTGAACCCTTTGCACAGAGAGTTATGCGGAGCGTGGCTCTCCAAAGATAGCCATTTCCAATTAGGACTATGTTTTACAGGATTTGATTAAAGCAGAAGAACGATTGGGTTTTCTGAACGATTGCCCCAACAAATGATAATCCTTATTGCCTGGCCGGCGCTGCCGCAAGACGGTAAGATGTTAAGAGTTTAAGCTGATTACTGTTGACTGCGGCTGCCAAATCCTTATGCAACTGGAACAAGACTGGATTATTACGCTGGGGCTGTATGTAGCGCTGGGTGGCGCTTACCTGTTGGTGCTGCCTGCCCTGCTGTATCTCTACCTGAGACAGCGCTGGTATACGGCTCGGTCGATCGAGCGGCTGCTGATGTATTTCGCGGTTTTTCTGCTTTTCCCAGGGATGCTCGTGCTGGCTCCTTTCCTCAACTTCCGTCCTCAGCCTCGCCAAATGGGATAATGGGATCTATAGAGAGTGTTCTCGATCTATAGGTTGGGCTAGCAATATGCGGCGGATCGATGTAATTGGCATTGGCATCGGTATTTTTGTAGCGGGTGGCGTGATCTACCTGGTGCTTCATCTGGCAGGCTTAAATAGTGTTGATGCCGGAATTTGGAGTCAGGTTGTCCTGACGGGCGGGCTAATTGGCTGGCTCTGCACCTATTTATTTAGAGCCGTCACCCACAATATGACGCTGAACCAGCAGCTCAAAGACTACGAAGATGCCGTGTTGCAAAAGCGTCTGGAAGAACTCACCCCAGAGGAGTTGGAGCAGCTTCAGGCAGAAGTGGAAGGCGAGAAGGCGGGATGAAGGATGAGCGTCAGCCTGGCTTCTAGCATGCAGCACTGATACTGCGGAACTAAGCGGAACTAAAACGATGCCTTTCGTCTATTGCCGCACAGTCCGTTTTCAAGACACGGATGCTGCGGGTGTGGTTTATTTTGCTAATGTGCTGTCGATGTGTCACGAAGCGTACGAAGCTTCATTGGCAGCGGTCGGCATTGATCTAAAAGCTTTTTTTGGGAAATCTCCGATCGCCATCCCGATTGTGCATGCCAGCGTGGATTTGCGATCGCCCATGTTTTGCGGTGAGGAATACGAAATCTCGGTTGCCCCGGTGCAGCTCGATAGCAGCAAATTTGAGATTCGCTACGAAATTGAACAGCCAAACTCGCGCCCCAGCCAAGCTCGCTCCAGCCAAGCACTGACGGCGCATGTGGCAATCGATCCTATTGCTCGCTGTCGCGTTGAGCTGCCTGCTGCTGTGCTGAACTGGCTACAACAAACCATCAAATCTTGACATTTCAGCGGTCAAAAAGGCGTCCAGATAGAGGCTATTTTTCTATAGTGGATAGTAGATGGATGAGCGATCGAACTGTCGCCAGTGGGGATGGCTGACCCCGTAGCAAGTTGCTTTATCAAAATTTTGACTACTCGAGACACTCGGTTTAGCATTGCCCTACTGACAATGCTGTGATCTGCTGCTTTTCGTTATTTGCTTTAAACCCACAAGGAGAACCATCAGTGAGCCCAGAAACTCTACTTGCCCCGTCCGTGCTGTCGGAATACGACGATGCCGAATTTAACCAGTACGTGATGGCTACCTACGGGCGCTATGACATGACGCTAGCGCGCGGCGAGGGATGTCGCGTTTGGGATACAGCCGGACGCAGCTACCTAGATTTTGTGGCGGGCATTGCCACCTGTACTCTGGGACATGCCCATCCTGCGATGGTAGAGGCAGTCACTCAGCAAATTCAAAAGCTACACCACGTCTCTAACCTGTACTACACCCAAGAGCAAGGCGAGCTAGCAAAGTGGCTGGTAAATCACTCTTGTGCCGATCGCGTCTTTTTCTGCAACTCTGGCGCAGAAGCCAACGAAGGCGCCATTAAACTGGCGCGCAAATATGCCCACACTAAGCTAGGCATTGAACAGCCCGTGATCTTGACGGCACATGCCAGCTTCCACGGTCGCACCCTCGCCACGATCACCGCTACGGGTCAGCCCAAGTATCAGAAAAACTTTGATCCCCTGATGCCGGGATTTCACTATGTTCCCTACAACGACATCGCTGCGCTAGAAGAGGCGATCGCCCTGCTCGACCAGACTGAGCGGCAGGTGGCTGCCATTATGCTGGAAGCGCTGCAAGGCGAAGGCGGTGTCCGTCCGGGTGAGCGGGCATACTTCCAGCGAATTCGAGAGATTTGCGACGAGAAAGGTATCCTGCTGATTCTGGATGAAGTGCAGGTCGGCATGGGGCGCACCGGGCACTACTGGGGCTACGAGAACCTTGGCATTGAGCCAGATATCTTCACCTCTGCAAAGGGACTCGGCGGCGGTATCCCGATCGGCGCAATGCTGTGCAAGTCTTTCTGCGATATTTTTCAGCCAGGCGACCACGCCAGCACTTTCGGCGGCAATCCGTTTGCGACAGGTGTTGCCCTTGCGGTTTGCCAAACGCTGGAGCAAGAGAATGTTTTGGCAAATGTGCAGGAACGCGGTGAACAGCTGCGAGCGGGACTGAAAGCGATCGCCCAAAACTACCCACACATCATCACTGAAGTGCGCGGCTGGGGCTTGATCAACGGCTTAGTCCTCAACCCCGACCACACCCTTACTTCTAGCGATATTGTGAAGGCGGCGATCGAGGCAGGAGTGCTGCTGGTTCCGGCAGGTCCTAAAGTCGTCCGCTTTGTGCCGCCATTGATTGTCAGCGAGGCAGAAGTCGATCAGGTGATTGGAGCGATCGAGACTGCAATGAAGACGTTGGGATAAATTGACAGGCTGATTTCACTCCGGTGAGCGTCTTGCCCACCGGAGTTTTGCATTTACAACTCTGGCGTAGCTCAAAGTCCAAAACTATCGGAATCAAGATTGGTGCAAAACGTGGTTCTATGAAGCTGCCACGACGCCCAGCCCCGGCAGCTCGTTTGGCATCAGTACGCCTGCCTCAAAGCTAGCCCCCTGAAACGGATCGTCTCGCAAATTCAAATGGCTATCCAAATCCAGGTGGGTAGCAAATGGAGCAAGCTGAGCCGCTGCTGTATTCGACAGAGCACTGTCCGAATAGCAGCCAAACATAATTTGTAGTCCGTGCGCCTGTGCGGCATGCACCATTCGCAGGGCTTCTGTCAAGCCGCCGGATTTCATCAGCTTAATGTTGATGCCGTGGACGCGATCGGCAAGTTTGGGAATATCTTGGCTATTGAAACAGCTTTCATCAACGAAGATGGGCAATGGTGACTCCTGATAGAAGATGGGCAGCACTACCTCTCGCCCACGCGGCAAAGGCTGCTCAATGTAGGTTACGCCTTGGTCAGCTAGCCAGTGGCTCATAGCGATCCCCTCCTCCACACTCCAGCCGCCGTTGGCATCAACGCTGAACTTGGCATGGGCAGGGGCAACTTCCATCACCGCCCGCAGCATGGCGCGATCGGCTTCAACCCCTGCCGGATTGCCCAGCTTCACTTTAACCGCCTTAATCTTACCCAGCTCTAGCCACTGCTGCATCCGCTGCTGAGCTGCAGCCGGAGTGCCGATGCCGATCGTGACAGAAGTCGGCACGATTTGAGATCGATCGAGTCCCCATAGCTGCCAGAGCGGTAAGCCGACTGATTTGCCCAGCCAGTCGTGCAATGCTAAATCCAGCCCCGTGTAAACGGCTGAGGGCAACGCTAGATCGCGCAGCAGCCATTCGATTTTTTGGCGATCGAGCGGCGATACCTCTGCGAGCAAAGGGGCGATCTGCTGGAACTTGGCGAAGATCAGCTCCGTCGTTTGGGGTTGGTTATCCACTGAAAAGGGTGAGGCTTCTCCCCAGCCTTCAATGCCGTCATGCTGCACCCGCACCCACACATTGGTGGTTTGGGCAGTTGTGCCACGGCTGATTGTCAGCGGAACGCGCTTATTGACTGTGAATAGATCGACCTGAAGTTGCATAGGGGCAGAATCCAGTTAGGAGGCACAGGGACATGATATGATGCCCTCTGAACTTTCGGAGTCTTGAAAATTTGCCTCGATTTTTGAGCGCCCCCTCTTCTCATCCATCTCTCGGAGCGAAGCCGTGTCTGTTACCGATTCTCGCGTTCCTGCCAAAAAACGCATGGTCATCAAAATGAGCCAGCTTGAAAAGTGGAGAAGCCGCAATCTCTACTACTACCGGGATTTGGAGAAGCTCTACCAGTTTCACGTCCGGGCGGGTGCAAGAGTCCTGGAGTTGGGCTCGGGGTTGGGCGATCTACTGAATGCTGTGCGGCCTGCCGAGGGGTTGGGCGTAGATATTAGCGAGCTAGCCGTGGAGAGATCGCGGAGACATTTTCCCCATCTGGAGTTTCGGTTGGAAGATGCCGAGACGGTTCACACCACAGGCACATTTGACTATATTCTGCTGGCAAACACTATCAGCTATATCCAAAACGTCCAGAAAGCATTTCAAACGATTCAGAAATGCTGCGATCCAGAAACACAGATCATCCTCACCTATCACAATCCCGCTTGGGAGCCAATTCTCAAGTTTGCTTCGCTGATTGGGCAGCGGATGCCACTACCTGAGCTAAATTGGCTCAGCTTTGAAGATGTCGAAAATCTGCTGAATCTGGCAGGCTTTGAGGTGGTGTATCACGGCAAACGGCTGCTGTTTCCCAAGTTTTTTCCGATCGTTTCCTGGGTCTGTAACCGGGTTTTGGCTCCGCTGCCGCTGCTGAATCGGCTTTGTTTAAATGAGTATGTGGTTGCCCGCCCGCAGCCCGGACATGCCAAGGTGCAAGATGCCGTGCAGAAAATGACCTGCTCGGTGATCGTTCCGGCACGCAACGAGGCAGGAAACATTGAAAACGCCATCCTCCGGATGCCGCAATTGGGCAGCCACACCGAGATTATTTTTATCGAAGGGCATTCTACCGATGGCACCTGGGACGAAATCAAACGAGTGCAGGCAAAGTATGGCGATCGCTACGACATCAAGATCGTTCAGCAGACTGGCAAAGGCAAAGGCAACGCAGTGCGCCAAGGCTTCGAGATGGCAACGGGCGATGTATTCATCATTCTGGATTCCGATCTTACCGTCCGTCCAGAAGATTTAGTGTATTTCTATGAGGCGATCGCCTCTGGCTATTGCGAAATGGCAAACGGCTGTCGGCTCGTTTATCCGGTCAGCAAAATTGAAATGCCGTTGCTCAACCGGATGGCAAACCGCTTTTTTGCGTGGCTGCTGTCGTATCTGCTGAATACACACATCAAAGATTCACTCTGCGGCACCAAGGCAATGTCCCGTGAACACTATCGGCGCTTAGCGGCAAATCGAGCGTACTTTGGCGATTTCGATCCTTTTGGAGATTTCGATCTGCTGTTTGGTGCTGCCAAGCTTAACCTAAAGATTAAAGATATTCCGGTGCGCTATGTGCCCAGGCAATATGGCAGCTCTAACATTCAGCATGTGAAGGAAGGCTTGAATCTGTTTAAGATGTGCCTCTACGCAGCAAGAAAGCTCAAATTTGGCTAAGTTGCGGATTAAGCTGATTTTATGCTTGATTCAGCATCGTTTCTAGTCGTATTCGCATCCACACTACTTGAGCAATGCACTCATCATCACTCAGCTTTTTGGTGCTTCTGGGCTGAAGCTCGGAGGCGGGCAATGCTTGCAGAACTGACCGGGCGATCGCTTGATAGTCCATCGTTTTTCCCTTTGGTGCGCTTTTTGCTGCAGTTAGTGCATTTCTCTGTAGCAGTGTGATCTGTAAACCTATATTTATATATCCGCCATCTATATATCTAGTGTATATCCACTGTAGATCTATATATCCAGCGTAGCCCTTGGCTGAGCTAACAGGTAAGCTGACAGCTTCATCATTAAACAGCAGCGGCTCTCACTCGCATATAAAACATTTCTTAATGGGGAAACGTTTTATACGCAAATAGGAACCGCTAACTCTGTTCAAAGATAAATTTTCAGATTGTAAGTAAACCGATTAGCGAGGTAGCAGATGTAGGACATCGCGAACGACACTATAACCAGCTGCATCCCACAGTAGATATGCTAGGAAGCCAATCATTGCTAGGCGACCGTTCCATAGTTCAGCCTGGGGATTCCAGCCAAAGAGGAAGCTATTACGATCGACACCGTTATATTCACGGGCAACAGGTGGCGGATTGGTGCTAGAACGAGTTTCGGTTGGGGTAGGAGTAGCCATGATTCAAATTCCTTAAGAATTTCAAACTTCATGCCCTTATCCTAATGAAGTTTTCCTAAGTCCGCAGTCTGTCGATAGGTTATGTTGTGGAAGCTCGGAAGAGAGAGCCTGCGGTTAGCCGACCTACAAAACATGTGATAGGTAATACTAACTCGCAGGCTTCAATTAGTTGAACGCGTGCTTTACTAACCCCCGACTTCAATCTGTGACTGAACTTGCAGTTTGCCATCATCGCCGATCGTCCAGACATCATATACACCCACCACGTCACCCTGCTCGTTAAAGTCGATCGTGCCGCTGGCGCCTTGATAGTTAATGTCCTTGCCTTGGCGCACCAAATCCAGCGCTTGGCAAACATCAGACACTTCTTGTCCGGGCCCGTTAGCCACTTCACGCACTTTGTCTTTGAGAGCCGTGCCGGTGTTGGCTTTGGCAGCTTCAGCAGCTAGCACCAGCACAGCAGCAGCATCGTAGGTGTTGGCATCATAAACGTTTGGATCGCGGTTGAATTTGGCTTTGTAGGCTTGTAGGAATCCGTCGATCGCCGGACCACTTGCGCCCGGAGCGGTGCCAATCACCCCCGAAGCAATGAACTTACCATCTGCTTGCCCCACCAGCTCCGCTAGCTTATCGATCTTCATTCCATCCGACAGCAAGATCTTGGTGTTGCCCAACAAGCCTTGCTCAAAGGCAGCTTTCAGGACAAGGCTGCCCGTTTCAGGATAGGCAACCAGCAGCACCGCATCAGGCTGCCCGCTGAAAGCTGCCGTTAGCTCTGAGTCAAAAGTGGTGGCATCGGGCGCATATTTAGTAGGGCTGGACTCGTTGGTGACTGTGCCGCCCAGCGCTTTGAAAGCAGGCGTAAACGACTGAATTAAGCCATTGCCATAATCATTATTGATCGCCAGAATGGCGACTTTCTTAAAGCCCTGCTGCTGGGCTAGCTGTGCCAAAGCATCTCCCTGGAAAGTATCGGGTGGGGCAGTGCGGAACCAAAAGCCTTTGAAGTCTCCCTTTTTAGCGCGATCGGTAAAGCTAGGATCTGTGCTGGAAGGCGAGATCTGCACGACCTGATTGCGCACGGCGATGTCGATCGCCGCACTGGAAACCGCACTTCCTGCCGCGCCAACGACCCCTGCCACTTGATCGACTTCTGTGAGCTTGGTCATGGCGGCTGCGCCTGCAGTTGGCTCTGTTTGGTCATCTTCTGAGATCAAATCTACGGGTTTACCCAACGCACCTTGGCAAGCGTTGACCGTTTCTAGCAGCAAGCCCGCGCTGTCTTGCATAGTTGTGCCATACTGCGCCAGATCGCCAGTAATGGGCAGCAAAGTGCCTAGCTTTAGCGCCCCGGCAGCGTCACCGGAGGCAGCAGCAGGGGAAGCACCGGGGCTAGCAGCCGGACTGGTACTGGTAACCTCAGTGCCTGAACCGCAGGCAGTAGTGAGCAACAGCAGGGCAATGGCGCTACTCCGGCTGAGGGGATGACGAAGTTTAATAAGCATTGTTTGAAAGAGGGTTTGAAAGAGGTTCTGAGGGTGCATAGCTGCAGGTTCTCCGTTAAAGCGGAAGCGATAACGTGAAGCGAAATCGGAATAGAGATAAGCTTAATTCTAATCCAATTGGTGAAAATCCAATAAGTGTAGGCGGGGCAGTCAATGGCACCATAGCAAAGGCTCCAGTGCATTGCGATAAAGAGGGGGAGTGGGCAAAGCCCACTCCCCCTCTTTCGTCTTCTATCAATTCAGAGAACTAATTTTGATGGTTGTTCGATCGCCTGGATTGACCAGAGTCAGCGGTAGCCTTTTTAGTATCAACATGGTTGCCGTTAGTCGAAGAATCTTCGATCGCATCATTTTCGATCGCATTACTCGGGACGATCGCCTTTTCGTATCGAAGCATCTGTTGCGGCATGCCAATCTCAATCTGGTGTTCTTCGAAGGCAAGCCGCAGACGCAGGCGAAACTCGCGTGCCACAAACCACTGCCGCAATGGACGAGTATCAAACCAGATACGAATCACCATGCCTTCGTGCGACATGTCTTCTACACCCAATACCTGCGGTGGCTCCAGCAGATCAACTTGCCATTCTGGGTCTTCGTAGAACTGCTCCGTCACCTGTTTGATCACCGAGAGCGCCACTCGGATATCCGTTTCGTAGGCAACCGTCACCTTCATATCAACCCGCGACCATGATCGGGTCAGATTCTCTACCTGAGAGATCAAGCTATTGGGAATTGTGATCAGCCGTCCTTCTGTATCGCGAATTTGGGTAATTCGCAGATTCATATTTTCAACTAAGCCACTCACCGTGCCAATGCCGATGATATCGCCGATCGCAAACTGGTCTTCAGTCAAGATCAAAAAGCCATTAACCAGGTCTTTGATCAAGCTCTGGGAAGCCAGGGAAATGGCAAGTGCCACAACAGCACCCAACGTTAGCACCGAGCTAGTCGGCGCACCCAAAACGCTCAGCGCCCAGCCCACGCCGATCACATACACAGTGAACGTTTTTAAGCCCCGCAGCGACCGAATAATTGTGGAAATTCGCAGGTCGCGCCGCTGCGAATCCTCAAAGGTGAACAGCTCACTGTTCTGCCATGCCTGCGAAAACCGAGTAATCAGTAGGTCGCCCAGCCGATTGGACAAGCCCATGCCAAACCAGATCAAGACTAAGGCGATCGGTTTGGACCAAAGTGCCTGCGCTAGCCCTGCAGTTTCTGGAAACAGATAGAGAATCCAGACCAGACCGCCCAGCCAGATCAGCACCTGTACCCAAAACAGCAGCCACGACAAAAACTTGACTAAGCTCCGCCGCCGCTCCAGAGTGAACTGGTTGTGGAGCGTCACAAAAAAATGGAGCCGCCGAAAAGGGCTATTGGGACTGGCATCGTCGATCGTCGGCTTTGTGATCCAGGTGGTATGTTCCTCCTGCAAAAGACGACTCCGGTATTTCACAAACCTTTGCAGCAGGAAGAAGAACAAGCTGAGGCAGCCAACGGCAATTGCCATCTTCACAGCCCGCTGTGCCTGGTTTGCTACAACTGAGGGCAAACGACGCTCCAGTGCTTGCTTCAGTGCTTTTTCAATTTTCGATTCCCACCGCTCGGCTAGCTCTTCGATCGACAGCCGATAAAAGCGGGCATCTAGGTTTGTCACAGTCAGTAGATCGACAGGCTGCGGGCGGTAGGCATCCGTTGCCAGCAGAACGGTTTGCCCGTTTAGCTTGGCAACCTCCACCTGCAGTGTGGCAGGATCAAAAACTGTGTTGTAAGAGCGGCGATCACCAGCATCCCAAGCGGGGTCTTCAGCAATCACCTGTTCTAGATTTGCCTCAATCTGCTCGGCTCGCACTTCCACTAGCACTTTGCCTTTGGGTTCGTCTCGGTTAGCGACGGCAGCAGCTGCCACCCTAAACAAAGGCTGATTTTCAAACTCGACTAGCGCTGTTTCGATCGAGCCAATCCGCTCAACCCCCGGTGGCAACCGTTCACCAGAAGGAACTGGACTGACAGCCGGCAGACCAAGCTGCGCTGAAGCGATCGATGTGCCACTTATGATTAGGGCGATCGTCAGTAGGCTAAGAAGCAGCCAACGACATCGCCTAAAAAATTGGTAAGCCTTCTGGCAAACGCTTTTGTAAAACTGGGTAACCTGTTTCACGCTTCATCTGCTCATGAGATCTTCCTGACCAGCATAAGCGCAGGTCAACCAGGTTGGATACCTCTAACGGGTTATGAATTCAAGGAGCAGATTCGCACGATCGGGCGAACCCTCTCCCTTATCAGCTTTCATGCAGAATCGTTTTAATATGAAGTTTGTGTATTGAAGGGAATTTCTGCTCGTGAATAAAAACTTTAAACACCTAGACACGATCACAGCGCTATTTGTAGCAGTGCTGCTGATTTCAAACATCACCTCTACAAAGATTGTCCAGGTTGGCTTTCTGACCTTTGATGGTGGCACGCTACTGTTTCCGCTTAGCTATATTTTTGGCGATATTTTGACGGAAGTGTATGGCTATGCTCGCTCCCGAAAAGTAATTTGGTTGGGCTTTGCCTCAGCCATTTTGATGTCAGTGACGCTGATCACCGTAGGAGCATTACCGCCCGCAGCCGATTGGGCTTATCAAACTGCCTACGAGCAGATCCTTGGGTTCACACCCAGAATTGTGCTGGCAAGCTTGATTGCTTACTTTGCTGGAGAGTTTTCTAACTCCTTTACGCTAGCAAAGCTAAAGATCAAGACACAAGGCAGACATCTCTGGATGCGGACGATCGGCTCAACGTTGATTGGGCAAATTGTGGATACGCTAATTTTCACCTTGATTGCTTTTTGGGGTGTATTTCCAGACGCGCTGCTGCTGCCTCTAATTATTTCCAACTACGTGTTTAAGTGCGGTATTGAGGTATTATTTACCCCGGTTACCTATTGGGTAACGGGCTGGCTGAAGCAGCAGGAGAAAGAAGATTTCTACGACACTGAAACAAACTTCAATCCGTTTCAGGTTTAACGTTCTAATCCATATGCATTTGGTGCGCATTTAGGAGTAGTAGGAGTAGTAAGAGTCGTAGGAGTAGCCGATCTCAAATCCCTGCCTACCTGTTCCGCTCAAAAGCAGCACAGCGGATCTAAATGGGTCTACATCATTACGGGAGATAAACAGCATCTACAATCTCGCTACCTGGTAAACACCCGAGCAAACCTGCAGTAAACAAGATTCAGCAGGAGATTGCAAGATCTAAATCTAAGCCAGTCTATATCTATGGGCTCGGGTAGTGCTCTATATCATCAGGGGGATGTTCGGCTCTGATAAAAGTTGAACACTGGTAGCGTAGTGAACAGAGGATTTTGTATGAATCGATTCATTTCTGGATTACGGCGGCTGCAGCTCCGCCAAACTTTGCTGACTTTTTTGGCTGGATTGCTGCTGTTTGTCAGCGCTACGCTAGGGTTTAGCTATGGATTGCAGGCAGAAGCTGTCCGACTTACCCCCCAAGCAGAAGATTATCCCGTTCAGCAGCGGGAAACCCGCAGAGAGGAGAACGCTAAGCTAGCTCGAGAGAAGGTAGAAGAGGCACAAGAGGCTAACAGTTCGCCGCAAGACAAGCTGAATCTGGATGAACCTATTCCTACGAGCACCAAGAAGTTTTTCAAGCAAATTCAGGGCGAGGACGTAGAAGTTAAAGAAGAGATGCCGCCCACAAGAAGGCATAACAATACGGGCAACTAAATACGGGCTAATCTACCTTAAGCAGCGATCGGTTGCGTAGGGGCGGTTTATCCAGTCGCACAGGCAATTCACCCTACCTTATTGCCTAGCCAAACTCTAAGCCGCCCTGCAAAAGCTTTAAGCAATCAGCAACACGCTATGCTGCCGAAGGCAAAGACTGTGCCGATAGCACCGACTCATAGAACCCTTGAAGCTGCCGCGTGGCTGCCGCCCAGCCCCAGCGTTCCGCCTCTTGACGGGCATTTGATCGCAAAATCTCCCGCTCCTGCTGATTTGCCAAGAGGCGTTGTGTAGCGGCGATCGCCCCTCCCTCATCTTGCGGGTCAAATAGATAGCCGTTCACCCCGTCAGTGACAATATCAGGAATGCCGCCTGCGTTAGCTGCAATCACGGGACAGCCTGCTGCCATCGCTTCGAGCAGCACCAAGCCCAGTGTTTCAGTCCGCGACGGAAAGACAAATGCATCGGATGAAGCAAAGGCAGCAGCGAGGTCTTTTCCAGTCAAATAGCCCACGAAATTTGTGGGGGTATCAGCGAAATACTTCTCTAGCTCGGCACGATAAGGCCCGTCGCCCACTAGCGCCAGCCTGGCATTGGGAATCGCTTCTAATACAGACTTGATTCGCTCGATCTCCTTTTCTGCCGACAGCCGCCCTACATAGAGCAGCAGCGGCGAATCAGGATTGCCTTGGGTCAAGCGCGATCGCATCGCAGTGCTGACTAATTCGGGCTGAAATAACTCTGTATCCACGCCGCGCTGCCACACCACCACCCGTTCAATGCCGTGGGAAGTTAAAGCATCCTGCATGGCGGTCGAAGTGCAGAGGTTGAGCTGCGCCTGATTGTGAACCACCTTCAGCAGCTCCCACATAACGCCTTCCAGCATCCCCAAGCCGTAGTGTTCAAGATACTTCGGCAGGTGCGTATGATACGACGCTACTAGCGGCACGTTCAGCGACTTGGCATAGTACAGCCCACCTAGCCCCAGCACTGCCGGGTTAACTAGATGAATCAAATCAGGCTGGAAGTCTTCTAGCACCTGCCGCATGGAAGGGCGCGGTAACGCCAGTTTTAGCTCTGGATACAGCGGTAGCGGAAAGCCCGGAATGCCGTGGATTTTTGCCCCTTTGTATTCCGTGAGTCCGCCGTCTGGGGAGAACACGAGCACCTGATGTCCTAACCGCTGCAGATGATCAACAGAGTGGCTGAGACGGGTGACAATCCCATCTACTTTGGGCAGAAAGGTTTCGGTGAAGAGGGCAATTCGCATAGAAGCGTCTAGAAATATGGAACAGCGGGCATCAGCCCCAGAAAAGAGTCTAAGAAGAGCATTTGGGCAGCGTACAAAGACCATGAAGCCTCGCTCCGCCGGAATCAGTCCCATCAGCACTCCCACGCCCTCTGCAAAGCAGTTTAGCCGATGCCAGTTTTCGACTGCTTCAGCCGCATATTAGCTCGATCTCAGTAGCTCGATCTCAGTCGGGGTCGGGGAGTTTGCCAACTGCATATAGCGCTGATTGCTAGCCGTCAGCGCTGCCCACTCCGGAAACAGCTTGTAGGCGCTGAAGCCTGTAGAATAAACCGGGTAAAACGGCAAATCTCAGCAGCACCAAAGCGCGAACACCGATCGGTTTACTTCCACTTCACTTTCGGCAAGATTTGCTGCTCATCCACTCGCTGTTTGTATTTAATGCTGAAGTTGAGCAACGAATCGAGCAGCGAATCAGAGAGGTAGTGGGGCTGCAGTCCCAGATCCAGCAGCTTGGTGTTCTTGGCGTTGAAGTAGTGTTCTTCCTTTTCGACTCTGGGGTTTTCCAGATGGTCGATTTCTACTTTCAAGCCCAGTGCACCGCCTGCCTTTTGCACCATCGTTGCCAGATCGCCGACGCTAAACAGCTCAGTGAACTGGTTGAAGACGCGGAACTCGCCTGCTTCGGCTGGGTTGGCGATCGCAATCTCCACGCAGCGCACTGTGTCCCGGATATCCAAGAAGCCGCGCGTTTGCCCGCCTTTGCCGTAGACCGTTAGTGGATGACCGATCGCCGCCTGAATGCAGAAACGATTGAGCGCCGTGCCAAAAACCCCGTCGTAGTCTAGTCGGTTGATCAGCAGCTCATCCATGCCTGTCTCATCGGTCAAAACGCCGTAGACCACGCCTTGGTTCAGGTCAGTGGCACGCAGACCCCAGATGCGGCAGGCGAAGTGGATGTTATGCGAGTCGTGGACTTTGCTGAGGTGGTAGAAAGAACCGGGCTGCTTGGGATAGGGCAGCGTATCTTTGCGCCCGTTGTGCTCGATGGTGATGTAACCTTCTTCAATGTCAATGTTGGGCGTACCATATTCGCCCATCGTGCCCAGCTTCACCAGGTGGCAGTCGGGGAAATGCTCATGCATGACGTAAAGCAGGTTCAGCGTCCCCACGACGTTATTTACCTGCGTCAGCACAGCATGTTCCCGATCGATCATTGAGAAAGGAGCCGAGCGCTGTTCGCCAAAATGCACCACGCTGTCCGGCTCAAACTGGAGCATGGTAGTTTTGAGAAACTCGTAGTTGTTGATATCGCCGATGAACAACTCAATCGTTTTACCCGTCAAGTCTTTCCAACGCTGAATCCGGGCTTTGATCGGGGCGATCGGGGTCAGCGTCTCTACAGAGAGTTCTAAATCCCAATGCCGCCGGATTAGGTTATCCAGAATTGCCACTTCGTACCCTTTGTTTGAGAGGTACAAGGCAGTTGCCCATCCGCAATAACCATCGCCACCAATCACTAGGACTTTCGTTGGGACTTTCATCAGAGTTCCATCTTACTGATTACAGATACTGCGCATAATCTACCAGGTTTATGTACCTGATCGACTACCCAGATCGCCAGTCAATTTGAAAAAATACCCAATTAGATAGAGCGAGCCACATAAGACGATCGCCGCCTCTCCAGAATTCGCTGCTTCCAGTCCCGCAATCACGTCTCCATAAAGCTGGCAATGGCTCAGCTCCGGGCATACCGCCTGCGCCAGTGCCGCTAGCTCTTCTAGGCTGACGGGCAAATGTTCTGGCACAGGTACCAAATAGAGAAGGTCACCCGGACGCAGCAGCGCTCGAAACACATCAGCATGATCTTTGTTGGCGATCATGCCCATCACCCAATGAATTGGCGGCACCAGCTGCCCGGCAGCGTTGCGATCGACAAACGATCGCAACGCTGCCGCCCCCGCCGGATTGTGTGCCCCATCGATCAAGATTTGCCGATCGCGCCACGTCATCCACTGCAGCCGCCCTGCCCACTGCGTTTTTGCCATGCCATCGCGGATCTGCGCATCGGTGATTTGCCAGCCCTGAGACTGGAGGATGCGGAACGTAGCGATCGCCAATGCCGAATTGGTCAGCTGATGCTCGCCCAGCAGCGCCAAAGGGTAAGAGATCGCCGTTGCGGCAGGAAGTTCACCCTGCGGCGTTGGGTCAGAAGCAGGATATGTCACCCAGCCGTTTCCAATCTCTACAGCAGGCTGCACCCACACCGCCGGACAGGTTAGCTCAACCAGCCGCCGCCTCAAAACTGCTTCTGCTTCGGTGGGCTGAGGCGCAATCACCGCAGGGCAGCCCGCCTTTAAAATTCCTGCTTTTTCAAAGGCAATCTTGTCTAGCGTAGGACCGAGCTTCTGCCAATGTTCGCGGCTCAGCGGCGTGATGATGCTTACTAAAGGACGATCGCAGACGTTAGTTGCGTCTAATCTGCCGCCCAGCCCCACCTCCATGACGGCAAGATCCACCTGCTGCCGCGCGAAGTAGAGCCATGCTGCCGCCGTAAAGACTTCAAACTGGGTGGGGGAGGGCTGGCTGGGATCGATCGCCGCTATTACTTCTTGCAGCAGTTCACAGAGCTGAGTAGCGGAAATTTCTGCGCCATTTAAAGTAATCCGCTCGCACCAGCTCACCAAGTGCGGTGAAGTGTAGCGCCCCACCCGATAGCCCGCCTCAATTAACACGGAAGATAAATAGGCGCAAACGGATCCTTTCCCATTGCTGCCTGCAACATGCAAAATCGGCACCTGCTGCTGCGGATTGCCCAACGCTGCCAGCAGCCGCTTGATCCGCTCTAAGCCCAGCTCCACGCCAAAGTGAGCAAAGCGATCGAGCAAGGCATCGACTTTGACTAGCGGATCGATCGCGTCGCTGGCGGCTAAGTTTCCAGATGCAGAGTTGGAAGCGTTGGCGGTGTCCATTTTGAGGCACAGTGAACTGCTTCCAAATCTTACAAGACTTGCGCGAACCGTTGCCGATGGCATACCTATGCAGCCACCTATTCAACCGGGAGCGTGAAAGCAATTTGTTTGGGATAGGGGGGCGATCGCTGAGCAATGAGTCAATCAGGTGTTCTACGGGAAAAATTAATTTAGCAGCAGTTCAGCAAAACCAAATGGCAGAAAAAGTCGCAATCTTTTTGGATGTTGAAAATCTATCAGGCTGGCTGAAAGCGGACGGGGGAGCAACACTTTTGGAACATGCCAGCGAACTAGGGCGTGTGGTTGTGCGTCGAGCCTATGGGGATTTCAGCAATCCAGCAGTGAGTGTGCGTCAGCCAGAGTTAAACTTACTCGGTTTCGAGTTTGTGCAAGTCTATCATCCGGTGAAAGGCAAAAACTCTGCCGACATTCAAATTGTGGTTGATGTGATGGAATACCTGACTCGTATTCCTGATTTGGAGTGGATTGTTCTTGCGACCGGAGATTCAGATTTTTCGCCTTTGTTTAGACGCTTGAGAGAGTTGGACAAATCTGTAGTGGGGGTTGGACCTCGATCTGTTCTTAGTGAAGCTGTCAAAAAGTCTTGCAGCCAATTCATTTACATCGACGAAGGCTTTTCTTCTGATAGTGCGTCTGTTTCCTTGAAAACACCTCACCTGTACGAAGATGCATTAGGGTTACTGGAGCGTGTCCTTTGTAAATTTCCAGATGGCGCTAGTCTTTCTACTCTCAAGAATGAAATGCTTGAAATTAATTCAGCATTTGATGAGCAAAACCTGGGATTTTCTGGCTTTATGAAGTTCCTTCAGAGTGCCTCTAAAATAGCTACGCTGTATCAGGTTAAACAAGTCTGGCACGCAAAAGCATTGCGACGGGGTGATACACGCAGTGTTTCATCGCATAGCTGCAAGCAGGAGCCTGCTTTAGTAGAACCTCCAACCGAGCTTTATAAACGTTTTCTACACAAAAGCGGTTGGCGATCGTTTGAGTCCTGTTTTCTCTGGGATTGCCTCACTAAACTAACGATGCGTTTTCCAGAAGGCTTCACCAGAAGCGAAGCGTTTCAATATTTAATTGACAGTTTTGGGCATAACCGGGCTCGCGGAGATTTGCGATCGGCGATGTATATGCTTTGTGAAGCAGGTTTCATAACCCAGCAACAGCAGAATGATGAGCCGATCTGGATGACTGATTTACCCAAGTCTGAACGGGCGATGGCAAAGAAAATGGATGTTGTGATGGTGCATCGGCTGGTTCATGCTTGCAAACATCAAAATATCTCTTTCATTCCTGAGCTTGTCATTCCGCTCCTGAGTAATTCCTACGTTAAAGAGCAGTTCAAGGCATTAATTGAAAACGCTCAATATTGTTAGCAGTATTGTTAGCATTGCAGCGTTAGGCTAGCCATAGCAGATAGAAAGACGATCTTCGCAGAAACGCGAAGATTATCCGCCGCTGCACCCGATCGAATCTTGCTCACTGTAGGGCAAGATGCTGTAGAATTTAGTGCCTCATAATTCGTTTGTACTGTAGCAGGAGCAAATTTTGACGCACTTGGAACAGCCACGAGCGCCGTTGCAGCCTCCCACTCTGCGCCCCTACCAGACTCAAATTATTAAAGACCTCTACACCAAACTGGGGCAGGGATATCGCCGAGTCGCCATCATTGCCGGAACGGGAGCAGGCAAAACGGTGATTGGCGGCAAAATCTGCGCGGATACTGCCGCACGAGGACTGCGGCTGATGTTTTTAGTTCATCTCGATGTGCTGGTCGGGCAAACTTACAAAAAGATGCAGGCGTTTGGGCTGCGCTGCGGCTTCATCAAAGCAGGATGGCAAGAAGACCCAGACGCACCCATCCAGATTGCCAGCATCCAAACGATGGAGAAGCGATCGTGGTGGCGCACCTGGAAAGCAAACGTCGTTTTCTTCGACGAAGGGCATACCACCGTCTTTAGCCAGATTGGGCAAGAAATTATCTACCAAACTCATCCTAAAGCCGTGCATCTGGCGATGACCGCAACTCCTTATCGGCTAGGGCGAGAACAGCTAGGCGATCACATGCAAACGTTCGTGGCCTCTCCAATTCCGTCTGTATTACAGCGGATGGGCTACCTTGCGCCAATGCAGTACTACGGCGTGCCAGCAGATACACAAATTGATTTGCAGGAGGTGCGAATCGTTGCAGGAGATTATGACGAACGAGATTTAAAGAATGCTTGCGATCGCCCTGAACTGGTGCAGCGCATCGTTGAGGAATGGCATCGCCTCACACCGGGAAAACGAACGATCGCCTTTTGTGTGGATGTTGAACATGCACGACATGTAGCAGAAGCTTTTCGAGCGTCGGGCGTTGCAGCAGATGTAGTAGACGGCAGTACGCCAATCAAAGAGCGACAGCGGCTTTATAACAGCCTTGGTACAGCCAAGCTGCTTGTGCTCACGTCCTGTAATGTGATCAGCATTGGTTTTGATGAACCGAGCGTAGAAGTGGGGCTGTTATTGCGTCCCACTAAGTCCCGAGCGCTTCATTACCAGCAGGTTGGACGTTTGCTAAGAATTTCACCCGAAACGGGAAAAACCTGTGGCATCATTCTGGATCAAGCCAACAACCTACAGCGGCTCGGCTTCCCGGAAGACATCAAAGACTATCGGCTGCCAACCCAGCGTGAATCGGGCGAGCAACCCGTCACCCCTGCCAAGCAATGCCCCTGCTGCAATCGACTGGTCTGGGGGTTTGTGATGGAGTGTCCGGGCTGCGGTCACACTTGGGAGAACGAGGTACAGGTGCGGACAGATGAGCTAGTCGAGATCTTGAGCCAGCATCAAAAAGATCTGCCGATGATCGAGTTTTTTCGGGCGCAACGCCAAAAATCCTTCCGAGAGGGCGTCGCCCCTAGCTTTGCCAACCATCTGGTCTATCGAAAATTCGATCGAATGCCAGAAGCGAGCTGGAGCCGAGGCGCAATTTTTGGCGATGAACCCAGCCTGCAGGATAAATACCTGTTTCGGGATTATCTTGTGGGGATCGCCCAGCGGCAGGGCAAAGACCTATCCTGGGTAATTGCAGAGTTTCAGCAGGAGTTTGGACTATCCGACTGGGAGGAAGTGTTTTACGGGCGATAGCGGCTAATTCTTTGACAAAACACTATTCGCCTGCAAGGAGCCGATAAATCTCGCGCTTCGTCTGATTCAACATCTCACGCGCCTGTGTGATCTGCTCTGTATTGCCGCCACGAGCCACCTGTGCCACTGCACCGTTTAACTCCGTCAAAGTATGCCGCAGTTCGATCAGCTCCGGCGGCTGTGCCATCAGTCCGCTGTCGGTGGGGCTGTCTGCCTGCTGGGCGCGATCGTTGAGTAGCTGTGTGCCGCTGTCTGTCACGGTGTAGACGCGCTTACCGTCAATTAGTTCGCTGGTCAGGTAGCCACCTTCTTCTAGGAGCTGTAGGGTGGGATAGACTGAACCGGGGCTGAGCCGTCGAAATCCGCCATGACGGGCTTCCAGCGCTTTGATCAGCTCGTAGCCATGCCGAGGCCGTTCAGCAAGTAGCCCCAGCAAAATAAATTTGATGTCGCCCCGGCGAGTGCGAGGCTCATCTCCCCAGCCTCTGCCGCCACCACCCTTGCCCGGCGGTCTGCCGCGGCCAAATCGTTCGCTGGCGAATCGATCGCCTCTAGACCAGTCATCAAACCCTGTGCTAGCCCAAGCGGGTGCAGCAGGATGAAATCGTTTGAACATTGATATCTCCTAGCTAGCTCTCAATCTATCGCGATATATCGCTTTAGATAATAGGCTATTTGATATATCGCGATGTGTCAATTGAAAGATGTTGCAGGCTCGAAACAAATTTGCTAATTTATAACAAGCATTCGATATAAATTCTCCAAGTAAAGGGCTTCTAGACCGGAATTACCTGCCGTACTATTGAAGCAAGGATTATATAACGAACGTCTGATATTAATTCTTTTTTATCTGCCATGCCCAAGATCGTTGACCATGACCTGTACCGAAAAGAGTTGCTCCACAAATCTTTTAACCTGTTTGCCGAGAAGGGCTATGCCACGATCACCATGCGCCAAATTGCTCAGGGGTTAGGTGTTTCAACGGGGACGCTCTATCACTACTTCCCTAGTAAAGAAGCTTTGTTTGAACAGCTAATGGAGGAACAAGCCGAGCAAGACATTTCACAAGTGACCGTCCAACTCCAGCAAGTTGATACATTACCCGATCGCGTCCGGATCGCGTTTGAGTATCTAGAGCAAAACCAGGAATACCACTTCAAGCAATCGCTGCTGTGTATAGATTACTTCCAGCAGCGATTGCAGGAAGGACAGACCAAAAGCGATGTTTTGGAACGAATCTGTGAACATGTAGAGAATCTGCTGGCAGTTCTTTTGGGAATCCACGATCGAGAGCTGATCCGCTTTGTAATGAGCTATGTTGACGGGCTAATGTTCAGCCAGATGTATCACGACGACTCCATCAATTTTCCAAGGCAAGCCCAAATTTTGACCGACATGTTAACTGTCTATCTCGCAAATCACCCTGCTTGAGCGTTTACTGTCAATTCACTTCATTTCCCTCTACTCGTCTATGACTTCTCAACTCTTTCTTCCCAAAAATCGTTGGGCGCTTGGACTAATTATCGCCAGCACGATCGCGGTGGGTGGAGCTGCCACCTATGCCCTCTCTGAGGCTATGGAGCAGGCAGAACCTACGCCCGCACCTGCCCAAGTCACTGCGCCCAAGCCGCCCAGAGTCTCTGCTCTCGGACGGCTCCAGCCGGAAAGCGAGGTAATTAAACTTTCTGCACCCAGAGAGCTAGATGGCGATCGAATTGCGCAGGTGCTTGTCAAAGAAGGCGATCGGGTGCAGGTGGGGCAGGTGATTGCTGTTTTGGATTCTAAATCGCGCCTAGAAGATGCCTTACTGCAGGCGCAAGAAGAAGTGGGCGTAGCACAGGCAAAACTGGCGCAGGTGCAGGCAGGAGCAAAATCAGGCGAAATTGCGGCACAGCAAGCCGCCATTACCCGCCTACAAGCCGAGCGCAGCGGTGAAATTGCGGCACAGCAAGCCGAGATCGAGCGCTGGGAATCCGAAGTTCGCAATGCTCAAGCCGAATTTCAGCGCTATGAGGAGCTATATCAGCAGGGCGCGATTTCTGTTTCTACCCTGGACAGCAAACGCCTACCCTTAGAGACGGCTGAAGCGCAGCTCGCCCAAGTTCGTGTCCAGCAAGGACAATCCGCAAACACGATCGAGGCAGAAATCCGCGAAGCCCAAGCCACACTTGATCAGATTGCAGAAGTACGGCCGGTGGATGTGCAAGCGGCTCAAGCCGAAGTGGAGCAAGCGATTGCGGCTGTTAAAAAAGCCGAAACTGAGCTGGCACAAGCCTATGTCAGAGCGCCGATTGCCGGACAGATTCTCAAAGTCCATAGCCGCGCAGGTGAGCAGCTCTCTAGCGACGGCATTGCTGAAATGGCACAAACCGATCGAATGACCGTTGTGGCGGAAGTGTATCAATCAGATATTGGCAGAGTAAAAACTGGGCAGACTGCCACGGTGACCGGACAGGCGATTCCGGGCGAACTGCGCGGCGAAGTCTACGAAATTGGCTTGCAGGTCGATAAGCAGAACGTCTACAGCAATGAACCCGGCGAAAACCTCGATCGGCGTATCGTTGAAGTTAAAATCCGTCTGAACCCAGAGAGCAGCCGCGAAGTTGCAGGCTTGACGAATATGCAGGTGCAAACGGCGATCGCCGTTGAGAAATAATTGCAGGCGGTTGATTGACCCAATGTGGCTTACTTGAATTGGAGGTTTCCATGAACCACTTTACCGTGTTCGGCATTGCGGTCTGGCTAGTTGTAATTCCCCCTCTCTGTTTCATTCGCCATCTCGTGCTGCCGTCTGATAGCGCTGCTCCCAATCTCTCCTCTTGCCAGCACAAACCTTTTTCCTGGATGCAATCGCCCCACTGCACAATTCCAGCTTTTTCCTCAATGCGTCCGTGGCTGCCCACCTTTCCACTGAAACCTTAGCTGAAACCCTACCTTTCAGATGAGTTCGAGATGAAGTTGCTCTGCAAAAAGCTCTGGTTCCGCTTCCTCCGTAAAACCTACCCTTGGACGGCACTCGTGCTGCTTGGGTGGCGGATCGTTTGGGCTTGTGAGGTTCAATTAATCCGTGAACAAGTCCGGTTTATGGTGACACTAACCAAGCTGGACTGGACAGCCCTCACTGCCATCGCTATGGACTTGCTCGTTCCTGAAGCCTGGGTTTAGCCGCTTTACAAACGCTACTCCGCAGGCAGCAATGATTTTGCAAGGACGATCGCGCAGTTTATATAACGAACATCCGATCTAACTACACTTCCTGCTCATTCCCTTTCTCTTATTGCTCATCTCCCACTCCTCTTCATGCTCAAATCTCTTCTCAAAAAAACTCCGCTTCCTTGGCTGCTGTTAACTAAGCAAAAAGTCCGTCTTACCGTAGCGCTGTCCGGTATTGCCTTTGCAGACATCCTGATGTTTATGCAGATGGGCTTTGAAGGGGCACTGTATGATTCTGCGGTCAAGCCTTACAAGATGCTTGATGCTGACTTAGTGCTAACTAATCCTCAGTTTGAAACGCTATTTTCGGTGAAGACAACTCCCCGCGATCGGCTCTATCAGGCAGCGGGCTACGAAGGCGTGGAGTCTGTGAGCCCAATCTATATCAGCACTGGAAACTGGCGTAATCCTGAAACGCTTAAAACTAGAGCAATCCTGGTTTGGGGAATTGATCCAGAACGTCCAGGATTAAATCTGCCAGAGGTGCAGCAAAACTTGAATAACCTGAAGCAGCTCAATTGGGTGCTGTTTGATCAGGCAGGACGACCGGAGTATGGCAACATTGCACCTGCCGTAGAGCAAGGAGGCACCGTTGAAGCGCAGCTTGCCGATAAGTCGGTCACAGTGGGTGGCGTGTTTGCTCTAGGATCGTCATTCACGGCAGACGGAAACGTGATCACCAGCGACTCGACTTTTCTTAACCTATTCGACGGTGAAAATCCTGATGAGGTAGCAGCGGGATTGATTCAGGTTGCACCGGAAGCCGATCTACAAGAGGTAAAAGCTAAACTCAACGAGGGTCTGCCCAGCGACGTGCGCGTCCTGACGCTAGAGGAATTGAGCAACGTCGAAAAGCAATATTGGGCAAATGGAACGGGTATCGGCTTCATCTTCCAGATGGGTGTAACGATGGGCTTCATTGTGGGCATTGTCATCGTTTATCAGATTCTTTATTCAGATGTTTCTGATCATCTGGCAGAGTTTGCGACGCTGAAAGCAATGGGATACAGCAACGGTTACTTAGTAAAGATGCTGCTGCAAGAAGCGCTAATTCTTTCTGTGCTCGGATTCATACCCAGCTTTTTTCTGGCGCTTGGACTTTACCAGGTCACATTTGCAGCCACGATGCTGCCGATCGCCATGAACGCCCAGCGGGCAATCAATGTCTTGGCGTTGACCATCATTATGTGTAGCCTTTCTGGAACGATCGCCATGCGCAAGCTGCAGGCAGCAGATCCAGCCGATGTTTTCTAAAGACGGCTTTCTAAAGCTGTTTATGTTAACTCTGTTCTTGTGATTTCCTCATGCTGCAAAACACCACGCTAGATGCTCCCCAGCTCACCATTGCAACACCTGTGATCGCTGCTAAAGCCCTGAACCACTACTTTGGCGAAGGCAACCTCCGCAGGCAGGCTTTGTTTGACATCAATTTAGAGATTCAGGCGGGAGAAATCGTCATCATGACGGGGCCTTCTGGCTCTGGTAAAACAACGCTGCTAACGCTAATGGGTGGGCTACGATCGGCACAGGAAGGCAGCCTCAAGATCTTAAACCAAGAAATCCGAGGTGCTAGCAAAAGGCAGCTGACGCAGCTCCGTACCCAGATCGGATATATCTTTCAGGCGCACAACCTGCTAACGTTTTTGACTGCTAAGCAGAATGTACGCATGTCATTAGAGCTACACAATCGCTATCTAGAACAGGATATGGATACGATCGCCGTCGAGATGCTGCAGTCGGTTGGTTTGGGTGAACGAGTTGATTACTATCCGGAGCAGCTATCCGGCGGACAAAAGCAACGGGTGGCGATTGCCCGTGCTCTGATTAGCAAACCCAAAATCATTCTGGCAGACGAACCCACTGCTGCACTTGATAAAAAATCTGGTCGGGATGTGGTGGAACTGATGCAAAAACTTGCCAAAGAGCAAAACTGTACCATTTTAATGGTGACGCACGACAACCGCATTCTGGATATTGCCGATCGAATTATCTACATGGAAGATGGGTGGTTGGTTAGCAATGGAGCAGAGAGTATAGACATGCACTAGCTGCAGCCGTGGCGTAGGCAAGCTTGGCATCTCCACCAGCAGCTTTCTGTCTGCTGTCGTTCTGTTATTGGGCTAACTGACAGGACCAAAAGAGTAGTCCTGTTTCTTAAAAGGAGGATAACCCCATTTTTGAAGGTTCTGCTAGCGAACATAAAAAAGTAGCCCAATTAGGGCTACTTTTCCATGCCGTTGAGAAGTACAGATAAGCAATTGACAAGGGTCAGCGCTAGAACAGCTTTTCTACTGCAATAGCCTTTCTACTGCAGAAAGATATTTCTGTTACAGCGTGGGCTGAGCACCAGATGAACCGATCGTTCCGACCTCTGCTGACTTGATAAACCCAAAGTAGAAGGCGATCGCAGCCGTAATGGCGTTGAGCCAGATATTATTTCCGAAAAGTGGTGCAAGCCCAAACAGAGTATTTGCAAAAGGCAACAGCCCTAAAATAACTCCTGCTCCATAAAGGAGAGCAAAGATGCGATTGAACACAATTGCTCCAGTTACGCTAGTGAATGCAGCGATTCCCCAGACACCAACTACGAGGCCAATTGCGTTATGAAAATAATTGGTAGGAAATACTCCAAATATGTAGCCGAAGCCTGGTTCAGAGGTAAAGTTTGCAGAAGGAGCAACAAAAGCAGGCACAAACCCAGCTAAACCAAGCATGAGAAAAAGAAGACCCAAACTCAGAGCAGCGTAGCGAATTGAGTAGGAAGATGGTGATGATTGCATAGCGGTATTTTGGTTTTCGAGAATTCTTAGTGTGGACTAAACGGCTGTTTTCACCGTCTTCAGAGAAACGCAGATAGCTGTGTCATTCGCCATTTCACTTTTAGTGAACCAGGTGAAGCACATTGCGAAGAACGCTGTAACCACCGATATCCCAGAGAAGGTAAGCGACAAACCCAAGCATCGCCAAACGACCATTCCAGAGCTCTTGCTGTGGGTTCCAGCCGAAAATCCAAGCGTTGCGATCGGCACCATTATACTCAGGGGCAACTGTAGGGACCTGAGCAGTATTGATCGTTGAAGTTTTCATTGTCTTGCTCTCAATTAGCTCTATTTTGCCTTCATGCTAATCAAGTAGATTTACTAATATGATCTTCCATTGGGAGCGGTTGCCTATGCGCCCGGAGATTAGATTTTGTATAATTCGCCTGTAAAGCCGCACACAGGAAAAGCATATTTCTTAAAGAAGAATTTATTAACTAAAGGCGTGAGTTGGAAATACTCATCGCACTGTCGCTGTATCTCCTCTCCAGTTTGACGCTGAGAATAGGAAATGGAAAATGATGTGGTTTAAAAGATCGCTTTATATCTCAGCTCATGTAGCAGCAACTGATTTAACAGATTTAGAAGAACTGGCTGCGCTCGTCGCTATCGCTCCTTAGAACTAATGCTGAATCAGCCTTTAGAATTGTGCGTTTCTGCCTTTCGATCGAGGTGTATTCGAGGAACCCATCCTAAGATGCTAAAGGTTGTTTTATATACAACCTGAGCACTAGCTTAAGCACTAAGACTTAATAGTCTTGAGCGCTAAAAGAATTCGCAATTTAATGGAGGTTTACATGGAAAGGTATCAGGATTTCCTGGAAAAGGTTAAAACACAGGGCAACTTGAAAGACCTAAAAGAAGCACGTAACGCCACAGAAGTGGTGTATCGCACAATGCGAGATGTGATGAGCAATGAGGCGATCGAACGCGTTGCCGACGAGCTAGACGAAAACGCGCCTGACAAAGTAGAAGACCTTTGGGAAGATACTAATCCGTTAGTCAGCTTTCTCAGCCATATTCGCCCAAACTTGCACATTAGCCCTGATAACTTCTTAGTACGCTTGAGACAAGAAGGCAACCTACCAGGAGCTGACGCAGAAGCAATTATTAAAGCGGTTTTCTCAGCAACAAAGGACGAATTATCGCAAGAACGGATTCAAGAAGTCGCCAAGTTTCTGCCTGGGAAAATCTCTGACATATGGCAAGCAGCTTAAGTTATTGACGTCATCCATCCGCTTAACGGCTACCAAGCCAGACGCTAATTTGCGGTAGAGCGGGTGCCGTCAATCGCCCTTTCAGGCTATACATCACCAGCCCAGCATACTCGTGCAGCACAAGTTTGGCTCTGTCGCTGCGGTCGAGTGAATCTTGGCTGGCGCTGGCGATCGGAATCACCGTAAAGCCAAACTTTTGAAACGTCAGTCTCGATCGCAGCATGTGCGGTGCGTCAGTCACGAGCAAAATTCGCTTAATGCCGAGCGGCTTCAGGATTTCAGCCGTAAATTTGGCATTCTCATAGGTTGTGCGAGAACATCCTTCGCCATCGAGAGCTTGATCGGGAATACCTTTAGCGTGGAGCCTCTGTATCATTTTGGGAGCATCCCAAATGCCGCTAGCAAAAACTAACGGAGCACGATGCTCTTGCCAAAGCTTTGCTGCCACCTCTACCCGCGATGGGGTGAGAGCATCACCCCGCCCCAAAATCACCACTGCATCTGCTGAGGTTCCCGTATCTCTTGGAATCTGTTTGATTAGCACTTTTTCGGCAAAGGCAACCGTTGGCGGAAACAGGGCAATCAGGTAAATCAGCGTTGACACACAAAGCGCCAGCTTGAGGAAGCGGCGACCATAGCGGCGAGGAACCGACCCTAGCAGGTTAAACAAGACAACGACTAGCGGCAGCACCAAAAAGGGTTCTACTATCCACTGAGTCACCCACCCTGTGAGATCTGCCCAAGAGCCAGCCGTATCGGACGGACACAGATTCGGATTAGTGAGCCAGTCGTGAAACATCACAGCTTCCTTTCCTAAACAGCAGTCAATCAGTCGATCGCGCAGCCCAAGCTTAACAGAGGTATTGTTTAGAAATTGTTACAGGCTTTTGTCTATATGATGAATCAAGGATGACGAGTTGAGCGTGAGGCGATCGAATCCTAGCCCATTGCAAGGCGTACGGCAGGAGCATTTGTGAAAACGATTGGTCTGATTGGCGGGATGAGCTGGGAGTCCTCGCTGGAGTACTACCGCATTCTCAACGAGACAACCAAAACTAAGCTTGGCGGACTCCACTCTGCCAAAAGCATTCTGTACTCGGTAGATTTTGCCGAGATCGAAGTGCTGCAGCATCAGGGTCGCTGGCAGGAAGCTGCCGATTTGTTGACTGTGGCTGCACAAAGCTTGGAACGGGCAGGCGCAGATTTTGTTGTGCTTTGCACCAACACCATGCATAAGCTCGCCGACGATCTCCAAGTCCATCTGCAAATTCCTCTCCTCCACATCGCAGACGCTACGGCTGAAAGAATTCAGGCGGCAGGGCTACAGACGATCGGCTTGCTGGGAACGCACTTTACCATGGATCAGGATTTCTACAAAGGGCGGCTGACGGACAGATATGGCTTAACCGTGGTGATTCCAGAGGCAGCCGAACGATCGCAGGTGCATCGGGTGATTTATGAGGAGCTGTGCTTAGGCATTATTGATCCGGCATCACGGAAGAGCTATATCGAGATTATGAATCGACTAGTGGAGGCGGGTGCAGAAGGAATTATCTTGGGCTGCACAGAGATTGAGCTGCTGATTCAGGAGGAACACAGCCCCGTACCACTCTTTCCAACTGCCCGCATCCATGCAGAAGCAGCCGTAGAGAAAGCGCTCGCCTGAATGGTAGAGTTTAGTGCAGGTAGAGGATGAGAACTATGAAGGCACAGGTCTTTCGAGGCGTTAACCAACTCAGCTACGAAGAGATTCCCGTTCCAGAGCTTGCCTCAGATGAGGTGCTGGTGCAGGTGCAAGTTGTGGGGTTGTGTCAGTCTGATATCAAAAAAATTCGCTACCCGCTCTATGAACCGCCCCGCATCTTTGGGCATGAAACTGCAGGAACGATCGCTGCTGTTGGTTCTGAAGTACAACCCTGGCAGGTGGGTCAGCGCGTGGTGGTGATGCATCACATCCCCTGTATGCACTGCGACTACTGCTTGAACGAAAATTATTCCATGTGTGATGTCTACAAAAACGTCACGACCACAGCGGGCTTTTCGCCGAGCGGCGGTGGCTTTGCCGAATACGTGAAAGTGCCCGGTCACATCGTCCGCAACGGCGGTTTGATTCCCATTCCGGACGACATCAGCTTCGAGCAAGCCAGCTTTGTGGAGCCAACCAACTGCTGCCTCAAAGCCGTCAAAAAAGCCCAGATCGCTCCCGGACAAACCGTGTTGATCACAGGTGCAGGTCCGATCGGCTTAATGTTCATCATGCTGGTCAAGTATTTTGGGGCAAGGGCGATCGCCACTGATTTAATCCCAAGCCGGATTGAGCGAGCGATGCGCGTTGGAGCCGATGCCGCCTTCGATGCCCGCGATCCCGATCTACCTGCAAAAGTTCAGGCAATGACTAGAGGCATGGGCGTAGATACCAGCCTGCTAGCAGTTCCCAGCGAAAAAGCCTTCTTTCAGGCGCTCGACTGCACCCGCAAAGGCGGCAAAATTCTCTTCTTCGCGGAGTTCCCAGATGAGGTTGAGATTCCCATCAACCCGAATATTTTGTATCGCCGCGAGATCGATCTGATGGGCAGCTATAGCTCTTCGTTTAAGGTGCAATCGCTGGCGGCAGATATTGTGTTTGGCAAACGGATTGATGTAGATGCGCTGATCAGCGATCGCTATGCGCTCAAAGATCTGGCTGCTGCCGTAGAGCAAGCGGTTTCACCCACGCCGGAGACGTTAAAGATTTTGATTTATCCGTAGGGGAAATAGGTGATACCTACACTGCTTCAAGGCAGGTCGGGCTTCATTATGACAAACCCTGCTGTGCTAGGAAGCCAGCAGGCGCTCAGGTTACACTGGCTTGCGTGCAGAAAAGATAAGAAACAGTGGAATTCGCTTACGCCGCTCATAAGTTTGCGCGTCGAGAAAGTGATTCCGCTGTGGCTTTGCTTCACGCAATGCTTCTATCCGAAATCCGGTGGTTTGAAGCAAATGAAAGTAGTCCTCAATGGTGCGATGATATTTTTGCATGGTGCCACCCAGCCAGTGGGTAACTCGGACCCCGGTCGAGAAGTAGTCATCGACAATCCAATCTTGGCGGGGTGTGTCGCCAGTCCAACCACGACTGCATGACGTAATTACGGGATGTTCAACTGAGAAGACAAACTGTCCTCCAGCAGCGAGGGTTCGGAAGACATTGACGAAGACTGGCGCAAGGTCAGCAATATAATGGAGCGCCAGTCTTGCCAACACCAGATCGAAGGCTATGGCTGGATAGACCCAATCCTCAATCGTTTGCAGAATAACTTGACCTGATGTGCCAGTAAGCATCTCGATGGCAGCTTCAACCATCTTCTGCGAACCTTCGACACCTGTATAGCTTGCGGCTCCATTGTGAAGGAATTCTTTCCCAATTGCAGCGTCACCACAGCCCAGATCAAGAATGCATTTGTTAGCAATTGGGGCAACAAGCTCTAGAATGACTGGCTTTTCCAGGGTCTCATTTGGCGTATCCGGGCGATGGCGATGGCGCATGTAGGTTGCAAACACCAGATCGTCATCATAAAAGCTTGAACCTGCCTTGTCCATTGCAGTGTTTCTCCGTTGTCTCTTTGTCGTTCCTCACATTGCAGTATAGGAACAATATCCTTGTTGACGTTCTAATTCAATTCTTGGTATTGCTTAACAGGGGATGATTTTTGGATCAGAGTAACCTTTTTTGTCTGCCTTACCGCTATTAATTAGTGGAAGCAGCTCTATAGGTATCAACCACTCTGGCTTTAGGGTGGTTTTTTTGTGTCCTATCTGTACCCTATCGATCGATACGCTTTGGTAATTCCCGTATATCTGTTTTGTGTATTTAGTGTCTTGAATTGCAAATAAAGCCTAACTTCCTAACTAAACCTTTTGTAGCAAGGGTTTAATGCCTAACACTGCTACCTAACTGAGTTAGGTCATGACCCAACTGAACCTACCTCATCCAGGGCACTTTAGGAAAAAACTAGAACAGGAACCACCAATAGAACTAGATGCCCCGATCGATGCACTGGACGCAGTAAACGGTGGAGCCGCAACACGATCGCTCCACCATCGGCTAGCTTGTACCAAAACATCGATTTAGGTTTTGAGCTATGAGTGCTGATACCGATTTCTATACCTTTGCAGCAAACGTGCAAGATCTCAGCAAGATTGAGGTCAAAGCAGATGGAACTTTGAACATCACCATCAAAGTTTTGCTGGGCGGCAGACTAACCCCCATTTCCTTGCTGGTTGCCGGCGTTCCTGGTGCAGTTGCAGGACTGGCGTCTGTGAGATTTACAGCTCCGGCAGGCACTCAGTTCTTCTTTCAATGCAGTGAGCCAAAGCAGGCAGAAGGTGATGACTTCTATACAGCGACGTGGCGCAATCGATTTGAGCTAAGAGCATAGTTGAAGCGCCGAGGATTTTCAGGGGCGATCCTGAAAATGGTGCAGCGATGTGGTGGTGACGGCGATCGTCACGGTCACAAAATCCATCGCAAAAACTCCGAAGTGGTTGCTGGTCGCAGGTCGATCAGGGTCACATCGCCATCTAGAGATTTAAGGACTGACCCTGAAAATAGTGCCTCCACCTCCACAGCAATATGGAGGTGGAGGCGATACTGCGTTGAAGCCAGGGGCAACACCTGAAACCGTTCAGCTTTTTCTACTACTTCAAACGCCTTGCATCGTGTCTTGAAACCCAACAAGATAGTCGATTGCCTTAGAAACGGAAATATCCTCTGCCACAGCAAACGCTTTGACCGTTTCTAGTTTTTGTGTCTGCCAAGCATCGCCCGTGCATACAATCGCTTGACGATCGTTTCTGATTAACGCTGTAACGTCTTCTGTCTGGAGCCTCGGTGGCAACTGGTGTTTAAGCATTGTTCGCCAGCCCTTGTACTTGAACGCGGCGATTACGGACTGTGGACTGAGGGAATCGAGGAGGGTTTGATCGTCAGCAGATAGAGCCATCAACTGTATTTTTTAAGAATTCCTTAAGAGTGTAGATCTCTTCATTGAAACTGCCGGTGTTGGCGTACACACCTCACAAGTGATCGTAAACCGCCAGTTGGCTGAATTTTGGTGTAGGCGTAGAAGCCTAGCAACCATTCAAGCTATCACCTTCACAATGATGTGCTGCTGGTGGACGATCGCACTTCCGGTTTAGAACTGGCACTGTATGGGCGATCGCCGCTACGTTTGAAACGCCTCGCCTTCTGAAGGCTGCAATAAAATTAAGGAATTCTATTTCCTCTAAATTGCGTCCAATGGATTTAAGCCAGATTGAAAAGTTAGTGGACGATCGGCAGCGCAAAAAGCAGCTAGCGACTTTCCAGCAGCAGTCGGTGGTGGCAGTCGCAATAGTTGAAGCAGATTCGATCTGCGTGACTCGTCACTGCAGCTCTACCAGTTCAGTTGACAGCGTCTCCAAGTCCGACCGGGTGATAACCTGCTCTTGCCCAACACAAAAGAACTGCTTAAGGATGCCCTCAACGGTGGACGAAAGCGATCGGAGTCGGTGCTGCGATCGGTAGTCTTCCAGCGCTGCTTTTACTTCGGGAGTAATATAAATTGTGACTGCTGGCTTGTCGGTTGGCATACTTTACTTGTGCTGTACTAGTAAGGCAATTGATAACAATTCGAAAAGAGGGTGTGGTTTTATCGAGCATGTGTTGCTGAGGCGCATAAGATTAAATCATCCCTTGAATACAAAGCTGTTTATAGCATTGACGAAGTCGTTGATGATTTTGAAACCTTAAGAACTAGAACGATGGTACAAGAACCATTAAATTCAATCCCTAACTCTTTCTCCCCAAATTTAGTAACAGATAAGCATCCTAGTAGTTCGGCTAGAGCAGATTGAAGTCTCCCAATAAGAAACAGGCTAGCAAAGAGGCGATCTAGTTAATTCCTAGATCGCCTCTTTGCTCATTCAATCAGCAACGCCCTTCTGCCAGATGATCGATAGAATTACAGCGCTTCCCCATAGCAGATTTGTCCTACCTGAGCTAGCGCTTCATTGGCTTCAGACATTGCCTTGCTAGGAGAAAAGACCGTCCCAGTGGCAGCAATGAGCTCCTCTTGTTTCTCCATTGCAAGGCTAAACGCTTCTTGATGCCGCAGTTCAGCCTCTTGGCATTCAGCGGTTTCCCACGGCTTTTGCCCGTCCGCTTGATCCAACTGTTGCTCCACCTGATCGGCAACCTCTATAGCGCTCCCACCCCGATCGGTTGTGACAGTTTTCCAGATGGGGACAAGGACAGTGAAGGCAACGATGAAAGCAATCGCGTATTTCATTTTTATGGTCAGGGTTGCAACGTTGTACACTTCACCCTACAAAGTCGATTGCACCTGTCAGCGGTGACGATAGAAGTTTTATATAAGGTTTAGCGCCACTTCACGATCTGTTGAATCAGTGAACAAAAACCCCTCCGATCGTCTGCCGGAGGGGTTGCGCTGGTTATGCCTGCAATGGCTGCAATTGGCTCTAAACCTGAAACGGGTGGAGGTGTGCTGTAAATTGTGCCTTTCATCGATCGCTCCTTTGTTGCGTAGACGCGCCCTGATTCGGTAATAGTTGAGTAGATGCATTGATGGGATTTGCCATGATTCACCAATGGCAGGAGTTTGAGCAGATTAGGCGTTACTCGGCTGCTGCTGTTTCTTCTGATGATTCTTCCGTCTTGGCAGCACTGAGCTTGTTTAGGTAGTTGTTGCAGCAGTCCTTTACTAGTAGTGAAAGATAGTCAGCGGGCAAGCCTGCTTTATCAAGCCTCTCGACAAATTCATCAATGACTGGAATGAAGCCTTTAACCTTTATGTCCATCAGCTTGTTCTCTAAATCCGAGAAAAAATCATCATCTGAGAAAATATCACTGTTACTGTAAATCGTGTCTTTCATTTTTCTTGCCTCGTGTTTTTTGTTTATTCAATGCACCCCAATTCAAAAACATAAAACGAGCCAATCCTAGAACATTCGATCGCTTGCATCTGGTATAGTGCTGTAACTGTTTTTATACCTTTAAGCAAGATTTATAAATACCAAGCTTGTGCAAAGCCTGTGTAGAAGTTCGGACACTGGCAAGGTATTTGCACACCCACCTTGCCATCCGACCGCACCCTAATCAATCCCGACCAGCACCCCGTCCCCAACGGCTACCAGCGTTCGACCGCTAGTGCCATGCTGCAGTGGAGCAGATGCGATCGCCTGTACTTTGCGCGGTGCATCCTGTTGAAGCTGCTGCCGCCACTGGTGGTTGATAATGTGCTGGCTCAATCGCTGACCTGTGCTTACACCCTGAAACAAAATTTGCCAAGCTAGCTCCTCAATGCAGTCGTGAGCAATTTTCACCTCCCACTGCGTTGTGAGTCGCTTAGCTTGCCGGACTTCAAGCCGTGCTTTGGGAAAGCGAGAGCGGATTTGGCTAGTGAACTCAATCGCCTGCTGCTGGGTGGGAAAGCCGAAGTAGGCGCACTTCACCCACGCCTTACGACCGCCTTTGCCGGCCCGCAGCAGGCTTTGGGTGACAAGGCAGATGCGATCGGACAAATTGATTTGAAAGTGGCGATCGCCTAATTGCTTGGCGGTAACTCGGATGCGTGGATTGTGATTCCGCTGCATCTCCTGACAGCTTGCGAGTGAGGTGATCACCCTTTTCACCTTCTACGGGTAAAAAGCCTATGGGGATTTCCATAGGCTTCGTACTGTTGGTGCAGACGCGATCGCCAACTGACTAAAGTTTTGGAAAAGATGGTAAGACGATCGAGTAAAGAGGCGCTAATTGCCTCGTCTACTGGGGTACTTTGAGGCAGAGAACCACTGGAGAGACGAGATGGATTTCGTAGATCAAATTAAAGCGCTGTCCGCCAAACTTCCCGCTCAGTTACCACACATTAAAACTGAAGCTGCTACCCGTAACGCTCTTGTTGAGCCGTTCATCCGAGCATTAGGCTATGACACTAGTGATATGGCAGAAGTAGTGCCAGAGTTCGGCGCAGATTTGGACGTGCCTGGAGTCCCAAAAAACAAAAAGGTTGATTATGGTATTTTGCGAGACGGCAAACCTGTCATTTTAATTGAATGCAAGCACTATACCGATAAGCTAAACGAAGGTTTTAAGCAGTTGTTTTACTATGCGGTAGCGACCGATTGCCGATTTGGGATACTCACCAATGGCTTGATCTATCGGTTCTACGCTGACTTAGATGCTCCTAATAAGCTTGATAACTCACCTTTTCTAGAACTTGATATGCAAAACCTCAAGGAGCCACTCCTTGAGGAGCTGAAGTGTCTGACTAAGGTTGCGCTGGACGTAGACACGATGTTGGGTACTGCCAGTGAGTTGAAATATGTAGGCGGAATGCTGCGAATTTTGGCAGAGCAGGTAAATATGCCCAGCGAAGAGTTTGCCAAGTTTTTCTTTCAGCAGCTTTGCCCTGGTAAGCCCTTTGCCGGGAACGTCAAACCGCAGTTTGTCAACTTCACCAAACGCGCCCTGCGACAGTTCATCCGTGATCAGGTTAATGGCATGATGGATGCTTCAGGGATGGGCAGTGGCAGCGTCAGCGCGGTGACTGCTGCGGCGGTAGACACACAACCAGATGACACCGCGATCGCCCCCACCGCGCAGGCAGTAACAACTAGAGAGGAACTGGAAGCGTTTTACACCGTGAAGGCAATTCTGCGAGAGGTTATAGAGCCGTCACGAGTGATTGACAACGATGTGCTTGCCTACTTTGGCGTTTTGCTAGACGGCAAGGTTGGCAAGCCAATTTGCCGTTTCTACTTCAACACAAAAAACAAGCAACTGGCGCTATTTGATCCGTCATCTGACAAGAATAAAGAGGAGAAATTCCCGATCGCTCAAATTGATGATTTGTACAAGTACAGCGATCGCTTGAAACAGCGAGTTCTGCAATTAACCAATGCCAAGACAGAAAAGGTAGCAGCTTCGTAGAGACATGAGCAATGTTCGCCCTGACCATCTAACCCGGTTTCGTCCTACTGGGGCTGTGCCGCTCTCCGATCGCCCTGTTTCGGTGAAGCTGCCAGTTAGCGTTGATGCATTCGTTCGAGCAATGCCAGAACCCTCAGAATGGTTGCGCCGCGTAATTTGTGAGGCGGTGGAGCGAGAATTGAAGTCCTCAAACAATCCTTGACTAGCTCACATTTAAGGCGGCTCTAGTTCCGCACTCCACTGATTTCTACCGATTGCCCAACCTGCAGCTATAATTCTGCTTTGCGCAACTCAACTCTAATACAACTCAACTCGACTCAACCGAAACCCTTTTATTCGGAGAGTCAAAATGATTACTCAAAGTCAAATCGCGCTTTATCGCTCAATTAAGCAACTAGACTGGTTTACCAACGCCACTCTGGTAGAAGAGTCAGGTGTCAGCCGTCCTGTTGTAGCTCAATTTACTCGGCTGCTTAGTCAGCATCAAGTGCTTGAACGAATTGACTTGAAGCCCGCGCCGTTGTTTCGGCTTTCAGATACAGATGTTTCTGAACCAGGGAAGCAACTACTAGAGGAACTGGAGCAAGCATTGCTGGCAGTAGCTAGCTAACACGATCGTCCGCTTTCCCATGCCACTAAAAAAGCCGCCCACACAGGAGCGGCTTTTCTGTTCTTGTTGCCATTAGCTTTATGTTTATCCGCTGAAGTAATTGCAAAATCTCTGCGTTTACCATATGAATTGATATTGCTATAGCTAAAGTAGATTCGCCCCTGAGCAAGCAATTTAAATCAATCTTTTTGCTGCTTGTACACTTTAGCTAAACAATGAAAATTCAAAAGCATTCTCGTTCTTTACTTTCATCCACAAGTTTCAAAACTCGAAGTTGCAATTACCCCGATGATCTAGACTCTGCTGGACGTCGCTGCGGAGGTAGGGCTGCCAGCGAATGACCTGAGGGAAGACTAGGGGGAGATGGTTCCTATGACAGCGATGACGATGACGATGGCGACGAAGTAAAGCGCCCCAACTTTAATGTAAAAGTTCCTCTAATTACTAGAGAAATTAAAACAGGTTCTGATGGAAATAATTATTTAACTGGCTTTAACAACCACAGTTACACCTTTTACTACCGGGAGCGGGTTATAGTGAATAGTTTTTCCAGAGATGCCTTGCAGCAAGCCTTTGCCAGAATTGACATGTTAACTACATACCACTCCCGGTAGTATGGTGGAGGTGGCAACGATCGGCTGACTGGTTACAAATATGCTGATACTCTTATTGGGGGTCGTGGAAATGATAGGTTAATTGGGGGAGAAGGAAATGATACTCTCATTGGTAATTCTGGCTCTGATTTTCTGATTGGTGGTAAAGGAGCAGACAAATTTGTCTTTAGCAACTTAGAAAATTCTGAAGAAGAAACAGCAGACACTATCGAGGATTGTGAACCTAGAGAAGACCAAATCATTTTGCAAGGTTTAGAGCAGAAAATCACTTTTGCGATAGTCAGTTCTGAAGCTAAAGCCGAGATCAGCAAAGCTTTAATTGTTTACAACAAAACTGATGGAGCGCTTCTTTACAACGAGAATGGTAAACGTGCAGGTTTTGGAGAGGGTGGCATATTTGGAATGCTCCGACCTGGACTGAATCTAAGTTCGTCTGACTTTGTAGTTGAGCAGTAGCAAAAGCATTTTGCGTCGATCGCTTCACTTCCCCATTAAAAAGCCGTTACCAGAGAGGGGTAGCGGCTTTACTTTTGCCCAACCTAACGCCGATTGACCCCGCAGACCTAAAGCCTCCAGGTGCAGTTTTTTGGCTATTTCACACAACTTTAGTCCCGCACTTCATGAGATCGAAGCAGTAGCAGTGGGCACACTGATCTGGGCGATCGCTTGGCATGATTCACTTCTGATGGTTTTGAACCGATCGCCCTTTTTTAGGTTTATGTAATCCTCTAGACACCGAAAGTAGAGCAATTCATCTTAGAATCTCGGCTATAGATTCTAATGTACGTACGTCGTTAACAGTCCCAACTTGAACGGGACTGTTTTTTTGGGTGCATATCCTGTCTGTGTCACCTACAGCGATCGCCTCTACAGAGCAGTAGAAATAGCCCCACACGAATTGCTTTGGTGTTGCCACGACTGCTGTGGGAACACTGCAACTGGGCGATTGTAGATTGCATTCCTAGCCGTTTTCATCAAAGCCGATCGCCCTTTCCTCTTGAACTATCCCTATGAAGCTTGTTTTGTCTCTGTTGATTGCGCTGGCTGTCTTCGTCTGGTTGCACCGCTCCAATCTGCTCCAGCCTGCCCCAGCACCAGCAGAAAAACACTCTAGAGGGTAGATCTAGAGTGTGCAGAGGTATTTGAAAATACACCATGATGGTCAGATTTCAAACGTAGGTGACATTGAAGCACCCTAGTACTTGTAGTTGGCTTGCAGAGGGAAGCTAGTAGGATGCTACCTCTACCGCTAACTACCCGAAGCTTAAGGATGAGCACGCTAGCAGTCGAGTCCTCAAGCTAGAGATTGGTCGAA
>NZ_JACXWX010000220.1 GCF_014764505.1 Phormidium tenue FACHB-886
ATTTTTAAGTGAGAGGGGCGCTCCGCGCCCCTCTCACTTAAAAATCATCCCAGAAATCAGCAACACCCCATTTTCTATCGCCTTGACGACTCGGTAGCGCAGGGCTTCTTGAGCTTCGGCAGGGAGGTGGCGAGCATCTTTCAGTTTCATGACTTCTGCTGAATTGGCTACTCTCCTACGTTAACTATTTGCCGCTTAGAGTAGTAAGTATCAACAATTTGGTATCAAAACTCATGAACGTTATGGGTTGACCCGTGTTCCTTCACCATGCTGACTCAACTCATTCTAGCTTCTAAGATACACCGCTATAGCTATACTGCCAGCTTGCAACGACCTGCTGAATCGCAGTGTGAGCGGCAGCGATCGCACCTTGTCGTTCTTCGTCCCTCATCGCCAGATTTTCTGCATGGATAAAGGCAATATCTGTGATCCCAATGAACTCAAAAACAGCCCGCAGATAAGGTTCTTGGAAATCCAGTGAGCTACCTGCATAACTACCTCCGCGTGTAGTAATTACCACTGCTTTTTTACCATTCACGAGTCCTTCGTACCGATCAGAGTCGATCGCAAACGTTCGTCTCACCCGTACTATTTGATCGATGTAAGCTTTGAAATTAGCAGGAACGCTGTAGTTATACATAGGGATGCCAAAAACCAAAAAGTCTGCTGCTAATAATTCATCAATTAACTCGTCCGAAATTTTCAATGCAGTTTGCAGATCCAGGTTCAGTTGGTGAGGAGGTGTAAATGCTGCTGCAATCCAGGCTTCGTCAATAGGTGGAACTGGAAAGCGCCCCACATCGCGGTAATTCACCCGACCAGCCGGATAAGTATGTTGCCATGTTTGAAGAAGCTGTTTCGTTAAAGCACGGGAGATAGAGCAATCGCTTCTTGGACTAGAATCTACCTGCAAAATAGTAACCATGTTTGGATCTCCTTATCTCAATTTGATGTTTGAATGAGTGATGCAAAATGTATTTAAGCCGTTCAGCTTCTTTAAGGTTGAAATTTCTTTTCCTGCTTCAGCGTTTGATACACAGCAATGAGTAAGGCGTTGCTTATCAGTAAAATGGCTCCAAAACCAACCAGCGTGTGAACAACACCAAAGCGATCGGAGAAAAAACCAATGAGAATAACTGGAATGCCATATCCCAAATAGGCGCAGGCGAAATAGCCAGAGGTAACCCGTGCAGATTGATTGCTACCTAGCCGCACGACTTCAGCTAATCCACCCAGATAGGTGAATCCGTAGCACGCCGTTCCTGCGATCGCCACTCCCACCAGCACCAAACTCAAAGAACCCAATGCTGCACCAATCGTAAATAAAACATAGCCAATTACCATCAACAGCGAACCGAGCTGGAGTGATCGCCGTGCGTCCATGCGTCGGGCAACGGGCTGAAATAGAACCCCTGTTATCACGATGATGAATAACATCGGTCCTGACCAGTTGTATAGCCCGTATTGCGCCAGTTGAGTCGGTAAGATAATTCCCACAATGCCTGCCAGAGACCATCCCAGAGCGATCGCCAGTCCTGCCCAAATTGCCTTAGAGGGAAAGAGAGGTAATCGAACGAGTGGGGTTGATATCGTTGCCTGTTCGGGAATGTTGAGAGCTAAACTAATGCAGCCCAAAATCAGAATAAAAACAACCCAATAACTAAACGGAACGAGTGAATCGTGAATAGATAGAACAATATTGGTAAACAGAGCACCACTGGAGAATCCCAGTGCCGTAGTTAAGCTGACGTAAGCCGCAACTCTGGCGGTATATTGAGGCATCAACGCAGATAGGTAAGCTGTTCCGGTTCCCGTAATTAGCCCTACCCCAATTCCTTGAAACACACGTGTAATGAATAAGGTATAAATTGTAGGATGGGCAATCATCAAGAAAGTGGCGATGCAGGCAAACAATAAACTTGCCAGGATCACCTTCTTGCGTCCAATTCGGTCAGAAGCTCCACCGAGAAGAATTAACGTGGGAAGTAGCCCTGCCACATAGGTTGAGAAAGCGATCGCCGAGATCCCACTGCCGAAGCCCGCTAGCGTCGCATAGGTGCTGTACAACGGAATTTGCAGGTTAGCCGCATGAGTGATCAGAAAGATAGCAATCGACACAATCAAAACAGGTTGTTTCATGCAGATTGATTTCTAAAGAAAAGGCTTTAATAAAGACTCTATAGAGCGCCGCTACACCCGTCTTGCACGTTCCTTTGATCTTGAGCACATTCTTACTGGCTTTTCAAAAATCCTTTGGGTGTGACTCCCATTAAACGTTTGAAGTGACGGCTAAGATGACTTTGATGGCTAAATCCTAGATTTAATGCAACCTCAGCTACACTCATTCCCCGTAAGAGCAACTGTTTTGCTCGATTGATTCTGCATTGAATTACATACTGATGTGGAGCAAGACCTGTGGACTGTTTGAAGAGATTGGAAAAGTAGCTAGGACTAAGATGGGCGATCGCCGCCAAAGCCTCTAACGTCAAGTTTTGATCTAGGTGGTGATCAACATACTCAGCCACTTGTTGTAATTGCTGTTTGGATAATCCCTTAAATGGTGGCGGATTAGCTGGCTCTCGTGTTGAATAATGACGTAACAGGTGAGTCACAAGCGTAGTTGTGAGTACCTCAACGTAAAAATGATTTGCTACTTCATCATTCTCAAGTTCAGATTTGAGTGCCCACCCAATTCCATAGATTAATGAATCAAATTGGCTAAAGGTGGGAATGAGTTCAATTTCGCTGCCAGAAATCCATTCAGCCGCATACCGTTCAAAAATGGTTGAATCAAATTTGAGCAGAATAAAGTGGCATTCCTTCTCCCAAATTGCCCAGTTAGTAACTTGAGCCGGAATGATTGTGACATCTCCTCGTTCTGTTTGCTCAAACTGGAGATATTGCGGAGGCATGTATTCGATTAGGGGAGAGGATAACGGCTGAGTATGAATGATAATTTGAGATTCGTTTGAGATATTTTCAGGAACCTGATGGGGTGGTTGCTGATGATATTCCAGATGCAGTTCATGCCATTTAGCGCGATCGCTGGAAAGCAATGGTGCTTTAGGGTAAAGCTTCAAGCTATCTTCTTTCTGTGAGAAATTGTCCGTCATTTCTAGCTTGGCTCCTTTTTTAAGCCCTAGAGATTGATTGCTCAACTACGGCTTCCAAGCATCATTTTGCAAAACAACTCGGTAGCCATCTGGATCTTCAAAGGTTAATCCTTTGTTATTCCAGTAGGGATTGTAGGACTGAACTGGCTCATATCCAGCTGCATTCATCCGTGCAATTGCTTGTTGCCACTCTAGTTGATTTGGAAGATAGAAAACGATGAGATTATCCTGGGTAGGAGCGTGACCTACGGTATGTCCCCGTTGGTGCGTGAATTCAAAATGATAAGGTTCTCCCGGAATTCCAACCATAACTCCATCAAACCCGTCATGATCTTCAAACCGATAGAGAACCTGTAATCCTAGCCCTTCTGTGTAAAATTGAACAACTTGATCAAGTCGATCAGTTGGACGGGCAACTCGCAAAATCTTTCCCTGCAACATCATGTTCTCCCTCATCAAGAATTAGGGTGTTGCTGATTTCGGGGATGATTTTTGAGTGAGAGAGGCGTTCCGCGCCTCTCTCACTCAAAAATC
>NZ_JACXWX010000221.1 GCF_014764505.1 Phormidium tenue FACHB-886
TTCGCGCCATGTCCCTCATAATTTGTCCTGGTTACGCCGCTTTGCTGTCAATGCACTCAATCGCGTTGCTGGTCAACAAAGTCTGAGGCAGAAGTCTAAGCGAGCCGTGATGGATGATGGCTTTATGCTCCGGGTATTAGCCGCAGCGTTGCCCGACCCCAGCGAAAACGTCAACCCTAGCTGTCAATCGACTTTGAGATGCGCTTACCCTGAAGCCATTTTCGGCAGTGCCTGGATTACAAACAGGCTCTCAAACTTTTCGAATGTTCAGTGTTTAACTAATATCAAGAAAAGTCTAGAGAAGATTTGATAGACTAGAAGCAGCGTCAATTAGCGGCTTCAGACAATGGATAAAGTCGAGCTAAGATTAGACAGTAATCGGAACAAAAGTAAAACAAAAGAAAATAGATAGGGAGCATGGGGTTTTAGCGTAGGGGAACAAATCCGGCTTTCTTGATGATTTCTTGACCCTCTTTAGACAGTAAAAAACTGGTGTAACTAATTCCAGCCTTTTCATCGACGGAGCCATCGCGACGAATGATGATGAACAGACGACGAGTCATCGGGTAAGTGCCATCTAGAAATGCTTGCGCATTAATCTGACGGTCTTCTGTAAGAGGGCTCATATACTCTTTGGTATTCGCCTTGGCTAATGCAATCGGTCGAATCGATTCCTGAGTGGCAACTAGTGGAGCCGAACCATAAGAAATTCCACCCGGTGTTGCGATAATCTTACGGATTGCCGTAGTATAGTCGCGAACAATCTGCACCTTAGGGCTGAGGTCATCACCCTCCCCTCCCAACAGTAGCTTCAAGACACTAGTGGTTTTGGGGTCTAGAGCAACAGGGCTAATTGCCAGGTCGGGTCCTCCCACCTGTTTCCAGTTCGTCACCTGCCCTCTAAAGATTGCCTGAAGCTGATCGATCGATAAACCCGGGATTTCCAGGTCTGGATGGGTGTAGAAGGCAACTCCGTCGATCGCCACGGGTAGTTGTTCCAACGCAAAACCGAGGGCTTTGGCTTTGTTGTGGTCATTTTCTTCCAGCGGGCGAGCACTCTGAGCAAAGCTAAGTTCGCCGTTAATCAACATATTGATCCCTGTACCAGAGCCAGGTTCAGCATCAAAGGGTTCAGTGTAGCGCAAGCGGAATTCTGGGTGAGCCTGGCTGATAGCTTCATTTATACCCGCACTAGTGAGCGCTGCAAAGGTGTGAGCCCCTCCGTAATTGAACAGACCAGCTGGTACGTTTTGCACTTCCTGCATCGAATTTCGAAGCTGTAAGCCGGAAGTCTCTTGAGGTTCTGCCGGTGTTGACTGCGAGGGTGGGGATTGATGATCTGGTCTATAGAAGTAGGCAAGACTTCCTCCGATCGCGACCAATAGCACCAAAGCGAAAATTGCAGAACGTGGAACGGTTTGCCACTGTTTTTTAAGAGAAGCGACACCGCTAAACGAGTGATTCGATCGCGTCAAGCTGCTTGCTGTTGAAGCTTTAGGTAACTCTTGAGCGACTCGCGCTTTAATCGATGCAACATCTTCATCTCGAAGTCTCAAAATCTTTTGATACTGACCCAGTTCCCTTAAGGTGAGGTCATTAAAAGGATACTCTTGCTGAGCAGCTTCAAAATAAGCTTGTTCATATCGCTTCAGATTTTGTTTGTACTCCTGAAAAGGCTTAAGAACTTCAGATTCAATAGCATTCGCCTCCTCAAGATCTAGAGCTAAAGCTTCCCTCAAATAGTTAAGCATTCTACGCCCAGTCGCAGAAATTTCACCACGGGTGGCGCAAGCTTCAACTTCCTTACGATATCTGAGTTTCGCATCGCCGATCGGTGCCTTTGCCAGTAAAATTCTGTAGCCTTCTCTAATGGCATAAATTTCTGGCTTCATGGCTGGAGCTGCCTCTTGCACTTTTCTTCTAGCATAGTCGTGCAGCTCATCTACCGAAATCATACTGTCTCCGTCTAAATCTGCTGCTCCAGTACTAATCCCCTCAATTAGAAAACGAGTGTAGATTGATAAGTCTTCTCCTCGATTTTCAAAGGAGTACTGCGTAGAGGTGGAAGACGTAAGGACAGCCCTTCCTTCTCGGCTGACAACTTCTCCGCCAAGCTGTCCTTCAACGTCTACCGTACCGTCGTCTTTGGCTAGCAATCCTTCAGCGAAAGCGCCACTAAAGCAACAGTCCAAAATAATAATTTGTCGCTTCGATCGGCTTTTATTCATGCTTTCCTGCACGAAACTAGCAGCCACAGCAGTCGATCGAATTAGCTCTCCCTGTGTACTTTTTCTCGTTTTTCGAGCCGCTAGATAAAGCCTCCCATTCTCATCCTTAATTCCATGCCCTGAGAAATAAAGAAGTACGAGATCGTCTTTGTTACAAGTTGAGAATGCCGTTTCGATCGCAACCTGCATTTCCTGCGTATCGGGATTAATTAAATGCTTAACTGCTGTAAATTCACCAATATCGGGGTGCTCTAAAACTTGCTTAAATGCCTGTGCATCTCTTTGAGCACTTGGGATTGGTGGCAAATCGGGCTCGTATTCACTCATACCGATTAGCAGCGCCAGCTTTCTCATACGAGCCTCCTATTCCAGCAAAATGGTTTCCTGGATTTTGAGGAATGTAACTAGAAGTAGAGCTTGAAGGGACAATTTAGCTTCTTTAGGTTTCTAATTACGCTAACTATTTTTTGTCCAGGAATTAATTTTTCACATGTCATTATTATAGAAGTCGCAAAATGACAAACCTTATAAGGTTTATAGAATTAAACCTAGTCATCTAAATGTCTTTACTCTTATTAATACAAGTTTGCCCCTGGCGCTGGGTAGTTAGTCGATCTGAGTGATCACTGTTCTCACTGAAGAAGCACGATGAGCGTGCGAGGCAGCCTTTTGAATGGGGCAATGGTAGGAGTAATATCGCCGTAGCTGGAAAAATCTACCAGATTGCCATCAGCCCTGACACGGGGCCAGGTAAAGCCTTCCGCTGAGAGAACACCCATGGCAGACGTAGAGACACGCGCCGATCGGAGGTGAGGCAGGTTGCCAGTGGTGGTGATGGCGTTGCAAGCACATAGCTGCCATAAAGTACAAATTAGACCAGATGTCGCGTGTCAAATTAAATGAGCAAATGTCAAATTATTTAAAGTGGGGCAAAACGGCTAGAAGTACTGTGAGAAGGGGAATAGAGGGGAAGTAGTACAGGAGTGGAAGCGGGGAGGGGGAGTGTCAAAATAAATGGAATAAATTTATGAGGAGGGTGTGTCAAATTATCTAGAGAGAAAAAGTGTCGTGTCCCGCGATCGCTGAGCGTGATCCGCCGGTAGCTGAGCGCGATCGATCAAGCATGGAATGCTTACTAGGAATCAGTTTGCGTTATGTAACAGTTATTTTGGCAACCCAGAAGCCGATCGCTAAGTCTGCTCAACAGCCGCGCGGCTTGGATAGTGTGCTGCGGTCTAATATCATGTCGGGTTGAATAGCCATAATAAAAGAGAGAGTTGCCCAAGTGTTCGACCATGCCTAAACGTCTGTGTATCCATCCTCACCTTTCCATCGAAGAACTAGA
>NZ_JACXWX010000222.1 GCF_014764505.1 Phormidium tenue FACHB-886
ACTGCCCATTTTGCCCCGCCTGAGTCAGCTTCGACAGCATGTACTCATACAGATCCCCCATCAAATCCACGTAGGACTGATCCTGAGATGCCTGCGCCTGCTTATCCAGCAAATCCAACATCTTGTCGATCTGCTCAATCACGCTTGCCAGCAGAGCCGGGTTCGCAATCAAGAAGATAGCATTCTGCATGTGGTGAGCGTAGGTGTTATCGCTTGCCTCTCCCCTCAAATTTTTGATAAATGGAAACGCCTCATCCCGCACTGCCTTCAGCTTCTCATCTGGATTGTCCAGATTCTTGAAATGCAACCATCGGCGCGGATCATCTTTGCCTGAAAAGATTGGGCTTTTTATAGGACGGTTGAGCCGTTGCGCTTGCTTCTCCTTCTTCAGCTCCTCGTCATCTAGCCGTTTGATGAACAGCAAATATGAGATCTGCTCAATTACGGAGATCGGGTTACTGATTCCATTGCTCCAAAACGTCTCCCACAGCTTATCAACCTTCGACTTCAACTCACCTGTGATCATTCACCCTACCCCTACAGCAGAACCTGAAAACGACGTGCAAAACTAATCGATCCTATCCGAAGTTTTCTCGATTTTCCCTAAATCAGTGCTTTCACAACTATTGCAGTTTAAGCATTAGGGTCATTCTTGAGTTCCTGCCAGAGGCAAAACCTATTGAACAGGCAGGCAATGATTTACAACAAGTCAGAAGTATAGATTTAATCAATGCCCTCTAACAGCTTCGCCACCTGCTCAGGTCCTGGAAGCTGTCCCTGCAGCTCTTGGGGCAAAGCGGAGAACGTGCTGTAGGTTGCCACCCCGATCGGTTTGGTTGCATCTTTCAAAGCATACTCAACCGTCGTCTTGTCTTTTGACTTGCATAGGATGATGCCGATCGATGGATTCTCATGAGGCATCCGCATCTTGTCGTCCAGAACTGCCAGGTAGAACTGCATCTTACCGACGTACTCCGGCTCAAACTCACCAATTTTAAGATCGATCGCCACCAAGCAGCGGAGAGCGCGGTGATATAGCAGCAAGTCGATGAAATACTCTCGATTCCCTACCTCCAGCCGGTGCTGGTTATTGACGAAGCTGAATACGCCTCCCATTTCCTGTAGGAAAGGCTGCACTTTTGCCAGAATTGCGGTTTCCAGTTCCCGTTCGGAATGCTCCTCTCCCAGTTCGAGAAAGTCAAACACGTAGTCATCGCGCACTGCTAACTTTGCCTGGTCGCGGTATTCTTCCGCAACCGCAGCCTCAAAATTTGTCTGGTTGAGCAGGGTCTTCTCATAGGTCTGGTTCTCGATGTGGTGAACCAGGACGTTCTTCGTCCAACCATACTTGCGGGTCATGCGGATGTAAAACTCCCGCTCCAGCTCATCTTTGCACTTCTCCATAATGACGAGATTATGGGTCCAGCTAATTTCTGCAACCATTGGTTGCAGTTTTTCATTCTGGCTGTAGGTCAGGTAGAAATTCCTCATGTTCCAGATATTACGGACAGAGAAACCGCTGACCCCAGGAAACTCAGTTCGCAAGTCTTTAGAAAGCTGTTCAACGATCGACTTGCCCCAGGTCTCGCCCTGCTGCCGCTCCACAATTAACTTGCCAATATCCCAATACAGCGCAATCAGTTCCTTATTAACTGCTTTAAAGGCTGCATATTGGGCAGAGCGAATCCGCTGCTTAATCTCGCCCAGTAATTGTCCATACCCCCCTGCTAACTCGCTCACATTGCTCCCCTTATCTCTGTATTTATCCTACTGAATCAGGTGTAGGCTCCCTCAAGTTCAAGAGGAAGCGACAGGCTACTACTTCAACCATCGTATTCCTGTGAATCTCCTCTAACCTCAGAAACTTAATTGGTGAGATGCTAGTTGTCCAGGGCTTGCTCTATTAACTTGATAAAGTCTGGTAGCTTTTCAGCCAGATCCTTCTCTGCTGGAGTTTGAGGCTTGTCCTGTTGCCACTTATTCAGCCTGGATAGAGCTTGCTTCAAAAGTACGACACGTGTCGTACTTTTCTCTACCAGCTTTTGCTGTGGTTCATCGCCTCCTAAATACCGTTGGATGGTTCGCAGGTGTTTGCCAACTACTACAGCCAATGCAGGCATTAGAGCTTTCTGCCCTTTCTTAGGTCTACCCTTAACATCAACATAGCCAGATTTCCGCAAACGATCAGCGATTGCCTTCACTTCAGCAGGGGTGTAGTCCCGTCGTTGCTCGTTCTCAGCAACTTCAATTTGTAGCGCCAGTTCGGCGTCTTCATCAGCATTGAAAGGCAAACGCCGGATGGGGATAGATTCATCAGGAAACTGCTCCTGGTACTTATCCCATTGGGTTTCTTTTAGATGATTAATTGCCGCTAAACGATGCCCCCCTGCCAGAAGCCGTCCCTGGTTGTCAATTACCAGTGGTTCGATCAATCCCAAAACCGCAATTGACTCCGCTAGAGACTCAACATGCTTGGAATTCAAGGGGCGAGTATCCTGCTGGCGAGTTTGGATTTGAGCCAATGGCAATGTACTGTCTTGAATTTTGAATGGCGTTTGTTGATCCTGCCGGGATTGTTTGGCTTGAGCTGCGGCAATAATTTTATCCAGATTGGTCATCTCTTCACCGCCTTGGCAATCTCCTTGCCAACTGATACGTAATCCGCCCAGGCATCAGCAGCCTTTGGATCTTTTACGTCTGAGACCGGAACCCCCAAATTTTCAGCTTTGAGGTAGACCGAGAAACGTCGGATCATGGTATTGAATACGGGTAATCCCGCTTTCTTCAAAGCAGTCAATGCCTTATCGCCTTCCCGACTGGGCTTGGGGGGCACAGCAGTCAACAGAATTTTGTAACGCTCACTAGGCAGAATCGCTAAGGTGCCAATGGTGGCTTCTAGGGAGAAGGTGGTTGGCGTACAAGGGATCACCAGCAGATCCGAGGTTTCGGCTAGAGCAACCAATTCTTCATCAGTGGGTCTAGCAGCCGTATCGATCACGAGATTGTCATAATCATCAGGAACGGAGTCTCCATCACAGACGGAGAAGGAGAGCTTGTCTCCCCCCCGTTCAAACCAGTTGATCACGCTGCGATTTAAATCTCCGTCCGCCAATACAGTCTTATTGCGTTTTGTCGCCAAGTAGTTCGCTAGATGAATTGCTGTGGTGGACTTGCCGACGCCACCTTTGAAGCTAGTTACTGTGATAATCATGCAGGTATTTTACTCTGCAAATTATCAAGTGCTCCATCTTTAACGAGCATGATTCGGAACTTGCAGTACATAACCATTAATCCGACTTTCCTTCATTTACACCCGCTTCAGGAGAGCGGAATGTGTCAACGATATTGAGACACTTTGGAGCGAGAAATTAGAGTAGTCCCGCCTGGGGTGGATGGTTGAGAGGGGGAGGATTGATCCAAACCTCTGTCGGCAG
>NZ_JACXWX010000223.1 GCF_014764505.1 Phormidium tenue FACHB-886
AGTCAGTGAATTACAAGCGATCTTCCAAGCTGCTTAGAAAAAACAGGATCGAGAGAAGATATATCTAAAAAAAGAGACGGAATTGAATACTCAGTTCTGACAATTTCAATTAAGAGTCATGATTTTTTCCTGATTAAATCTGCCGCTTTCTCACCAATCATGATGGTGGGTGCGTTTGTGTTTCCTGTTGTGATCGTCGGCATGATCGAAGCATCAACGACACGTAATCCTTGAATTCCATGGACTCGGAGTTCAGGATCAACCACTGCCGTCGGATCCGTTCCCATTTTGCAAGTGCCGACCGGATGCCCCAGTGTGCTAGCAGTGTCCCGAATGTATGCTTCAAGGGCTTCATGACTCTGAATGTCAGCCCCCGGAGCGATTTCTGCACCGCGAAACTCATCCAAGGAACTGCTATGAAGTAATTGTCGCATTAATTTAATTGAGAAAACGAGCTTTTGCACATCCGTTTCACTTTGCAGATAGTTCATCTGCAACTGGGGTGGATCTGTGGAATCAGACGACCGCAAACTAACACGACCGACATTGTGCAGATGGGTCAACGCGACAGCCCCTGTAAATCCGAACTCAGCGGGAGCATAGCCAGGGGGAAGAAACTGGGTCGGATTGAACAAGAACTGCAAATCAGGTGCAACCTCCGAATTGACCTCGCTATGCAGAAATAGTCCAGCTTCTCCAATCCCGCTCGTGCTTGCGTAGTGTAGATCCTGAGTGGCTTGATACACAATCGGAACGAGAATATGGTCTTGCAAGTTTTGACCCACACCGGGTCGATCGGCTACGACCGGAATATTGAGCGATCGCAGTTCTTCTGCATGACCAATTCCAGACAACATGAGGAGTTTCGGCGAATCGAACGCACCTGCTGATAAAATCACTTCCTGATTGACCTGAACTTGATGCCGGGTTCCTTCGTGTAGATATTCCACTCCAACGGTGCGGGTTCCTTCAAATAACAATCGAGTTACCAATGCTCCAGTGGTGACGGTCAAATTGGAACGCTGGAGAATAGGTACAAGAAAAGCCGCAGCAGCACTATGCCGCTTGCCATCTTTAATCGTAACTTGATAGCGTCCTGCTCCTTCTTGTTGCTTCGCGTTGAAGTCAGGGTTATCGTCATATCCGGCTGCGACGCAAGCCTCTACAAATCGTTGAGCGATCGCAGTCGGCGCAATCAGATCGGTTACACTCAGTTCCCCATCAATTCCATGAAATTCAGATTCACCTCGTGAGGAGTGTTCCGATTTTTTGAAATAAGGTAAAACATCCTGATAACTCCAACCCAAATTTCCCAATTCCTTCCAGTGGTCATAATCATGAGGATTGCCTCGAACATAGTTCATGAAATTAATCGAACTGCTACCTCCCAAAACTTTGCCACGGGAACAGAATATTTTGCGGTGATTCAGGTAGGGTTCTGGCTCGGAGAAATAGCCCCAGTCCACATCAGTTCCTAACAGATTGACACATTCTGCTGGAATGTGAATCTCTGGTTTCGTATCTGGATTGCCTGCTTCAAGAAGTAACATAGTTGTTTCAGGATCTTCGGTCAACCGATTGGCAACCACGCAGCCTGCCGAACCTGCGCCGATCACAATGTAGTCGTAGTGAGTCATAGCATTCTCGTTTGTCTTGCAAGTTGCTTGTTCTATCTGCTTGAAGTGCATTAAGTTCTGAAGCTTGAATGCTTTCAGATTCTTAGGGTGTTTTGTCAAATTCTTGTGCAATCACCTTCAAGGCGCAGCGTGGAACCGATCGCGTTGTCGAGGAACGTGCGGATCAACGCTGCCACCTCTTCCGCATGGGTCTCCAGCGCGAAATGTCCTGCATCGAGTAGATGAATCTCTGCATCCGGGAGATCGCGTTGATAAGCAGCAGCACCAGCGGGCAGAAATGCCGGATCATGACGACCCCAGACGGCGAGAAACGGCGGACGGTGCTCACGAAAGTAGGACTGGAAGGCTGGATAGAGCGCGACGTTGCTGCGGTAATCGAGGATCAGATCGAGCTGGATCTCCTCCGCGCCTTCTCGCCCCATGTAGGCGATGTCGAGTTCGTAGCCGTCGGGCGACAAAAGGTTTGGATCGGCTCCGGTACCATACTGCCAATTCCGGATTGTGTCCGGCGCGAGCGAGGGTCGGCAGGCTTCCCGGTTCGCTGCGCTCGGTTCGCGCCAATAAGTCTCCCATGTCCCCCATTCGCCACTGAACCCCTCCAGGTAGGCGTTGCCGTTCTGCGAGACGATCGCAGATATCCGTTCAGGATGGCGCATTGCCAGACGCAAACCCACTGGCGCACCGTAGTCGAAAATGTAGAGCACGTATCGATCGAGCGACAAAGCATTGGTGAAGCCCTCGATCACGTCGGTAAGGCGATCGAAGGTGTAGTCGAATGTCCCGCGCGGCGGTGCCTTGGTCTGTCCGAAACCAGGCAGATCTGGCGCGATGAGCCGAAAGCGATGGGCAAGGAGAGGGATCAGGTCGCGGAACATGTGGCTGGCGGTCGGAAAGCCGTGCAGCAGCAGTATCACTGGCGCATCGCTTGCACCCGCCTCGCGGTAGAACACTTCGACATCGCCAACCGGTCGAAACCCGTAGCGTATTTTCATCTCTTTTCCTTTGATTGCGCGTGTAAAAGTATCGAACCATCTCCTTGTAATCACCACGACGAGTTTGGTAGTCGATCAGGTTAATTGAGGTTGCACAAACTCTGACTAATACCTAATCGGACTTCGGTGTTCGTCTGGGAACAGCTTGAATTTCAAACTTCTCAGCATCACCAAACGCAGTTAATACGGCTACTTTCATAGATTCCGTCTGTGCCAACTCTCCTTGATTTAGAATAAACAGTGCCGTTGTACAAACCGGACTTCACACTACCAGCACTCAACTGTTCAGAACATCGTGTTATCGTTAGCCGATGCTTCCGGGATGATCTGAAGCACGTCCCAATGCTCGACTATCTTGCCTTTATCATCCAGGTGGAAGATGTCGATGCCTGCCCAATCATAGTCGCCCGGCCATTGCTGGTAGCAATGCAAGACTACATAATCACCTTCAGCGAAGACGCGCTTAAACTGGACGCACTTGCCCGGATATTCTTTCGCCATCCTCTCGAAATATTCGATGAAAGCCTGCTTCCCGTCGGCCACCGCTGGGTTGTGCTGGATGTACACATCACCGACATATTTCTCGATGGCTTCTGCGGGCTGACACTGATTGAACATCAGGTCATAAAATGCTGTGACCGTCTGTTTGTTCTGCTCAAGTTTATCCGTCATCCGTTCCACACCTCACATTACCCAAAACGCCCAATGGCTCAAATCAGCGGAGACAAAGAAACTCAAACGCAGCACTAGTGGCTTGAAACCGTCTGCTGCATTGTTAGGTGACTGCCCTGGACACAG
>NZ_JACXWX010000224.1 GCF_014764505.1 Phormidium tenue FACHB-886
TTTTTGAATTAGAGTAATCTGATTCATGAGGGTTTTGTGGATGAATGTGGTAATTCTCATGAAACCCTCTCCTACTCACTCTTTGCAAGCTTTTGTCCCGTACCTAGACGTTGCTCAACACATTGTTTTCTCACAAGGGCTGTGTCGCAAAAACGGGTCAGTGGTAAGGTAGACAAGCCGAACCTTGCCTTATCGCCCTCCTCTACTGCTTCTCTGTACCCTGCGGGAAGCAAGCTACAAATGGCGGCACTTTTTGCCCGAGATCATCCTGCTGAACGTGCGGTGGTACTGCCCTTCGGGTTCGCCAGTTCCCTACGGCGGGAGACCCGTCTGCAGGACTGGACTCACCGTTACTCCCTCAGCTATCGAGACCTGGAGGAGATGATGCAGGAGCGTGGAGTGAACGTGGATCACTCGACCATTAACCGCTCTCGTGTTGAAGTACGCCCCGGAACTGGACAAACGCATTCGACCACACTTGAAGCGCACGAATGATTCAATAGCCCTTCGGGCATGGCTGCGCTAGGGCGAACCGACGAGACCTATATCAAAATCAAGGGTGAGTGGAAATATCTGTACCCTTGCTGTGGATTCGGAGGGGAATACCCTCGACTTACGGCACGAGTGCGCTCGCGCAATGGCAAGGCAGCAGCACGCTTCTTTCACAAAGTACTCAAGAGTCAGCACACTGGGGTTCCACGAGTGATCACAGTGGATAAGAATGCCGCTTACCCAGTGGTGATAGAGACGCTTAAGCAAGAGGAGACAATTGGAAAAGAGACCGAATTAAGGCAAAGCAAATATTTGAATAATGTGATTGAGTAAGATCATCGTCATATCAAGCGCATCGTGAAGCCGATGATGGGATTGAAGACGTTCAACAGTGCCAGAAGAACGTTGAGCGGAATCGAAGCGATGAATATGATTAGAAAAGGACAAGTAGAAGAAGTCAAACAAGGGGACAGTGTGTCTCAAGTGAAATTTATCGAAGCGATCTTTGGAATTGCTGATTAAGGGAATGCAAGCGGTACCGATCGTTTGTCCTTAATAAGTCTTTGCGACACAACCTTTAAGCAGCGGTATGCGCTTCGAGCCGGAGTAGAAGGCACAATTTCGCAGGCAGTTCGAGGATTTGTCGTTCGCAATTGTCGATATATTGAACTGGCAAAAACTCATTTACAGCACATTTTAACTACGGCTGCAATGAATGTGGTACGAGCCGTCAACTGGTTAGAAGGAGTGCCACTGGCGAAGGCAATATGACAATTGTAGAATGACTCGATTTTTCTCTCATTGATTCGTCAACAGTAGTGAATCGTTGCCAACCTCCAATTTGACACGCGAAATGGGCGGATCGCTGTAGGCGATAGCTCTTGACAACTTTTCTAACGATATATGTATAATGCATGCATAACTTAGAATTGAGCAACGTTCTTAATCAAATATGGCTAGCACTCGAAACCATCAGCGGAGTTTGAATCTTCTCGGCGCACTGGCGCTGGGATTAAGCGATCGCTTTCACACTGCGGTCGAAACTTCAACGGGCTATGGTGGAGAAACCCCTGCGGCGATCGTGTCTTTAGGAACTGAACCGGGCATCTCTATCAACATGCTGCGGCAAATTCTCAACCTGTCTCATCCTGGAACCGTTCGCTTAATTGATCGACTTGAAAAAGAGGGATTCGTAGAGCGACGACCTGGAACCGATGGACGAACACTCGCGTTATTTCTGACAGAAGCAGGGCGGCAACAGCGCCAGGTGATCTTGGAGCAACGGCAACAGCAGCTCGAAGTCGCGCTAAACTCTCTCACAGCCGCAGAACAGCAACAGTTGACAACCTTAGTTGAGAAGATGCTTACAGCCATGACAACCGGTGAAATGCTAGCAAATGCACTATGCCGTCTCTGTGAGGTAGAAGTGTGTCCCCAGGATTGCTGCCCGGTTGAACAACAATATCGTCGATCGATCTCGAAGCATTGAAATTCGGCTCTCAACCGTCATTGTTTCAAGCAGATGCAGTTGCCTTAGGCTAGTCGCACCTGTCCATTTTGTGATGCGTCAACGTTTTGGAATTGAGGAGAGCAACATGAGTTTTATTGCGATGGGTAATCGTCTATTCGTCACAGGTTCACTGTTATTTACTGTGGACTGCATCGGTGAAGTTCTTACTGAAGTTTCAGTTCACACCTTATCAGAGCTACTGGCTGGTTTGATGTTCACGATCGGGTCAGTACTATTGATGCTGCCTCCAAAGGTGGAGTAGCCCAATTATTTTACGATCGCATTGAGGTCAAAATTATGGCGATTATCTTAAGCTGTTCGAGTATCCAAACAGAGGTTCGAGAATTTCTCAAGCTAGCGATTCCGCTTGCGAGTGCCCAAGTTGCTCAAGCAGCAACTGGGTTTGTCGATACAGTGATGATGGGCTGGCTCGGTCAAGATGTGCTTGCAGCAGGTGGACTGGCAACGATCGTGTTTATGGCGTTTATGATGACGGGAATCGGAATTGTTTCTGGAGTCAGTCCATTCGTTGCAGAAGCATTTGGAGCAAAGCAAACTCGACGGATTGGGCAAGTATTACGTCAAGGATTATGGATTGCTTTGTTGCTTGCGATTCCTGGAATGCAGATTATTACTCATCTCGATAGTGTCATGCGTCAGTTTGGACAAACGACCACCACAGTCGCGCTTGCAGATACTTACTTGAGTGTGATGGCATGGGGACTCTTCCCGGTTGTGTCGCAAAAACTTATAAAGGAGAAACGATCGGTATCGTTGCATTCTCTTAATCAGCAATTCCAAAGATCGCTTCGATAAATTTCACTGCAGACACACTGTCCCCTTGGTCGACTCCTTTTACTTGTGCTTTTCTGATCATATTCATCGCTTCAATTCCGCTCAACGTTCTTCTGGCACTGTTGAACGTCTTCAATCCCATCATCGGTTTTACAATTCGTTTACTATGACGATGATCCTGCTCAATCACAGTAGACTTAATCGGAAATAAGAGCCGTTGAAGGGAGGAGTGGAGAACTTTGCTTGATTTCAATCTAAGCGGTTGCCAACTGGCGATAGCTGAGACGGAAGTTATGCAATCCACAAGCTGTTTCCATCACATCATCCACAGAATGGGCTACTCGATTTCTAAACTTGTCTACCACAATCTTGCAGCGCTTGATGCCAGCAATCTGATGCTCAACTTCTACTCGCTCGCTCGATATTTCTCGATTTCGCTGTTTCTCTGCCTGGGTTAGTTCTTGGTTTCGCGGTTTCTTCTTCGCTTGAAACGTTGTCACTCCCTTCGGTTCATATCCTTGAAATCCTGTATCTTTCCACAGCTGACTCTTTTGGGGAAACGGGTAGTCTTCTTCATCACAAATCGCTTTGTCATGCTTCTTGCCCTCATCGGT
>NZ_JACXWX010000225.1 GCF_014764505.1 Phormidium tenue FACHB-886
TTTTTGACTTAAATGCTCTAAACCTCAAAAATAGCCCCTATCCCTTATGCTTAGTGAGGTTGTACTCGAACTTTCTACTCCTTCATCACCAAAACATGGGAAGAGCCAAATTAATTTGAAACTCGACAACAGTTGACGTGAGCCACCGGAGATTGATCAGCAGGCGTCCACACCCGCCGATTCACCCGATGCAAGCCCACCCGGTGCTCATCTTCGGCCCACACCTCGACCTGTGCATCGGGATGCTGTTGACGCACCTCAGCTACCCTCTGCGCCAGTTTTTTTTCCACTGGTACTGAACTTCATCGTCACTGTCCTCATGGGTCGCACGGGGACGGCGCAGGCGCATCTCCATCGCTCGTAAATACTCCCACCCCCGTTGAGGGTGAACGCGACGCCCTAAGAGGTCCTCCATCCATTGCGCGACCTTTGGCCCATCCCACAAATCTCCATCGACAGGTGGTTCTTGCAACACTTGCCATAACTGCGCTTGCTGAAACTCATCGAGTAAGGGAGTTGCCCCAGCATTGTGGCGACGTTTATCTCCGATGGCTTCGAGTCCTAAGCGGTTGTAGCCCCAAACCAGTTCATAGATCCAACTACGGCTATAGCCAGTTAATTGGGCGACCTCCTGGGTCCGATGTCCTTGAGTGAGCAACCAAATGATTTGGTAGTGACTACGCTCGATGCCATCTTTGGCTTGTCGGTAACGCTTCTCCAATTCATCAATGCTCAAGTGAGGGGTAATCTGAAGGCGTTTGGGCATTGCAAAGTGACCAATCGACCCTTCTATATTAGGGGTAATCAACCGGATTTGATATGAAATATTTGATGGCATTGAAGCGGAAGGGTTCGCCATTGATGCAAAACTTAGTCCTGATAGAAGGAGCAAGATAAGCAGTTATTAGGAAAGTAAAAGATGACACTCAAATAGTTCAGAGTTGAGCAATAAATGAACCCAATTCTGAACCATTGTTGCTGCAATTTTGTTAACGATAGTGAATTTAGAAAGAAACAAGAGAAAGAACTAAGAAATAGAAGGTGAAGCAATTACTCTTGACTTCGTAGGACTCAGTCCATATTGTTAGACCACGATCGTTGCGACATACCTATCTTTGTCGTCAATAATCAGGTTTGCAAAATTGGTGTTACTTGCCCTGTAATCATTTGCCATTTCCCGTTCCGTTTGATGTAAACGTGCAAGTCCCTAACCTGTTTCTGTCCTCGCTCCTTCATATTCAACACCATACGGAAATTGACTACTGCCACTGTGTCGGAATACCAATGCACCTGAACTTCATCTGTTGTGTACGACTCAACCGCAGCGTTCCTGACATTTTCCAGTTCCATCTGTTTATTTGCAACTCGACCATTTGGAAAGACAGCTAAGAAGTCATCTGGTAGATCGCGATCGACCATTGCTACATCACGCCGTAGAAAAGCGTCAAGAAAGGCGGTGTCTAATTCAAGAATAATGCGCTCCTCGGCTGCTCTGTCAGTTGTCACTTGTTCACTCCTTTTTGAAGGTCACTTCATTATCGTGCTCTAATTTGCTCTACCTCTGTTATCAGAAAAGATTCTGCGATTGCGACGAACGAAATAATCTAACCATGAATCTCTCACAGCACTTAAACTCGTCGTTTCATTAAAAATCTCATCAATACTTAATGCTAAACACTAACAGATGATTTTGAAGTGCCGCCCTACTGATAGTTCAGCAGTCTAATCAACCTAGCTCACCGGACACCGATCGATTTTGCAACTTGGCGATCACTTCAGTACGTTCCCGTGCAGCACCGTGTTATGTTGCTGTAGCCGTTAGCTAGCATCAATCAACACAGACAAAGCATTTCTGGCATATTGCGCTCCACTCGGATTTCCTTCAATAGTCGCCATTAAACTAGCACCTCCAATTAAAAGCAAATACTGCTGTGAAAACGATGCAGGATCGCGCACACCTGCTTCAGAAGCTAGTTGCATAATGTAGGTGCGGATAACCTCTCGTAATTGAACTGAGATTTGATGAACTGGATGAGAGGCATCTGCAATTTCTAGAACTGCGTTGATAAACGGGCATCCCCGAAAATCAGGCTGAGCATACCACCCCTGAAGCACATCAAATGTAGCAAGCAGGCGCTCCTTAGCTGTGCCACCTTTGTCAGCAACAGCATCTTCAAACCAGCGAATCCACTGAGCAGCACGATGTTTCATCACCTCCTCAATCAGTTGGTCTTTTGAAGGAAACCAGCGATAAAGAGTTCGTTTCGCCACACCAGATTCAGCAATGACTTCATTAATCCCCACATGTTGAATTCCCTTCTGATAGAACAATTGAGAAGCAGTCTCTAGAATTTGTTGACGTGCAGCACTTGATTCAGTAGTCATAAATCTGGGTAGACAACTTTGTCTCCGTATGGCTATACTAGCACCTGTTATTGGTAGACAGTCTTGTCTACTTTGCAATTCGCTTGGAGAAGTAGAGCAATGGAATTTACAATTCACACGATTGAAACTGCGCCAGCAGCCTCGAAGAAAGCTCTTACCCATGCAAAGGAGACATTTGGTTTAATCCCAAATTTAGAGGGAATTCTTGCAGAAGCTCCCGCAGTCTTGAAGGGTGGAATGGCACTGTGGGACTTATTTGGGACGACTAGCTTTACGCCAATCGAACAACAGGTGATTTATCTCACTGCCAACTACGAACATGACTGCCGCTACTGCATGGCAGCCCATTCCGGTTTAGCAAGAATGATTGGGATGACTCTTGAAGACATTGAGGCACTTCGTAAAGGGCAACCTTTGACAGATCCGAAATTACAAGCATTGCGGCTATTTACTCAGCAGATGATTGCAGCGCGAGGTTGGGTAAGTGATTCAGAGATTGAAGAGTTTCTAGCAGCAGGTTACGCTAAGCAGCAGGTTTTGGAAGTCATTTTGGGAATTGCTGTCAAAATCATCCACAACTATACGAATCACATTGCTAAAACTCCTTTAGATAAAGCATTTCAACCGTACGCCTGGTCAAAACCTGCGGTGACTGTGTAACTACCAATAACCTCGCGCTGACTTGACACTAAGCACTGACAGATATGCTTTCGATTACGTCCCTACCGATAAATTGAGGCAGCATAACGCTGCCCATCACCCGCCGTAGACTACCTTGAACACTAACAGATGAACTTTTGACGGTCGGTGTGCATGGGCATATTGTTAGGCTGCGATCGCTTGCTTAAAGTCCATAATCCTGGTGCGTTCCCAGGAATTTATTGGCAGAGTAGGTAAGCTCAAGGGGTGACAGTGAAGCTAGAGAGCAGACTGAATCAAGCTCATCGCCCTCAGCCCTCGCAAGAAAAAAGAGCGTTTTTGCGGCTTGAGTTGCATCAATTGCTC
>NZ_JACXWX010000226.1 GCF_014764505.1 Phormidium tenue FACHB-886
TTCTCTAAGTCCATCTGGTTACATGATGTTGTCATTGGATTGTTCATCAATCGTTATGAGTTTGGACTATCCATCTAACTCCACTTCCACACGTCTAGAACATTACCCACACACCTTTTGTGTGGCATCCGTCGAATCTTGAGACAAGTCGTTGGTGACGACGTACTCCGTCTTGTCGGTAGAGACAATGACACGGAACAATTTCACCTTCTTGTCCTTTGGAAAGCCTCGTAACTTGATGAGCTTGCCTTGTTTGGCTTCAATGGCACTCCAGTTGAGTTGGTCAATCCGCTTGTACGGCTCATCACCCCCACTATCATCGACTAAGCGATTCCTCTTCAACGGGCAGTAGTAGACCCTGCCCAACTGCTCGATCTGCGCTATCAGCTTTTGGGCAGCATACCAACTGTCCATCAAGACGATCAAAAACGGCAACTGTTTGGCAAAAACGGCCTGTTGTAGCATCTGTTGAACATGGTCAAGCTTGCTGTTACCGTCACTATCTGGGTTGTACAAACGGTAGTCAATGACCCAGAACTCCCCAGTACTGGCATTGACGTACAAGCAACTAATCAACCCAATGCCACGAATGACCCGATGTTCGTTGCCACTATACTGTCGCCTGACCAGTTCAATTGACTCACTAAAGCGTTTGTCCAACACGGTATCGTCGAAAATGAGATACCCTGCAACATCAGGGACGACCAGCGGTTTAACGTTCTCCCACAACAATCGAGGCGTTAGTTTTTCGCCACTAAGGTAACGATTAATCGCATCGTGACTAAACTGCTGCAAGTGCTCTGCTAAGTGAGTCAGCGTGAAGTTTGTCTGACTACTGAGCAGATATTGGCAGTAGTTCAGTTTAGTGAACGTCATTGGAGAGTGCGACTTGATGGGTGCGAATGACTAAACTTTACCGATGATTTCACTGCTTGACCAGTCCCTACTCCTGGTGCTGCTGCGTAAGTCCTGTAAGGCTGGGGTTGAATTTGAGACCGTTCAAGCCCTGCCGCGAGAATGGCTAGACTCAGTCACCGTCTTGCCTGAGAAGATTCCAGCCAAAATTCCGTTTACCCCACGAGCCTATCGGGTGCTGGAACTGGCAGCGGATTAGTCCCAGCAGCTCGGTGCAACTCAGGTGGATACGGAACATTTGCTTCTCGGCATTTTGAAGGAGGGTGAACAAGGGGGCGGTATGGCGATGCGAGCGCTGATGCAGGGCTGCGGAGTGGAGCCTAGTGGATTGGAACAGCAGGTGAGGGAGACAATTCCAACATAGCCACTCACACTAAGGCAGTTTTGTAGGACGGCGATCGCTCAACTCTTTGATGATCAGGTGGGTGGCGATCGCACGAATTTAGGACACCGCTTTTATCAAAGTTGGTGTCGATCAACTGAACGATAATCTCAGGCAAAAAGTGCCGCCATTTAAACAGAGACGGGGTAGACATGGAAAAGTCAACTGCGAGAATTTAGGCTCTCCCACCTTTCACAGACCATTTAGGTTGCTATATGTTCTTTACAGGAAAGCGGATCAAGATTGTGTGTAATTCTATTGATTCATAAAATTACAATTCTTCTCTACCTAAAAAAGTTCAACACAGAGACAATAAGAGAGGAGAAGCAAGAAGAAAAGAAATTAAAGATCTTATTGTCAGTGAAAAGAGAACAGAGAACAGGAGGCAGTTAGTATGTCCCTACGAGAAGAAGCGTTTACTATCGGGGTTGAGGAGGAATATCAAATCATTAATCCGACAACTCGTGAACTCTGTTCGCGGGTACAAAAGGTTTTACCGCTTGCTCAACGAAGGCTTGGAGAAGTGGTACAGCCAGAAGCACAGCAATCACAGATTGAAATCGCTACCCCAATTTGCCACACCTTGACGGATGTGCGAACAGCGTTAACTGATCTACGACGAGAAGTGATTCTAGCAGCGGCTAAAGACGGCAACCAGATTGCGGCAGCTGGAACGCATCCATTCTCCCACTGGCAAGCTCAGCAGATCACGCCGAAGGAACGTTACCAGACCCTTTTGCAAGATTACCAACAACTGACACGCGAACTCGTGATCTTCGGTTGCCATGTTCATGTAGGACTAAGCGATCGTGAAGCAGCCATCCAAGTTATGAACCGTACTCAGATTTGGTTAGCGCCATTGCTGGCATTAGCAGCCAATTCACCGTTCTGGTTAGGCGATGAAACAGGCTATGCCAGTTACCGTACACAAATCTGGAGCCGCTGGCCGATCGCAGGTCCACCTTCTAGCTTTGAATCGCTGGCTGAGTATGATGCATTGGTTCATGCACTGGTACAAACTGGAAGTGTTGAGGATGCAACGAAGATATACTGGGATGTGCGCTTGTCAGAGCGCTTCGAGACGATTGAGTATCGAGTTACAGATGTCTGCATGACAATTGACGAAGCAGTCATGGTTGCAGGACTGGTTCGGGCATTGGTGCAAACCTGCTATGAACAAACATTGCAGGACAAGCCTTTTTCAGCCAGCCGTCCTGAATTGCTGCGCGCTGCCCACTGGCGAGCCGCTCGCTACGGGTTAGAGGCAGAATTAATCGACCTTGACACACAGGTTGCTGTGCCTGCTCATGAGTTAATTCAAAAACTTCTCGCCTTTATTCGTCCCGTTCTGGAAGCACAGGGGGAGTGGGATGAAATTTCGTTGCTTGTTTCTGCAACTCTGCAAAACGGTAACGGTGCAACTCGGCAGCGGCAAGCCTATCAGCGAACAGGACGTTTAGAGGATGTCGTTGATCTGATTGTTGTGGAAACCACCAAAGGAATAGAAGTTCCTTGATAAGGGAAGCGCGGAAGCTTCCTGAGTAAGCCTATGGTTCTCGATCTCAAGTTGCAAACTTAAATTCTCATTCTTCACAACTTGAGACTGGGCTGGAGAAATGCCCCCACAATCGTGCCTGGAAGCAGGTCATCGCCCCTTGCAAATTTTTATTCGGCACTTCAATCGAGCAATAATTACAGAATGCCAACTGACAGCTCAAAAGGGACAGCTTGATTGCTGTCTCTGTCATTCCCCATCAGATACACAGAAACTGTGTAATCGTCACTCCGTGGCAACCGAACGCTGCCGTCGTTGCCTAACATTGAACTGTTATAGATTGCTCTACTGCTGCCTGGCGGGAGGGGTGCATCCCACTTATGTAATGAGTAAAAATACCCAACCGACTAATTGAGGGCATCTCCATTATGCTGAAGGGAAGCATTAATTTTTCCACGAGGTGCAACAGATG
>NZ_JACXWX010000227.1 GCF_014764505.1 Phormidium tenue FACHB-886
CAGTTGATCGGCATCCTTTATCTAGAGAACAATCTCAGTACCGGAGTGTTTACCAACAAGCGCTTACAAGTTCTCAACCTGTTGATGGCTCAGGCAGCAATTTCACTAGAAAATGCTCGGTTGTATGCACAATTAGCAGACTATGTCGAAACACTGGAAAGGAAGGTAGAAGCGCAAACTCAAGCCTTGCAGCAGGAGATCGCGGAACGTCAACAAACCGAAGCCGCATTGAGACAAAGTGAAGCGAACTACCGCAACCTGCTACAAACCGCGAATTCAATCATCATCCGCTATGACACGCAAGGACGGATTCACTACATCAACGATTATGGGGTAAAACTTCTTGGCTATGAAGAACATGAGATTGTAGGACGAACCGTATTTGAAACCATCATTCCAGAAGCCGAACTCTCTGGACGCGATGTCAAACCCTTTGTCCACAATTTGCTTCGTGACCCTCAATCGTATCCGCAAGGCGAGGGGGAAAACCTGTGTCGAGATGGTCGGCGAGTTTGGATGGTCTGGTCGAATCAAGCCATCTTCAATGACCAGGGAGAGGTCGTTGAAATCCTATCAGTTGGCAACGACACCACCCAGCGCAGACAAGCAGAAGAGGCATTACAACGTAGTGAAGCCAAGTTCCGAACGATCTTTGAAAACTCGCAGGTCGGCATCTTCCGCACCCGCCTCTCGGATGGATTAATTCTCAATGCCAATCAACGCCTTGCCAATCTGTTGGGCTTTGATTCACCAGAGGAGATCATTGGGGTGGAACACTGCATCGGCTATTTTGTAAGTCCCAGCGATCACCAACAATCCATTGAGGTGCTGAAGCGGGATGGGGAAGTGCGAAGCTATGAAGTACAGATGCGAAAACGAGATGGGACATTGTTCTGGGGACTTTCCTCTTCTTATTTGAATGAGGACGATGACTATATCGAAGGGGTGATTGCGGATATTAGCGATCGCAAACAAGCAGAAGCAGCATTGCAAGCCTCTGAAGCAGAACTGCGGGCGCTCTTTTCAGCCATTCCCGATCCACTGTGTATCTTCAATGCTGAAGGGCAATTAGTCTGCACGATCAAAGGAAAGCCATCCTATGGAGAGTCGCATAGGGAGGAGTATATTGGTAAAACACTGCATCAACTCCATGCTAAAGAACAAGCCGATGAATTCCTGAGTTATATTCAGCAGGTGCTGAGAACGCAACAAGTCCTCACCGTTGAATACAGCGAGTGGATCGCTGGACGAGAAATCTGGTTTTCGGCTCGCATTGCCCCGATTCAGCACGAACAGGTGATTTGGTTGGCGCGAGATATTACGCTGCAAAAGCAAGCAGAAGCAGCCTCAATTTTAGAAGAACGCAACCGCATGGCGCGTGAAATTCATGACACACTCGCTCAGGCGTTTACAGGCATTCTGATCCAGGTTGATGCAGCGACTCAAGTGTTAACCGATGATGTAGAAGCTACCCAAGCGCATTTAGACACGATCGAGGAATTAGCCCGTACTGGACTAACTGAGGCGCGTCGCTCGGTGACTGCCCTGCGTCCCCAGTTGCTGGAAGAAGGTGATTTATCCAGTGCCCTGGAGCGGTTGGTAAACCAGATGCGAGTGGCGACCAATACGGATCTCATTTACTCAATTCAGGGGGTCGCCTATTCCTTACCCGTCGAGGTGGAGAATAACTTGCTCCGGATTGGGCAAGAAGCCCTGACCAATGCGATTAAGTATGCGAATGCGAACGAAATTAGAATTGAGTTAGTCTATGACAATGCTCAGTGTCGCTTGCAAGTCAAAGACGACGGACAAGGCTTTGGCGTGGTTGGCGTTCCAATGAGCGGCGGATTTGGATTGTTGGGCATGAGCGAACGAGCAGAGCGCATTGGCGCACAACTGGCGATCGAGAGCCAGCCCGAACAAGGGACAGAAATTATTGTCATTGTCGATCGAGGGTGATCATCATGACGAGCCAATCCGCGATAATTCGGGTGCTAATTGCTGATGATCATTTGATTGTTCGGCAAGGATTGGCAACGATCATTAACCGCAATCCAGAAATGACGGTAGTTGCTCAAGCAGAAAATGGGCAACAGGCGATCGATTGCTTTCGGGAACATCAACCAGATGTGACGCTAATGGATTTGCGAATGCCCGAAGTCGGAGGGGTGGAAGCCATCAGCGCAATCTGTGCTGAATTTAAGCCTGCCCGAATTATTGTGCTCACCACTTACGATGGGGATGAAGATATTTATCGTGGATTGCACGCAGGCGCTCAAGGCTATCTGCTCAAGGATACTAAATCCAATGAGTTGCTGAATGCGATTCGCACTGTTGCTTGTGGTCAGCAATACATTCCACCCGACGTGGGAGCAAAACTGGTGCAGCGCCTGAAGAATCCAGAACTCAGGGAACGAGAGTTAGAGGTACTGGGCTTAATGGCACGAGGGATGAGCAATTCAGATATTGCGACTGCTTTAAGTATTAGTGAGAATACTGTCAAAACCCATGTCAATCGAATTTTAAGTAAGTTGGGCGTGAGCGATCGCACCCAGGCTGTGATTGTTGCGGTTAAACGCGGCATTGTCAGTTTGTAAGCCAGTCATCCTTTAGTTTGACTCCAGAGTCCAACCAGAGTTGGAGCAATGATGACATTGACAGAGTGACTGATTCATCATTCACTTAAGTGAGCAAAAGTTGCAACTCTCAGTTGACGACAAGTGAGAGGGCAATTGCCTATATTTAGTTCTAGGCAAACACGAATAGCAATTGAGTTACAGCATTGAGTTTGCTTCATCTAGATCGCAGAAAGAGGGTTGAATCGCTTGCGATTACCATTGCTTCCCTCAGAGGTGTTCAAGTGAATCAAGACCGAGACCGTAGTTTGTTATCTATTCCAGCTTCAACACAGGATCACATGCAAGGTGTACTCAATGCCGACATGGTGCTGGTAATGTATGGAGATTATCAATGCTCTGTCAGTGCAGACGTTTACAAGATGATTAAAGCGATCAAACGAGAGCTTAGTGCTGCTTTTGGAGAAGATTATTTATGCTTGATCTTCCGTCATTTTCTGCAAGCACAGATTCATCCCCAAGCTCAACGGGCCGCTCAAGCTGCCGAAGCCGCCGCTGCTCAAGGACAGTTTTGGTTAATGCAC
>NZ_JACXWX010000228.1 GCF_014764505.1 Phormidium tenue FACHB-886
CGTTCCGCGCCTCTCTCACTCAAAAATCATCCCCCTGTTAAGCAATGCCAGAATTAGGGATAACCGCGATCGCATCAATTTCAAACAATGCTCCTTCCACTGCTAGCCTTGGTACTGGAATGAGGGTGCTAGCAGGTTTGCAATCGCTGTGCCACATGGCATTACGCTTAGATGAAATCAAGCGTTGTTTTTCTGAATCATGATCAACCGAGAGTACCGTGATTTTGACAACATGTTCGGGAGCTACCCCAACCGCTTCTAGTGCAGTCCGAAGATTAGTAAACGCTTGTTCTAACTGACCTTCAAAATCGTTTGGGAAGTGTCCGTTCCTATCTTCCCCCAACTGCCCAGCAATATAGACAAGCTGTGCATCGGGAGGAACGACGGTTATTTGAGCGTATCCATAGTGAGAGGAGTCAACCAACCCCTCTGGATTGAGCCTTTGAATTTCGCTCATAGCGGCACTCCTGACGCAAATAGTTTCTAAAGAAATAGCTTTAGAAACAAGATAAGCGATCGCCATTGACTTTGTAAAGATAGTTCTTTACTTTGTAAATAAGTAGAGCACAAACTATGGCAAAGAAAACTCAAGAAATGGCTGTTCGGATGCGATGAGCGATCGTTCAGTCATTAAACTTTATCGGAAATAAGAAGGTTTCAACACAGAATAGGAAACCACTTGCAGTAGTTTCAATTAGGCAGCCTTCAGTTGGCGGTGGCTCAATCGAAGATTATGCAACTCACAAACCGTTTCGATTTTAGGCCAGTCGTGCCTCCTTTCTGTTACCTGTAGATTCTACCGTGGCATAGTGAGTAAATCCAGCGGGAGAGAACGATACAAGTATTTTTCGATAGTCGTTCTCTCCCTTCTCAAAATAAATTTGTAGTATCCTCTTGACGCTTTGTAGCATGTTGTATTATATTTGTAGTATAAGATGAGGCACAGAGGAGTCAATTTAATGAACACTCAATCCCTTACTTAAAACAGCGTTCTCTTGAAGCTCTCAGAGTTCTTAAAAACTTATTTCTCTGGCACTTTCACGCCACTTCAAGATGACTCATTTAATCAGGGAAATTCATCTTTCACTAAACACAAGCAAGCGCTCCGTAATCTTTAGCAAACCTATTTCCTAGAACGGCGTTGCTTCTTTTAATTCCTGCTGCATCAGCAAACCTGAACCTTGAAGACTGAATTGCCACCTTTGAGGCGTAGCTTAGTCCAGCTCAAAGCAGTCGTCTATCGAGCGAAAGATCGCGGGTACTGCTTTGCAGAAACAAGCTACAAATCCCATCATCCCCGCCTTGTAACAATCAGATGGGACCATATCAACTGGCTAGAGCACCTGTCTTGCAAACAGGAGGTTAGGGGTTCAATTCCCCTTGGCTCCACTGTGGCTGCACCTGAAGTGGTGAAGGGGCGGTGTGTGACATCAGTGTTAGCAAGTATCTCTTTCGAGACGCTTTGCGAACGACCTCTCCTTTGTTTTAGATAAGTAAGAGGTGATAGCAATGGTACATATTCGATTTGAAGGGCGATCGCTCGACGTAGCCGAAACCCAACTGGGAATTACTGCTGGTATGAATGATACTGCTGTGAGGGAACGGGTTTCTCGGCACCTGGATGTTCATACAAATCGTCTGGTTGATTACGTTGTCGATCGCCGCCCGAGTGGTGATTTGATTATTCGCCCTGAAGCAGTTTACGGATAAATTCTTTCACTTCGTGCCCTAACCTAAAAAGCTTTCATACTCGCCGAATGGAAAAGGCACTTGACTTAGAATCAAGCTACTACAGGTACCGCTATCTCTTTCAGAGACGCTTCGCGAACGCGGAAGCAAGCTACAAATCCTGTGTATGACACACCGCTGTTTTGACTTGCATGTAGCTTGCTTCCCTTATGGTAGTGGCTTTTGCAGTTCCTAAGTCGATCGCATCTTTCGATCATCGTTTCAGTCTCCGGTAGAGGTTTCCTTTATGCATCATCCACTGTTGACCTTAACCCAAACAGCCACTCCAGAAGCGGCGATCGTCCTTCAGCAGAAATTACGGACGTTGGTGGTGATGGAGGATGACTTTGGTGTAGTGAAAACCGTTGCCGGAGTCGATGTGGGATTTGAAGAGGACGACCGCATTGCTTGTGCAGCGATCGCAGTCCTGCGATTTCCCGACTTGACCCTTCAGGAGTCAATAGCCATCCGTCGTTCCACCACGTTTCCTTACGTTCCAGGCTTACTGGCATTCCGAGAAGTTCCAGTGGTGATGGAAGCACTGGAACAACTGAAGACAAAACCAGATCTGCTGCTGTGTGACGGCAATGGTTATATTCATCCACGTCGCTGTGGATTTGCCTGTCATCTCGGCATTGTCAGTGGTTTACCGTCGATCGGTGTGGCAAAAACGCCTTATCTGGGGGAGCACGAACCTCTCGCAGAACACAGAGGCGCATGGCAACCTATCCAGGATGCGGGTGAAATGATCGGGGCGATCGTTCGTACGCAGTCAAAAATCAAGCCTGTTTATGTTTCCGTTGGGCATCGGATTAGCTTGAATAGTGCGATCGAGATTGTCTTGAAATGTGCGCCTAAGTACCGTCTCCCTGAGACGACCCGTCAGGCAGATCAACTCTCTAAAGGGCATACAAAACCAATCTCTGCAATCTGAGACTTTGTTTATTTGGCAGCTGTTGCCGCGCCCCGATCGCAGAAGCTTACATACTCTCCACCAAAACAAAGGTGCGTATCTGGAGGGATACGCTGCAAACCTGTGACCGATAGCAGGCAAACCTGGAGGTAACAAACCTTCAGCCAAGCTTCTGTAACTTGCGCGGTGGCTCTTCATCGTTGCGTGCAACATCTGCCTCCTCATTCATCGGCAACCAGAGGAGGTTCCTATGAACAACACTGAACGCGATTTGCGTCTGGAACTGCTCAACAGCTTGCTTACCACACCCCACCGTAAGCTGGAGCAGGTGGCAGAAATCCACCAACTGATTGTCGAACTTGACCCGATCTTCTACGGACATCTGGCAGTCTGGTATGGGCGCAATGGCGATGTGCGCGACCACAAGGAAGTGTTTGTCGCTCACTTGCTGACCAGCGATCTGGTAGAGCACCGTGATGCTGGCTTTGT
>NZ_JACXWX010000229.1 GCF_014764505.1 Phormidium tenue FACHB-886
GTTTGCTCCTCCCGTTTGAGCCACAGGTCTAAGGTATTGCGACTGATGTTAAACAGTCTGCACACAGCGATTTTGCGTTCACCGCGTTTGACTGCCTCGATTGCTTTGGTGCGGAGGTCGTAGCTGTAGGGGGCGGACATAAGCAGGTCTCAACTCTCTTTTATCCTCTATATTACCGTCCTATCACTATTACGTAGGGCTATAGTATTGAGCGGTGCTTCGATGCACTCTGCGCCACTGTTGCCAGTGCATAAAGTGCTCAAAATTCTGCACCGTTTGGAACACCCATCGTCCTAACAATCGCCGCATGTCTCGCACAGGTAGTAGAGACCAAGTTTGCGCTTGAATTCGAACAAACTGCCTGTGTTTGGCTCCCCCTTTTTGACCTCGATCTCCAAGGTTGTCATCACCGTGAGAAAGGCGTGAGCCAGTAGACACAGGGTAATGTGACGGTACCCACCGTGCCAAGAACGGACTTCATAGTGGTCTAATCCCACCTCAGCCTTCGCCGTTTGACAGCAGGTTGCGATCGTCCATCGCATCCCTGCAATGTGAACGACCTGTTCAATGGGAGTTCCAATCGGAGTACTGACCCGATAGTAGGTGATATCCGTTGGGTCTTGAAGGGTCGCCGAGCGAACACTCCCCATTCCAGTTGCGAGTGTTCGGGATGCTCAAAGTGGCAGTAGTCCCATTGATATAGGCGGTGGTCCTTTGACCCTGAACCTGCACTGAGGGTTTGCCAACTTGCTTCTGACTGCTGAGCAATCAACGCATCAACACGATGAGCCTGTTTACCAATCCAGAAGGATTGGTCTTTGCTCACACTCAAGACGTAGTGCAATCCCTAAGCCTGGATGAACTGCCGTAAGGGATGGTCACTGCCATAGACGGCATCTCCAGTTACCCATTGAGCCGGAACCTTCGCTGCAATGGCTCATTTTAGCATTTGCCGAGCGAGTTGGAGCTTGGTGGCAAATTCGACCCTATCAGGGATATCAGCAGCACGACAGCGCTCTCGGTCTTCGGTCCACCGCTTGGGCAAATAGAGTTCCCGGTCAATGAATGCTGCTCCTCTAGAACTGGCATCAACTAAAAAGACACCAATCTGGCAGTTTTCGGTGCGTCCAGCGGTTCGCGAATATTGTCGTTGCACCCCTACTGATTTATCGCCCTTCTTAAGAAACCCGGTTTCATCGAGCACCAGAACCGCTTCGGGGCTACCCAAGTGGTTAACCACATACTGCCTCAGGTCATCTCGCACGCCGTCAGCATCCCAACGAGAGCGATGGAGCAGATGTTGGAATCCAGTTGGGTCTTTAGCGCCAGCTGCTTCAGCCAGTTGCCAGCTATTGTTGCGCTCCACAGGAGCAATCAGGGCTTTAAGATAGATCGTTGCCCGTTGCTTAATCTCAGTTCTAAAGAACCGAGGCGCTATTTGTTGAGTCAGGTTTTCTAGATATTGAGCAGTGGGATGGAGTGAGTCTAAATGAGGAGAATGAGTCGTCGAGTTCAATTGAGAAATATCTTGAAATGCTTGTCCTACCTTTATTCTAGCGAATTCCTATCTACTACTGTCGTGCTAGAGGTAAAGTTCTGGAAACCCTACCCGGTAATCAAATTGTGCTGATTGGACGCAATCTTAACCATAAACAGTTGCAGCAAGAACTAGAACAGTGCCAGGAGTTTGAGCTGATGGAGTTGAGTAGCGACTATACACGGCATTAAACATTGGCGGTTAGCAACGTATGAGGTGCAACTATGACGACGACACTCACGCCTAAAACGGCTTAAATCGGCGGAACCGTTCACACTTTCCAGTGGCAATGGCAAGATCAGAGCTTTGCGATCGCTTACGAAACGCGCGGCAGCGGCACTCCAGTTTTGCTCCTGCCTTTAGCACCGTTTCTACTCGCGGCGAAATGCAAGGGATTGCCGAACAATTAGCGCCCTGTTTTCAAGTGGTTGCAATGGACTGGTTAGGATTTGGACAAAGCGAGCGCCCTGCTCTGGATTATCAGCCCGTCTTCTACTGCCAACTTTTACAGGACCACTTTGCATTTGGTGACAGCTTCCCTCCCCTTAATCCGTGTAGGGGGTTGAAAAAAGTGAGATAAGAGCACAGGTAGAATTCGTGTCTCAAATCTTCGAGATTGTTGCTTAATTGAGTCTAGAGTAGATCAATTGTTTATCCCTCAATAGCTCTTGCGACAGAATCATTTAAGGTCTCAGTTAATCAAATCACCACTGCTGTCTTCGCCTGATGCGGTCGCACACCAGTACAGAGTGAAAAAACACTCGCTATATTTGCCGCTCTTTAGGTTTTAGTGTAGATCTGATCGACGCAATCACTAACCATAAACCCAATAAAGTCACTAAGCCTCCTACTCCAAAATGCAACCAAGCAGCCTGGCTACCAGAGACGCTAATAGAGTTGGGGGAAGATCCCGATTGAAAGTGAGTGAGCCGCTCCAAAGTCGGTTGTAATTCTTCTGGGTTAGAAGTCAATCCAAAAGTAAGTTGACTTTGAGATCCGGTAAGTAGAATTTGATAGCGCGGCACGTTGATATCCCCCTCGTCGCTAGAAACTTGAAATGACTCCATTTGGATACGCTGCACATCCTCTAGGCGATGACTTTGCGTTGGAATTCCAGCAACCGCGACTGATTGGCGACAAGTGATTAGTTGCACTTGAAAACGCTCACACACAAGAGTTGTTGTGCGCGGCAACCCGTAGTCTACAAACAGCAGACCAATGATTGTAAATCCGGCTCCTATCAGAATTGCAAATAGTTGAATCATGGTTCCGTCGCAAGAATTTCTAATAACGAACAATCGGTATTGCTCACATCGTTTTAAGCAGCAATTTCAAAGTCGATTCAATAAATTTTGCTCGAGAGACACTGCTCCCTTGTTCAACTCCTTTCAGTTGTCCTTTTCTGCTCATATTCGCTCATATTCATCGCTTCAATTCCACTCAAGGTTCTTCTGGCACTATTGAATGACTTAGAGGATGTCTGAGAAGTAGGAAAGCTCTCGAAACGATAACCTGTCAATAGCAAAATTCAAGACAGTATATCGAGAGCCATGACATCATCGTATCCGAGTAACC
>NZ_JACXWX010000023.1 GCF_014764505.1 Phormidium tenue FACHB-886
CAAAAAGTGCCGCCACCTAAACAGAGCAGGAGTAGACATTGGAGGAAGAAAAGGCAAAGTTAGACTTATCTACCTTACCACCCACCAGTTTTTGCGACACAACCGTTTTGACTGTCTGAACTTCTTAAGCCTATCGCTATAATCGATTCAGCCAAGTTACACCGCTTACAAATTTCAGTTTCTTTCATCCTGAAAGCGCGCCAGCGCATAGATCGCTAATAATAGTTAGATGCTTTCGTAAATTGTATGGAATATCCGTGTTCAGCATGCGGTTTTGAAGTGTTTGACGAGCCGCCAGGAAGTTACAATTTGTGCCCCGTCTGCGACTGGGATGATGATGGCGTCCAGTTACGGTATCCTGCGATGCGCGGCGGGGCTAACCGTGAGAGTTTGTTCGAGTATCAGCAGAAATGGCTCAAGATTTTGCCCCCGTCCGTGAAGGAGGCGAAAGGTTATCGTCGTGATGAGCAGTGGCGTCCCCTTGCGCTAGCCGAATGCGAGATTATTGACGAGATGCCACAGAGCGGGCATGAGTATTTCGATAGCATAGATGCCGAAGAACCAAAGTATTATTGGCGGGTGTGAGTGGTACTTCCGATACCGCATCTAACAAGTCCGTTGCACACCGTCCAAATTCAGGGTGATCGGTGAGTCCAAAAGGGTCTCTGCGGCGGGTGAACGGGGTCGTTATGTGGATCAAGTTATCGCTTAAGACGTGGTTGAAAAATCATCTATAGGATACTTACAGATGTACTTGAACTTGAGGGGCAACTGAATGCTGTGGCTCGTTGCATGTCTTGTGGTAGTGGTTGTAGTCATCGGATTCGGAGCCATCTATCAAGCATTTGCCACAAGTCGCGATCGCCGAAAGTTTCTGCCACCTGGAAAGATAGTTCAAATTAACGGCAAGAACTGGCACTATCAAGTTATGGGTGAAGGGTGCCCAACAGTCATTGTCGATAGCGGAACCGGAGGCACTCACCTAGACTGGCAATTGGTGCAGCCCGAAGTTGCTAAATTCACAAAAATATTGACCTATGATCGAGCAGGTTATGGCTGGAGTGATTCAAGTTCAGAACCGCGTACAGCTGAACAAGTCGTTGGTGAATTGCGACAGCTTTTGGCAGAGGCTGAAATTGAGCCACCCTATATTTTAGTGGGAATGTCCTTAGGTGGTTTATTTAGCCGCTTATTTGCCTATCACTATCCAGAGGAAGTCGCTGGGATGGTTTTGGTGGACGTCGCTCATGAGAGAATGTATGAAGATACGCCAATCGAATGGGTTGAATTAAACAAAAGATTGGAAGGACTGTTAACCTACATGGTGCCAATCATAGGACGTACTGGGTTGCTTCGTTTACTCGTCGCTTTTGATTCTCTGCCTATGGCGGTTGGTCTATTTCAAAAGTTTCCACCTTCAATGCGACCTCTTGCTAAGGCGCTCTATTCTCAAACTCAATTTGGAAAAACCTTCGCTCAAGAATCCGCTGCAGTATCAATCAGCATGAGCCAGATTGAAAAAATCCGTCAAATCAAGACGTTCCCTGATATTCCTCTCATTGTTTTATCGGCTGGAAAGCCAGCCTTCGATATTACACAAGAGGTGCTTGAGAAGCTGCAAGAGTTACATGCAAATCTAGCCGATGAGTCGCCTCAAGGCGTTCACATTGTTGCTCATGAAAGTGGACATGCAATCCAGCTCGATAAACCAGAATTAGTCATTGATGCAGTTCGTCAAGTTGTTGAAAAAGTGAATTGCAGTAGCGCTACATAACAACCTTAGTGCAGCGGATTGCATAAAGTATTGGTCGTGTTGCAAAGGTATCGGCAACCGCTGACTAAGAACGTTAGCTATAGCGGTTTGCGGCTCAATAGAGTACAGTGAGTGATGAATTCTACCATTAACGATTAGCTAGATGAAAGCTTACTCTGTAGACCTGCGTCAGAAGGTTGTGGATGCCTATGAGCAACAAGAAGGATCGCAACGGGAATTAGCCAAGCGATTCAAGGTCAGTCCTAATTTTGTGCGTCTGTTGCTCAAACGGCATCAAACAGAAGGGACGATTGAGCCAAAGCCACATACCGGTGGATTTGACAGCAAATTGGCGAATCATCTCGACTGGGTTAAGCAGTTAGTGGAACAAGATAATGATGCAACGCTAGAAGAACTGTGTGCTCAACTCGAACAACAAGCTCAGATTCAGGTCAGTCCAAGTACGCTTTGCCGCACCTTACAACAGTTGAATTTGACTCAAAAAAAAACCTTTGCACGCCCGTCAAGCTGAAACAGATCGAGTTCAGTTGTTACGACAGGAGTATCGGGAGAAGATTCGAGACATCCGAGCAGAGGACTTGGTTTTCATTGATGAGACAGGAGTCAATCTGATGATGGTGCGCTTATATGCCCGTGCACTCAAAGGAGAGCGAGCGACTGGAGAACGCCCTGATAAACAAGGAAGCAATGTCACTCTGATGGGTGCGATGAGCTTAAAAGGGATGGTTGCAGCATTGACCCTGGATGGTGGAATTAACGGAGATGTATTCAAGTACTTCGTCGAGTACATTTTAGTGCCTAATTTATGGATAGGTGCTTGCGTAGTCATGGATAACTTGAGTTCTCATGGGGTAGATGGAATTCGAGAAATGATTGAAGCAGCAGTGCGAAACTGGTATATTTATCTCCCTATTCTCCTGACTTCAATCCCATTGAGAACTGTTGGTCGAAAGTCAAAGAGTTTTTACGATCAGTCGCTGCTCGTTCTCGCGAAGCGTTAGATGAAGCGATGACTGATGCACTCAATGCTGTGACATTAAAAGACATCAAAGGTTGGTTCACCTATCGCTGCTACTGTACTTAACTGAGTTGAAAACCGCTATATACATGAATGCTAGAAAAGCAGGCTGCACCCAACAAACGGCTGCGGTCAAAGCTGGATTTAGTGAACGCAGTGGAGGTCGAATCGATGCAGGGGTGCATCAACGCCACAAAGGACAGCCGCGTAACTGGCGCACCCGTGCTGACCCGCTAGCTGAGGTGTGGACTCAGGAACTCGAACCGATGCTGCACGAGAGCCAAAACTCGAAGCAATGACCCTGTTTGAATATTTGCAAGACCATTACCCAGGTCAATACCAGAATGTGCTACGAACTGTGCAACGGCGGGTATCTGAGTGGAAAACTCAACATGGGGTGCCCCCTGAATTAATGTTTGAGTTGCGCCATACTCCTGGCGCGATGGGCTTGTCAGACTTCACCCAACTCAAAGGAGTGACGATTACAATTGCCGGTGTGCCCTACAAACATCTGCTCTACCACTACCGCCTTGCCTTTAGCGGGTGGCAGTACGTGCAGATTATCGAGGGCGGTGAAAGCTTCATTGCTCTGGCAGGAGGACTGCAAAATGCGCTCTTCGCTTGCGGCGGTGCACCCGAAGAACACCGCACTGACAGTTTAACGGCGGCGTATCACAACAGTGGCGGCAAGCACAAGCTCACCCAACGCTACGACGCCCTGTGCTGCCATTACCAAATCCGCTCTAGTCGCAACAACACAGGCATTGCACATGAAAATGACAGTATTGAGTCACCGCATGGTTACTTCAAACGTCGCTTGGTGCAACAGTTGTATCTGCGCGGTAGTTTCGACTTTGCCACGGTCGAGGACTATGCCCAATTCATCAGAGCGGTCGTTGAGAAGCTCAATGCTAAGTGTTCTGAGAAATTCGCGATTGAGCAAAGTCAACTGCAGCCTTTGCCAAAGTATCGCTTTGCTGATTATGAACTGCTCAGTGTGCGGGTCAGTTGTCGGGCGACCGTAGACCTCAAATCGATGCTCTACACTGTGCCTGAGCGCTTGGTCGGACGACAGTTGACGGTGCATCTTTACCACAATCGCTGGGTGGGCTATTTGGGACAACAACCAGTGGTGGAACTGCCTCGATTGCAAACTGCCACCGCTCATGCGGGGCGGAGAGTGCGAGTTATCAACTATCGCCACTTGGTTGAAGGACTCCGCAAAAAGCCGCGTGCGTTGTTGTATTGCACTTGGCAGCAAGAGATTCTGCCCAACCCCCAGTACCGAGCGATCTGGCAGCAGATGTTAGAGAGCTTTGAGCGTGATAGCGCTGCCCGCATCATGGTAGAGGCGCTTTACATTGCGGCGACACAAGACAAAGAAACTGCTGTTTTTGAGTATCTGCAAATGCAGCTTGAAGCAGGCAGTTTAAGCCTTGTGGGTCTGCAACAGCACTTCCAATTGCTGGCTGTGCCCCCGCCGCCTGCCGTTGCTGTCAGCCAGCACCCTTTATCCAATTACGACCAATTGCTCCACTATGACAGCTTCTCCTCTGCCAACTCCAACGCCGCCTATCCCTGCTGTGAGTCGCTACGAGAGTTTGCACCTCCATCTCAAAACCCTCAAACTGTCTCACATGCTTCAACAGTGGCAGAAACTAGAGCAACAAGCGACCCAGGAGAACTGGAGCTATGCTCAGTTTCTATTAGCGCTTGCGGAGCTAGAAGTAGCCAAACGCTATCAGGCAAGAATTGCTCGGGCAATCAGCGAGTCTCAGCTGCCAGTGGGCAAGTCGATGAGCAACTTCGAGTTTGCCCATTGCCCCACGCTCAATCCGGCTGTGGTGATGAGTTTGGCACAACAGACCGATTGGATAAACCAAGGCAGCAACTGCCTCATTTTCGGACCGTCGGGGACTGGAAAGACGCATCTAGCCACTGGCGTTGCCCGATGCATGGTAGAGGTGGGCAAACGGGTCAAGTTCTTTTCTGCCACCGCACTGGTGCAGATCCTCCAGCAAGCCAAGCTCAACCTGAACTTGCCAGGGATGCTGAGCAAACTCGACCGTTACGATCTGCTAGTGATAGATGACCTGGGCTATGTCAAGAAAACGGAGGCGGAGACTTCGGTGTTGTTCGAGCTCATTGCGCATCGGTATGAACGCAAGAGCTTAATGATTACTGCCAATCAGCCGTTTAGTCAGTGGGATAGCATCTTTGCCGATTCGATGATGACGGTAGCAGCGATTGATAGGTTGGTACATCATGCGGTGATATTGGAGATTCAAGCCGAGAGCTATCGACAGCAGGCAGCCCTCAAGCAAGCTAAGGCAGCCAAGCAAGGCAAAGCCGAGGAGAAAAACGAGTAGTTCTAGCGATTGCTCAACAATGGCATAACAAGATATCCAATTGTGTCAATTAAATACATGGTTGAATATTTTCTGCTGTCAACTCAATGGTCTTTTAGGTGTACCATCATCCCACTCGCTTTGGTAATTGTCATCTGGATGTCAATTACTCTCTTGTGTTTTCAAATTCAGGTAAAGATAATTGACGATATCAGCCTTCCTAATTGACACTTCATACCGGAGATTGCAGAAAAGGAGACCGTACCGATTATGTGAAACGACAATACATTGGCAATGTCGGTAAACGAGAGCATGGCATTGTGGCAGTCACCGCTTACGGGTTGTTCAAGGGCATGATTTTACCATTGTGCTTTGAGGTCTACAAGCCGAGAGAACGACTCAAGCCTGGAGAGGTCTACCAGACGAAACCGCAACTTGCTGCCACGATGATACGTCAGTTGATGACCATGGGATTCCAGTTTGAGTTGGTGTTAGCCGATAGTTTGTATGGTGAGAGTGACTGTAACTTTATCTCAACACTGGTTGCGCTCAAGCTGCCTTACATTGTGGCGATTCGCTCGAATCACGGGATGGGGTTGCCGCAAGAGCAGGAATAACGGCAGAGCCTTGGCAGAAGTTCAAGCGCACCTTCAGCAACGGCGAAACCGAAGTGCGCTATCGGCGTGAGATTATCTATGGCACTCGTCGCAGCGTGCGTTACTGGGAGTTGACCACCGACCCAGAAACGTTACCGGACAATTCAACGGTGTTTGTGATGAGCAATGCGCCTGCCATCAAGCTCGATGAAATTGGTGATGCCTACGGTGAGCGAACCTGGGTGGAATATGGATTGAAACAAAGTAAGGATGCCCTGGGCTGGGCAGATTTCCGGGTGACAAACTACAAGCAGATTGAACGCTGGTGGGAGATCGTCATGAGTGCCTTCACCATGGTCAGTTTGTTTGCCGATGCCTTCAATCGAGAGTGTCCTTTATCTGGGCAAGTCTTCACGCAGCATCCCTGGTGGGACAATCAACGGGGATGGAAGAATCTGCTCAATAATTTGCGCTTGGTGATTGAACCGTGGATTGCCTTTAACCACCTCAAACAGTGGTTAACTGTGTTTTTCATTCCCATGTTGGAGCAAGGGTTCACCAGTTGATTGAGCGAATGCAGCAGTTTTACTGCCCTATAATTCACGATCTGCTCCTGCGTCGCATCCTATTTAACTCTGCTTAAAGGATGGAAGAGGGATAGAATTCATTTAATGTCTTTTTAAGCTGTATTAAGTGCTTAAGCTACAGCATGATGCAAACAGTCTTGTACAGTAAAGATCGAGTTTTGCACTCACATAGTCTAGAGTTTATCTCAAAAGATTATATCTCAAATGTTTTAAGCAATAGACAATTTGTGTTAATTTTATCGCCTTGAGCGATAATTTTATAAAATTTCTTCGACAGTCCTCTTAAAAAATGTCATTCTCTCTATTTATTTAAGTTATTTATCAGTTAAATCACACTTTATTTTGGCTTCAAAAGTTTATCTCTGACATCTTCCGGCTTTACCACTGCTGTCTATGCATGCGCTAGAGCAAAAATTTATCGCAATTCTAAAGGTTGGACATTTCGGTAGTTTCCAGGGAGAAAGTTTCAAGGCTATTCGGCTCTAGCGGTGCCCACCCGCATGCCTGAGCCGTTCTCAATCTGTGCGGGAATTTGTTTTATGAGTGCGTTCAGACAGTTCCGATCGTCCAGCGTATTTGCTGTCAAGCGCTTGTCTTTAATTGCCGCTTCAACCATATCATTCACAGTAACACCGTCTGTCTAATATTCGTTCAGTAACGTGCTGCCTTTAGGAATACCCTGATTTTCCAAGTAACCCTCCTGCGCTAGGGAGACCCCGATGGCTCTGCTTAATTGGATTTCCTCGGCAATCTCTGACCTCGTGTTCCACCCCTGCGCCCAGTTCTTCCGCTATAGCTTTGGCATAGCTCGGGTGTTCTTCATTGCTACTCGGTGCGGCGGTTGTTGAGCTACCTCATGCGCTTGAGCAAAAATGGATCCATCCACTTGAGTGTTGAGGTTCTTCAATGTAAGCCAGTTAGTTTGGATCAAGATGAAATGAGCTTCAGCGCAAAGCACGATCTGCATGTTACTTAACAGATCAATCTTACCTGGATTAATCCTGGCGAACCAGACAAACTTTCCTTGTGATCCTTATTCAGGATGAATGCAAGAAAGGAAAACAGTTATGATTACTCAACTTGATGGAATTATACTGCAATCGGGACAAGGAGACGCATACTGGGTGCTGGGAGACTTGTATACCTTCAAAGCAACCAGCGAAGAAACCGACGGGAAGTATGCACTCTTAGAGGTAGTAATTTACTCAAAAGACGGTACACCTCTACATATCCACAGCCGGGAAGCTGAATCCTTCTATCTGCAAGAGGGAACTGTCGAGTTTCAGCTTGACGATCGCACATTGGTTGTCACAGCGGGAACTTTTGTTCACTCGCCAATAGGACAGCGCCACCAGTTTACGAATATCGGTTCGGTACCTGCCAGAATGCTCTGTTGGGCAACACCTGCTGGGATAGAGAAATTCTTTGCTGAAATTGGCACGAAAGTTGAAGATCCTGCTGCTGCGCCGCCGCCTGTCACACCCACAGATATTGAGAAAGTGATGACGATCGCTCCCAAATATGGCATCACCATTTTGCCGCCGGAGGGCCCCAAGGCTTAGCTTTCTGCAGTGAATTTGCAGCAGAAAGTATTTTTGAGCGTGGGGATTCTGCTCTCACGCTCAAGGTTTCCTAAATCCTGCAGTACTTTGTCTGGAAGTAAAATTACAGCTACATCAGGAGATTCAATATGGTGTCATTAGCTCGCAAAAACTTATTTGATGACATCCCCCGCTTTTTAATAGCGCAAGCAGGTATCATTTTTGCAGTTAGTCTTGTCAGTATTCAACTTGGAATTCTCAAAGGTTTCACGCGATCGACTACTCTGTTAATCGATCGCTCCAATGTTGATATTTGGGTTGCCTCAAAAGACCTGAACAATTTTGAGCTAACGTTACCCATTTTCTATCAACGCTTGTCTCAGGCTCAGAAGGTGCAGGGAGTGGCGCGGGCAGAAGCAATGATTCTCAAAACTGTGATTTGGCGTAAACCCTCTGGAGAAATTACCACCGCTGAAGTGATCGGAGTTGAACCTAACAGCCAATTGATTTCTCCAGGTACGCTCACTCAAGGCAGTTTGAATCGCCTTCAGCAACCCTACAGCGTGATTATAGACAAAGCAGCACTTGAAGATTTGGGAGTCAGTCAAGTTGGAGACCAGGCTCAAGTGGGCTCGCTGGCGGCGAAGCTGGTTGGGGTGACTCAAGGCATTCAGTCTAACGCTTCTAGCTCCTATGTGCTGACTTCATTAGAGAGCGCCAAAGCCTATAGCCGATCGATTCCTACAAAGGCTCTCTCCCGCCCTAACACTCCTGCTCTTAAGCCATTAACCACTGCTGATTCAATTACCTATGTGCTGATTAAAGCCAAACCGGGAGAAGATTTGCAAGCTCTGAAGCAACGACTAAAGGCAGCGCTGCCCAATACTGTTGCTTTTACGCGATCGGAGCTATCAGCACAAACGAGTCTCTATTGGGAAAAGCTCACGAGTATTGGCTTCATTCTGGGACTAGGGGCAACAGTGGGTGTGATTGTCGGCATGGTAATTGTGGGTCAGATTCTCTATGCGTCCGTATCAGAGCACTTACGGGAATTTGGCACGATTCGCGCTATGGGTGCTCCCAACTGGGTTGCCTACGCGATTGTGCTAGAGCAGGCATTGTGGATGGCAATTTTGGGCTATTTACCAGGCATGGCGCTTTGCCTCGGCTTAGGAGCCTGGACGGTTGCCACACAGGGGGTACTCATTCTGATTACACCCCTTATGGGAGCGGAAATTTTTGCTGTCACGGTGCTAATGTGTGTAGGCTCAACACTGTTTGCCATGCATAAGGTGACCCGAGTTGATCCAGCGGTTGTCTTCAAAACTTAAGACAATCAAAAAGATGATTAAAACCTAGAGCGGCGCCATTCATAACCCCCTAGCAGCCCGATCGCCCCTCCCAACGGCAGCAGGTAGTAAATAACGCGATAAGCCAAAAGGGCACTGAAAACAGCGGTTGACGGGGTAGGGGAACGCAGCAGCAATAGAATGACAGTTTCAAATACCCCTAACCCACCCGGAACATTACTCACTAAACCCGCCAACTGAGCCAGCAAATACACGCCGAAGAAAGTTGCGTAAGAGAAGGATGTGGGAAGTAAAACATAGAGAACCGCAGCGGACAGCAGCCAATCTAAGGAAGCGATTACGATTTGAGCTAAACAAAGCTTTAGGGAAAGATGAGGAACCGCCCAATTGCCAATGCGTAAAGCCTGATGACTCAGGCTATTCCAAAAAAGATATATAGCGATAATGCTCAAGAATATACCGCCAATCGGACGTACTGTTTGAAAAGGTAAGTGCAATAGCGATGGAATAGTAATTGGCTCAGCAAGAAACGAGATGCCTGCCATTGCGAACAGCCCCAGCCAGAAGCTGAGATTACAGAAGCCAATGATTTGCGTCACTTCAAGTGCGGAAAATTTCCAGCTGCTATACAACCGATAGCGAATAGCCCCATTACTGAACAAAGCAAAGCCAACGATGTTTCCGATAGCAGTACTAGTAATGGCAGCGAGCGCTGTTTTTCGATAAGCTAAAGGATGATGAATCAATCGCACGGCTAGCACATCGTACCCAGTCACTACAAAATTATTTAGCACGGTCAATACCAGTGCCCATAGCGTATTGTGAACTGGAATCGCTAATAAACTGCGCCAGATTTCACCGGGTGGATATTGCTGTAGTTCCTGATTAATCGCCCAAACAGAAATTCCTAGGAGGATAACTCCCAGGAGAGAAGGTAAGACCTGTAAAAGCTGCTTGAAACTCATAAAACTTAAAAAAGTATCAATCAGGTTTGAAATAATCAAGCAGGCGATCGCCTGAATCGGCTCGAATTAGCGCCACTACGACATCAGGTAAGGCGATTAAGTTGGGATAGACTAGGTATCGAGGTTCCCAGCGGGGATGAAATTTTTCCTTATAGTTATGTAGTCCTTTGAAGTTGTAGAACCGATTTAGATGCTCGTAGAGATAGCGGATACCTTTCTCTAAGCGAGGCGCAGTTTTGGCTTGTCCGACGCCGGAAAGTGCAGCCAAACCCAGATTAAATCCCTCATAGCCCTGTTCCTTGAAGTGCTGAAGCATGGAAATGAATAGAAAATCCATTGTGCCATGTTCTATCTGGGTGCGGTGGCGCATCAGGTCAAACGTGACATCATTGAGCTGATACTCCGGCACAACATTGGCAAAGGCCGTGATATGACCATCTGCCGCATAAACCACCCCTATTTCACACGATCGCAGATAGCCCTCCTCAAACCAGCCTAGAGAAAACTTCTTCTCGGCTCCCTGCATTTGGCGTAGCCATTCGTCGCTGACCACCCGTAGCTGTTTGAGTAACTCAGCTGCAATCGGCGGTTGGTAAAACTGCACCGTGTAGCCAAGCTTAGTTAATTTATTGATTGCCGATCGCAGATTCTTTCCGGCTTTTCCTTCCAGCGTAAATGCCTTTAAATCAACGATCGCCTCTTCTCCAATTTGCAGCACTTGAAAACCTAAAGACTGATAAATTTTGAGATAGTCTGTTGAGGTTTGATAGAACGCAGGATACCAATCGTTGCGAGCACAAAACTGCTGGAAGCCAATCATTGCTTCTCGACAATCTTCTGGTGAACCAATCGGATCACCTAGAGCAATTGCGCCGCGTCCCTTCAGTACGTAGGCAATCACGCTTTGACCGGAAGGGCTGAAATAATAGGACTTATCCTCTAGCAGTGCAAATCGCGCTAGAGACGATCGCCCATATTGCTCGACAACTTCTGTTGCCCGCTGCCGCTCTAGGTCGGTGGCTGTAAATCGCAGTAGGACGGGACGCAGCAACATTAACAGCGCATAGCTAAAGGTGACCACACTGATGATGTAGACTGAGTTGATGAAAAAAGCTCCAAAGTGGCTCGTCGGCTGCAACCCGGCGTTGTCATCTGTGAAAAACAGTGCCAAAGTTTGCAGCAGGGCTCCCCACCAGTTAAAGTTAACCACATAGTGTCGATCGAGTAGGTAAAAACCAACTGTTCCATAGGCTAGCGTAAACAAAAGGGCGGCAAGCAAAACGCGAACCCCTTGGGCAATTGAAGGGCGATCTGACTGCGCCGTAAATACATCCCGCATCAGAATTAATTGCCCCAGCAGCACCGCTGACAGGAGGCTTTCCTCCACATCTAATCCTTTAATTAAATGGCTCAGAATGGAAACAATCAGTAAGCTGATTGTGACCCACCACGCCGATCGTTTTCTTCGCAGCAGGTTAACCGCCAGAATTAGCAGAAAGAATCCAGTGAGTGCAGCAAAGATATGGGCACTGGCGCGGTACTCAAATGGGAACAAGGGTCTGAGCAACCTCACCCGATTCGACAAGCTAGGAGTGACCGCAGAAAGCAAATTAACGACACCTGCCAGTGCCGTCAAGAGAGTTGCCGTCCAAAGGGCAATGCGCGTTCGTTGTGCAAGCATGCTTTATCTCCTGGATTGCTGCAAGCTAATAGTTTAGAGTTGAAGCTTGTTTGAACTGCTCACCTACATAGCTCAAGGAATCCGTTAAATGCTTATGAAAATAGTTCCAGCCATAGTCTGCTCCAGACAATCCATGTCCACCTGGAAAAGCATAGAATACATTCACAATACCCAAACGGTCTAAGGTTTGATGAAACTGCTGCGTAGATGCCAGCAAGTCAGTATCGCCTATGCCTGCATCCAGGTAAATGCGTAAAGGCTGTCGCTGTTGCAGAGGTAGATTTTGCACAAATTTTTCAGGGCTGTTGGTAGGGCTACTGTCTGTAAAGTAGCCACTATGGCTAAAAAAAATGTGAAAGGTGTTGAGATGACGTAAGCCAATATTCAATGCACCCCAACCGCCAGAGGAAATTCCGCCGATCGCCCAGTATGCTGGTGTATTCAACGTGCGATAGCGCGATCGAACTACTTGCACCAGTTCTGAACCAATTAACGTTTCCAGGTTACCGTTAGTCCCATCATAGTACTGAGGATCCCAAAAAGGGCTAGACCCACGATCGTCATTGCCATCTGGCATGATGATGATGGAGGGCGGCAATTTCTTCTGCTGATAGAGCTGATGTAGAACAGTCGTGATGCCGTATTTATCAAAGAATGCCCGAGCGTTATCATGTCCGCCATGTAGCAAAAAAATTACAGGATATCGCTGTTGCAGTTGCTGATTGTATCCTGGTGGAAGAATTAAGCCATACTGCCGCACCTCCCCCATTGCTTTGCTATCAAAGCTGTTGAGCTGAAAGGTTAACCCAGTATTGCTTTCTGCTTTCGGTGGGTCAAACTGCGGTGCGCCTGCTATAAATACATATCCATATGCAGCTGCTAAAAGCAAAGCAACAATACTGAAGCCAATTATTGTGGTTCTCCTAAATTTCATAGTGGCTGTAATTTGACAGTGGTTGTTCTTCTCGAGCTGGAATAATTGCAGCTGTATTTCTAACGAGAACTGATTTGATTTACATAGGAATTTACATAGGATACTTTTTTATTGGCTGATGCTTATTTTGATTGGAAAGAGTCTCGTCTAGATAAAAGCCTGTAATATAACTCAGAAGATGCAATAAGTCATCAAATATTGATGTAAAGAAGATGAGATGAGTGAGCAAATAACCTCAGTAGATCGCAAATTCCTTAGAAAAGGGGTAGGGTCAGGCTAAAAGCATCAATATCAAGCCATGACAACCTACCCATCCTCATTATCGCCTGCCCCTGCTTTGACCGATGAAGCAACACTCGATGTTGCCCTCAATTGTTTGGTAGAACATATCCCACTGCAAATGGAAGGGGGGTATACCTCCGAGGACTTGTTCGAGATCCTGCTAAGAGCAGCCAGTCGCAGTGATAGCATCGAACACACGGCTCAACGACTCGAAGGGGTACCGAGTGGCAACGGCATTCGCTATCATCTCGACAAGCTAGACGACATGGCAAGACTGGAACAAGACCTCAATACTGCTCTGCAAAGCCGGATACCGCCGAAAATTCGCAAGGGGAAGCATTGTATTGCCATTGATCTCCATCTCATTCCGTACTACGGCAGTGCCAGTCAAGCCGAAGCCCCTTATATCTATCGTTCTCAAGCCAAAGTGGGAACCACTTCCTTCTTTGCTTATGCCACCCTTTATGTGATCTGTCGCAACAAACGGGTCACCTTAGGGATTCATGCCGTGCATCGACAAGAAACCTTGGTGGCAACGGTGACGTACCTGTTGGCAAGGCTTTCTTCGTTGCGCGTCAGGCTCAAACGGCTTTACCTCGACCGGGGATTCTACAGTGTGCCTGTCATTCGTTGGCTCAAAGCTCTCAATATTCCCTTCCTCATGCCAGGAGTAATCCGAGGTAAAACTGGGGGCACTCGGCAACTGTTGGGCGGACGTAAAAGTTATGCCACCCACTACACCCTTAACAGTCCGACCTATGGTTCAATCCGCTGCCAAATGCGGGTTATCTGCAATTATCACAAGGGCTTCAAGGGGAAACATGGCATCCAATACAGCCTCTATGTCGTCCATCGAGTCACAGTCGCACTCGGGCAACTGCATCAGCATTACAAGGATCGCTTTGGCATTGAAACCAGCTACAGAATCAAAAACCAGTGTCGCATCCGAACCAGCAGCAAAAATCCGATAACCCGTTTGTTGTTTGTTGCTCTGGCGTTTATCTTGGTCAATCTCTGGGTGTATTTGCTTTGGTTCTTTGTCAGTCAGACTCGGCAAGGAGGACGGGTCATTTATCGAGAATGCTTTAGCCTCAGAACGATGCTGGAATTTCTTTCTCAGGCAGTTGAGCGACATTTCCCAGTCATTACAGCCATCTATTTACCCGTTCTGCAATGAATTAGCGATCTACTGATCCTGCATATAATGCTCTGCGCTCCAATGAAGGGGGTTTTTGTTGTGTGCCGTGCTCCATGCAACAAAACCTACCATTATGCGATTTATAGCCGCTATGGGCTTGGTAGCTTTTTTCTATCACTCTGAAGGATGGGATTTAAGGAAGGGATTCCTCACGCTCTTGTCTTCTTTTTCCGTTGCTAAAGTTGAACTTGCTCAAACCATAAAATTGGTTTTCAGATGATGAACAGAACCTTCTCAATGCTCTGGAAAAGAATTAACAAAAGTAAAATGGCTATTCCCAAAAGCTGATTTCTAAACTGGTGAAAGTGTTATTTTAAAGCAACGTAATTCGGAGGCACTTCCTTCTTCATTCCAGACTTTGATATCCACGCTGCTTTTTCTAGCTTGTCTACACAGGGAGCAATCTCTCTTCCTTTGCTCACTAGCCTCGCAACGCAGTCGCTTCATCAAGAAGTCGAGCGCTACTCCTATGAACCAGAAATAAAAACGGTTGGGACAGGCGATCGTTTGGTTAAAACAGAATATAGCGTCTGTAGCCAATTTTTAGAGGACGGATTGTGTATCAAATTCCAGCAGGCGCTACAAGCGCTTCTGGACGAAGCTTTCAACCAGATAACTCCTTACCCCTTTAGCACGAAGCTGAAATTTAATGCGATGGTGCTTCAGCGCTATACTCCGGGGCAATTGGGCATCACCCCCCATCTAGATAGCCTCAGGGCAATTAACTTAATTGCTCTGGTCAATCTCAGTGGGCAAGCCGAGTTTTATCGCTGTGATGATCGTCAAGGTAGCAATGCAGTGCAGCTCGACACTACTCCAGGAAATGTAATCTTTCTACGGGCCCCTGGCTTTCTTAATGCTCAGGTGCGTCCTTTCCATTTTTTGACCAACATTCGATCGACCCGCTATAGCTTAGGGCTACGACAGCGGCTAGAGCCTACTATTTCACACACATAGTCAACTCAAGGCAGACGTAACTCCTCCATAGGGCGTTCTATGGCGCAATGCCTTGTGAAGTATTTTCAAGCCTCTGAAGCCACTTAAGCAGAGGCTTTGTGCTTTGTCCTAGATTTACGAAGAACAACCCTATAGCCCGCAGCGTATAGCTTGCAGATTAATTTCCTCTAGTTCTTTAATTCGTCTCAAGATAATCTTATTCCAGATAATATCCGGCATTAGATAAAAAAGTACCTCAGCAAACCGATCGGCTTTAGATGAAGTTTGAAAAGTTTTTTTAGCACGATGTTGTTTAATCCCCTAAATCTCCTTTTTCGAGAGATGGGGGATCGACAACGCCTGCTGTGGAAGAGGACTTTTCAAACAGCCCCTGAGATCGCCTCCTCCCAGAAAATAATGTTATCTGGAATAAGGCATTACTAAGACTAGTTACGAATTAAGCTCAAAATTCTATCTGCTCTAGCTGAGCAAAAGGCGTTGGGCGCTGAACCTGACTTCAAGAGATCGCTCCAATCAGGGCATTTCTTGGCTGCATGAGACAGAAGCAGAACTACTGCTATAACTGCTGCCCGGAGAAACCTTCACAGTGGCAGTTTGATCGGCTGTCGCTGACGAATTCTCCGGCACAATCACGATGCTTTTTGCGGCAGCGGTTGATTTACCATCAGACGCGGTCATTTGTTTCGCGAGAATTTTGGTGTAGTTCATGATGGATTACGTAATTTAATTCACTTTCAAGCCATTCTCTAAACAGTTGATCAATTATTCCTTGAGCTATTTCAGGAGTTAGCTCAGCAGGAATCAATTCTTCAACCATCAATAATTCATATCCCTGCTCTGTTTGGACTGGACCGATCGCCCCTCCTACTCGTTCACCAAATACCACTGCGGCAATCTCTGGATTTAAGCCCCAGCGATAGAATCTACCCTCATAGCCGCATTGCAATCTGCGCCGTTCATCGATGTCATAGAGGTGTGCTGCTTCATAAAAACTAATCTCACCTTCCTCAATTTGGTAAAAGAGTTCTTGAGCGAGCTGCTCGTAGGGAACGACCACTTTGTAGAGCGAGATTCGCTCAAAATCAAGCCGATGTTCTGTAAAATACTTGCTTACTTCGTTTGCAAACAAATGTTCTGCTAATTTTCGAGCAGTCAAACTATCGCGAATTCCTGCTTCCCAGTCTTCTGGAGTAATCATCTGATCTTGCAGCCAAGCAAGAGTTGCTGCAGCGCTCTCAAGCCGCCTCTGATAGCGTTGGCGATCGGCTTCCGCCTGAATTTCTGAAGGGGTGACCACAACACCTCGCGATTGAGCAGTCTGCTCAATCACTTGCTGACACAAAATTTTCTGATAAATCTCTTTGATATGAACTTCTCGTTTCAGGAACTCTAGGATTATTTCGGGTTCAAGCAATGTGTTCACGGAACCTATCCTTTTCGTATCCTATTGGTGTTTTTATAATATCAAGCTACCATGAGGTTACCCTTTCAAGAACGTCTTCAAAAGTTTTTGTGTGTCTGACAGTTCAAACTCTAAAGAACGTGTTTGGCTTAAATAAAGTTTACGTCCTGTAACGTCGTTGAACCTGTTGGACTAGTCGTATTCAGAACTACAGCCAGAATGCTTTGATCGCGTCTCGATCGAATTAAGGTAGCATCCACACTGCCGCTTCGATCCGAATCGAATGGTTCTAGCACCAGGTTGTTAAACAGCAATCCTCTAGGCAGCTTTAACTTATCCCCTTGAGCTGCTCTAAAGTCGGTCACAACGTCAGCGACAGCAGGATCATCTACGCTATAGAGCCTGAACCTGTCGGCTCCGGCACCGCCCGTCAGCATGTCCTTGCCAAAGTCCCCAACTAGAACATCCGCCCCGCTGCCACCCTGCAAAATATCATTGCCTTGACCGCCTTCCAGCAGGTCATTGCCTTGTGCTCCAAGAAGTTGATCGTCTCCACTTCCGCCAGTTAAACTATCGTTGCCTTGACCGCCCCCCAGTATGTCATCGCCGCCTCTGCCGGATAGCCGATCGTCACCTCGAGCGCCTTCAATCCGCTCATGTCTTTTGCCTCCCCGAATGCGATCGCTGCGCAATGTTCCCCTCAAGAGCTTATTTCCGAAAGGAATTGGTTCAGCCGTGATGGCAGGGGCTGTGACAACTGGGGTGGTATTGGCAGGGGCTGCGACTGTTGCTGTAGTAGTTGCTCCGTTCGGAGTAGCTATAGCAGATGCGCTCCCGCTGCTAGAAGTTGCTCCAGGGGTAAAGATTGACTCATTGCTGCTGCTATTTCCACCAGTTGGTGAGGTGGCGCTCGCACTGCTGCTGCTGCCTGCACCCGTGCTATTTACAAATGAGCTAGAACTGCTGGAGCTACTACTGGTGGAAGGAAGATCAAATAAGCTGAGTTTGAGCATCGTAACTCGCCTCCTAGGGCTTTCAGCTCACATGTTCAAATGGTGATTAGAGTTAGTCAGGCGGAACTCCTCAGATATGCTGGCTCTTCATTTAAGCCTACTCGCATTAAGGAGACCCGCTGGAGAACGAAATGGAGGTACTGCTAGACCAAGCCCGTTGGCTACTATAACCAGTGCGAGCGTAAGCGCTGGCTGTGGCATCAGCATAAGCAAAGGAAAAATTATTAGAGAACTCAACGACAGCAAGAGTTTGTGTGTTGGTGTGAGTCGTTGTACCGAGGGCAAGGGCAGCTGCATTCGCATTACTAAACCCCCATCCCGTGGAAGTGGAAGTGACGGCAGAAGCGTAACCAGCAACGATACTGGCTTTTTCTACAAAGTCTTCCAGGTAGCTTAAATCTGAAATTATTAGTTGATTCATAGTACAAACCTGTCCAAAAAATTATCAGATGCCTTAAGAAGACTTTGTGTATTGCGCTTCGTGTTCAAGTGAAAGGTGGTTCTGGTTGTTACACAATTGAACATCACTATGTTGTGTCACATATTGAAGGAAATGAAAACCACTGAAAACTCTTTTCTATTGAGTTTTCAGTGGTTCTTGTCTTGTTTGTTAGGGTGAATTGGCAACCTTGAGGCTATTTTTAGAGACGCTCTAAAACAGCATTTAAAGGAAATCCTGTCCTTAACAAACTGCTTGCACAACTATCGTGACAGCTGATTAGTGAAAGATAGGATTAATCACAGCAGCAGAGGTGCTAGCTGAGAAGGAACTGCCACCGAGTGCTGTTACAGCCAAAGTGTCAGCCTTAGTGAAAGAGTAGGTGGGAACGTAGTAGGGTTTTCCTTCGGTGGGGTTAATCGCATCAGCTTTAGCGCCAGCAGCAGCACTGTTGCTGTAGGTCTTCGGCGAGTTAACGTTAGTGTAGAAGCTGTTGTTCGAGTTGAAGTTTATACCTACGTAGTCGTTCTGATAATAGGTGTATGTGCCGCCTTCGATGCTGATAGACCGAGAAATAACTTCCATGTGATTCAGGTCAGAGATAATCATCTTTTTCTCCTTGAATTAGGAATTTACTCTAAAACAGCTCTGTTAAAGCTGTTAAATATAAGATAGATAATTTGAACTAGATCTGGTTGCCATTCTGGCATGTTTATTGATCGTTAATTGATGAAAGTTAGGACAAAAATTCTGTTTGAACTTCTATTTATTTTGTAGAAATAGATGAATTGCTGCATTAAAGAAAGCGAAGATTTTAGCTCAATTAATCATAAAAGGGACGTAGTGATTGTCTCTCCAACTCAACCACGTCCCTCCATGTTTTAGTAAATGATGAAGCAGCGATTAGGCGCTGCTGATTTTCTCTAGTCTGTTCTGATAGTAGATAACCAACGTCAATCAACAGAGTGTTTTGAGCTATTTGGATGGAGGAGGGGTATAGGCAATTGCCAATGCACCGCCAATACCGATCGCAATCGAGCTGCCGTTGGGAAAAACTTTGGCAAACGTTGTAGTATTTCCCCAAGTTCTAGTAAAATGCCCTTCAGCCCATGCCCATACGCCCACAAAAGCGCCAGCGCTACCCTCGATTACGTCTACATCAGCTGTAGGTTCCAAATATTCCAAATCAGAAATCACCATAATCGTCTCCTAAACGACAGCTTTAGGCAAAAAACCTAACGAACTAGAAGTGAAAGAGAATACGCCATAATGCGGCGATTCATCTGTTGAGAACCACGAAGACTTAATAACTCCATTAGTGCTTTCAAGCTTGTAAATAGATTGCAAATTTGGCGCGCCCTCAAGCAAAACAGAAAAACCAGTAGGTACATCAGCCAGCGTAGTCGTGAAAAGCTCTTGATCGCCAAACTTTAAAGAGATGACACCCTTGTCAAGCTTTAGAGAGAAGATGTCACCTTGAGCTCCACCCAAAAGATTGGGGGATTTAGGCATTGCGTCTAAGTACTCTAAATCAGAGATGAGCATATAAGTTTTCCTCTCGTTCTTTGTTCAAAATAACTGAACTTAAAGGACTTTAGCTGCCAAAATGGCAAGTTATTAGAAGTACTAAAACACCTGTAAGAAATACCTCATTCCATGCAGAATGAGGTAGATGTGGTGAGTCTATGAACTGGCTACATTGCTGTTAATTTAGCTCTTGAAGTCAAGCATGGTTCTAAGGTTAATCAAAAACAGAGAGCGATTTCCCCCTCTTACGTTAACATGTTGATCCAATGGTTCCAGGTAGCCAAGGTCTTTAATATGGGTTGCATAACCTTGATAGGATAGCTCCTCTGAAGCCTGAAGCTTTCTAGGATGAGAGCTACATCCTTTGTTCCTATCGTTTTGGCAATTATCTTTCATCAAACGATTGTAGGTTCGGTAAGGAATGTAGTGTAATGGGTTATATCCTGCAAAACGCAAAATGAGAACACAAGCCCAGGAATATTTTCCTTCAAGAATTGCTTCTACAACTTGAGTAAATTGCTCTGTGGTCATCACCTTATCTACTTTTTTACTAAAATTTGGGTTCACTGCAATTGCCCTCTGTAAAATACTAAATTCATGAGGAGATACGTAATGAATTACATTACGGTTCCTCCTATAGGCTAATGCCCCCCTTCTGAAGCTGAGTAAATGGATCTAAAAGAACGTCCATAATTCTTCGCTGTCGCACAATAATTTCAGCACTAGCAGTTTCTCCTGGCTTAAACAAAACAGTCTGCTGATTGTGAGTTACAGCATGGCGATCGAGCGCCACTTCAACCTTGTAGACCGCTCCAAGCTGTTCGTGAACTTCGGCATCGGGAGAAATAGAAGTCACCTTGCCCGAAATCATCCCATAGTCCTGATAGGGAAACGCATCAAATTTCATTTGCACTTTCATCCCAGTTTCAACCAAGCCAGCTTCTCGACTCGGTAAGAGCGCAGAGAGTACAAGCGGAGCTCCGGCCGGTGAAATTTCAGCAATGGTTTGACCTGGTTGAGCTACTTCGCCAATGTTGCGGATTTTTAGCGCCGTGATTGTGCCTGTCACAGGCGCATGGAGAGCCATTTGTTTGAGCTTTGTTTGGGCTGCTCGTAGCTGTGTCTCGGTTTCGGTGATTTTAGCTTGAACCTGAGTTGCTTCTAGCTTCAACTGCTGTAATTTCTGTTGAGCTTCTAGAGCGCTCTTCCTTGCCTGCGCCTGTTTTTCTATCCATCCCGCTTGCAGGCGATCGCTTTCTGCAAACGCTTGCTCTAGATCGCCTTGGCTTTGAGTCATCGCCTGCTGACGCTGACGCAGCACCTGTTCTACTTCAAACAGGTGATCCTCTGCAATTGCGCCCTCCATCACTAAAGGCTGTAGTCTTGCCAAACGCGCTTCATAGGCAGCAGATTCAGCTTGGAGCTGAGGCAATGTCTTTTCATAGGTCGCAGCCTTTGCCTCAGCCTGAGCAATGGCAGCTGCTTGTGCCTGTACTTCAGCCGCAGCGATAGCCTGTCTGGTTTCAGCTTCTAGGCGAGTTCTGTCGATCAAGCCTTCGGTTTGGATGAGCTGGAGTTGGTAGGCAGCCAAGCTTTGCTCTAGGCGCTCGACCTCCGCCACTGCAAGCCGATTGTCGAGCTCTGCAATCACCTGACCCGCTTTGACCGATTGACCCTCCCGAACTTTGATTTGAGCAATTTCGCTTTGGGTTACAGGTTGAATTTTATAAACTTCTCCTTGCGGGACTAACCGCCCTTGAGCGCGGCTGACTTCATGAATCTGCCCAAACCAAGCCCAAGCCCCTAAAATGCAGCAGAAGGCAAACCCGCCCATGACTAGGTTTCGAGGCAGGGCAGAAGGCGGCTGATCCAGGATCGTTTGGAGAGATGTGCTCCAGTAAGCAGGCAAAGTTTTAGGTGAGGCAGGGGCAGCACTGGATTGGGGGCAAGCCACCTCTAGCGTTCTCTCGACGGCTTTTTCTGGTGGTTTCTCAGCCGAAACAATCCCTCCATATATTGCACCTGCTCTGTTGCTCCAGAGTGGCTCCAGAAAAGGTTCTGTTTCTAAATCCTGAATGACGAACTGATGAGATAAAGCATTGGAGGGGTGATTTTCCGAAGGGAGAGGAATTGAAGCACTCGCTTGATGATTAGACTGTTGCATAGAAGTAACTCAACAGATAAAGATCGAGATCCAGTCGTAGTCCATCTAGTTTGAGAAGAAGTGCGATCGCAGAGATGCCCCTAAGTGTTGTTCGATTTTTGATGTTTCACAGCGTAGATTGAGTGGTAGCAACACTCAATCTATAAATAAATTTTGATTGCGATCGAAGAAAAGATTTGAGAGGTAAGGCAACCGCTGTGGCAGTTGAGAAATCATTTGAGAAATCATTGATTTCTCAAATGTTGCCTCCGTTATCCCCGTTGCTTCCGCTATCTATCCACTTCTAACGTTCATTGCAACGTTTCAAACGGTCTTTGGAGTCTACAAAAATAATCACCCAAACAGTTTTATCTAACGAGATTCAGACGAGCCAGGATCGAAGCGTTATCGCCGTCCTACAGGGATGATAGTATCCTCCTTAGGGCTTGCATTTGATTAAGTTGTCTTACTTATTGATGATAAAAATGAATTAAACTTCATTGACTATCCTAGTTCTAATTTATAACGTGAATTGCCAACTTGGCAGGTTTATTCCATCTTTAGCCCCTACTTTGCAAAAGCTTTAAACTTCAGAATTTTTAACTTTTTCGATTCAGCTGGAGCTTTGCCAAACGCAAATTTTTGTCCATAAAAATGTAGAAGGCAGAGAGTAGGCTTAATGGGTCTTCTGCCTTCTGCTCTCTGCCTTTCGTTCTTTAATTAATAATTAGTTGTACTATCAGAAAATTGAGAGGTTTTTCCTTTTTAGAGGTCAAGTTGCTGTTGGGCTAAACGACAATAAAGTCCCTGTATTTTCATCAAGTCCTCATGAGTTCCCTGCTCTACCAAAACTCCTCGATCTAGAACCAAAATGTTGTCTGCATTGCGGACGGTAGATAGCCGATGAGCAATGACCAGCGTAGTGCGATCGTGGCGAATTTGTGTCAGATTGCGTTGAAACCTGCGCTCAGATTCTGTATCTAGAGAACTGGTTGCTTCATCTAGAATCAGAATTTGAGGATTGCCTAACAGCGCACGAGCAATAGCAATTCGCTGTCGTTGTCCACCCGAAAGTGCTGAACCTCGCTCGCCAACCTTGGTGTTATACCCCATCGGGAGCGCTTGAATGAAGGCATGAGCTTCTGCCAGCTTTGCAGCCTCTACAACCTCCTTCAAGCTAAACTCAGCGCGGTAGAGCGTAATATTCTCTAGAACAGTCCCCGAAAATAAAAAACATTCTTGCGGCACCACACCTAGTTGCGATCGCAATGACTGCAATTGGGCACAGCGAAGGTCATGTCCATCCACCAGCACATGCCCTCGATTGGGGTGATATAGCCCTTGCAGCAGCTTGATCAGCGTACTCTTACCAGAACCGCTACGGCCCACAATGGCAACCGTTTGACCCGGTCGTACCTCAAACGAAACATTTTGCAGCGTATTCTGGGCTTCGTCCTCGCTGTACCGAAACGTGACATCCTCAAACCGCACGGCTCCCCCCAGAGACGGGAGAATCAGCAGCGATCGCTGAACAGGTTCTTCAGGGACTGCCTCAAACACATCATTGAGTCTTTCAACGGAGATTAAAACTTCCTGCAGCTCGTCCCATAGATTGACCAAAGCAATCACTGGACTAATCACATAGCCCATCATCATATTGAACGCTACGAATTGGCCGATCGTGAGCTGATCCTGAATCACCAGCGTTGCTCCATACCAGAGTAGGGCAGTGCTGCCCAACGAGTTAATTAAGCCGCTTGCCGTCTGTAGCCCAATTCCCAGTTTTTGTCCTTTGAACTGGACATTCATTTGTCGTGTCAGGTGGTCTTCCCAGCGCCAGCGCAGTTCTCGCTCAGTGGCAGCGGATTTGACAGTCTCAACGCCGGTCATCATTTCCACAAGCAAGGAATTCTGATCGGCAGCTTCATTAAAAATTTCTCGTGATACTTTTCGCAGCAGAGGAGTAGCTGCTAAGGTGAGGATCACAATGGGCGGAATTAGCGCCAGCACCAGCAGGGTTAACCGCCAGTTGTAGTAGAGCATTAGCCCCAGATAGATGAATCCGGTCAAGAAGTTTAACCAGGCCAGCACGACTTGCCCAATCAGAAACCGCTGAATCTTTTGATTTTCCTGAACTCGCGTCAGGATATCGCCAACTCTACGAGACTCAAAAAACCTGAGGGGCAAGGTTAAGGTATGGCGGATAAAGCCGCTAATTAACGTTAAATCTAAGCGGTTAGAAAAATAGCTGAGCAAATACTGCCGCACCGACCCCATGCAGATGCCCCAAACGCTAAAGAGCAGCAAACCCAGCGCAAAGACATTCAGCGTGGACAGGCTTTTCTGAACGACAATTTGATCGAGAATGATTTGGGTGAAGAGGGGAGTTACCAACCCAAACACCTGAATCAGCAGAGAGACTAAGATGACCTGAACTGCTAGCCCCCGGTAGGGCAGTAGGGCTGCTAAATATCGGGTGAGAGAGGCTTGTTTAATTTCTGTGTTTTGCAGCCGTTCAGTAGGATCTATTAACAGTGCGTATCCGGTCCAATGGTGTTGAAATTCTTCACGAGACAGCGATCGTCTTCCCCTCGCTGGATCTGCAAGAATCACTCGTTTTGCCGTCACTTGATAAACAACCACATAGTGATCGCTTTCCCAGTGCGCAATCCAGGGGTTTTTCTGCTCTGCCAAGCGGTTCAAGCTAGCTCGCACCGGACGAGCACTCAGCCCCAACGTTTCTGCCGCACTCGCCAAGCTCTTTAACGAAGCACCCGATCGCCCCACGTTTGCCTGCTCCCGCAGTGCATAGAGTGGAAATTGCTTACCCCAGTAACGGCAAATCATACCTAAACAGGCAGCACCACAATCCGAAGAACTTTGCTGTTCGATCCAGGGATATCGCTCAAGAAAATCGAGCAGGTGACGGTTGAGTGGCTTCGGAAACACAACTGGATCTGCAGCAGGCTGCGGTTGGGCGGCTTTGGGCGTAGATAGCAAGGCGTACCCAAGACGCGAAGACTTGAGATTAGAAGATTTAGAACTAACAGTCTCTTTGGGGGTTGGTAAAGCAGGCTGTAGCGGGCGATCGGCAGAGGTTTGAGTAGATGTCTCTTCCTGCAGGGTGGCTAGCGCAGGAATCAACGCAGTGGCAGAGTGCCAATCTTCGATCGACAGTTTGTAGACTGATAAATCGGTTTGCGCTGTCCACAGCGGTGGTACTTCCGCTGGGTAGCCCCAGCTTTCACCGATTTCAGGCAGCTTCAAGTGATTTTGCTGACTCCCAACTATCCCTCGCCGTAGCCAAAAATGCCCTGTACAATTCGGCATCGATGCCAGATTTGCTCCAGTTGGAATCAGCTGTTGGCTGAGGAGACTCACAAATTGCTTGAGCTGGAGGCTGGGTAGCGATCGCAAAGCCGTAACGGTCTTGAAGAAAATCAGGCGCTGTCGCTGTTCAGTTTGCTGCTGCAGCAATTCACGCAGAGGTAAAGAATGATTGAGCCAGTTAGCAACCTTATCAGCAGGAAGCCGAGCAACTTGGACTGTGCCAGCGGCAACAGCTCGATAGGGCAGTGGTGCCGCTTCAAATAGGGAATCTGCCCCAAATGTTTCGTTTGCTTCTAGCAGTAAAGCAGTTGTTTCTCGCGGCTGGTCGCTCCTGCAGCAAAGCAACCGCACTCGCCCTTGACAAATTAAATAGAGATCAGAAGAGAGATCGCCGTGGGGGTTGTACTGCCCTTGATTTGGTTCGCTTTGAACAGAATTTTGAGTTAGATTTGATAGCCTTGATTCAAAAGATAAGACCTCATCTCCGATCTGAAATTCAACTGTTTGAAATGCTCGGCTAACTTCTAAAGCTAAAGCCATATCTGTCTGTGATAGAGCTAGTAACTTAGAAAGAGCCAGGGGAGGCTTTGGAGAACTCTGAGAGGTGGAACTATCAAGATAGTCTCCGAGCTTGAGACTTCGGTTCATGACTTAGCCTCAGAATATTAATAGGTTTGACGCTGTTTACGATTTTTAGCTGATTATTTCTGTGAATTCGTTCCTTCTCAAACCGGAAGTACAGCAAGCGTAACGGAAATTAATCGCAGAATCAGAAGCGCAAAAAGAAGAGCGAGTCAGTTGATTTCTGACTCATTAGACAAAAACTTAGCCGCTGTTTATTGTGGATAGACGCGGACTTACAATTAAATATTAAAACTCTCTTTGAAAAAGTCAAGTAACGGTAGCAACGTTACACAATCTTTTTAGAACTGCAGGCCAAATCGGGTCACAAAACTTATTGGTGTGATAGATGGCTCAACCTACGAGAGCAAATGTCCTATTCCGTTGCGCTTCGAGTTCTACTCTTAATCAGCTGTTCAAGGTGATTTGAATTTGTTGAAAAGATAACAGCTATTTCATTTTTGCACTGCTGCCGCATATAGAGACAGCAACGCGGATTTCAACAGCGCTGTTAAAATCCGCGTATATAGGAAGAGGTGCGATCAGAGCTATTTACTGTTGCGTTTGCTACATCTGTTACTGTTACCTTGGAGAGAAGCAAATTTAAGTCGTGCTGCCTTCAATAGTTCTTGCGTTGCTCATCAATAAAACACCACAGCCATTGTTCTCCGAGCTCCGCTGAGCTAATCACCGAATGTCCGGTTTCTTCAAAATGGCGACGCGCATGTTGATGCTTAGAAGAATCACAGCACAGCATCTTACCGCAAGTTTGACAAATACGCAGATGCACCCATTGACTATTAATCCGAATGCACTCTTCACAGCGAAAAATAGGATAGTTTGCTTTAGAAATTAAGGTCGCTACAGTTAGATCGTTGAGGTGTTGGCAGCTCATAAGCTTTTGGAGGTAGTTTTTCGAGCTTAATTAGTTTAGCCTGTCATGCTCATCTTCTGTAAATGCATGTACAAGCTGTCTTTGCTTCTCTCAAAGGCTGTTCGAAAAATGTCAAAGGTTCCGTATTGCCCCCGAAGTTTCCCAAAATTGAAGGGTTTTCGATCTAGATCCTGCTCCAAGTCTTCCCAAATCAAGAAACCTGAGGCAAGGTCGGGTGATGCTTACGACTTTTCAAGCATCTTCTAAAACTGTGTATCTTTGAGTACCCTTTTTATCTTGAGACCTTTAGACTTTTGATACAGGACCTACCCAGCGGTATCCCTCAAAAGTTTGAAGAGTGAATGGTCTGTAGCCATTAGGATGAACAAATAAATGTAAGGACCGGGCTTAAAACTGTCCTTTCAGCGAACAATGCTTAGAAGGTTTCTAGATTTGGTGCTTTCTAAGCTTTACATGAAGTAATCCACTAACATCTACAGGAATCTATGACGTATTCTGCTCAAAATATTTCTCCTGACCGCAACCGTAAAATTCGATATGCTGTTGTGGGTCTCGGTTGGTTTGCTCAAGCTAGCGCTATGCCTTCTTTTGAACATGCTGAGAATTCTGAATTAGTCGCTTTGGTTTCCGACGATCCCACTAAACGGGAAGAACTAGGGAAACAATACAACATTCAAGATACCTATTCTTATGAACAATACGAAGATTGTTTGAGAAGCGGTAAGGTAGATGCAGTTTATATTGCTTTGCCTAATCATTTGCACTGTGAGTATACAGTTCGTGCTGCAAAGGCAGGTATTCATGTGCTTTGTGAAAAGCCAATGGCAGTTACTCCAGATGAATGCCAAACAATGATGCAAGCTGCAAAAGATAATCAGGTCAAACTGATGATCGCTTACCGCTTGCATTTAGAAGAAGCCAACTTGCAGGCAGTTGAGACGGTGCAATCTGGTAATCTTGGCGAACCTCGGATTTTTAACTCTGTTTTTACTCAGCAAACTAAGGAAGGTAATATTCGTCTCCGTAAGGAAACGGGTGGTGGCACAATCAGCGATATTGGCATCTATTGCATCAATGCTGCTCGCTATTTATTTCAGGCTGAACCGATCGAAGTGTTCGCTACCAGTGCCAACAATGGAGAAGAGCGCTTTAGCGAAATAGATGAAATGACCACTGCCATTATGCGCTTTCCTGCCGATCGATTGGCAACGTTTACCTGTAGCTTCGGCGCATCGACAGTTTCCCATTATCAGGTTGTAGGAACGAAAGGTGATTTGCGAGTTGATCCGGCTTATAGTACTCAAGGTGAGATCAAGCATACCCTAACGATCGAAGGTGAAAAGCAAGAGCGATCGTTTGAATCGCACGACCAGCTTGCCGCCGAATTTGTTTACTTCTCTGACTGCATCTTGCAGGATAAAGACCCAGAGCCATCGAGTGAGGAAGGGTTGATCGATGTTCAGATTATCTGTGCGCTAGAAGATTCGATCAAGACAGGCAGTTTTGTTCAGCTTGATAATTTAGAGCGCGATCGACGACCCACCGAGGCTCAAACGATTAATCGTCCGCCTTTACAAGAGCAGCCAGATCTGATTCATGCTGAACCTGCTGCAAAATCATAGAAGGTTTTAGCACGAAAGTTTTAGCACAAAAGAATTTCTGTTTAAGGAGACCCTCAGCGAAAACCGCACCTGGGCAATCGCCCAGGTGCGGTTTTAAAGGCATATCTTTTGAGTAGATTAACGTTCCTCAATGGCGTTGCCTTGTTTGCCCAGATCCAGCTCCTCTCTGCGTACCGTTTCATCCACGTTGATCAATTCGCGATCGACTTCTTTGTTGATCCGTACTTCTTCACGCACAAAGGCTTCTTTGCGGATGTCCGGCGTTTCTTCATAGACTTCCATCCGAACAACCTCGCCACCTTGAAAAGCCGCGGCATCAGCGGTCGTTGCGGTAGCATCGGTTGGCGTAACGCGTTCCACTACAACCCGTTCTTTCTCAACTTGTACTGAAGCCCGGACAGTCTCGGTTTCAACGCGCTTGCCGACCGCAACTTCACCAGTTTTGCGGCGGATTTTGTTAGCAACCAGGCGTTCTCCATAGAGCTTGAGATTGAGATGGTCCCGATCGTTAACGCCATAGAGGGCGGGATCGCGGTCATACGTGTAAGTGCTGCGATCGTAGAGAGTTGCATCTGCGACACCCGTTGTCGGACGATAAACCCCTCTGACCTTCTCTTCTTGGTCGTAGTCAATGGTCATATCGCTGTCGTACTTGGGCAGCGCCTCAACTTGCTGGCGGGTTAGACCATCAGCATAGATGCGGCGATCGGCGTTGTTGATTCGAGCACGACCGATGGGCAGCAATACTTTTTTGCCGACGATCCAAGCACCCGTGTTGATTACGAAATAACGAAAATTGCCTTGGTCATCTACCAGCAGATCGTCAATTGATCCAACCTTATCGTTGCCGGAGTAGAGGTCGTACTCTAGCATATCTTGCCCATCAAAATGGCTCCGGTAATCGGGATCGAAATCTTTAATCTTGTGAAGTGCCATGTTAGTTGTTGAATGTTACTACAGTTAATCGACTTGAATACTACAAACGTACATCCTCACTCCACTTCTTTTCTCCCCCAAATGTTTGATTCGCCTGCCGCTCTATATCCGTCTAAAAGCTGAGTTATCGTTCACAGAAATACATTGAGGAAATTCTGCATTAAACGAATACAGCGCGTTATATAGCTATCGCGGTACTACTTCGGACAGTTTTGTAGAAAATTTTGTGGAAGCGCTTCCATAGAATTGTCTTTATCTAGCCGCTGTGATGATGACTATTTCTCTTTACTACTCTAGCTAGATGAAAAATATTGGGTAGCAGCATCATTGGGTTAAGCTTGCTAACCGAGAAACTGATTGAGAATCCCAATAAGATGGAAGAAATCTTGTTCTGATAGTGACACTTCAGATACTGCCAACCAAGATTTGAGTAAACAGAAACAAATAAACGATTGAATGACAAGTTGTAAATTGTGAGACCGGTTTGTCCAACTGCTTAATGAGTGCTAACAGGAATGCTCCTGAAACTTTTCTAATAATGATTCAGTTCTTGAACTGCCAACCGCATTCAGAACGACTCAAGAGCAAGTCGTTGCATCGGATCGTCTAGGTCGAGAAGTAGGTATCGACAATCATTGAGGAGTATCCCTATGTCCCCTGGGAGATTAGGCAGCGGTTCTATGCCCCTAAATCGGGTAAACGCACCGAGCGCCTCAAGTGGGTGTAGTCCTCCTTTAGGGCTGCGTAGTCGCACTCATATTCTCTTGAATGGATAGACTATGACGACTATTTTGCTAAAAATACAAAATGTTGTATAATCGCTTACCCTGGTGATTATCCGCCAAACTGCGCAAATATGAATTTACTCTCAGTCAAATGGCTGATAATTGCCAGTCTCACTTTCAAAACACCTTAGGAACGGCTTAAGCTAGCACAAGACAACATTCTTTACACGCTTGCTAAAGATGGATGTGTTGTTTAACGATCCCTAGTTTCTACGTATTTATGCCTGTTCGTAGGTACAAAGAAGTGCGTCTTGCAGCGTTCGCGCTGCTAAGGCGGGATCAGCTGAAGTGGGTGGAAGCCTTACGCCAGTTTGAATCTTTAAAGATTCAATAAAGTAGACTTCAACTTGCTGAAAGGGCAGCAAAGAGTGTAGCTGTATGACAAGTCTTACGATATCATACTACTCAGGGTGAGTATGCGTCTATAGCGAATCCATAGATGTTTTACGCGTAATACTAGTGTAATACGGCGAGTACAGGCCAATTTTCTGCCTAATCTCGATTTAACCCAAGTGGTCTAACCTCAATGGTTTAACCGCAGTGGTTTAACCTCAGTTGAACAGCAGCGCTTGACAAGAGCATCTACCCTACAGGCATCTATCTCATACCCTCGTGTCCGTCAACGCAAACTCATCTCAGACAGTACCAGCGTTGTCGAGAACGTGCCATCTACTTTTTACAGTGCCTTTTATAGTGCTCAGAGTTTAATTTATCTCTGGCTGCTTCTACCAGTTCATTCAGATCGCTCAGCTATTAACTTGGAGAGCAAACAGCTCTAAAGACCTTGCTGATATAAGAAATGCTCTTCTCGGCATGAGAAGTGACTTGTGCCTGCCTTGCGGTTTGGGTAGTTACAAACGGTGTAGCTGCATCTCGATTTCCCACGTTCCGTAAAAACTTTTGGTTAATGAAGCCACAGCGATTGTAGAAATTGCGATCGTAAGGCTTCCGCTGTTTGCTGCGTATGCTTCAGCCCCTCAGATTCAGAAGATGTTGAGAAGTACTAAATGCTTTGCCTTAGCTGGTTAAATATCCACTTATCTGCCTAGTTCTTTTTTGATCTACATCGTCTGTTAATGCATGCTGACCCCATCTTTTATTTGCTCCACCGATCCTGCAATTGTGGTTGCTCAAATAGAGACACCTGACAAGCTGATAGATCATATTCAAACCTGCAGCCATGAACAGTTCACCGGTCGGTTAGACATCGAGAGTTTAGAACCTTTGGGACTACGGTGGAGTTTATTTTTTCGGCTCGGTCACTTCGTTTGGGCAGCTGATGAAGTTCATCCGATTCGCCGTTGGTGCCGTCAATTGTCCCAATTTTGCCCCCAACTGGTTGATACCTCTAAGCAATTGGAGGAACGATTAAATACACTCCAACATTGGAATTATGCAGCCCTAGCAGAACTTGTGAGGCAGAGAAAAATTTCTCACGAGCAGATGGCAGCTGTTGTTAAAGGCAACATCATCGAAGTTTTATTTGACATCATTCACCTGTGGCAGCAGGAATGCCAAGGGCAAGCGGCTCAGAGGTTTCAGCTAAGCTATCGGCATATCCCTTCAGACATTGCTGCTTCAACCTCAATTTTGATTCCAGTTCAGCAGGCTTGGCAGAAAGCATTCCAAGCTTGGAATGCCTGGCAACAAAATGGTCTAATCAACTGTTCGCCAAACTTAGCGCCCGTGATTTGGGATGCTGAAGCACTGCGGCAGCAAACTTCACTTCTGGCTTATCACAACCTGACAACTCTGGTAAACGGCGAGCGTACCTTAAGAGACTTGGGAGCCAAACTCAACCAAAACCCCTTGCCCTTGACGCTCTCGATCATGCCCTACATTCGTCGTGAGGCGATCGGTCTAGTTGAAGTTAGCGACTTAAATCCTGCCGCTTTATCCAGCGCTGAGTCATCTCAGTCGATGGTTGGTCTTCCTCCCACGCCCCGCCCAACCCCGCCCACCAGCCCTTTGGTTGTCTATATCGATGACAGCCGGTTCGACAACATGGCAATGAATCGCATTGTAGGGCAGGTAGGCTGTCGAGTTATCAACATTCGCGACCCTGTGCAGGCACTGCCGATCCTGTTGGAGCAAAAGCCCGACCTAATTTTTTTGGATTTGCTGATGCCTGTCACCAACGGTTATGAAGTCTGCTCCCAAATTCGTCGTATCTCTGTCTTCAAAGAAACGCCGGTAATCATTGTGACGGCTAGCGATGGCATTGTCGATCGGGTGCGGGCAAAGCTGGTTGGCTCTTCGGGGTTTATCTCGAAGCCGATCGAACCAGAAAAAGTGCTGACGGTTTTGCAGCAATACCTGCCGCTGCCATTTACCAATTCCAGTCGCTTTGAACCCAACCAAAATTATTTCTTCAACTGGCAGACTTGACGCCAGTTCAACTGATTTCCTTGCGCTGAGAACCCCCATGACTACCGTTCTTTTAGTTGAAGACAGCCTGACCGAAACCGAACTACTCACCCGCTACCTGAAACAGGCAGGTTTAGCGGTGGTGAGTGCCACAAATTGCCAAGATGCTCAAACCAAGCTGCAGTCCCAAAGACCCGATCTGGTACTGCTTGATGTAATCTTGCCAGGACAAAGCGGATTTGAACTGTGCCGAGAACTCAAAACAGATGCCAGCACAAAGCAAATCCCCGTTGTGATTTGTTCTACCAAAGGAACAGCAGCCGATCGGCTTTGGGGATCGATGCTGGGAGCTGATGCTTATCTTGCTAAGCCTGTAGACCAGAAGGAGTTGGTCAACCTTGTTTTGCAATTGACTGCGATTGGATAGCTACCTCAGGAGAAGCTGATGTCACCCTCGTTGGATTCAGTGCTTGCAACCATTAGCCTGCCCTCGCCGACGCTGCTGCCCGCCGATACTTGTCAGCAGGTGCTTCGCTTTGCGCTAGGTTCAGACAGCGCCATGCTGCCGCTGGCCCAAATCACAGAAATTTTCAGGGTGGATGTGATGCAGATTTTGCCTGTTCCTGAAACGCCCAACTCTATTTTGGGTGTTTGCAACTGGCGAGGAGATATGCTCTGGCTCGTTGATCTAGACAGTCTAGTAGGATATCCCTCTCTAGTAGAGACGCAACAAGAACAGGAATCGCTCGCTTTTATGGCAATGGTGTTGCAGGTAGACGATCAGGCGATCGGCTTAGGGGTGCGGCAAGTATACGAGATTGAACACCATGAATTGCAAAACCTCAAGCCTGTCACACCGGGCTTATTTCCGCCCAGACTCCAGCCGTTTGTGCTGGGTGTTATTCCAGGATGTAGAGGGGCTGTCTTGGATATCGCAGCGATTATGCAACGTCCCTTGTGGCAAAACCTTTCAGGATGAGTTTTTTTGAACCAGTTTTTTGACTTAAACTCCTCTCCCACTGTGCGGCTCATTAAGCAGATTATGACCAATTCCAATTCGCAAAACCAACCCGAAGCAAATCAGACACAGCAGAAAGATGCTTCGTCTTATCTCAGAAATATTCGAGCAAGAATTTCACAAGGTAATACTAAATCAGGGAATACCAATTCAGGCAATACCAATTCAGGTAACTCAATTCTCCTACCCATTGAAGGTGCTACTGCAACAGAAATTTCCACCATTCAAGAAGCAGATCAGGACTGGCAAGCCGCAGGTTCTCAGCTGCAAAATTCTATATTTTTGAATCCTAATCACAAAGATTTTTCTACTTCACTACAGAACGACCTTAAAAATGGAAGCAAAACTAACAATGGAATGGAAGATGGAAATGGAACAGCTGAAATTTTGACTCCTTTAGTTAAAGACCAACTCAGCTGTCAATGGCTGTTGGCAACGACTCAGCAGATCCAGCAGGCAACCACACTAAATTCCCTCCTGAATTTAACGGTCATTGAGATACAGCAGCAGATTAAAGCCGATCGCGTCTTAATCTATCGCTTTCAGAGCGAGGATCGTGGCAAGGTGCTGGCTGAAGCATTGAATTACGGCTATACACCTGCCTTAGGCGAGGCTCTACCTGCGATCGCCTTTGGCTTTGAGCAGCCAGACCAGCGGCAGCCAAATTATCGGCAGATTTTGACCTTGAATGATAGTTCTGGTGCCAGCCTCACTCCCTACCAGCACCAGCTGCTGGAGCGGTTTCAGGTTAAAGCAAGCCTCAGCATTCCAATTGTGATAGGGCAGGTATGGGGACTGCTGGTTGTGCAGCAATGTTCGCAGCCTCGGCAGTGGGCAGAAGAAGAGATCGCCCTGCTGTATCAACTGACTAGCGAACTAAAGCTGAGCCTGCAGGCGTTGGAGTTTCGCAACGAGCAGCAGGCGATGACGCAAATCTATGACCAGATCCGTGAAATGCTGAGTGGGGTTTCTTACATTCAGAATGCTTGTGAAACCGTTATCCAGAATATCCGGCAGCTACTCGATGTGGAGCGGGTGTGCATTTACAAATTTCACCCAGACTACTCCGGTGAATTTATCTATGAGTCAGAGGCGGGTGGGTTCCCTAGCCTGGTGGGTAGCGCCTGGGTCGATACTTACCTCCAAGAAAACCAGGGGGGCAGATTCCGCTACAGCCAGCCGATCGCGGTTGATGATATCTATCAAGCCAATCTGAGCGCCTGTCACATCAAAAAATTAGAGCATTTTGGGGTTAGATCATTCGTTGTAGTCGCCATTAAGCAAGGGGAGAAGCTTTGGGGATTGCTGAGCGCCTTTCAGCACAGCGGCACGCGCCGCTGGATCGAGCAAGAAGTGGTGCTGCTCACTAATCTGGGTCGTCAACTGGGAACAGCGCTGCAGGGGGTCAATCATTTGACCCAGCTAGAAGAACAAGCAGTGCGGTTGGCTAGCGCTACTCAGATCAGCCAGTCCATCACTGAAATCATCCCTAAAATTTTGCAGGCGCGAGATTCAGATACCATTTTTCGCGTCACTCAGACGGCAGTACGGCGCTTACTAAGCTGCGATCGCGTTGCCTTCTACCGCTTCCGTCCAGAGGACAGCGCCGAACTAGTCTTTGAATTTGCTGCCAGAGGAATGGAGGCTTTAGCCGAAGCTGAACTAGAAACCCTCCATTCCCAGCTCGGTCAGCAGGCTGCGGCTGACCTTCGGACAGCTCTAGTCGTGAACAATATTTACACAGCAGATCTTGCTGTAGATGAACTGGCCCAGCTTGAGCAGTTTGCAGTTCAGTCCTATGTGATCACGCCTATCTTTAAACAGGGCGAACTTTGGGGATGGCTGGGTATTTATCAAAGTGCTGCTCGCGCTTGGGCAGAGATTGAAGTCAGCGCGATCGGTCAAATTTGCGATCAAGTGGGCGCAGCTATGCAGCAGGCTAACTATCTGATGCAGATGCAGCAGCAGGCGGAGCAGCTGGCCAAAACACGAGAACGAGATCAATTCGTGGCGAAGGTGGTGGAGCGAATTCGGCAGTCGCTCGACTTGCCGCAAATTTTCAAGACAACCGCCCGCGAAGTCCGCAATGCTTTGGGGGTGGATCGCGTGGCGATCTATAAGTTCACACCCGGAACGAACTTTAACCAGGGGATGATCGTTGCGGAAGATATTAAACCAGGCTACATCTCTATCCTTACCGTGGAGATCGACGATAACTGCTTTGGGGATCGTTATGCAGAATCGTATAAGCGCGGACGGGTTTTCGCTATTGCGGATATTCAGCAGGCAGGGTTGAACAACTGCTACATTGAAATGCTGACTCAGTTTCAAGTGCGGGGCAACTTGGTCGTGCCGCTGTTTAGAGGAGAAGAACTGTGGGGCTTGTTCTGCATCCATCAGTGTAGCGCTCCGCATGATTGGCAAGATACAGAAATTGACTTTGCTAAGCAGATTGCGCTGCAGCTCGATACTGCCATTCAGCAGGGCGAATATATTGAACAGCTCCGCCAAGCTTCGGAGCAGCTAGTGAGCGCAGCTGAACGCGAGAAGGCAGCGAAAGAACGCCTGCAGCAGGAAGTGATTCAAGTGTTGGCATCCGTCCGACCTGCTTTGGATGGCGATCTAACGGTGCGTGCCCCAGTCACCGATGACGAAGTGGGGACGATCGCCGATGCCTACAACAACACGCTGAACAGCCTGCGGCAGATCGTGACGCAGATGCAGGTTGCCTCACGGCAGGTTGCTCATACGTCCGAAATTAGTGAAGCTGCGATCTCCAGTTTGGCAACTCAAGCCCAACATCAGTTTCAAGCGCTCAGTCAAGCCCAAGCTCAAGTTGAGACGATGGTGCATTCCACTGAAGCAGTTGGGGCAAGCGCTCACCTTGTGGAGCAGGCAGTCCAAGCTGCAAATCAGATTGTGCTGGCGGGCGATACTGCAATGAATCGTACAGTAGAAGAGATTTTGGATATCCGCGAAACCGTTGCCGAAACTAATGCTCGCCTGAAACGGTTAAGTGAATCTTCCCAAAAAATTTCTAAAGTCGTGAACCTGATTAGCAACTTCACGACCCAAACTCAGCTGCTAGCGCTCAACGCCTCGATCGAAGCTACCCGCGCTGGCGACTATGGACGAGGGTTTGCTGTAGTTGCAGAAGAAGTACGTTCTTTGGCGCGTCAGTCTGCCGATGCTGCCACAGATATTGAGCAGCTGGTACAAGATATTCAGCGGGGAACAGCCGAGGTATCCACCGCGCTAGAAATGGGTATCCAGCAGGTTGAATCTGGAACCGATCTGGTAACAGAAACCCGCGAAAACCTGAACGCGATCGTTGATGCAACCGCCCAGATCAGTCAGCTTGTGGTGAGCATCACCCAGACAACCGAAGAACAAACACAGCAATTTCAATCGGTAACGCAAACGATTACCGATGTCGCAGAGATCGCCAGCAAAACTTCAGAAGATTCAATGTCAATGTCTGCATCCTTTAAGGAGCTACTGGCGATGGCTCAGACCTTACAAGTCAAGAGCGACCAGTTCAAGGTCGATACCGAAACCAGCCACCTACCATGACCTCAAATTCCTCCATCCGAGAAGAAACTTACCCCTATTTCCTCCAGGAAGTCCCAGAACTGCTGCAGGTTCTAGAGCAGGGCTTATTGAGGCTGCGAGATGCTAGCACCCTCGATCAAGTGAACACCTTGATGCGAGCCACCCACACGCTAAAAGGAGCTGCTGCCAGCGTGGGGCTAGAAACGATCGCACTTCTCGCCCATTCCCTAGAGGACATTTTTAAAGCACTCTGCCGCCCGGATGTATCGATCGATCCGGATGTGGAAGCGCTGCTCTTCGAGGGGTTTGAATGTCTGCGGCTGCCGCTGATAGCAGAACTAACTGGCAACGCGATCAACCATACAGAAGTCCTCGATCGAGCTGCTGCTGTATTCGCCCAACTGCAAGAGAAGCTGGGAGACTGTTTTGGGCAGGAGGCATACATCCCGACTTCCCTGGAACTTGGCTTTGATGTAACGCAGTCACTTTTTGAGATTGGCGTAACTCAGCGGCTAGAACAGGTTGCAACGGCGATCGCTACTGCCCCGCCAGAGGAAATTGGCACAGCTGTCAAAACCCAGCTTGAGGTGTTTCTAGGCTTAGCAGAGTCTTTAAATCTACCAGGGTTTGGCGCGATTGCTCAGGCAGCTCTAACAGCGCTGCACCACCATCCCGGTCAGGCTATGACTATCGCTCAGGTAGCGCTAGCAGACCTGCAGGACGGACAGACTGCTGTGTTGGCAGGCGATCGCCTACAAGGAGGGCAACCCTCGGCAGCTTTACAGCAGCTAGCTGACCTGCCCCCCAGCATCCCCGTCGTCCCTGCTAATGCAACAGTGGTTGACTCTCAAAGCGTTGAATCGCAGAGTATTGAGTCTCAGAGTACCGAATCACAGGGCAAAACTCCTTCTAATCCGCTTCTAGAAAGCATTTGGGGCGAAACTTTGGTTACTGCCACGTCGAGTGCTGAACCCTTGAGCAAACCAGCTTTTGCCCTCGCTCCCGCTTCCGTTGATTCAGATGATCTGCAGTTCGCTCGCCAACTTTTTTCATCTCAAGCAGAGCAGCCCCCCAGCACCCCGACTCCCATGCCGACTAAAGAAACGATCGCTCCCGCTGCTACGGTGCGAGTCAATGTTGAGCATTTAGAGCAACTGAGCCATTCTATGGGGGAACTGCTGACGCATCAAAATTATCAATCTCTCCAGACGGAACAGCTACAGTCTTCTGTTCGTAGCCTCCTCTCACGGCTTCAAGAGCATCAGCAGCTCCTAACTCAGTTTCAGGAATCCTTCAACCACCGATCGATGGCTGCCCCGCAGGGACGCAAACAGCGCAAAAAATCGAGAGCAAGCAAAAAAAAGACCCCCCTTCCTGCTTCTCGCCCCGCCATCCCCGCGGAAGGTCTAGGCTTAGGTGCCCTGAGAGACAATCTCGATGCCATCCACTTCATTCAAGCGATGTTGGATAACAACGTGCAGCTGGCAGAAGTAGCAGATGCGATCGACCTGTTTACTCGTCAATCCAAGCAAGTGCTGGCAACCCAACAGCGCCTCCTGAACCATACCCGTGATGTGCTGATCGAAGCCCGCATGCTGCCTTTGGGTGAGATCTTCGATCGCTTTCCGCGAGTGCTGCAGCAGCTAGAAACGAGACACAACAAACCGGTGGCGCTGTCGCTGCAGGGCGCAGAAGTTTTGGTGGATAAAGTGGTGGCAGAGAAACTATTCGATCCACTCCTCCACTTGGTTCGGAATGCTTTTGATCATGGAATTGAGCCTGCTGCAATTCGCCAGCAGCGTGGGAAAGCCCCCAAAGGGCAAATTGAACTTTCTGCCCAACATCAAGGCGGACAGCTCGTGATCGAAGTGCGAGACGATGGGGACGGATTAGATTTTGAGCGAATTCGCCAGCGGGTAGCCGAACGGCAGCTTGTGCCACCCGATCAAGTGCCGCACCTCACCCCCGATCAATTAATCGATTTCCTGTTTGAAGCAGGCTTTTCTACTGCCGCTCAGGTCAATAATCTCTCTGGGCGTGGCGTGGGATTGGACGTTGTGCGGGCTCAGCTGCAAGCTCTCCAAGGGGCGATCGTCGTTCACTCTGAACCGCAGCAAGGCACCACGTTCATCCTGAAGATTCCACTGAACCTGACGATCGCTAAGCTGCTCGTTTGTCAGGTGGGCGGCAAACCTCATGCCTTATTGATCGATACGATTGAGCAGATTATCATTCTGCAGCCAGAGCAAATTCAAAACCAGTATGGCATTAAGGTGGTGCGCTGGGGCAACGGAGCTGATGAGCAACAGATTCCTTTGTACTCCCTGACGCAGGCGCTTAGCTATACGTCGCCGCTGCTCGCATTGCCACTCACCAGCCCCCCCACCAGCCCCAAATCATCTGCAACACAGACGATTCTATGCCGATATCAAGGGGGGCTAGTAGGCTTAGAAGTGGATCAGCTACTTGACGAGCAGGAGCTAGTTATTCGTCCGTTGGGAAGGCTGATTGACTCCCCCAGCTATGTTTATGGCGCTAGTGTTTTGGCAGACGGTCGCCTAACGTTGGTGATCGAGCCAGTCGCGCTGATCGAACAAATTTTGAAGCAAAGAGGCGATCGGCCCAATGCAAATTGGCACAATGCAGATCGGCACAATGCAGCAAGTTTTACACCTGTCTTGCCGTCATCTCGCTCCCAACCCTCAAGCCTTGCTGCCCTACCTGCCCTACCGGCCTCAGCGGAACCAGACCTCAAGACGAACATCAAGATTTTGATCATCGAAGATTCAATCACCGTTCGCCAAAGCTTGATTTTGACGCTGCAGCGAGCGGGTTATCAAGTCTCTCAGGCAAAAGACGGACAAGAAGCGATCGACAGGCTACAGCACTCAATTGATGTGCAGGCAATTATCTGCGATCTGGATATGCCTCGCGTCAGCGGGTTTGAATTTCTCAGGCACTGTCAGCGTATCCCTGGTTTAGCCAACATTCCAGTCATCATTTTGACTTCGCGAAGCGACGAAAAGCACCGCTCGCTGGCTGCACAGCTGGGGGCAGCTGCCTATATGACCAAGCCCTATCTAGAATACAAGCTGCTTGAGCTAGTGGCAGAAATACTAAAACTGCACAGCTTAGCTCCTGTTTCTGGATAAAGACTAGTTTGAATGGATAGAATAGAGTAAATCCATAGTGTTCCGGCTAAAATACTAAATCTATGAAAGAAGAAGAATCAGTAGTACTATTCTTGAAAAGAATCAAAACCAATTTCTGCTCAACATTAATAACATCTAGAGCAGATTAAATAAAAAGCAGTGGAACGTTGAAAGATTGCTATAGGTGACACGACTTGTAAAATTTATGCTAGCAGTTACCGAGATTATTCAAACCCCTGCGACCCAACGTTTAACGAAGCTGTGGTCAGAGCGTTATACACCAGACTTGTTCTCGTTGGCGCCCACCCAAGATTCGTGGGTGTTTAGAGAATTAGTTGAGGCGTCCTCGCTGCAGGGTCGAGCGGCAACGATCGCCAAACTGCAAGAATCATTAGTGAATTTGAACTGCCAGCTTGCTGTAATCCAGGCAAAAGCGCTTTATGAATATATCTCTAACGTTGTAAACCTTAGAGAAGCAAGGCAGCTTACAGATTTTGCCTTTCAGATCTATATCAAGCTGCTGCAAATCTATCAGCAGCCTTCAGCGATCTCGACCTTCCCAATGGATAAACTGTGGGCAAACTCAGCTTATCCACCGATCTCAGCTTGGGGCATTCCAAACATTGAAGACTTCGCTAAAGTGATCGAACCCGCTCTTATAGCGCTTCAGAAACAACACGTCGCTTCAATAGACTGGCGCGCCCTCGGTTTCATGACCACCCAGCTAAACTTCACCAACAAACTGCTGCTTCAACGGCTAACGCTTGTCGAACAAGCTCTGATCAATCCCTACTTCAAATTCGTTGAAGAACAAGCTGCTATCCCGTGGCAGCGAGTTTGTGCTGCTGCTGCCAAGCACGAACTTGATTCGCCTGCATTTCTCTTGGTTGAGCAGATGATGCCTTTCTCAACAGACATTGCTCGGACCGTGTATCAGGAGTTGGCTCAACAGTTTCCTGAGTATCGCAGCCGCAGGGGAGGGCTAGATAATCAAGATGTAGCCCGATCTTGCCTGCGAGATTTGGAGATGTTCCAAGCCTATCTATGGCTATCTGTGCTGGAAGATAACATGATGCCCATCAAACAAGAACTTGTTACCTTGTGTGTGATGGTGGTGGAAACAGTTGAGGTGAAGTGGGAATTAACATCGCAATGGAACCAACTTTTGATTGATGAAATTAACAGCCGCATTACTCCAGATCAACAGGCATTTTTGCAGCCGTATGTGGAAGGGCTAAAGCAATCGTTTTATGCTAAGCGTCGGCGCTTGGGCATGGGTTGAAAAGAGCGATCGACTGGGTAGGGTTCTACTCATCTCCATGGGCTACACTTTACGGGCTAGACTTTATTGCTGTGCTTTCATTTGCTGTGCTTAAGCCTCAAACTGTCTAGCTTTGCTATAGTATCGGTGAAGTTTGGAATGAAGCGGATTGCAGTGGAGGGCTGACTTCTCTAGCTTTCAGTTTCCCAAATTTTGTCCTTCTATAGCTCTGGATAGATGACGACTCAACTAGACGAAGAACGATCGCTCGATATTGCCCAACAGATTAAGAGCAAGGACAACAAGCCGTTTGACAACGCCTGCAAAGCAGCACTGGCGATCGAAAATGCTCGTTATGTTCAGGGATTTTTAGTGGTGGCTGGACAGCCAAACAAAATCCTTGAACATGCTTGGATCGTGCTGGATGATTCAATTATTGACCCTAGCTGGGTACATCTTCATAGGCAAGTTGCCGATCTACACTATTTTGCTGCCCAGTCCTTAACTGTAAAGCAACTTAAGGCAACCCTCGAAGAGAGCAAGGAAGATTACCCAGAGGATGACCCGCTACCTATTTACGGAGCCATGCCCTACGAGTATTATGGCGAGGTGATGTTGGGCGGCAAGGATTATTTAAAGGCTTACCAAGCGGCGGAAGCGCAATACAAAGCATTGAACCAGCGGAGCGCTGAGAACAACTAGCGGCTAGAACAGCTGAGGGCTAGGAATGCCTAGAGATAGAGTGAAAGAGATAGCAACCCTTCGGTAGCCTGAACGGTAAACGATCGCCCCAGCCGCTCTGCGCTAGCCGCCTACATGAATTGCCGGCCGGCACTCCGGATCTTTCTCAGCCTTGCGGAGAACTTCACGGGTCACAACCGGGATATCTCCTTCCCCAAACAGAATGAAGCGCAGCAAATATTGAATTGGATTACCTTCTGCCCAGCCAAAGTAAGCATGCGGCAGCTTGCCAGTTTCGTCTCGAATATACAAAAGGATAGCTGCAATGGCATTTGGGACGGCAGCGCTTTGAGTCCGGAGAATGCGATAATCACCAACCTGTACGCCTTCGACGCGAATCGTATCTGCGAACTCTGACGCATCAGAGATCTGAACTTCTAGAAACAGTACAGAATCGGCATCAGGAATGTGGTTATCTTCGCGGACTTCCTTCTCCTTCGAAAAGTATTCCTGCACATCCCCCGCATTCAATCGATTGGCAATCAGGCGAATCGTCCCTTGATTTTCTTCAGCAATGAAGCGGTGGGCAGTTTCATCAATTTCAATTCGTTCGGCACGCAGTTCAGTCGATCGCCAGACCCGAGAAACTAGCGATGTCAAAATAATTGCCCCAATGAAAAAGGCAGCAATGCGGATCCCTTCCGGGCGCTCAATAATATTGGCGATCGTCGTATAGAAAAAGATCAAGGTGATGACGCCAAAGGCAGCCGTTGTTCGCCTTAGCCGACGACGATGCACAGAGAGCGTCACGGCAAAAGCGGCAGAGCTAATTAGCACCAAGACTCCTGTAGCATAAGCCCCCCCTTGTGCCTCCACATTGGCTCTAAAGAGAACCGTCACAACAAAAGCGATCGCCGTGTAGACCAGTACTAGCGGTCTGGTTGCTCTAGTCCAATTGGGTGCCATGCCATAGCGAGGCAGATAGCGAGGCACGATATTTAGCAGTCCTGCCATTGCAGAAGCACCAGCAAACCAAAGAATGGCGATTGTACTGAGATCGTAGAGTGTGCCAAAGCCGTTACCCAAGTAGCTGTGGGCAAGATAGGCAAGAGCGCGTCCATTGGCTTCCCCTCCTGCCTGAAACTCTGCGGTTGGAATCAACAGCGTTGTCACAAAACTGCTGGTGATCAGGAAAAAGCTCATAATCACCGCTGCTAAGGTCAGCAGCTTGTGAGTATTCTGGATGCGTCCTTTAGGTTGTTCTTCCGTGTCGCTGCTGTTGCCTTGGACAAGCGGCATGACAACCACCCCTGTCTCAAACCCAGACAACCCCAGTGCCAGTTTGGGAAACAGCAGCAAAGACACTCCCAACATGGCTAAAGGATTGCCATGGTTGGTAAATAGCGCACTCTGCCAGTTGGTGATCGTGGCAGGCTGATTGAGAATTTGAAGCAGCCCCGTCGCAACAACCACAAGATTGAGGAGCAGATAGCAGCTCACCAGAGAGACAGCAAGCCCGATCGCTTCTCGGAATCCTCTAAGAAAGACTGCGCCCAGCATCGCGATCAGCAGGAGTGTGATTAGGACTGCCTGCCCATGCAGAAACTCAGGTGCTACCGGGTTCTCGATGATGTGGGCTGTGGCATCTGCAGCCGAAAGGGTGATAGTAATAATGAAGTCTGTGGCAACAAATCCCAATAAGCAGAGGACAAACAGCTTGCCCTGCCACCACGGCAGCAGACGCTCAAGCATGGCGATCGATCCTTCCCCATGCGGGCTTTTCGCTGCCACCCGTCGGTAAATGGGTAGTGCCCCAAACAGCGTTAGCAGCACCAAGATTAGAGTTGCCAAAGGAGACAAAGCGCCTGCTGCCAACGCTGCAATTCCCGGTTGGTAGCCCAAGGTTGAAAAATAATCTACACCTGTGAGGCACATGACTTGCCACCAAGGGTGTTTGCGGTGAGGCTCTTTCTTGCCGTGGGGGCTATCCTTCTCCCGTCGGTTTTCTTCGAGTAACCAACTCACAACGGGTTTACGCCAAGATCGATTGGGATTAGTAGGTTGAGCCATCTAGATCTCCGAGGTAGTGCAGCGATTCCGAGGTAGTGCAACGATAGTGTGGCGGGTGCGGAAGTTTGTGCCGAAATCGAAGCAACAGACTTAAAAATTTTATAGCTCTATGGTTAAGGTATCGTCTTGCCTCAGTGAGAAAGATTTCTCCTGATGAATAGGCGAGCCCCAGCTTAGCTATTTCCTGCCCGTATATTCTGTCGGTTGATTAGCCAACCGACAGAATATACGGGCAGGAAAGCGAATCAGCGCTTAGCCCACCCAAGGCGAGCGACGCTGACACTGCGTGTTTAGGTGGCTCCGATTTCCCTAGTTCAAACGGCTCGATCGAGACAACCCTGCCGCACGCCGGGCTACCCGATCTCCCCCTCAAGCAGTTGGAATCACTGTATTACTCCTCACCTAGAACCATAAAGAGCTTCCAGCAGATCGGGCTGTCTCTGGTTCTCTGCGCCTGCCTCCAAGATCGTCTGCACGGCTGGATACCCTCGCAGCCCAACCTCCGTCACTTTGCCATTGTAGACCAACGTGTAATAGGCAACGATGGGAAACGAATGGATAGCGCGAATGAACTGCGGCTGTTCGTTGCTCTGCAGCAGCGACTCTAGCGAATCCTGCCGATCGACCACAAGCTCCATCCATGCCTGATAGTGCTTTTCTTTGGCCCAGTCATGAGAAACACAGGGAGAATTTTCCTGATCGCGATAGGGTTCTAGCAGATGCAACCGCAACCGTTTGACGGCAGGCTGTTGGCTCCAGGGTTCAGCTAGCTGCTCAACGAGATACTGACGAAATTGTGCAGTGTCGATCGCCTCTCTTTGCTGGAAGCACAGCATGAAGCTGGGAAAATGCGGTTCACCGTTTAGGGTGGGGTCATTTAACCGATCAACAAATGTATGGGCGTTGTTGCCCACTGCGGATAGCGTGGCATTGCGATCGCACAAATTTTGCTCGTCTTTAAAGATGTATTGGGTGTTGAGCGGGCTATTGCCAAAGGTTTGCTGATCGGCTTTGGTGAGAAAAAGAGTTTCTGCGACGCCATGAGGTTGATCTACCTCAGCCAGAGTAGAGTCAGTTTCGGCGGTGGTAGAGCGCAGCGCCCAAACAGGCGCTAAGTGCAGTAAGCGGTACTGGTAAAGCCCCGGAGTGCGGGCAACCATGACGCTATGAACATCTCGCCAATAGCGGTAGGACACCTCCAGCGGCACATCTTTCCGCCACCAGCCAAAAACCGTTGCTGCATGAGCTGCAGCATTTTCTTTAGCCGCTACATCCACATCTTGATCGGGTTTAACATCTGGCATATTGGTGCACCCTTCCCCAGCTTGATCTAGCTTCTTTAAACTTCCATCCCCGTGATTACAAATTCTGTTGCTGATGCAATCCATCAAGTGATAGAGGTTCGCTACTGTGCTCCTGCGTTAGGGATGAACAGTACATCCCAGTGGCAGCAAAGCAATGAATAGCGACCGCACAAATCCTAAAAATACTTCTACTGAGCCAAATACAAAACCAGAGAACACGGGAATAGAACCGCAGGATCCACAGCCGGAATCTGGCGATCTTGCCGCTGAGCAGGCAGAGACGAGACAGAGTTCTCCAGCTTCTCCGCGCGTCAGTGAGAAGACAGAGGAAGCCCAAGAAGAAGCCTAGATGAGCATGCCGATCGTCTAGCTGCGATCAAGTTTGGGTTGGGATTTGGAAAGGGGTTGCAGGCGATTATGCTAAAGCAATGCTGAGCACGCTTTCCAAGTCCTGCTTCTTGCAGAGGGCTAGAGATATCCTGGTTCTGGGATGCCAAAGTGCTTCTCTTATGAAATTTTCTTTTAGAAGAATCTATGGCGATCGTAATTCTGCCATGAGTAAATTAAGTCGCTCTGCCACATCAGCTCGACCTTCTGGGTCAGCATCTCGCAGAAAGACATCCACAATGAACCAACGACACAAAACTGGATCAAGCTGCACCAGCCGCAGCATGACTTGATTGAGAACTTCAGTCATCAATGGATTGGGTAGACGGCGCAGCTCATCTCGGATGATTAGTGCATCCTCAACTTCAGTTTGTTTTGCTCTTAGCACAGCGTTAACGACTACTTCAACAAGCTGACTGAGATTAATCTCTGGCTGATTCGTTTCGTCCATTTCTCAAAATAAATTTTTAACTATTATTACTTTGATGAGCGGTTGATTTGGCAACCGAGCGCGTGCCGGATAATGTATCTGTACTGATTAACTTCGTACTGAATACGGATTGACAACAATCAAACTCTCAGCTGGGCAGGCAATCTATAATCCATGCCTAACCCCTCAGACAGAGACAGATGGCTCTCTGCATCTTGGATAATCTTACAAGGTATAACTCTGGGCAGTGTCATCGAACCAGAGTTTTATCTTAAGCTCTCCTCAAAGTGTGAACTAACTCCCTATGCAAACTGCACTTACCCCCAGCGAGACCAATCCTTTCGATCTTGAGCAGCTTCTCAAAACGCTTGTCGAAATTAAGAGTGGCAACTTCTCCGCCCGGATGCCTGCTGAGCAAACTGGGCTGGCTGGAGAAATCGCTACAACCCTGAACGACATTATTGAGATGAACGCCAAAATGGCGGCAGAGCTAGCTCAAATCAGTACTGTGGTTGGGAAAGAGGGCAAGATTCATGAACGGGCTTCGCTGGATGGGGCACAAGGCGCTTGGAGGCTGAGCATTGAATCTATTAATGCGCTGATCGGCGATCTGGTGCAGCCGATGGCAGAAACAACCCGAGTGATTCGGGCTGTTGCCAATGGGGATTTGTCCCATACGATCGCCACCGACATTCAAGGCAAGCCGCTACAGGGGGAGTTCCTGCAAACTGCCCAGATTGTCAACACAATGGTGGATCAGCTCAACTCGTTTGCCTCAGAGGTGACGCGTGTGGCGCGCGAGGTGGGAACCGAGGGCAAGCTGGGCGTGCAGGCAAACGTCCGGGGCGTGGCAGGCACCTGGAAGGATTTGACCGACAGCGTCAACTCGATGGCAGGCAACCTGACGGCTCAAGTTCGTAACATCGCTGAAGTGACCACCGCTGTAGCAAACGGCGATCTCTCTAAGAAAATTACCGTCGATGTCAAAGGCGAGATCCTGGAGCTGAAAGACACGATCAATATCATGGTGGACCAGCTCAACTCGTTTGCCTCGGAGGTAACGCGCGTGGCGCGCGAGGTGGGAACCGAGGGCAAGCTGGGCGTGCAGGCAAACGTCCGGGGTGTGGCGGGCACCTGGAAGGATTTGACCGACAGCGTCAACTCGATGGCAGGCAACCTGACGGCTCAAGTTCGTAATATCGCCGAAGTGACGACCGCTGTGGCAAACGGCGATCTCTCTAAGAAAATTACCGTCGATGTCAAAGGCGAAATTCTGGAGCTAAAAGACACGATCAACACGATGGTGGACCAGCTCAGCTCGTTTGCCTCGGAGGTGACGCGCGTGGCGCGCGAGGTGGGTGCAGAAGGCAAGCTGGGCGGGCAGGCAGATGTGAAGGGCGTGGCGGGCACCTGGAAGGATTTGACCGACAGCGTCAACTCGATGGCAGGCAACCTGACAGCTCAAGTTCGTAACATCGCCGAAGTGACGACCGCTGTAGCAAACGGCGATCTCTCTAAGAAAATTACCGTCGATGTCAAAGGTGAGATTCTGGAGCTAAAAGACACGATCAACACGATGGTGGACCAGCTCAACTCGTTTGCCTCGGAGGTGACGCGCGTGGCGCGCGAGGTGGGAACTGAAGGCAAGCTGGGCGTACAAGCTTATGTGCGCGGTGTGGGTGGCACCTGGAAAGACTTGACCGATAACGTGAACTTGATGGCAGGCAACCTGACAGCCCAAGTTCGTAACATCGCTGAAGTGGCGACGGCGATCGCCAACGGCAACCTGTCTCGCAAGATCACGGTCGATGTCAAAGGCGAGATCCTCGATCTAAAAAACACGATCAACACGATGGTGGATCAGCTCAGCTCGTTTGCCTCGGAGGTAACGCGTGTGGCGCGCGAGGTAGGCACCGAAGGCAAGCTGGGCGGGCAGGCGCAGGTGACAGGCGTAGCGGGCACCTGGAAAGATTTGACCGACAACGTGAACTCGATGGCAAGCAACCTGACGGCTCAGGTGCGGGGAATTGCCAAAGTGGTGACCGCCGTAGCAAACGGCGATCTAAAGCGCAAGCTGATGCTAGATGCCAAAGGGGAGATCGAAACGCTGGCAGATACGATCAACGAAATGATCGATACGCTGGCAACGTTTGCCGACCAGGTGACGACGGTGGCACGCGAAGTGGGGATTGAAGGCAAACTGGGCGGGCAGGCAAAAGTGCCCGGTGCATCGGGGACATGGCGCGACCTGACCGACAACGTAAACGAACTGGCAGCAAATCTCACCACCCAGGTAAGAGCGATCGCAGAAGTGGCAACGGCCGTGACCAAAGGAGATTTAACCCGATCGATCGCCGTAGAAACACAGGGTGAGGTGGCAGTCCTCAAGGACAACATCAACCAGATGATCGCCAATCTGCGCGAAACCACCCAAAAGAACACCGAGCAAGACTGGCTCAAAACTAACCTGGCGAAATTTACCCGCATGCTGCAGGGGCAGCGAGACCTGGAAACCGTCTCCAAGCTGATCTTGTCGGAGCTGGCTCCGCTGGTTTCGGCGCAGCATGGCGTGTTCTATATGATGGAAGCCAGCGATATCCACGTCCCCTATCTCAAGCTGCTCAGTACCTACGCCTACCGGGAGCGCAAGCATCTTGCCAACCGCTTCCACTTGGGCGAAGGGCTGGTGGGGCAATGCGCTTTAGAAAAAGAGCGGATTTTGATTACGGAAGTGCCCCACGACTACATCAAGATCAGCTCTGGGCTGGGCGAAGCAACCCCGATAAACGCGGTGGTGCTGCCGGTGCTGTTTGAAGGACAAGTCACCGCCGTCATTGAGCTGGCATCCTTCCGTCGCTTTAGCGAAATTCACCTGACGTTCTTTGATCAGCTCACCGAGAGTATTGCGATCGTCTTGAATACGATCGCCGCCAGTATGCGAACAGAGGAGCTCCTCAAGCAATCGCAATCGCTGGCAGAAGAGCTGCAGTCTCAGCAAAAAGAGCTGACTGGAACCAACCAACGGCTAGAGCAGCAGGCGCACTCGCTCAAAGCCTCAGAGGACTTGCTGAAAAATCAGCAGGAACAACTGCAGCTAACCAACGAAGAACTGCAGGAAAAAGCTGAACTGCTAGCGCTCCAAAATCGAGAAGTTGAACGCAAAAACCAGGAGATTGAGCAGGCACGGCGATCGCTAGAGGAAAAAGCCGAACAGCTTGCCCTCAGCTCCAAATATAAGTCCGAATTCCTGGCAAACATGTCGCATGAGCTGCGGACACCTCTGAATAGTTTGCTGATTCTGGCGCGGCTGCTTTCGGAAAACAGTGAGAAAAACCTCACGCAGAAGCAGGTGGAGTATGCCTCCACCATCTACAGCTCCGGCAATGACCTACTCGGGCTAATTAACGACATTCTAGACCTCGCCAAGATCGAGTCGGGAACGATGTCGTTTGAAATCGAGCCGACTTCCTTTGCCGATCTGCGCCGTCAGCTCGATCGCACCTTTAGCCAAATCGCTCAAGATCGCAAGCTCGACTTTCAAATTCATCTGGCTGAAACCCTGCCCCGTACCCTCTATACGGACGCAAAACGGCTGCAGCAGGTGTTGAAGAACCTGCTATCGAATGCGTTTAAGTTTACCGAGCAAGGGCAAGTCAAACTGGAGGTTAGTTTGGCGACGCAGGGCTGGAGCTACAACCACGAAGCTCTAAATCAAGCGGATCAGGTGCTTGCCTTTGCCGTTTCTGATACTGGCATCGGCATTGCCCCGGATAAACAGCAGGTGATTTTTGAAGCATTTCAGCAGGCAGATGGCACGACCTCCCGCAAATATGGAGGAACGGGGCTGGGCTTGTCGATTAGCCGTGAGATCGCTCGGCTGTTGGGGGGTGAAATCCGTCTGGTTAGCGAAGTTGGGAAAGGCAGCACGTTTACACTCTATCTGCCGCAGACTAACCTGGTGCCCTGGAAGGACAGAGAGAGCAGTGAACCCAGTTCGCTAGCCCCAGAGATGACACAAGCTGTCATTAGTCCGGTGATTGCTACCAAAACCCCACCAGCTGTATCTACGGTGGCGCAAGAGCCTTCGCCATTGACTATGCCACTGTCTGCAGATGTAGAAGACGATCGAGAAAACCTGCAGCCTCACGATCGCACCCTGTTGATCATTGAAGATGACGTGAGCTTTGCCCGCATTTTGATTGACATCGCCCGGCAGCAAGGCTTCAAGGGACTTGTGGCAACCCGTGGCGATGTGGGGCTAGAAATGGCGCAGCAGTTTAAGCCGGCTGCCATTATGCTAGATATCCGGCTACCTGTTTTAGACGGTTGGACGGTTTTAGATCGTCTCAAACACAATCCCGATACGCGCCATATCCCTGTGCATGTCATGTCGGTTGAAGAGGGGCTACAGCGCTCTCTGCAGCAAGGGGCGATCGCCTGTTTGCAAAAGCCAATCAGTAGTGATGTTCTTCTGAATGCATTGGCAAGAATCAGGGAGTTTGTGGATCGTCCGGTGAAGGCACTGCTGATCGTGGAAGACGATGAACTGCAGCGTCAAAGCATTGCCGACCTGGTTGGCACTGAGGACGTGATCACCACAACCGTTGGCACCGGCATAGAAGCTCTAGAAGCCCTTAGAAGCAACCATTTTGATTGTCTTGTGCTGGATTTAGGGCTGCCAGATATGAATGGGTTTGAGCTAATCGAGCAGATTAAGCAAGAACCTAGATTTGGCTATTTGCCGATCGTAGTCTACACGGGCAAGGAACTCACCGCACAGGAAGAAACAATACTGCGACATATTGCGAACACGGTCATTATTAAAGATGCCCGCTCGCCAGAACGACTACTGGATGTTTTAGATGAAACGGCGCTGTTTTTACACCGAGTCCAAGCAAATTTACCTGCTCCCAAGCGGCAGATCCTAGAGCAGCTACGGCAGAGCAATCCGGAGCTGGCAGGCAAAAAGGTGCTGATTGTCGATGATGATGTGCGGAACATTTTTGCGCTGACCAGCTTACTGGAGCGTTACCAAATGCAGATACTCTATGCTGAAAACGGTCGAGATGGTATAGAGACTCTGCGAAACAATCCAGATATCAACATTGTGTTGATGGATGTGATGATGCCTCAGATGGATGGCTACGAAACTACACAAGCGATTCGTCGGCTTGGTCAGTTTGCAAACCTGCCTATTATTGCACTCACTGCCAAAGCGATGATGGGCGATCGGGAGAAGTGTATGCAGGCAGGAGCCTCTGACTACATCACAAAACCTGTTGACATCGAACACTTGCTGTCGCTTATCCGAGTTTGGCTGCACAAATGAGACAATAGATTGTAAACTGTTTGTTTTCGCTTCTCAAGGAGAAGAATGCTGCTGCGATCTGACCCGTCCTACCCTCTATTCTGCTTTCCTCTATGCAACCTGAACCAAAAGTCAATGTTCTTCTAGTGGATGACCACCCTGAGAACTTGCTGGCATTGGAAGCCATACTAGAGGGACTAGGGCAAAATCTTGTGAAAGCTCGTTCAGGGGAACAGGCTTTAAAGCGCTTGCTCGATCAAGATTTTGCGGTAATCTTGCTGGATGTAAAGATGCCTGGGATGGATGGGTTTGAAACAGCAGCATTGATCCGGCAGCGGCAGCGATCGCGCTATACCCCCATCATTTTTCTGACTGCCTTTAGCGACAATGATGACCTGATTTCTAAGGGCTATGCCCTAGGTGCTGTTGATTATTTGCTGAAGCCGATCGATCCGGTAATACTCACCTCAAAAGTGCTTGTATTTGTGGATCTATTCAAGAAAAATATTGAAGTTCAAGAGCAATCTGAACAGCTCGTTGCCAAAAATCTGGAAATTCTACGGGCAGAAGCAGCCCGACAGCAGGCAGAAGAGGCAAACCGGCTCAAGGACGAGTTTTTGGCGATCGTCTCTCACGAACTCCGCACTCCCCTAAATTCAATTTTGGGCTGGTCACAGCTGCTGCTGACTCAGGAGTTTGGAGAAGCCAAGCGGATTCAGGCGCTGCAGACGATCGTCCGGAATGCAAAATCGCAGGCTCAGCTGATCGAGGATATCTTGGATGTCTCTCGGTTAATGCAAAGCAAAGTGCGGCTGTCGATTCAGCCGGTCAATGCGATCGGCGTGATTGAATCCGTATTGGAATCGGTGCAGCCGTTAGCCCAAGAAAAATCCATTCAGTTAGAATCGCAGCTAGATAAGGCAGCGCAGATGATTGCTGCAGATCCACAGCGCTTCCGGCAAATCGTTTGGAATCTGCTGACTAACGCAATCAAGTTTACGCTCCAGGATGGGCGAGTGACCGTTAAGCTGACGCTCGTACACAACCGAGGCAACCCTGCTCAAGACGCTTTTGCCCAGCTTCAAGTGATTGATACTGGGATTGGTATCACTGCCAATTTTCTACCCTATATCTTCGATCATTTTCGTCAGGCAGACAGTTCTTCGACTCGTGCGCAGGGCGGGTTAGGGCTGGGATTGGCGATCGTGCAGCAGCTAGTCAGCCTGCACGACGGCAAAATATTTGCCGTCAGTGAAGGACTCGGCAAAGGTGCTACATTCACCGTTCAACTGCCTTTGGCAGCCAAAGCCATCAGCCCTCCTGCCCCTGAAACAAGAATTGGCAACGAGAATCAGTCAGAAATTGGCTCGATCGACCGCATTCTTGACGGCATTCGAGTGTTAGTGGTTGAAGATGTTGATGACAGCCGTGACTTGGTCCGAGCCGTATTAGAAGAGGCTGGAGCTGAAGTGGTTGCGGTTGCCTCAGTCAGTGAAGCCATCGAACGGCTGAAATACATGACACCCCACATCTTAGTGAGTGATATTGCGATGCCTGGAGAAAATGGCTACCAGCTCATTCACAAAATCCGCAGCCTAGCCCATCAGCAGGGCGGCACCATCCCCGCCATCGCGCTGACTGCCTATACCAAATCAGAAGATCGATCGCAGGCGCTGCTCGCTGGGTTTCAAGCCCATGTGCCAAAGCCGATCGAGCCGAAGACACTTATAGCTGCGGTTGCCCAGCTTGTAAACCGCAGCGCTAGCAGAATTGAGGCAAAACAAAGCTTCCAGTAGCTTTACGCCCCACAGTAAACAATTAGATCGATCTCCACATCCCCCTGTCCCGCCAAAGCAATCACCCCGACGGTAGTACGACTGGGACGGCGGCCCTCCTTGAAGTAAGCAGAAAACACTTCATTGACGACCTGATAGTCTCTAAAATCGGTGACAAACAACCGAGCCATTACTGTGTTGTCAAAGCTTGACTGGGCATGGTCTAACACGAGCTTCAGATTCTCCATAACCCGCTTCGTTTGGTCAGCGATCGAGCCGCGACTAATTTCCCCAGTCACCGGATCTTCGGCAAGCTGTCCCGTTATAAATAGAAAATCTCCAGCTCGCACGGCATGGGAATAGGGCGCAGGCGGCGGCAGCAGGTTATTGGGCAGGGTGATATATTCGAGCATTAATTTCTCTTTAAAGATCAGCGGTCATTCCCTCTCGCTGTAGAGCAGCCAGCTCAGCGGCGGTGAATTCGCCCAGCGCAACTTCTCGCTCTAGGTGATGCCGCAGGTGCGATCGCACTGGCTGTAGCTGGCTGTCTTCAGGGTCGCGGGGACGATCGAGCGGCAGGGCAATCACATCTACAATTCGACCGGGACTACCCGAAAACAGCACCACCTGATCGGCTAACATCAGTGCTTCGTCTAGGTCATGCGTCACCATGACGATCGTGGCCTGGGCATGATGCCACAGCGCCAGCAGATAGCGCTGCATCACCCGCCGAGTTTGGTAGTCCAGGGAAGAAAAGGGTTCATCTAGCAGCAGCACTTGAGGGTTGAGTACCAGAGCGCGAGCGATCGCGACTCGTTGGCGCATTCCCCCGCTCAGCTCTCGCGGCAGCTTGTGGGCGTGCTCAATCAGCCCGACATCGGCAAGGAGTTTTCCGGCTCGGAGCCGACGTTCAGCCCGCTTGATGCCCTGCGTCCGTAGTCCAAACGCCACATTATCATGGACGGTCATCCATTCAAACAGATTGTGGTGCTGAAACACAATCGCCGTCTCAGGTCCCGGTTGCGTTACCGGCTTACCGCCCAGCAGCACCTGTCCCTCACTCGGTAGCACCAAAGCCGCCGCCATCTCCAGCAGCGTTGTCTTGCCGCACCCCGATGGACCAATCAGCGCAGTAAACGACCCGGACGGAACCGTCAGGTTAATATCAGCAACCGCGAAATGCCCGTTGTACACCTTGGAGATGCTATCAAATCGCAGCTCAGCCACGTTCTCCTCCTGTTGCAGTACGTCCCCGCGCTTCCCACCACAGCAATCGTCGCTGCACCAACAGCATGAGCCGATCGATCGCAAAGCCCACCACACCGATCGTTAGCACTCCCACCATGACCAGCTTCATGTTGAACTGCTGCTGACCTAGGATAATCAGCGCTCCCAGCCCGGAATTGATTCCGGCCATCTCTCCGGCCAGCACCGCCATCCAGGCGGCAAAAAAATTAACCCGCACGATCGTCAACAGGCTGGGAGCGGCAGCAGGAAGCACAACCCAGAGCCAAAGCCGCTCCTTCCGCGCCCCCAAGCTGCGAGCCGTTTTGATCAATTCTGGCGGGACACTGCCGATCGCCGCCGCTGTCGCCAGCGTCATGACGGCAAAAACGCCCATGAAGACGACGAAAATCGCCGATTGGTCACCTGTCCCCATCAGCGCGATCGCCACTGGCACCCAGGCAACGGGCGCAATCGGGGCGATCGTCTGAACCATCGGCATTCCAAACTGGCGGGCAGCGGGCACAATGGCAATCAGCATTCCTAGCGGTAACGCGGCTAGCAGCCCTAATCCCAGCCCAATGGCAACACGCAGCAGCGTTTTAACGATCGCCTCACCGTAGCTCACCTGCTGCGGGCCAATACCAGCAGCACTTGGACCCTGCAGCAGATAAGGAATGACTTCACTGGGCGGCGGTAGGATGTCACGATTCAGTACACCCGTTGCTGCACCAAGTTCCCAACCCAACGCCAGCACTACCCAGCCAATCAAAAACGACAGGCTCTGCAGCCAGCGCCGTCGCGCTGGCTGCACAGGCGGTGCAGCCGATAGAGATGCCCTAACAGCCTTCTGGTATTTAATCCGCTGCATCGAGGTTACGCCACCCTAATTGCTAGAGGAGTGCATCAATTAAGCAGAAGTTTTTAGAGATTGCTCCTGCGCAGAACCGTCAAATACGGTATCGATCAAGTTTGTTTGATCTTGTCTCAGGTATCCCAGATCGGCCAGGAAACCCACGCCGTTTCTCAAGCTGTCAACGCCTTTTTCATCCAGCACGGGCTGAGGAACCTGCCGCTTGAGGGCAGCAGCGAGGACATCTTCTGGAGCGTTGTAAACGGGAACAAGGTCAGCGATCGCACTCTTGTAGTCTTTGTTGAGGTCATCAGCCGACTGACGTAGCACTGCCAGGTAATCTGCCAGCAGATTCGGCTCTCTTTGCATGAAGTCTGTGGTGGACGTGATGACACAATCGGATGCTTCTGGACCCCAAGCTCCATTCGAGTCCCCTAGATAGGTACCGCCAGACTTTGCAACCACACTTTGGGCATAAGGCTGCGCCAGCGAACAGACATCCACTGAATCCTTGATCAGCGCCTCACCCATACCTACCATGCTGGGGAAGAAGGTCATCTTATACCCTTTGTAATCCACCCCCAGCTTCTTGAGATGTCCATAGACTACTAGCTCTAACGTATCAAGCTGGAGAGTACCAATTTTCAATCCTTGGTTGGCTGCGTTCGCCAATTCATCGAGAGATTTGACTGAACCCTTGCGGCTGACCAGCTCAATGCCGCCCTTTCCAGACCCAGAAACGATGCGGAGCTGCTCTGTACCCTTGGCATAGGCAGCTACCGTGTTAGTCCAAGGATTGTGGATGACATCTCTTGCCCCTGCAACTAATGCCTGGAGATTTTCACCCGGTCCATTAAACTGAGTTAGCTCTACGTTGAGACCTGCTTCCTTAAACAAGCCTCGTTTGTTCGCTAGAAGCAAATGTGAGACACAGCCTGCCGGTAGGTGGCCGACTCGCAACGTTGTGGTTCCTGCGGGACTTGCTGCAGGGGATTCAGACTGAGTGGTTTGAGACTGGTTTGAACCATTGCCAGTGCAGCTAGTGCTAGCCATAAACGCCAAAGAGGCTAAACAGCAGCTTCTGATGAAACCTCTGCGGTTCAAGGCGCCGATCGGATGAAACAAGCTATCGTATCTTGCCATATTGGTAGACCTTATTTCCCTAAGCAACTTCAGTTTGAATGCACCCGTTGGCTGCGGCGCTGCAGCTGCCCAATCCTGACAACGAGAAACCGATCAAGCGATCATCTCAAGCTATTGGTATATGGGCGGACAGCTGCCCTGTGGGATTACTTGCAATCACCCAAAGGGCATTTTTGTGTCAATTTATCACGAATGGGTGAGATTATTAACGCCAATCCCAAAAATTTATAGATTTAATAAGCAAACGCACCGTTGGAACAAGCGGATGAAGAATGCCTTGTAAACCAGGATAAATAGGTTCATTCCTTTGAGTTTACTACGATCACTGCTAGTTTCTAACACTAGGAATGACCCGTTATAAGTGTTATACCCCTATACAATTCAAACTGATGAAATCAGGAATTTAGCTCAGTTAGACCACGTGATTACTCAGTGGGTGATTATGGATGGATTTCTTACCATAATCTGTTCACTCGGGTTTGTCAGAAGCAATACAAGAATTGTTCTATAGCCAAATCATCTACTGTCTTAAACAAATTTGCTCAACCCTCTTGCAAATCTGTAGACCAGTCGGTATAGTTCAGCTATGAACCAGACTAGGACTAACACCAGAGAGCGAATGATTGCAGCAACGGCTGAACTGCTGGAGCTTCAAGGCTATCACGCTACAGGGTTAAACCAAGTGATGCAAGTCAGTGCTACGCCCAAGGGATCGTTATACTTCCATTTTCCCGGTGGCAAGGAGGAACTGGCAGCCGAGGCAATTCGGATTGCAGGTTCTGAAATTGGCGTAAAGATTGCGGCGACTCTAAGCTCAACTGAAAGCTTGGGAGAAGCAGTGAGCGCTTTCGCTTTGCTGTTAGCGCAGGATCTGCAAACTTCTGACTTTCGCAAAGGTTGTCCTGTAGCAACCGTAGCAATGGAAACGGCAGCAACAAGCGATCGTTTGCGTCAAGCCTGCGAACAGGTTTATGCGTCTTGGTTTGCGCTGGTAGAAGCACGATTGTCTGAATCTGGCATTGAGCCAGCAGCGGCTAAATCTTGGACAACCCTGGTTTGGGCAGCCGTTGAAGGGGCGCTATTGCTCAGCCGTACCTATCAAAACACGGCTCCGCTGGAAACGATCGCCGCTCAACTTAAACAGTTGCTCGATCAGGCGGTAAAAACGCACGGTTGATTACGTTTGAAAGCAATATGTGGAACGGCTCTGAACCCGAGCTAAATTACGGTGTGATTGCATTACTTTGAATCTTTAGGTCTGAGCTGCGGCTTTAAACCGTTTCTGATATTGAATCCGTTGATATCGTTTGCGTAGCCTCCAGCGTTGAAAATTCAATCAGCAAGTTTATTCTCTCCGGTTCTCAGTTTTTTCTAAGTTTATTTGCTTAATCTTCTATCAGTTGATTTAACTAATCATTTTCCAAAGCTTTACTCTATTTGAAGGTAGGTTATGTCCTATACATTAGAACCTGTTCAAACCGCCAGAGTCATCCAAAGTGATGCAGAAGCGATCGCAGTTGCCAAGGAGCTAGCCGAGGAGTTTGCCCAACAGTCCTCGGAGCGCGATCAAGAGCGACGGCTTCCCTATGAAGAAGTACAAAAACTCTCCCAAAGCGGTCTGCTTGCGATCACGGTGCCCAAGGAATACGGCGGTGCCTGTGTTTCAAATGTGACGCTAGTTGAGGTTCTCAAGATCCTTGCCGAGGGAGATTCTAGCTTGGGACAGCTGCCCCAAAATCATCTGTACTCAGTAGAGGCACTTCGGATAGATGGCAGCGAGGAACAAAAACGCTTTTTCTTCGATTTAATTTTGAAGGGGATGCGGTTTGGGAATGCCTTCTCGGAGCGAGGCACTAAAACTGTTGCAGATCTGAAAACGCGCTTGGTTCGCTCTGGCTCAGATTATATATTGAACGGGCAGAAGTTCTATTCAACAGGAGCCTTGTTTGCCCACTGGATTCCTGTACTATGTGTGGATGAAGAAGCCGGAGAAGATAGAACTTCGATCGCCCACATCGAGCGCAATGCTGAGGGCGTCACCGTAATTGACGACTGGTCTTGTTTTGGACAAAAAGGCACAGGCAGCGGCACCACAATTCTTAAAGATGTGAAGGTGAAGGCAGAGCACGTCCTGCCGCACTACTTAGCCTTTGAGCGCCCTACGACAATGGGAGCTTTTTCTCAGGTGATGCATGCGGCTGTGGATGTTGGCATTGCTGCTGCAGCGCTGAAGGACGCCATTCATTTTGTTCGCAAAAATCCCCGCCCTTGGGTTGATAGCGGTGTTGAACATGCCTATGATGATCCTCTACTGATTCACAAGATCGGTCAGATGGAGCTCAAACTTCATGCAGCAGAGGCAATTTTGCGCCGTGCTGGAGAGTTTCTCGATCGCGCCTTTGAGGAGATGAATGAAGATACCGTTGCAGCAGCTTCGATCGCCGTTGCAGAGTCAAAGGCAATGAGCGAAGAGGCCGCGATCTTCATCACCAACAGTTTCTTTGAAGTTTGTGGCACAAAGTCCACGCTGCAGGAGCTAAATTTCGATCGTCACTGGCGCAATGCCCGTGCCCATACGGTTCATGACCCCTCCCGCTGGAAGTTTTACGCCATTGGGAACTACTATCTCAACGATAGCAAACCACCCCGTCACGGCTGGATCTAGCGAAACCCTATCTCCTGATCAAGAGTTGATTTCGGCAGTGAAGTGATTCTGCCGAAATCAACTCTTTTGCTTCTGGCAGAATCGCTTCACTGTCCAGCGGTTCCTCTTTTATGAAAAGTATAAAGTTTATAAAAAGCTACGCAAGAATCGCTTGTTAGTGCTACAGGTGATTGCTATGTTTATAGACCGTAATGGCTGCATCAGTCAGGACAAATGTATCTGCCAGACAGAGGGAAATCTCGGAGTTTGCTGCAATATTCCTGATAGCTGTCTTTAATTACGAAGAAAGGTTTAGCTATACCAAAGCTAAAGCCATCAGCTCCAATCAGTGCTGGCTCCGATTACCATTGTGTTTGGGCTTGGGTGCCCGATTCTACCTATTTTTTATCAGTGCGGAAACAGGCTGTTTCTGCGAGCTGCTGAGTGTCAACCCATTTTTAGGGTGTTTTTGCTCAGTCTGCTTGGATACCTGTTGCTTGAATGTCTACTTATCTATTTTGGTTCTAATCTATTACGCAATGACCTTGAATTTATATACGGGTGCGTAATTAGCGTTGCACCTTTGTAAATATCTTGAAGATGCAAAATTTACTCATCGGCTACTACGGCATGTAATCAAGATCTCCTTTGCTTAGGAATAATCTTGCGATCGACTTTGTGTCAGCATATGGATTTGCCATATCGTAGATAGTTTATTAAGTGATTGGCATGAATGCAAAGCTACGATCGCTTTTAGGCTTTGTCTGGATATTTATAAGTATAGATTCTAATACCTAAAATTAGACATTAAGTCAGTGCGGTAAGGGTATCTGATTTGCAGCTTTTTGTTTAAACGTCTTCAGTTGTGAGGTTTATACGATGACGCAGTGGTCTTCTGAACAGGCTCCTAGCAACTCTAAAGCTAGTTCTACTTCAGAATTTGAAAATACTCAGGTTGTTGAGCAAGCGGCTGCGTTTGTACCTTTTCCCGAACCTCAAGCGCAACCCACGTCATCGTCAATTCTGCTGGAGCAACAGATGGATGCTGAGAGTTCGTCCACGTTCTTTCAGAAGCATTTCATGCGCTGGTGGGGAGAGCGGGGACTACGATTTAAGGTAATGACACTGGCAGTTACCCTGGCAACGATCCCAGTGATGGCAATTGGTGGAGCAGCTTATCTGTTCGCTAGTCAAACCTTCACTCAGCGAGTCACGGCAGAGAGTGAGGAATATTCTCTTTCTGTGCAGAACAAGATCAACCTTTTCTTACGCCAGCGCTTGGGAGACATTCGAGTAATGTCTCAGCTTAGTATTTTTACAGATCCACGCCAGCGTGCAGAATCCAATAGCCGTCAGAACCAGGAAGCGCTGGATCGCTTTGTTGAAGCTTACGAGGTTTATGACAGCATTGCCGTCACTGACCTCAAAGGAAATGTGCTTGCACAATCTATTGGAGAACAACTGCCGAACCTGAGCAATCGCAGATATTTTCAGGAGGCTCTCAAGGCAGATAAACCAATTATTAGCCAACCCGAAGCTGGAACGCTAACTCAAGTTCTTTCTATTTATGTGGTTGCGCCAATTCGAGAGAGCGGAACGGGCAAAACTATCGGGCTGATTCACGCGCGTATTCCAGGAGATTATTTTAGGATGGCTGTCCTCAATGAGGCAGTGCAGCAAACTAACGCCAAGATTTACCTGATTGATGGCAATGGCAAACTCTTTGTGACTCCGGAAGGGATCGGTGCGGCTTCTGTGGATGATCAAGGTCGTCCGATCGTCAATGCAGAGGGTGAGGTTCAGGCAATCGATGCGCAATCGCTATTCCCAAATTATGAACAGTTCCAGAGCGAAGACGGCCCAGTTGTTAATTTGTCTGCTCAGGAGTTGCTGACCTTAACTCCTATTACTGACCTGAGAGACCTGCCGCCTTTAGCGTGGAAACTGCTGGTCACTGAGAACAGATCGACTGCCTTTGCGGCCCAAGATCAATTGCTCTTAACGCTGCAGCTAGGCACAAGCATTGCCATTCTGCTAGCAGGTGCGATTGCTGCTTTAATTGCCAACCGCACGATCATGCCGATTTTGGCAGCCACGCATGCGGTAACTAAGATCGGGCAGGGCAATCTTGATACTCGCCTGAATGTGCAAGGAAAAGACGAGATCGCCGTGCTGGGGGTTAACATCAATCACATGGCGGCTTACCTGCAAGAATCGCTGGAGGCACGGGCGTTTGAGGCTGCTCAGGAACGGATTCTCACAGCTGCGAAAGGATCGGGAGCATTGCGCGCCACCGATCTGCAGGCGATCTTTGATCAAGCCGTTGAATCAATTCATGATCTGCTAAAGCTAGATCGCGTTGTGATCTATCGTCTCGACAATGATGCTGGAGTGGTTTCAGAAGCGGTAAGTGCGGGGTGGGCGAGTGCCCTTACCCAGGAGGTGAAGGATTTCTGTTTTCCAGAGCAGCTCCGCAAAACTTACCGGAAAGGGCAGATTACTACTATTTATGATGTATCGGAAACAACGCTGCATCCAGAGCATTCGCAGCTGCTGGAACGCCTCAATGTTCGTTCTAGTTTAATCGTCCCGATAGTGGGAGGCGATCGGCTGTTTGGTCTGTTGATTGCTCATTCCTGCTTTGTGACGCGGCAATGGCAGGAGCTTGAAATTGATTTCTTCAAGCGCTTGAGTACAGAATTGGGGCTTTCAATTTACCGAGTGACACTGCTAGAAGAAACAGAGAAGCTGGCAGAAGAGCAACGGCAGCTAAAAGAGAAATTGCAAAGCCGAGCGTTGGAGCTATTAAAAGAAGTAGAACCGATCGGGAATGGCGATTTAACCATTCGAGCGCAGGTAACAGGAGATGAGATTGGAACGATCGCAGATTCCTACAATGCTACCGTCGATAACCTGCGGAAGTTAGTTCTGCAGGTAAAGGATGCCGTTCATCAGGTTGTTGATACGACTCGTATCAATCAAGCTTCGGTTCAAACGCTATCTGTTGGGGCAACTGAACAGGTAGAAGAAATCAAGACTGCGCTAGAGCGGGTCGAGGAAGTGGTTGCTGCCGTGCGAAATGTGGCAACGAACGCCAAGAAGGCAGAAATGGTGACAAAACAAGCTGTGCAGACTGTAGAAGCAGGGGATGCTGCGATCGATCGAATTGTAGAAAGCAACCAGATGATTCGGACAACGGTCACAGAAACCGCAAAGAAGGTCGAGAATTTGACAGAAGCTTCTCAGCGGATTTCTTCTGTGGTCGATCTGATTCGTGGCTTTGCTGCCCAGACTCGGATGCTAGCATTCAACGTTTCGATTGAAGCAAGCCGTACGGCTGGAGAAGGACAAGTCATCGATGCGATCGCCCGAGAGGTTCATGCACTAGTAGAACAATCAGAAGGGGCAACCAAAGAAATTCGGGAGCTAGTTGCCAGTATCCAGGCGGAAACTGAAGAAGTTGCAACGGCAATGAAGTCAAGCACGAAGCAAGTGGCACTCGGTACGGCGCTTGTCGATGAAACTCGCCAGAGTTTGAATGAAGTGACCGACGCCAGCTTCCAGGTTAATCGGCTGGTTCAATCTATTACTGAAGCCACAATGGTACAGCAGCATGCTTCTGAAACCATTGCCCGAACGATGACTGATGTTGCTGCGATCGCCCAGAAGACGCTAACAGAAACTAATCAAGTTTCCTCCTCTTTTGAGCAGCTCCGCACTACGGCTCAACTCCTGCAGGAAGGCGTTGACCAGTTCAAAGTTAACTAAAACAGATTCTGGGACAGATTCTGAGGCAGATCTGCGCTTTAGCGTTTCAATTTTGCATTTTCTTTAGGACGATCTCACGATGGCAAAGTACGATAGCATTTTTCACCCGATCGGATACACTCGTCGGGGTGTTTTGCGAGCTTGCTGTTTCGCATCCCTCGCCTTCTTCGCGGCGAATTGCGCTCAACAGCGATCGACTTCTACAGACAGCGACACTTCAGGAAGCGGCAAAACTGTTCTAAGAGTTGGGCATTTGCCCGCTGGCTGTGTGTCTCACCTACTTCTGGCGAACAAACGAGGCATGTTCAAAGAAGCGGGATTGAATGTCCAGGTGACTCAGTTCAACGGCCCAAACGAGAACTTGCAGGCGCTAGTGGGTGGAACACAGGACGTAATTCATAACCCCTGGACAAACTCCGTTGCCGCTTATGCCCAAGGCGCAAACAGCCTCCGCATTATTTGCGGTTCTGGGAAGGGAGGGATTGAACTGGTTAGCCGCAACGGCTCAGTCAAGACGATCTCTGACTTAAAAGGCGCTTCCAATAGCGGCTTGAGGATCGGCACGCTGAAGCTAGACACGCTGGAGCTGGTCGTCTATGGGCATTTGAAAAAGATGGGAGTTGACTATTTCGATTACAAAATGGCCTACTTCCCAAGCATGACAGGCATGGGTGAAGCCTTGATGCAGGGAAATGTGGATGTTTGTTCGCTGGCGCAGCCTTATGCTGAAACGGTCGTTAACAAAACGAATGGAACTTATCTGGGCGATTCCAATGGAGCTTGGGGCCCTGAAGCTTCGGATTGTGTCATCAACACCCGAAATGACGTGATCGAGAAGGAACCCACCATGCTGGCAGATTATCTAGCTGTTCTTCGTAAATCTGCTGAAGACCTCAACAATGACTACGATGCAGCACTTGCCGATCTTGCCCCCGTATACAACTCCACACCGCAGATTCTCAAAACAGCGCTAAGACGGCAGGCTCCGCAGACGGTGATGGACGAAGCAGGGCTGGAGAGCCTCCGCAATGGGGTTGGGTTTCTAGTTGACCTTAAATATTTGAAGCCCACGCAGGCAAATCTACTGGATGAGGTCTTCGATGGCTCTGTTCAAGAAGAATCCTTGAAATCTGCCTGATAGCGCTGCATCCAACCCGAAATTCTCCTGCAAAAACCCCGCATTGCGGGGTTTTTCCGTAAAGCTTGTCTTCACTCGTAGCGATATGCCTGCTGGATTCAAACATAAGCAATCCAGCGACCGCAAACAATCACAGCAGCCCACAGAACCAGAGATACAGCAGCGATCGTCTGAGCTGCTAACGGCACTTTGCTCCCCCGATTCCACTGCAAAACCGACCGAAACGGCACAAGATGAAAGACCACTGCATTAATTGCTGCAGCCAGGATCAGCAGCAGCTTGAGCTGAAACGCTGAATTTACGCCGATTTCAGTAGCGGTCATTGCAAACATCAAAAAGCCAGAGATCGCCACGACTACAAAACTCAGATAAGCCCAAGGGAGAAGATGCTGTGCTAAATCGGTAACCCAGATCTGGCGGGAGCAGCCCAGCAGCCGCAAATCGAACATCGCCACCGCTCCAAAGAAGACTGCCAGTCCCAAAATGTGCAGCGTCTCAATCAGCGGATAGAACCAGACCCACTGCCGCATCCCTGCGGAGAGGGTGCTATTTTCTAGCCAAGCCAACCATTCTGCAGTTGCTTCCATCCGTCCTCCCAGAAAGCTATCAGCGCAACTCCACCGTTTGCTCGCCCACGGTGATCCGCTCTGCCCGCATTTCGTTAGGCTCAGCTCGATGGGGATATCCTACCAGGCTTACTGTTTGCCCTACCTCTAGGGCGGTTTGGGGTAGCCCTCGGCTTTGCAGCCGCGTTGGGGGTGCGAGTACAGCCAACCAGAGCCGATCGGCCGTTTGTAGCTGAACGACGACATGAGGGCTGCTGTAGCCGATCGTTTGGATTTCTCCGGTCAGGTTCAGCACGCGCTCGCTGTTGTATTCGCTCCAGCCGTGATGAGCGATCGCTGGAGGAGTGCCAGCCGCCGTAAATAAGACGAGTGCCGCGATCGCTGCAACGGTGTACAAAAATTTGTTCTTCAGCATGGGTCTGTTCTCATCCCTCTTTGAACCATTTCTCTCTGAACTTTCTCTCAACCTTAGTGTGCTAGACAAAAGTGACAGGGAAATGTCAGGGTCTACAGGAATTTTAATCGCGTCAGGGACAGGTTTGCTGTGTGCTGTGCGCAGCGCTGTAATAGGCTTCCCTAGTCTTCTGCAGACAGTCTGTGCGGCTTGTAAGGCAGCTGGATTTGAAATGTCGATCCTTGCCCAACTTGACTGCGAACGCTGATTTGCCCGCCATGCGCCTCAACAATCTGCTGAGCGATTGCCAGCCCCAGCCCAAAGCCACCCGTTTGCCGCGATCGCGCTGTATCCACCCGATAAAACCGCTCAAAAATATGCGGCAAACTACTTTCTGGAATTCCAATTCCCGTATCTTCCACAGCAACAGTGACCTGCCGCCCAGCCAGCAGCCGCAGCCGCACCTCGCCCCCTGCCGGCGTATAGCGAACGGCATTGCTGAGCAAATTGCGGATCGCCTGCTGCAGAAGCTCTGGGTCAGCATTGAGCAAGACAGGCTGCTCGGGCAAGTGGCTGCTGAATTGTAAGTGCTGCTCTGCGGTGATTGCGGCAAACTCGGCTGCCAGCGGCCGTAGCAACTGCACCAAATCCACAGACTTCAGCGCCTCAGGTGCTAGCCGTCCCTCGTGGCGTGCCAGTAGCAGCAAATTGCCGAGCAAGGCGCTCATAAGTTTGGTCGTTTCGACAATGTTCTCTAGGCGCTGTTGCCGCTGTTCTACATCATTAGGGGGTGCTAGCAGCCCCACCTGAGCATTGCTCAGCGTTACCGCTAGCGGTGCCCGTAGTTCATGAGACGCATCTGCAGTAAAACGCTGGAGCTGTTCGTAGGAGCGGCGAATTGGCTGCATTGCCAGTGCGCCCAAGCCCCAGCCCGTTAGCCCAATCAAACCGAGCGTTATAGGAACGCCCAGAGATAGGAAAAGCCGCGTCCGCTCTAGGTCAGCCTGCAGCGGGGTCAGGACGATCGCCGCCTGTAGATACCCCAGTCGCCGGTTTTCCCGATTAAGGGCGATCGTGATTTGCCGAACCAACTGTTTTCGGGTGGTTTGACCTGAGTTACCTGAGTCGATCGCTGCCTCAAATGTGCGAAATCCCACCTTTTCTGCCAACTGTTTTGGCGCAGGCGACCCTAAAAACTGCACAAGCTGTCGTTTCGCATCATACCAGCGCACAAACACAATCCCATTGCTGCTGTTAGCCGCTGTAGAGCCGATCGCTTCTAGCTGCAGCTCTTGCCCCGGCTCCATTGAATATTGAGCTTCAGCAGCCAGCGATTTCGCTCTTGTATAGAGCTGCTGATCAAAATCCTGCAGCTGGTCCTGCACTTCCTGGTAGTAGACCACTGCAGCAAAGATCGTCAAAATACTCCCCATTGAGAGGGTAAACCAGTAGGCAAGACGACGACGGCTGCGGTTGAACATGGGAGACAAGAATACAGGTAAACAAGCGCTGAAACGCTACTGCTGGGCACCCCAACTAGGGGTTTAAGATGGGGGACTCAAACGATACCCCATTCCATAAACGGTTTCCAACCAATTCTTAGCTCCCACGGATTCTAAGCGTTGGCGTAATCGGCGGACTAGCGTGGTGACTGCATTACTTTCCGGCTCCGTTCCCCATTCCCAGAGCGCTTGTTCGATTTGATCGCGGGACAAAACCTGCCGGGGATGCCGCATCAAGTATTCCATCAAATGAAACTCGCGTACCGAGAGCTGAGTAGTGAGCTGCTGGCGCTCTAGGGTGAGGCTAGTCAACTGGAGACGCAGATCTGCCAGGCTCAGTGTATCCCCCTGCCAGAGGGGGGATCGCCGCCGCAGCGCCCTTACCCTCGCCAAAAGTTCTGGTACATCCACAGGCTTGACTAAATAATCGTCTGCACCTGCGTCTAGCCCCACAATTTTATCGGAAGTGGTATCTTTGGCAGTTAGCATCAAGACGGGTGCAACTTTGCCCATTCGCCGGTAGCCTTGGCAGAGGGCAACCCCACTGATAGAAGGCAACATCCAGTCTAAAATCAGCAGATCGTACTCTTTCTTAGACATAAGCCACTGTGCCGCCTCTCCATCGGCAACCGCATCCACAATATGACCGGCCTGAGAGAGAGCAGCGTGTAAAGGTTCCGACTGCATGAGATCGTCTTCTACCAGTAAAATGACCATACTAAGAAGCTAGCCTGTTCACGATCCTTACCAGCATAGTAGCGATCACCTGTCTCATGCGTCTATTTCAATGGCTACAAGCGCTCCGCTCATTGGGGTTAGAGTTTTGGCTCTCCCTGCCCCTGCTCGGATTTGCCTTCTGGCTGGGCGGCAGCTGGCTCACTGCCCGGTTGATTAACCACTCCACTTTTGATGCAGCTAGGCTGCAAGTTGAAGTCGGAGCGCAGCCCGCCCAGCCCCTTGATCAACCCCTCTCCATTCGCGTAGAGATCGATCGACAGCAAGGCACCTCCACCGTTAAGGTTGTGACGCTGGCGCGATCGCTGCAAGCGCAAAAGTTTCAGGTGCCATCCACAGCGCTCAATCAAATTGAAACTTCTATTGGTCGAGCGTTGAAGCTATCTCCTGAGCAAGTCAAGCAGCTGGTGCGCTACGAGATCAAAGACTGACTGTTTATCCTCAGGTCAATTCAGGAAATGGGACGATCGCCTACAGCAGTTTGCCCTTAGGTGAATTCATCCGGTAGCGCGATCCGCTGCCAGATGCCCGCTTGCTGAAGATTTGATCACCCGTTGAGCGAGCGCTGAAGCCACCCATGCGATCATCGCTGTTGCCCAATGGCCCATCTGCATCAAATAGATCGATTCGGAGAGAATCTTTAAAGTTTCTCCATCTTCTATTGACTGTACGAGAGTCACCTGAATCCATTGACATGAGCCCTGGAGCAACCGCTCTAGGGCTTTCAATAAAACCACTGTCAGGACTTTGAATAAAGGTGTTGTCTTTGCTGCTGAAGAAACCGTCGGCACCTGCTTTAAGGCATTGAATAGAGTGAATTTCACGGTAAGTCCAACTTCAACAACAGCAGCTTGTTCAAAGGACAGATCAGTAAATAGCTCTTGATTTATTTTGGATATGGTTCTTTCCTATAAATTGACGAAAACAATGGAATAGCTGCTGCGATCGCGAATCGATCGCAACAGCTATTGATCTAGAACGGTGCTCTGAAGAACACGCAGCCCCTCTTCTACGATCGCCGCTTGCTCAGGTGAGATTTCTGTAAACAGTTGTTCATCAGTTGCCGCAAGGTTGGTGTTTGTTTGGGTTTGATTGAACTGTGCCATTACTTTTTCCTTTGGTTGCGCGAAGTGAGATAAGATGACAAGGAAAAAATTGCAGGTAGATTATCTCAATTAAGTATAAAATTGGATAAAATTTTTCTTTTAAATTTGTATACTTTGCTTGTTCATCTGAAATCGATTTATTTTATGAAAATTGATTTCGTCTCCCGAAAAGATCAGAAAAGATCGGAGTGTGGCAATTAAAATCAGATTTGTTTTCCCTTTTTGCATCTGTACGATTTGCACAGATGCAAAAAGGCGGGTTCTGGTAGCACTGCTCGCCGCCAGAACCCACCCATTAAGACTGAATGCAGAGCTGAATAGCTGAATTAAGCTTCAACCACAACTCGTCCAACTGGAACAGCCGCACAGGTCAAGATATACCCTGCAGCTCGATCGTCTGGCTCTAAAGCATCCGGTTCACAGTCGTATCTCACTTCCCCTTCTAGCTTGCGTTTTTTACAGGCTCCGCAAACTCCCTGCCTACAGTTGCTGCGAATCTTAACTCCTTCTTGTTCGGCCAGCTCCAAAATTGATTCTGAACCCTCAGCAGCAACCTCTTTGCCAGACTTTGAAAACAGGACAACCGGACTGGAAGCGGGGGCAGATTTGGAGGCAGATTTGTTGGGGGCAGCAGGGACAGGATTCGGGACAGTTGCAGCTTTCGCTGGTTTAGGGGATTTGGCTTTGGGAGAACCAAAGCTCTCTTCGGCGTAGTGCTGCATGGGAAAGCCCAGTCCTTCCATCAGGGATTTTGTGGCTTGCATGAAGCCGGCAGGACCGCAAACATAGATATGGCGATCTTGAAAATCCGGAGCGATGCAGCGCAGCATGGCTTCGGTCAATCTGCCTGTGAAACCCGCCCAAGGTTGACCGATCGCCGTTTGCGTAGTGGCGATCGCCAAATGAAAGTTTGGCAGACGCGCCGACATTAGCTCCAACTCCTGCCGAAAAATGACATCGTTGGGCGTTCGAGCGCAGTGGAAGAAGGCGACATCAGCTGCCGTTGCCGTGTCTGCAATCCAGCGCGACATTGACATCATTGGGGTGATGCCGCTGCCTGCCGAAATCAGCAGTAGTTTGGCAGCAGGGTGGGGCGCACAGGTAAATTTGCCCATGGGAGCACTAATTTTAACCTGGCTACCAACGACGATCGTGTCATGCAGCCAGTTGGAGACTAAGCCCGGTGAAGCATGAGGCGTATCAACGGGGGCAGGGACGCGTTTAACGGTGACTTCTAGGCTGTGGGGGCGGGAAGGTGTGGATGAGATTGAATAAGAGCGCAGCACCGATTCGCCATTGATCTCCAAGTCCAGCGTCACAAACTGACCGGGTTTGTAAGTGAACAGCACCGGTGGATCTGCCACAAAGGTGAAGGTTTTAACGTCCGAGGTTTCAGGGGTGATCCGCACACAGCGAACGGTTAGATCGCCTGTCCATTCAGGCTGGCTTAACCTCCTCGAATAGCTAGTCTGCACCTGCTGTAAAATGTTAGAAGTTTTGCCATTGGCAGAACTTGCTCCGATCATTTCCACTAGCAATACAAAGTCGCCGATTCGAATTAGATCTTCTTCCTTTAGCGTATATTTTTGCTTTTTCTCTGCAGGCTGACCGTTAATAAAAGAACCGTTGGCGCTACCTGGATCAATGAAATAATAAACGTTCTGCTGTATCTGTATTTTCGCGTGAACACGGCTGATATCCGAGCTTTCTAAAACCAGGTTACAGTCTTTGGCCCGTCCAATCGAACATTCCTTCTCAGGTTGGGCTTCAGGCTCCAGAACAGTTTCTTGAAACTCGCCCGTCTGATAGTTGAAAACTTTAATCTTAAGCATGGCTCATCCTGGTTAGTGCTAGTTATCTTGGCGGCGATCGGGGCGTACTACGGTTGAGTCTGCATCGAACTTGCGTTTGTCAAACTTCCAGACCACGGTAGACTCAGTGTTGTTGCTTGCAGGAAGCTCGAAAAGCTGCGGTTCTTGCTGCTGCAGTTGGTTTAAGGCTGCCCAGTGGGTATCATCAGAGATTCCAAGTTTGCGGCGCAAGGTTTGGAAGAGAGGCAGACTGCTAGCGGGAGAGATTTTCTGCTTTTCTAGCGATTCTCGTAGCACCCCTTTATAGATCTGCAGGCGATAGTCTTGCGTAAAGGTGGGCAGGAATTTTGCCAGGGTATACAGTTCATCTGGCTTCAGGTCATCGAGCGATCGACCCTCAAGAAACTGAGAAAAATCAATATCCAGCTTGCTGAGCTGTCGCCGCAGCAGATTAGCATCTCGTTCGCGAGCGTAGCGTTGGGCGCTGCGATGCCAAGTCTTCACCAGCCACAAGCTGCTGCAAACCACTGCAGCCCAGGCGATTAAATTTTGGACGGGTAGAGGCAGATAGCCCAACGTCGGACGCACGCCCCAGAAAAACAGCAGGTTAAACGCGAGGAACGCGGCGATCGCAAAAGCATGGCTTTGAGCCTGCTCCGGACTCAGAAGATTGCGGCGTCTGTTGTAGCGCCTGTACGTTTTTTCTGCCCAGAGCCCAAGCGCAAACGTCAAGCTAGAGGAAACTGTGAGCGTTAGGGGAGCGGCAATCAGCTTAGGAACGGCGATCGCCCGACCTGCAATAAAAAATCCAGGATTGAGTAATGTTAGCCATTGATTTGTTTCATTCCAGACCCCTGCCGATAGAAAATTCCAGTTACCGCTATACAAACCAAAGTAAAGATAAAATCCGATGACTAAACCGAGATAAGCATAATAAAGTAATTTGCGATCGGGCTGGCGGATCGTTTCCCAATATGACCCTTCAGCATCGATATCTATACAGCCGAGCTTGCAGGCAACACAGGCGCTTTTTTCCTGACCGTTTGCGTCGATAGTGCGGCACATCGATTGAGTGATAGTTTTGGGGGGAGCGGTATGTGCTTTACTGCCCAACAAACCGCTGGGTTCGCTGTAGATAATATGCACGGGAGCCATCGGGCAAAAATAATTGCACCAGGTTTTTCCGTCATAGAGAAACCCAACGAGAATTGCTGCTGAAATCGTCAGCAGCAGGAAAATTCCTAATAAAAGGCGATCGGAGTTGACCAGCAGCAGCCGGATATTTAAGCCCACGAAGAGGAGGCTGAATTGCAGCGTCAGCGCATTACGGCCCAGCCAGGAATCTTCTTCAATGACCCGCTTGCGCTGCAATCCCAAACCTCTAGCAATTTGCGACAGAAATGACAGAGGACAAATCCGCCGCCAAGTTTCATGCCCAAAGATAAGCAGCGTTAGAATGACAAGAGGAAGCACCATTCCCCAAAAAATACGCGCTCCCATGGGATAAACTGTCAGCGGACGGCAATCCCCCTGAAACTGGAAACAGCCGTTTGAGGTAGCCGCCCCAAATAATTGGTTGGCTGCAGTCCACTGGACTGAGATTGGATCGTAGAATAGTGAGACAATTAAGAGGAGCCACCCCCCTGTCAGAACCCAGCGGGTTAGATGCATGGTTCGCTCTGGAATTCTGGAAAGCATACTGTCCTCCTCGCTCTAGACTTGAGCCTGAATGCAATTTTTAAGCTAAGCGGATTCTCTGAATTTTCCAGCCAGAAAAAGTCAGAAAAGATCGGGTGTAAAGTCACACCTATAGATCTCACTTTTTCTGACTTTTTCTGGCTGCCCTACTTTAAAAAGTCCCTTAGTTTAGGAATGTAGGCAGGGACAGCAATCGAATCTGAGCCAACCGCCTACTCAGCGACAGCAATTTTCTCAAGTTAACGAAGGCTAGCAGTCTGCAAGGCTGACGATTTCTTGTGCCGATGCTGCGTACAGACATCAACCTCAGCCGCTGCCATTCAAAGACTAGCAGCCGGTTTAACAAAATCCACTCAATCTAAAAGGAAAAACTCAAATGGCAACCCAAGCTAAGAAAAAAGGCACCAACAGCCCAAAAGGCACCAACCGCGCAGATGACTGGACAGGCTCCGCTGGAAACGATACCTTTAACGGGCTGGCTGGCGACGATACCTGCGACGGCGGCAATGGTAATGACAACGTTGACGGCGGCACAGGCAACGACGAGATCGACGGCGGCGCTGGCAATGACCTGCTTGCAGGCGGCGCAGGGCTTGGCAACGACGAGATCGACGGCGGCAGAGGTGGCGACACGATCGAGGGCGGCGCTGGCAATGACCTGCTTGCAGGCGGCGCTGGCGATGACGATATTGATGGCGGTGCTGGTAATGACACGATTAGAGGCGGTGCTGGCAATGACACCATTGTGAGCAGCTCTGGCAAAGATCGGGTGACTGGAGATGCAGGCGATGACAACATCGACGGCGGTTCGGGCAATGACCAGCTAGCTGGCGGCGCAGGCAACGACGTAATTGCTGGCGGAACCGGCAAAGATCGCGTTTTAGGTGGCGCAGGAGACGATATCCTGGTCTGGAATTCCGGAGACGGTAACGATACGCTCAGCGGCAATGATGGTTTAGATACCGTTCAAATCAATGGCGCATCGGCAACAGATAATTTCGTACTAAAAGATGCGACTGGTGGAAGTACTCTGACGATCGGGCAGTTCAACCTGACTGCAGACACCGTAGAACTATTTGATATTAAGGGTGCAGGCGGCAATGATATTCTGGATGCTAGAGGCTCTAGCGTTCGAGTTCTTGCGGCAGGTGGCGACGGCGACGACGTGCTGATCGGCGGTACGGGTACGGTCGTGGGTGCAAATAACGCTGTGCTAGGAGATACGCTGACGGGCGGCGCAGGTAAAGATAAGTTCCAGTTCTCTACCAATCCGTTTGCAAATGGCAATCCGGCGCAAAACCTCAACCAACCTGATGTCATTACTGATTACGAAATCGGACAAGACCAGATCGTATTGGATAAGCAACAAACTGGAATTAATGCCCTTAATTTCCAAAAAGGAGGTGTTAATCAACTGTCTGGAGGCGCCAATCTGCTAGTTCTAGAAGGTACATTTGCCAATGCTGGCGCTGCTGCTTCTGCCATCCGGGATAACCCCAATTTGACAGCAGGAAAGGGAGCATTTGTCTATTTCAACAGCACGCTTGGCTTTAGCCGAGTCGTATTCTCTAATGACTTAGCAAATGGCGGTACGTTCAGCGTTCTAGGCAACCTGACCAATCAAACGAACCCTGCAAACCAAGCCAACTTCTCTGCTGCAGATTTTAGCCTGGTTTAAGCATTGCTGAAAACGATTTTGTGGAGGGGATGCCTCCACAAAATCGTTGTAATCGACGGGAATGTTGCGACTCCATCAGCTTCTTTTAGAGCGGCAACAGGTCCATCTCTAGCTTTTAGGAAAGCGCCTTATGAACGAACCAGAGAATGCCGCAGAAGATGAAAGTTTAACTTCTTCCCAATCTGCCGATCGCGTCCAGCCCTCTATGCCAACAGGAGCAGCTATGTCAAACCAATCCACCCCTGAAACAGTTAATTCCCAGCCAGCCCCGGCTGACTCACAAGCTGACTCACAAGCTGGTGCACAAACTGGTGCACAAACCGAAACGACTGTGATCGTAAATCGGCAGCTGGCTGCTCTTGGCTTCACCGCGCTGGGGCTGACGCTCGCAGGCGCACTGACGATTCTAGCGAGTACGCTGGGTTGGCAAAGTCCTCAGCCGATTAGAAGCAGCGATTCTGTATCAGGCTCTCCTATAGCGGAACTGAGTTCGCAGCCCTGCAATCTCCAGATCAAAGCGTCGGCGGCAGATCCAAGCCAGCCGTTTCAGGCTGAGATTGCACTGGCAGATTGTACGGCAGGCAGCAACTGGCAGCCGACACAGGTTCAAGCTTTGATGGGACGTTTGGGAGCGGCCTGGTGGGTTGCCCCTGCTGCAGATGGCAAGATCCTGGCGACTGTCAGCGGCAATGCAACGCTGATTTGGGAGCTCAGCACTCAGCAGATTTTGCACACGCTTAAAGGACACAAAGATGTCATTCATGCGATCGCCATTAGTCCAGACGGTCAAACTCTGGCGACAGGCAGCGCAGACAAAACGATCAAGCTCTGGGATATGCAGACGGGTCAGCTGCTGAGAACATTAACTGGGCATAAAGGAGTCTTATGGTCAGTTGCCTTTACACCAGACGGACGAACGCTGGCAAGCGGAGCCGGAGATAGAACAATTAAACTCTGGAACACCCAAACCGGTGAGCTAGTTCGTACGCTAACCGGACATCAAGATCGGCTTTTTCCAGTTGTTTTTAGCCCGGATGGTCAGATTCTCGCGAGCGGCGGTCGAGACAAAGTCATCAAGCTGTGGGATTGGCAAAAAGGCGAAGAGCTCCGCACCTTAACGGGACATACGAATGCAGTGAGAGCCCTTACCTTTGACCCCTCTGGAAAGAAGCTGGTTAGCGCTGGCTGGGATAGCACCGTCCGGCTTTGGGATGTGCAGACAGGTCAAGAACTCCACACCTTTATGGGACACACCGATCGACTCGTCTCTGTTGCCGTTAGCCCCAACGGCAAAACTCTGGCAAGCGCTGGGATTGATAATACAATTCGATTGTGGAATCTGGACAGCTTAACGCCTCTGGCTACGCTTTCAGGGCATCCCGACTGGATTTTGTCGGTGGCATTTAGTTCAGATGGCAGCCAGTTGGTCAGCGGCGGGCGAGATGGTACGATCGCCATCTGGCAAAAATGAGTTGGGCAACATAAATTTCCTTAAACCTTGAGAAATCCCAATGGTGAGCACCTTGAGTCAGCATTCTTCCGACAATCACCTTTATACTGCCTGGATTGGTCGCTCGATTGGTGATGCTAGCCGCTATCTGCTAGAACAGCGTTTAGGCGGTGGCGGCATGGGCGAAGTCTTTCTAGCAACAGACACCCGCTTAGGAAAATCTGTGGCGCTGAAACTACTAAAAGAAAGTTTAGCGATCGCAGAAGACAGTGATTTACGAGAACGATTTGAACGAGAATGTTCTATTTGTGCAGCGCTAAAAAGTTCACATATTGTTCAAGTTACAGATTATGGTGTGACTTCTGAGGGTTATCCCTTCTACGTGATGGAATACCTGCAGGGACAAACGCTAGGCGAACTGCTTACCGTCCAGCCATACCTGCCGATCGATCGCGCCTGCAATATTATGATTCAGGTGTGTGAGGGACTGCGGCTAGCCCACGAAGGTGTGGTACTCTGGAGCACCGAAACCAACGCGACTGAACGGATTAAAGTCGTTCATCGAGACTTAAAGCCGCCCAATATTATGCTGATTCCTTCAGCGTTGGGTGAGCTAGTAAAGATTATTGATTTTGGTATTGCAAAAATTCGTTCCCTGAAAACTGAAACAACGGTCGCTACAAGTTTGTTTCTGGGAACGTGTCACTATGCTTCACCCGAGCAATTTAGCCTGGCAGGCGATGTGGATGAACGCGCCGATATTTACAGCTTGGGAATGATGCTTTACGAAATGCTGACGGGCGTTGATCCGTTTGGGCTAGATTTTCGCAATCGTCGTGTCAGCAATGATGCTTGGTTTGCAGCACATTCCCGCAGGGTTCCTCTGCCCTTGCAATCGCTTATGCCGCCGGAGAGCAAAGCGCACCCCAATGCTGCCTCCCTCCTGCCTGCGCTGGAAAAGATCGTCATGCGATGTCTGGAAAAAAGACCGAGCGATCGCTTCGCCTCTGTCACAGAATTAAGCGAGGCACTACAAGCCGCAATTTCAGGTGTGGCAGTATCTGTAGCCGAATCCGAGCCAGACGAAACGCAAGCTTGGAACCCAGAGGAAATATCTGCTCCAGCGCCCGCTGAAGTTCCCCTTCCTGCCGCTCCAAAACGATCGAACGCTTCTCTTCCTGCTCGTAAATGGCTGCTAATGGGCGGCGCAGTGCTTGCTCTAGCGTTTGCAGTTAGTGTTCCCCGCCTCTTTCAGCTTGGTTCTCCTTCCACGGAAACTCCCTCTGCAGGCCAAACTGCCGCTCAAACAGAACTTTCGTTAAATACGCACCGGTTTTCTCTCCTTAAAACCCTGGCTGAAAATCCTGCTCAGTCAAAAGCCATCTGGTCGGCAATTTTGACTCCTGACGGGCGCACCTTGATCAGCGGCGGTGAAGATCGAGACCCCTTCAATAACCAGTTCTTTCCGGTGAAAGTTTGGAGCCTCAGCACGGCAGAAGTCCCAAACACTTTAAACGAGGGACATACCGCACCAATCCGCAACCTTAGCCTCAGCCAGGATGGGCGCATTCTTGCCAGCGCCAGTGCAGATCAAACGATCAAAATTTGGGATGTGGCAGCCGGAAAGCTACTCCAAACGCTGCAAGGACACACCGCGCCTGTTTGGTCGGTTGCGTTGAGTCGGGATGGCAAAACCTTGGTCAGCGGTAGTCAGGACAACACGCTCAAAATTTGGGATGTCCAGACTGGAGCCCTGCGCCATACGCTAACTGAGCATACCGGGGTGGTCTATTCGGTGGCACTTAGCCCAGATGGCAAAACGATCGCCAGCGGCAGCGAGGATTTTACAGTAAAGATTTGGAATGCTGAAACGGGCGAACTGATTCGCACCTTAAGCCAGCCTGAAGGACATCGAGATGTGGTGAGAGCAGTTGCCATCAGCCCAGATGGCAAACTGCTTGCCAGTGGCAGCTGGGAAAAAAATGTGAAGCTCTGGGATTTGCAAACTGGAAAATGGCTGCGAACCTACGAAGGACATCAAGACAAAGTGGTTACGGTTGCATTTGTCAATAATCGCACGTTGGCAAGCGGCAGCCTCGACAACACGATCAGAATTTGGGATACGCAGACCGAGAAGTTTCAGGAGATCCCAGATGCCCACGCAAATTGGGTTCTGTCGGTTACGGCAGATCCTAGTCAAACGTTAGTCAGCAGCAGCAACGACAAAACGATCAAGCTCTGGCAATGGGAGCCGAACAGCGCTCAATGAAGCCTACTGCCCGTAATTGAAAACTGCGATCGACCCTATCGATCGTGCTAGTGATGAGGTTTCTGCAGATGCCAGAACAAACAGATCAGCCCCCTAAACAGCCGAACCGTCAGCGCATTCGGCTCATTGGAATTAGCCTTGCAGCTTTAGCAGCTTTTGGTACGCTTTATGTATATCAGCAGCAAACCCAGCAGCAGGCACAAATTGCGGTAGCAGATTGGGAAAATATTCAGATCCAATCTTTAAAAGCCCATACCAGTACGATCTGGTCTGTTGCATTCAGTCCTGATCAAGAGACGATCGCAACCGCTAGTGAAGATAAAACCATTAAGCTCTGGAATGCCAGAACCGGCGAGCTGATCCAAACTCTTAAGGGACATACCGCTGGAGTGCTATCAGTTGTATTTAGCCCTGATGGGAAAACCCTTGCCAGCAGCAGCAAAGATTTGACGCTACGGCTCTGGACGCCTCAAACGGGGACATCGATTCGTACTATGCAGGCCCATCCTAAATTCGCACGATCGATCGCCTTTAGCCCGGATGGACAATACTTAGTGAGCAGCAGCTGGGATGAAACCGCTAAAGTTTGGAATAGCCAAACTGGAGAATTAGTTCATACTCTCAAAGAACATACGGCAGGCATTTTTGCAGTCAAAATCAGTTCCGATGGCGAAACGATCGCCACTGCCAGCCAAGACAAAACGATCAAACTGTGGAGCCTGAAGCAGGGCAACCTGATCCGCACTTTAGACTGGCATCGAGGTTCTGTCCGGGCGATCGCCTTCAGTCCTGTACGCGAACTAGACGGCGCATCTTCCCCGCAAACCGAACAGATGCTGGTCAGCAGCAGCAATGATAAAACCATTAACCTGTGGAACTGGCAGACTGGAACCTTGATCAGGACGTTGACACAGAAAACACCAGCTCATGCAGTTGCCTTAAGCCCGGATGGCAACAAGCTAGCCAGCGGTGGCGAAGATGGCACAATCGCAATTTGGGAAGTCAACACTGGCAAGCAGCTCCACGCTTTCTCAAAACATCTAGGCATCGTGCGATCGATTGCCTTCTCCAAGAGAGCCATGGTCAGTGGGGGCGACGACGGAACGCTCAAAATTTGGCGCTCTTCTGCAGATGCGGCGATCTGAAGCGTGGTAAGGCGAGATACAGCCAAAATAAAGCAAGGTCGACAGGAGAACGCAAAAATAGGGGACAATCAGAGGCAATCATAGACCTGCTACTCCCCTCCTCTTGCAATGACCGATCGCTACCCGCCAACTAATGTGTTACAAGCCCGTGCCCGCTTGGGAGAGTGCCCTGTCTGGGACGACGCAGCGAAGCGGCTCTACTGGGTTGATGTCTATAACCATCGAGTTCATGAGTTTGATCCGGCAACTGGCAGCGATCGCCACTTTGATGTGGGAGATGTAGTCGGCTGTATTGGCTTGGCGGGCACAGACCGGCTAATCTTAGGGCAGCGCGATCGCCTGACCTTGCTAGATCCGGCATCGGGGCAGGTTACACCGCTGCACATCCTGACAGATGTTCCACCTGGCAGCCGCTTCAATGATGGCAAGTGTGACCCACAAGGACGGTTTTGGGCCGGTTCCATTACCGAACAGCCGGAACAGGCATCGCTTTACCGATATGACCCAGACGGTACTTTTCAGGTAATGGAAACTGGCTTAACTATTTCTAACGGCTTGGGCTGGAGTCCAGATGGTACTGCCTTTTACCTGACAGATTCACAGCCAGGAAAAATCTATGTTTACGAGTTTGATTCTGCCAGCGGCACGATCGCCAATCGACGGGTGCTCATCGATCTCAGCAATGAGTCAGTCCAGCCGGATGGACTGGCGATCGACACAGAAGGCTGTCTTTGGTCTGCCCTGTGGGATGGCTGGTGCATCGTTCGCTTTGACCCCAACGGGCAAGAAATGCTGCGAGTAGAGCTACCCGTGCACCGCCCAACCTGCTGCACATTCGGCGGCAGTGCGCTCACCGAGCTATACATCACCACTGCTTCTGTTGGGTTAAGCCAGCAGGAGATTGAGCAGAGCATTTGCTCTGGCGATCTGTTCTGCTTAAAAACAGATGTGCAGGGGCTGCCAAGCTACCGTTTCCCCTATTAACTAGCATTAAAGTTTATTCTTTGGGCAGTAGCGCATCTGCCTTAAAGATCTCTTTAACTAAAAGCCATCCACGAGAGAAACGAGTTCCTCCTACAGAAATAGCTATAGTGCTTCTTCTCCTGCCATTTGTTAGAAGTCTGTTCCCTTGAAGCTGCTTAAAATCGAAGGGTAGCGCACCGATACCAAAGGCAGCATCAGGATCAATTGGACGGTTTTTCGTACCCGGTCTAGCTGTTTTGCTGTATTGCTTTTGGAAAACGGCTTGCTAAGTATGGTTCGTCAATGGGCACAGGCAGCAGAAATATGACCAATACCCAAATCACTCAACCGATCCAGGCAACGCCTGACCTGGATACCGCCTGCCGAGCCTTTCAGTCGTTTATCGATCGTGTGCCTCGATCTGCTGCAGTAGTGGCGCTACATGATTCAGATGCGGATGGGTTGACGGCGGGTGTCGTTTGGCAGCGGGCACTAGAGCGGGCTGGGTTTACAGCGGTGCAGCGGGTGATTCCCGATCGCGAGCGCAACGCTTGGACGGCTGCTAATCGGGAACGGGTGCAAGCTGCTTGCCCAAACTATTTGTTTGTGATGGATCTGGGGAGCCAAGCGGAATCCGTCATTGCTGGAGTGCCGACCTGTTTTATTGACCATCACCATCCAGAGGGTGTACCGCTTGGGGATACGCTAATCAGCGCTTACACTTGGGAACCCGTTCCTAATACGTCCTGGATAGTCTGGCATCTGTGTCAGCAAATTGCCGACGTTACTGACCTGGATTGGATCGCGGCGATCGGCACGCTTAGCGATTTGGGTGAACGTGCTCCGTTTGAGCTGCTAACTGCTGCCAAGCGCAAGTACACAGCCAAGTATTTGAAAGAAGCCACGGCTCTACTCAATGCCTCTCGCCGAGCTTCCCGCTATGAACCTGAAGTTGCAGCAGCAGCATTACTAAGTCACACTGACCCCAAATCTCTGGTTAACTCTGCTAGCCCAGAGGTGGAGCGGCTGCGAATTGCTCGGGCAGAAGTCAAAGCAGCGTTAGAAGAAGCCCGCAAAGTGGCTCCCGTGTTTGCCGGCAAGGTGGCGTTGCTGCGGCTCAATTCGCCCTGTCAGATTCACCCGCTGATTGCTCAGAGCTGGCTCAGCCGCTTGCCCGGTTATATTGTGATCGCAGCGAATGAAGGCTATCTGCCCGATCGCGTCAACTTCTCTGCCCGCTCGAAGTCTGCCAATGTCCTGGAATTTCTACGGACCCAGCAGATTTCTGAGGGACAGGGCAGCTATGGGCATGGACATGACCAAGCCTCAGGCGGGAGCCTACCGCCTGATCGCTGGCATGAACTGCTTACCCAGATTGGCTTCCAGAAATAGCGGTATAGAATAATGCTCGGTTTTGCTGAAATTGCTGAATAAGAAACGAAAATCTAGAAGCTCTGCCTGTTTTCGAGGTGTTGCTGCAACACAGGCTCAATAGACTAGTCCAAATATATTGCGGAGTGGTGGCAATCTTGGATGTGATAGTGTAGTATTAAATCACGCTAGCTCAAAAGTTAGAACTCTCTGATGTTTTAGTTCTAATTAATAGCGGGTGCAGCTTTGAAATCGGTTTAATTGATTTTTTCCGATGCATCTCCTACACAGTGTGCATTCATGTTTGTGATTATTGATTGCCGAGATCCAGGTTCTTTGCTGGTGTAGTTTCATAACTACAGTTACCACATTGCGAAAATCATTAATGATTGACGCGATCGATCCTGCAATTTACCTGTAGTGCTGCATTTACCACTCAACTGAAGTTTTAGATATTGGACTTGCAAACCCCCGCACTACGAAACTTTGTGATTGATTGTGTGTAAAAGTTTTGCTGCGAACTGCACAGCGTGCGGTTCGCAAAAAGCTGGGCATGGCTGATTAAAAGGAGTCTCTTCTTTGTAAGAATAGTGCCTTGTGCCTAGCATCCGTTGTTGGCTTAGCCAATCACAGGAAATTGCTCTTACAATTCCTCATCCTTTCATTCAGCAATGCAAAAAGCTGTCTGCGGTTTATTGTGTTGATTGCTGTAAGCCAGTCAATTTGAGTGGCTAAACTGTCATGCCTTCAACATCCACCGTCTAAGCTCAGGTGCTAAATGGGTGCTAAAAATGCAGCCAATTCTCAGCATCAATGTAGCTACCTCTTCACTCAATTTTCCTATTCTGAAGGAGTTCCTATGGAAGGTTTTGACAACAAACCACAGCAGAATGAAACCAACGCTGCTGGGCTAGCAGATTCATCGCTCAATACCCTTGATCCTAAACCAGCCACAAGCTCAACAGGATCTTCAGTGCAGGCAACAGAATTTGAAGCCGCGCTGGATCAAACCTTGGGCACGAGCAAACCCCTCCAAGTTTCGTTAAACAACGTTGACGTTGTGCGGGGTGTTGATCAGGCAAAACTGCAGAAAGAGGTTTCGTTTATTGACGATATCGGGGTCAAAGGGGACTTCTTCGTGCCAGGTGCTGGCAAAAATACTGTGAACGGCACCGGGCAAAATGATTTGATCGACGGCAGAGGCGGCGGACTCAACACCATCACAACTGGCACTGGCAAAGACAGCATTCTGCTAGATGGGAAGACCACCAACCGTGTTCTGGACTTCGATCCTACTATCGATCGTCTCCTCTTCACGAGCGGTGTGAACGCCAGCAACGTCGTCATTGCTCAGGGCAAAAATCAAGACCAAAACAGCCTTGATTCCACCAACAGTACACTGCTCATTGACAAGACCAATGGACAGGTTTTGGCATCGTTAGCCTCTACTAAAGCATCTGCTCTCCAGGGAATGGAAGCAACTGTTGGAAAGAACTTTAGCCTAGTCGAAGACAAGGTATTTGACACGCTCACCCAGGTGAAGTTCGATAACACCCAGGAAGGCAATGGTGAAGTGAATGGAACTGCAGGGCGTGACAAGCTAGTGGGTGGAACTGGAGATGACAGCCTGTTGGGTCTGGCTCCTGCTTCATCTACTCCTCCAGGCGGTTCTACTGGTGGTTCCACTGGCGGTTCCACTCCTCCCAGTGGCTCTACGGGCGGCTCTACCGAAGTGGATGAGCATGACCACACAGGGGCAGGAGCCAGCAGCGAAAATCATGTTAAGTTGTCGGAAGTTAACGTTCTCCGAGGTATTGATCAGGCGAAACTGCAGAAAGAGGGTTCGTTTGTCGATGATGTCGGCATCAGAGGTGACTTCCTGGTGACAGGTGCTGGTAAAAACACCGTGATCGGCACCGGTCAAAATGACCTGATCGACAGCAGAGGCGGTGGATTCAACACCATCACAACGGGTGGTGGCAAAGACAGCATTCTGCTGGATGGAAAGACCACCAACCGCATTCTGGATTTCGATCCCACAACCGATCGTCTCCTCTTCACAAGCGGGATGGATCTCAACAATATTGTCATTGCTCAGGGCACAGACCCAGGTAAAGGAGGCGTTAATCAACCCCTCGATTCAGTCAGTAATGCGCTGATTATTGACAAATCCGATGGGCATATTCTTGCTTCTTTGGCATTTACCAAAGCATCCGATCTTCAGGGAATTGAAGCATCTGCACGGAAGGGCTTCAGCCTGGTAGAGGACAAGGTATTCGACACGATCAACCAGGTGAGATTCGATAAGACCCAGCAAGGCAATGGTCAGCTGAATGGGACTCGCGGACGCGACAAGATGACAGGGGGTGCTGGAGACGACTTCCTCTTTGTGGGTGATGACGGCTTCAAGTTCAACACTGCCAAGGGTGGCGGTGGCACAGAGTTTCCCTTCAAAACGGACAGCCCCGGAACCAGCGAACTCAATTTTGAGTTGAAGAACGGGGTGCTGACCGCGAAGGGCGCCTATAAGGACTTCGATGGCTCCCCCCTCTTCAGCCAAAATGAGAAAACAATCGATCCAAAAGCGAAGATTTTGAATGGTGCAGACCCAGTGGCATTGGTCGAGGGCTTTTTGAAGGTTCCGAATGATGTGGAAGGGAACTCCATTTCTGGCACTCACTTGCACTTTAGCCCAGCAGAAGACCGCCGTGGCAACTTTGCTGATGCAACCGTGGTCCGCTACTTCACCAACACCGTGACTGATGACAAATCGGGCACGATCTCAGGTGAATTTGAGCTGAAGCCAGAAGAACAAGCTGCGCTTCTAGCAGGTAACCTGTATGTGAACATCCATTCCAACGTTGATAGTGATGGTGATGGCAGAGCTGGTTTCCCCACCGGGGAGAATCGTCTCAACATTAACCAAAATGTTGTACAGTTCGTGTAACCACAGAGTGTAAGATTCAACAGCGAAACTGGCAGCCTACTAAGTAATAGCCTATTGAAAGACATTTATGCTCTCAATAGGCTATTTTCTTTTTCATTATGCTTATTTTGTTAGTGAGACGATCGGCTCCTTCCTCTGATGCTCGGTTCTGTCACAAATATTGTTTGATGACAAACGATCTGTATCGTTCGCATTGCTCTAAGCAGTAATACCAAAGATCGACTCAATAACCTTGACTTTAAATACACTATTCGCTTCTCTGATTTATTTTAGGAAACCTCGATTGAAGGACTAGCTTTCCAGCCTTGAGCTTAATGTGCTGCTTTGGTTCATAGGAACTTGTACCGCATCAAGTTGTACGTCAAATGCTTCAGCCTTAATTGAGGCTTGACCCGCACCAGTTCGCCCCCCATCTGCATCGTTCAAGCTCCAAACACTTGTTCTACTCGGTGTTGCTGATTTCTGGGATGATTTTTAAGTGAGAGGGGCGCGG
>NZ_JACXWX010000230.1 GCF_014764505.1 Phormidium tenue FACHB-886
CAACCGGGGGATGTGATTGTGATTGACAATGCCAGTTTTCATCAGGGTCAAGCCATTGAGGAGATTGTGGCGCAAGCCGGATGTGAAATTTGGTATCTACCCCCTTATTCTCCAGACTTGAATGAGATTGAGCATTGGTGGAGTGTGCTTAAGAACTGGATGCGACAACGATGGGATGAGTTTGAGAACTTTCGAGATTGTGTCGATGCTGCGTTCAAACACGGTCCTAATGTATATGTGTAGCGCTATAGTTTTACTGAGCGCAGGATATCGAGTAATTACCTACGATCGCCGAGGATTCGGTGCTTCCAGCCAACCCTCGTTTGGTTACGACTACGATACCTTCGCCGCCGATTTGAATACACTCATGACCAAGCTTGACTTGCAAAATACCGTGCTGGTCGGTTTCTCAATGGGAACCGGTGAAGTCACACGTTATCTTGGCAAATACGGCTCAGAGCGGGTGCAGAAAGCCGTGCTGATGGCTCCCGTTCCACCGTTTCTGTTAAAGACAGACGACAATCCAGAGGGTATTAATCAAAGCGTTTTTGATGGCATTATGAAAGCGATTGTTGGAGACCGTCCAGCTTATTTCTCTGCCTTTTTCAAAGAGTTCTTCAATGTTGATGTATTGCTTGGCAATTCTCGTTCCGAGAGGTTACACCAACGCATCAGCAATGAAGCGATTCAAGCCAGTAGGAATGTAGCAGCAGGGGCTTCTGCTAAAGGGACTTTGGATTGTGTACCCTCCTGGCTCACCGATTTCCGCGATGATCTGCCCCGCATTGATGTACCGACTCTGATTATTCATGGAGATAGCGATCGCATTCTGCCACTGGAGTCCACCGCAGCAAGACTTCCAAAGCTGACTAAAAACAGTCAACTGGTTGTCATTCCTGGTGGACCGCACGCCATCAACTGGACTCACGCTGATCAGATCAATCCCGTGTTGCTGGACTTTCTTCAGCAGAAATAATCAGTGACCCTTTCTCCTCCGAAATTCACAGATCCTGAACTTGCTCCGACTGTGTAATTGCAAGCCTAAACGTATGCTGATCCAAAAACTAAACGACTGTGAAGAAATGATCGCTGGAGATGGAACTGTTCTGCGCGAATTGCTTCATCCTAACAAACAAGACATCAACTTGCGTTACAGTTTGGCGTATGCGATCTTGCCTGTTGGCGAAACTTCGATTCCCCATTCTCTAAAGACTTCTGAGGTTTATTACATCATTAGCGGTGTTGGCGAAATGTCGATCGAGAGCGAAGTTCGTCGCATTGAACCAGGCGATGCGGTTTACATTCCTCCAAATGCCATCCAGTTCCTTCACAACTACGGCGACGAACCCCTTGTTTTCGTTTGTCTAGTTGACCCAGCTTGGCGCAAAGAAGACGAAACGATTTATGCACCAGTCTGATTCATGCAAATCTCACTGCTAGGGATGATTGATCACGATCTTAGGAAACCCAGCCATCGTTTTCAGTCAATGTTCATTGAAACTCTCTAGGAGCCATCATGAGTACTGCTGTAGTGAATGGCGCGTCCCATGTTGTGATGGTTGCCCATGCAGATGCTGTTGCCAAGCTCATCGATTGTGCTGCAACCGCGCTGTAGACGAGGCATAAACGCATCCGGCTACAAGCATCTTCTCTAATTAGTACTTAAATCTAATGGCACTGACAGAAGGAGAAACAAAATGATACTTCAGGATAAGGTGTCCTTAGTCGCTGGAGGAACAGCAGGAATTGGGCAAGCCACTGCGATCGCCTTTGGTGCTGCTGGCGCAAAAGTCGTGTTCTCAGGCAGACGCGACGCAGAAGGAGAAAAAACCGCCAAACTGATTCGTGAAACAGGTGCTGAATGTTTATATGTCCATTCAGATGCCTTGAATGAGGAAGAAATCAAAGCATTAGTGCAAAAGACCGTTGTAACCTACGAACGACTCGATTGTGCTTTCAACGATGTAGGCAATGAGGGATTCTTGAAACCCCTGCATGAACAATCGATCTAGGAGTTTGACAAACTCATGGAGATCAACGTCCGGGGACTGTTTCTGCGCATGGGATATGAAATTCAGCAGATGTTGTCTCAAGAATCGGGCGTAATTGTTAACAACTCCTAACTTGCAGGTTTGTTTGGACTGCCAGGAGGCTCTCCTTACAGCGCGAGTAAACATGCCGTTATGGGACTAACGCGATAGCGAAGCGCTGCTGCGAAGCGCAGATCGGCAGCACTGGATTATGCTAAGCAGGGCATCCGGATTAACGCGGTGAATCCTGGAAACATTGCGACTGAGGGTCTTAATCGTGTCTTTGAACAATTGGGCGTGACGGCTGATGCTGTTACAGCTATGGTGCCGATGGGTCGCATTGCCCAGGCAGAAGAAGTCGCTCAAGTTGTTGTTTTCCTTTGCTCTGATGCTGCCAGCTACATCACTGGACAATCCTTAGTGATCGATGGCGGATACACAGCGAACTGACCCATTTCAAGAGAGAACAGACGAGCTGAAACTGTCAGAACTCGGTACTCAAATTGAAGGCAGAACCCCCGACTTGATAGACTGGCTACTGCCCCTAATCTCCGCCCAGCAAACGCTCTATGAACTGCCCTAATTGTTGCTCAGCCCACACCACCCGCTTGCAACGCACAACGAGCCTGAGCTATGCCATGTTTCGCTGCAGGGATTGTTGTCACACCTTCAATGAGCGCACCGGCACACCCTTCAACTTTATCGAGGTGCCCACCGATATCGTGTTTCAAGTCCTGCTGTGCCGGTTGCGCTACAAGCTCAGCTTTCGTGACATTGCCGAATTCTTCCTGCTACGAGGGTTCGAGTTCACCCATGAAACGGTGCGCAGCTGGGAAGAACGCTTTGCTCCCCTGTTTGCCCAGCAGTTAAGAGCCAAACGCCAGGGAAAGGTAGGCAAGATTTGGTTTGTGGATGAGACGTATATCCGTGTCAAAGGTCAGTGGTGTTACTTGTACCGAGGTATAGATGAGGATGGCAATCTAGTCGACGTGAGGTTAAGCGAGAAGCGAGACATGGAAGGGGCAAAAGCGTTTTTTGCTCAAGCGTATGAGGTAGCAGAACAGCCGCC
>NZ_JACXWX010000231.1 GCF_014764505.1 Phormidium tenue FACHB-886
ATATTCCTCTTGAGGACTCAGGGTACCGGTGTGGAAACGTAGCATGGCTTGCCAGTATTCATCTGCGGTCATTGTCATTGCCCAACTCGTACTCTTATTCTAGTAAACTATCTTGAGAAGGGCGGTTCTAGCTGGTAGACAGCACTAATCCATTGCAATATGAACCGTAGTGCCGGTTACTTCCCTGTTATAAGCAGTCTTAAGTCGCAGCGCGATCGCTTAAACAAACTACTCAAACGAAACTGTCAGAACTGGGTAGCCGACTTGAGGGCAGAAGCCCCGACTTGATAGACTGGCTACTGCCCCTAATCTCCGCCCAGCGAACGCTCCATGAGTTGCCCTGATTGTTACTCAGCCCACACCACTCGCCTGCAACGCACGACGAACCTGAGTTATGCGATGTTTCGCTGCAAGGATTGTCCTCGCACTTTCAGCGAACGGACTGGCACGCCTTTCAACTTCACCTTCGGTGCCCACCGACATCGTGTTCCAAGTGCTGCTGTGTCGGTTGCGCTACAAGCCGAGCTTTCGTGATATCTCAGAGCTCTTCCTGCTGCGAGGGTTCGAGTTTACTCATGAAACCGTGCGCGACTGGGAAGAACGCTTTGCTCCGGTCTTTGCCCAGCAGCTGAGAGCCAAACGCTAGCCTGCATTATTCATGAGGGGGAGCAAAGAGAATGAATGATCTGGGACGAAGTATGTAAATGAGAACTATGAGGAAATAACCTCGGGTAATCGATATGAAGGCAGATAAAAACGGCAAAAATACCTTGATTCGTAGCAGGTAGATACACTACTCCTATCGAGGGTCAGAATTTAGCTGAACTTTAATGCCTCAGCAGTCGATAATCGCTGTACAATCAACCGCAGTTCGTCGGCAAAGGGACAGTAAGCCGCTAACTCCACCAGCACTCGTCGGGCTGAAACTTGCACCCTGGCTGCTCCTTTGACACGGATGTACGTCTCGTCTACAAACCAAATCTTGCCTACCTTCCCCTAGCCTGGATTATTCACGAGAAGTCAAGATAAGCGCAGGAGAGAGAGCTTGAAACAGATTAGAATCAAGCTCTCCAAATTTTTAAGCGCCTTTATTTTGACATGACAGCGTGTAGTTGCAATCTGCCCTACAATTTTGATGTCCCTCGTCCCCTGGTGGTGAAGTTTTCAGACCTGCAATTGAGTTCGGATGCAGGGATCTTGTTAGCGCGTCAAGCCGAGGAACACCTCAAGGTTTGCCAGGGATTAGCCGAGTGTATTGAAGAGTGGCGAGACCCCAACAAAATCACTCACAGTCTGGAGCAGTGGGTGAGTCAACGAGTGTATCAACTGGTGGGGGATACGAAGATGCCAACGATAGCAACCAGTTACGTCATGACCCAATTTACAAAATCGCTTGTGGACGATTGCCGTTAGCCACCGAAGAGTTGCTGGCAAGCCAACCGACGATTAGCCGCCTGGAGAACCAGGTCAGTAAACGAGAAGTAGCAAAGATGCGCAGTCGGATGGTGGACGGGTTCATCGAGCGCTACAGGCAGGCTCCCAAGCAGATTGTGCTGGATATTGATGGTTGGGATGACCCAGCGCATGGAGAGCAACAGTTGAGCTTTTTCCACGGCTACTATGGACAACACATGTACTTCCCTGTACTCATCAACGAAGCGAGCAGTGGCTATCCGTTAGTGTTGCAACTTCGTGCAGGCAATAGTCATCCAGGCAAAGGAGTGGCAGGAATGTTGCGGTGGTTGTTGTGGCGTTTGAAGCGAGCATTTCCTCAAGTCCAGATTATCCTCAGAGCCGATGCGGGCTTTGCTTTGCCAGAAATCCTGCAGGTGTGCGAACGCTCTGGAGTCGGATATGTTATTGGCTTTGCTTGTAATGCCGTGACTGAGCACAAGATCGTAGATTTGCTGGAGCGTGCTCGCTTGCAGTTTATGCAAACTCAGCAGAAGGCACGATTGTTTGACGATGTGTACTATGCTGCTTCCACCTGGGCGTATCCCCGTCGATTGGTGATGTTGGCGGAGCCTGCGCTTAGCGCATAAGCCGAATGGTTGCCCAAAGGCGCGAATCCTCGCTTTGTGCTCACCAATCTGGAGTTACCTGCCCAGGAGGTCTATGACCCGTTCTATGTCCAACGAGGAGCAGAGTGTGAACATCGCATCAAGGAACTGAAGTTGGGCATTGCCGCAGACCGGCTCAGTTGCAGCAGTTTTGTTGCCAACCAGTTTCGGCTTTTGTTGGCACAAGCGGCTTACATCCTGTTATTGGCGATTCGCCAAGCCGCAGAGAAAACCGAATTTGCCACCGCTCAAGTTGAACGGTTGCGCTCCATGCGTGTCAAAGGTCAGTGGTGTTACTTGTATCGAGGGATTGATGAGAACGGAGATTGAGTCGATGTGAGGTTGAGCGAGAGGCGAGACATGGAGGCAGCAAAAGCGTTTTTTGCTCAAGCGCATGAGGTGGCAGAACAGCTGCCCGAACGAGTAGCAACGGATGGACACAGGAGCTATCCGAGAGCGATTGAGGAAGAGTTGGGAGAAGGGGTTGAACACGAGGTCAGAGATTGCCGAGGGAATCCAATTGAGCAGAGCCATCGGGGAATAAAGCAACGCTACTATCCAACATTAGGATTTGGAGCGTTCAAATCAGCGCAGCGGTCTTGTCAAACGTATGATGAGGTAAGGAACTTTATGAAAGTACAGCGCTATATGACAGAAGTAGTGTCTCTAGCTGAGCGAAGAGAACGATTTACAGAACGAGTCAGTGAATTAAAAGCGGTCTTCCAATCTACTTAGAAAAGAGAAGGAAAGGGAAGATATATCTATGAAAAAGAGACGGGATTTTTATACTCAGTTCTGACAATTTCGTCGAGGGTATTGCCCTCCGAATCGACCGCTCGGTACAAATACTTCCACACACCCCTGACTTTGATATAGGTTTCGTCCACCCTTCAGGAATCATTCGTCGGTTTCAAATGCCGTCGAATCCGTTTGTCTAGCTCTGCCGCGTACTTCAATACCCACCGATTGATCGTCGAGTGGTCAACCTTCATGCCCCGAAGAACGCATCA
>NZ_JACXWX010000232.1 GCF_014764505.1 Phormidium tenue FACHB-886
CAGCCCTTAATTTGACTCCTCGTAAGATTTGTCCACAGTGGAATTACATGCTTCACCCTCGCACTGCTAATTGTCAGAAGACATGAACTTATTTATTTACAAGCCCTAAAGGGCTTCCTACTCTGCCTCAAGCCCTCTTTGACTAATCGAACGTCAGGTTAGCGTGTTTAGATGCACCGGAGAGCGACCAACTAGGAGGCAAAGCATCAGCCGATCGGTTGCGGCAATTGTTACTCAGGGGTCAGGTAGTCCAGATTCGTCTGGTCGATAGTGATCACAATGGACGCACAGTTGCAGAAGTATATGTAGCGGGTCAGCCTATCAACCTGCAATCGGTGCAAGAGGGTATGGCAGTGGTCTGCAACCAGTACTTAGCAGGTTGTCCTGACTCACGTGAACAACTGCTGACTGCTGAACGAGAAGCACGATCGGCAAGGCTAGGATTTTGGGCACAGGTGAATTCAATGATGCCCTGGGATTGGCAACATGGTTCATCCTCAACTACCTCGTCCCCATTTCCTACTCGCTCTCCTACCACCCGGACTTCAATAGCAGGAGATTTAAATTGCAGCCGACTTCGGTACTCAACCAGCAGCACAGCAGGTGTTGAATGAAGAGCGTAGCGATCCACACCGTTTAGAGGGGGATGGAAACGGTGTGGATCGCTTGCGTTCATGAAGAGACTGCTGCTCTTGGTAGCCAAAGGGCTGAAGGGGAGGTCTTTGCATCTGATCCAAGCGGCTCTTGTCAATCCGTTGCACCGCAATTATGACTGTGATCGATTGCTTAAAGTCTATAAACTTGGGGCGTTTCCAAGGATTTATCGGCAGCGTAGCGAGAAGTTGTAGTGAGGAACGCACCCTGTAAAATCGATGATCTACGCCTAATTACTTACCAACCGCACTAGTAAATCGTTACGTACACGCTCTTCTTGTTTCTTGATCTGACCTGGAATAGTAAATAAGTCGATCAGCATCATGATACTTAGCAACCCTAGAGGTAGAAAGCCAACTGCGAAAACAGCGCTAACATCTTCTGCTATGGCGGTGGTGTCAAATGCAGAAGCAAAGCCACCAAGCATGAACAGGAACCCCAGTGACAAGAGAATGATATAGAAGAATCCAGTGAGAGGTTTGCCCATGTAGAATTTATGACCACCAATAGTTCCTAGTAAGAAATATAAGATATAGGCAGTCGCAGTGCTTTTGCGTTTACGATCTAGCTCTGAATTGAAAATAATTAATTCCCGATCAGTTAATCGTTTTTGCGCTTCAATGCTATTCATCCTTAAGTCTCCTTATATCAGGGTGAGCTTAGGTGTACACCATCCAGCTTTCCCAAAATGTTCCTTGGATGAACGTCCGCAGCATAACGGCAAAACGCAGCGGCGGCAGATAGCCTTAACAACCCCACAAGTGGATTCTGTGAAGTGTTAGGTGGCTGATAACGAGTCACCGGAGCCTTTGCCACTATCTTGAATTGCTCCCCAAGGAAGATTTGAATACTCATTCTTGATTTTTTCCAATTCGTCTAGTGTTTGCAGGAAGAACTGTTGGATCGCTGCTACATGGTCTTTCTCAGAAAGAAAATTTTGTAAACTTTCTTCTCGGAAGATGCTTGACCAAGTCTTTGCGTCATTCAATCCATATCCTTGCCAATCGTATTGTTTACAAATATCCTTCATGGCTTCAATAATTTCTACTCGGCGGTTAGAGCTAGGAGCTACTTCGAGCATAAGGTGGACGGTTGGATAATCAGTGAGGCTTGATGTTCTTAACATAAAACCTAAACCACACCACCATTTTCCACTTTGCATATCAGCAATCATCAAATATCGCCCATGCAATTGTATTTGAGCGAGTGCAACATTCTGTCGTCTGATTGCTCCTAAAGCTTTCTCAAATCGCTGACTTACCTCCCCCCACATTGTCTCTTCCATAAGTTTCAGTGACTTTGTGAAATTTGCTAATGCGATTACATCAATAGATGAAAATTGATTATTGTGTGCCATTTGGTGTTCATTCATGAATTCAATAACTTCTTGAGCAAGCATTGTGCTTGCATGAGATTGAAGAAATCGATGAAATTGATGCCATCGTAACTGCTTAAATTGGACAATGGAGTTAGGAATATCTTTAAAGACAACTGCTTGATCCTTCGGCTCAAAGTCACGAGTGATGTACAAAAGAAACTTTTTGTGAAAACCTAGAAGGTTATGCAAGATCGCTGCATACCTTGAGAGTTGTTCGTAGCCTTCCTGAGAAGCAACTTTACTCTCAATAAAGATGATGCTACGACCTCTATCATCTACCAACTCAATTAAAAGATCAGGGCGACTACCTGAAAGATGTCCATCAAGAGGTTCGAACTCTCTCTGCGTCGAAACATGGGCATCCAGATCAGAATTTGTGTCAAGTAAATTTAGATCTTCGAGCCAAGCATATAGAATTTCTTTGGAAACTGTCAGAACTCGGTACTCAAATTGAAGGCAGAACCCCCGACTTGATAGACTGGCTACTGCCCCTAATCTCCGCCCAGCAAACGCTCTATGAACTGCCCTGATTGTGGCTCAGCCCACACCACCCGCTTGCAACGCACAACGAGCCTGAGCTATGCCCTGTTTCGCTGCAAGGATTGTCATCGCACCTTCAACGAACGGACTGGCACGCCTTTCAACTTTATCGAGGTGCCTACCGATATCGTGTTCCAAGTCCTGCTGTGCCGGTTGCGCTACAAGCTGAGCTTTCGTGACATTGCAGCATTCTTCCTGCTGCGAGGGTTCGAATTCACCCATGAAACGGTGCGCGACTGGGAAGAACGCTTTGCTCCCCTGTTTGCGCAGCAGTTGCGTGCCAAACGCCAGGGGAAGGTGGGCAAGATCTGGTTTGTGGACGAGATATACATCCGTGTCAAAGGTCAGTGGTGTTACTTGTACCGAGGTATAGATGAGGATGGCAATCTAGTCGACGTGAGGTTAAGCGAGAAGCGAGACATGGAAGGGGCAAAAGCGTTTTTTGCTCAAGCGTATGAGGTGGCAGAACAGCCGCC
>NZ_JACXWX010000233.1 GCF_014764505.1 Phormidium tenue FACHB-886
CTCCCGAAACTTTGTGGTTGGGTCTGAACTGGAGTCAGAGTGACCAGATTTTGGTTCAAGATGCGATCGAACTGCTTCTGCAATTTGCTCCCTTGTCCAACCAGAGGTGATTGCCTGTTCTAGAAGTACCTGACGTTGATCTTTGTCTGTAATTCGAGCCATTAACTTACCCGCACTATAAGGTAGTTGTCCGGCGCGAATCGCGTTCTGTACGTCTAGAGGCAAATTCAGGAGGGGCAGTCGATGCTGAACGAAAGACTGCCAGCTAAACCGTCCCAATCCCTCAAAAGCGTACTCAACTTCCCACAAAACTCGCTCGAACATGACGGCATCGTCGCTGTTGTTCATCCACTGTGCAAGCTGTTCGTTCAGTGAAGTCAACGGGAGCATACCCACACCCGTGTGGGAAGTGTGATTCTCTTCACCTTTGCGTTTACGGTGCTGCTGGTGCAAGCGATACAGTAATCGTGGAATTTCTGTAGCTGGAACTTGAAGCTGGAGTGCTAGCAATTCGACGATCGCATGAGTCTCCTCGACAGCATTGAGGTCCTCGCGGTTCAGGTTTTCAATCAATCGAATTTGAGCAATGTCAACTTCTTTCCACTGCTGAACCTCTTCGGGTGTCAGGATGCGGGCACGAATTTCACTTAACCCTGCCGCCTCTGCTGCCAGGTAACGGCGTTCGCCAAATACCAACTCATAACGTAATGATGCTTGTGCTAGTTGAAGTGGCTTGAGTAGAACAGCTTCCAGCACTCCATATTTCTGTACTGAAGTGGTAAGCTGCGCCATTTTTGCAGCATTAAAAGATTTGCGCGGATTCTTATCGCTGCGCTGAATTTGATTGAGCGGAATTAAACGCTCGTCTGGCGCTAAAGCCGGAGTTGAAACTGAAGCGGGAGCAACATCATAAAGGGAGGACAAGCCACCAAGCGATCGAAGTTCTCGGTAAGGACGTTCAGATTTTGCAGCTTTAACCATCGTGACTTTGTTTAATGGGAAGAATACTTAACGAAAGTAATGAGGCAAGATTTTTTACCGGCGGGCAGGTTGAGCTTTTACGGTTTTACTCTTACCCACATCCGTATGGGTAGCAAGGAGCGAGCTTGCGAGATTTTGGATCGATTGCAAAGCAACATGGCGGCGATCGTAGATCATCAGCGGTTGCCCTGCTTCTGAGGCATCAGCAAAAGCAGTCGCATTTGGAATGGGGTCAAATACCGTACCAACCGTTGCAAGCTGTTCTCGCATTGCTTTGAGAACTCGCTGATGCTGGCTTTTTGTTTTCGCGTGTTTTGTGGGAATGAACCCAAAAATACTTAAGTCTAGATTAATCTCGCGCCTGACCAGGGCAATCGTCTCCAGGAGCAAATCAGTCCCGACCCAGGATTTATACTCAGTTTCAACCGGAACAAGCACTCCATTAGAAGCAGTGAGCGCCGATACACTCAGTAGTCCTAGGCTGGGCGGGCAATCAATCAAAATCCAGTCGTAGCGATCACGCAATGGTTCTAGCATTGCTGCCAGCTTGCGCTCTCGATTCATTGCAGTAAACAGTTCAAGCTCTGCTTTGCCCAACCGTCGATTAGCAGGGAGAAGATCTATATTGTGGGCAGAGACAAGCGCCTGATCAAGAGCTGTAGTCAAAGTTTCTCTGCTGCTGTAATTCCCCATCAAAGTGTCGTATACCGTTACAGGCAAGTTCCAAGGCTCAAATCCCAGGAAAACGGTGAGGCTACCTTGTGGGTCAAAATCGACTAACAAAACTTTTTGACCTGCTTGAGCAAGGGTATGTCCCAAGTTCAGCGTCAGCGTAGATTTCGCTACGCCTCCTGCTTGATTAAAAATTGAGGTGATTACTGCCATATCCAAAACTGGCGAGTGAATGTTCTCAATCCTACTTGAAAACGAATTATTTAGATCAAGAATTTTGTTCTTCCCACAGCAGCTCACGGAAAAACTTTTAATCCTTCCCACACGGGTGTGGGAGAAAAGATCAAAATGGGACGAATTCAGGTAGCTTCAATTTAGTGCTGCAAACGCTTCAAATATCCAGTCTAGGAACCTATTAGTTCCTGGACTGCTTCAAGCTACTTGACTACGGATTTTCAGTAGCTTCTATAGAAGCGCAATTGCCCCTCTGGACTAAACGTTTACTTCCACGCTGGTTGGTCGATTGCTGAAGAAGCTGGGATCTGGGCAACTTCGAGCGAGTGAGCTAGAAATCGACTGAGAAATCCTCAGCTGACGATTCCGCTTAGCTAGGAGGTAGGAGCGATTGCAGTTGTCAAGGGCTTGCTGGTAAGGTCTACTTCACCTCATCGCTCATGACTCGTTTGTTGGAAGGGGACGTTCACCATAGTGAATCGCTAGTGTTCCAGCTGGAACTGCCCGATGTACTGCGTTGGTAATCACTTGTAGAGCTTGGGGGTGATAATAGGTTGGAAAGGCTTGGTCACTAGGGCGGAAGTAGAAGATTTTGCCGCGTCCCCAGTGAAAGCAGCACCCACTTCGAAACGCTTCTCCGCCCACAAACCAACTAATTAGTACTAGGGCATCCGGATTAGAAATATCAAAAAGCTCACCGTACATCTCCTCGCACAAAATCTCGAATAGCTTCTCTAAGCATTCGATCGGATGGGTTGGGTCAACGACCCAAATTGCGCTCTCGTTCGCCTGCTATGGGGCGCATCTATTGGTTGGGGGAGTAAAGAGTTGGGGAAAGTGAGTGTTTGGCGAACAACAGGTCAAAGCGATGGTTGACCCAGGCTAAACGTAAACAAAGCAAATGGTCGAACCCTGCTTCGCTCCAGCGCATGCCCGTGCCCTTAAACCTTTGGACAATCAGCCACTTACAAGCGCTCTCCACCATGTTAGAGCCAATGGGCAATCCCAGCTTTTTGAACTCTCGGTATTGCAGATGCTCCCGATGAGTTTTGAGATAACTTTGCACCTGCTGCAAGGTCGC
>NZ_JACXWX010000234.1 GCF_014764505.1 Phormidium tenue FACHB-886
GCAGATGAAACGATCGACCAAGAGACTGAATTAAGGCAGAGTAAATATCTCAATAACATCATTGAGCAGGATCATCGAAACATCAAGCGAATTGTAAAACCGATGATAGGATTGAAGACGTTCAACAGTGCAAGAAGCACGTTGAGCGGAATCGAAGCGCTTAAGGGAAGGACAACCGATCGGTATCGGTTGTCCTTCATATGTTTTTGCGACACAACCCCGCTGCCTAACCAGTCAAATGCAGCGGACAGCTACGAGTAATCCAGTGATGAGTCTTAATCCTCTGCTGCCGCTGATTTGAAACGTTAGCCATCTATTTAGAAAGTGGCAGTCATCCTTTTCATCATGTCCATGGATGTATGAGTGGGTACAAAACTAGCCCAGCGATCGCTGCAACCACGATAACTACAGGCTCTGGTAGCTTTTTGCCGAGCTTCCACAACGCGATTAGCGTAACAAGCCCAATCAAAAGCGTTGGAATGTCCCGCAGGGATTGCCGTCCCAAAATGACAACGGCTCCCGCGATCGCCCCAGTTGCAGCAACAGTTACGCCATTGACGAATATAGAAATCCCAGGGTTTTTGCCGTGCTTCTTGAAATAAGGAGCCGGGATGATAGTGAGCAGGTAGCAGGGAATGAACATGGCGATCGCAGCTACACAAGCTCCGGGAAAACCTGCCACTAGAAAGCCAATAAATCCTGTTGTAATCACGACGGGTCCCGGTGTAATCATGGCAACGGCGACAGCATCAAGAAACTGTTGAGTATTGAGCCAATTGAAGTCTTTTACCACTCCGCCATATAGAAAAGGGACGATAGCTAAACCACTGCCAAACACAAATGCGCCTGCTTTCGCAAAAAATAGGGCAATCTGCCCAAGCAACTCAGGTGGAGCAGGCGGCACTGTTGCCAGAAACGGTATGAGCGACACTCCAATGAAACTGTTCAGTCGATTTTGCTTGAACCAATTTTGAGGCGGGAATTTAATGAGCCAAACGAGGAACCCTGAAGCTAAAATTAGCTCCACTCGTTCTAACTCTGTAACAATCGTTGCAGCGGCATTGACCAGAAAAATGCCCCACAGCAACCAGTCCCTACCAACAGTTTTGCGCGTCAATTTATAAGCACTAATGGTAATGATGCCAATCACAGCCGCTCCAACACCATAGAATACTGCCTGCATCCAACTCAAACCACCATAAAGGGTATACGCCCATCCCAGCGCAACGACCATCAAAAATGACGGCAGGACAAAGGCAATGCCGACCAGTGCAGAACCTAAAATGCCATAGTGAACGTAGCCCAGGTAAAACGACAACTGTGCCGCCAGCGGACCGGGAGCCACTTGAGCCAGGGTTAATCCTTCTTGATATTCCGCTTCAGATACCCACTGTCGCTCTTCTACCAGGTCCCGATGCATATAGCCAACCAGTGCGATCGGTCCACCAAAGCCTAGCGTGCCTAGTTTCAGGAAATACTGAGTCAGTTGTTTGAGAGAATAAGCTGGTTGATGAGTGGTTAAAGGGTTAGAAGCCGTCATGGTTTTTGAGTAGAGTGAATTTGAAGATCTGATTAAGTGGCTGCTTTAGAAGCTTTCTGCAAACAGTCAGCATATAGCCCCTCAAATAGTGCAATTCCATGAGCTTCCAATGCCGCGTTGCTAAAACCAGCCAGCAACCAACCGCGTAATAAAGCATCAACACCTGCAATTTGAGGGTGCAAGTACAGCCCATCATGCAGATCAATTTCATGGACAATTTCTGCGATCGTTTGCAATCCTGAATCCTCCAGACCAAAGGATTTCACCATGACCTCAAACGTACACAAGTTGCCCTGATGGCGAAACTCGCCTTTATTCATATCAAAGGAAATTTCGCGACCTTTGGCAGTTTTGGCATAGCGAATCACAGCTTCAGGATGAATAAAGCGTCGAATCAGCCAGATACAAGCCAGGCGATCAACATGAGGTTGAGGTCTTGTCACCCACTGGACATGACGATACTGTTCGATCGCTTGGGGAGTAATGTTTACAGCAGGACGTTGTGGGAGGAGTGATTGAGTCAGCTGCTTGAGGCGCGCTATGACCCTCTCCTGTTCAGGACAGTCAAAGAAATCGATTTGGCAAATTTCGGCATGGTGCTTGTAGAGCTTTTCTAGGGCGTCGCGAATTGAAGTGCGTTGCGAAGCAGTTCCCCCTTCCGGGCCATCGCCAGTCTCATCCATGTCTGTCAAGGCACTCTCTAACTCCACCAGCTTCGTCTCTAGTCCTGCATAGTCCTCCTGGCGAGCCTGACGAAACCGATTGATGATATCTTGATCACTCACGCCTTCAAACCACTCTACCCGCATGATCAGTGCTTCTCCCTTTGCCTGTTGCACCTCTTGAGCCAACCATTGAAACGATTCCAGACAATCCTCTTGCTCAGGTAAAACCTGTACGCCGCTCAGGGCGATCGCTCCAATTCGCCGCAACCGTCGCCACAAAGTGACCCGTGGACTGGAAGACGATTTGGATGGTAGAGAATAGGTAAAAACTAACCAACTCAAAGCAGTAGCTCCATCCTGAAAGAAGAGTAACGAATGTAACTGCAAATTGCAACATCTGTTGCTTAAATACATAGTCAGCCACATCAACCAATGGCTAACAAACCCAACGCACACCGGCTGCCAAGAGGTTATCTTTTGAGCACCAAGGTTCGTCTACGGCGGGTGATTGGGGTCGTTAGCTGGACTCACCTCCAAATCTTGCCCTTATCAGTTGAGGTAATCAATTACACAGGCAAATCGCGGCATTGGTTAGCCTGCATTATTCATGAATGGTGGCAAAGGAGTACAAACTAAGTTCGGTCGAGACCAGTTGAAGGAACGCTGAGGTGAAATCTTCAACAAAGCTATGCGAATGGGAGC
>NZ_JACXWX010000235.1 GCF_014764505.1 Phormidium tenue FACHB-886
TAGCCAGTTATCGAAAAATGGCTATCGTCGAGGTAAGCAATGTTACCTCTGTAAGAATTGTAGAAAGCAATTTGTTGCTCAATAGCCTGGTGGCGATCGAAAGCCACTGATCACAGTATCAAGTTGTTGAGCGATCGCTATCAACTCCATCTCTTTCCACCGCTTGCCCACAATCTGCATTCCGATCGGTAATCCATTGTTGGTTTGCCCAATTGGAATCACAACTACTGGATGCCCACTCAGATTGAATGGCATTGTGTAAACTCCATTCGCAACTCCATGCGGATAGGCTCGACCATCCACTTCTATCGCATTCCAGACAGGACAATGAGTAAAAGCAGGAGTAGCGGCAACGGGAGTAAGCCAAACATCCCAGAATTCTAACGCCGTATCGAGTTGAGCGATGAAGCGATCGCGCTCAGTCAATGTCTCAAAATATCCCTTCAAGCTTGGGTTCAACAGTTCAGGCAACACGCGGCTAAAATCGCCCAATGCTCGAAGTTTCTTATCTCCTTGGGTTGCTGTGCGAACGATCAACTTAAGACTGCGCTGGAAGTTGTAGAGATCGACGGGTTGAGCATAGCGGTTAATGTAAGCTGCCATTCTGGAGTAAAGATTGAGAATTGCAGACAAGTCAAAGCCTTCAGGCAACCATGGGTGAACTTGAACACCAGATTGCGTCAACGTTTCAATCACCTGTTGCATTGCAGTGCGGATATCAGAAGCAACGGGAACTTCTGCCCACTGCTCAGTCCAGGCAACCTTTAAGTCACTCAATGATTTGCCAGAAGGACTATCTAGAGGAACAGGCGGAACATCTGGACGACGAGGATCGGCTCCTGCTATCAGGGAAAAGCAAAGACGGAGATCTTCGAGCGATCGCGCAAAGCATCCTACGGTCATCATTTGTCGAAGGCAGTAGGGCATTCCAGGAACTTCCGGAATCATGCCCGCGGTGGAAATGCGGCGATCGGTCGGTTTCAAGCCATAAATTCCACAAAAATGAGCAGGTTGACGCACGGAACCCGCAATATCATTTCCAATATCCAGTGGAGATAATCCTGCCGCTACTGCTGCTGCGCTACCCCCTGAACTTCCTCCCGCTGTGTACTCGACATTCCACGGATTGTTGACTCGCGGAAACAACGAATTGGTACTTTGATAATCTCCTGCCAGTTCTGCCATGTTGGTTTTTGCCAGAACGATCGCCCCTGCGGCTTTGAGTCTGGCAACGGCGGTTGCATCCTGCTTGGGAATATAGTCTTTGAGGGGAATATAGCCTGCGGTGGTGCGAAGTCCAGCCGTTTCAAAAATGTCTTTGATGGTTACAGGGACACCGTGCAATGCACCCCAATTCTCACCTCTCGCCAGTGCTTCATCTGCTTGTTTGGCACGAATACGAGCGTTTTCCTTATCAAGGGTGCAAATAGCGTTGAGTTTGGAGTTGTGTTGGGCAATTTGCTTCAGGTGAGTGTCTAAGAGTTCGATCGCAGAAATATGGCGATCACGAATCATCTGAGCCAGTTCAACCGCAGGTTTCCATACCAAATTGCTCATGTCCTTCCCTCACGTTGTCTCAACCAGTTCAGATAATGTTCAAGTTGGGCTAGTCGTCCTGCATCCGGGCGCTGTTGCTGCAAAATGACATACCAAATGACGCTGACGAAGGCTCGTGCTACAACGCAGTTCTCTAATACCTCAAAGTCGATCGCGTCACCATAGCCTTGCAGTGCGGCTTCTGCCTTTTCCCAATCTGTACCCAGCACATAGGGAGAGGCAACCAGGCAAGCCAAATCCCACTCAACGGGTCCTATGAAGGTGTCCTCCCAATCTGTCCAGAGCACTCCCTGAGTTGTATTGAGAACATTTCCCGAATGAGAATCACCGTGGAGTGGCTGCATCGGTAATTGACTGAGTTGTTGATACGATCGCTCTCCGACTTGCATCAGCAGATCTACATCGGCAGGAGAGAGTTCTGCCGCAACGATCTGAACCAGTAATTGTCTTGCTTCGGTTAGGAGCGCCAGCGTGGGTAGCTTTCCTGGAAAAGTTTTCAATGTCTGATGACAGACCCGCAGGGCTTGCCCTGCCTGATAAGGATCAAAGGGCTGCTCTAAAACTTCTACAAACTTCCAGAACCCTAACACTAGCCCCAAATGCTGATGTAACCCAGGATCGATGTCTGAACTGGGAGGAATGATCGGTGCATCTGTAGCCGCAAGATAGCGAGCAACCGCCATCTCACGAATAAACCAGTCATGACCCTGACGGATTGTTTCGGGTATGGTCGCAACCCTCGCCACAATATTCGTCGGAAACAAGCGAATGATAGCGTTGCTGCGGTGTTGTAGCACGATCGCCCGTTCAAAGGTTAGTCCCAGTTCAGTTGCTACTTCACAAGCGGCACGAATGGCGAGATGTGAGCGAGATTCAGCTTCCATAACCCTAGTCAACAACGTTTAGCCAATGATTCTGAATCTGATGATAAGGTTAATCATACACACATTTAGTTAATAGTGTTAACTAATTTTATCACTTCATCCAGCTTGCAATTTCTATGGGTCGTCCGACGAAGGAAAATTCACTCACTAAACAGGATGTGATTGCCGCTGCGATCGCTTGTCTTGACCAGGAGGGAGAATCGGCACTAGGCGTGAATCGCGTAGCACGAGAGCTAAACATCAAACCTCCTGCTATCTACAAGCATTTAGAGGGCAATGCAGGGCTCCAACGGGCTGTTGCTCTGACTATTTGGCGACAGTATTTAACCCAGTG
>NZ_JACXWX010000236.1 GCF_014764505.1 Phormidium tenue FACHB-886
TTCTCTAAGTCCATCTGGTTACATGATGTTGTCATTGGATTGTTCATCAATCGTTATGAGTTTGGACTATCCATCTAACTCCACTTCCACACGTCTAGAACATTACCTCAAAGATTCAACCACCTGAAAAAAAGCCCTTAACTTTTGGACAAAAGATTGCAGACAAAATGGCATCTAAGGTCGGTTCTTGGGCGTTTTTGATTGGTCAATCTACTGTTCTAGTCGGCTGGATCACATTTAATTCGATTCCTGGTCTGCCTCATTTTGATAAACAACCTTTCATCTTGTTGAACTTGATGTTTTCGTTTGCTTCTGCCTATACAGCTCCCGTCGTCTTGATGAGTCAGAACCGCCAATCAGAAGAAGATCGAGAAAGTGCCAGTCACAATTATCAAGTGACCTTGCAAGCTGCTCAACACCTTGAATTGCTGCATGAAAAGTTAGACGCAGAGTACTCCAAGAAATTGGATGAGTTGGCAACGTTGATAAAACAGCAACAAGCAGCCAGTGAAGTCAAAGTTGCGTTTGTTCCCACCCAAACTACGCACGAATTTGACCATCATGCTCAAGTGACCACGCATGCATCAGCTCTCAGTTCCCATCCCAAAAGCACGGTATTTGTCAATGTTCCCGCTGGCTCAGCGATCGCATCCAACTTAAACCTGGATGATGTTCAGGTTGTAATTAGAAATTAAGTCAATTGACGATGATGACTGAACAAAAAGTTCAGTTCCTATGGAAGGACTTCAACCAATCGGAGAAATAATTGACATGACTGGACTGATTACAGCGATTTCCACGGGATTTACTGCATTTACCGCAACAAACTTGGATGACATCTTAATTCTGATGCTGTTCTTTTCTCAGGTAAATCCTCTATTTCGCAAACGCCACATCATTGCTGGACAATATCTTGGGTTTACCGCTCTAGTGCTAGCCAGCCTGCCTAGTTTCTTTGGTAGCTTGCTACTTCCCCGTCCTTGCATCGGGCTATTAGGGCTGATTCCTATTGCGATCGGTATTAGCCGTCTGGTAAATGCTAATGAAGAAGAGGATTTGGAATCGGAAGAAACACAAACTGGGTCAGCCTGGTTCAATAGCTTTATCTCACCTCAAGCTTATAGTGTGGCAGCAGTAACGTTTGCCAACGGCGGTGATAACATTGGAATTTATATGCCATTGTTTGCGAGTTGCACTTGGCAAAGTTTGGTTGCAATCTTGAGCGTGTTCTTCTCAATGGTTGGAGTTTGGTGCTTCGCTGCTTACAAACTGACTCAAGTGCCCACGATCGCCGACAATCTTACCCGTTATGGCAACTATCTCGTTCCCTTGGTTCTAATTGGTTTAGGTGCGTTGATTCTGCTTGACAGCCGCACCTTAGAAAATCCCGGATTAGCAGTATTAACTCTGATAATTAGTGGGCTGTACCTGTTGAAATTAGCCAGAACTGTTAGTCAAGCATTGCAGGAAAGAGCAACGGAATTAGAAATTGTACCTAAATTCGATCGACAGTAATGATGCTGAATGAGAGAATGATTAATCATCTGTTATTGGTTATCTTTGACCAGCGGATTGTGATAATCAATGTCCCATAACCAATGACTAAGGGCTAATGATCAATGACCAATAATTTTTTAGAAAGGAAAGTCGCGATGAAATTCATGAAAGTTGTTCTTGTGATACTGATATTCCTGGTGAACTTAACGGTTGCTTCACCAGCTTGGGCAGGACAGGATCATCGGAAAGGAACAGATTACGCCGAAGTAAACCAATCCATCAATCAACTGCTACAAGCGCAAAATACACCGGATCAATCAGGCTACACCCCGGAGCAATTGCAATTGCAGTTAGCAAAATTGCAGGCTCAAAAAGCAGTGATGGAATCTACCACAACACGAGCACAATGCCATAATCAAACCGCTGGTACTTTAGCAGTGTATGCTAATAAACCCAAGAAACTACCGACTACTTTGTATTATCTGGCGGCAGGTCAGGAAACTGATGATGATTGGGATTGTGATGGTTACTACATCCCCGCTGGAACTCAAGTAGTTCTTGATTCGACGACCGGAGCACAAACGTTAACTGAACCTTTGGCAGTTAAATTCGTAGATGGAACTCAGTCATTTGTGAGAAGCAATCCAACAGGGGTGATCGAATTTAACGTAGCCCCAGCGAAGGTATTCAAAGCAGGTGAAACTACCTGGACAATTCCTACCCTGTCTCAAGCAGACATTAATGCTCAAGCACCCAGCCCACAAATCATTGACTAATATTTACCGGGCAACTTTGGACCCTATGCGGATTGGGAGGGTGGGCAAACCCTCCTTCGGCACGCAGTTGAGCTGGAAGTCAATTTAATTGACACGGCTGAAGCCTATGGACCCGGTTTTAACAAGGAGCTGATTGCAGCTGCGCTCTATCCCTACCCACCCGATCTAGTCATTGCAACTAAAGGCAGCGTTCTCAAGATCGCACCAGACAACCATTCATGCCGATGGCTCCCCTGCAAGCTTGCGCGGCAGTTGTGAAGCGAGCTTGCAGCGCCTCAAAGTCGAGCGTATCGATCTTTATCAACTGCATCGCCCTGACCAAAGTTTCGTTGCTCACTGCTGGAGTCGCATACTTCAACATCCTCCCGCCATCCCGCCAGGGTGCATCCCAGTCTTGTAAGTCTCAGTTTGAGAATTGACCATTAAGGTAAGCACAACGGTGGAGGAGAACTTGAGGCACATTCTCGGATTTCCACTGTGCTCCTGACAGTTTAA
>NZ_JACXWX010000237.1 GCF_014764505.1 Phormidium tenue FACHB-886
CTCCCCCCCGGCAGTTGTACTTCGACTCGAGCTGCCCAGCCCCCATAGTTCTTGTTGTAGATGCAATGACCCGCCGTTAAAAAATGAGACTTGCTAACTAATGCGCCTGAGCTAAAGGCGACAATATCATCCCTGGTGTTCAAAACGCCATCTGCTCCCTTCCAGCGCGCAAACGTTTGCCCAACAGCATTGAATGGATAGCTTGGCTGCGTAACTGGTACACGTTGATCCGGAGAAAAGATCAGAGGGCTTGCGGTTCTGATTGATTTACTGGCGATTGGACGATTAGCGATAAGCAAAGCGGTGCTACTGTAGGACTTGCCGCTGAAAGCAGAATTGTCAGTAGATAAAAGGTCTAGCATCAATTCCTGAGCCATTCCAATGGGAAGTGAAGTCAAGGGTTCTACAGCCCCATTGCTCTGCTTCACGTCGGAATGTAATGAATTGACTGATGGAGTGAGGTTTGCATCATCGACATCTGTCTTTGCAGCTACAACACTGAGGAAATTTTCTGTTACTTGCAGGTACTCTGCTGGGTCAAATTTTACATCACCCAGTAGTTCGTCGCTGTGTAGAGCAGTTGTAGTTAAATCATCATACCGCTTATGCGTCTTGAAGCGACTGATTGCATTCCCCTTCGGGGTGCTGTTGTATGAAGTTATCATTGTGATTTCTCCTGATGGAACGGCATGAGCTGAAGAATAGTTGTGAAACTTACCTAAAGAAGTTGAATGCAAGATTATACTGAGTCTCTCCAGTGCGGTTTTCTATTTTGATGTATATAGTGATGGGAAAGGAAAGTGGATTAATTGCCTGAGCGGGAAGCGAAGTTAAGCCTCGTTGAAGCGTGGATTTTATCGCAAAATTTCTGCTTCCTAAAACTTCACTGAATATCGAAAAGGTTGCCGAGCCTTTTTTAAGTCAATAGCGAACGTTCCCAATCGGCAGGTTGGCTCCAGGAGCTAATGTAACTTTGTAGAAATCTGCCTTATCGGATTTGCCGACTGTGCCACTGACACGAAAAGAAGCGCGAGTGGCATTGGGTGTAACTCTTCCCAAATTTCTAGCCGTCGCAAAGGTGTTGTCTGAGCGCGGTCCTACTGCGAGGGAACGGAGGTTGGTAGCTGAACGAAAATCATTGTCTTTCACTGCTAGTCACACCATAGAGTTTAATAATTGCGCCAAGCTTGTCTCTCACGCAGAGACTTGAAGTTAGACCGGGTTGCAAAAAGGACGGGTTACAAAAAGGAATCGATTGCGTTTCAGCCCTCTCACGGCAATCTGGTTCTGAAGAAGGTAGACGTATGCAAAAGCGATCGCTTTCGATCGTGCATGATGGAGTACGAGGGTAGTGTCTTACATCTGGTGATGATGTAAAATACTTGCAGTTTCAGCCAATCATGAACTTAGAGACTCCTATGGCACTGATCTCCGTCGTTTGTCCTCATTGTCAAAGTGATGAGTCCGTCGTCAAAAATGGCGAAAGCACAGAAGGGAAACAGCGATATTTGTACCGCAGTGAGATCTGTTAGAGACGGACGTTTATTTTGCATCCCACTTATCTGGGACGGTTGGCTTCTGTCAAAGAGCAAATTGTCGAGATGACCCTCAATGGCAGTGGGGTGAGGGGTATTGCCAGGGTGCTGCAGGTCAGTACCCGAACTGTGATTGCAGAATTTAAAAAAAGTCGATGACCTCAGTGCGATCAATCAGCCTGTGTTAGCCCAGATTGACCCCAACAGGTCCTACCGTGTAGCAGCATCTGGCTATAACATGGACTCGCCTGTAATCGATCTGGTGGAAAAGATGATCCCGCTGTCTCAGGAGATTGCTGAAGCTGCTTACCACACCTTAATGAGACAACTGCCGAGACATCGCAGTCGCCGGGGCGTTCTTGATCAACCTGGGATTGCCCATTCCTGTGTTCGTGACCTCAAGATGTTTCAGGCATACCTGTGGCTGCGCGTTTTAGAAGGAAACTTGGTGGCTGTGGAACAAGAACTGCTGGAGCTGTGTATTCGAGTTCTCCCTAGCGTTGGGGTGAAATGGGAACTGATAAAGCTTTGGACACAAGTTCTAGCCGATGAGATCCTGCGCTACCTCAACCCACAGGAGCAGCAGTATATACAACCTTACATCATTAAAATACACTAAATCTTTCTTGCAGCAAGAGCACAGTTTGACACCCCGTTGGCGCGATCTATTTGAAGGAATGAGAAACAGACACGTAGGTTTCATTGTGATTTGGCAAGCTTCGCTTTGGTTCTGCTATTCCTTGTTGAATTATTCAAAATGATGAAAAAGACTTTGATTGTCTATGATGACATTACGCTCACAACGACATTGCATAATGAAGGTATAAATCAGGGGGATTAGTAATGCAATATCCTGAGCAGTTCCACTTACATTTGTAAGAACGAAAAGAAAAGGAAACTGTCAGATCTGAGTAATCATCGCGGGATATGTCAAATAGATTGTGTCAAGGGTTAAAACTCAGGATGAAAAGCGATCGCCAAACTCAATCGCTTCGCTATTGAGGGCAGGTTTCCAGTCACGAACCGGCATTGTCCACTTTTTGGCAATGTTTCCAATTGCCAGATAGACCATTTTTAGAGCAGATTCATCGGTTGGAAAGGCTCGATGATTTTAGTTGGGTCGCAAAAACTTTTTGGTAATGTTCTAGACGTGTGGAAGTGGAGTTAGATGGATAGTCCAAACTCATAACGATTGATGAACAATCCAATGACAACATCATGTAACCAGATGG
>NZ_JACXWX010000238.1 GCF_014764505.1 Phormidium tenue FACHB-886
TTTTTTAAAACTGGGGGTGATTCTTCGGATTCACCCTATTTTTTCGGTCTCGCTTCGTCTCTGTCTGCTACCAGTCTTACCGTTCAGCCTCCCTGTCACCCCTTGAGTCGTTTCGCACTCTCAATCGCTCCAAAACCAAGCATCGGGTAGTAGCGTTGCTTAATCCCTCGATGGCTCTGTTCGATCGGATTTCCCAAACAGCCTCTCACCCCATGCTCAACATCCGTTCCCAATTCCTCATCAATTGCTCTGGGATACGAACTCAGCCCATCTGTCACCACTCGTTGCGGTGATTGTCCCGCTATCTCATGCGCTTGGACAAAAAACGCTTTTGCCGCTGCCATATCTCGTTTCTCACTCTACCTCACATCCACCAGATGGTTGTGTCGCAAAAACTGGTGGGTGGTAAGGTAGATAAGCCTAACCTTGCCTTTTCTTCCTCCGATGTCTACTCCTGCTCTGTTTAAGTGGCGGCACTTTTTGCCCGACATCATCCTGCTGAATGTGCGGTAGTACTGCCCTTCGGGTTCGCCAGTTCCCTACGGCGGGAGACCCGCCTGCAGGACTGGACTCACCGCTATGCCTTGAGCTACCGGGATTTAAAGGAGATGATGGCTGAGCGGGGCGTGGAAGTCGATCACTCAACCATCAACCGCTGAGTGTTGAAGTATGCCCCAGAACTCGACAAACGCATTCGTCCACACTTGAAGCCGACGAATGATTCATGGCGGGTGGACGAAACCTACATCAAAGTGGTTGCGTCGCAAAAACTTATAAAGGACAAACGAGCGGTATCGTTGCATTCTCTTAATCAGCAATTCCAAAGATCGCTTCGATAAATTTCACTCCAGACACACTGTCCCCTTGGTTGACTCCTTTTACTTGTGCTTTTCTGATCATATTCATCGCTTCGATTCCGCTCAACGTTCTTCTGGCACTATTGAACGTCTTAAATCCCATCATCGGTTTTATGATTCGTTTAATATGACGATGATCCTGCTCAATCACATTATTTAAGTCTTTACTTTGCCGTAATTCAGTCTCTTCTTCGATCGTCTCCTCCGCTTTGAGAGCGTCTATTGCCACCCGATAAGCGGCATTCTTGTCTACTGTAATCACTCGAGGAGGCTGGGTGTGCTGACCCTTGAGTACTTTGCGAAAGAAGCGTGCTGCTGCCTCGCCATCCCGCTTGCCGCTCGTGCCGTAAGTCCAGCGTATCGCCCTGGGAATCCACGGCGCGATACAGATATTTCCACACACCCTTGATTTTGATGTCAGTCTCGTCCACCCGCCATGAGTCGTTTGTCGGCTTCAAGTGTGGACGAATGCGTTTGTCCAGTTCCGGGACGTACTTCAGCACCCAACGATTGATCGTTGAGTGATCCACCTCCACACCCCGTTCGGTCATCATCTCCTCCAGGTCTCGGTAGCTCAAGGCATAGCGGTGAGTCCAGTCCTGCAGGCGGGTCTCCCGCCGTAGGGAACTGGCGAACCCGAAGGGCAGTACCACCGTACATTCAGCAGGATGATTTCGGGCAGGAAGTGCCGCCACTTAAACAGAGCGGAGTAGACATTGGAGTGTGGGAAAAAGCAAGAGTAGGCTTACCTACCTTACCATTGCCTTGTTTTTGCGACACAACCGAATGTTTTTGCCGCAATGAAATGAGCGGTTAGATTGCTGTCAATCATGCGTCGCCAATCATCCAATGATGTCTTGACAAGGAGAATGCCTTCGTTCGAGCGACCATTAAGCGAGGCAACGACTGCATCGATTTGCCCCACCTTGTCAAGAATTTGCTGCCGTAATTCCTCAGCGGGCTCTACATCAGACATATTACCCACAATTGAAATTAAGCGTTCTATAGGGGACTCTTCTAGTTGCTCATCCAACTGTTGCAAGCGATCGCCACTGCGAGAAGGGACAACCACTGTCGCCCCTTCATTGAGAAAAGCTCGCACAATTCCTTCGCCTACACCACCCGTTCCACCTGCAATTAAAGCCGTTTTTCCATCTAGCTTGCCCATGTCACCTCCTATTTCCTATCAGTTCAACATCAATCTGAAACTACAGAATGTTGTTGATGGGAGTGACTAGTCTGATTAGTGAATGATTTTGATAAATCGGCCAAAAACATAGTCAACTGCTCAATAAGATAATTAGGACGTTCATCCGGAATGAAATGTCCACACTGCTCAACAGTCCCGCCGCGTACATTTTCAGCAACTTGTTGAAGCATCATTTTGGCGCGATCGCCCATACTTCTTTCACCACCCAATGCCAATACAGGTGTTGTAATTTTGTTGTGTGTTAATGGTGTTGTTTGTTGAATTGATTCAAAAATGGCACGATATACTCCTAATGCACCCCTTATTCCATTCGGTGCTGCAAATGTTCGCAAATACTCATCCACCGCATCACTTACAGAATTGGGATCGTAGCAATACGTGTTATAGAAATAGGTGAGAAACTCGCGTTCATGCCCAGCAATCAGCTTCTCCGGCAAGTCTTGAGCGAGAGCAAACGTCCACCACCACAATCCACCATTGTGCAATGTTTCAGAAGCAAACTTAAAAATCTGCTGAAGGTTCTCCTCTAGCAACACGGGTTCATCTAAATAGGTTAGACTCGGGCGCATCTATTGGTTGGGGGAGGGTTGGAGGAGAAATTAGCGAGAATAGAAGCATCGGACAAAAAAGGGCAACCTCCAATGGAGATGCCCCAATCAAACAAAATA
>NZ_JACXWX010000239.1 GCF_014764505.1 Phormidium tenue FACHB-886
AGCTTCACCAATCGACAGCATTGGCATTGTTCCCTCTTTCCTACTGCCGCTTACCAATGGTTTACCATGTCCCTTTGGGTTATGTCGCAAGTGCGCCGAGCAAAACTCCAGCTTTGTCTACCAGCTAAGAGGAAACTGCCAGAACTGGGTACTCAACTTAGGGACAGAAGCCTCTACTTGGTGGACTGGTCACTGCCTTTAATTCTTGGTTGACCGCAAGAGTCGCTCTAATTTAAGCAATTCAGATGCGTTCCTTAAGGTGGCATAGGAAAGCATCATAATCTTCGGGTATGGAAAGCAGGCGATCGCTCACGGGTAAAGCTCTATCGTTCGTGACTCAACAGTTTATCCCTCATTAGTCACGTCGGACAGAGAAAAACCGAACAAAAACGGTGAAGCTTTTGTGGAAGAAGGCAGTTCACGGTCACGGCTCATCCCTGATTTCTCTAAGCAGTTGTGAATGCTGTGTGACCCCGAATAAACCTGTTGTACAGACCTTCCAGCGTTTTAAGGCGAATTTTGTTTACCGAAAGTGATAAATGAGGGTTATAGTGCCATCATCTCATCAAAATCTGGTCAAAATTTGGGTTTACTTCCTCGCTTATCTCGTAAACTCTTAATATCACGTATTCAATCTGACCAGGTGTCTTCTTCTGGGGCAGACTGATAAACCAAAAAATTACCCCTAAAACCTACATTCCAGTGAGCCGAGTTATTTCACTCTTCAACCAAGCCGGTGGAGTTGGAAAGTCCACTTTAGCTGCAAACATAGGCTATAGCCTAGCCCAAAGAAAACGCCGAGTACTTTTAGTGGATATGGATCCCCAATCGTCGTTAACAACGTTTGTGGGGATCGATCCAAGGCAAGTAGACCGGAGTGTGTATCATGCGATCGTGCCTGAGGAGGAGCTGCCTATCCTCAAAGCAATTCATGGGATGGATCTAGTTCCATCTCAATTAAAACTTTCAGACGCAGAGCAGGAGCTAGTAACTGCTTATATGCGGGATACAAGGCTGAAAGATGCATTGGAGCCAGTTCGGGATCAGTACGATTTCATCCTGATTGATTGTCCGCCGAGCTTGGGGATGCTGAGCTATATCTCTCTAGTAGCTTCTGACTACATTCTGGTTCCTATTCAGACTCAATTTAAGGCGTTTCAAGGGACAGATATGCTCTTGCAAACCCTACAGAAGGTAAAAGCCAAGCCAAATCGTAAGCTACAGATTGCCGGGTTCGTCCCTACAATGTATGACGGACGGAACTCCCACGATGAACTGACCTTGGAAGCAATCCGGGAACAACTTGCCTCGATCGGTAAAGTTTTCCCCTTTATCCCTAAGTCAACTGTGTTCGCAGATGCTTCAATGGAACGAGTTCCCTTAGCAGTGTATAGTCCCAAACACGCTGCTAAGAAAATATTGGATGGATTGGCGAAAGACCTGGAGAAATTAGCATGACCCGGAAGCGAGAGCGAGTTTTTGGAGGACAAATTACGGCTCCAGTAGGATTATTTGCTGATGTGGAAACTCCAACATCGCCCGAGAATCTGGCAATTAGCCAGATTAGTCTCCCCCAGCAGCAACCTCGTCGGTATTTTGATCCTGAAAAGATGGAGCAGCTCGTACTCTCCATCAGAGAACATGGAATTCTAGAACCACTTCTTGTCCGTAGCCTTGAAGGTTCAGACAAGTATGAATTGGTGGCGGGTGAGCGGCGCTACCGCGCTGCGAAGGAAGCAGGCTTGACAGAAATACCTGTTGTCATTCGTGAACTAGCTGATGAGCAAGCGATCCAAATTGCTCTGATTGAGAACCTACAGCGTGAGGATCTCAACCCAGTTGAGGAAACGGAAGGCGTCCTGCAACTTCTATCCCTGAAGCTACAGATGCCTACGTCTGATGTGCCCAAGCTCCTTTACCGAATGCAGCACGAGGCGAAAGGAAATGTTGCCCATAACGTTATGGGCAGTGATGAGGATAAGGTAGTTCAGTCGATATTTGCGGCACTGGGGACGATGACCTGGGAGTCCTTTGTAAATAATCGACTTCCATTACTCAATCTCCCTCAAGATGTTCTAGAGGCTCTGCGCCAAGGTAGGATTGCTTACACAAAAGCACAAGCGATCGCCCGTGTTAAAGATGATGGGCAGCGTGAGGATTTGCTTGATAAAGCAATTTCAAAGGATCTTTCTCTAACACAGATTAAAGATCAAATTTCTGCGCTCAAAGCTGCTAAGAATCCAGAGGAAGACGAAAATTCTCCGTCTTTAAAGGGGCAGATTGACGATGTACTGCGTTTGGCTAAACGATCCAAGGTTTGGACTGATCCCAAAAAGCAAAAACGGCTAGAGAAAGTGCTGGAGGAGCTAAGATCAATCATTTCGAGCATAAGTTAGTCGTTCAGGAGATTTAGCAGGTAGCTTGAGGTAGGAGCAGAAATCCTTCAGTTCTCCAAAAGGTATAACTATAAAATGATTGGTTGTGTCGCAAAAACGAGCTAATGGTAAGGTAAGCAGGACTACCCTCTTCTCCCTACCCTCCGATGGGCGCATCTATTGGTTGGGGGAGGGTTGGAGGAGAAATTAGCGAGAATAGAAGCATCGGACAAAAAAGGGCAACCTCCAATGGAGATGCCCCAATCAAACAAA
>NZ_JACXWX010000024.1 GCF_014764505.1 Phormidium tenue FACHB-886
AGACTTAATCGGAAATAGTGTAATTTGGAGTGAAGGGTTGTTGTTCGAAAACCGAGATGTTTACGATGTTGAGCTACCGCACCATTCAAAATAAACCTCGTGTGCTTCAAAGCTTGACGGGTCTCAAAATTCGAGAATTTGAGCAACTGCTAGAGCCGTTCGAGCAAGCGTGGAGTGCCTATGTGCAACAACACCACATTCAAGGCAAAACACGGCAACGTCAGTATGGAGCAGGACGCAAAAGCCAACTGGATCTGATTCAAGACAAACTGCTGTTTATTTTGCTGTACTTTCGCCTTTATCCCACCCAAGCAGTGCAGGGCTTTCTCTTTGGCATCGGACAACCTCAAGCGCATGAATGGGTGCATAAACTGAGCAGGATGCTCAATAGTGCCTTGGGCTATGAGAAACAACTACCCGAACGAGAACCGCATCGTTTGGAGGCAGTGTTGCAGCAGTGTCCGAGTTTGGAGTTCATCATCGATGGTAGTGAGCGTCGCATCAACCGCCCCCAGGACAAGGAAGACCAGAAGCAATACTACAGTGGCAAAAAGAAGGCGCATACGGTCAAAAACAACATCATCAGTCATCGTCGAGGGAAGGTGGTGTTTTTGAGCGACACCGATGAGGGCAAGAAGCATGACAAAGCGATTTGTGATGAAGAAGACTACCCGTTTCCCCAAAAGAGTCAGCTGTGGAAAGATACAGGATTTCAAGGATATGAACCAAAAGGAGTGACAACGTTTCAACCGAAGAAGAAACCGCGAAACCAAGAACTAACCCAGGCAGAGAAACAGCGAAATCGAGAAATATCAAGCGAGCGAGTAGAAGTTGAGCATCAGATTGCTGGCATTAAGCGCTGCAAGATTGTGGTAGACAAGTTCAGGAACCGAATAGCCCATTCTGTGGATGATGTGATGGAAACAGCTTGTGGATTGCATAACTTCCGTCTCAACTATCGCCAGTTGGCAACAGCTTAGATTGAAATCAAGCAAAGTCCTCCGCTCTTCCCTGCAACGGCTCTTATTTCCGATTAAGTCTAATGATGTGGTGGTGGAACGGGGTGGGAAGGTGGTGTTTTTGAGTGACACCTATGAAGGCAAGCAGCATGACAAGAAGATTGCTGATGAAGAGGACTACAAGTTTTTGCAGCAGAGTACGCTATGGCAGGATACGGGTTTTCGAGGGTATGCCCCCGATGGGGTGACGATTAAGCAACCGCAGAAGAAACCGCGAAATGCAGAACTGAGCGATGCTCAAAAGGAAGAGAATCAAGCGATTTCCAAGGTGCGGGTAGAAGTGGAACACCACATTGGTGGGATTAAACGCTGTCAGATTGTGGTGCAGAAATTTCGTAATCGAGTGGATCACTATGCCGATGATGTCATGGAAACAGCCTGTGGTTTGCCCAATCTAAAGCTCACCCATCGTCAGAAAAGACCAGTTATCGTCAGAAGGCAGCCTAATTGAGCTCGGGAGAGGTCAAAGAAGGGAAAGGGAAAGGAGAAGAAGGGAAAGAATTTCGAGACTATGAAGGGACGCTTTCAACGTTTTATAGTTCTGTACTATTTCCGATAAAGTTTATTATTTAATGGTAAGTGACACATTCATGGCGATTGCCGACCAGAGTTTAGGGGAAGCGTTCCTCGTCATTTCAAAATAGTAGCGTTTAGTTCGTATACTCTACCAAAGCGAATCTTCGTTTGACTTCAATTCCAAGTCATATTTAATGAGTGTGTATAGAAAAAGAGTGCCATACGCGACCGGGAAGCCGCTCCTTGATCTCCTGGAGCAGCCAGAGGTTTCCGTCTGGGTCCTCGAACAAGGCAAAGGAGAAGTAGGAACGACCTTGTGGGTTCGCGCCCGTCAACGCGCGGGCTCTCTACAGCGTTGTTGTAGGTCCGCCAGCATAATGGAAGATCTCGCTCACGTTGACACCACGATCGAGTAAGTCTTGGCGGACGGCGTCGAGGTCGTCCACGGTAATCGCCCTCCGCCACATCCATGTCGAACCGCTAGCCAAGATTTTCGTAGAATGCCTTGGTGCGATCGACGTCGGCAACGCTAAACACTACAACTCCGAGTTTCATGTTTGGATTGTTTACAGGATTGCTACTCATCTTGTTCTCCTTGAGATTGATAAATTTGATGTTTAAATGGGTTACCTTTCATTCTTCTGCGATCGCCCAATGCACACTACTCAAGTTCTTTGAGTTAAAACGCGACTTAGTTTGAATTGCTATAGAACACCAACGCTGGCTAAGCTGTTTGAGTTCAAAGTAAGCGATTGCTTACCATCCGGGTGCCCGCACCTTCAACTCCTGGAGCAACCAGCCGTTGCCGTCTGGATCACTGAACGAGGCAAAGGGAGCATAGTCTCGGCGTTTCGGATCGGGACCCGGTACCCGTCCCTCAGTTCCGGCATGGTGGAAGATTCCGCCCGCGTGTGAAATATTTCACTGACCTGGACACCTCGATCAGCAAGTTCAGCGCGGGCTGCCTCAATGTCATAAACGACCATTTGATTCACAACCGATCGCTCTTTCTTTCAGCAATTCTCGTTGTTCTCGTTTTTCATCTTCCATTGGGTACGACCCCTTGCCATCTAGATGACTCACGCTCAGTTTGCACCAGTTGACTAGGAGCACGTCATCACCGTCTTTAAGAGGCACTTGGTTAAGATAACGGTGAGATGAGATAATTTCAAGTAACTACCTGGGGCTTGGCAACGAATAAGAAACACGGAAGCCAATGGTATTGCTTTTTTCGTCAATATAGAAAGATTCTCTTATTGAACAACGAAGCCGATCAGGCTTGTCATACCAAGCCCCCCCTTTTATTATTACCCGAGAGAATTTATCTAAAGGAACTCCGCCCTCAGTTCCATCATCCCTAGTACATGTCCATTCCCAGACATTTCCTGCGGTGTCGTATAGCCCCCAATCATTTGATGGAAATTGATCAACAGGTGATGTCATCCTTTTTTCGTCCCATGGAGATCCGCAGCCATTACAGTTCGCCATAAACTCATTATTTCGCTTGATCTCGTTACCCCACCAATATGCGGAATTGGTTCCCGCCCGTGCTGCGTACTCCCACTCAACTGCCGTTGGTAAGCGATATTCCTTGCCAGTTCGCTCGCACAACCACTCTATATATTTCATTGCATCAAGAAAGCTAACGTTTATCACTGGTCTATCTTCGCGTCCCCATCCCATGTCGTTTGACATCTCATATTTTGATGCTTCACAAAATAGGTCATATTGGCGGAAGGTGACAGGAAACCGTCCTATTGCAAACTCATCAATGACTTGGAGCCTAGTTCTGTCTTCCTCTCTGCTAATTAAATAGTTTCCTGCTGGGATTCGAACTAATTCGGGACCATCAACAATTTTGTCACCTATTCGAAATGTATCTTTGATGATTCTGTCTAATTCCTCCGATTTGGGACGAACCTCTACATCCGGTGCCTGTACTTCAGGATTTCGAGGCGTTTCGGGTCTTGCTTGCCTTGCCTCGAGCTTACAATAGTCGCTCTCAGTTAATTTCAGCTCAAAGGTACGGAAGCACCGATCGAGCGTGCGGCGGTCAACCCCTTGTTCACAACCCAGCACTTTTGCCACCGTACCAGGATCTAGCCCGGTGCGATCGCTAAGTTCTTCAAGGGTGAATTTCTGACCAAATTTTTCTTCGCTTTCAAGAAGGGAAATTGTCTCCCGAAGCTTTTGTTCTCCCTGAAAGCTGAGGACAATACCGCGGTTACGTCTTTGGGTAGATTCTTCGGGTGTCATAGGCGAGATGTACAGAGGGTAGAGTTCATCAATGATGGTCTGGAGGGACAATGAGGGCAAGGGCGCGATCGAGTGAGGTTGCAAGATATCAGCAACTTGGGTAGCACTCTGCCAGTCTGGACCTGCTCAGTTGCAAATGCCAGATAGCCTTGTGGCTCAGGTAACCATTGCCCCCAAGCCCTACAGGATGCCGCTCTAATCCCTGGATGCATCGTCAAACAACCTGGATTCGTACAGCGTTTACCAAACACCTCATGCGCATCAAAATGCAACACTTGGGGCATTTGCTCAGAAGAACAATCCGTTAGATAGCGATTCAGGTCTTTACGGGTAGGAGATAGTAAGATTTGCAATTGAACTAACCCAACATCCTGTGCCCGTTCCAAACCGACTTGAACCGCTTGCTGTTCCTCTTGCGTCAACTGAGCCAGCCTTTGTGGTCTAGCAGAAATCAACAAGACCCGAACCTCCTCCTGAGCAGGTAGTTGAGGACGTGAAGCCTCATAGGCAATGTAGCGAGAGAGCCTGGCTCGTTGGTGAAGTAAAAAGCGTTGACCATCGTGCAACAACTCCCAGGGATAGTCTGCTAGGTGCGATCGCTTCCTAGAGTCTTCTGCAAATTTCAGCCGCAGATGCAGGTCCGTACCGTGTTGTTCAGACAGGCGCAGAGAATGCTGTAAAACTCGCTTGAGGGTACTATCGGGTGGAAAGAGGGATTGATACAGAGCTTGTCCAATCCGCCATAAATAGGCTGAATCAAAATGTTGCCGATCTGGAAGCAGCGGTCCCTCCTGCTCCAGCCAATCTTGCTCACCCACTTCCGGAAAGTTTTCAGAACGAAACCCCTGGCTACTTTCCAGAATTTTGATGATAGTTCTTTTCCAGTCTTGCTTCCCTGCCCAGAATGGTAAATTACAGTCTGTCGAGGCATCCCAAACCTCATTGGGTACACGGGCAGCGAGCGTCTTGAATCGTTGGGTATTCCATGGAGGGAGCGTTAACTCTAGTAGCTCCATACTGTTCCCTCAGCCGCTTGAACAAGGTTAAAACTGATTATACAGATTCCCTTCCTCGCCTTTCAGCAATGCCTCTAAACCCTGCTTCACGGTAGTAGGCACGTTATTAGAATGGAGGGTCTATAAAACTCCATCAAGCGCTCTTTATCGAACAGCAGCGATCGGATGGCACTAAAATGCATCGTCGCTACCTCTAAGTAAATGAGGCGAATCACCCCAAACCTCACAGCATAATAGAGAGTCTGATCAAATCTATTTAAGATTATAATATCAGCTAATCATTCGCCCTTTCCCCCACTTTTCTCACTCTCCCCATACGTCAACCTTTTCAAGTTCTCCATAATTGGGAGAAGAGAACAGGAGGTTTTCGAAATGCTGAAAAAAATAGCTGATGAGTTGGAGCGCTTTGACGCGAGTATTGACGTAATCAACAGAGAGCAGGCTAAGAGCGCAATTGCGGCTGCGCTGGGTGCGGCTCGCGTCCTGCTAGGGGCTATGACTGCCGAAGTGTTCTATATGTCCGAAAAACCGAAAGAGGCGATTAGAGACAACAACACACGATATAGGAGAATGGCTCCGCACTTTCTTCGTTTTGCCGAGGATCTCGATCCTGATGATTCTGATGCATTAGATAAACAAGCACTTGGCGAGTACCATCCGGATGATGATGGGACGTGGACATGGTCATACCAGAATAATAGTGAAGTTTGGGTTGAAGACAGATGGGTAGAATATACAAACAATACTAGGGTTAGAAGATCTAGCCATAGCGACCCTGTTGACATGGAGAACAGGGTCGCTATGGAGAATATGGCTGCCAAGGAGGAAGCGTATAGAACTATCGAAAAAAAACACAATATATTTTGGAATTCTGTTAATGCCGTAATAGTTATTCCCTTCTTCTACAAAATCGGGTCCACTTTCGTTGACAATGGCAGCACTAAGGGGTTGATTAGTCATCAAGCTAATGGATTCATTAGCTTTGAATTCAAAACACCAAAGAGGTATGACCGAGAACAGCTCGATCAACTCCTTAGAATACGTGAATCTGTAGCCGACCTTATCTGGAAAAGCCACGCATGGCAGGATAGCTGTGACGGCACAAACCATGTTGTTAAAAAATTCAAAGACGAATGCGATAGAGCCAAGAAAAGATTTCTGCCCATCAAGACCGGGCTGTTTGCTCCCAAAAGACAAGGCTATGAAAATCTTATAGCACTAATCGAAACAACGTTTAGAGAGAGCAGAATTGAAATGAAGACGTATGATGGAGAATCGGATGCTTTAGGACTAGTGCAAGCTCAATCTAGCCAGGACATATTCCAAACACAGAGCATTAGGGATGTACACTTCGCAGTTTTTGATATTACGGAGAAAAATCTAGTCGCAGATATATTAGTCGGTGTCATGTTTGCTGAATGTAAACCGTGTTTAGTTCTCCATGAGAACTCTGAACCGGCAAGACATCGTCTCGTAAGACAACTTACCGTAAGAGGTGGACAAGACACCGACTGGCTCCTGTATGCATGGCTTTATGAAAGACAGTCGAACGGCGAGGAATACCTGTTCTTTAAGCCTAATAATAGGGAACGGAAAACATGGGGAGAAGTATGGGAAGATTTCCTTCACAAAGTTAGGAGAATTTCATCAACATTCCAAATAGCAGCTGACTCGACTGAGGAGAATACTAATGGTGTTGAATCAAGTAAAAATGCTAGCCAGTGGAGAAGCCCTTAAACTGACTTTATGTTGAGTGCGATCGCGGGATAGCAAGGCAGTGGCAAGATTCTTTCGCAAAGTGCTCAAAGCTCACCGTACTCACGCTCCACGAGTGATTACAGTAGACAAGAATGCTGCTTATCCAGCGGCAATAGACACTCTCAAAGCAGATGAGATGATTGATCAGAAGACGGAACTGAGGCAAAGCAAATATCTAAATAATAGGGTTGAGCAGGAGCACCATCGATCAAGCGAATCGTGAAACCGATGATGGGGTTCAAGACGTTCAATAGCGCGAGAAGAACTTTGAGCGGAATTGAAGCAATGAATATGATTAGAAAAGAACAAGTCAACGGCATCGATAAGGGGATAGTATATCTCAGGTCAGATTTATCAAAGCACGCTTTGGTGGAGCTGCTTAAGATGATGAGATTGATAAAAATCGTTTGTCTTTAAAAAGTTTTTGCGACACAACCTTGTTAATGAATGTCGTAATTCTCATGAAACCCTTTCCGGTTCTTTAATACAGGCTTTTGTTCTGTACTGAGAGTAGCGATTATCTACATAACCTGAGAATTTGTCGGGAGCCGTCAATTCAACCACACTCTTTGTCAAGTACCTCGAGGTGGTAGTCCGACAGCCTGGTAAATATCATCGATCACCTGCATATTAGCGATGGAATCTTCAAGACTAGTAGGCATAGACGTGCCATCGCGCAGAAGGTTCACAAAGGCGCGAAGCTGGTGCAAGTATGTCGTTTCTCCCGGGATGGCTTCTACCCAACGACCCTTGCCTTTCTCGATTGTCAGCGTATGCCCAAGATGAGGGGCAAAGGGATTTGTAACCTGAATCGTCCCACATGTGCCTTGGATCTTGATAGCGGTGTCTGGCTTCTCCAATCTACAGTCCATGGCAGAGGACACCTGAGCAGAGATACCTTTTGGAAAAAATAGGTCGCTCTCCATACGGACATCAATTCGAGGAGGACCTGTTCTGGCTTCGGCGCGCCTCACCTCAGGCTCCTCGCCCGCGACGGCACGTACTAAATGGATCGCGTAGCAGCCGAGCTCCATCGTTGAGCCACCTCCCAATTCGTACACCCATCGGATATCAGTTTCACTCTGAGGGATGGAGGCGTAGAAATGAGACTTGATGGATTCAACCTCTCCGATGACGCCTTTTTGCACCAGTTCAAGCACATGCTGGGTCAGCGGATGGTGTCTGTAATGAAAAGCCTCAACTAGATAACGCTTGCATTCAAGCGCTACATCTCGCATGATTTTAGCCTCTTTGGCATTCTGCGCCAATGTCTTCTCACAAAGTACGTGTTTTCCGGATCGAAGTGCCCTGATTGACCACTCGAAGTGGTTTGCTATAGGCAAGGCAATGTAGACCGCGTCTATTTCATCGGACTCCACAAGCGCCTCATAGGAGGGCATCACCTCGCAGATGCCATGCTTCAGCGCGAAGGCGCTGGCGCGCTTGAATTCACTAGCGGCGATCGCTCGTACAACAACGTCCTCGGGAATCTGACTTGCAGGTTGGATGAGCGCAACAGGTGTAATAGAGGCCGCACCTAGAGCACCGATCTTTAGTTGCTGCGCCATATACTATCCTTGTGAGCGCTGTTACACGGTGAGTATTGCCTATGTAATCGTATCGCGGGTGAAGATCTCTGGTACATTCCCAGTGACGCGGAACTGCGCAAACAGAGCATCGTGCAGTCTACCATTTCTCAAGGCTTCGACGACCACAACAGACCAACGTTTCATTTACGAACAGCACAGGAGCGCCATGCCATCCTAGATGAGGCTGTAACAATGCTCGTAAGGCGCTAAGCTCGGTCATAGGGAGTTTCTGTGGTTAGCTCATGAAACCCCTTCTTTACATTTTATTCAATTTCAGCATCGCACTTTTGTAGCGCCCTCTCCCAGCGCTTCATCTCAGACTCATTCCTGGCAGAAGCGTTTCTCATGTAGTCCGGCAGTCCCTGCTTAACTAGCCATGCAAGTCGCTCTTCATGGGTATAGCTGGACTGTTCGAGCTTAAGCGCAACGTGATTGGCCACATCAAAGGCATCGAGCATGCAGGTCGTGGCGAGACCCCCAAAGGGAACCACGTAACTATCGAGTCCATCGTAGGTGTGGATGGTCATAATATCAGAGGGAGTGTAATGAACGCTGGACTTCGCATCTATGTCCCTGAAGTGAACGCCGTACACAACCCTCAAGTCATCGTGGCTTATTTTCTGTGTAATGGGAAAGGACTCCATTATCCTCTCCATCATTTGTCGTTGGGTTCGATCCCTATGATCGTACTTCTCGGGTCCTCGTGGGCTTAACTGTCGCGGATCATCGGCTAGCTCAAGAGCTGGACACTTAGTGTCCAGCGTAATAACCTGTTTTTCTTGCTTATGCAAGTGAGGGATGAACGTGGATGAATAGTTGATGCTTCCAGGCTCGTCTATTAGAGTCAACACCCTCTGCATAGCCGACGGCAATTCAGGTAGAGCGCTACGACTTACGAAGAAGAAGGGCCATCTGACTTGCTTAGCTCCCGGAATAAGAGGCTGATCATAGCCCTTCACACTGATATGGTTTGCCCATCTCCCTGCGCGGTTGATAACGATGTCGTACTTCCCCACCTCCTCATTGTTGCTGTACAGAGAGAGCTTACCGTCTTTCTGAGGTACGACAACATCTATGTTTTGCTTCATAAGCATGAATCTGTCTCCAATCCTGTCTGTCGTAAAGCGCAGCATACCACTTCTCAAACGAGCGAAATTCGTAGGGTATTCTAGGGTTTCTACGAACACTTTGGCTGACGGCGCGAATGCCTTTCTCAGCTCTAACGTAGGGCTTATTTCCTTGACTGGGACACCAGAAGCTTCAGCTTTGGACCTGAACATCTCAAAATGTTCGATGCCGCCCTCAAAAGCGTAGACAGCGGGCTTGACGGGATCAACTCCGCTGATCAGGCGCAAGTACAGCATGCCTTTATGTTTTGATTCTACATACGCACCTGACGAGTAATTCAACACGGCAAGTCCACCGTGGACGCGATCCTGGCATGCGCAACTAGCCTCCCCATCAAATCGGAGTCCATCAAATACATGCAGGGTATGACCATCTGTGAAATCCTGATTCAGCGCACAGATAATCGCTGCGCCCATAATTCCGAAGCCTATTACCGCGATTTTCTTCTCAGCCACTTCGTGGATCTCCTATTTCGTTCTTCTTTGAGTAATCCCTCGTGTATTCCAAGATGGTAATCACGAGGCTTATTCTGGAATGTATCTTTTACTGTGAACAGTGTGCACAAGTTAAAAAGCATTTATACCAGAAGCTTCGGAGTGCTTCAGAAAGTCTACGATCTTTTGAGCAAAACATAATTGTAGCGGCTTGTAGACAAGAAGCTCTGGGCTTACAAACAAGCCAATTTTGGACTCGCGTTATATGCAAGTAAGAACCCCTTGCAGACATGATATTTGCTAATAGGCTCGATTTGTCGAGTAGGGAAGACTCCTCCAATGTTTAGGCTTGCTTTATATTCTCCGTTTCTCTCTCCTTCCAGTTTCGAGAGTGTCACAAGATTCAGCCTTACATCGTTGTGAGCCTCCCTCTTACAGAAGCCTGCCCGCGGTTTTCCCGCCCACGCCTCTTCCGCCTCCGCCACCTTATCTGGCATCCGGTTCGCAAACTCCAGCGGCGTAAACACCTCATCGTTCGAGAGATCGGCAATGCAGGTCAGCACATCCGGATTGTGACCCCGCAGTGCAAAACAGCTTGAGCATTCATACAACGTCCTCCTTCGGCGCAGCATCGCGATCAGCAGCGCCAGATCGCGCACCGTCATCGGCGGGTCGGTCTTCGTCGGCGTAAAAATCTCATGCTTGCCGAGGTGGGCAAACTGCGGATTTTCCGCGCTAAAGGTCGATGAACGGGTGAGGAAATCGAGAGGGAAATCGTGCCGCTGAAATTTGCCCTTGCCCAAATAGCCCCACTCGGCAAAGGTAATCAGCGAGCTGTCGTAGGTGCGCATCGTCAGGGCATCACCATGCACCAAGTTCTGCGACAACACATAGGACGCCGCCCGATAGAGATCATCCGACTCATCCAAATTCAGGTACTCGGCGAAGATTTCCAGCACATTGGCGCGACATTAGCAATGTTGTCTGCCAATAGCTCAATCCCGTAAGTGCACATCAGAGCGAGAAGGGCGAAGTGCTGCCTTTCAAAGTCAGACTTCCCGAATTTGAGTTCGACGGCAGCGAGCTTGCGACGTAGAATCTGTACGAGGAAGTTGCCGCTCCCGCATGCTGGCTCCAAGAAGCGGGAGTCAGATACCCCCAGCGAAGCTGGTGGCTTGATGAGTGTGACCGCCCCAAGGGCGGGTGTCCTCGCTGACTGAGATTGATCCTCACCAATGGGCTATTGCTCATCCTCTAGAACGACTGCACTTTTCTCCAGCCTGGCACTGGCATCCTTGAGCAGTTGAAGATGACAGGCGCTAGAGAGCAGGTTAGCAACTGCGGCGATCGCTGCTTCAGTAGTTTGTCCGGATAAGAGCATATCGGCACCTTTGAAGCTGATAATGGCACCTGCTGTGATGATCACAAGAGACAGGTTGAAGCTACAACGGGCTTGGCGCAAATGTTCCAGAGCAACGCGAAGGCGAAACTCCTCTGCCGAACTAGGTGTTGTTCTGGCGAATCTTCTCTCCAACCGTCGCTGGTGTACAGAAGGGTTCAGTCTCGATCGAACGTTGAACAAAAGCTTCTGAAACGGAGTCATTGTTGTCCACCTCTTGCTGAAAGAACCGAACTATCAACAGTTTGGACGATCGGAACGCCTGATTCCAGGGAAAGAGCGGTTGTTTAGGAAGAAGTTAGACCCTCACTCCAATATTCAAGAATCAGGGCAATATTCCATTGATGCGCTGGGTTTCGCCAAATCTCCAGGTTTAGAAGTTGACTTAAAATCAGGAAAAGTCTTTGTAATTTCCCTGAAGTTCCTGATTCGAAAGTGTCAGATTTGAGTACTCAAATCTCGATTCTCAATATTGTCGAGAATTTCTCAATAAGCCGAACGAAAGATCAGGGTTTCACTGAAGAAAATGAAGCAAAATTCTCAATAAGAAATGATGGGTACTCAGTTCTGACACGTTCGATGAGATAGGAGGTTGAGAGAGCCATTAGTCTATCAAAGAGAGGCTTCTAGCCTCAATTTGAGTAGCGAGATCTGACAGTTTCGCTCGGCGCAGTTGCGACACAACCCTACAACGCATCCTTACCTGTTTAACGCGACCCCTCTTTCCTATTTCCGTTTAGATAGCTTGAAATAGATCCTGAAATTCATTCACTTGTTCAATAAATCGTTCTCTTTGCTTCGACAGAGACACGGATTCTGCCATTCTCACTCTATCAACTATGTCTCCTACTCTCAATTTAAGTATCTAGTTCTGACAGTTTCTATACAAGGAGGGAGGGAGAGCACTCGCCCACCCAACGGCCGTCGGGGGCGACGAGTAGCGCTGAGTGGCTGAGTTAAAACAGCAGATGTCTCATAGAATTGATTGAGCTGGAGAAGATAGGGGGGGTTGGAGAAGCCAGACTGTAAAAAAACAGGATTGATCGTTAGCACTAATAGAATCAAGTTCAGCTTAAGCATGAGATTGCTGCTTGGGAGGAGATTATCTTAAAGAGGGCTGCGGGTCACTTGAGAGTAGTGAAATGAGTTAACTCATCAAGCAACTGGCGACGCTGAGAAGAGTAGTGAAAATTTCCAGAGCGCAATTCGATTGTTTGATGCAATGGAAGCACCGAGGCAAGTGGAGCGGGTGAGACAGGCAATCGCAACCTTAAAAACAACTGGTTAAATCTGAGTCCACTGCATATTTGGGTGGAATCTCAATGCACATATGAACATGGTCTGGCATCAGATGCCCCTTGATAATGCGACACTCCTTTTGCCGCGCTAGCTCATGAAAAATCGGACCGAGAAATTTACGAATCTCTCCGAACATTGCCTTGCGATGATATTTGGGTGTAAACACAATGTGATACTTGCAATCCCACTGGGAATGAGAAGGGCTTTGATACAATTGCGACATGTTATTCTCTCCTACGGTTTTGCTTCACCAAGCCATCGTGGGAGTTACTTTACTGTTGCAACGCTCAAAGCTGGTCGAGTCGCACTGGTCGAACCAGTGGTTTACCTCAGAGTTCTAGTTAACCAGGAAAAACCTTTGAACCGTACTTCTGGTTTATTTGTATCGCTAGTTCCCTCGTGGTACTTCAAAAAATCTCAGTTTGCTTCTCACCTTATGCTCGATGTGAATACAACGTTGAACCTCTGAGTCTAACTAATGAAGAACGATCGCTCCTCATCACACCTCATCACATTGCACACAAGCAAATCTTTGAAATCGTACCAAAGACTAATTTTCCTCCGGAACAACCAGCAGTCTGATCCCTTGCAGTCCCACTACTTGGACTAGCTCACCCACTTCAACTCTCTTGTAACCTGGATCAGCCAACTCTGCTTTCCAGTACGTTCCTTGAAACTTAATGCGTCCCGGTCGATGAGGGGCGATTGCCTTATCCACGACACCCTGAGCAGGATGGTTTGTTCTTGGCAGTGGCAGTGTCATTGCTTTACCTCTAATTCATCTGTCGGATTGACCCTAGTTTCAAATTTTTGAAGCTGACAAACCAGGGAAAATCCAGGGGTTAAGCGTGAACTTTAGAGGACAATCGCAATTGAGCAGGGCAACTCCATCTCGATCGTCCCTTCAAACAACGTGAAATTTAGCTGTCTGCCTGCAAGAGTTCGCTTAAAATCAGGGAAACCCACTTATCTTCCCGAAGATCCAACTTAACTTCCGCTCCAATCTTGACGGTCAATCGCCCATTACTCAGCAATCTCGACGCAGACGTGGTCTTATCTTCACATCCCAAGGCAAGCAGAAGCTTCTGGGGGCTATCCGGGAGTTTGAGAGTGAGCATAACTTTGGGGAGAAGTACACGATCGAGAAATTAAGACTCTGAAAGAATTTAGAGGTCATCGTAGCAACTCAGCAAGATTCGCACAGGTTGAGCAAATTGGGTCAAGCATTGGGGTAGGGGCGATCGCTACACTCGGCATGTTCATTACTTCTATCGGAGAAATGCTGATGACGAACCTCATCAATCCTGATGTTGCAACCTTTATCAATGTATTTACAGTCGAACCAACTCGGCAAGCCATCCTTGTTCATCGCATCAAGTCCGATGCAGAAAACACAATCAGTCGGCAGCCCGGATTTATTAGAGCAATCGTCTACCGCAGTTTAGACGGTTCTAGAGTGATTAATGTGGTGCAATGGGAAAGTGTAGAAGCAAGCCGAGCAATTCATCGCAATCCAGATATCACTGCTGGATTTGCCAGCTATCAAGAGCTTGGTGTTGAGATGGATTTGCGTTACTACGAAACAGTATTAACGGAAGGACAACCGCTCACAATTCAAAATCATGAGGCTTCAATGGTTCAAGTTAATGTACTGCATGTAGCGCCAGAGAATCAGCAGCGTCTGCTAGAACAACTGATTCAGAAGGCTACTCCTGCGATCGCTTCCCAGGCAGAGAATCAATCAGTTATTTGGCTACGAAGTCATGATGGTACTCGAGCTATTCGATTTCTTTGCTCACATAACGGTAATGATGACAGGAACAAACTAAACTCTGTTCAAGTTACTGTCATTAAAAAATGGATCGCACAAATAGATACTAATCATTATCAAATTGAGTGCGTTGTAGCAAAACAGAGCTTACTCATATAACGTCTTAATACGTTCAGCCGATCACTACCGCTTATTGCAAATCCAGCTACTTGAGAGAAGTTTGGAGATGACACTCAGAACAAGCGAAGAAACACCGCTCAATGTACAGCAAAACAATCAAAAACTTTTCAAGCTCAGTCTGCGGCAGAAAAATTGGGTTCTGTCATTTCATATTGGCTTTGCTGCGCTATGGACTGGAGCCGTTCTCAGTATGTTTCTGATTGCGCTTAGAAATAACAACACCGTTAATGCAGACATTCTTTTTGCACTCAACTCAGCGATCAATCTACTGGATGATTTCATTGTGATTCCTGCGGCGATCGGTTCTGTCGTAACAGCAACCATACTTTGCTGGCAAACGAACTACGGTTTCTTCAAATTCTACTGGGTCATCACCAAATGGATTTTGACGACAGGGCTAATTATTTTCGGAACCTTCTGGCTATTTCCCTGGGGTAATACCGCTGAAGCGATCGCCCAATCAGAAGGTTTAAGTGCATTCAATAATTCTATTTACAGGTTTGATGCAAAAGGCGTTTTGCTTGGATCAGCGCTTCAGGTCTCTCTTCTCTTTGTAATTATTGTGATTTCTACCCTAAAGCCTTGGGGGAGAAGACTGATTAAAGCTAAACCCTGAGCTTTCATTCCTTTGATCTAACTCATATCTTGCACCAAACCCCCGTTTTGCCGCCGCAAAGCAGCGGCAAAACGGGCTTCTAAACCAGTACAGAATCGTTTCGGCGGGTAACAAGCTTTACCTGGACGGGAATGGGGCTGATAATTCCAGGTTGCACCCGCATGCGATCGCTGCCAAACGACTACCAAACCAGTGTTGAAGCATTCTTTGTTGAGACAACAGAGGACAAATACATTTTTGGATTGTTTGACTCGTTCAACATTCTGGAAGGCATGATTGAAGCGCTTCGGCATTATCCTGACGAGCAAACCTGGTGAATTGGGTTCTGGCTCCTGAGCAGGAAGGAAAGGGAGTGGGAGCAAGTTTTATATCAGGGGTTTAAACGTTGGCTCTCAGCGCAAGGTGGGTGCCAAATCTCTCTAGCAGCCATCGAGACAAATGAACCGGAGTTACAGTTTTGGAAGCGCATGAGATTTTCAATCGTTCGCAAAGCGCCACCCCAACAATTTGGCATCAGAACTCATGAACGTTATGTGTCAGCTCGTGTTCTTCCACCTGCTACCCCGTGGTGTAACCGCAGAATTTTGATAAAACAGCGCAAGAATCGGGCTTCATATCTGAGGGAACTTCTCCTAATCTTGAGTTATTGAAATTCAACTCAAGCGGAGGACTCAACCATGAACGTTATTCAATCTCTGATTGCAACTGGCACGATCGCACTCGTTTCCTTCACCTCTCTCCCTATTGCTGTGTCGGAGACAGTCAATCCTGCTTTACTCAGAGGCGAGTCTTCACAGGTAATGGCTGAACTGCCTGCATCCTTCCAATCCGGGCTCAACCGGGTTGTCTTCCAGAGCAAGGGCGAACGAATGGTGGGCAACTTGTATCTGCCAACCTCCTACCGGACTGGAGACAAACTTCCTGTGGTTGTTGTGACAGGTGCCTGGACAACCGTGAAAGAACAAATGCCTGCGGTCTATGCTCAACGGTTAGCCGATCGCGGATTTGCCACTTTCACTTTCGATTTTCGCTACTGGGGTGAAAGCGGTGGTGCTCCTCGCCAATACGAATCGCCTGCCGCTAAAGTACAAGACATCAAGAATGCTGTTGCGTTTCTGAAAACCTTACCTGTGATTGATGGCGATCGCATCGGTGGATTAGGGATCTGTGCGAGCGCAGGTTACATGGCACAGGCGGTTGCGGAAGATTCAAGTTTCAAATCTTTTGCAACAGTTGCAGCCTGGCTGCACAACATGGATTCACTCAACACACTGTTTGGTGAAGAAACAGTGCAACATCGGATGGAAATTGGTCAGGCTGCCCGTGAACAATACGATCGCACCGGTGAAGTAGCCTATGTTCCCGCGTATTCTCAGGGCGATCGCAGCGCCGCAATGTTTGGCGATGTCAGCTACTACGGCAGCACGGATCGGGGTGTGATTGCAGAGTGGACAAATCGCTTTGCAGTGATGTCCTGGCATGAATGGCAGGGATTTGATGCAATGGCGATCGCTCCCCAAATTACGACCCCAACCCTAATGGTTCACAGCGATGGTTCTGCCCTGCCGGATAATGCTCGCAGCTTCTATGCTTCGCTGGGTGGGGAAAAGCAATTAGTTTGGACGGAAGGACAACACCTCGACTTCTACGATCGCGATCCACAAGTTTCTACGGCTGTGGATGCAGTAGTCACACACTTCCAATCAACACTGTCTCATTCCACAGCAGCACAAAATTAGTCAGCCTGAAATATTCAACTATCATTACAAGTTATTTGGAGAAATTGAAATGAGTGGACGTTTGGACGAAAAAGTCGTGATTGTGACGGGCGGAAGCTCTGGAATTGGTCGAGCAACTGCAATGGCATTTGCCAGGGAAGGTGCAAAAGTTGTAATTGCCGCACGACGAGTTGCTGAAGGAGAAGAAACCGTCAGGCAAATCGTGGACGCTAGTGGAGAAGCAATATTTGTACAGACTGATGTGACTCAGGCAAAAGAGGTGCAAGCTCTGGTTGATCGCACCCTGGAACAATATGGTCGTCTTGATGCTGCGTTCAATAATGCCGGTTCTGGTAAAGGTGTTCGGCTGATTGATCTGACGGAAGACGAGTGGGAGCAAGAAATTGCAGTTAACCTCAAGTCAGTATGGCTCTGCTTGAAATATCAAATTCCTGCCATGCTGAAATCGGGTAAAGGAGCGATCGTCAATATGGCATCTCAAGGGGCGATCTTGGGTGTTCCTAACTACACCGCCTATGGAGCAGCAAAGGGAGGTGCGGCTGCGCTGACTCGGGCGGCGGCGGCTGAATATGCAGCAGAGGGCATTCGGATTAATGCGATTAGCCCGGGTGCGATTGAAACAGAGCTATGGGCAAACGCACCTGCCGAAATGCTGAAGCAGGTTGCAGCGGGAATTCCCATGCAGCGCGTTGGACAGCCACAGGATATTGCTGAAACAGTTGTCTGGCTTTGTTCTGATGCGGCTGGATTTATCACAGGACAAAACATTGCCATTGATGGCGGATATACAACCTCTAATTAACTAAACTAGCAGCACTGCAAGCGGTAGTCTTTTGGCGTAACCCCGGTTGCTTTGCGAAAATGAGCGGTAAAGTGGCTCTGGTTGGAGAAACCCACTCGGTAAGCAACTTCTGCGATCGCCAATTGGGTCACAGTTAATAGAACTTTGGCACGTTCCATTCGGCGTTGAATCAAATACTTGTGCGGCGTTTCCCCCATTGCGGTTTTAAAGGCACGGGCAAAATGAAACTGGCTCATTGGAACTAAGGCGGCCATATCTTCGATCGCAATGTCTTCTGCCAGATGCTCTTCAATGTAATCTTGAATCTGTTTCAGCTTTACAGCATCTAACGCCCGACCTGGCACAATGAGCTTTTTCTGTGGCGTTGCTGATTCGCAGTAGTGCCGTAGCAGATGCACCGTCAGCAAGTTTTTCAACGATTCAGCAAAAAGATTTCCGCCCAATCCTTCATTCAGCAGTTCACCTTTGAACCAGTGAGCAACCTGGGTAATGGTAGGATCAGGAAAAATAACCCGATGGGTTAATTGCGTTTCTGCGGGCAGGTTGTTTTCGATCGCCGTCTGTTTTAGATGATCAGGATCAAGGTAAAGGGTGACATACTCACTCGCCTTCTCCCGATGGTGCCAGACAAACTCGCGATCGCCATAGAGAAACGCACTTCCAGCAGGCAGAGCAGTGGTTTGTTTCGTACCATCGACTGACCAAGTAACCCGATCGTGCGGGATAAATGCCACACTAATAGCGTGTTTGGGCATGGCAAACTCAAAGTCGCCCACGCTTTCGAGCAGACCATACTCAACCGTAATGTCTTGCCACTCCTTCTTGAGAAAAAGGGAAGGTTGATCCGCCATCTGCCACCGCTTCAGAAAACGTTACTGCCCTTATCGTATCTAAATACAGTCTTCTAGCAAGCCCTTCTCTTCACGATACTGCTTGGGTGTCGTCTGCAATACACGCCGAAACACAGCCGTCATGTGGCTCTGGTTGCCAAATCCAGCTTCTACTGCAACTTCGGCAAGCGATCGCTTCCGGTTCTGCAAAAGCTGCTGAGTCAGTTTCACTCGACATTGCAGCACATACTGATAGGGAGATATTCCGGTTGTTGCTTTAAAGGCTCTGGCAAAATGATAAGGACTAAACCCAATCGCGGTCGCAACATCGCCCAAGCTTAATGGCTGTGAAACATTTGCTCGAATGTAGTCCAAAGCGTTCTTCAATAACTTGGGTTCTAAAAATTCTGGTGGACGCTTGAAGCTTTGAGAAAGGGTCGATCGCCGATAGACAATCTGTCCGAGTATCGCCGTCACAACCGATTCCAGATAGAATGCGCCACCCACTTGCCCGTTGTGAAAAAACTCCTGCATGGCGATCGCTGCACTCAATCCCCAATGAGTTTTGGAGATTTGCCCTGGCAGTAGCTCAACAGTTTCTCCATTTGCCATACTGCGCGCTAGAAATGCCTGCGAATAGCCAAACACTACAAAGCAGGAAGCATCTTCAACCGAACGGTAGGTGCTACCCTGTGGCACAATGTCAAACCCTCCCGGTATTGCTTGATAGGGCTTGAGGCGATCGCTATCGAACGCAGCAACACCCTAAGTCAACCCAAAGCTAGTGACAACAAGATTTAGGGGCGATCGCAAATTCACCTCCAGATGACCGGGTGGAATAATCGCCACCATGTACTCTGGGGTTTCGATCCAATGCCCCCATTGCGGCAGGTCTTCCAGTGGTGGTTGATCCAAAGGAATCTTATGGTCAGGCGGGTCAAACAGAAACTGTTGCAGCAGGCTCATAGGCAAGGAGAGAGAGGAATTCCATCATCTCGTCGTCCGATGACTTCCGCAAGAATCTAAAAGACAGCGATCGCCAAAATCAGTAAGCTCATTTCAGCGTTGTAATGATTGTTGTAATGTGATGCTAAGAGCGATCGACACTGACCTTTGGGTGGCTGAACAACCACTGAAATACTTTGGATTAGAAGTTGGAACGAGAATGACGGTGATTCGCTTAAATCAAAACCGATTAGTGATCATCGCACCGATACAACCTCAAAATGACGTTGTTGATCAGTTAAACCAGTTAGGAAACGTGAGCGATATTATTTCACCAAATTTGTATCACCATTTGTTTCTCAGCCAGTTCAAACAGAGATATCCAAATGCAAAACTTTGGGCAACATCTGGCTTACAGAATAAGCGTCCTGACTTGTTGATTGATAAAATTCTCAGCGATCGCATTACCCAATCTTTTGATGGACTTGAAGCGGCACAAATAACTGGGTTTAATACCCTCGACATCCAGGGATATATGCCCTTGAATGAATGGGTGTTCTTCCATGCCAAAAGCCGCACACTCATTATTACCGATTTAGCATTTCACTTCGATCGCCGTAGTTCACTGTCTGCCCAATTGATTTCCAAGGTGTTTGGTGGCTACCAGCAACTGCGTCCATCACTCTTCGAGAAAATTGTAACAAAAGACAAAGAACAGGTGCGTCAATCCCTTCAACCGATTTTCGCCTGGGATTTTGAGCGAGTCATTATGGCTCACGGCAGCATCATAGAGCAGGATGGTAAGCGACAACTTCAGCTAGGCTATGAGTGGTTTTTAAATGCAGGATAATAGTATGGAATTTTATTATCCTATGACGAGTTTCAGCTATGCAGTGACAATAAAAGAGATTTCCCATTTTTGCAGCCGCCGCAAAAACTTACTAAGGACAAACGATCGGTATCGTTTGCATTCTCTTAAGCAACAATTTCAAAAATTGCTTCAATAAACTTGGTTTAAGACAAACTATCCCCTTGTTTGGCTTCTTCTGCTTGTCCTTTTCTAATCATATTCATCGCTTCGATTCCGCTCAAAGTTCTTCTTGCCGTGTTGAACGTCTTAAATCCCATCATCGACTTCGCAATGTGCTTGATATTCCGATGATCTTGCTCAATGACATTATTCAAATATTTGCTCTGCCTCAGTTCGATCTCTTTTCCAATCGTTTTATCTTCTTTGAGAGCATTTACTGCTACTGGGTAAGCCAGATTCTTGTCCACTGTAATCACCCGTGGAGCTGAGTGTGCTGACCCTTGAGTACTTTGCGGAAGAAAAGGCAAGGTTAGGACTATCTACCTTAACACCCGTCAGTTTTTGCGACACAACTCTATTATTGGGCACTCCCTCATATCATCACTCGTAGTTCTACCAACTTAACCTTTAATAGTCGCTATCCGCTACACATATCCCCTGGCACTTTATGCCATTTGTTGCTGTTCTTAGGCAGTGAGGACATAGGATCTTTTCAGCATCTGACTTTGGACGACTCTCGTCTTCTGCATTTGTCTGCGATATTTCTTGTTTAACCTGCGGGTCAAGGGTCATAAAAGTAACACTTTATTAAGCTGCCTATTTCTTTATTGTACAGCCTGATCTAGAACTGTCATAGCTGCAAGTGTATTAGGCTTTCCCAACGATCTAGTTTCAAGAAAACATGTTGTACTCAATTAGCTTGTGTCAAGGGTTAAAAAAACTTTTAAGTGATAAACGATCTGTATCTTTAGCATTCCTGTAACCAGAGAGCTCAACGGTCTTCCCACCGTATTAAACGACTTGAAGCTCATCATTAGTTTGGTCATTCGCTTGATGTTTCTATAATCCTGCTCAATCACGTTACTTAAGTATTTGCTCTATCGTAATTCTGTCCCAACTGTAAGAGTTTCCTCCGCTTTCAGCGCCTCCATTGTCACCGGATAAGCATTCTTGTCTACTGCGATCGCCCGTGCACTTGCTTGTGGGCAGCATTGAGTCCTTGCAAAAAACGTGCTGCTTACCCGTTCCGCTTTGCACTTAGCATGAAGTCTAGGATACTGCCCTCTGAATCTACAGCTCAATATAGAGACTTCCACTTCCCTTTAACTTCGATGTAAACTTCATCAACGCGCCATAAATCATTCGTGGGGCTTAAATGGAACGAATTCGTTTGTTCAACTCTGGAACGTACTTCAGAACCGATCGGTTGATAGTAAAGTAATTTACCTGGATACCTCGTTCAACCATCACCTACTCCAAGTTCCGATGGAAGGCGTAGCGGTGAGCTCAGTCCTGTTCAGCGAAGCCGTTCTTGAAGAGTAGGCGGGTCTTCCACCGTAGATTCTTACGCAGTTTTGGTGAAGTAGAAACCTGGAAGACTGCTGAGCGATTGAACCTGCCTTACCACCTATAGCGCTTTTACCTCTTTTTACCCAAATTGCGTAAGAACTTTTTAATACCATGTGCATTATTTGACAACGCACTTATTGCTAAAATAGGCTATGATCGTAAGTATAAAGTTTATATAAGGCATCCCACTAGCTACATCAAGACTCAAGGGAAACCCCTCAACCAATAGACAATTGCTACAGCAAGGGGAAAACTGATTCCACCTCCGATTCAAGCCAATGTCTGCTGCAATGAAGCTCAATCGATTGATACTCTTTTAGCGTTGGCTACACTATCGCTGAAAAAGAGTTGATCAATAGCTTCGCAATTGAGCCTAGTATATACGCATCAGATTATCCTTAACCCGACAACAGCGACAGTATCGTGTTTTAGAAGTAACTTTCTTATCGTTATACTGCTTCTAGCTGCTGTTCTAGTTAGGTATCTACAGTACTCGCCAGATCGCGTAGTTTTGTTCTTCTGAATTTGAGATTTTTCCATTACTTGTAATCCAAGTTAAATAATCAAGCTATTCCTAAACAGATTTTGGTTTTATTGCCAATAGTAATTCAACGTGATCAATATCGGGGGTTTTACCTTTCGTTATTCAGTTTTCTCAGTCTATCTTCCCTAATACTCAAGTTATTTCGTTGTCCTTAAAGAGATTGCCTACTGGTATTACCAAGTGGCATCTAAAGATAGTATTGCTGTAGAAAATTAATGTGTTCACGCTCCAGCCAAACATGAATAAAATAAAGGCCTTTAAAGCCCTCGAACATTATTCAAAAGACTAAACATTACACTTTTAGACATTGAAGGGACAAAAATATGGATGCTCAAGAGATTTTGAGTCTTTACGCAACAGGACATCGAGATTTTAGTCATGTCAGTTTGATTCAAGTTTGTTTGATGGATGCAAAGCTAATTGGGGCAAAGTTAACCGGTGCGGAGTTGATTGGAGCCGATTTACGTGGGGCAGATCTAACTGAGGCTCACCTTAATCAAGCCAAGTTAAATCAAGCGAATTTAGCTGGTGCAGAAATGATTCAAGCCTGTCTAACGCATGCTGATTTGAGTGGTGCCTATCTGAGCGGCGCAGATTTAACTCATGCCGATCTGAGCGGTGCCGACTTGAGTGGCGCTAATTTAGGCGGAGCTGATTTAAGGAAAGCTGATCTCAGCAAAGCGGATTTGAGCGGTGCTGACTTACGGGGAGCGGATCTATGTGGAGCTAATTTGAAAGAGTCCGATCTCAGTGGTGCAGATTTAGACGGAGCATATTTAGATGAGGCAGATTTAACTGGAGCAGATATTGAGGGAGCCAAAATTGATAGGGCAGGATTCAGTGGAGCTAGGATGCCAAATGGGATGATTCATGCCTAGATCCAGGAAGACTTCTAACCCGATGCTTCAATGCGGTTTGGAGGCAGCAGTAAATTAGATGCGTGGGCGATCGCTTACCAGTTAAAATAAGACATCTACTGCAATTATTTATATCAATATGACGCAGCAATGTTGCAATGCCGATTAATTGAGCTTTTTAGCTTAAGGCACCAGAGCACCACTGCTTCATTTAGCACTTCAAATGTAAAATACAACGGTTCTCGGAGGTTTTATGTCTTCTTCCTTAACATCCGGTGTTCTTGTCACCATCATTGGTGAATCTGTATTGCAAGACCGGCTCATACACTTACTTCTAGAATTAGGAGTATCTGGTTACACAATTGTTCCAGCACAGGGTGCAGGTAGCCATGGGAGACGGATGGGCGACATGGCTGGCTATAATACTAATATTGAAATCAAAACAATTGTTGCTGTAGAAACATCAGATCAATTGTTAGAAAACTTGCAGCCACTGCAATCTAATCACGCTTTAATTGCCTTCCGGCAATCTGTAGAGGGTTTGTTTGACTAGATGCACCGCCTAATTCAACGCACATCAAACCTTGAAATTTCTGAACTGGAATTTTAGCTAGTGATTTCAGTGATCAGAAGAATTCTTACGATTCAAAAATAGGGCAGCCCAGGCTAAAAAGTCTTTAGTTGAAGCGATCGCTAGAACCTCTATCGTCCCTAATTTTCAGCCTTAGCGACCCAAATGTCTCCATTGCTATGCAAAGGCGCTATTCATCTTTAGCGTCCCGATGCCGAGGATACTAATTCAGTGACGATCGCAACCACTGCCTCTGGAGCAATCGGTTTGGCAAGGTGCCGTTGAAAGCCTGCGGCTAATGCTTGTTTTTGATCCAGCTCTCCGGCATAGGCAGTTAAGGCGATCGCCGGAATTTGCCCCCCTTGCTCAAGCGGCAAATTACGAATTTGACGCAGCAGCATATAACCATCCACTTCTGGCATCCCAATATCGCTGACAATCAGGTTGGGCACGGATTGGGAGAAAGCCTCCAGCGCTTCAACTCCAGAAGCAGCCGTGGTGACGATCGCTCCGGCTTGTTCTAAAACAAACGCCACAAGTTCGCGGGAGCCTGCATCATCATCCACAACTAAGATGCGAATGGCGCTTAGATCTCCAGTTAAGCTTGTGGGTAGCTCGTTTTCTGGCAACACATAAGCGCAAGGCGCCAGCGGAATGCGAGCTGTAAACGCCGCTCCCTGACCTTCACCGGGGCTATCAACCACGACCGTTCCCCCGTGTAATTCCACGATTTGCCGCACGATCGCCAGCCCCAATCCCAAGCCACCAAACTTGCGGGTGGTAGCCCCATCTTCTTGTCGAAAATGCTCAAAGACATAGGGCAGGAAGTCAGTGCGAATGCCTTTTCCAGTGTCACTGACCTGAATTTGAGCGTGGGTTTTATCCGAAGCTAGGGTAATGGTAATTTGTCCTTTGTGTGGCGTAAATTTAACGGCGTTAGACAAGAGATTCCACATCACCTGCTGTAACCGCCCAGCATCTCCCATTACAATGCCTACACCCGGTGAGACCATCGTGTGAATCTGAATCGATTTTGCTTCTGAGGCTAAACGAACCGTTTCCAGTGCTTCTGCGATAACGGTACTGAGATCAACAGGCATCACGGTTAAACTCAGCTTGCCGCGCAAAATCCGGGAGATGTCGAGCAAGTCATCAATCAGTTGCACCTGAAGTTGAGCATTACGCTCGATCGTCGTCAATGCGGTTGCAGTTTTTACGGTATCTAGTCTGCCCTGCAGCAGCAGTTTTGACCAGCCGAGAATTGGATTGAGGGGCGATCGCAACTCATGAGACAGCACCGCCAAAAACTCATCTTTAATGCGATTGGCGCGATCGGCTTCGGCGCGTGCGGTTTGCTCGCGGGCAAGCAATTGTTCTCGTTCAGCAATGATTTGCCGCTGCTCAATCAGGTCAGCCGCTTGGCGAGCCAGTAAATCGAGAAACCGCAGTTCGCGATCGCTCGGTCGGTGACTGTTGCGCCAGTGCGTGGAAACCATACCAATGGGTTTTCCCGAACGAGTAATCAGCGGGGTAGACTGTGCCGAGAGATATCCAGCCTCCACGTGCAGTTGCAGAGAGCCATCCAGATCTTCACGTTGCGGTACATCGAAGTTCATAAAGTTGCGAACACCCGTTGTCAGAGCAATACCGCAAGACGTGTTAGAGCTGACATTCACGCGGTTGAAGTGCTGTATCATGATTCGCTCAAAGCCTTGCGTGGCAAGCAGTACTAGATCTTGCGTTGCTTCATCGAGAATTTGCACCGTCCCGGCATCGGCGCGGGTGAGCTCGATGGCGGTAGCCATAATTTCTTGATAGAGCGTTTGAATGTCGCTTTCAGTCACAAGCCGCGAAGCCAGTTCTTGAAGTCGCTGCATATCCTGTAGATCTGCTGCTGCAACCGCTTCAGCGTGGGCACGATCGACGGCTGCCCAGGTTCGCTCGGCGACTTCTTCGGCTAGAGCGACCTCGTCTGGTGTCCAGGTTCGCGGTTCAATAGTATGAATTGCCAACCCAGCGACGAATTCACCATTCTTAATCAGCGGGATACCGATATAGGCACCAATTTGGATCGCGGCATAGGCAGATTTCTGCTCTGGAGACAGGTTAGGGTCATCTGCCACAGTGGATACTGACACCGTGCGACCAGCACAAAATTCAGCGAGCAGCGTAGGACCAAACGAATCAATGGAATAGCCACCCGCGATCGCATCGGCACCGTTGACGTAGTCCCGCTCAATGACGTAGTCAGCGCCACGCACCTCAAAGTATGCCACGCGATTTGCAGCGAGATATTCACCCAGAATACGGCTGGCTGTAACCTGAACCTCAATGGGGTCAGCCAGCGGGCGGATTGCGTCGCTGAGAGAAACGCGAAACGCATCTAGTTTGGCGGATCGCCGAGAAATTTCTTCTGCCCGTTTGCGATCTGCTTCGAGGGATTTCGCACCGCTAATATCCTTAAACAGAACAGCTACTTTTCGCTGCTCCGGTTGCCCAATGCGATAGGCATATACATCAAACCAACGGTTCAATGCTTCAGCATAATTCTCAAAGCGAACTGATTCACCCGTCTTAGCAACTCCGCCATAAATGTCAAACCAGTACGGCTCATGATTAGGCACAAGTTCAAGCATTCGTTTGCCCACGACCTGCACTAATCCTGATTGATATTCAAAGGAAGGATTGGTTTCTAAAAAGCGGTAATCAATCGGGCGATCGTCTTGATCAAACAGCATCTCAATCACGCACAAGCCATCGTCAATCGATTCAAACAGGGTGCGATAGCGCTCCTCAGATTGGCGTAAGGCTGTTTCAACCCGTTTGCGATCGCTGATGTCACGAGCAGAACCTACTACAAATTCCACAGTCGTATCATCGGTAAGCGCCGGACTTAAAGCATACTCAAAATAGCCGCTTATGCCAGTTGGGCTAGTGTAGGCTGTTTCACCTTTAACGGTTTCTTTCGTTTCAAATACTCGCTGGACGTTTTCCATCAATTGCTGTGCGATCGCTTCAGGATACAGGAGTTCCACTAACGTTTTTCCGATCACTTCCGCTGCGGTAAGCCCCCATAAATTAAGCAATCCTTGATTGGCATAGAGCACTCGCCCATCACGGTCAAAGTTAAACACAAAATCAGTAATTGTTGAAAGCGTCACATTAAACTTCCGCAGCTGCTGTTCCAATTCAATGCGACTCTCGCGTAACGCCGCTTCAGCACGGGCACGCTCAACGGCTGCCCACGTTTGCTCTGCCGTTTCCTCGACTCGTTGCACCTCATGTTCCGTCCACTGGCGCGGGGTTGCCTGATGCACGACCAGCAACGCGACGAATTGATCGTTCTTAATCAGCGGCACATCAATATGCGCAGCAATATCGATCGAGCGATATTTTGCCTTCTGGCTGGCAGTGTATTTAGGGTAGTTTGCCACATCGGCAACGATCGCCGTTTGCCCCGCCCGATGGTCGTCTGTCAGGTCGCGTCCGAAGTCCTCCAGACGGTACGGCCCACTTAGTTCAGCAACGCCGTTCGTGTAGTTTTTATAAACGACAACCTCCTTGCCGCCCGGTAACACTTCGGTATAAATGACGCGGCTTGCACCCAGAGAGCCGCCCAGAACACGGGCAGCAGTAAATTGGATCTCATTAGCATCAGTTAGTGGGCGCAACGCGTGGGTGAGCTGGACCTGAAACGCATCGGCTTGAGCAGATTGACGCAACACATCTAGTTGAGCGCGTTCCTGCAACAGATCAGAATCTCGCTGCGTTTCTGACTGTTGAACCTGGTTGAGTTCGGTCAGCAGAATTTGCACAGCCGTTTTTAGACTGTCTGACCAAGTTTCTGTTGCTCCTAATGGGGTTTTTGACCAATCGAGCGATCGCAGCCGCATCGCTATCTCACTATCACCTGCGTCACCTGCGTCACCTGCCAAGATTTCAGAGGCAGCCTTTTCGATCGCATCACTCACGCCCTACCTCTCTGAAAAATACTGAGCCAGAAGCCGTTCGCCACTCTCTCGAACGATCGCCGAGGAAGATTGACTTAGCTCAGTCACAAGTGTCTGAATCTGCTTTAATGCCAAAGGCGAGGGTTGAATTCGTTTATTTTCCCAACGGTTAATGGTTTCATAGGCAACGCCCAGCACTTCCGCCAATTGCACCTGGGTTAGTTGGGTCAGCTGCCGGAGTTCACGCAGCAGGCAGCTCACCTCTGGTTGCCCCAGTGCAACGGCGGGTTTCAACCCTATTCTCCGAGAAGACTTCATAGAGGCAAGCATATGGCAGGTGTCATACTCAGTATCAACCATATGGAAGAGAAGCTAATCTACCTCAAGAGGGAGTTCAGCAGCCTAACTCCATCAACTCAAAGTTGGCTAACGTTTTAAGTTCTGGCTTAGCAGCGGCTCGGTCGTATGGTGAGGGGTTACACAGAGAGGAGAGAGAGGATACTATAGGTTTTAAATGCCTGTAAAACAGAGACATCGGTTGAATCCCTGCTGGGCGATTGGCTGAGGTTCTTTATGAGACTTATAGAAAAACTTATAGAGGAGTCTTTCGAGTTCGTAGAATTTGTGTCATGTGATAGATTATCGATGCACGAAAAGATTATAAATTCGTGAATGTGGATGATTGTTTAAGTTCTTAAGATGAAAACCAGGAGTTTGATCTCATGGTCAAGCGATCTCTCCGGGCCTCATCTTCTGGGATGCAACAAGCAAAGCGTGCTTTTGCTTACAAAGGATGGACTCAAGAAAATTTGGCGGGGGAAGTAGGGTTAAAGACGCGCCAATCGGTCTGGCGTTTTTTTACTGGGCAGCCTGTTGAGCGGCAGATTTTTCAAGAGCTTTGCTCGATTCTAGATCTGGATTGGCGAGAAATTGCGATCGATCCTCCCGCAGAGTTTCCCGAACCCGGAGAGGTGACTAATGCACCAGTTGCAGACATTGATACTCTAGTGAAACGCGTGAAACTGCAACGCCAGCACAAGATCCAAGACCAGTGCGGTACCTTGCAGCTGTTGAACCTCAGCCACCCTGTCAAAATCGATGACCTCTATATAAACGTCAACATCGTAGAAGAAATTCCGAGCCAGCAGTGGTTAGAGTTAGCTGACCTGCAACGCATCACGCCCCAAGAGTGCGATCGCTCTAGCTTAGAAGCCGTGTCTCAGACTCAAATAGCGGGCGTGAAAGCGGTCGAAATCTACTCGAAGCTGCGAGTGTTAGGGAAGCCAGGGGCAGGTAAAACTACTTTCTTGCAGCATCTAGCGATTCGGTGCAACCAAGGTAGCTTTGCGGCCAATCGAGTTCCAATTTTTGTCAGCTTGAGCGATTTTGCTGATGAATCTAGAGCAGCAGGTGAGTTGAGCTTACTCAGCTATATTTCTGACGACTTTCGCACTTCGGGTATTTCAGACCTATCTGTGCTTGAAACTCTATTGCAAGAAGGCAGAGTGTTGCTGTTGCTAGATGGGTTAGATGAAGTGCTTGAGCAGGATTGTAAAGCGGTTGTCAATGAAATTCGCCGCCTTTCTGAAAAGTATCAACAGAATCTGTTTGTCGTGACTTGCCGCACAGCAGCTAAAGCGCTTAACCTCAGACGTTTCACAGATGTGGAGATAGCTCCGTTCACGCAAGACCAAATTGTGGCGTTTGCCCAAAAGTGGTTTACAGCCTTGACGAAGACCACGTTTCAAGGTGGGCAGGCACAAGCAGTTCAGTTCGTCCAGCAGCTAGGATTACCTGAAAACATCCCGGTGCGAAACCTTACTATGACGCCGCTGTTTCTCCATCTTGCCTGCTGGATTTTCTATCATCAGGGAAAATTTCCTGCTAAACGAGCGGAATTTTATAAGCAATGTCTAGAGCTTTTGCTCAGCAAATGGGACGAAACGAAAGGCATTGAGCGTGACGAGATGTATCACGGTTTTTTACTGCCCCAAAAGCTTAAGCTGCTGAGCCAAGTTGCAACAGTCACGTTTGAGCAAGGGCATTACTTTTTTGAACGACAAGCCATTGAACAACAGATTGGTGACTACATCCGCGATCTACCCAATGCTGCGATCGAGCCAGAGGAATTGCAATTAGACAGTGAAGGGATACTCAAGGCGATCGAGCTACAGCATGGAGTGTTGGCAGAACGGGTACAAGGAATTTTCTCTTTCGGCGATCAGGTCTTTCAAGAATATTTTACCGCTCGAAAGATCGTTGCTAGCCACAATCTGCAAGCATCTAATCGAGCATTAGAACAGCTAGTCAGCCATGTGACTGAGCCCCGCTGGCGAGAAATCTTTTTGTTAACCGTTGCCATGCTGCGAAGTGCAGATTCTCTAGTGCAGTTGATGAAGCAAGAGATCGATGCGATCGTGGCTCAAGATCCACACCTGCAAAAATTTCTAACCTGGGCAAGCCACAAATCTCTTGCTGCGCCTCCTCAGGCTGCTGCTACCCGCACCAACCAACATCGCAACACTCAGAATGGCTGGCACTTCAGCTCAGAGCAGCAAGAAATATTGCAACGATACTATGATGCCATTCAATTGTTGCTCGACTGCCTCAATAGCAACTGCGAAGTGACCGCTGCCGTCCGGCAGGAAATTGAAGGCGCTTTGTTATTACCCCAGAAGGAACTTGAGGAGCGAGAATGGAGTAATTCTGAGAAGCAATTTGGGTGATTCGTTACAGCTATAGATAGTGACACGGTTTGAATCACCACACTGTTATTTTTCAACGTCAAACCGTGTCTGTTGTTTAAGCGTTATGAACGATCGCCTACTGGGTCAGCAACGTACGTGAAATTGGGTTCGGAGTTCCAAGGACCGCGATCATCCTCACCAGTCTGCCCATTGCTTGACAGGTTGTAGTAGAGAGCCACAGTTTCATCGGGCTGAACATTGCCAAACATTGGATCAGTCAATTTGCCCATAGAATCCAATGCCTTCATGAACATTTGGGTATGAGAAATTTCGCGGGTTAGCAGATGAACCAGCGTCTTTTCGGTGTCTTTATCAGGTGCAAGCTTGATCAAGGCTTCGTAGGTTTGGCGTGCTCCCGCTTCGGCAGCAATATTGGCTCGTAAATCACGCACGACATCGCCGCCTTCATTCAAATAGCTGGCCGTCCAAGCATTGCCCTGACTATCTAAAAAGTGGGGACCCATACCGCGTACCGCAAACAATGAACTCTTGTAAGCATCCGTTTGGTCGACGTTTTTGGTATGCGCTTCGATCAGCTTACCAACCATTTCTAAATGTCCAAACTCTTCTAACGCAATGTCTTGCAGCATATCCCGGATGCCAGCATTTTCCACATGAAATGACTGCACCCAATACTGCAAGGCGGCAGATAGTTCACCCGTTGCACCACCAAATTGCTCTAACAAAAGTTGAGCAAACCGAGGATTTGGCTCACCAATTTTGACAGCATGAATTGGCTCCTTTTTATGAAAAAACATGAATAAATTCCTCCTAATTGAGTAGTGGTCTTGGACGCTTTTTACCTTACCCTTCTATTTGCGCGATCTTTCATCCTTTATTCCTCATCCTTTAGAGCAAGGTTTTTTTGGGCGATCGCGCAAATAGTTCTCCACTCTCAGGGCAGGGTGAAAATGATTAGCATTGAAATTGAACGAACGTTTGAGAACAAAAAGACTGATTAAATCTTTTTAAGTTTGCTCCATGCCTACTTAGTTAGTCACTTAGTTGTTCACTTAGTGATTTCTGCCTGTAGGGGAGGCATCACTACTTTTTGGGCTAACCCTAGTACTTTCAGGCTTTGAATTGCCCACCATGTAATATCCACTTGCCACCACTTCCAGCCAGCCTTTGCTACTTTGGGGTAGGCGTGATGGTTGTTATGCCACCCTTCTCCAAACGTGAGTAAAGCTGCCCACCAGAGATTCCGCGACCCATCTTCGGTTTCAAAAGTACGATCGCCAATCAAATGCGTAGCGGAGTTGATCAACCAGGTCGTGTGCCAGAGCAACACCACTCGCACAAACATCCCATAGACGACGAATGACCAGCCTCCCACTGCATACAGCAGGAGTCCTAGTGGCAGTTGCAACAGTAGGAAATAGCGATCGAGCCAGGTGTAAAACGGATCGCGTGCCAAGTCAGGCGCATATTTACGATAGGTTTCAGTCGCAAAGAATTCAGCGCGAGGGTACATAATCCAAAGCATGTGACTCCACCAAAATCCCCGTTGAGCGGAGTAAGGATCTTTATCAACATCTTCGGTAAAGGCGTGATGTAAGCGATGCCCAGCGACCCAAAAGATGGGACCCCCTTGCAGGGCAAGTGCCCCTAGAAGCGTGAAGGTATATTCCAGCGCCTTGGGAACCTGGAGGCTACGATGCGTTAGCAACCGGTGATAGCCCAAACAAATGCCAATGCTGCCAAAAAGCCAATGAAGCAGGATCATCACCCCCAGAGCGGGCCAAGAAAAAAACCAGGGGGCAAGCAGTGCTAGAGCATGAACAGTGCTGAAAAAGGCGACATTCCTCCAGCTTAATATAAGCGGTTGCTCGCCTGTTGAGGCAGAGCTTAACGATTGAACAGTCACAAATTCTCCTTTGAAGAAAGTCTGGTTAACGACTTTTGTCTTAGCTCAGGCTGCACGCAAATCTGCTTCATTGAGCAATACCATCGTTTCTGCCCCTACTCTGCCAAAAACAGGCTCTAGCCCCAACGGCATCTTGACGAGATATGCCCAAGTTCCAGCATGAGGTTCGTAGCTTTGCACAATGCCCTCCCCACCAACAAAGCGAACCCATTGCATCAGACGAAATCTAGGTCGCTCGATCAAGGCTGCAGTCATTAATCAGACTCCTCTAACTCTTGTTTATGCTTTCTACTAAAACAGAAAGCATCAAAAGCGTTTTGTATCTTCCTGGGTAAAGAAGCTAAGCACTACCTACAACTTTTGAATGTTTTAGCGATGTTTGTATAAGTTATACAAACATCAAACATTTACTCAGGCATGATCTTCAACTGCTGAACCTTATGCTTATTCTGGCTACTTATCCTGACTAAGATGAAAGACATTAATGTCTGTATTCGAAATCAGGTCTGTATTCGAAATCAGGGAAGATATCTTGTTCAATCGAATCTTTCGTAGATAGTGATGGTACTGTGTGCGATCGCCCCAAAGCTTCAATGGTCACGCTCTACAACACTTATTACGATGAGTCAAATTCTAGATAGTCTGCCTGCTGATTGTGCCAACCGTATTCTCTGCTGCTACGTAAATGACCCTTCCAAAATTAAGATTGCTCGAATCACAAACATCTCAAATTGGTACTTTGAGCGTGTTGTTTTTCCAGGAGAGAGGCTTCTGTTTGAAGCGTTACCAGAGGCTCAGCTCGAAATATACATTTCGGGGTTTTCTGCTGTTGTTCTAGTCGAGGTTATGACTTGCGATCGCTTGGCTTTCAAAAGTTCACAAGCTCAACAAAATCACATTGCTCAGCACAACTAAAACTTACGTCGTTCAACGGGTGAACGCAGAGAACCAGCTTTTGTTGAAGCAAAAAGGTTGTTTTTTGAAGAAACGAAGGAATGTATCAAAATATAGGACGGGTTAACGACAATTAACCCGTCCTACTGAAGAGGTTAATGCTTCAGTTGAGCCTAACCCTTCCTGCGTTCAATTGTGCCTAACGGCTTAGTAGCTGCGAGAGAAGCTATCTCGGCGATTGCCACCACCAGATGAACTTCTGTCTTCACGGGGTTTAGCTTTATTGACCTTTAGATCGCGTCCCATCCACTCAGCACCGTCTAGTGCATCAATGGCAGACTGTTCTTCAGTCTCTGTCCCCATTTCCACAAAACCGAAACCACGTAGCCGACCCGTCTCACGATCGGTCGGGAGCTGAACACGTTTGACTGAGCCGTATTCTGCAAACACAGCCGTCATATCAGCTTCTGTAACCTCATAGGACAGGTTACCCACATAAATTGACATAAACTAATCTCCAAGAAAGAAATGCAGAGAGCGAGATTTCGGAGAGAAGCCCGTCAATACCAAATGTAGAAAAACGTTCAATAGTTGAAACAAACACTACAACCGATTCTTAGTCTCAGCTACTATCATAGCGCATTAAAGGATAGTCGGTGTCATAACTGTTATATTGCTCTCACCGCCATTCAACAAATCGCCCAAAAGCCCTAAGTCTCTGATTGCTCAAGTCTAAAAGCTCAGTAATGGAAGTTCAAGCGTGAAATGAAGCTGCCCTGCTGTGCCTTCAACGGCGATCGTACTGCCCAGATGTTTGATTAGCTTCTGCACCAGTGCTAGCCCTAGCCCAGTGCCACCTTGCTTCCAGGGATCAGCATTCGGAATTCGATAGAACTTATCAAAAATATGAGTGAGTTCATTGGCAGAAATTTTCTCACTTGTATTGCTGATTTGAATCTGTATTGAATCTGGCTGTGCCTGGATCGTGACTGTGATTTGTCCGTTTTGAGGCGTGTATTTGCAGGCATTGTTAAACAACTCTGTCAAAATTCGCTCCAAGGTTGCCGGATTGGATATCAAAATAGGCAAAGTTGAGGGGAGATCTATCTGAAATGTTTGCTGGCGATCGCGCGCCCGCTCGTGGAAAGGGGCAACCACTTGCGGAAGCCAGTCATGTAGCCGGATGGGTTCCATGCTTAGAGGATGTTCACCTGCCTCAAATCGCTGGAGATCTAGCAAATCATTAATCAAGCTAATTTCTCGATTGCACTCCGTATCTGAAATGTTGAGATATCGATCGACCGTATTTCTTTTTTCTAATTTTGTCGCCTCTTCAACAGCAGCTCGCTCTTGCTCAAGCGCAATTTTTAACATCCGAAGTGCCATTCTGATGTTGGTAACGGGGGAACGCAGTTCATGAGACGTGGTGCTGAGAAAACTATCTTTGAGCTGGTCAAGTTTTTTCATCTCCTGAATCTGAACTTGCGAAGCTTGATAGAGCCGAGCCTGCCGAATTGCGATCGCGCACTGGTTTGTAACCTGCTGCACCAGCCGAATTTCTGACTCACTAAAGGCATCCTGCTGGGGCTTAAATAGCCATAGGTCTCCCAATACGCCCTGATCGTCGACAATGGGACAAGCCAGAATCGTAAAATGACGAGTTAAGTTGCGATCAATTTCACAAAACTGAAAGTACTCACCTTGCAGAAGCTGGCGATAGGTTTCGGGCAAAGTTGCCATCGAAACTATCTGTCCTAACGATGAAGGGGAACAGGCGACTCCCCCAGCCTCGGATGTGAATTCATAGCGAACTGTAGATGTGGCTACGTCGAGGTCATACAGCGCCGCATCGCAGCAAATCAAACCGAGTACGATCGCTAATTCCTGTACTACCGTCTGTAGAATCTGGCTTTCATCCAAACTATCCCGTACTTTATCGGTAATTCGCTTTAGACCCGCCTCAAAATCAAGCGCCTGCTGTAACTCAGCCGTACGCTCTTGCACCTGTCGTTCTAGCTCGGAATTGAGGGTTTCTAAAAGCCGTTCGACTTGCTTGCGCTCGGTGATGTCGCGCAGCAGCCACCGCAGGCTAGCGATCTGACCGGCTGCATTGCGAACTACAGCCACCGTTAGCGCTGCATCGAAGGGCGATCGCTGGGATGAGCGCAGACGAATCTGCCAATCTTGCAGCTTGTCTAACTCCTGCAATCGATCCAGTGTTCGATGAAATGCGGCGCGATCGGGCTGATCAATAAAAATCAGCAGCGGCTTGCCGACTAGAAACTCCTGTGAAACATTGAGGAGAGCTGCGATCGCATTATTGGCTTCCTCAATTCTGCCATTGGCATCTGTGACCAGATAGCCATCCGGTGCAAACTCAAACAGTTCGCGGTAACGCCGACGTTCCGACTCTACAGCTTGGCGAGTGTTAACTAACGCTTCATTTTGATGATGCAGTTCTGCCTCAGATGCCTGCAATTCTCCTAAAACCGTCTGAAGCTCCTCCAGTGTTTTTAATAAAAGCGTTTGCTGCGATGCAGGTAGATCGTTTGCCTGTTGTTGCAGTACCCATGCTCTTTGATACACCGCCTTCAACTGTGGGGATACCATACGTTAACCCTAGCCTGCTTAAATAGCGGTTGTTGCCTACATTCTACGCAACACGGGCATAGGATCTGTTCAATCCATCTATTGATCTTGACCCTGCACTTCTTCCTCACTCACTCCTCCACCCAGGTTTGCCACCATTTGGATCAATTGAACCGGGTTAATCGGTTTAGCCATGTGCATCTGAAACCCAGCATCGATCGCCTGTTGCTGTTCTCGATCGCTGACATAAGCTGTAATTGCTGCTGCCGGAATCTGCCCTCCAGCTTCCGCGTCCAGCGCTCTCACCTGGCGAATCAGAGCAAACCCATCTTCATCAGGCATCCCAATATCAGCCAAAAGCACGTCATATCGACTAGGCTCGCCAGTCAAAGCCTCGATCGCTTCTCTAACCGAAGTAACTGTCTCAACTTCTGCTCCTACAGTTTCTAAGATGTACTTCATCAGATCGAGAATAGCTACCTCGTCGTCAACCACCAAAATATGCAAGCCCACTAGTGAGAGAACTTCCTGGTTGATGTATTCTGAAGGCTCCTCTGCTGTGGTTTCTAAGTTACTTGGCAGTGTAACCTCTGGAGGCGTTGAGTGGAGAGGAAGGCTCACAGTAACTGTGGTTCCTTGCCCTTCGCCAGGGCTTTCAGCTCGCACTGTGCCCCCATGCAGTTCCACGATATGCCGAACGATCGCCAAGCCTAAGCCCAACCCCTGGCTTGTTTTAGTTGTGCTAGAATCGCCTTGACGGAAGCGATCGAATACGTAAGGTAACAACTCTGCCGGGATGCCTTGTCCCGTGTCGCTGACTTGAATTTCAGCATAGGTATGCACGGGTGCCACTGTGATTTCTACTCGTCCACCGGGGGGGGTGAACTTAATTGCGTTAGAAAGTAAATTCCACAGCACTTGCTGTAAGCGATCGCTATCGCCCACAATAGTTGCAGTGTTTAGCTGTGGAACGATTTGAATTGTTTTTGCCTCAGCAGCGAGTTGAACCGATTCGATCGTGAGATTCACAAGGGAGACCAGATCCAGCAGTCTCGTGTTGAGGTGCAGCTTGCCGTTGGTGATGCGGGCAAGATCCAGCATGTCCTCAATCAGTTGAGATTGTGCCCTGGCACTCCGTTCGATGAATTCTAGCGCCCGGGTGACGGTTGCCTCATCGAGCTGCCGGTTGCGAAGTAGTTGCGACCACCCCAGCATGGCACTTAACGGGTTGCGGAGTTCATGGGATAGGTTCGACAAAAATTCATCTTTGGCGCGGTTGGCAGCTTCTGACTGCTGACGAGCAGCCTGTTCCTGGCTCAGGAGTTGCGATCGCTCGGCTTCAAACTGCTTGCGCTCGGTGCTGTCTTCGATCGCCAACAGAATTCGTTGAGTTTCCCCGGTCTGAATAATCCTCCAGGCATTCAGCAGCATGATTTTGTGTCCAATCCGCTCAAAATCATGCTCCACCTCAAAGTTTTGCAGATTTGTATTGTTAATCAAAACATCTTCCAGGAGCGACCGCAGTCCGGGAATATTCCACTGACCGTTGCCCAAATCAAACAGTAGCGTCTGCGTGGTTTCGGGGGGAGCTACCTGAAACGTGTCATAGAACGCTCGGTTGGCAGTATTCACCCGAAAATCAGACTCCAGCACAACCAGCGGCACTTGCACTGTTTCGACGATCGCTTCGGCGTAATTCCGGGCTGCTTCGAGGGTGTCAGCGCTGCGCTTGAGAGCGTCAATATCCAGCAGCACCAGCACCACGCCATCGATCTGGTTTTCGGTGGTGCGATAGGGTCGCATCCGCAACGTATACCAATGCCCTCCCTGGGTTTGCACTTCTACCTCCTTCACGCTCAAGGTTTCCAGCACCTCCAATAGCAGCGGCTCTAAGTTTGGAATGTTGAGATTGGCTCTGATGTCGCTCAGGGGGCGTCCGGCATCCCCCGGAATGAAGTTGAATAAACGCTGTGCCATCGGTGTGAAGCGGCGAATGCGTAAGTCGTTGGTCAACATCAGAATGGGGATGTTGATGCTGCCAAGCAAATTGGTTAAATCGTTGTTGACCTGGTGCAATTCCCCGTTGCGGCTACGGAGTTCTTCATTCGTGGTGTTTAGTTCTTCGTTGGTTGCCTGTATCTCTTCTTTGGCAGTTTCTAGCTCCTCATTGGTACTTTGCAGTTCCTCATTGCTTGACAAAATTTCTTCATTGGCAACTTTGAGGTCTTGATTGGTATATTCCTGCTCTTTAATAATGGCCTGCAAATATTCTTGAGTTGCGGCTCGTTCCTGATTGGCAGCGGCAAGTTCTTCTCTGAGTCGTGCGTTCTCCTGCTCTAACTCGCTCTGAGGCATATCAGAATTGCTCGGACTGGGGTTGCTAGCAGGGGGGATGTCTTCAAACAGCACTAAAAAGCGGCGTTCTTCAGTCGGTGGAATTTTAAAGGGAATCACCTGAAGGTTAACAACTCTAAAGTGTTCACTCTCTTCTAGGCGGAGTCCGTTCTTGATGACAGGCAGTTCTTGCCGCTGGGCTTGATAGATAGCAGCCCGTACCTCGACCAGTAAGCCATCCCTTAATAAGTTGAATAGGTTGAGGTTCGCAACTCCAGAGGCCAGTTTTAGATAGCGATCGACGTTTCCCCGAAATTGCAGCACCTGCATTTTATCGTCAAGTACCGCTCCCACTGGAGCGTAATAGTTAGCAATCAGGTGATCGATCTTTTGCTCTAGGTCAAATTCTTCAGTTGGAGCAGAGATTGGCTGGCGATCGTTCGCCTTCGGCAACGGATAGCGGCTAGGAATGAACGAAAATATCGGACGAGTGGCGGTGAGATTCTTGGCGTAAAGTTTGTATTTTTTCTCGATCAACGTAAAAAAGTCTGACGCTTGACCAATGCTCTCGGAGGTGCCCAGCAGCAGAAAGCCGGTCGGATTAAGACTGTAATGGAAGATCGGCATAATCCGCTTTTGCAGCGCATCTCCCAAATAGATCAGCACGTTGCGGCAGCTAATCAAATCAAGATTAGAAAACGGCGGATCGCTGCCTAAATTCTGGCGGGCAAACACACAGAGTTCACGCACCGCCTTATTAATTTGAAACCGATCGCCCTCAATGGTATGAAAAAACCGACGGCGGCGCGCAGTTGACACTTCCACCATCTGATTCTCGGCATAAATGCCTGCTCTAGCTTTGTCGATCGAGACTTCGCTGATATCTGTCGCAAAAATCTGGATCGGGAATTGGACAGACTGATCCTCCAAAAATTCCAGCAGGCAGATGGCGATCGAATACACTTCTTCGCCTGTCGAACAGCCTGCCACCCAGATCCGAATGGGCACATCAGCAGACTTGTTTTGCGCAATCGTAGGAAAAACTCGCTCTTTCAACAGGTCGAACGCTTCCGAATCTCGGAAAAAGCTAGTCACATGGATCAAAATTTCTTCATACAGCGCTTTGACCTCAGCCGGATGCGCTTGCAGATAGACAGCATAATTTTCCAGCTGTTCCAACTTATACAGCAGCATTCGTCGCTGAATCCGCCGGTCGATCGTGTTGGGCTTATAGCGACTAAAGTCAACTCCTGTGTACGATCGCAGCAAGGCAAAAATCGTCGCCAGGGCATCGGCAGGTTGAGGCAATTCCTCTGCCAAGCTGGATAGCTGTGAGTGGTCCAACATCGGATTGCGGCTCAGGTTAGCCAGCTCTTCAGCAATTTTTGCGGGCGGCAGCACAAAATCAACATCACCCGTGGCAACTGCCGTATTGGGCATACTATCGAATTGGGCGGTGTCTTTGCATTGAGCAAATGTAACCCCGCCGGCTGCCTTGATTGCTTTCAACCCCAACGATCCATCGCCATCTAACCCCGATAAAACGACGGCGATCGCTTTGTGCCCGCGATCGGCTGCCAGTGAAGCAAAAAAAGCATCTCCCGGCATATACCTGCCAAATACCTTCTCCCGGGGCGACAGTTGTAGCACACCGCTTGAGAGCACCATTTTGGTATTAGGCGGAATCACATAAACTTGGTTCGGCTCTACGGTGGTGTTGTTCTGTACTTCGCGGACTGATAGTTGTGTGGCTCTATTGAGAATCTCGCTCAGCAAGCTCTCGTGATCAGGCGCTAAGTGCTGAATCAGCACAAATGCCATCCCTGTATCGATTGGAAGATGACTGAGTAACTGCGTAAAGGCTTCTAACCCTCCCGCAGAGGCAGCTACTCCCACAATGGGAAAAGGTGCCTCGATTGGCTCCCCAGTTAATTCAAACATTGGTGGTTGTGAGGAGTCAGAAGGCATGGGCTAAATCGGTACTTCAGTGTGGCAACTATCCTCTTTACTCTAAGACGGTTTACTCGATCGCGCCTATTAAACTTTGAGTAAAAGCTGTAACGTAACCCTCTCAATCCTGAATCAATCGTCTAAATGGTAAGGTTCAAACTAGTGAAACTATTATTGACCACCACCTAATTCTCAAAATTTGACATCATACAGCAAACGGAATTTAGCATAATCGAGCTATTGAAAAGTCTGTCTTTTACCAACGTGCAGTACTTCCAAAAGTGTTCTCAGTAGCACACAGTTTTAAGTAAACATTGAAAACCCATAGCTTCTGTTCATGCCAGGCAAAAGCATAAGACTAATAACCTCAAATAGAGATTGATTTTTTGAATGAATGGTGAGGTAATGCTCTAGAGATTGGAAATGAGAGAGAATCAGAGGAGTTCTCTATTCTGTGCCGGTAAATGATACTAGAACCTGTTCTGTGACCGTTATGAGTGTGGATTAGCCATCTAATTCCCCAGCCACACCTCTAGAACACTACCCGGTTGACTACAGTATAGTGTATTATGATTGTAGTATCTCAACTACAATTCCGAGCTTGGGATTGTTTTCCTTGGGAACAGCCGACGCGATCGGCTGGAGTTTCAACAGAAGCAGAGATGAACATGCAGATTGAACCCTACAACGCTGATCACCTGGATGCCGTCGTTCGGCTTTCGCTGCAAGCCTGGACTCCGGTGTTTGAGTCGCTTCAGAACGCAATGGACGCAGAGGTATACCAGGCGTTCTATCCCAATGGCTGGCGCGTCAGCCAGCAAAAGGCTGTCGAGGAAGTTTGTAGTGCAAAAGACACGCCTGTATGGGTTGCGATCGACGCGGATTCAATCGTCGGCTTTGTTGCTGTGAGACTTCACTTAGAGGACAGCATGGGTGAAATTTATATGGTTGCAGTCGATCCAGATTTTCAGGGGCGCGGCATTGGCAGTGCGCTGATCGAATTCGCGATCGCGCAGATGAAAGCTGCTGGAATGTCGATCGCGATGGTTGAAACCGGAGGTGATCCCGGTCATGCTGCAGCGCGTCACACCTATGAAAAGGCCGGCTTCGGGCTGCTTCCAATCGCCAGATACTTCAAGACGCTCTAGCTGCCGATCATGCTCAAAAGAATCGACCCTATTTACCTCTTGGGTTCCGATTCTTTGCGGCTTCCTGTGCGTCGAGTTCGATTGTGGGTGAACTGTGATTGTGGGTGAACTGTGATTGGGGTGCTGCCCAGTTTTACCGCAGTTGCGGCTTCAGCGACACAGGAACCACTGCTGTCTTTCCAGCTAAGCCCGATGCCGTTGAACAGGAGCTGGAATACGAATTTTTCAGAGCTTGAGGTAAGTCTTAACTCGGTTCAGTGAGGTTCCTGTCGAAATAAAGGCAATGTAATTATCGGTTCGCAGCAGCACACTAAACGGTCGTGCGCTCGAAAGTACTTCCTCCAAATTCAAGCCCAAGCGCTTGTCTGACTAGACTGTTTGGACCGTCGCACCCAACGAGATACTTGGCTTCAATTTGTTGAGATATTTCATCCGCAGCTTTGATATGCGCCGTTACCTTCTCATCTGTTTGCGAAAAACTGACAAGTTCGGTTTGCCAGCGAACGGTTTTGCCTAATGCGAGATCGAGTCAACTGACAAGCCAGCGCCAGTCCGGTTGAACCTGCTCCAATGATCAATACGTCAGTTTTCATGAATATCCCTCAAAAGGGTGATGAGCCAACAGCCCATTGCTGGCTGCAATCACTCGTTTATAAGCAAGTAGCCGTTCATCGGCACGAAATTGCCAACCGCCCGACCTACCACAGTAAGGGAATCAGCCGATATTGAGTTTTCTTCGTGTAGGCATCGTAGCCTGCAAGGTCTTGTCTCAAAACCTTTTCTTCAAGCAAAATTCGGATTATCAGTAACCCGCTCGGAACGATCGCAAACAAAGCCGCCGCATACGATTCCAACCAGAGCGGCATTCCAATCATGGTTAAAATTGCCCCGGCATACATAGGGTGCCGCACTACACCATACACTCCGGTATCAATCACTGTTTGATGTCTTTCCGTTTGCACCTTGACGACAGGGATGGCAAAGGAATTGGCTTGAAACGATAGCGCAATGATGATCCACCCTATCAGAAATACGAGCAAGCCTAACGTTGATGCGATCGCTCCAGGTTCTGCCAACCAGTGCCATCGAAACACATCGATCGGAATGAGGAGAATCACGCCACAGTAAAGCAAAACCAGCACGACGACGAGAATTTTGTCTGCTAGCGGTTGCCCTTCCTGAATGGGTGGCTTGAACCGTTCGTTGAGCAAGTCTTGATTGTTGCGAAAGACTAAAACAAGCGTTACGACAGTTGCGATGGCAATGGTACTGAGAAACACCCAAGCCCGCCACCAGTCCCATGTTCCTGCAGGTAAAAAGAGGAGTCCTCCGTAGAGAGCAAGGATGTAGAGAAGACTCAGTATGACTTTGAAAGCAAACATAATGACTTTCTCTCAAAGATAAATTTCGATGCTAAGAGAACCGAGAAGACAAGTTGCAAAATCTATTGTTGAGGGCGATCGCTAGACCTGTCTGACAATCGTTCATACCGTCCTCCAAGGTGTTGAAGCGTTGGAACAGCAATGAACATCTACTCAGATCTTAGGAGTGATTCGCGCAAAGTGCAACTCCGTAGAAACGGCAGTTTAGCTAAAGTTACAAGCCTCCCTGATCTGAAAATCGTTCAATAAAAATCATTGTTCCTGTCGAAATGCTACAGTCTTGCTCGTCATTGTTATAGAAAACATCGTTATAGAAAGCATCAAACATCTGCTTTTACTAAACTCGAAACAGGCAAATTCTATGAAATACACCATTGCACCGACTGTGGGCGCATTCGTGGAACAAACTGCAACAATCGCGGAAGCGAAAGGATTAGACCAGGGCATGGCAACTAGATGCCCTCTCGATCGAATTGATGGAAAATTATCAGTCTTATTGAGCACTGAAAGCTCACTTACTGAAGCAGTTAGGCTGTAAATTCGTGAATTCCTTTTCCAACTCGATCGAGATTTATCGGGTTTGGATATTATCCCCGGTAAAGAATCATTTACTTGTTAGCAGGGACCGTGAGCACTCCAGGAAACTCACTCCCAGGAGGAACTAAGGAACTACCATCCCACTTTTCGATTGCCTTGTTGGTCAAGATAGCTGGAGTTAGAGAACCATCTAGAATATCTAAGCGCTGAGCTTCGATCTTAGCCGTCTCCAGCTCTGTTCTCTTACGCTCTAGCTCTTGCTTGGCAATCTGCCGACCTTCAATTGCTTCCTGCACATTGCTGTCTAATTCAAAACCTGTTACATCAAACCTTTGAAAGTCAATGAAGGATTTGCTGGACAAATCTTCTGTGACCACACTAGAGATCTCATCAGCAACCTGCTGCTGATTCTCGATGATGTAAGTGATGGGATACTTGGAAGCCACTTGCTTGACAGCCGCCAGCAGGACAGGTTGCACAACCTTATCTACAATCTCATTGCTTGTACGAGCTACTGCAGCAAAAGCCACAGGAGCCTGATCAGGACTGATAGAGAGTGTAGCTGTTGCTGTGATCTTTACCCGCTGGCTGTCGTTGGTTAAAGAGGTGAACTCTTCAGGTCTCGCAATCAATCGGGTAGAGATCGTAGAGACAGAACTGATAAATGGGGTAACGAGATGTAACCCAGGTGGCAATGCTTGAGCATTTACTTTTCCAAATGTAGATTTAACCCCGACTTCTCCTGAGTTGACTGTGACTGTACTAGAAAACACAACTAAAGCAACTAAGGCAAGTAGAATTCCGCCAATGTATGAAACCAATTTCATCCTGATTTACCTGAACGGTTAACGGTTGTTACTGCTGAGCTTGAAACTTACTAATCAAAGTTTCTTTTTGGGGAAAGCGTTTCTCTGCAAGATCAAACACTTCTAGCACAACTTTCCTCTCTACTTTAATAGAGTCTGTGCTATCTATATAAAAACTGCGATATTTCACAGTGTTTTGTACATTGTTCTGTATAAATTTAGGATAGTTTCTCTAACCTCAAAGAAAGCATTGTTGAGATGAACTACCGCCCTCCACCCTAATATGAAAATTATTACTGAGCCTTGAATCAGTACATTGCAGTTCTGGATCAAGTGTTGTGACTAGATACTGTTGCCTTATTAGAGAACTCCTATCCTATCCGTAATTATCAATCTATCGCTCTGGTTAGGTACTCTTATCGATCGCTAGACAGTAGACTGCGGTTCGGCGCTATCGAGAAAATCATTACAGAAAGGGACACAGTAGCCGTTTGCTGTAAAGAGCATGGGTACTTCAGGAATTCCTTCCGAGGACAGGAGCCAACTAGCAAGACCTATGAAATCTCCTGAAAGCGCTATCTTGATTTATCCTCGAAGATGTACTCATCTATATTCAAAGGATGTACATGAGATGGATATGAGCAACCGAATCCGCATCAAGAACGTAGAAACGCTCTCTGATGATTGGTATATTTTGAAGAAAACAACTTTTGACTACCAACGGGCGGATGGCACATGGCAAACAATGAGCCGTGAAACCTACGATCGTGGAAACGGCGCAACTATTTTGCTATACAACAAGCTACAGAAAACAGTCATCCTCACCCGTCAATTTCGCTATCCAGCTTATGTAAATGGTCACCCTGGAATGCTGATTGAAGCCTGTGCTGGGCTGTTAGAGCAGGCTGACCCAGAAACCTGTATCAAACAGGAGACGGAGGAAGAAACGGGCTATAGAATTAAAACCATTAGAAAAGTCTTTGAAGCATTTATGAGTCCTGGCTCTGTCACAGAAAAGCTATTCTTCTTCATCGGGGAGTACGAGCCGAAGGATCGAGCGGGGGCTGGAGGCGGTGTAGTCGCTGATGGCGAAGATATCGGTGTGCTTGAGCTTCCGTTTGAGAAAGCCCTGGAGATGATAGACACTGGTGAGATTGTTGATGGAAAGACAATCATGCTCTTGCAATACCTCAAACTGAAGGGCGTAATATAGCGATCTCCAACCGCGTAAGGTACTAGATTTATGTGGTGTGCTGCGTGCGGCACACCACATAAAAGCTCAGGATGTAGCCGCATTTCTTTAAGGCTAACGCTCTAAATCTTCTAGATTTCTGCAGTCACAAGATGTCCAATAACTGCCTGAACTACTTTGGCTAAGTCAAGATCGCCTCTAAGCGAACTGAGAGCATCTTGAATTGATTGACGTCGTTTAGACCGCAAGCGAAAGCGGACGTCCTTAGCCAGCTCAGATAGTAGCAATGCCTGCACCAGCACTGCTTCTCGCTCAAATCAAGGAAAAGCTTGCTCATGAATGCAAAAGCAAGGGCGATAAATATTGCAAAATCTTTACAATCCTGGGTTCTCTCTGTTTAGTTGAAATAAACCAGGGATACCCGATCTTTTCTGACATTTGATCTGACTATTTCCGGCTGGCGAACCTGGCTATATTTCTTATGCTAGATGAGTAGGAATCAGCTACGAATGGTTTACAGCCTTTAGTGACTTTCTTGAATCAGTTAGAAGCGATCAAATGAAATTTATTGAGGATATTGCTATTTTTCAATTATTGGAACACAGTTAGGCGATAAATACACAAACCGTTAGGATTAGGAGAGACCATGTCACCAGGAATGATGATCGAAGGCAAATGGACGACCGATGGAAACAAATCAGATCCCAGCGGCAAGTTCAAAGAGATACCAACAACCTTTCGGAATCGCGTAACCGCTGATGGATCTAGCGAGTTCAAGGCAGAAATAGGACGCTATCATCTCTACACTTCTTTGGGATGTCCTTGGGCGCATCGTACTTTAATTATGCGAGAACTCAAAGGCTTGAATAATGCGATCTCAGTTTCTATTGCCGATCCGATTCTGGGTAGTAAAGGATGGGCCTTTTCTGAAGCACGAGAAGCCATTTCCAGCTCAATGGATCGCACCCAATACTTGCAAGAGATCTATATGAAAGCTGACCCTAAATACACGGGACGAGTCACAGTTCCCGTGTTATGGGATAAGCAGACTCAAACGATCGTCAACAACGAATCTCGCGAAATCATGCGAATGCTTGACGTAGAGTTTGCCGAATTGGCAACGCAAAAAATAGATCTATACCCCCGCAACCTCCAACAGAAGATCGATGAAACAATCGATGCTATTTACCTACCAATCAACGTTGGTGTGTATCGCGCTGGTTTCGCAACTTCGCAATCAGCTTATGAAGATGTAGTAACTGAATTGTTCGAGAGTTTAGATCACTGGGAAGCTATTCTGAGCCAGCAGCGCTATTTGTGTGGAAATCAGCTCACTGAAGCAGATATCTGTATGTTTGTCACGCTGTATCGCTTCGATTCAGTGTATTACGGTCACTTTAAGTGCAATCTGCAGCGAATTTTAGACTATCCAAATCTCTGGAATTATCTAAAAGATCTTTATCAGCGTCCTGAATTCAAAGCGACGTGCAATCTAAACTACATTAAGCGCGGCTATTACATGAGCATGACCGAAATCAATCCCAATCGCATTGTACCCAAAGGTCCAATCCTGAATTTTGACGAACGGCACGATCGCGATCGCTTCGGCAATGCTTAGCTTCGGCAACGCTTAGCTTCGGCAATGCTTAGCTAGGAGAGGAGAAGGAGCTGAATTTGGTTCAGTCTTTATTTCTAAGAACGTTCCACTTTAAATTGGCTCGTATCCGCCTGTAGTTTTTGCACAACTTGACGTAATTGCTCAAATGCTAATGAGACATGCTCGGCTTCGGTTGTCGTTTTAGTGGCGATCGCTGCCATGTCTTTCATGGTTTCAGTTACGGTTTCTGAAACTTGCGATTGCAAGACTGTAGCTTGGGAGATCGTAGCAACTACTTCATTAATTTGGGTACTTAGCGCTGTGATTTTGTTCAAGCTTTGGCGGGTTTCATCTACTAACTCAACGCCAGTGACAACTTGTTGAGTTCCAAATTCCATTGCTGCGGTCACTTCATGTATCTCAGATTGAATGCGGCTGACCAAGCTGCCAATTTCACTGGTAGCTTGAGAGGATTGTTCTGCTAAAGCTCGTACCTCATGAGCAATCACCACAAAGCCCTTCCCTTGTTCTCCAGCTCTTGATGCTTCGAGCGAGGCGTTGAGTGCAAGCAGGTTGGTTTGATTGGCAAACTTATTGATTAATTCAACTACCGTAGAAATTCTCTCAGAAGATTCGCCTAAGTTTTTTACTTTCTTTGCCGTTTGTGCAACTGTCGTTCGGATAGCTTGAATTCCTTCAACAGTTCGGTTCATAGCGATATCTCCTTCCTCTGCCGTTGCAACTGCCTGTTCTACAGCCATCGCAGCGCTCCTCGCACTAGCCCTTAAACTATGAACAGTCTCAGCCATGCGTTCAATTTGCTGCATAGCTTGTTTAATTTCCGATGCCTGCTCTGAGGCACCAGCAAGCAGTTCTTGTACCGATCCTTCATTTAGGCTGGTTGCTTGGGCTACCCGTTGAGCCGCCGCTTGAATTTGAGTTACGATCGTTCGTAGGCTGCTAACTGTGATGTTGTAAGAGTCAGCAATAGTGCCAATCACATCGGCTGTAACCTTAGCCTGGATAGTTAGATCTCCCTCGCGAATCGGAGCCACGTCCTGCAGCAGTTCGATCGCTCGTTTCTGTAATATATTTTTCTCTAGTTCGGCAGCTTCCTTCGCATGCTGTACTTCAATGGTTCGCTCTTCTACTCGCTGTTCGAGTTCCTGATTAGTTTGCTCCAAAATTTCATTAGTTTCTTCCAGTCGGTTGAAGGAGTTGCTGAGTTGTGGTGCAATTTGGTTAAAAGATTGCGCCAGCTCTTCTACTTCGATCACCCCTCGAATTTCTACCTGCTGATCGAGCTTACCACTAGCCATTGTCTTAAATGCTTCATTTAAGCGAAGAATAGGATGCGTAATTTGGCGAGCAGTGAAAATTCCTAAGATCGTCGCTAGCCCTAGAGCACCTAAACACAGCAGAATAGTTGTGCGCGTGTTGGCATTGATTTGCTCCATAAAATCAGATTGCGGCACCACAATTCCAATGAGCCAATCCAATCCTTTGTCATCCCGTAGCGGAAATACCAACAGATACTGTTTGTTACCGTTAAAGTCAAACTCCAAGTTTTGTTCAGCTTGAATTTGAGTCAAGTCACTAAAGCGATCGTTGATATGGAGAGCTGCCGCCCGGATGAGAGGGCTACTGCTATTATCCGCTTGAATTCGTTGCACCTTGTTGCTCTCGTCTCGCCGAAAGGTTTGCTCGGCTGTAGAGGTGGCGATCAACGCTCCATTTCGCTCCATGATAAAAGTCTGTCCACTTTTACCAATCTTGAGCGTTTGCAAAAAATCACTGATGTCCGAAGTTCGCAAATTCACCATCAGCACGCCCAGCAAATTTCCTCTGCCGTAAACGGGGCGTACTGCAGACAGTAGCAGCGTTGGTTCAGTGATGTGCGGAAAAGGAGCAGCCCAAGTTGCTTCTTCTGCTTTGACGGCGGCTTCATACCAAGGACGTTTCGACGGGTCATAGTTGGGGGAGGAGTCAAACAAGGTGGTGCGCTGTCCTTGTTCATCTGTGTTGTACCGGGTAAAGGTAAAGTTGTTAGCAGCGTTTGATTCACCCACAAAGAATTGACCTTGGTCAATTCTACCGACTGAGACATATTCTTTTTGTTGATTACCAAGGGCAATGATGCTGACAGACTCATTCACCCGTAGTTGTCGCAGAAGATAGGGCTGCCAAGAATCAAGATTGCGGGGGTTTAGTAGCCCTAAGTTAATGTTGTCTAGATTATTTTGAGTAATTTTGTGAGGTAGAGAAAGATACGTTTGCAGCTTGAGGTCAATACGCTCAACAATGTTGCTCTGCAGCTGACCTGCTAGATTATCTACTGCTTTCTGCCCGTTGCGGAATGAAAGATAGCCTACAAGCCCGACGGCTGCAAAAATTTGCAGCACAAAGGGAACTACTAGAACAAGGCGTAATGGCACCTTTTGCAGAAGCAGCCAGCTCCATTGAGGAGATGAAGAATGATTCATGGCTAGAACTCCACTAGAAGAATTTTTAATAAAGCTAAGTATACTAAAGTGATATTCACGGAGTCCTAAATTATTTATTGAAAGCCGCACTCAGCGGCTCTCAATAAATAATTTGGTTCTGTTTCAATACAAAGCGCTCTAGAGGCGTTCGCACTAAGGCTTAGCCATCACGTTGAACGTGCTGACAGAAGACTGTAGCTCTTGAGCAACGATCACCGTTTGATTAAGCGCCTCGGAGAGCTGGTGAGAGAAATTTGAGGTGCGCTCGGACAGGTGCGCGATCTGCTGCATGAATTGGGCAATTGTCTGAGAAGTATGCACCTGAGACGCAGTTGCATCAGAAATTGACTGTGCCAGATCGTCAATCTGCTCAGATACATTCAGCATTTGCGCCAAACTTTCTTCTGTTTCTCGGACAAGCTGTGCTCCATCCACCATTTCCACGAGAACTTGCTCCATTGCCTCATTCACTTGCTTTGCTTCTTGCTGAATAGTGTCCAATAAGGTTTCAATAGAGCGCGTTGCTGTGTCAGTACTGGTTGTCAGTTTTCCAACTTTAACTGCAATAAAAGTAAAGTTACGCCGCTCTTCACTCGATGCCTCAGTAGCATTATCAAAGAGTGAACTAATTTCGCTTGCTATCTCGCGGATTAGAACGTTCACTTGCGATATATTTTGGGAAGATTTACCCAGCTTTTCTACTTTTTGTGCAGTTGTTGTAATGGTTGCCTGCAGATCCAGGATCTTTTGGCTGGTCAGATTCATCCTTGCCCCACCCTGCTGAGCGGTAGTAGAAACCATATGGGCAACTTCAGCCGCCTGTTGAGCACTGCCAGCCACTGCCTGCATCGAGACGGTCATCTGCTCGATTGACTCCAGCGTTTGCGTCGTTTCTTCTGCCTGCTGATGGGCTTCATTTGCAAGCTGAACGATCGCTTCTTCATTTTGCTTGAGTGCGTCGTTAACCTGATGGGCAGACTGTTTTACCTGGGTTACTAACTTCTGCAGCCGTTCAATCGTGAAATTGAAAAAGTTTGCAACGTCTGCAATTTCACCATTTGCGTCAGCGCGGACGGTCAGATCGCCTTGAGCAACCCCTTCAATATCGCTGATGAGGGCAGAAACCTGCTGTTGTAGATGCTCAGTTTTTTGATGTTGTTCTTCTTTTTGCCGACGCTGCTCTTCAAGCAGCGCTTCTGCCGTGCAGCGAGCTTCCTGAATTTGTTCAAGCGAGGTGACGCGATCGATCGCTAACTTAAGTTGAGCTGCCAACTGCAGTAAACAGTTGATTTCAAATGCCTGCCAGTCATGAACCGATTGACAGTCATGTGCAGCTAGCAGTCCAAACAGTCCATTGTCGCTAAAGACTGGAACTACCAGACTTGCTTTCACCTGTAGGTCTGCCAGAAACTGCTCGTCAAGCAGAGTTGAATCAAAGACATTGCAGATCGGCACAACCTGCCTTTGTTTACAGGCTTCTAGAAGTTCTGGCGAGATCCACGCTGCCTCTAGAAGGGAATCAACAGCGTAGGGAAACTCCGGCGCAACGGATGCAGCTTTGATCGTGCCAATCCCTGCAGATTTTACTTGATATAAAATAATGCGATCGAGTTCAAGAACATCGCGTACATTGTCTAATGCAGTAGTAAAGATGGTTTGAAGCGCTTGGAAATCCTGAGCAGCAGAGCCTGTAATTTGTGCAAACACTTGAGCTTTACGGGTTTCAGTTTCCTGCTGTTGCAGCAGTCCCCGCATTTGAACCAGAAGTTTATTAAAGGTTTGAGCAAGCGTTTGGGTTTCAGTTGTTCCGGATGGGTCAGCAACCACGTTGAAATCGCCGTCTGCCACCTGTTTTGCCGTGCCTGCCAAGTTCCAAATTGGGCGAGAGAGCTGGTTGGACAGCCACAAAATTAACCCAGTTGTGACAACGCCCAACAAAAGCGCTGTTACTCCAAACAAGATTAGCAAATCCCGACCAGCAGTAGAAATTTCCTCAACTTCTATTGAAGAAATAGCCACCCAATTGGTTCGAGGAATGGTAACCAGTTTGTACTGTCTATCTTGGTGCACAAATGAAGCCGTTAGAGAGCCATCTTCTAAGCGATTCACCGCCAAATTCTGCAGCGAATATTGGCTCATGAGCTTGTTCACGGCTTCTGTCGGATAGGTTCGTTCGCCGCGATTTTGAACAAAAACGGCAGCGAGTTGCTCAATGGCTTCACCGCCAATCACATAACGATCGCGTCGAAATCCTTCAGCAGAGAAGGTATCAATCACGCTTGACTCCACAGCATCAATTAGCTGAACGCGCTGAGAACCGTGAATGCCCGTGCGCTGGATGGACTTTGCCAAAAGACCGAATTTGCGAGTCGGCAGAACTGCCCTAACCACGCCCAAAAACTCACCAGTATTCCAATGACGAATTTGTTGAACAACCTCGATCGTAAACCCCTTCGCAGCAAAGTCAAAATCAGGGGGTCCAATCCACTCTCCGTCATTTTTGCCTGCTTGCCACCATGCTTCATCCCGCTGAACAAAATCAGTGGTTGATCCACTGTAAGCAACGTTAAATCCATGCCGCTCGGTAATCAACAGCTCAGCAATCTCCGCTGTTTCGATCGTTTCCATGAGATAGCTGTTGAGGCTGCGATGGGTGCGCAAAAGTTTTGTATCTTGATATTGCGCTTCAACCTGCTCAATCGGTAGCTTATCGAGTCCGGCTAATTCTGCCTGCTTTCCGCCTGCCAATGCCTCGTTGACCACTAGAGGATTGGTGGCAATGGTTTTAGGAATGGCTAACAGTTCTTCAAGAACGGCAATTGTTCCCTCGCTGGCAAGCAGCGCTTGGTCTTCTAGCTGCCGCTGAATGCGTTCTTCAGTCCGCTGTTGCACCACGCGATAGCCAACCGCACTGGCAAGCATCAACGGTATCAACACCACCGGCAGCACGGTTCGCAGCAGTTGAACGCGCAGGGAAACCCCGTTCTGTTTGAGATTCTGAGGCTGTACCTCTGTGGATTCGATCGCAGGTCTATCAAGCGCAGAATACTGCTGATTCGATTGGATATTTGCCTGATCAAGGCTTGTTTGAGGCAACAGCGATACATCAGAGTCAGTCTGGGAAGAATGTTGCTGATTTTTGTTGCTGAAAAAAACTCGCTTAGGCATGAACACATCAACTTTAAAATAGCTGGAGCCGAGTGATTGGCAATCTCATCGCCAAAAATATCATGCAGATACGGTTGGGTATCACAAGAAAACGTTCTTAGAAAATGATTTTTCCTTGCATATTTTGCATGAACCGATTACCACTCGAAGTTAAGGGAGCTGGAGCAATGATTAAAGCTTCATTGCGGCTATTTCTGCAGATAGTTCTGCAGCGTCTCATACTGATCTTGCAGACGAGACAGTGCTCCGTCAGGAAATTCATCAAACTGAGCGGTTTCACTAAACTCTGCCAGAGCCGCTTGTCCTTTCTCAGATTCATCCATTGCAAGCATCACTGCTTTAATGGCGTTAGCCTGCTCTGGTGTGATATCAGGGGCAGCCAGAACTACCTGTCTGGGATAGAAATCTGTCTCGGCGATGACAACAAGCTGTTCTCGTTCGGCTTCGGGAATCTCTTTGAAAGCTTCATTGTCAACAGTGCCAACCGCCACTTTGCCATCGAGAATCCACTCGGCTGTAGTTTCGTCTTCACCTGAGAAGATATAGCCTACTTCATCCTCTGCAACTGGGTGATTTGGTTCAGCCTTTTTGACCGGCTTCATATTGGCGCTTAGCATTTCCACCATTGGGAACATAAACCCGGAGCTAGAATCAGGGTCTTCGAGCGCAATCATCTTGCCTTTAAGATCTGCTAGAGCAGTGATACCGCTATCGCGCCGCGCCACAAACAATGTGTTGTACTCTGACACACCATCTTTCCAACGTCGCAGAATGGGTGTTCCCCCCGATCGCTCCATCACTTTCATAATCGGATAGACGCTGTCGAAGTAAAGATCGGTTTTACCAGAAGCAAGCCATTCTGCGGCAGTTTCAGAATCCGGAGCAATTTCTACTTTGCCTGTGGTAATTCCTGCTGCGCCCAGATTCTTGCCTAGGTAATCGGCAACTGGCTGGGTTTCAGGCACCAGAGAATCAGGATCGAAATCAACATCTGTAAGGACGATCGCCTCTTTATCAGAGGCAGTGAAGCCGGTCGAAACCTCAGGAGACGAGCTACAGCTAACTGGAAAAATCAAACTTGCGATCAACACAAGGGGGGCTAGAGACTGGCGTGGCATCATGAGTTTTTAAGACTGACGGTGTTAATTCACACCAAAACCAAAACGTTTGCCCGCAGCTTGAACTCATAGCACAGCCGAACGCTGCTTTAAGTGCGGATAGCAAAAAAGTTTGGTGATGGAGTGAGGAAGGTTATGCTCGACAGAACGTCTAATGTAGCGATAGATACCCTTTTGCCAATTTTCAGAGTTTAGGGGAAGCTCTGAGCCTAAATTCAGATATTCAACTGAAATAAGTCTGCCAAGAGAGAATTAGCGGCAAACCCAAGTACTGCAAGACAGCCGCTCTCTGGACTTGAAACCTTTTTCTTAAATTATTAGCTAGTTGATTACTTGGGATATGGAGTTCACCCTTGTAGCAATTCTTAGAAACTATTCGGAATCTTGCAAGCAGCGTGGAAAAACTTCATCATTACTTCATAAACTAATTTATTAAGCAAGTTTGAAAAATAGTGTGTTTGATCTTACGCCATAGCTTTACATAACGAGAGCTACGCATGTGAGCATAACTTTCGTTGTGCTTGCAATATAACGAAAGTTATGCTCACATGCATCCTATTGATAAAAGTTGAAGCAGTTTTATGGTGAAGCCTATGATCGACTTCAAAACCCTCAGCATAGAGAGAAGAAGATAGGAAAGAACTGAAACGATGAAGATGATTGATAAAGATAAGTTAATGAAGATACTCAAGAGAACAGCTCTTCTCAAGCGCGATTCATTGAAGAGAACCTTGGATCGAGCGTTTAACCCATACCAATGAAGCAAGCCCGTCACTTAGGCAATCTGCAACACAGCCCCTTCTAGCCACAATATTTGTAACCGCTCTTGTAATAGCTTCTGCAATTGGACAGGTCACCATAGATCGCAGTTTATTGCTCCCACCTTTTGTCTGCCTGATCGCTTTCAATTCGACCCGTAAGCCTGGATCATCTTTGCAGCCGCTTTTTCTAGCCTCACTCCATTATCATGTTTTTGGAATAGCCGACGTTCTGCAAACGCGCCATCCGCCAGCATCAGCAGAGCTGCACTGAGTTCTTCGGCTTGCTCTATCCCTGCCAAATCAGCAAGCTCTGTCAACCGATCGCGCATTTTCTGCTTGTGGGCGATCGCCACTTGATGTCCTGGGTAGTTTGTTTCTGGAAATTCTGTAGCAGTAATTAGGAATGGGCAGCCGCAATTTTCTGGATCAGCGATCATTTCATCTAGCCAGGCAAAGATCGCCAGCAACTGCTGCTTAGGATTACCAGCATACAAGTTCACCGCTTCCTCAAATAGCTGCCAGAAACGCTGGTTGCGCCCTTCTAGGTAAGCAACGACCAGATCATCCTTGGATGGGAAATAACGGTATAAAGTTGTTTTTGCCACCTCCGATTTAGCAATAATCGTGTCAATACCGATCGCGCGAACACAGTCCTGATAAAACAGGTCGTCGGCTACAGCAAGAATGCGATCTCTTGCGTCGGTCTGAGGTCTGGGCATGCCAATCTCCGGAGGGCTAGATCATTTTCTATTTTAGCCTTGACAAGCTACAGACCTGTCTGTTTATATGAAGCTAAGCGATACAGACCTGTCTGTTTATTAAGAGATTCACCATGAAGATTGGCGTTATTGGCAGTGGCAATATGGGGCGATCGCTCGGCATGTTGTGGGCGGAGCAGGGACATGAAGTGTTCTTTGGGGGGCGAACCGCTGAGAAAGGGCAAGCGGTGGCTGCCTTTGCGGGGAAAGGCACGCAAGGCGGGACAAATGATCAGGCGGCTGCTTTTGGGGAGGTTTTGCTCTACACGGTGCGCGGCATTAATCCGGCGAATGTGTTTTCTTCGACTGATCTGCTAGCCGGCAAGATTTTGATCGATCCCAATAATTTTGATATCCCAAACGATTTCAACTACCCGCCGATCGTCAAATCTCTGGCTGAAACACTAGCAGAGCAAGCTCCAATGGCTCATGTCGTGAAAGCATTCAACACTATTCCCATGGAAGTCTTTGAGCTTGCGCCTGAGCCACTGAGAGAGCATAATGTATCGGTCTTTATAGCGGGCAACGACCCAGCAGCCAAACACACAGTAATGCAGCTTGTCGAAGAGATTGGCTTCACCCCAGTCGATTCTGGAACTCTCCGCAATGCAGGTTTGATTGAAGGACTGGCAAACTTTTATCGTTTCCTACTCATTGAGCAAAAGCGGGGAGGGTATACAACAATTTCACTCAACGTCCTCCCTGAACCGCAAACGCAGCGCCTAGGCGGACGGCAGCCTTCATCCCTAAAGTAGATCAATCATCAAGCCAGTCTTGTACCTGGTCCAGCAAAACTTCTGGGCAGCACCCCGACGCAACACCTCAGAGCACCTCAGAGCACCTCAGGCAACGGTGCGGGAACATCTTGGTAAAGCTGGGTGAGCTGCCTCAGGAAGGCGGGCTGAGTTTTTGCTTTTAGTTCAGCGATCGGCTCTGAGCCGGCGAGGAGAGAATCGCTAGCTTCTCTAGAGAACTGTTTAACGAATTCAATGCGGGCTTGGCGTTCATGGGCAATTTGTGCAGTCAACTGAGGAATGTTGAGGGCTGTCTGTCGCTCCTGTGCCTCTATTACCGCATGCAAGAGGCGATCGCCCGCTAGACAACCATCCTCAAACGCTTGGGTTGCACCCTGAGCCAGCGTGGGAAACATGGCATGAGCACTATCTCCTAAGCAAAGGACATGCCCGCCTGCATCATTAAAGACCGTTGGGATCTCTTGAACTCTTGCCCAATGAACCTGGTCAAGATTGTCGCAAATAGAGTCCACAAGAAATTGGCAAACTTCACTGTACCCACGGGGTGATTGGTATCGCTGCTGCAAAAAACGGGCTGTTTTTGCTTCGTCTGGAATGACTTGATCGCTTCCGAGGGGCAGTGAACCAGCAATGTAGACGGCTTGACCTGGAATGGCAAAGGTGAGGAGCCGTGTCCCCGCATGGAACCACTGCTGGTAATCGCCAATTAACTGATCTGCTCGATTGGGGACAAGCACCCGATAAATGCAAACCCCCAGATGATCTGGCTGTGGCGTACCGCCAAAGAAAGTTTGCCGAACCTGCGAATAGCGTCCATCGCAAGCAAGAATTAAATCGATCTGATCGAATCGCTCTGATTCACCAGTGAGTTGATTTTGAGTGACCAGATAAAGCGGGCGGTTGGGATGGGCGAAGTCATATCCCATCTCGGTGGCGATCGTGTTGTAACGAATCCACGGATCTAAACCAGTTCGCAGCTGCCGATACAGCATAGACCAGCGAATACGAATACCAGGGTGACTGGCCACCTGAGATAGCGGCAGATCCATGATCACCGTTCCATCCGTCAGCCCGGCTGTCCAGGATAGCCAGGGCAAACTCACGTCGGGCTGCTGCAATGCTGCTGCAAGGGCTGGCAGAAATTTAGACAGGGTTTTAATGGCATTTGGGGCAATGTTTAACCCCGTACCTGCTTCATAGGATTTTGCTCCTTTCTCAATGCAAATGATCTCAACATCATCGGAAAGGTCTCTGAGGCGCTGAAGGATTAGGGTTCCGACTACCCCAGCTCCAACCACAACCACTCGCAGTAGAGGCGATCGTTTCATTCTAGTAGTTTTAATAGATTCATCAGTTGGTTCGCATAATGGGTAACCCAAACCATCACTTCCAAACTACGAGGATGGCACCTTGAAATTGGCATAAGCCTCAGGCTCATAGAAATTTGTGCCAGCCGCATAAGCCCTGCCGGGTGACATATCGGGCAGCGGAGCTTCCTCTGCTGTGCCTTCAAAAGTCAACTCTAGCTGAACGCCGTTCGGATCATACACAAAGAGCTGCCAGAGTGTAGTTCCTGGTACAACAAATTCTCGCCAAGCGATGCCTGCCTGCTGAAAGCGGCGACGAAACTGATGATAGCCTGTGGCAGTGAGGGAGATGTGATCGATCGCCGCAGTGCCAGTGGGTGCATATCCCTCCGCGCCGAGCGCTGCGCCTCCAGCATAGATATGAAAAATTGATTCGCCAATGGGTGTTGAACAGGCTAACCAGGCTCCAGGAAAACCAAAGTTGGGGCGGGCTACTTGCCGCAATCCCAAAATCTCTGTGTAGAAGCGAACGGTTGCCTCTAGATCGTTTGTTTTGATTGCAACATGGAACAATCCGGTGATGACCACTTTTGATTCTCCTGATTGCGGGTCATACGCTTTTAGCAGACTCTAGCTGCGGGTGAATTGGCAAGACCCAGGTTGCAGAGCAAGCGTAACCTGTTTGAATAATTGTTTGAATGATGCCTAATTTCAATAGTGTATAGCAGGGAATCACCAGAAATGCAATGCGAAAACCAGCCCAGTTTTTCCCAGTCTAATTGCCACCACCGGCTCGTTTCTTGATCACAGGCTGACGATCTCTATCAACTCGTGAACGATCAACTCGTGAGCAGGTGGTGCCCCTGATACTAGTTCAGCAGGGCAACAATCTCTTCTGCCGTCAGGTGAGAGGGAGTATTCCAGGGAGAACCCCCTACCGTACGTCTGCCGCCCCAGCTGCCCGCCTCTGGGTCTTTGGCTTGCTCGGCTTGGGTGAGGCAATCAAACGTCCCCTGGGTGTAGTCAAGATTGCGTTGCTCTGGGTGGAGGGGAATACTGCCAAGTGTGTATTGAGTGCCTCCGGCGCGGTGGTCTCGAATTGTGAGCGCCTCTGGGCGGAGGTAGGATGCAGATGAATTGTGCATCCTGGGAATCGCATGGTAGAACGATCGCGGATCGATTCCGTGGCTAGTGCTGGTTTGATCGCAAACTGCAATATCTCCCCGCTCCGTTGCAATCAATCGAATACGGTTTTCGTCAATCAACATCTGGGCATCTGCCTCAATCTGCTGCCAGTAATCATCTGCTTCCCCCGACTCACCCGGATAGGGACAATTACCTTTTGCAGCCTCAATTAGCCACTCGGTTCCTCGTCGAAAGGCTTCCGAAGAATAGGCTTCCCAGTGTTTCTCTGCCCACTCTTTGCGTTCGTGCGGTAAACCTAGATCAGCCGCAATGCCTTCGCTGGAATCTTTTAAAGCAACAACTGCCTTGGCGGCAAACTCTGCATATTGCTTCAAATCGTCAGGAACCATAAGATGATCGCAATCCCAAGCGATCGCCTTAAATTTGGCTATTGTTTCTGCTGTCAGCACTTCATGTGGCAGCTGTACCCAAGCCGCTGCGCAGCAGGCATCGGCATCCACCATAGTAGTGACAAAGCAGGGGGGGCGATCGTTAGACTGTTCCTCAAGCAGTTCCTCAAGCAGCGTTGCGTTCTGCGGTGCGGGAATTTCATCTATCTGCACATCGGCTCCATTGGGACGGTGATGATCCCAGTGCAGATCTCCCGGCTTAGCTTCCCAATCTGGAACAGTGCCGTCCACCATAATGATTTGGTGGTCGGCGGGAAGGCGATCGGCTTTCGTGGTGACGAGGTACATAGGACGTTGAGAGCAAAGGAGTATTTTAAGATTAGGAGTAACCGAGCTTAGAAACACCCATCCTTGTAGGGAAGCCGTTATGGTCGTACAAATTCTGCCTCAGCGCCATCCGAAACTGCTCGATTCGTAATCCGGCTAAAGCTATTGTGCTGCCCGGCTGCTTACTCAGCCCCTCTTTTAGCTTTGTCTTCTGTTTTGTTCTATAGTTGTCCCAAAGTTGCACCTCCCGAATCAGAATTTTCGGCGGCTATCAGAACCCTAGAAAGACTCTCCGTAAGCCAGCCAGAAGCATTGGCAGGGGCATTTCATCATCCTGAATTGCTGTCTTAAAGCTAGGACGAGCTTTAAGCCGGTTGAGATAGGAGCTGAGGGCAGGACGTGTATTGCCTTCCCACAGATAATTGAATTTCAGTTCATCTAATCGGTTTAGAACAGCAGTCCATACGGTATCAGCCAGGGAATAGCCAGTCCCGCATAGCCAGTCTGTCTGGTTTAATTGAGTTTCTAGCTGATCCAGCATAGGTGCAATTTTTGCATTGAGATTTGCAATCTCATTGGTGTCTTGAACGGTGCGATTCCACTGCTTTACATCTTTCAGCTTAGCGGTATAGTATTCTTTCAATTCAGAATTCGTTTGTATTAGCCTCAGGAGAAGTTTTTCTTTGATTTGAACCGATCGCCGCAATACGAAACCCCCAACTCCTTTATAGTTTCCATACATTATCTCCCGCATTGGAAATCGGTTTTGCAAATTGATCCAATTGTCTATTTTTTCCTGTACCGTTGGCTCAATAGGAATCAATCTAGGATGCGGAAAGTGTTCATCGAGGTATCGAACGATCACCGCTGAATCAGTAATGACTCGATCGTCATGAAGTAAGGTCGGAACTACGCCTCTAGGATTGAGACGAATATAGTTCGGCTGCAGGTTATCAAATGTGAAGAGGTTGAGCAAATGGCTTTTCCATTCGAGATTTTTCTCAGCCAGAACCAGCTTTACTTTTTGAGAACACAGCGAACCTGAAGCGCAAAATAGTTCAAGCGTCATAGTTAATGCTCCTCATGGTTAATGCTCCTCATGGTTAATGCTCCTCTAAGGGCACGACATGATTACAATGCCGGCGGTAATCAAGCTGGATGCAAATACTTGGTTTAAGGTGAACTGTTCTCCAAAGAACACTTCAGCAAGGATCGCAGCCGCCGCAATCCGAATTCCTGAAACTACTGGAACCGCCGCTGACACAGGTAGATGCTGCAGGGCTTGAGTAAAGAGAATCAGGTCAAAGATATAGCAAGCGATCGCACCTATGAACCAAGGGGATGTCACAACAGGAAATGAGCCCGGGCTGGATAACACCAAATTGGCTTGCTTGAGGAGCAAATTGCCAGCACAAGTCCCAACTGCAGATAGCCCTAATAGCGCCCAAGCAGACCAAAATGTTTGAGTCATAGTACCTTCACTACAGGAGAAGATCACAACAGTTGTTATGCAAAAAGATAACAACTGTTGTGATAGGCTGTCAACAGGTTTAGCAGGTTATAAATCTCCTTGCAGCGTCATGAAAACAACTCATTTCAGCGATCGTCGGCTTGAAGTCACTGAGGCAGCATGGCGCGTAATTATTCGTGAAGGACTAGATCGCGCTAGCATGCGGGCGATTGCTCAAGAGCTCGGCTCTACGACAGGTGTTGTCACCCATTATTTCCGGGACAAGGATGAACTCATGCTGTTCGCGTTGGAACGAGTATTTGAAAATCTATTCAGAGATATGAAAGTTTCTGCCAAAGGAGAAGCTGGGATTGAGCGGTTAGAACAGATAATTTTTGCGGCGCTGCCCCTTGAACCCAGTGGGCTGCAAGGCTGGCAAATTTGGATTGCATTTTTGGGATACGCAATTGGACGCGAAAAACTGATTGAAGAACATCGCAAACGCTACGATTCCCTACGGCAGATCATTTGCCAGGAGTTAGCTGATTTACAAATGGCAAAGCTGATGCGAGATGACATTAACTTAACGCTGGAAGCAAATGCTTTGATAGCCCTTGTAGATGGGATCGGCACGGGATGCGTCATCAGTCCTGAACAGTTTCATCCAGACCAGCAACGCTATCTCCTGCGGCGGCACATTTGCTCTCTGCTTGCAGACGTTTCATAAGGTAGAAGTTTCCAGTCTGAACTTCTTCAGCCACACCTGTGCACGTCCAGAGGAAGGCAACCTTGAGCGAAAACCCCTAGTTTTCGTCAACCCCCTAGTTTTCGTCAACCCTCTAGTTTTCGTAAAGAACAGTCCGCTTCTGCTCGTTACTCGCCATTGCTAACTCGATCAAACGCATCGTGTTTCTTGCCTCTTCCGGCTTCACTGCCAGTTCTGCTCCATCAGCAATCGCCTGATAAACGTTCTCGTAGTAAGCCTGATAACAGCCCCTCGCCGTCTCGATCTTGCCGTGAAAATGTAAGTCTCCAATCTGCGTATTCAGCACTCCCCACTGTTCTGGTGGCTCTACCCCCCAGTCTGGCTCAGCAGGCGATCGCCCATTCTTGAGCGCCTCTTCCTGCAGATCCATACCGTACTTCACAAAAGACCCTGCCGTTCCGTGCAGAATGAAGTGTGGACCTAACTCTCTGACCAACATTCCTGCTTTGAGCGTCACTCTCAGCTTGTCATAATGCAGCACAACCTCGAAAGAATCAGCCGCTTTCCCACCCTGGCGCTGAACCCGGATATCTGCTGTGATCGCTTCTGGTAAACCAAATAGAACTTGTGCCTGGTCAATCAGATGAGAGCCGAGGTCAAAGAGAATACCACTGCCCAGACCCGCCTCCTCTCGCCATGCACCTGATTTGAGAGCAGGTCTGAAGCGATCGTAATGGGCTTCGTATTCTACTAGTTGACCGAGATGCCCAGCTTCTATCAGCGCTTTGACGGTTTGAAAGTCTCCATCCCATCTGCGATTGTGATGGACGCTGAGAATTTTGTTTTTTTGGTGCGCCAAATCAAGCAGCAGCTGGGCTTGCTCTGAAGTGAGGGTGAAGGGCTTGTCCACTACCACGTGCTTATCGGCTGCTAGAGCTTGTTGTGCTAAATCAAAGTGTGACGAGTTGGGGGTAGCAATCACCACTAGCTGGATAGCTGGGTCGTCGAGCAGTGCATCAACTTGTACCCCTTCAACCCAGGGATAGCGCTGACGAGCGGTGCTCCCGTGCCGTTCCACCACCTTGGTTAACTTCAATTGGGGAATGGCAGTGATAACGGGTGCATGAAACACTCGCCCAGCCATGCCGTAGCCGATCAGCCCCACCTGAATTTGCTCTACCATATTTACCTCTACAGCAGAGATTATCCGCCAGAGAACGATTTCGGCGAATCTGCCAGGATCTTCTAGTGAATGCCAGAATTGCTGGCGCTGCAATCCATCTACGGCAGGAAAAACGGGAGCGTCTTTTGCGCCTCCCTGGTTCAGTCAAAGTAGCTCTAAACCCAATGAATTTTCTCTGACGAACAGACTTCTTTGTTACAAAGCCCCTGCACCCATTCGGCTAACCTAGTCAGGTTGTAGGGGATTACGGCTGTATTCCCTCCCAGAAACCTATCTGCAGCGAGCGAGGATACTGAAATGAGTATTGGGGTAATCGAGAGCATTTGGCGATATCCTGTCAAAAGCATGGGCGGTGAACAGCTAGATGAAGTCTTTGTTGCCTTTTCGGGTCTTATGGGCGATCGCTTCTATGGGCTGATCAATGAGCAAGGTAACCCAGGATTTCCCTGGCACACCGCCCGCGAGCAGGAAAGCCTGTTGCAATATAAACCCCGATACAAGCACTACAGCACTACTCTAAAACCTGAACAGCTAACGGTTGCACAAAGTTTGGCACCTGGCGTGAATCCTCTTTACCCCAATGCAAGTCAGTTTGCAGCTGAGGTTGAAACACCAGATGGACAAACCTATGATATTAGCAGCGAAGAGTTTCTAGCTCATCTGAAAGCATTAACCCACAACGATACACTCCAGCTACATTTCACTCAAAGAAGCCAGTACGATTGCCGTCCACTTTCCCTCTTCTCACTGCAGACATGCGATCGTCTGAGCGATGAACTGGGACTGGAAATTGATAAACGACGGTTTCGAGCCAACTTTTATATCACCTGGAATAACGACAAACCGCCGCTTTACGAGAATGAGCTTGTTGGAAGCCGCTTGAAGATTGGCGATCGCCTGGAGATTAGTGTGCTGGAGCGTGATCCCAGATGCAAAATGATTACCCTAGATCCAGACACCTCTGAGGCTAACCCTAAAATCATCAAGCACGTTGCCCAGTCCCATGACGGCTATGCAGGAGTATATGGCGCTGTGCTGGTCGAAGGTACAGTCAAAGCGGGCGATCCAGTAGAGCTTTTAGCTTGAAATCAAGATCGGTGGGGCGATCGCTTCCCCGCCTACCGCAATCGAAGGGGCTGAACCGAAGAAGAATTAGAGACCGCGAGCTGTGGAGGTTTCACCGCTTGTAAATATCTGACTCCCATTGTTCCATAAATCGATCGGGGTTTTTTAGTGCCTGAAAGCCAAACGGTTGATAAAACTCATGGGCATCTTTGGTTGCCAATAGCCAGCGGCGCAGTCCTTGTAGTTCCGGATGAGCCACGATCGTCTCAATCAACCATTTGCCTAGTCCCTGTCCGCGCCAAGTCTCTAAAACAAATACATCAGACAGGTAGGCAAAGGTTGCATAATCTGTGACGACGCGAGCAAAGCCAACTTGTTGGTGCTGTTTATACAGCCCAAACACAAGCGAGTGCTGAATTGCTCGCTCCAACACCTCAAAGGGTAAACCCTCTGCCCAGTAGGAGTTAGCTAGAAACTGGTGGACTGTATCGAGATCGAGCCGGTTGATATCCGTGCTAATCACAAATTCATTCTGTTGCCATTCTTGAACCATGTGACTATCTGAATCTCCAGCGCTATAGGTAACGATATTATATGGCGGCAAGTCGATCAGCGTCTGCAATTCGGGCGCTGAGATAGATAGTGCTGCGATCGCTCATCCTCAAATCTCATGAGAAAATATTGCTCGGTAATGAATATCGATCCCTAGTCCTATAGCTTAAGTAACAAGCCACAGCATGGATGGAATTATTGAAGCGGTGCATAAGAGTCCGTCTCACAGGATGAAGAAGCATGAGCAGACAAGCATCCGACTGCTTGCAGGGCTGGGAGTAGAGGGTGATGCGCATATGGGCGTTACGGTGAAGCACCGCTCGCGGGTAGCTGTTGATCCGAGCCAGCCGAATCTGCGCCAAGTTCACCTAATTCATGCTGAGCTGCATGATGAACTTCGTGCTAAAGGATTTTCCATTGGTGCTGGAGAGATGGGAGAAAATATTACAACGCGGGGTGTTGATTTGCTCAGCTTGCCTGTGGGTACGCAGCTCCATCTAGGCACAGAGGCTGTGATTTCCCTTACTGGATTACGTAATCCTTGCGTTCAGCTCAACACCCTCCAGAAAGGACTAATGGCAGCCGTGTTGCATAAGGACGATCAGGGCAATTTGATCCGCAAAGCAGGGGTGATGAGCGTAGTATTAGTCAGCGGTGAGGTGCGGCCGGGCGCTCCGATACAGGTAGAGTTGCCGCCAGAGCCGCATCGACTGCTCGATCGAGTTTAAGTTGCGTGATTCACTTCAGCCGCTTGACGGCATTTATGGCGCTACGCGTCTGGATTAAGGTTCCTTTTGTATAAAAGGTTTGTCCTCTAAAAGGTTTGCCTTAACGTATGTGCGTAAGGCTATGCTTGACGGTATTTAAAGTGCGAGCCCGTGGGAAATTGTGAGTTGGTATCCCCAACCTTGCCTTCCCAATCGCCTTATGCAACAGTTCTACTGATAAAAACATTAAGCATTAAGTTAAGTAACTAACCGTAGTTGGGTAAGCGAGTGCGATCGCGGAATAACGATAGTCAGAGCCTAAGTCAAAGCCTAAAGACTCAAAACGCTTCTACTCTGAAAGCCGAATCTACCGGCTTTTCAGCTCATCAAGAACATACCGCTGCAATTGTGCTACCTCAACTCCAAAGTTGCCAATCTGCAAACAATAGTCAAACCTGTATCTCAATTGCTTTACTCAGAACATAATCGCAACGAACATTTTTTGATGCTAGCGCACCATTCTGAAAACTTTTGCAACATACTGAAGACAGTAAGTTAACGAAGAGCTAAGATTTGTTATCAAAGTGAGATTAACTTTCTGGTGTTGTTGAGGTGCAAGAGAGCCGCACAGCGGTTCCGTTAAACTACCAAGAAGAATAAATATAGTGGGTGTCAAAGTTCTACAAAACTTTCTAAGATCTTTAAAGTTTTTAGTTCATGCGGTTGCCTTTCGGAGGCTAGACTCCTCTCAGGATGGTAATGGTTCGCGCCTGCTGATAGTTTGAGCAACGACATCTACCAACTTTGACTAACTATAAAATTAAATCCCTGGCGGAATGCTTCTGGGTGAGTATTCTGTTCTAGTTCTGGCATCTAGTTCCTTGCATTGGCTTTTCGGGCAGAACCGTTGATACCTCGGAAGTTCTCTGGAGGGCTGCATCAAGGGTTACTCTATGGTATAAACAGCAACCTGTTTATACTACAGCTGAAATTACTCTTAAAGTGACTTTTAGGAGAATGTTTCAGAAGAATGAATGTGCTGCATCTGCTTCCTGAACCTTCAGTTCGGGGCAAATTTTTGCTTGAAGTTTCTTAGTCACCCTGAAGATCTCGTTGATAGTTTAAAGCTTTGACTAAATGTTGACTCCATCCTCTGTGAGTTCGGTTGGTCCTCCAATCATGGTTGATAAGATAAGCACTGTTGCTGGTTTAAGCAAGCAGCTTCAGATTTGCAGCAAAATTCCATTCAACGGGAGGCTAGATCTAAATATCCACGGTCAGCAAGTCCGCCAATCGAGCTTGTTCTTTCATCGTGGGTTCTTGACGTGGGGCGCTAGCAACATTCATCCGAGCCGCCGTTGGTATAGACAGTTGTCTCAGTACTGTCCACAGCTATCCATTGATTCAACCCCTCATAGCTATAGTCGCATTCCGGACGACTATTTCTCTTTGGCGAAACTGGTAAGACAAGGAAAAGTTTCTCAAGAGCAAATGATAGCTGTTGTCGCAGGGCAAATCTCTGAAATTCTGTTCGATATTATTCAAAGCATTCAGTATGGGAACGAACTTCGTCCTCGTACTGAAGTGCAGCTAGTCTACCGGCAGGTTACTCAAAATTTTCGAGATTCCATAGACTCAACATTAGTTTCTATTCCAGTTGATCAAGTCTGGCAACAGGCAGAGCAGCTCTGGACTGATTGGCAGCAAGCGAGCTTGGTACACATTTCCCCGAACCTTGCGCCTGTAGTTTGGGAACCAGAAGAATTAAGGCTACAGGCTCCAGCTAACATCTACAACAACCTGACTTTGCTGCTAGATGGTGAACGTACGCTGCGGGATTTAGCTGTCAAGCTCAGGAAGAGTCCACTGCACCTTATCCAGTCCATTAAACCTTACATTCACAGGCGAATGATTGGGTTAATTGAAGTTGGGGATCTGCTTGATTCAGTCCAGATCGCTACCCCTTCGCCTCAGAAAAACACAGTTGCTTCGCCTAATCATCCAGTTTCAGCCTCGACCGATCGTCCGTTGATCGCCTACATCGACGATAGCCAGTTTGATGCCCTAACCATGAATCATGTTCTTAGCCAAGCAGACTATCGATTCATCAACATTCAAGAGCCGCTACAAGCATTGCCTATCTTACTAGAGCTAAAACCCAGCTTAATCTTCTTAGACTTGGTGATGCCTAATACCAACGGCTATGAAATTTGTACTCAGATCCGTCGTGCTTCAGCTTTCAAAAATACGCCTGTCATTATTGTGACTAGCAGCGACGGAATCATCGATCGGGTACGCGCAAAGCTGGTGGGCTCATCAGGCTTCATTGCTAAACCCATCACTTTAGAAAAAGTACTAAAAGTTTTGCGGCGGCATCTACCCTACAGACAGGCTGTATGAACCTATTTTTAAAACGCTAACGTTTAATTGGTGCAGGCTAAATTCAACTTTTAAGAGGTTTGGCTTGTTCCCTGTGTAATGGATTCAGCAAAAACTGGTATAGAGATAGGACATGCATTGTATGACTACTATTCTCCTAGTTGAAGATAGCTTGACAGACACTGAGGTAATGACCCGTTACCTCAAACAAATAGGTTTTGCAGTGATAAGTGCAACAAGCTGTGAAGAAGCTTATGCCAAACTTGAGATTAAGAAACCAGACTTAGTACTTCTCGATGTGATCCTACCGGGACAAAGCGGATTTGAGTTTTGCCACAATTTGAAGACCAACATCAGCACTCAGCGGATTCCTATTGTGATCTGTTCAACTAAGGGAACTGAAGCCGATAAACTCTGGGGATCTATGCTGGGAGCCGATGCCTATCTCCCTAAACCAGTTGATCAGCGAGAGCTGACAAACACTGTTCTGCGGCTCACTGCCGTTGCAGAAAGAGGCGGATAATGTCACTGAACTCAACGTCATTAGCAGCCGGCTTAGGTGCATTCTCCTCAGCCGCAATGCCTTCAGAAACAGAGCATCGATTGCTCCGGTTCGCGCTTGATCATCAAGATAATGCCCTCTTGCCGCTAGCTCAAATTGTAGAGATCCTCAGACTGAACATGGCAGAAGTTCTGCCGATTCCAGATCTGCCTAGCTGTGTTTTGGGTATTTACAACTGGCGGGGAGAAATACTTTGGCTGATAGACTTTAATGCTTTATTTGGCTATCCCCCTATCCCCCAGCAAAAGCAGGGAGTTGCACCTCCTTATGGAATTGTGATTCAGGGGGAGCAGCAGTGTCTAGGCTTTGTGGTGTCGCAGGTTCACGAGATTGAGTTACACGATCTGCAAAACCTCCAGCCCACTGTAGTCAACTTGTTTCCACCCAATCTGTTGCCGTTTGTGTTGGGTGTTGTACCCACGAGTGGTGATCCTGTTCTAGATATGGGTGCGATCGCGCAATCTAATCTTTGGCAGAGAGAACAAAGCGATAGCTGAAGGATTCCAGCTGCATTCCTCTGCCTATTGAAAATGTTGAACCAGCGTTAAGACAGTCTAGCCAGACAAGAAATACCACTAACTATGGAAAATCCAGCTATGCAACAGCTTGACCCATCCAAGCCAATCACCCATCCTGAAGACTCCCATCGTGAGCTCCTCAACCGAAACGATCGCTATTCAACATCCGCTACAGGTGAGGGCAGAGTTGATCTGCAGTGGCTATTTAAGGTGACTCGCCAGATGCGGCAGGTACAAGAGATTGACACCTTAACCCAGATGGCAGTGACCGAAGTTCATCAAGCGCTAGGAGTGGAGCGGGCATTAATTTATCGGTTTGAGACAGAAGTTCAGGGAATTGTTGTCGCTGAATCTGTCACGGATGGCTATACGCCTAGTTTTGGAGAATCTCTGGCTGCGATCGCATTTGGGGCAAAGCGGGCGATAGATTATCAGCAGCAGCACATTATCATACTGGATGGGGTGCACAAATCGCTGTCTCCTCATCAATCTCATCTGCTAGAAGCGTTCCAGGTCAAAGCTAGTTTGAGCTTACCTATTTTTGTCCGGGGTCGAGCGTGGGGTTTGCTTGTGGTACAGCAATGCTCCCAGGCGAGGCAGTGGCATGAAGCAGAAATTCTTTTGCTGCATCAGATTACGGCTGAGCTGAGGCTTAGCCTACAGACGTTGAGCTTTCGCGGCGAACGGCAAGCCTTTGCGCGGCTTCTGGAGCGGACTCGTCAAACGTCAGACACTACAACGATCGCTCAGACAACCGCTCAAGAAGTCCGGCGGTTTCTCAATGTGGAGCATGTAGCAATCTGCAAGTTCCGTCCGGACTACAAGGGTGATTTTATTGCTGAATCTCAAACAGGCAACTGGACGAGAATGGTAGGGGTTGCTTGGGAGGATACTTATATTCGAGAGCATCAAGGCGGGCGATTTGCCGATCAGCGTCCTTTCGTCGTTCATAAAGTGGGCTACGGGATGGAGCTGAGCGATTGCCATGTGGATATTCTAGAGCGCTTTGAAATCACAGCCTGTGCGATCGCTCCTATTTTCCAAGGGCAGCAGCTCTGGGGCGTTCTGTGTGCCTATCAGCACAGCAGCCCTCGGCAGTGGGAAGAGGACGAAGTGAAATTTCTGACCCAGGTCAGCCGTCATTTGGGGGAAGCCCTGGAAAAAGCAGAGCTAGCTGCAGAGAAGATTAAAGCAGAGCAGAATAGACAAGAGCTGCCAAGCATCATCGACAAGATTAGCAACGCATCCTACATTGATACAGCCTGCCAAACGGCTGTGAATGAAGTCCGGCAGCTCCTGAATGTAGAGCGCGTGGCAATTTACAAGTTCCGCCCAGACTACTTTGGCGATTTTGTATATGAATCTGAAGCAGGCGGTTTTCCTCCGTTGGTCGGTAGCGCTTGGGAAGATACCTATATCCAGGAGCACAAGGGAGGAAGATTTCGCAACGGGGAAGTATATGTCCTGGATGATATCTACACTGGCAATTTGAGTGACTGCCACATCGCTACACTTGAATATTTTGGTGTGGCATCATTCTTGATTGTTGCCATTAAACAAGGGGAGAAGCTTTGGGGCTTGCTGAGTGCTTTTCAGCATAGCGGACCGCGTCACTGGCTAGAGAGCGACATCGCTCTACTTAGCAACATTGGTCGTCAGCTGGGGACATCTCTACAGGGAGCGACTTACTTGTCCCAGCTGCAGACACAATCTGCTCAGATGTCGAAAGCAGCTCAGGTTGATCATGCCGTTGCTCAGATCGTGCCCAGGATTCTTCAGTCCCAAGATTTGGAGAACCTCTTTTCTGTCACTAATCGCTCCGTCCGGCAGCTGCTGAAATGCGATCGGGTGACGCTGTATCGAGTTGCAGATGGAAAAGCCGAATGGGTCGCTGAATCGACTCCTAAGGGGTACGACTCTTGGGAAGCCGCTGAGGTTAGTGCGATCTGGAACAGAATATTGGAGCTGCCCAGCGAGTATGGAGGTCGATACGCCAATCGCGAAATCTGGGTTGTGAAAAACGTTTATACCGTTAGGCACTCAGATCGGGAAATCGAGATTTTAGAAGACCATAATGTTAAAGCCTATATCATGGCACCTATATACAAGGGAGGTAAACTTTGGGGCTTGCTGGGTGCTTACCAGAATGGTGATGCACGTTCCTGGACAGAGGCTGAAATCAGCGCTATGTCGCAGATCGGCGTACAAGTAGGTGCATCCATGCAGCAGATTGATTACCTAGAACAGCTGCAGCAGCAATCTGAAAGATTGGCAAAAGCGGCTGAGCAAGAGCATTTGGTGAATAAGATTGTTGAGCGGATTCGTCAGGCGCTTGATTTGCAAAAGGCGTTTCAAATTACAGCTAGAGAAATTCGCAACTTCCTCGACACCGATCGCGTTGCTGTATTTCGATTTAAGACGGGGTCAAACTATAACATTGGGCGAACCGTATCTGAAGATGTGCGGCCTGGCTATACTTCAGCGTTAGGGGTTGAGGTTGATGACCACTGCTTTGGCGAGCGCCATGCCGAAATGTATCGTAGGGGACGGACTTGGGCAGTTGCAGACATTTATCAGGCTGGCTTAGCCGAGTGTTACATCGAGATCCTATCTCGCTTTCAGGTTCGAGGAAATTTAGTTGTGCCACTGATGAAAGGAAATGAGCTTTGGGGGCTATTTTGCATCCATCAGTGCAGCGGTCCACGAGAATGGCAACCCGTAGAGGTTGAATTCGCCAAACAAATTGCTGCCCAGCTCAACGTTGCTATCCAGCAGGGAGAGCTAATTGAGCAACTGCAGCAGAAATCAGAACAGCTGGCAAAAGTAGCTCAGCAGGATAAGAGAGCCAAAGAAAAACTGGAGCAGGAAGTGATTCAATTACTTCTGTCGGTGCGCCCTGCTCTTAAAGGCGATCTAACGGTTCGCGCTCCACTCACAGATACGCAAGTGGGTACTATTGCAGATGCTTTCAATAACACGCTGGGCAGCCTGCGGCAGATCGTAACGCGAATGCAGATTGCATCCAGTCAAGTTACTCAAATCTCTCAAGCCAGTGATTCTTCGATTGTAAGTTTGGCGGCACAGGCGCAACACCAGCTTGAGACACTCAACCAGCTTCTACAGCAAATTCAAGTGGTGACTCATGCTACTGAAGCAGTGGAAACGAATGCCTGGAAAGTAGAAGCAGCAATTCAGCAGACAAATCAAGTAGTGATGCTGGGAGATGCAGCAATCGATCGCACGGTGAATGAGATGCAAAACATTCGAGAAACCGTCGCAGAAACCAATAAGCGGCTTAAGCGATTGAGCGAATCTTCCCAGAAGATTTCCAAAGTAGTCAATCTGATTAGTAACTTTACCACTCAAACCCAACTGCTCGCGCTCAATGCTTCGATTGAGGCAACGAGAGCAGGTGAGTACGGGCGTGGTTTTATCGTTGTGGCAGATGAAGTGCGATCGCTGGCGCGTCAGTCTGCTAATGCTGCAACTGAAATTGAGGAGTTTGTCCAGGAGATTCAGTCAAATACGGCTGAGGTTTCTGTCGCGATGGAAATGGGAATTCAGCAAGTTGCCTCAGGTACAACTGTAGTAACTGAAGCGCACCGCAATTTAAATGCGATTGTTGAAGCGACTGCCCAAATCAGCCAGTTTGTTACAGGTATTACTCAGGCAACGCAAGAGCAAATTCAAGAATTCCAGCGGATGCAGCACACAGCGGCTGAAGTTGCAGCGATCGCAGGTAAAACCTCGGAAGACTCCACGGCAATGTCAATGTCTTTCAAGGAGTTACTGGCAATGGCCCAAGATCTGCAGCTGAGAGCAAACCAGTTCAAGGTCGAATAATCGTTGTTAGGCGAACCTTTTGCTGCAGGCAACGCATCTCGATTCTGTCATTTGGAAGCTACTTCCCATGAGCATCGATCCAAAAATCCGTGAGCAAACCTATCCTTATTTTCTTCAAGAGGCAACCGAGCTGCTGCAAACCCTAGAACAAGGGTTGCTCAATCTTCGGGAGGACTTCAGCCTCAACAACATCCACAGCTTAATGCGGGTTACTCATACCCTCAAAGGTGCGGCTGCTAGCGTTGAGTTAGAAACGATCGCCGTTATTGCTCATGCGCTTGAGGATATCTTCAAGGCGCTTTACCAGCCTGGTGTATTTATCGACTCGGACGTGGAGGCTTTACTTTTCGAGGGTTATGACTGTCTTTCTCTGGCGTTAGCCACTGAGTTGACCAATGAGCCCATTAGCAACAGCGAGATTCTTGATCGAGCTGCTACGGTGTTTGCCCAACTGCATGAGAAACTTGGAGACTGGATGGGGCAGGAAGCTCATCTTCCGACCTCGGCAGACTTGGGCTTCGACGTCGTGCAGTCTATGTTTGAAGTTGGGGTGGCTCAACGGTTAGACCAGATTGCTACTGCGATCGACAGTGCTCAACCTCAAACGATGGCAGCCGTCCTCAGAACTCAGGCTGAAGTGTTTTTTGGACTGGCAGAATCTCTAAATCTACCGGGGTTTGGCACAATTGCCCAAGCTGCAATCATGGCGCTAGACAATCACCCCGAACAAGTAGTAACGGTTGCCCGTTGTGCATTATCAGACCTTCGGGCAGGGCAGGCGGCTGTATTGGCTGGCGATCGCACTCAAGGAGGACAACCCTCTCAAAAACTGCAGCACTTGGCAGGCTACAATCACGCTGCATCCAAGATTCAACGCTCCGGCGAATGGACAGGAGCGGAGTCTATGCCTGAAGAACGGGAGATCACAGAAGTATCAGCCAATTCATCAGCGCTTGCTACGAGCCACTCTAGAGAATCTGGTGGGTTCCGCAAATTCTTTAATCGGTTTTGGCAGTTTATTGCTGATGAACCCGACGATGAGCTTGAAGTGCCGCCAGCCGCTGCAGGCAGGTTTCAGCATCCTCCCCAATCTTCTGGGCATGAGCCGCCCTTGGAGGAGCCTGTCCCTCATCTGCTGGAAAGTATCTGGGGAGGATATGTTGCCTCAGACAGCCCGCCACAGCTGTCTGCTTCTGGTGTGGCTGCAAATTCTGATTTAGAGGAGCATTCGGAGCCTGACGCAACAACCCTGACCACCCGCCTTGCTACCTTGGCTCCAGACGAACCAGAAGCCACAATTCAACCGCTGCCGCTGCCACGGCAATCTTCTACGCTTCCACCGCTGCTTCCAGAAAAAACCGCTTCGCAAAAGATGGTGCGGGTGAATGTAGAAGATTTAAAGTATCTCAGTTACTCTATTGGAGAACTGTTGACTAATCAGAACTATCAGCTTCTTCAGCATGAGCAATTACAGGCTGAGATTCGATCGCTGCTCAAGCGATTAAAACGGCATCAGCAACAGCTTAACCACCTCTATGAATATCCTATTTATTCCTCTATTCCTTCAGAACAGTGGCACCTGAAACAGCAAAAATCTGAAGAAAAACCTAAAGAGATAAATGCTTATACTCCAGCACTTACAGAAAGAAAAGATTTTGATGTTCTAGAGTTAGATCGCTACAATGATTCGCATTTATTCATTCAATCGCTGCTAGATGATACAGTGCAGCTATCGGAGGCGGCTGAGGCGGCTGATTTGTTTGCTCGTCAGAGTAGCCAAACCTTGGAGAAACAGCGTTTATTGCTATCCAATGCCCGAAATGCGCTGATCGATGCCCGGATGCTAGCTTTGGGTGAGATCTTGAACCGCTTTCCTTCTGTTTTGCAGCAATTAGAAACGTTGCACAATAAGCCAGTTTCCCTGACCTTGCAAGGCACAGAAGTTTTGGTAGATAAGGTGGTTGCTGAGCGTCTGTATGAGCCACTTTTGCATCTAGTTCGCAATGCGTTTGATCATGGCATTGAACCTGTAGAGCTTCGTCAACAGCGGCAGAAACCAGAGAAAGGGCAATTGAAGATTTGTGCCTACCACCAAAGCCGGTATCTGACGATCAAAGTGCGAGATGATGGGGAAGGGTTAGATTTTGAGCGAATCCGGCAAAGAGCGATAGAAGCTCAGCTCATTCCACCAGTTCAAGCAAGTAGTTTGAGTCAATCTCAGCTAACCGATCTCCTTTTTGAGCCAGGTTTTTCTACAGCAGCGCAAGTCAACACACTTTCTGGAAGAGGTATCGGCTTGGATGTAGTTCGGAGCCAGCTAAAGGCGCTTGAAGCCTCGATTACTGTCCATTCAAAACTCCACCAGGGCACAACCTTTATCCTGCAAATTCCTCTAGACCTGGTAATTACTAAGTTGCTGATCTGTCAAGCTAATTCCCAATCTTATGCCTTCCTGACGGATGCAGTTGAGCAGATTCTCGTTCCACAATCCCATCAGATCCGTGAGCGAGAGAGCGGCAAAGTCTTGCGCTGGGGCAAGGATTCAGCGGAGCAGCTTGTGCCGATCTACTCCCTGTCAGAAATCCTGACCTATCGCTCATCAACTTCCCATCCTTCCCAAACGCCTGCGCCTTCTCATACCCAGCCCAGATACATTATTCTGATTCGCTGCTCCTATGGGCTAGTGGGTTTAGAGGTAGACCAGCTAGCAGGGGAACAAGAGCTAGTCATTCGCCCGCTAGGAACGGCAATGGAATTACCCAGCTATATCCAGGGGGCTAGCATCCTGGCAGATGGGCAGCTTACTCTAGTGATCGCTGCAGCCGAGCTGCTTCAGCAAAAAGTATTTGAACCACAGCGCAATAGCGATTCTAGCCCCACTGCTGCCACCCACTCACCCGCTGAAACAGTACCAATGCTCTCAGCCACTTTGCATCAGCAGCTACCTGCTCAGAACCAAACGGCTCTGGTCATGTCACCCGACTTTCCCCTCCAGGCAAGCCTCAGCCCAGCCATTTTGATTGTGGAAGACTCCATTACGGCACGTCAAACGCTGGCTCTGGCGCTGCAAAAGGTGGGTTATCAAGTGCTGCAGGCTAAAGATGGTCACGAAGCGCTAGAGCAACTGCAGCAGCAATCAGACATTCAGCTTGTGATCTGCGATCTAGAGATGCCCCGAATGAACGGGTTTGAGTTCCTAAGCTGCTGTCAACGTAACCCTGCTTTGGCAGACTTACCCATTATTATCTTGACTTCCCGAAGCAGCGAAAAACATCGCCTGCTGGCTTCTCAGCTGGGAGCAACTGCCTACATCACCAAGCCTTACATTGAACATAAGCTGTTAGAAATGGTAGCAAAGCTCTTAGAACCTGCTCCTCACTAACACGCTGGTAGCCACTGTCTGCGATCCCTGACATCACTGCTACTTTCCTTCAATGGATAGACGTGCTTTGCGGCTCAAATCAATCAAACTACGGAACAACTCAGCGTTTGGCTGAACCGTTGTAGCATTGAGGCTAGGACAGTTCCAGTAGACAGAATTGATGAACATGAGTAATGCAAGGCGGCGGATTGGGCTAGAGCAGGAATTTTTTCTCGTCGATGCCGAAGGCAACATTGCTAATCGCGCCGATGAACTATTGCAGGGTTGCTACAGTCTCGCTAAGAAAAGAGAGTGTAGCCCCGAGCATTTTGCTCCAGAGTTCGTTAAAAGCATGGTAGAAATCAATTCTGCCCCAGCCTACAGCATTTCGGAACTGGCAAATGACTATCTCACGAATTTACAGCTAATGCTAGAGGTGGCAGCAGCTTTGGATCTGCGGCTTTATCCCCTCTCACAGTACCCGCTGCATTTGTCTCCGGTGATTCGAGATGAGCCAAATTATCACATTCAGGCGCGTACCGTAGGCTATGATCGCTTTCTTGATGCCGGACGCTGCATCGGCACCCATCTGCACCTAGATTTGCCAGAGGGCACGATCGATCCCCGCGTGGGCGTTGCCTACAATACTGCTCCAGAAGCCCGCGCCGAAGTGGTCAATTTATACAACTTGGCGACAGCAATGGATGCTGCCTTGATTGCCCTCTCGCGTGCCTGCCCCTTCTTTGAGGGAAAAGTGTTTGGATTGGCAGCCCGCACGGTTCACTATCGCGGTAATGCAACATTTGGCTGGGAGGGTGTTTACACTAACTTGTCGCAAGTAGGTGCGTTGCGCCCTTATGCAGATAGCGTTGAGCAACTGGTTGAGCAGCAGTTTGACCGCTATTGTGCTTGGCTAGCAGCGATGGAGCGTGCAGGAGTGGAACGTCGGTTATTTTTGGAGGAAGGCGGTAGTTTGTTGAAGTCAGCCTGGAACCCGGTGCGGCTGAATGGACATGGGACAATTGAGCTGAGACAGACCGATGGCAACTACCCGGCGGTGATCTTGGCAATTGCCACGCTTGTCTATCAGGCTGCCGATCGCGTCCGTCGAGAAGGGCTGACGGTGCAGCCCGCTGCAGTCCACACTTTTGAGGTCAAAGATCAGCAGTTGCTTGTTCCCACATTTGACTATCTCAACGGCGAGCTGCTCTATGCTGCGGCAACTGAAGGCGTAAAGCGACCGGAAGTCAGACTATATCTTGACTCTTTGCTGCAGTTTGTTAGCGAGTCGGATGCAGCTCCCTCTGCTTATTTAGACGGACTGCAGGCGACGATCGGCAACTATCAAACTACCGAAGCTGCCCTCTTGGAGCAGTTTGCCCCAACGACCGCTGAACTCTCTAGAGAACAAGGGTTGAGTGTTGTCCGAGCCGCTTGCGACCAGCTAGAGGCGCAGGTCAGCTCTCTCCTGACCCATCAACCTTCGTTAAATTAGCCAAATGAACTCGAAGCTAACTTCTTGAAACAGAAAGCAGAAGGGCTTTTTAGTCTCTTGCAAATCTCTTGAGAACCGGGAACCTGCATTCAGTTCCTTTGTCCAATGGGAACAGCTGCAGTCAATCATTTGTAGTTTCAGCCAAGCGAGTAATGACTTATACGCAGACCTCAACTCACCCGCAAATCGTTCATTCTACCCCAAAACCCTTCTGGGTCTGGCGGCAGGGCAGCCAGCCGATCATCGCAGCGGCTATCCACGACGGGCACGACATCCGTGAGGAAGTTGCTGCGCATCTGGCGCTAGACTGGAGCGATCGTCGCCGTGAAGAAGATCCCTTTACTGCGGGTTGGACGGGGGTTACGGACACTCGCTTGGTTGTGCTGCGATCGCGCTTCGAGGTGGATCTAAACCGTCCGCGTCATAAAGCGATCTACCGCTGTCCTGAGGAGGCTTGGGGACTGCAAGTCTGGAAGCAGGGGCTACCCAACGCGCTGATTGCTCGATCGTTGGCAGAATATGATGCCTTCTATGCTGAATTAGAGCAGGTCTGTCGCCATTTAGAGCAACAGTTTGAGAAATTTGTCATCTTAGATTTGCATACCTACAACCATCAGCGTCAGGGGCGGCACTTCCCGGCGGCCAGCAATGCCGATAACCCAGAGATCAATCTGGGAACGGGGACATTAGATCGGCACTATTGGCAGCCTGTGATCGATCGCTGGCTAGCAGATCTGCGTCAGTTTGACTTTTTAGGTCGGCAGCTAGACGTGCGGGAGAACGTTAAGTTTGCAGGCGGACATTTTGCCCAATGGATTCACGAGCATTTTCCCAACTCTGCCTGTGTGCTGTCGATCGAGGTCAAAAAGTTTTTTATGAATGAATGGACGCATCACCCTGATCCAATTCAGCTTAATGCCATTCATGAAGCGCTCCAGTCAACGGTTCCAGGCACACTCGCAATGCTGCAGCAAATGAGATCGCGACGGCTATCCCGATGAATTCAGTTTCCAATCGGGCGTAAAGCGCGTAATACTAATTTGCACCAAGGTACAATTTTATTTGAATCAACACCCCCAAAACCTTGCTTTACTCCGTGCCTACCGTTTAACCCCAAAGCGCTATCAATGCTGCCACCGATCTCCTTCCTTGCCGATGAACTCACGCAAAATGGAATTGCCGCCGATGCTCCTGAACTGATTGAGCATCCAGCCGTTCTCGCTGAGCTGAGTTATGCTTTGAGTCCCGTTGTGCATGAGGGCAAGCTGGAACCTTACGGCTTCATTGTTGCAGAGAGCAAGTGTTTTTCACCTGTTCAGAAGACCCACGACAAGCTGTTAATTCACCTGCCTGAAGCCAGACGAATTGCCGATGGCTGTCACAGCTTCTCGATCTTCAAAGACGGACAGTTTCGAGGAGTATTTTTGCCCCAGTATGCTGCCTATACTGAGCTTCAGCTCGTTCAGCTTCAGCAAGAGCTGAATGTCACTATCTGCATTACCGATACCAGCGGGGTGACAAAGCTATTCTGTGATGCAGGATTGTTCATTCACCAATATCGAACCTGGCAAAAGAAACCCTGTATCAACAGCGCTCTACAAAACATCTGCCGCTGTGTCCCCCAAGCAAATCCTGAAATATTGCAAGACCTGCTGGAGTTCTGTTTTTATGATTTGAGTCCTCGCAGAATTGGGGCGACGTTAGTGTGGTGTTTGGCAGAACCCAGTGCCGAAGAACTGGAGAATATGCGCCCCAACTTTATGCTGCAGGAGATCGATACCAGGGTTGGCAGCGATCGCTCGGTTGCGGTGCTGCGGCATCTGCTGACCTACACCGATGGAGCAGCCATTTTAGATACTCAGGCAAAAGCCATCGGGGTAGGAAGCCAGCTCAAATATTCCGAGGCAAGTAAGCGCCTGATTGAAGCGCAGGCTGGCACCAGACACACCTCTGCCCAACGATTTTCCTATGATTTTGCCAAAGCGATCGTATTTGTTGTGTCTAGCGATGGCCCGGTCACGGTTTTCTCGGATGGCATGAGCGTGACCGATCTAAAGGTTCATTTTACCGATCGTTTCTCCAGTCAAGCTTTAGAGGACATTTCTATGCCAGAACTGTCTGCTTTCTCATGCTCTAGCGAACTGACTTGTCCGCGATGTACAAAACGGCTCAAAGTTGAGGAAGCGGACATAGCGGAATCCAAGAGAGCAGAGAGAACGCTATATTGCCCCATCTGCGGACAGTTCCTCTATACAGCACAATGCGAAAATTTGGATATCTATGTTGTTAAAGAGCTGCTGCAAGAAGAATATTTGCAGCCTGGGCTACGCTGATTCTTGCAGTGCCGCTGCTGTTACCAAGGTCTTGCGAGAAGTTAGAGAAATTTTGCGCATAGGCGCATCCTTCGAGGTTCATTAGCGATCGCGGCTAGTGGTCAGCGCCGTGATAATCATGTAAGCCACACCCGCAGCCAGCGCGATTTGCCATGCATGTGGCACAAGAATGAACCTTATCCAAGCGCTAAAACTGCCAGCGATTGCCGCAAGAGACTTTAGCCCCCAACCGAGTGCTTGGAGAAGTACATAGCAGATAGCAACGATACCAGCCGCTCGAACAAAGGGGTTATTAAACATACCGAGTAGTAGTGGATTGGCTAGATCTAGGGTTCCCCATCCACAAAGCGATCAAGCAACTTCAGCATGTGATAGAACAGTTCGCCTTAATTTTTCAGACGGTTCAGGACCTCAAGATAGGACCGATAAGCTGCATCTCCAAAGCATACAAATCTGACCTGCTCAATCGAAGAATTCTGGGTGAGAAAGTTCTTAACCTCTGTGACGGCAATTTGAGTGGCGCGATCGAGGGGGTACCCATAAACCCCAGTGCTGATCGCCGGAAAGGCGATCGTCCGAACGGTGTGCTGTACTGCCAAAGCGAGGCTATTCTGGTAACACTTTGCTAGTAATTCATCCTCCTGATGCTGTCCACCCTGCCAAATCGGCCCCACCGTATGAATGACCCACTTTGCCAAAAGGTTATAGCCCTGCGTGATTTTTGCTTGCCCTGTCTGGCAGCCTCCTAATGTTCGGCATTCCTTCAATAGCTGCGGTCCGGCTGCTCGATGGATCGCACCATCCACTCCACCACCGCCTAGCAACGACTCATTCGCTGCATTGACGATCGCCTCCACATCTTGTCGAGTGATGTCGCCTTGAACAACCTCAACTCGTTGCTTCCAATCGGTTATTAGTGTTTCTGTAGCCATGTGAAAACGGATTTTGCTAAACGATTAAGGCTGTTAGGATATATTTTCTTTTGAGGTATCTGTTAAATCAGTGATAGCAAACTCAAAAGCTTCTTTGCATTGCTCTTCAGTTGGATTTAGGAGGGTAATATCAACGTCGCCCTGACCGATCGCAAGCGGTATTTCAGTACAGGCTAAAACAACTGCATCCACGGCGGAATAGCTCTGAATAAGATTTACAAAATATGATTGAAACTCTGGTTCTAAAACGCCTTTTGCTAGTTGAAACTGAATGGATTGAATTGTAATTCGTTCCCGTAAATCTGGCACTTCGATCTCAAGGTTAAACCGTTCTACCAACCGCTGTTGGTAAAATCCATCCTCCATCGTGAACTGTGTGCCCAAAAGAAGCAAACGTTGCAATCCACGACGCTGGGCAGTACGCCCAACGGCATCAACGATATGAAAAACTGGAACTGGCAGATCCAAATCAGCTTCTATCTGATCGAATGCTTTATGCAGGGTGTTGTTGCAAATCAAAAGACAGTCTGGAGCAAGATTAACAAAGTCCTGGATCTCTTTCTTGAGCAACGGCAGAATCTCATTCCAGCGGTCGTAGTAGCAGCTTTTAATATCGTGGTAGTCAATGCTGCGCAATAGCAGATTAGCCGAGTGAAACCCACCCAATTCGGCTTGAGCAAGCTGGTTAAGAATGCGATAGTACTCAATAGTTGAGTGCCAACTTGTTCCACCTAAAAGTCCAATGGTCTTCATTGTGTTGTTATATTTCAAGTAAACCTGATTGGCAGTTTGAGATTACCTATCACAGCTCAGGACTGAGAGAACTTATCCTACAAAACGCTATTGGGTGGCGCTTAGTTGGATGAAGGTGATTCGCCACAGGCAGTATTGACCCAGGTTTGGATCGTCTGCACCGTTGTGCTTGAAGGCATTCTAACAGTGTAAAGAGTTTGAATCGCGTCTGACCACAGCGACTCTGGCTGGTTGAGCAAGGCATCAGCCTGCTGGTTGGCGATCGCCTCAGCGCTAGCTCCAGCGGCTTGCAGTTGGCGGTTCAGTGCTTGCAGCTGCGTGGTAATTTGATCGCGGCGATCGGTGTCCATTACCTGGAAAGTATAGGTTGCTGAATTTTGCGTCCCTTGCATTGTCCAGACCAACCGCCACTGATAGTACTGACTGGGCTGCAGCGCTTGCCCTTCATACTCAGCGCTTTGATCGGCTGCAGCAAGGCGCTTGTCCCAAAGAATTCTGCCGTCTTGATCGATCACTTCTAATCGCTGCATAGCTACTGCCTCTGATGATATTTTCCAGAGGAAAAGGGGACGATCGCTCCAGATGACATTTTCCTGCTCCAAAAGCCCCGGTGCTACAACACACAAACCGCTTTCGCCCCGTCCGCCCAATCGCCGCCGAGGTCGGCGAGGCGCTGGAGTCGAAGAATTAGCTGTTTGAGCGATCTGAATTGATGCAGATGGGACTAGCGCTGAGGCAGCCGAGCGAGATGGGTGGAAGTCAGAACAGCATAATAGCAGAACCGTAAATGGAACTAGCTTGATGAGAGACTTCATACTAGATATTCGCATTGTTCAAACCTACTGTGGGTTCAGACCGAAGACAAAAGGTGGAGAAGCAATAGCATCTCCATCGGGTAGATCGATCGTCACCCAAAATTGATCGGTTAGATCGCCACCAACTTGAGCATAGAGATAAGACCCTGTGGTTTCTTCCTCTAAAGCCTGCTCAAACAAAAGCTGCTTCTCATCTCGGACTTGGAGCTGAATTCCGACAGGTAGCTGGGATTGGGGCTGTGCGCCGAGGATGATTAGTAATGTCCACTGTAGGTGTTCAACTGTGGGAGACAAAACCCAGGTGAAGGCATGGAGGCGCAGCGCTGCAGTGCCTAGCTGCAAGTCCTGATAGGCTCCTCTAGCGGCTGACGGAATATCCACTCCTGCAAACACTATCTCGTTAATTTCGTTGGAAGCAGAGCGCAGCGCAGGAGCGAAGGCAGCATCAATGTTTGCATGCTGCATTACAGACGGTGGTAAGAGGATCCATCGCAACGTTTGAGCTGCTTTATCGAGGCGATCGCTTAACCAACAGCCAACACTAATAGCTTGAGGATCAGGCGGCTGAGGCAACAATTCTGGCTCTAAGCAGCGCAGCTCCAAAAGGAGCGCTGTGGGATCAGCAATGAACCAGGTTAGCGGGATTGAAAACCTCTCAGCCGTTGAGCATGATTGCTGCCATGCCAGCAGCCGATCGCGACGCAGATAGCCATAAAGCTGCACCTGCATCTGTTCTTCGTGAACTTCTATGAGAACATAAGTATGAGGAGACTCAGGAATAAATTGAGGAATTTCAACTACCACTTCTGCTAATGTTGTGGTTGCCAGTAAGCAAATATTAAAATGCCTAATCTTTAGATTATAGACTGCGTCAATTCTATTGCTGCTTTTTGGCTGGCAAATCGAGCAGTGTGAGTCATCTATCTCTAAATCAGATGCCCATTCTTCTAGCCATTGTTTGAACCCAAACAGCGCCAAAGCATGAATATACGCCTGCCACTGATCTGCTTTGGGTATGGATTGAGCTAGCCGTGCGGCGCGATCGACCTGCTCAAGAGATAACTCAATGCTTTCATCTGATAATGCTTCTGAATCGAGTAGATCAATAAAGTCGGGAGGTTGATAAATCATAGTAGGTTATTCTAATTGTTCCTGATATCTAAATAATGACAAAGCCGACATGCAAATAAACTGGCAAGGGGACGCTGTCTTGCAACGGCTGTTTCTCTTTCTGCCGACTCCAGGAGACCGGAAACCTCCTCCTCTAGAACGGCTTCTATTTGCTGATTCATTGCCTGAAGCTGAACCGGATCAGTATACTGCTCAATATACTGCTTAGCTTTGCGCTGAATGCGATCCCGCAGGAGCTGCAAGAGCCGCGATCGCACGGTTGCCCGAAACTCTTTGAGCTTAAGCAAGCGAGTCACCTGAAATTGAGCTTTTAACCCAATTTGGGGCGCAATCTCTGTCATCGATTGTCCTTGACAGTGAAGCATTTGGAGGGCAAGCAGAAAGTTCTGAGCCGTTTGGGTGCTTTTGCGCTGTAAATAGTTGAAACGATCGTCGGTCGCCTGCTGGAGTGCTTGGTCGAGGCAGAGCTTGATCTGGCTGCGGTAGAACGCCAAGAATTCTTGCTCATCGCTGGAGGTGTCGTCTGATTCAGCCTGTTGCTGCTCGATTGCCTGTAGAGTCGATTGGTCCGACTGATTGGGCACCCCACCTAGGATCGAGGATTAAATAAGCTGTAATTCTGGTTTAGCCGTGTAGTTCCACTGAGGCAAAAACTGATCAAAGATGATCTTCATGTTGGATTTGAAATCTTCAACGA
>NZ_JACXWX010000240.1 GCF_014764505.1 Phormidium tenue FACHB-886
TTTTTGAATTAGAGTAATCTGATTCATGAGGGTTTTGTGGATGAATGTGGTAATTCTCATGAAACCCTCTCCTACTCACTCTTTGCAAGCTTTTGTCCCGTACCTAGTCTGTGTAATTACTATCTGTGTAATTACTATCTGTGTAATCTGTACTTACAGTAACCTGCTGCCAAGCCTCCAAATCCGTTTTGACCCATTCCAGTTTTTCTTGAATCAGGCTCATGGCATCGGTGCCTAACGCCAGTCGCATCGGTGGATCAGGACTTTCTACAGCTTGAATGATGGCTTGTGCCGCCTTTGATGGATTGCCAGGTTGCTGACCATCCATCTCTTTGAACCACTGCAATGAAGCCCTGCTCACCGGAGCATAGGCATCAATAGATTGCTTGGCTGCTGCTAGCGAGCGTCCGTTGAAGTCTGTGCGAAATGCCCCAGGTTCAATTAAAGTGACTTTAATTCCAAGAGATGCAACCTCCTTAGCCAGGGCTTCAGATGTGCCTTCCAGAGCAAATTTAGCACCACAGTAGAGGCTGCTTCCCCCAAATCCCACGAATCCTGCTGTAGATGACATATTCACAATGTGACCGCTGCCTTGCTGACGCATCACAGGTAAGACCGATCGCATCAGACGGAGTGCCCCAAAGAAGTTGGTTTCAAAAAATTGGTGAATCTCAACATCACTGACTTCTTCGAGTGCGGCAATGAGCCCATACCCCGCATTGTTGACCAGCACATCAATGCGACCAAAGGTGGCGATCGCTGTATCAACGGCTGCTTGGATGTCTTGAGACACTGTTACATCCAGACGGACAGTCTTTACGGTTTCTGAATAGTGTTCAATCAAAGCGCGAAGTTGCTCTGGTTCGCGAGCAGTCGCCAGCAGGTAGTCGCCCTGCTTCAACACCGCTTCTGCGAGGGCACGTCCAAACCCTGTTGAACATCCTGTAATCAACCACACTTTAGGAGCAATACGATTTTTGTCCGACTTCATTTCTTTTCTCCAATATAAAAGCGGTGAGACGCGCCTCATATTTCTTACGGTAGGAGACAGCTCTGCGACTGTCCAATATATATATGATTAGGATTAATAGCTTAGACATATAAGTGCGATGGAATTACGACACCTGCACTACTTCATTACAGTGGCTGAGGAGTTGCATTTCAGTCGAGCAGCGGAGCGGCTGTGCATTTCCCAACCTCCACTCAGTCAGCAAATTCGGGATTTGGAAGAGGAACTTGGAGTCAGGCTGTTTGAGAGAACGAAGCGACAAGTGCATCTGACTGAAGCAGGCAAAGTGTTTTTAGAGCGCTCCTACCTGGTGTTAGCCCAACTCGAACAGGCGATCGAAGCGACCCAACGGGTAGGGCGGGGTGAGGTGGGACGGTTGGCGATCGGCTTTGTTGATTCTGCAATGTATACGTTACTACCAGAGATTTTAAGGGTCTTTCGAGAACAGTTTCTAGCGGTAGAACTGCGATTGCATGAACTGACAACTGCTCAACAGATTCAAGCGCTGCATCACAAACAGGTTGATATCGGCATTGTTCGTTCTGCCATCAGCGAACCAGGTTTGAGTGTGGAGTGCCTTTTGCCAGAATCATTGGTTTTGGCGTTGCCAGAAACCCACTCGTTGTCTGCCCAGACTAAGGTGTCGCTCTCCACATTGGCAGATGAATTATTTATCCTATTTCCTGCTAAATTGGGACCCCTCTTTTACGAGCAGATTATGCATAGTTGTGAGCAAGCTGGATTTCGTCCGAAAGTAGCTCAAGAGGCAGTTCAGATGCAGACGATCATCGGCTTAGTTGCAGCAGGGCTGGGCATTGCGATCGTTCCTGCCTCCTTGCAAAACTTCCACAGAAGCGGAGTCGTTTACCGACCCTTACAAGAACAGATTCCTAACACCGGACTTTATCTGGCTTGGCGGCAGCATGATTCTTCCCCAGTCATCAGCGCATTTCTCAGCTTGGCACGGAAGACGGCACAATCGGAGTCAAATCGTGACGATACGTGAGCAGTTAGGGATCAATCACCTCACCGAATAGCGCCTCCAAGTGCAGCCCTTGGTAAGGACAGATCGCGTTTTGACAGTGCTCAACAAATAATGTGCTACTTTGGCATTGCCGCTGTTAGAGAGAGTAGTGGTAAAAATAACTGAATGCATCGGCTAGCCAGTCCTGAAGGAGAAATTTCCTCCATAGGGAACTTTCTAACTACTGCTGCACAAATACAGGTCATCTCAGGTCATCACAGTCCAGAACGCTGGACTAGAGACACACTGACTGATTGCGCCACTCATTTGCCAATTGCGCCAGATCTCTTGCTCATTCACACCTGTTCATGATGGGGTCTCCTTTATATTTCAACATGGGTTCAGTTTGTAGGACGGCTCCACATTGCTCTACTTAAAATCTGCAATTTAAGCGTTGAGTTACTAACCAGGGCAGGAAATGGTGAACACTTTTCTAGGCAGCATAAGCGACATGTTTCTCATGGAAGAAACGTTGTACAACATCCCGTTGTCGTTGCCGACGTCGTAAATGCTGCCGCACATTCTCCATCATCTCTCGCTTCGTTCTCGCTCGTTTGCGCCCTACTGCATTTGCCTTCACA
>NZ_JACXWX010000241.1 GCF_014764505.1 Phormidium tenue FACHB-886
CGTCAGGCGTATCGAGAGCGTAATCGAATTGAGCGAACCATCAACCGCTTGAAGCAATTTCGCCGCATTGCCACTCGCTATGAGAAACGGGCGGAGAATTACCTCGCTATGCTTACCATCGCAGCAGTTCTCCTTTGGATCTAGGTTTCGCGGTGGGTTTTAAAACACGACCTAGATTTTGTGACGCTTGAATGACCTGCTCATCTGTCATCTTTTCTTTCAATGCATACTGTGCCACACCAGATGCATTGCTAATTTGCTTGATGAGCCGCTCACGCTCTTTTTTGGTAATCTCCACAATTCTCATCCTACAATTTTGAGGGGTAGCACGATTACGAGAACGGCATTCCTAGTCATCACTTATTGTTCCAGTTATATCTGCTTGAAGAGTAGGCTGGCTAGCCATCAACTTCAAATCTTTACGACTAGAGGCAGTTCGCCTAGAAACTTCATTCAAACTTGAATCACAAGGGACAATAAGCCTAGAAAAATTTTTGTCCGAAGTTCTACCTCGTTTGCGTGTATCCGTATTTGAACATCCTGATTTCAAGAAAGGATGGACAAGTCAATACTACACGTGTAGTCTACAAATAGACAGCTTGTAATACAAACACTACAGCCTTCCATGATACGCATCCTACTCGCCACCTTAACCAGCGTCCATGTTCGACCCCAACCTTGTTCGGGTAGAGCAGCGGCGCTGTTTGCGTTTGAGGGGACGTATCAGGTTAGCGGCGGTAAATCCGTCAGCAAAAGCATTGATAGCAAAATCGCCGGACGACTTAATCCGGATCAACTCACTAGCAGCGGGAGGTGCAGGGCAATCCTGACACCAACATAGGGAAACCCATACCAACTTCCCAACCCCCGCTCCTGGTACTCAGAAGCGGGGGTTATTTTTTGAGGAGAAAGCTCATGCAGACCGAGCAGCGACAGAAGATTCCAATACTCCAGAACCAGGTTGTGGTGTTCTCTAAGAACTACCTGCCCCTGGCGCGGATCAACCTTAAACGGGCGTTGGCGAAGCCTCTCGGAACGAGAATCGTACTCCTGGTTACTGGACAGGCAGAGACTCTGGAGTTTAGCAGCACTCAGCAATGGGAAGCCCGCTCTCCCAGTGTCGTACTACAAATCCCAGATCATATTCGTTTGACGAGCGGCAATCCAGAGCGGCACTGGAAAGTTCCTCCGGTAAATCGTCGGGAAGTCTTCCGCCGCGACAACCACACCTGTCAGTATTGCGGCAGCATCAAGCACCTGACGTTGGATCATGTCATTCCCCGTTCAAAAGGCGGAACCCATACCTGGGACAACGTGGTAACCGCCTGCGAGAAGTGCAATTCCAGCAAAGGCGACCGCCTCCTACAAGAAACCCCAATGGTGCTGAAGACCAAACCTAAAGCACCAATGCACCCTGCGTTAGCGAAGCTTTCCGAAGGAATCGCCTTTGCTGAGCAGTTTTGGAAAGAACAGCAACCTGTTGACACCTGACCTCAAACCCAGAAAGGAGGCACGACCGATGTTGAAGCTAAACTACACCGACGTTGGGCTGTTCATGGAACGGACCCTAACCAACCCCGAATTGTTGATTGCCCAGCGAGTGCTTTTAGCAATGCGGTTAGGACAAACGCTGTATGTCGAACCCGGTCATGCCTCCTTTTTATTACCTGCGGATTTACCCGAACTTGAAAAGTTGGAAGCGGCATTGCAACGGGAGTACAACCCCAACGCAATGATCTTATTGGTTGATGATGCTTCGGTAGAAGTCAACCTGAGTGGTTGCTGGGTGGCTGAAAGCAAAGAAGCTCAGGAGGGGATGTTCTTGGCGGTGATGAGCGATCGGATTGAGCGTTTCATTTACAAACTGTGGCAGATGAGCGAAGTCCACATTTTCTTTCCAGCCTAGGGGTCAAATTCAGTGGGAGAGAGCGATACAAGTGTTTTCCGACAGTCGTTCTCTCCCGTTTCAAAAAAAGTTGTAGTACCCTCTTGACACTTTGTAGTATGTTGTATTATATTTGTAGTATGAGATGAGACATAGAGGAGCCAATCCAATGAACACTCCCTCCCTTACTAAAAACAATGGTCTCTTGAAGTTCTTAGAGTTCTTACCCACTCATGTTTCTGGCATTTCCACGCCACTTCAAGACGACTCATCAGATCAGGGAAATTCATCTTTCACTCAGTACAAACAAAAGCGACAGAACATCCAGCAAGTCTATTACCTGGAACGGCGTTGCTTCTTCTAATTCCTGCTGATTTATCAGCCTGCCTGAACCTTGAAAACTGCATAAATGCCACCTTTGGGGGTGTAGCTTAGTGGTCAAAGCAGTTGCCTGTCGAGCGAAAGATCGTGGGTACTGCTACACAGAAGCAAGCTACAAATCCCATCATCCCCGTACAGCCTTGTGGACGGATAGAAAAGTCGTTCTGGTTCTTAGCCAGAACGAAGCGGGTGCAACTCCCGTCGATGCGTGCGATGCGAAAGTCGCTCTTTCGCAGTGGAAGTCTCAAGAAAACTCTTGAACAAGCTTCCTGGGTCAGTGTCTCAGACCCATCCTCATTTCTTC
>NZ_JACXWX010000242.1 GCF_014764505.1 Phormidium tenue FACHB-886
AAAGCCGCATTAGCTCAGGCGAAAGCAACCTTTGGATTTATTCCGAATCTCGAAGGCATTTTTGCTCAGGCTCCATCTCTGCTCAAAGGCTCGATCGCACTCTGGGAGTTGTTTGAAGCGACCAGTTTTACTCCTGTCGAGCAGCAAGTGATTTACCTGAGCGCAAATTATGAACACGAGTGTCATTACTGTATGGCAGCCCATTCAGGCTTAGCGAAAATGATTGGGATGTCGGAAGACGATATTCAGGCGCTCCGTAATGGAACCCTTCTGGGTGACCCAAAATTACAAGCATTGCGGCAGTTCACCCAACGCCTGGTTCAAGCGCGGGGTTGGTTAGAAGATCGTGAAATTGAAGCATTTTTAGCAGCAGGGTATACCCAACAGCAAGTGCTGGAAGTAATTTTGGGAATTGCGATTAAAATCATGCACAATTACACAAATCACATCGCTAAAACGCCCCTTGACAAGCCTTTTCGACCTTATATTTGGTCAAAACCTGCGGTTAGAGCATAAATTGCATTCAAGCGAGTTGAAGCTGTCAGAACTGAGTATTCAAGTCTCGTCTCTTTTTCATAGATATATCTTCTCTCGATCTTGTCTTTGTTAGGCAGCTGGGAAGAGCACTTGTGATTTACTGACTCGTTCTATGAATCGTTCTCTTCGCTCAGATAGAGACACTACTTCTGTCATGTAGCGCTGTACTCTCACGAAGTTTTTTATCTCAGCATACGCTTGGCAAAATCGCTGCGCTGATTTGAACGCTCCAAATCCTAATGTCGAATAGTAGCATTGCTTTATTCCTCGATGGCTCTGCTCAATCGGATTTTCCCGGCAGCTTACTACTTCATGTTCCACCCCTTCTCCCAGTTCTTCCTCGATCGCTCTCGGATAGCTCGTGTGTCCGTCAGTCGCTACGCATTCGGGCGGTTGTTCTGCTACCTCATGGGCTTGAGCAAAAAATGCTTTTGCCGCTTCCATATCGCGTTTCTCGCTCAACCTCACATCGACTCAATCTCCGTATTCATCAATGCCTTGGTACAAGTAACACCACTGACCTTTGACACGGATGTACGTCTCGTCCACACACCAGATCTTGCCCACCTTTCCCTGGCGTTTGGCTCTCAGCTGCTGGACGAAGATGGAGGCAAAGCGTTCTTCCCAGCCGCGTACCGTTTCATGAGTAAACTCGAACCCTCGCAGCAAGAAGAACTCTGAGATATCTCGAAAGCTCAGCTTGTAGCGGAATCGACACAGCAGCACTTGAAAGACAATATCGGTGGGTACTTCGATGAAGTTGAAGGGGGTGCCGGTGCGCTCATTGAAGGTGCGACGGCACGCCTTGCAGCGAAACATGGCAGTCCAAGTTTGTCCTGCGTTGCAGGCGAGTGGTGTGGGCTGAGTAACAATCAGGGCAGTTCATGGAGCGTTCATGGAGCAGAGGTTGGGGGCAGTAGCCAGTCTATCAAGTCGGGGCTTCTGCCTTTAAGCTGAGTACCCAGTTCTGACAGTTTCGCCTATCGAATTTCCTGCTGCTTCTCCAGTTAGCTTTGCCGTTCCAGAAAAAAATGAACAGAGCAACTTGAAACTCGATGATAGGATTAAGTTGATTCTACTTTTAAAGGTTCCTGATGAGTGAAGCACTTTGAACGCTAAAAATTAAAACTGAGAGTAACAGCCATTGTACTTATACATACTATCAATAATGAAAGACGACTTAATAACTTTCGGCAATTATGACTGGCGGGTGCTTGACTTTAAAGACGACAGGGCACTGATTATTACGGAAGCTATTATAGAACTGCGTTGGTATAACAATGATTTTGTAGACATTACTTGGGCAAATTGTGAATTAAGAAAATATCTTAATAATGAATTTTACAATACATTTAATCCATACGAAAAAGCGAAAGTCATTACTGTAATAAACAGTAATCCTGATAACCCATGGTTTAAAACAAAAGGTGGAATAGATACTACTGATAGTATATTTTTACTTAGCCTTGAAGAGGTTTGCAAATATTTTGGTAACAGTAAAGAGAATTTGCTAATTAAAGGCAAGCAAAAGTGGTTAATAGATGACGAGAACAACCAAAAACGACAAGCGAAATATGATAGTGATTACCACTGGTGGCGACTTCGTTCACCAGGTTATTATGAACGAACTTCTGCAAGCGTTAATGCTAATGGTAATATTTACGTTCGAGGCAATGGCGTTTATGGCAGACCTAGAGACGGTGGTGGAGTTCGCCCAGCTTTATGGTTAAAATTGAGCTCTTAAGTCAGTGCCATTCGTTCAGGTAGTATCGCAAAAATGGTAGGTTAGGGAGGTTAATTTGGTTGTGTCGCAAAAACATATTAGGGTATGTCAATAGGTTTGTGTCAAGGGTAGAAAGCTAGGTGGGAAAACGATCGCCGAATTCAATAGCGAAGCGATTGAGGGCGGGTTTCCAGTCACGAATGGGCATGGTCCACTTTTTGGCAATGTTCCCAATTGCCAGATAGATAACTTTTAGGGCAGATTCATC
>NZ_JACXWX010000243.1 GCF_014764505.1 Phormidium tenue FACHB-886
CGAGGTCAGAAATTGCCGAGGGAATCCGATCGAACAGAGTCATCGAGGCATTAAACAACGCTACTATCCAATGCTCGGGTTTGGAGCGATTGAGAGTGCGAAACGATTTTGTCAAGCATTTGATGAAGTGAAGCAGTGTTTGCGCCCCAGAGTAAGAATGGCAGAGTTAGTGTCTCTATCGAAGCAAAGGGAACAATTTGTTGAACGAGTGAATGAATTGCAGGATTTATTTCAAGCCATCTAATCGAAAATAGGAAAGAGAAAGTTTTTGATGATAAAAAGTGATGATTTGAATACCCAGATCTGACAGTTTCCTTCTCCCAGTTCTTCTGCTACAGCTCTGGGATAGCTCCTGTGTCCATCCGTTGGGGCGCATCTATTGGTTGGGGGAGTAAAGAGTTGGGGAAAGTGAGTGTTTGGCGAACAACGGGTCAAAGCGATGGTTGACCCAGGCTAAACGTAAACAAAGCAAATGGTCGAACCCTGCTTCGCTCCAGCGCATGCCCGTGCCCTTAAACCTTTGGACAATCAGCTACTTACAAGCACTCTCCACCAGGCGTGATTGAAGCAAAGCTGTCACCAGATGCAATTAGAACTAAACCGAAGCCTGAAACAACGTAAATTCGTTAGCCAGTAGAAGCAAAGGAGGGATACAACAGAAAATCTTAGTACATATTAACTGCTCTCAATCCCTCTACCTGTATTGGTTTCAGCCTAATTGCATTTCATGACAGCTTCGCTCTCATCACCCCATACTGGACGAGTTTCAGAGTAAGTTTATAGAACCAGCAGCAAAAGATTTAGATATCCAAATCATTACAACTCCTTCTGAGAGGACGATTGATAACTCGATGAGTCCTGAAATGGCTCAACTTCTTAAACGCTTTTCTGTTGCTGCAAACAAATCTTCAGGAGGAACCCACCCCTACGATGAACAACGCTTTTTTGACTTCATAGTTAAAGCTCATGAGGAAGGTTCTTTATTAGACGAAAGCCAGTTAAGAGGCTTATTGATTGATGACAGATGGACTGATGAAGATGCCTTTGAACTATCCTGCAAATATCGTTTTGGACGGAATCTACTACAACATCAGGACAAGAAATAGGAAAGTACCAATGCAATGGGAGCAATTAGAATCAACCTAAATCCTAGGACGAATTCAATCATCCCATAAACCACGAAAGCGACCAGGTGCAAGCTCGGTGTAGCGCACCGTGTGTTGAATATTTTTGTGTCCCAAATAGGCCTGAATCGTGCGGGTGTCAATGCCTTTGTTTGCTAGGTAGAACCCAGTTGCATGCCGCAGCATGTGGGGATGGACAGGGAAGGGTAGCTCTGCCAGTTCCCCAGCCTTTTCAATGATTCCTGAAATCGTATCGTTCGCGAGCGATCCCTTACGGCTGGACTGAAACACGAACGGGGAAGTTGGGTACTCACGCTTGAGGCGGCGGAGCGATCGCATCTCGTCACCCCCCAGCGGCTGGGTCGAAGGGATGCCCCGTTTGATCCGGCGCACATGAATATTGCCAGAGGCGAAATCAATCTGTTCCCACTTTAAGTTAGTCAATTCTTCCACCCGTAGTCCATGCCGATACATCACCAGAATCAACGTGCTATCTCGGTGAGCATGGCGACCGCCCTTCTTATTGATCGCCTCCCTCATCGCCTCCACTTCCTCCTGGAGCAGGTGTTCACGCGATCGCACCTCTACATACTTCCGAGAATTAGGAGATTTTCGAGACGTTCCACTGTTCGTGTCTTGAATCGTTTCCATAGAAATACCCTCTCTTCACCTGAGTGGTTCACTCTTCTTCTGGAGATGCTTCGATTTGGGCGATCGCCGTGTTCAAGGCAATTTCCAATTGCTCTGCGGTTGGAAGGCTCTTTTCCAGCGCTGGCGGCAATTTTGACTGAAACTGATAAGAAGAAACGCTAATCGGTTGATTGCTACCCTGAAGTGCATACTCAACCGTCGTGCGGTCCTTGGATTTACACAAAATGATGCCGATCGTCGGATCATCCCGATCCGATCGCAGAATGTTATCCACCGCCGCGACATAGAAACTCATCTGCCCAGAGTGCTGTGGCTCAAACTCGCCCATCTTCAGGTCAATCACCACATAGCGATGCAAGGGAATGTGATAAAACAACAGGTCAAGCCTGTATTCCTTGCCGCTGACTTCCAACGGGTACTGGCTACCGACAAAAGCAAATCCGGTACCCAACTCCATTAAGAAGTCGCGGATATGAGATACCAGTCCCCGCTCCAGATCCCGCTCCTGGGCTTCATCGCTTAACGTCAAAAAGTCCAGCGCGTAAGGGTCTTTAACGGGCGCATCCGAAGGATGGGGGAGTACGGGGCGGATTAGCGAGAATAGAAGAGGATACAAAAAAGGGGCGCCCCGTGGGCGCACCCCAATCAATTAACTTCTAAATC
>NZ_JACXWX010000244.1 GCF_014764505.1 Phormidium tenue FACHB-886
GTAGCGGTGAGTCCAGTCCTGCAGGCGGGTCTCCCGCCGTAGGGAACTGGCGAACCCGAAGGGCAGTACCAGCGGACGTTGAGCAGGATGATTTCAGGCAGAAAGTGACGCCACTTAAACACAGCAGGAGTAGACATCGGAGGAAGAGAAGGCAAGGTTAGTCCTATTTACCTTACCACCCACCAGTTTTTGCGACACAACCCCCGTGACTGCCGACCAATGTAACTGTATAAAATGAATGACAGAGTGACTAGAAAAATTGTCCAAATTTCAACTGACATGGTTTAAGCCTCAGGTGTATTGGAATCGCGGGGCAGTAAAGGGTCAGAAATACTGGCTGTGTCACGAACCGACAGATTGAGAGTTGAGCTACGCTCATACTTGCGATCGAGCTTGTCTAGTCGAATGGCATAAATAAAAATCAGGACAACAAACACATAGATTGAACCTTGCTGCGCCATCCAAAAGCCAAATGGCACTCCGCCAGACTGGATAGCATTCAGAGGCTGCACCAACAGAATACTGAATACTAGAGATACTAGCGCCCAAACAATCAAGAGGTTGTGAATCAAAGCTGTGTTTGCTCGCCAATAGGCTTGATGATACTCATTGCTATTTTTCATTGCTACAGCATACTGAGGTTAAAGGTCAGAAGAATCAGATGTTTTATAGCAGTAGTATTCAGTTTTGGTTATGGAGCGTGGGCTTAGCCCACGCTCCATAACCAAAACCGTTGCATGAATGATTTAGGATTGCTATAGATATAGCAATAAAGCTATTAGAGAAATTCGGAATTTCTTCGGACGAGAGGTGCGAAATGTTCGTGAATTTTTCATATACTCATACTGAGTCATGACATCTTCGCTTGTGAACTCAACACCTCAAGAACAGCATATTTAGCTCTGATACCTTTGAGAATTAATTTAACGCGCTGTATATCCGCCATCAATTGGCAAAGCCACGCCTGTGATAAACGCTGCTTCGTCACTAACTAAAAACAAAGCGGCAGCGGCGATATCATCTGGTGTGGGCATCCCTGGCAACGGATTGAATCGATCCATATTGTGGCGCAGTCTTTCTGGGTCAGGGCTGTTCTCAATGGCGTGTTCGAGGAGTGGGGTGTTAACAATTGTTGGACACAGCGCATTGACGCGAATTCGATGGGCGGCGTATTCAATTGCAGCTGTGCGCGTTAATTGGAGCACAGCTCCTTTCGCAGCGGTATAGGCAGAGAAGTTTTCTAGCGCGATCATGCCACCAATCGATGTCATATTCAGGACGGCTCCCTGTCCTCGCTTCAGCATTGCTGCAATGCCATACTTCATCCCAAAGTAGACTCCATCCTGGTTAATTGATAGAACTCGTCGCCAGTTCTCAATACTGCTATCGGCGGTTAGAGCTTGCTCACCATCAATCCCAGCGTTATTCACCAGAACATCTAGGCAGCCATAGTCGTGCATGGTCTTAGCAATCAGCGCTTCTACCGAACTGGGGTCACTGACATCGACTTGAATAAACTGACTGTTTGGCAGTGCAGCCGCAATCGCTTCTCCAGCTTGTTGCTGAATGTCGGCAATGACAACCTGTGCGCCTTCTTTGGCAAAGCGTTCTGCACAAGCTCGACCAAGCCCAGAGGCAGCTCCTGTAATGACTGCCACTTTTCCATTGAGTCTATCCATGTGCCTTTCTCCTTGAACACATTCCATTAAACAACAGTGAGCAGTTTGTTTCGGTACTGAGGTAAGCTTTTACGAACAACATCAGACCCTTCGCCCTAAGAAGTTAAGAATTACTCTAACTACTTAAAATTGTCAGAACTGAGTATTCAAATCTCGTCTCTTTTTCATAAATATATCTTCCCTCTCCGTAATCGTTCAAGGAGTAATGCTATCGACAGGAAGTAAGGACGGGGTAGGTTGACCTTGCCGAGCAGCCCGACAAGCCTCAACCAAATACTCCAATACAGAACGATTTTGAGCCCGAAGGGTTGTTACCACAGTGAGCATTCTGGAGACAAATAAATTGCCTGCTTCACTTTGAGAACCAAAGCTATTTTTGCGCCACAACACAGCGGGACGCAGTACCCGTTCTGCTGCATTGTTGGTCGGCTCAATTCCGGGTGTCGTGACAAACGTCCAGAACGCAGGTTCCACCTTTAACAGGTTGCGACAGGTGCGAACGGTTTTCGCCCAAGGCGTTTTCTCGTCCTTAGCAAGGGCATAACCTGCTCCTTGTTCCAGTAAGTCTCGAATGGTGATGGACTAGCCCTGTGGATCAGGTTCAAACATCTACACCAAATTCATACCGGTTGATGAACAAATTAATGACCACATCGTGCAACCAGACCGACTTGGAAAAACAAATCGTTTTGCGAGCTAAGCGCTTAATCCTTGTGCGCAACGTTAGATGCTTGCGCTCAATCTGCTGAG
>NZ_JACXWX010000245.1 GCF_014764505.1 Phormidium tenue FACHB-886
AGGCAGAAAGTGCCGCCACTTAAACAGAGCAGGAGTAGACATCGGAGGAAGAAAAGGCAAGGTTAGGACTATCTACCTTACCACCCATCAGTTTTTGCGACACAACCTGCAATGGAGTTACATCACTTTGGTTAAAGGACGACGTGCATTGTTTTTCACAGGAGCTAAATTTGACAGGCGATCTTCATTGACAAGGCGGCGTGTGGTGATTCGATCTGGGTACGACCTCATAAACATACTTGTAAAGTGCCTTCCGTAATGAATGTACTCATCGCTTGACGGCTCAAACAGAGGACGGACACAGGCATCGAAATTAGGTTCATGGAAGTACGCTAGCGCAAAGCGCTCTCTCGTATTCAGCCTAACTTTATGAGGCGTTGAGAGCAAATAGCCGTTGGTCATAAACTGCAAAATATCACCCGGAAATACCGTTAATACTTTCGGTACAGGCTTCACGAATGTCCAAGGGTCTTCATGTTCATATAGTCCTGCTGAACTTTCGGTCGCCAACCAATTTCTTTTTCGCTTTTCCCCTTCGACTGGTGGACGAACATAAAGACCACCTACATCATCCTGGGCAGCGATGACTAATAGCCCGTAATCAGTATGGGCGCCGATTCCCCTTGCAGAGTCTTGAGATGCTGCTGGGAATCGTAAGACGCGCAGATGGTGCCAGCCGTTCTCAGTCAAGTCGATCAAAGTGTTCATGTCATCAAGTTCCAAGCCAAGAGCGGTCAGTTGCAGCAATCTCTGACCAATTGTGCCAAGTTCGTCCATGAAGGCTTTCATGGATTGTTGGTACTCTTCATCTGGCCAAGGCGCTGGTCCATGACAAGGTAAGTGCGCCTGCACACGCGCATCATGGAGTGGAACATCTTGGCAAACCGTAAAAATTTCTGAGTAATCGGCTTGTCCAGCAGTGATTTCTTTGCCCGAAGCAATATATCCGCTGTAGGTCAGATCGCTGATACATTGCGATTTGAACTCCTGTGACATCCGAAAGAACCGCTGACTCGAGGCAAAAGCACTCTCAGTCTTGCGCTGCTGTATAGCGTTTGTTGCCACTTGAAAAATTCCGTCAGTTCTCCAGGCTTGAATCAGTTCGCGTGCTAGAACGACATCGCTCTGTATTCCGGTGATAGATGCGGGTAGATGAAATGTTTGCAAATCAGTCATCTCAATTTCCTATAGCTGTTTGTGGGGAAGGGATGGCAGAATTGACTGCTACCTTGTTAGAGTCCAAATAAACCTGCGTGAGAGTCCGAATAAACTTGGGGGCAAAGGTTCAGTGACGGCAGACAATATTGGTAGCTCTGAAGCTTCTGAATCAGTTGGTCTTGATGATCACAATTCAAGCGCTAGGATATTTTGGCTTAGCGTCCAAATTCAGTGAGGTAGTTTTCTGAAGAATGCTGCGAGTACTTAAACGCGTCGGGGTTGCTTTGAAGTACGCATAGGGCAAAGTTCCTTTCGCTCGAAAGGTTTAGTAATTGTTTCTAGTTAGAAGCCAAACAGCATTGTGCACTATCTAGATACAGACTTTGCTTACAGAGCTATTCAGACTTGCTTAAAGACTTAGTAGGCGAGCTAGAAAATCAAACATTAATGAACATGGATCATTTTCGTTGATCTCCACGTGGGCAGGAAACACACGCTCTCATCCGTTCCTATAACAAATGACCTAAATTCAAGAACTTAGATAGTTTGAGAAACAACTTGATGTTGTCTCAAACTATGACTCATAGTGCGTGATGTTACTGTTATCTGCAATCGTTCTTATGAAAAGTTAACAATTTATCTGTAATTGGATAGTTGACAAAAATTTTATTAATGGTAGCAAGTGCGTAGTTATCCTTAGCCTTCTAAAGGACTGCTCATTGAGAAGATGGGTGATTTTCAAAGGCTGAAAGACTGTTTTCTTCGTGACTCCAAAGCTTGCGTAGGGGTGATATTCGGCTTTGTATAGCAATGGGTTAAACTCAGCGGAGCAGTCACCCACTCCGCTGGTCTTTAGAACCGTGCTTGAGACTCGTCGCCTCACACCGCTCCTCAACCGTTTGGTGCTTGTCACGCAGACTTCGGTGAAATTGGTCATGGCAATGTCAATGCAGTAACGCCAGGGTAATGTTCTAGACGTGTGGAAATGAGAGAGAATTAGAGAGATGTTTTTTCTGAAATTGCAGCATGGTGTTAGAACCCGTTGTTTGTCCAGACTGTGGCAGTGAT
>NZ_JACXWX010000246.1 GCF_014764505.1 Phormidium tenue FACHB-886
GCTATGGCAATGCCGGAGCGGGCGTGGAAATCACTCAACTGGGACTGTTAGCAGCAATGGCAGGAGCAGGAATGATCTTAGTACCCTTGCCCAAAACCACACCCGGAGCAGGTGTTGCCGGAAGTCACTGGGGTGCTCACGGCAGAAGCGGTGGACCCAATATGGAGGGGACCTCGATTAATTGATTTTGGGGTGAAAGTGGATCTCAGATGAGACAAAGAACCTTGTGCCTTGTGCTGCATTTGCTTAACCAAATAGTGTTTATACAGATATTCTGCCTTCTGAATGTAATCCTTGACATTTAAGATAATCGCTTTTTTGTCCAGCAAGCATCGGTGTCTTTTTGCGCGAATCGATGGGGTTTATCCTGCCAATCGTGAGGGATCTCCCCTTGCTTTAACTGCTGGTTCTCTTTGTCACTGTTGTGCTGTTTGGGCACTGGAATCAAAGTAGCATCGACAATCTGTCCTCCTTTGGCAGCATAGCCTTGCTCAATGAGATAACCGTCAAACTGCTCAAAGAACACTTCAATCAACCCTTGTTCGCTCAGTTGTTTGCGGAATAGCCAGACTGTGGTGGCATCAGGAACTTCATTGGCTAAGCCAAAGGATAAGCGGTCACTCACCTGATACTCTAGTTCTTCGTCACTGATGTTGTACAACTGTTGCAGCACCAGTAACTTAAATATCACGACTCCGTCAATTGCTTTACGTTCCGCATTGCTCTTGCGGGATTTGTCATGGATTTGCTCTAGAGTCGAACGGAAGTCTTCCCAGGAAATAATTTTATTGAGTCTCACCAGCAAGTCTCTTTTCTGATTGAGTTTGTTTTGCCGTTCTTCCCAGTCCCAAAATCCAGGTTGCCTCATTGTTCTTCACCCCAATCTAATCCCACCTTATGATCTCACATCAGTCTCAATTCAAGAGGCTTCTTAATGAATTTTTCGAGGTGCCCTTACATTTCGGGCAGCGGTCATATTTGAAATTTGTTGGTTGGCGTTTGACATCATCAAAAACTAGCCAGTTTTCTAGGGTCAATGCTGTGCTAAATTCGCTAGAGTGTCATAACTCTTTGGCTGAAAGGAGATAAAGTCGATGGTCAGCAACGAATCGAATGGCAAGGTTGCACTGGTGACAGGTGCGAACAAAGGGCTTGGGTTTGAAATGAGCCGTCAACTCGCACAGCAGGGATTGACGGTAATCATTGCAGCCCGCAAGCTCGAAGCGGCTAAACAAGCAGCGGCGAAGCTAAAAAGTGAAGGATTGAAAGCCGAAGCGATCGCACTTGATATTAATGACAGTGCTCAAATTCAGTCAGCCGTTCAAGAAATTAAGGATCGGTTCAGTAAACTTGATGTTCTGATTAATAATGCAGGAGTGATGCTAGATGGTGAATGGGCAACCAGTAACGCCAGTTCCATCTCGATCGACATTATCCGTAAGACGTTCGACACCAATTTTTTTGCGTTGGTTGAAGTGACACAGGCATTGTTGCCGTTAATTCTGAGAAGTTCAAGCGGTCGGATTGTCAACATGGCAAGCATTGAAGGCTCACTGACCCTTCATGCTGATCCAAGTTCATACATTTATGACTCCAAACCATTTGCTTATGATGCCTCTAAAGCTGCGGTCAATTCTTTTACCGTTCATTTGGCTCATGAGCTGCGTAACACTCCAGTTAAGGTAAACAGTGCTCATCCCGGTTGGGTCAAAACTGAGTTGGGAGGGGATGGCGCGATGATGGATATTACCGAAGGAGCAAAAACAGGTGTGCAGTTAGCCACGCTTCCTGATGACGGAGCAAGTGGTGGCTTTTTCCATCTAGGTCAACCTGTGCCCTGGTAACACGTATTGGCTGCTTCATACTTGCGCTTTATGCTGTTAGCCATAAATGAAACAAACGATCTTCCAGATTAGCAGATCAGAAAGATGGCTCTTTATTTCAATGGTTCTCTCATTTCGCGTTGCGCTCCGATACTGGTTGCAAGTTTAGCCTCGCTCTCAGTGACTGCTATATCAGCAACTTCGGTTAAAGCTCAGCAAGCGTCAGTGCAACTCGTTCCGGCTCAAACCTTGGCTAGTACTACAGTTGTAGATTTGGGGCGGTTGCAAGAGACCGACGTTTGTAGTGATGAAATCTGGCAACGGCTTGGTGAATTCGTCGCCAGGTTGACCAGTGCAAGA
>NZ_JACXWX010000247.1 GCF_014764505.1 Phormidium tenue FACHB-886
GTCAAAGCGGGAGCAGGCGATAATGAGGATGGGTAGGTCGTCATGGCTCTCTTTTAATGCGTTTAGCCTGACCCTACCCCTTTTCTAGAGAATTTGCGATCTACTGAGACTGGGTGCAGATGTATGACGGGGTTGTGCTCGTCATCGTGCGTTTAGTAAATGCGCTGAAATCCTATATGGAAACGTTGGGATGGGGACGCATCATTAAATCGCCAGTGCTCAATCTCTACAGCCCTTTGCCATGATGCCAAATTATGCAGCAGCAAATGGGCAGTTTTGAATCTAACCAAGAGTCTGTCAAAGCGGTTCGATCGCACAGGGGTCACAGTGAATGTCGTGAGTTCCGGCATTATTGTCGCCGAACAAGCTCGTCAACGCATGACGGAAGCCGCCGCAAAAGAAGGACGTAGCACCGACTGGAGCGAGATTGAGCAACATGTTTTGACAACAGAATTAGATAATTACACAGGTCGTCTGGCTCGACCCGAAGATATTGCAAACATGGTGACATTTTTAAGCAGCCCATTAGCAAATTACATCAACGGAGCCAATATTCGGATTGACGACGGCAGCATTATCAAAATTTAGGAGAGAGCGAGATGGACGTCCAATGGGTACAGAATTATTTCAAAACAGTGGATACACTGGATGCCGACGCGATCGCTGCTCATTTCACAGATGATGGCAAGTTTCGTTTTAGCAATCAACCACCTGCTGTTGGCAAACAAACGGTTCGAGATTCACTAGCCCAATTTTTTGAAACCATTCAAGCGATGCACCATGAGAAAGCTGGATTATGGTTGGGCGATGATGGCAACTCAGCCGTTTGGGAAGCCGATGTGACTTATACCCGCAAAGATGGAACGCAGGTGACGTTGCCCTGTGCTAGCATTCTCCGTTCTCACAACGACCAAATTTATGACTTTCGTATGAATATGGATATTTCCCCGGTCTACAAGAGTGAATAAGCAAAATAGGGATTACTTTAATGACACAAGCTACTGACATCAAAACGCATCAGCCCATATCTCTAAAATTATATCTTCATCACTTCGCTATCTCAGTTGTAAGCTTGGAGGAAACGATGGGCTGGTATGCTGAAAAGCTAGGATTTTCACCTGGATTTACATATGAGATTAAGGACATGAATGCAAAAGTTGCTTTCATGACATTGAATGACTTTCGCATTGAAGTTTTTGAAGTGGCGCAATCATCAGCAATGCCAGACTATCACTCAGAACTGCCAACAGACTTAGCTATGCAGGGTCTGAAGCATATTGCATTTGCAGTAGATGATGTTGAACAAGCCGTTGTTGTCTTGAGAAGTCGAGGTGTTGAGTTTGTCACTGAAATTGGTGAAGTGCCCGATTCTGGTGGGGAGCGGTTTGCTTTCTTTAAAGACAACAACAGTATCTTGATCGAACTTTATCAAGCAAAGGCATGAACAGCAAAAGAGGTTGCCTGAATGGAAAATGCTGAACTCACTCAACGATTTAGCCATCACACCATTAAAGTTAATGATGTCAATCTCCATTACGCCATCGGTGGTCAAGGTGCACCCATTTTACTCTGGCATGGCTTTCTAGAAACCTGGTATTGCTGGCGAAAAGTAATGCCTACACTGGCAAAACGATATACCGTGATTGCTCCTGATATGCGCGGCTATGGTGATTCTGATAAAACACAGCAAGGTTACGATGCACGGACTTTAGCAGACGATTTTCGACAACTAATTCAACAATTAGGATTTTCTCAAGTTCATTTAGTAGCTCATGATATGGGCGCACCATCTGCCCTGCTTTATGCAAGTGATTATCCAGATGAAGTATTGAGTCTAACGGGCGCATCTATTGGTTGGGGGAGTAAAGAGTTGGGGAAAGTGAGTGTTTGGCGAACAACAGGTCAAAGCGATGGTTGACCCAGGCTAAACGTAAACAAAGCAGATGGTCGAACCCTGCTTCGCTCCAGCGCATGCCCGTGCCCTTAAACCTTTGGACAATCAGCCACTTACAAGCACTCTCCACCATGTTAGAGCCAATGGGCAATCCCAGCTTTTTGAACTCTCGGTATTGCAGATGCTCCCGATGAGTTTTGAGATAACTTTGCACCTGCTGCAAGGTCGC
>NZ_JACXWX010000248.1 GCF_014764505.1 Phormidium tenue FACHB-886
CTGTAGTATTGCTTCTGGTCTTCCTTGTCCTGGGGGCGGTTGATGCGACGCTCACTACCATCGATGATGAACTCCAAACTCGGACACTGCTGCAACACTGCCTCCAAGCGATGCGGTTCCCGCTCAGGCAATTGCTTCTCGTAGCCCAAGGCACTATTGAGCACCCCACTCAGTTTATGCACCCATTCATGCGCCTGTGGTTGTCCGATGCCAAAGAGAAAGCCCTGCACTGCTTGGGTGGGATAAAGCCGAAAGTACAGCAAAATAAACAGCAGTTTGTCTTGAATCAGATCTAGTTGGCTTTTACGTCCTGCTCCATACTGACGTTGCCGTGTTTTGCCTTGAATGTGGTGTTCCCGCACGTAGGCAATCCAGGCTTGCTCGAACGGTTTCAGCAGCTGCTCAAATTCTCCAATTTTGAGACCCGTCAAGCTTTGAAACACACGAGGTTTATTTTGAATGGCGTGGTAGCTCAACATCGTAAACATCTCAGTTTTCGAACAACAAAAAACCTGCACTCCTAAATTACACTATTTCCGATTAAGTCTATTGGATGGTGTAGTACAACTGCGTCTGAAAGTAAGACGATGTGCTACTCCAGAGTGTGAACGATTCTGCCAACCTTACCGACCAGAAGCAGAAGGGAAATGGGCATTACCCCAGCATGAGTTTGGACTCGATGTGATTGCCTTGGTGGCAGTTTGCGCTATCAACAGCATCGGAGTGTGCCCCAAATTCATCAGGTCTTAGAGAGTAAGGGCTTAAGGGTGAGTGAACGCACGGTGAGTAACTTGTTGAACCGCTACGATGAATTGGTGTCGCTTCAGGTGAGTGATAGCGGGCGAATTGGCAAGATCGTTGCGAGACAATCGCAAGTGATCTTAGCGATTGATGAGATGCAACCGGATGTGGGACATGAAGTATTGTGGGTGATACGAGACGTACTCAGTGGCGAGATCTTGCTGGCGAAAAGTTTGTTATCCTCAACTAGCGAAGACCTGGTTCCTCTGCTGATACAAGTCAAGCAAGGGCTGAATGTACCGATTGTCGGTGTGGTCAGCGATGGGCAGTCTTCCATTGGCAAAGCTGTTGCTCAAGCCTTGCCGGAGGTGGCACATGGGCTGTGTCATTTCCACTACCTTCGGGAAGCCGCCAAGCCGATTTATGAGGCAGACCGCCATGCCAAAAAGGAACTCAAAAAACGGGTGCGTGGGGTGCGCAAGTTGGAGAGAGCAGTGAGCCAGCAACCTAACAATGACATGAACGAAGTGGTTGAGGGGTACTGTCAAGCAGTTCGTGCCGCTCTCACCGATGATGGTCGCCCACCCCTGGATGCTTCTGGGTTGACGTTGCACAAGCGACTGAGCGCCATTGACGATAGTTTAGACCGGGTGGGGCAAAAGGGGAACTGCCCAAGCCCTTAAGCCAGTTAAAGCGAATGCTCTCTACTGCCCTGAGGCAAACCGCACTCCTATGGCAACCCATTGCAATTGCTTTTGACTGGGTGCATCAGGTCGCAACCCTCCTTGACAATGACGAGCAATTGGATGGAAATCATGTACGCCATCGAATGGATCAATTATTGCAACGGATGGAACAAGACAAAGAACAAGCAGGCAATTTAGCCTCCGGCGTTGATCATTTTCTCAAAGTGACTCGCAGTTATGCACCCGGATTCGCAAAGTTGCCCCGGCTTCTTTAGTGGTGCGAGGGTCCGTCCAAATCGTCGCCGCCATTGCGACTCAAATTCGTTCGTTTACAGCGGATGAGTTGGCAACCGTTTCTATTACCGCTTGGCAATCAGTTCGCACAGAGCTGCATCACCACCAACACAAGCGCAATCAACAACGGTATTTTCGTCGTTCCCCTGATACCTACCTTGCTAATCTCGAACAGAAATTTCTCCAGCTATCTTTGCCGTCCTAGTTTTTTTAACGTTTCAGTCACTGTGGTTCGACTAATTTTGAGAACTCGGGCTGTGTCGCGCGTCCCACTGCCGTTCATTGCCATCTCAGTAATTTGTTGCTTCACTTCAGGCAGATACCCACGGTAGGCATACTCTCGAATAAAGGTGCA
>NZ_JACXWX010000249.1 GCF_014764505.1 Phormidium tenue FACHB-886
TTAAACGAGTGAATGAACTGCAGGATTTATTTCAAGCCATCTAATCGAAGATAGGAAAGAGAAAGTCTGTAATGATGAAAATTGATGAAAAAAGCGGTGATTTGATTGCCCAGATCTGACAGTTTCCTAGGATCCAGCTTGATCAGTCGGTTACCTCTGTCTTATGCATTAATTTATTTAATCGCTGGAATCGTTCTAGGACCCTACGGGGTAAAGATTATTGATTTACAGCCAGATGCTGCATTTCTAGAGCGCTTGACTGAAATTGTCGTCATCGTCTCGCTGTTCGGCTGCGGCGTTAAGATGAATCGTGTGCTCAACCTATGGGCATGGCACTCCACGGTTCGTCTGATTGGGCTACTGATGCCCCTCTCGATCGCGGCGATCGCCCTCGCTAGCCATTTTCTGCTGGGTTTAGACTGGGGCGCGGCGGTGCTGCTAGGGGCAATCCTCGCGCCCACTGACCCAGTTCTTGCTTCAGAGGTGCAGCTCACCGACACAGACGATCAAAACGAACTACGCTTTGGCTTAACGTCTGAGGGCGGACTCAACGATGCGCTTGCCTTCCCCTTCGTGTATTTTGGGCTGTACTGGATTGAAAAAGGTGGTTGGGGAGACTGGTTCAAGGGCTGGGTGGCGGTCGATCTGCTGTGGGCGATCGCCGCAGGGATTGGCAGCGGCATCGTGGTTACGAGAGCTATCAACTATCTAAGCGGCAGCCTCCACAGAACGCAGGGTGTGGAAGAGGAAGTGGAAGACCTGCTCGCGCTTGCCACCATCCTGCTCACTTACGCCCTCGCGGAAATTGTCAACGGCTATGGATTCCTGGCGGTCTTTGTCGCAGGCTTGTTTGTGCGTCGCAGTCGCTTCCAAGATGCAGAGCAAAAACTCTCTCAGCTTCACTTCACAGGGCTGTTAGAGCGGCTGCTAGAAGTCGGAACGATTCTCCTGCTGGGCGCACTGCTGCGAGTCGATCCTTTACTCAACTTTAGCGGTCAGGTGCTGCTAATTGCAGGACTGACGATTTTTTTGGTGCGTCCGATCGCCACTTGGATCAGCACGATCGGTGACGATTTACGCCCGACTACTCGGCTCTTATTGGGTTGGTTCGGGATTCGCGGCGTTGGCTCGCTATACTATCTCTTCTACGCACTGAATAAAGGCATTCCCAACGATATCGGCACACAGATCAGTTGGATTACCCTGTTCACCGTTGCTGCATCAGTCGTGATTCACGGTATCAGCACAACACCCTTGATGAACTGGTACGAGAAGCGCTTTGGGAGAGAGAGTCGACTGGAGCCAGAAAGCTTGGAAGCTGAAGTTGAAGCAGAGGCAGATACGGATTGAGGAGCGCGAAGCAACTCAAAAATATGGTCAGTGAGTTCGAGGGGTGGTAGGCACATAGAGGTTAAAAACGGCAAAGTAGTACAACCACATTTCCCCTAAAAGCTTCAAACCTCTATTCCTTGGTTTCACTTATGTCACTTCTTCGATTAAACTGAGTTATCTCTTGTAAAGAGAAGTAATCTTTGCAAACCATACTGCAACAGGCTTTCAGTATCGCTTTGCCAAATTTGACTGCTTCGTGCCCACTACCCTCTTTGGGGACCTAGCGTTTGCGCTGGAGGAAGCGGTTGATGCTGTCATGGGAGACGGTTTTGAGGCTCTCTGCCATTTCGCTACAGCCTGAGCCTTGCGGTTGAGCCAGGAGGTATCGCACATACAGGTCGAGGGTGCAGTGAGCGGTTGAGGGTTTAGTGGGAATTCGCAAGGGAGGTCAGGAGTAACTGCTTTCCTTCTTCAACTCATAAAATCAGCTCTTTGTCAATGCGTAACCCGTGTTATTTTGATCCTGGCAGCTTTAGGTGATCTGGACTCGAAGACCAATCCAAAACCTCTACCTTCCGTTGGCGAAGTTGACGACTGTCTCTAATTTCTCCCCAAGTTGGCTCTGACGCGCTTTGGCTCAAGGGGTGACAGGGAGGCTGAACGGTAAGACTGGTAGCAGACAGAGACGAAGCGAGACCGAAAAAATAGGGTGAATCCGAAGAATCACCCCCAGTTTTAAAAAA
>NZ_JACXWX010000025.1 GCF_014764505.1 Phormidium tenue FACHB-886
GTTTGCTCCTCCCGTTTGAGCCACAGGTCTAAGGTATTGCGACTGATGTTAAACAGTCGGCACACAGCAATTTTGCGTTCACCGCGTTTGACTGCCTCGATTGCTTTAGTGCGGAGGTCGTAGCTGTAGGGGGCGGACATGAGCAGTTCTCAACTCTCTTCTTTCCTCTTATTATACTGTCCTGTCGCTATTACGTAGAGCTATACAATCCGTCTGACCATTGCAACAGGGATAGTATCAGGGCGATCGTCTATGCTGTCGCCCAGCCTCTACATGTCAACGTCAGTGAGATTCTGATTTGACCGAACAGGAGCGTTAAATTAGCACTATTGAGAAAGACCAAAACCTTCAAAGGTAGTCTGCCACAGGTGTTTCTCAGGCTTCGGTAACATTTCTGAAAGCTCTCCTTAGCAAAGCTTTTAGCAGGGCTTACAGGCATTCTTCCTGCTATTCACCGATAGGTCTATTACTAGGTATCAGCATAGCGATAGCGGCGCTCAAAGAATCGCTGAACAATATCTAATAGGGTTGTTAACGCCCAGTAGATCAGGGCTGCCTCTAGTAGAATTGGTAAGACCACCGCTGAAGCAGAGCTAATTTGGTCGGCAATGCTGGTCAGTTCTTCAACTGTAACTACTGATGCCAAGGAAGAGGCTTTGACCACATCAATTAAAGAATTCCAAATACTGGGAATAGCTCGCCGCCAAGCTTGCGGCAGAATCACATACAAAAATGTATCAGACCGTTTTAGCCCCAGTGAAGACGCAGCTTCCCATTGCCCCTCGGAAATTGAGAGGATCGCTCCTCTAAATGATTCGGAAATATAGGCTCCAAAATGCAAAGTTAAGCCAATCACGATCGATTGAAACGGTGTAAACCGGATGATACTAGCAAATCCAAAATAAATAATGAACAATTGCACCAATAGAGGCGTGCCTCGAAAGAACGAGACATAGAGACCTGAGAACCATTTCAGAACTCGGTTTTTAGACAGCGCCAGGATGGCAACAAGCAATCCCACAATTAATGCAAATATGACACCAAGGACACTAATCCAAACTGTCATCAGTGCGCCTTTGAGCAACAGAGGCAAAGAGGAAATTAAAAGATCAACGACTGACATCTTCACCAAACCATTGATTTGAAATATTTGCCAGTGTACCGTCTTGTTTAATTTCGTCGAGTGCTTGATTTACCTGATCGCGCAGTTCGATGTTGTCCTTCCGGAAGGCGAATGCTGTTGTCTCCTGACTAAAGGGTTCACCTACTGATTTCACGTTATAATTGGCTTTTTTCAGCTCAGTCAGGACGTAAAGCCGATCGTTGAGCGCAGCATCCACTCGGTTTTGCTGTAGATCGGTCAAGACTTGCGCGACTCCCGGATAATATTTCACCTCCGCTCCTGCCTCTTCGGCAGCTTTAGCAAAGTTGCTGCCCTGAGTCGTACCAACGATTTTATCTTTGAGATCGGTAATGCTTTGAATATTTTTAGGATTGTCTTGACTGACTAGAACAACAGCACCCGATACAGTGTAAGGTTGGGAAAAGGAGTACTGCTGTTCACGCTCCGGCGTGACCGAAACTTGGTTAGCAACGAAATCAAATCGTTTTGCATCCAGGGAAGCCAGCATACTCTTCCACTGTGTTGGCACGAACTCAACTGGTCGTCCTAGCCGCTTCGCTACTTCTCTAGCAATATCAATGTCATAGCCCGTCAGTTCGTTGCTTTGAAGATCTCTGAAGCTGAAAGGAGGGTAAGTGCCTTCTGTTCCCACCGTCAACGGCTGAGCGGCGCTAGGGGCTGGTGAACTATCGCTAGCAGAATCAGACGAATTCGATCCGCAAGCCACAAGCACGGTCGCGCTGCTGATCGACAGTGCTAGTAGACGGATAAACCGCGATCGAGTTAGCTTCCCAGTGATTGAGTTAGCCTTAACCATGACGCTCCCCTTATTAAAGTAGTTGAGTTAGAACTGCCGTTGAATCTGTGCCGTTGAATCTGTTCTAGCAGCGATCGTTCACCAAATATTCTGCATTCAAAATATTCTGCATTCAGTGGGCTGAAGTTGAGTGGCAGTGAAAGCAGATATAGGAATCATTATGGAAACCATTCTATTCTAAAGGTTGACCGTTTGAATTAGCTGAGCGAAAGGCACAGATTGAACTTGTCCACGTAAGCAAGCTATGGGATACTTATTTATTACTGTAAGTTAATCGACTTACCGTATTTTAGAGTCAGAACTTCAAACCATGACTGCCGCTATTCGCCCTGAGCGCCAGCGTGGTGCTTAAGCTGCGTTCTCAAGGCGGGTCTGTGGTCTTGGGAATAGCCTCTGTAAATTAGTACATTTCCTGTTTGAGGAGTTGGAGATGAAGAGACGATTTTGGAGCAATTTTTTGCCAATGAGAGTTTGGCGATCGAAGGTATCCACATTTTTGATCGCTTTAGTTGCTTTTTCGGTAGTGGTGCCGTTATTGCCTTTACATCCCACTCAGGCAAATACAGCTAGAAGCGTGCAGTTCGTTGAACCCACTTGGGTCACAGAGCATGCCAGCGATCCAAATCTGCGAATTTTGGATGTACGCCCGAATCCGCTGGACTATATCACAGAGCACCTTCCCAGCGCAGTTCATGTGGCAGACAACACGTTTCGAGGACCAAACGGGGCACTTCCCGTGCAATACTGGCAAACCGATAAGCTGCAATCGATCTTCACCCAGGCTGGAGTTACAGATGAGAGTAGTGTTCTAGTTTACTCCGCCGATCGTGATGTATTAGGAGCAACGATGGTTGCCTATTTATTGGAACGGAGCGGACATGGGAATGTCGCAGTTCTAAATGGCGGCTTCAAAGGATATAAGGCGGCTGGCTTACCTACTGCTAAAGAATTTCCTAGCTATACCGCCGGAACGTTTACGGTTCAAGATGACGAATCGGTGCGCGTGACGATCGATCAAGTCAGAGAACTGATTGGCAAGCCTGGCGTTGTATTTATTGATCCACGTCCTCCAGAGCTTTTTGCCGGAGAACAGAATATTTGGGTGCGGAATGGACATATTCCCGGAGCAAAAAACATCCCCTGGCAGACCTTCACCGTTGGAGAAGAGAATTTTCATCAGCTGAAATCTTTGGATGAAATTCAGCAGATTCTCGCTGGTCGCGACATCACACCAGATAATGACATTATCGTCACCTGTAGTACAGGACGAGAAGCAACACTACAGTACAACGTCTTGAAGCATCTTCTTGAATATCCTAATGTACGAGTATATGAAGGCTCCTGGACAGAGTATTCTTCTTACCCAGACCTGCCCATAGAAACCGGACGAGACGCTTAAACTAACAAGGAGTTAAGTAACATGAAATTCGGATTATTGCTCATTGGAGGAGCTGTTGCAGTTACCGGACTAGTCGGTTTAGCCGTCCTCTCCGCTGTAGCTGAAGGAGCAGGCTCAAGTCTAGGCGTGTTAGTCGCCAGTTGCGTTCCAACCTTACCACCCGATGACGACGATGACGACAAAGATAGTGACTCCAGCGAGCAATCATCTGATACCTGATACCTGACTAATCTTTGCAATTATTACAGCGTCATGAGTTATTCATCCGAGATTACACTTCCTCGCTATCCCAATCGCCTGCAGCCGCCACAGCGAACGATCGTCGCTGTGATGCTGGTAGTTTTAACAGCAGGGGCGATTGCATTGAGCCTGTTTGGTTGGCGGCAAAGTGTTTTATTTCTAATTGGCAGTTTGTTTGGCATCAGTCTTTATCACGCCAGCTTTGGTTTTGCTTCAGCTTACCGTAGGCTGTTCGTATATGGTGAAGTGAAAGGGGTTCTTTCCCAGGTCTTGATGCTGGCTATTGCTACGCTGTTGTTTGCCCCGATCTTGGTTACAGGTTCCGCCTTTGGGCAAGATGTGTCAGGTGCGGTTGCCCCAATTGCGGTGCAGGGTGCGATCGGCGCATTTATCTTTGGTATTGGGATGCAGCTCGGCAGCGGCTGTGCCTGCGGAACACTCTACACGATCGGGGGTGGCAGCAGCATGATGCTGTTGACGCTGTTAACCTTTGGCATCGGTGCGTTTTGGGCGAGTTTAACAGGAGATCTGTGGGCTGGTTTACCTCAGACAGAACCTTTGTCTCTAATTAAACTGTGGGGATGGTCTGGCGTTGGGCTGCAGCTACTCATCCTGTTGGTTATTGCTTTTGCCCTTCGGCTATGGGACAGACGCATTAACTCAGACCCTGACTCGGACATTGATAGAACAGCTCAGTTCAATCTGCAAAATCTCACCCCCAAAGCGTTGCTATACGGTCCCTGGTCGCTGGTGTTTGCGGCGATCGTTCTCGCGGTGCTCAATTGGTTAACCCTATTGATTGCTGGTCGTCCCTGGGGAGTGACATGGGGGTTTACCCTCTGGACGGCTAAGATCGCTCAAGCGTTGGGATGGAATCCTGCCACTAGCGAGTTTTGGAGCCAGGGGGTTGGAGCGAAAGCACTGAGCCAGAGTGTATTTGCAGATGTGGTTTCGGTGATGAATTTTGGCATTGTCTTGGGGGCAGCCTTAGCTGCTGCTTTGGCAGGTCGATTACTGCTGAAAAAGCCACCCTCTCGGTTAGCCATTGCTGCAGCGCTGATTGGTGGCTTATTAATGGGCTATGGCGCACGGCTAGCATTTGGTTGCAATGTCGGTGCTTATTTTAGCGGCATTGCTTCTACAAGTTTGCATGGTTGGTTGTGGATTGCGTTCGCACTAGCGGGGACAGGATTGGGAATCAGGGTGCGATCGTTGTTTCGTCTGTCCAATTAGCTATAGCGATCTTATTTGAGTTGTGAAATGGTTTGTGAGAGGTGGGACCAGCAAAGCTCGCCCCACCTCTCACAAACCTTTCGGATTGCTATAGATCGAATTTGTTGAGAAGCAAGTAATTTTTTATATTGCAGAGAAAACGCTTGGTTGCATTGCAACCAAACTGATTTAGAAAGACAAATTGTTTTGCAAACTAAACATTTAATCCTTATACGTAACGTTAAGTGCTTGCACTACGTACGCCAACAGTTTCCCTGTGTGACGGCTCAACGCTTTTCATCACTGCGTAGCCGTCGAACTCTCGCTTAACAGTTGAATAGCTTCATCACACCACTCTACCCAATCCGTTTCATACCGACTGCCACGGCGCAGCGTAAGACAACGACATTTGTCTTCAATTGGCATCTCATGCCAATTTTGGCAGTGTCGTTGCTGTAGCTCCTGATAGATTGACAGAATGTGCAAATGAATCCCACGACGGCGCTCTAGCTCCTTGATGATGAGCGAACGTGGAACAAGATGGGCAGCTAACACTTTGACTAGCAAATCCTCACGAATCGGCGTGGGTTCAGACGGCTGAACAACCCATTCCCGCAGATGCTCTTTGCCAGTTTCGGTGATCGAGTAAAGCTTTTTATCAGGGCGCCCATCTTGGGGAATCGTAGTCGGGGTAATCATACCCTGCTCCTCCAACTTGGCTAGCTCTCGATAAATCTGTTGCTGCGTTGCTCGCCAATAGCAGCCATTGTTTTCGGTGAATTGCTTTGATAAATCATAGCCGCTGTGGGGCTCACTGCTGAGTACCGCCAAAATTGTGTGCGCCAGTGCCATACGAAGAGATTGACATATCCAATAAGTTGAGTATACCATCTAGCGTATACTCAACTTATTGGATATCAATTAGTTGAGTATGCACTCAACTATAAAACTCAGAAGCATTAGGACATAGGAGTTTGCGCTCCTTTAGAGGTTTCACCCCTGCACCCTGTTCTAGCTTTCCTGGCGGCTGCTATAGGGCATTTACCTCGATACTCGAGGCACGATGTGCAGTTGCGTCGTTAGTCGGCTCAAAATTCTGTTTTGCCCACTACTTACAAAGGAGCGTCATCTTGTGAATGATGAACCATTGCTAGTCCAGGATTCACGGAGCTTAGAGAACCCGATCGAGCATTCTTCTTCCAATCCACCAGCAGTGAAGCAACGTTCTAACTTAAGGCAGTGGGGCTTGATGACGTTAAGCGGCGTTGTTTTGCTAGGAGGAATCCTTGCTGGTACATTGCACTTAGGAAGTGCCGATTCTACTTCCGATCGCTCTACAGAGGTTCGCATCCTGCCTGTAAAAACCATGCGGGTTACCCCAGTGCAGTCTTATGCACTGACACAAACCTACACTGGGGAAGTGACGGCGGCTCGAACCAGTGAACTCGGCTTTGAGCGATCGGGCAAGCTAATTTGGCTGGCGGTTGATCAAGGCGATTGGGTCGAGTCTGGAACTGCGATCGCCAGACTCGATACGCAGAATTTAGAAACCCAGCGGCAACGGCTCTTGGCTCAAAAAGCGCAAGAAGTCGCAATTTTGCAAGAACTTCAGAACGGTCCTCGAACCGAAGCAATTGCAGTAGCCCGGGCTGAGGTTGGAGAATTAAAAAATCAATTAGAACTGGAACGCATCCGACGCGATCGACGGGAATATCTGTATACCGAAGGAGCCGTTTCAGAAGAACAACTGGACGAAGTTTCCTTTAACCAGGGAGCACTCCGCGATCGGCTTGCTGCCGCCCAAAGCAGACTGGATGAACTACAAGCCGGAACCCGTCCAGAACGACTTGCTGCTCAACAGGCAGTTATAAAACAGCTAGACGCTGAGATTGCAGACCTGGATATCACAATTGCAAAAAGCACCATTACCGCTCCATTTTCTGGGACGGTTGGAGAGCGACGGATGGATGAGGGAACGGTGGTAGAAGCAGGTCAGCCTGTAGTGCGTTTGGTTGAAGGGACAAGCCCTGAAGTTGAGATTGGTGTACCGGCGGCAGTCGCCTCGCAGCTTGAGCTAGGCAATCAACAGCAGGTGCAAATTGGAGAGGTTACTTATCAGGCGGCAATTGCATCACTCAAGCCGGAGGTGAATCCTGCAACTCGGACACGCACTGTCATCCTCACCCTAGATCCATCAGCAAGGCGATCGATCGCCCCTAAGCAAGTGGCGCGGCTCCAGCTTAAACAAACTATTCCAACCAACGGATTTTGGCTGCCGACCACAGCATTAGTGCGTGGAGAACGGGGATTGTGGTCGTGCTATGTACTCGCTGCGGCAGACCAACCCAATGCAGATTCAGAGCCTAAACCCTATGCTGTCGAGCGACGAGATGTAGAAGTGCTGCATACCGAGGACGATGCTTCTGGTACGGGCGAATCCCTACGCGTTCTCGTTCGCGGAACGATTCAACCGGGTGACGTCGTGATTATTAACGGGACTCATCGCATTGTGCCAGGCCAACTTGTGCAGCCGAGCGACACTCAATTGGGTTCCTAGTCGTAATTCTTGATCTGATTGACGTGTATCATTATGTCTACTCTCTTTTATCGCAATCGCCAGCTTTTGCTGCTGACGCTAACGCTGATTTTGGTGTGGGGGCTGTCGTCCTTTTTCTCGTTGCCCCGTTTAGAAGATCCGGAGATTACGCAGCGAGTCGCAACCGTGACCACTTATTTTCCTGGAGCAAGTGCTGAACGGGTTGAAACATTGGTGACTGAGCCAATTGAGGAAGAGCTATCTGAAATCGAAGAAGTAGACACGTTGGATTCTACCTCACAGCTGGGTGTTTCGATTGTCACAGTCACGCTCAAGGAAACCGTTCAAGATGTGGATCGGGTATGGGCGCGGGTTCGCACCGAGATTGATGACGTAATTCCGCAGCTTCCTGAGGGGGCGCTAGAGCCGGAGTATGAAGATCAGGAAGTGAAAGCAAATGCGCTGATTGCAGGGTTAACCTGGGAGCTAGAAACTCCCGTCAATTATGCAATTCTGCGACGGTGGGCGGAGGCATTTGAAGATCGGGTGCGATCGCTTCCAGGAACAGAAAAAGTAGAGCTGTTTGGCGATCCAGAGGAAGAGATTCGGGTTGAGTTTAGCCCTGCCGATCTGGCTGCCTTGGGTGTAACGGCTGAAGATTTGTCTCGGCAAATTCGCGCGAGCGATGCGAAAGTGAGCGCAGGTCAGCTAAGGAGCCAAAGCAATGAGCTGTTGTTTGAGATTTCAGGTGAACTGGATTCGCTCCAGCGCATTCGTAACATTCCTATTCAAGTTGGCGAACTGGGGCAGGTCACTCGTCTTGGGGATATTGCCCAAGTTAGCAAGGGCATTACTGAGCCAGCCGAAAGTTCGGCAATCATTGCGGGCAACCCTGCCATTGTTTTATCGGCGATCGTTGAATCTGCCGCCCGAGTTGATCAATGGGCAACGTCAGCCCATCAAGCAATGGTAGAGTTTCAGTCTCAGTTACCCAATGGCATTGGGCTAGAAACCATTTTGGATCAGAGCCAATATGTGAAGGCGCGAACGCGGGGAGTGATGCAAGAGCTATTGATTGGTTCGCTCCTAGCCATGATCGTGATTCTGTTTATGATGGGCTGGAAATCTGCCTTGGTGGTTGGCGCAGCCTTGCCTCTATCTACCTTGATGGTGTTTGGGGGCATGAAAATTTTAGGCATCCCTTTACATCAAATCTCGATGACCGGACTCGTCATCGCTATTGGTTTGCTAATCGACAACGCGATTGTGATGGCAGATGAGGTGCAAATCCGATTGCAGCAGGGCATGGCAACAGAGCAGGCGATCGCTGAAGCGATTAGCCACATGCGGGTTCCGCTCCTCAGCTCAACGCTGACAACCGTACTGGCATTTCTGCCGATCGCCCTTGCACCCGGAGGAGTTGGCGAGTTTACCGGCACGATCGGCGTCAGCGGAATTTTAGGTCTCACAAGTTCACTCATCATCTCGCTGACGATCCTGCCTGCGCTTTCCGGGCGGCTCCATCAGTGGCGAAGAAACCGTGCGACAGATGCGTGGTGGCAAACAGGCTTTTCCCATCCGCGCCTAACCCAGGCTTACCGCTGGACATTGAGCAAGGCGTTTGCCCGACCCATGCTAACCGTGAGCTTGGCACTGATTCTGCCGGTGGCTGGGTTTTCATTAATGCCGCATCTCAAGCAGCAGTTTTTCCCTCCCACAGGTCGAGACCAGTTCTACGTTGAGTTTGAGCTATCCAGTCAAGCTGCCCTGAATGAAACTCAAACCCAGATCAGGCAGGCGCGAGATTTGATTCTGCATCACCCTGATGTCGTTGATGTCCACTGGTTTTTGGGAGAGAGTACGCCGACTTTCTACTACAACGTGGTTGGAGAGCGACAGAATGCAGCTAACTATGCTCAAGGGCTGATCCAATTGCGTCCTAACGTGCTGCCGCGTTCAGTGATTCAAACGCTGCAAAACGAGCTAGACCAAGCCTTTCCCAATGCTCAAATTCTAGTGCGCCAGCTTGAGCAAGGACCCCCGTTTGATGCACCGATCGAAGTACGTCTGTATGGTCCAGACTTGGCGCAGCTAGAGCAACTAGGAAATCAGATGCGATCGCAACTTGCCCAAGTTGAAGAGGTGCTGCACACTCGCGCTAGCCTCACAGAAGCACTGCCCAAACTGGCAGTCACTGTGGATGAAGAACAAGCTCGACTAGTAGGATTAGATCGAACGGCGATCGCCCAGCAGTTAGATACAGCGCTAGAAGGTTCGACAGGTGGATCGGTACTTGAAGCAACCGAAGAACTGCCGGTACGGGTGCGTTTGTCTGATGTGAACCGCAGTGACTTAAATCGAATTGCTGCTCTCGATTTGCTGCCAAACGATCGCTCAGTCAGCACCAGGGGGCAAACGATTCCACTCTCCAGTCTGGGTGAAATTGAGCTAATTCCAGATCAAGCTGTTATTGCTCGGCGTAACGGGCAACGGGTGAATGTGGTTCAAGGATTCACTATCGCTGGAGCGCTTCCGGCAAGTATTCAAACGGCATTCCAGCAGCAATTAGAGACAACTAATTTCCGGCTTCCTCCCGGCTACTCGTTTGAGTTTGGCGGAGAGTCAGAAGAACGTGGCACAGCCGTCGGAAACCTGCTGTCTACCGTTGGTGTGCTAGCCGTCCTTATGATTGCAACGTTGGTGCTAACGTTTAACTCTTTCGCGCTGGCAGCCAGTATTGCCCTGATTGCCATCCTGTCGGCGGGGCTAGGTTTGCTAGCTCTCTCGCTTTCAGGCTATCCCTTTGGCTTCACGGCAATTCTCGGCACGATCGGGTTGATTGGAATTGCTGTAAACGAAGCAACTGTGGTTCTCGCAGCTCTACAAGGTGACACTAAAGCTGGTTTAGGCGATCGCAAAGCAATTCAAGAAGTTGTTGTTCACGCCACACGTCACATGGTTGCAACCACAATCACCGACATTGCAGGCTTTACTCCTCTCCTGTTTGATCCAACAGGCTTCTGGAACCCTTTAGCAGTTGTGATCGCTGGAGGATTGGGAGGGGTAACTTTACTCTCACTCTATTTTGTGCCCGCTGTATATCTCCTGCTAATGCGGCGAAGACATCAGTTAGTAGAGCAAAAGATTTGAGAATTATTACTAGCTTCAAGACTTTTGCAATGCCCAGCTGCACTACGCTGCCCCAAACGTTCAATTTCTTTGCGCTGACGCGGAACAGTTCAGTTGGGAAGGCGCGTTTGATGTTGCAGTTTCCTTCGAGACGATCGAACATCTTCAGCACCCCGATCGCTTTTTCCAAAACATCTACAACCTTCTCGCTCCCAGGGGGATGTTTCTGCTCTCTCTGCCGCTTGGGGACACGCAGCACATCGATCCTTACCATCTTCAAGCGCTGAGTCAGGAAGAGGTACTGGAACTGCTGGAGGCAACTGGCTTTTCAATTTGCGAGTATGAGCGCGATGATTTTTTCATGAGTCGTTCAAATTTATTGGCTTTAGCGAAGCGTTACCCCGCTGCCCGACCTTCCATACGACATCAACTGCTGACGCGTTTGGGCTGGCGGCTCACTCGGGACTTTATTTTCCGGGGTGGCGTTTTGTTTGCCCAGTTTCTCGTGATTTGCCAGCGGCCGCTCCATTAGGTTTTAGATGAGCTGTGTCGCAAAAAATTTTAGGGACGCCATGTCTATACTCTAGCCGTGGCGTTTTGAGAAATTCTTGTCTTTCGTATAGGGCAAGCGTTCTCATGGTTGAGTAAAAACATTGTGGCTCCTGAGTCTTTTTTGTATGGAAACTTTGTGCCTAAATCATTTCCATATAGATGGCTAGCACTTTATACTTTGAAGCTGGCTGTGAATGGCTATAAGCGTCGATCGCAGTTATTTGGCTGACCTCAAGCTTTAAGTACGAATAGATGAGAGCCGGTAAACAATTAGAAAAACAATGGTAACAGCCAGCCCGAAACGCGTTATCCCGGACAGGTTAGAATCATTTGCGTTTAAGTTTGGCATTAATATTTCAGCAACAGCGATGATTAACATCATTACTCCAAACTCAATTTCTCGCTGTAGTAAAAGCGCGATACCTACAAATCCAATTAAATATGGCGTGACGTTCATTAGAAATCCCCTGCAAATTATCTTTTGCTGAAATAACGCTCCTCTCAAGGAGCAGCTTGTGTTTAATCTGCAAACTGCTGTATGAAAGGTTGGACGAATGTCTTCTTGAAGCCGATCGCATTAAGCTATTCAAGATTGCCTCTATTAGAACTCTAGCAAGCCTGCTGAATTAGCAACACCTCCTTTCTTTATTTACTTTTTTGGTATCTTAATTTTATTTTCTTTTGTTCTTACAATACTTACTCCGGTCGCGATACACCCCGCAAATCCACACAGCAAAGACACATCAACCTGTATTAACAAAGACTTCTAGAGCTAAACCGCTTCAAAGGGCTTCCAAGCTTAAGATGCTTGAACTCTGGATAGATTTGGAACTAGCTAAAACTAGCTACAACTATAGTACTAAGGAGCTTATACTATGACTTATTCTGCAGATCGCCGCGATGGCTATAGCAATCAAGGGCAGCAGGACAATTTTTTTGAGCAAGACCTAGCGAGCAAGACCTAGCGATCGCTGGGAATGAATCAAAAGCTAACAACCCGCAAAACAACCAAACTCTTGAAGAGTAAAGGAACCAAGGGCAACAGGACAAATCATTCTTAACTTTAAAGCTAGCAATCCGGAGGACAGCAGTGCAGCGAGAGATCAAAGACCCTAATGGCATCACATGGACTTGTGTTCAGGCATTCACAGGGTTGTCTGATGAAGGAGAACACCAGAACGCGGGTCAGGTAAAAGGACAAGAAGATACCTATTGGGTTGTATGTACGCCTAGCGGTGGAGCACAATCCGTTCGGCTCAAACTATCAGGCGATTGGCAAAGCACTTACTCTGATGAGGCACTGCTGCACGAAATTGAAGAACAGTCGCCTGCTTGACTGACAAAATCAGGAAAGTCTGAAATGGCACCCGATTGTATTAGAAGCGCAGCCAATGTCATCGATCGCTAAAACAGTACGATAGGAGTTGTCGGAGACTAGCAGATTGATCATGTTGTCTTGGGTACCTGTTTGGGATATATCTTAAGAAGTTTCTAGGCAGCAGTAGAGTTCTCCTTTGGTCTGATGATTCAGAGCTTGAAATGATGGTAGATGATACGAAGATACAGTTCGGTTAGCTCCAGCAGGTAAGTTAGAAGCAATGGAAACCCTTTCCAGCTTTAAGCTTGCAATTGCGGGCAGGATTTGGCAATAGGACAGCGCTTTATGGTACAAAGGGTACGTTTGCTAATGATGTAGTTGAGCGGGTTGAGAAAGTGGACGACGAAACAAAAGATTTGCTTGCCGAGCAAGCTAAAAAACTGGCTGAAATCTATTATTTAGTGGGTCGTGTTTGTGATTTTCTGGAGTTAGTCATTGAGACTATGCAAGACGCTGAACAGGAGAACCGATCAAATCGGCCGTTGTGTGGCTGTTGTGACCACAAAAAAGCTGAATAAAACTAGCTTTGGGTAGAGATCTATTGTGTAATCGTCTCAATCCATTTTGTAATCGTTTAAATAGATAAGATAGATAAGATGAATAAGAAAGGCAATTTGTATATCATCTCTCCGTCAATCCGGTATTTATCAATCGAATATTTAGAAACTACTCTATACAAATAAATGCTCCAACGGCGATCGTGTTGCAGAAGCAGGTTAATAGTAAAAGAAGAAAATTTACACCCCTCTCATGTCTACTCCTTCTCTGGGGGCATTGCTTAATACAACACGATCGACCCGGAGCGTTGGTTTAAACAGAATTTGTGACATCACTGAAGCCCGCAGGTTCAGTAAAATAAAATGACTCATAAATCACTGGCGGATTCCTGATTAGCAATTCGCTTTATAGCCATGCAAGATCCTGCGCCGAAGCTGTTTATCCTCGTGGTGGAAGGCAGTCCAACTCATGCCTGCTTGATCGAAAGTGTACTGCATCAAGCACCCGATCAGAGAGAGATTTTGACGCTTGCCAGTGGTCAGCAAGTCATGAACCTGCTGCATCGACAGGGAGACTATGCTGAAGCTCGGCGTCCTGACTTAATTCTCTTGGACTTGAACCTGCCTGAAAAGGATGGCAGAGAAGTGTTAGCCGAAATTAAAACACATCCACAGCTGAAGCGCATTCCCACGATCGTTCTGACCACATCTACTGATGAGGACGATGTTTTCAGAACCTATGCTCAGCAAGGAAATTGTTATGTCATCAAATCTGAAGACTTGGAGCAGTTGAGCCAGGTCGTCCAGCGAATTGAAGAATTTTGGTTAGGAATTGTAACTTTATCAGTAGAGTAAACACTATTTTAACTAAAAAGATAAATTACAAAATACTACGCTATACAGCGAAGGTGATACTTGAATCAATTTGTGGAATAAATCTGTTTAAAACTGTTCATCTAAGCTTCCAGTTGATTTAACAATTTTTTTAGGAAGTTTCGAGATATGCTGTTGAGGACATAAAGCCAGGTAACTCTTCACTCTCCTGGTTGCGGAGAATCAACATGGTGGACATGGGTTTAGATACTGAAAAGAATGCTCGCTTAATTAGTTTGAAACAGCCGCTAATTCATGCACTAACTGAGATTCAACCGCACGGAGTTTTGCTTGTTCTCTAAGAGCCAGATCTGACAATTCTACAAACGAGCTGCAATACGTTTACTGCCTTTGGATGCTCACCGGATGAGGTGCTGGGCAAGACACTAGACGAAATTCTCGATGCGTTTCAGGTCGATCGCTTTCGTGAGGGACTGGCTTACGAAAACCTTGATTTGATTAACCCAACTAAGGTTTGGGTACGGCGACAGGGTGATGACTATCAGGTATTTGATGCGGTTTTTCACCGGAGTGCCGATGGATTTTTGGTGCTAGAACTAGAGCCAGCATTGACGCATGAAAGTATTCCATTCCTCAGCTTTTATCATCTTGCTAAAGCCTCGATCAACCAGCTAACCGCCACGTCAACGCTGCAAGATTTTTGTCAAATCATTGTGCGTGAAGTGCGGGATGTTACTGGGTTCGATCGCGTCATGCTCTACAGATTTGACGCCGATGGCCATGGCGAGGTTGTGGCCGAAGAAAAGCTAGATGACATGGAGCCATTTTTGGGGCTGCATTATCCCGAATCAGATATTCCCCAGACTGCCCGAACCATGTTTCTCTCCAACTGGATTCGTGTCATTCCGGATGCCTCTGCAGAACCCGTTGCGCTCTATCCTGCAAATAACTCGGTGACTCAGCAACCAACTGATTTAACGCTCTCAATTCTGCGGAGCGCTTACTCGTGTCACCTGGAATACCTTCACAATATGGGTGTCGGCGCATCGCTGACGATTTCCCTAATGAAGGATCAGAAGCTCTGGGGCTTGATCGCCTGTCATCATCGCACACCTAAATATATCCCGTATGAATTGCGAAAAGCCTGTGAATTTCTGGGACGAGTCATCTTTGCAGAAATCTCAACTCGCGAGGAAGCGGCCGATCGCAACTACCGCTTAAAGTTAGCATCGGTGCAGACCGCACTCGTTGAGTCAATGTCGGAAGCCGAAAACTTTGTGAATGGATTGATTCAATCGGAACCCAATCTGTTGGATTTGGTTAATGCGAAGGGTGCGGCGATTTGCTTGAATGGGCGCTGGACAACGATCGGCCGCACCCCACCCGAAGAAGAACTTAATTACCTGGTGCAGTGGCTAGCGAAAACCGTTGAAGAAGAAGTCTTCTACACTAATTCGCTACCGCTGCTTTACTCCGATGCTGAGCGGTTTAAGGCGGTGGCGAGTGGCTTACTAGCCATTCCGATTTCTAAACGCAGCTATGTCCTTTGGTTCCGTCCGGAGGTGCTGCAAACGGTGAATTGGGGTGGTGATCCTACGCATGCTTACGAGCTGCAAGATTCGGGTGGCGATCTGCGATTGTGTCCGCGCAAGTCGTTTGAGCTGTGGAAAGAAACGGTTCGCCTCAAGTCGCTGCCGTGGCAACCCGTCGAGATTAAAGCCAGTCTGGAATTGCGAAAAGCGATCGTCAATATCATTCTGCGGCAGGCAGAAGAATTGGCGCTGCTAGCGCAGGATTTAGAACGCTCCAATGCTGAACTGAAGAAGTTTGCCTATGTCGCCTCTCACGACCTGCAGGAGCCGCTGAATCAGGTCGCAAACTATGTGCAGCTCTTGGAGATGCGCTACACCAACGAACTGGATAACGACGCCAAAGAATTCATCGACTTTGCCGTGGAAGGCGTTAGCTTGATGCAAACGCTAATCGATGATGTCCTGATTTACTCAAAGGTAGACCTGAAAGGCAGCGAGTGGGAACTGACGCCGGTAGAAACGGCATTGAATCAAGCGTTGGGCAATCTGCGCGGACGCATCGCTGAAACAGATGCGGTGCTGACTTGGGACACACTTCCAACGATCGTCGCGGATGGCACGCAGCTCATGCAGCTCTTCCAAAACCTGATCGGCAATGCGATTAAATTCCGGCAGCCACACAGCCAGCCCCAGATTCATATTGGTGTGCAGCGCCAAGAGGATGCCTGGCTATTCTCAGTCCAAGACAATGGCATTGGCATCGAGCCGCAGTTTGCCGATCGCATTTTTGTCATCTTCCAGCGCTTGCATACACGCGACGAGTACCCTGGCTCCGGCATGGGGCTGGCAATTTGCAAGAAGATTGTCGAGTGCCATCGCGGACAAATCTGGGTTGAATCGGAACTTGGTCACGGTGCAACCTTCTATTTCACAATCCCTGTGGGAGGACGCGATCACCATCATGCTAGCGGACGCAAACACCAAAACTATCCTCTTGATCGAAGATAACCGGGGCGATATTCGTTTGATTCAAGAGGCGTTGAAAACCACCACGACTGCCTGTGCAGTCGTGGTGGTGCGGGATGGTGTCGAAGCAATGGCATATCTCCGGCAGGATCAGGTCTACCGCGATGCAGTTCGCCCCGATCTAATTCTGCTGGATTTGAACATGCCGAGAAAAGATGGGCGGGAAGTGCTAGCAGAAATTAAAGCTGACCTCGCCCTCAAGCATATTCCTGTCATTGTGCTAACGACCTCCCGCAATGATGACGATATCCTCAAAAGCTACGACTTGCATGTCAATTGCTACATCTCGAAGTCACGAAATCTAGCTCAGTTGTTCAAAATTGTCCGGGGGATTGAAGCGTTTTGGTTAGAGACTGCAACATTACCATTGGAGCGCCGGTCAGCCGACCCCGCGTAAAGTTGCTGCTGGTAGAAGACAACCTGGCAGAAGCCCGCTTGCTCCAGGAATTTCTCAAAGGCACTGTGCTGCACCGGTTTACATTCACCCATGTCAAGCGGCTGAGATAGGCGATCGCCTATCTCAACACCGCCGAGTGTGATGTGATTTTGCTGGATCTGACACTGCCTGATAGCACCGGGCTTGATTCGCTCGATGCCGTAATCCGCTGTGCTCCCGGTTTGCCCATCGTCGTTCTCACCAACACCAACGACGATGAATTAGCCGTCGAAGCGGTTCGCCACGGTGCTCAGGATTATCTCGTCAAGCGATCGCTCAATCACGACAGCTTAGTGCGATCGTTGCGATATGCGATCGAGCGTAAACAAACGGCTGAAGCGTTGCGCGAAGCCAATGAAATCCTCGAACAGCGTGTTTGTGAACGCACGGCTGAATTGGAAACCACCAATCAACTGCTGAAGCAGGAAATTGAGCAACGCCAAACTATGCAAGAGCGGCTAGAACTGGCGCAGCAGGCGGGTAAGATCGGCACCTTTGAATGGCATATCCAATCCAATGCGGTGACCTGGACGGCTGAACTCGAAGCCCTGTACGGGCTCGCACCTGGTAGTTTCGACGGTCGCTATGATGGCTGGGTTCAAGCTCTGCACCCGGACGATCGGCCGCGAGTTGAACAAGAACTCCAGGCGGCTGTCACATTCCAACAGAGGTTGGATACTGAATTTCGCATCCTGTGTCCCTCCGGCGAAACGCGCTGGATTGCTGCCAGAAGTAGCCTATTTCACGATGCTACAGGACAGCCATTCCGCATGATTGGCATTCACATGGATATTACCGAGAAGAAGCAGCTGGAATCGCAATTCTTGCGAGCGCAGCGCCTGGAAAGCATTGGTACCTTGGCAAGTGGGATAGCGCATGACCTCAATAACATCTTGACGCCGATTCTAGCGGTAGTGCAATTATTGCCGCTAAAAGTAACTACCTTAGATGAGCAAACGCAGCGTTTACTCAAGATTGCTGAAACCAGCGTTAAACGAGGTGCCGAACTCGTGAAGCAAATCCTCTCGTTTGCGCGCGGTGTGGAAGGGAAACAAGCCAGCCTGCAAATGCAGCATTTGCTATCCGAAATTGAGAAAATCATCCAGCCCACCCTGCCGAAGCTAATTGCCATCCAAACCAATGTTCCTGCGACGCTGTGGACAGTCTGCGGCGATGCGACCCAACTGCACCAGGTATTTATGAATCTGTGTGTGAATGCGCGGGATGCCATGCCGCAGGGAGGCACCTTGCAGATTACGGCAGAGAATGTGTTGATCGATGCCCAATATGCGCGAATGCATCTCGATGCAAGCATCGGACCGCAGGTTGTCATCAGCGTTACCGATACGGGTTGCGGCATCCCCATCCAGATTTTGCACCGAATTTTTGATCCGTTCTTCACGACCAAAGAAGTTGGCAAAGGGACGGGACTGGGGCTATCCGCCGTATTAGGCATTGTGAAAAGTCACAATGGCTTTATCCATGTGCAGAGTGAGGTGAACCAGGGCAGTACATTCAAAGTCTATTTGCCTGCAACTGAATCTAGCGTTTTGGCGCTCGATGATGACCTGGAGCTGCTTACAGGACAACAAGAACTCATTCTTGTCGTGGATGATGAAGCCAATATCCGTGAAATCATTAAATCCACCCTCGAAACTTATCGCTACCGCGTCATCACCGCCACCGATGGCATTGAGGCGATCGCTGCCTTTGCGGAGCATAGAACCGAGATCAGCAGCGTTTTAATGGACATGATGATGCCCACGTTAGATGGAACCATGACTCTACCACTACTGCGCCGATTCAACCCAAGTGTCCATGTGACAGGCATGAGTGGATTGAGTCCAACCGAAACGACTGCCCAAGCTCAAACGTTAGGATTCAACAGCTTCCTATCGAAACCATTCACCACCAAGGAGCTGCTGCAAATTTTACGTCAGCCGAGCTAGCCGCACTATAAGGTAGCGGATTGCCAACTTTAACGAACTGGCTGATGGCTCCTCACTCAATCCTGATCGAGGTTGGGGTAGATCTAGTTTGTAAATCAATTAGATTGATTGAGCCCAACATGTTACTTGAGATACATATCTTTGTGGCAACTCAATAGCAAGATGAACAAGACTAGATTAAAATGTCGATTTTATACAGTGGCATCGGTATTGCGCTTGAACACCAGGACTGTGTGTTTCTGTCTTTGAATGCCTGCATGGTGCCGAACTTTACTCCAATACGGGCATTGGCTCAGCCATTGTGCGTAGAGAACTAGAACGGATGAACGGATATGTGGGTATCGAATCTCAACTGGGACAGGGAAGCCGCTTCTGGATTGCGCTGCCAAGTGCTGTTCTTGCACTGGACGAACTGACGCATGACCCAACCCCTCCGAGTTCTACTGATTGATGATAACCCTAGCGATCGTGCCCTCATCCTGCAAGAACTGCAACGAGAATTTTCCCAATTGCAGGTGCAAGAGATTGTTGATGCTATAGACTTTGAGCAGGCGATGGTCAGTGATAACTTTGATGCGGTTGTCACAGATTATCAGTTGCGCTGGAGTAACGGGTTGGAAGTGTTGCGAACCGTCAAGGCGCTTTACCCTCAACGCCCTGTGGTCATGTTTACCAGTACCGGAACTGAAGAAATAGCGGTCGAAGCATTGCAGTCGGGGCTAGATGACTATGTACTGAAAGAACCCAACCGCTACATCCGAGTCCCTGCTGCCATTCGGCTGGCGCTAGATCGAGTTGAAACGCAGCGGCAAGCAATTCTGTTAAATATTCGATTGCGAGACTTGCTCAGCCAACTGCAGATCGGCATTTTCCGCTCTAGACCCAATGGCACGCTCATTGAAAGCAATCCCGCTTTTCTAAAAATACTAGGCGCAGGATCGCTGGCTCAAGTCAATGAACTGAATTTACTCAACACCCATGACTGCTACATTCAGTTAGCGGGTTTGCCGCCATTCCAACGGCAGGTGCAAGAATTGCAGCTGCAACAAAGCGATGGTACTCACTTTTGGGCGCTCCTAACCACAACCTTGAATACGATCGAAGGGATTACGGTTGTCGATGGGCTCTTAGAGGACATCACAGATCGAAAAGAGACTGAACTGGTGCTTCAGCAATTGAATGCCACGCTGGAAGCGCGAGCCACGGAACAAACAGCCCAGTTGGAAACCGCCAATCAAGACCTCGAGGAGCTTGCTTACTCTGTCTCCCATGACTTGCGTGCTCCACTAAGAACAATTCAGGGATTTGCTCAAATCTTGCTGGAAGATATCGGTGAGTCTTTAAATCCAGAGCATTTAGACTACCTGCAACGAATTGCTGCCAGTGCTGAACAATTAAATATCTTGATCACAGACCTTTTGATCTATAGCGGCTTGAGACAGGGTGAAATTGAATTGAAATCTATAGATCTCTTTCTAGCGCTGACAGAGGTGCTGACCCAATTGAAGCCGGAAATCCAAGCCCGACAGGCACGAATTCGAATTAGAAAACCGCTGCTGACCGTGCAGGCGAATCGTTTGATTCTCACTCAGGTGTTGACAAACTTATTGTCCAATGCAGTTAAATTTGTAGCAAATGGTGTGCAGCCTGAGGTGCGAGTCTGGGCAGAACCGCGGGCAGATCGGATTCGGCTGTGGATTGAGGACAATGGGGTCGGCATTGCCGTAGACAAGCAGGAACAGATTTTCAAACCTTTTACTCGCTTGCATGCCGAGGAAGAATATTCTGGCACTGGCATTGGGCTAGCGATCGTCCGCAAGGGAGTTGAGCAGATGGGTGGACAAGTAGGCGTTGAAACCCAGTTGGGGCGCGGCAGCCGGTTTTGGATAGAGCTACCAAGGGTACTGGAATCCCCGTAGTTTGTAGGAAAAGTCCCGGCTTGGCAGGCTATGAGCCAGTTTGCTGTGAACTAGTTTGCTGTGAACTAGTTTGTTGTGAACCTACTTTCGTATCGCCAAATATTCTCTCAGCCCCAGCCAAAGCAGCTTGTTGCAGGACGGGCAATTGCACGGTAAAAATGGCACCTTGATCTTCACCCAGGCTCTCTGCCTTGACGCTTCCCCCATGCATCTCCGCAATTTGCCGCACGATCGCCAGCCCCAACCCTAGACTACCAAATTGACGAGTGATCGAGCCGTCTTCCTGCCGAAAATACTCAAACACATACGGTAGGAATTGGGACTGAATGCCCTTTCCAGTATCAACCACCCGAATTTGAGCAAAATTATTAACATATCTGAGTTCAACGGTCACCTGTCCGCCGTTAGGGGTAAATTTGACTGCGTTGGTGAGCAAGTTCCAAACCATCTGCTGCAGGCGGGCAGCATCACCAGAAATAGGGGCGGTTGTTGTATCAAAGTCAAGCAGAATCCGGATATCCTTAGCTTCTGCTGCCAAGCGCACCGTATTCACTGCCGCAGAAATCACCAACGGTAAGTTTACAGAAGCCGCCGTCAAGGACAATTTGCCCTGCATGATGTGGGAGATGTCGAGTAAATCTTCGATCAGTTGAGACTGTAATTTGGCACTGCGCTCGATCGTCTTTAAGGCTTCGGCTTGGCGCTCCGGGTCGAGCTTGCCGCTTTGCAGTAGCTTTGTCCAACCGAGAATCGGACTCAAAGGCGATCTCAACTCATGGGAGAGAACCGCCAAGAACTCATCTTTAAGCCGGTTGGCAGTTTCAGCCGTTTCCCGCGCTGCCTGTTCACGATGCAAAAGTTGTTCGCGCTCTTGTTCTGCTTTTTTACGATCGCTGACATCCTGGCAGACTGCAGCAACTCGGCGGCTGTTTGCATCGCCCACCTTAAAGACGTAGAAGCTAAACCAAGACTTGAGCGGCTCAGCGTACAACTCCTGACGTTCACCTATCCCGGTCTGAACTACCCTGCCAAAGGTTTCCCACCAATGGGGTTCGTAGCTCGGATCAATCTCGCGCAGCTGTTTTCCAGCAAGGTCTTGTCCGGTTAACCGCCATGCCGCAGGATTTGCTTCTAGATAGAGAATATCTACCGGGCGGCCGTTTTTGTCAAAAACGACATCAGCAAGGAAATAGCCTTCGTCGATCGAGTTGAACAACATCCGGTATTTAGCTTCCGATTCCCGCAGAGCGGCTTCAGCGCGAAGGCGTTCGATCTGATTCCAGATCCGGGCTGCTAGCTCGCGCATCAGTTCAATTTCATCAATGCGCCAGTTGTAAGGCTCCCGATGATATACACCGAGCGTAAATTTCCACTCATTTTCCTTAATAAGCGGGACGTTGATAAACGAACCAATGTTTAGAGCAGCAAATCGCTGTGCATCGACAATCCGCGAGTCAGCCGTTACATCACGTACCACAATCATTTGTCTGGCTTTTGCGGCTTGCTGAAATTCCTCAGTGACCAGTTCAGGCAGAGAATAAACCCCCACTAAGCCAGGGACATCTTCCTGGTGCCATTCGTCATAAACGACTGCTTCATCTGCTTCTGCATCAATTTCAACAAAGGCACAAGATGCGATATTGAGATAGTGATGCAGTTGCTCACCAATGATTTGCACAACGTCTCTGACACGGGTTGTCTCAACCAAGCTCTGACTAACCTGAGCAAAAAATTCTGCATTCAGTTCTATTCGCTTGCGTTGGTTAATGTCTTGAATCAGGGCAACGGTGCGGAGCGGTTGCCCGGCTGCATTGCGAATAATTGCGCCTGTTACCAGCACCCATACAATGCTGCCATCTTTGCGAATGTAGCGTTTTTCTGACTGATAATCGCTGGCTTCTCCATTCAGCAAGCTCATATAACGGTGGTGGTCGCGATCGCGATCGTCAGGATGGTTCAGGTCATCAACGGTGAGCGCAAGCAATTCGGACTCGCTATAGCCGGTGATCGCACATAGAGTGGCATCAACCCGCAGAAAACGACGGGTTATCGCCTCTGTCTGCGCCTTGCCTACACTGCTGATGTTAAATATGGCACGGAAGTCCGCTTCACGCTCATGCAAGCGTGCTTCCGCTTGTCGCTGCTCGCGCCGCGCTTCGACTTGCCGCAATGCTCTTTGTACACAAGGGACTAACTGTTCCAATCGATGCTTGAGCACAAATCCTGCAGCTCCTGCTTCCAGCGCATCGATCACCAATTCTTCGCCCACGCTGACACTGACAAAAATCAAGGAGACTTCCGGGCAAATATGACGGGCAGTTTCTAACGTAGAGCTGCCATCAGAATCAGGTAGGGCATAATCTGCCAAAATCAGATCGAACTTAGCCGTTTCCAGTGCCTTGATAAAATCAGCGCGAGTGTTTACCCGCAACAGATCATGATCCATGCCGCCCGCTGTTAGCGTGGCTTGCACTAGTTCTGCATCGGGCAAATTAACTTCAAATAAAAGAAACTGGAAAGCGGACATTGTAAGATTCTGCTAATTCAAGAAGGCAAAACTTTGGTAACTTAAAAATCTTTACCATGTTCCTAAAGTCATCAATAGAGCCTTTAGATTGACATTAGGAGCAGCAACCAGCTTGCCAGGTAACTCGTCTAGCACCCAACTGAAGCACAGTTCTGCTACACCGAGCGCAGCTCGGCTATCTCGCTTCAAGGTCTGGGTGCGATAATGCAGCCCTGACATTAATATCCTGACATTAATATAGTGACGTACGTTTCGCTAAGGAGGCGTTGCCCATTGTGGAGTTCTGTCATCAGCACATGAGTTCTATCACTGTTTCATCTACAGTTCTGCCACACGATTAAGAACTGAGCTGAGATAAGTAAATATACTGATTAGAATCTTTATCTGTTACTCTTAATCGTTTTACATTGGGAGCCGATCTATGTCTCCAATCTATATCTCAAGTTTTACAAGTTGCAACCCAAACTATTGCAACCAAAAAAGCTGTTGCCCTGCTGGCAAGTTTCTAGATATTGCCAATTTTATCAAAATATGGCGCTACCTGCCTGGATAAACAGGGTTGTCCTACCGTATGCGTAACGCTATCCATAGATCTGCTACGGTTGGCACAGTGATGGATTCATCCACTGCTTGCTGTTAAGCAATGCCTTTATTTCTAATAAAGTGATTTCCAATAAAGTCTAGACTATTAAAACCCCTTAGATGAATAGGATGCACCATGCCGACCTATCGATCCAAAACCTCCACTCAAGGACGCAATATGGCCGGTGCCCGTGCGCTCTGGCGCGCCACCGGAATGCAGACCGAGGATTTCGAGAAGCCAATTATTGCAGTTGCCAACTCCTTTACCCAGTTTGTACCTGGACACGTTCACCTGAAGGATCTGGGACAATTGGTGTGCCGTGAGATTGAAGCCGCTGGGGGTGTCGCCAAGGAATTCAACACGATCGCAGTGGACGATGGCATCGCTATGGGGCATGACGGGATGCTCTACAGTCTGCCTTCGCGCGAGATCATCGCCGACTCGGTCGAGTACATGGTCAATGCCCATTGTGCCGATGCCCTAGTCTGCATTTCCAACTGTGACAAGATTACTCCTGGGATGTTGATGGCAGCCCTGCGTCTGAACATTCCTGCCGTATTCGTCTCCGGCGGCCCGATGGAAGCTGGCAAGACCAAGCTCGCAGACCACAAACTAGACTTGGTGGATGCCATGGTGGTTGCCGCGAACGACACTGTCAGCGACGAGGTTGTTGAAGAGTATGAGCGTTCCGCCTGCCCGACCTGTGGCTCTTGCTCTGGTATGTTCACCGCAAACTCGATGAACTGTCTCACTGAAGCCATTGGGCTCTCCTTACCCGGCAACGGCACCGTGCTGGCAACCCATTTCGATCGTAAAGATCTATTCCTTAACGCCGCGAGAACTATTGTCAGCATTACCCGCCGCTATTATGAGCAAGATGATGAATCGGTACTGCCGCGCTCTATAGCCAGTTTCAAAGCGTTTGAAAATGCTATGGCGCTAGATATCGCTATGGGCGGATCGACCAACACCATTCTGCACTTACTGGCTGCTGTTCATGAAGCCGGTGTTAATTTCACCCTGACTGACATCGATCGCCTCTCGCGTCAGGTTCCCCAACTCTGCAAAGTGGCGCCTAACACGCAAAAGTATCACATCGAGGATGTCCATCGGGCGGGCGGCATTCCCGGCATTCTTGGCGAGTTAGATCGGGCTGGTCTGCTCCACACGGATGTGCCAACGGTTCACAGTCAGACGCTGAAAGAGGCGCTCGATCGCTGGGATGTCATGCGTACCAATGACGAAGCCGTTCATACCTTCTTTAAGGCTGGCCCTGCAGGGATTCCTACTCAGCAGGCTTTTAGTCAATCAACCCGCTGGACCTCCCTCGATCTAGATCGCGAAAACGGCTGTATCCGCAGTGCCGAAAACGCTTTCAGCACCGAAGGCGGGCTGGCTGTGCTATACGGCAATCTGGCTGAGCGTGGTTGTATTGTGAAGACGGCAGGTGTAGACGAAAGCATTCTTGTGTTTGAAGGTAAGGCACGCATTTATGAAAGTCAGAATGCCGCTGTCAAAGGAATTCTCAACGATGAAGTGGAACCGGGCAATGTGGTGATCATCCGTTATGAAGGTCCGCGCGGGGGTCCGGGTATGCAGGAAATGCTCTACCCAACCAGCTACCTCAAATCCAAAGGGCTGGGCAAAGTTTGTGCATTATTGACCGATGGTCGTTTCTCAGGCGGGACTTCGGGCCTTTCGATTGGTCATGCTTCTCCAGAAGCGGCAGCGGGCGGCAACATTGCGCTGGTGCAGGACGGCGATCGCATCCTGATCGACATCCCCAATCGCAGCATCCATGCGGATCTGTCGGCAGAGGAATTAGCCAGCCGTCGGGCTGCGATGGAAGCAAAGGGCAAAGATGCCTGGAAGCCTGCACAGCCCCGGCAGCGGCAGGTAACAGCGGCACTCAAGGCTTATGCACTGCTAGCGACTAGCGCCGATCAAGGCGCGGTACGAAACCTGGAAATGCTTGAGTAGAGAAATGGCGCTCCGCGCTTAGATTGAAATCTTTTGTGTAAAAGCCCCGCATAGCGGGGCTTTTACACAAAAGGTTTTCCTGATGTATGTTGTGAATTGCCCTAGCTGCCCCTAGCCCAGCGCATTCGCGTGATGCCGGATGTGATCTTCAATAAAGGTGGCGATGAAATAGTAGCTGTGATCGTAGCCCTCCTGCCGTCGCAGCGTTAGCGGCTGCCCGGCTTCGGTGCAGGCTTTCTCAAACGCTTCTGGCATGAGCTGTTCGCTGAGGAAGCGATCGGCTGTGCCTTGATCAATCAAAATCGAGTGGGGTAAAGGTGCATCGCGAACTAGCTCACTCGCATCATAGGCACGCCAATCTTGGAAGTTATCGCCCAAATAGCGCGAAAAGGCTTTTTGTCCCCAGGGGGCCTGCATGGGTGCGGCAATCGGCGCGAAGGCAGACACAGATCGATAGCGATCGGGGTTGCGCAAGGCGCAGACCAGCGCACCATGTCCTCCCATGGAATGTCCGAAGATGCCTTGTCGATCGCTCAGGACTGGAAAATGTTGGGCAATTAGCTCGGGTAGCTCTTCGACCACATAGCTATACATGCGGTAGTGCGCCTGCCAGGGCTGCTGAGTGGCATCTACATAAAAACCTGCCCCAGTGCCAAAGTCCCAATCCTCGTCTTCTCCAGGAATTTCGGTATTGCGCGGACTGGTATCTGGCGCCACCAGAATTAAGCCGTATTTGGCGGCAAACTGCTGCGCGCCTGCTTTAGCCATAAAATTTTCTTCGGTGCAGGTTAGCCCAGAGAGAAAATAAAGGACAGGCAGCGATCGCCCCTCAGCCTGCGGCGGTTGATACACCGAGAATCGCATTTCGCTATTGCAAGCTACCGACGAATGGCGATAAACCCCCAGTGTGCCGTCAAAGCAGCGCGTTTCGCTGACCACCTGCAAGTTAGACATATAAGCTGTAACCTCTTTCAAATACAGCCATTGTAGGGACGAATGGGGGCTCGTCCCCACCAGACATATTCTGCTTCGTTCTTAGAAAGTCACCACGGAGCGTATTACTTCACCTTTGTGCATCAGATCGAAGGCATCATTAATTTGCTCGACCGGCAGAACTTTGGTGACTAGATCGTCAATGTTGATCTTGCCATCCATGTACCAATCCACGATCTTAGGGACATCTGTGCGTCCCTTAGCGCCACCAAACGCCGACCCTTTCCAAACTCGCCCCGTCACTAGCTGGAAGGGACGCGTACTAATTTCCTGTCCTGCCCCTGCCACCCCAATGATGACGCTAACGCCCCAGCCTTTGTGACAGCACTCTAGCGCCTGCCGCATCACTTTGACATTGCCGATGCACTCAAAGCTGTAGTCTGCGCCGCCATCCGTAAGTTCGATTAGGTGGGCAACGAGATCGCCTTCTACTTCCTTGGGATTGACAAAATGAGTCATCCCCAGCTTCTCAGCCAAAGGACGTTTGTCTGGGTTCAGGTCTACCCCAATGATTTGGTTCGCTCCAACCATCCGTGCCGCCTGAATCACGTTTAGCCCAATGCCGCCCAGCCCAAACACTACCACGTTTGCGCCTGGTTCGACTTTGGCAGTGTTGATCACTGCGCCTATTCCCGTCGTCACGCCGCAGCCGATCAGGCAGACCTTGTCAAACGGCGCATCTTCTCGAATTTTGGCGACGGCAATTTCGGGTAGAACGGTGTAGTTGGCAAAGGTCGAGGTGCCCATGTAGTGGTGAATCATCTCGCCGTTGTAGCTAAACCGACTGGTGCCATCGGGCATGATGCCGCGTCCCTGCGTTGAGCGGATCGCCTGACACAAATTGGTTTTGCCGCTCAAGCAAAATTTGCAGTTGCGGCACTCTGGTGTATACAGTGGAATCACATGATCGCCAGGTTTAACACTAGTCACGCCTTTTCCCACTTCAACCACCACGCCTGCGCCTTCATGCCCTAAGATCGCAGGAAACAGCCCTTCTGGGTCAGCTCCAGAGAGCGTGTAAGCATCTGTATGGCAAACGCCAGTTGCCTTAATTTCAACCAGCACCTCACCGGCGTGAGGCCCTTCTAGCTGAACAGTTTCCAGGCTAAGGGGCTGCCCAGCTTCAAAGGCGATCGCCGCTTTTACATCCATAACGCGTTGCTCCTGTGTGTCTTCACATATTCTATTAGTTTGGATAGTTTGGGTTAGAGATGTGGGTTTTGAGATAGGGAATGGAAACAAGCGATAGCGAATGGCTGGAGTTGCCTGACGAAAGGTTTGAAACTGTTAGAACTTGTGGTGACTAATCTCCCCTCTCTCAATTCCCGCTTCCCCACTCCACAATGTACTATCCTTTACACGCGCTCTTCACAGAAACTCTCTCCTCTGAGCATTGATCGAACCCCGTTTGCCTCTCTTAAGCCAGAAGACCGCATCCTCTGGAACTTCTATGCTGAGTGCGATTTTGTTTATGACGGCTAGAAGGACTCCGAATGGTCAAAGTAATTTCACAGGGGATAAGAAGGCGATTGCTGGGGAGACTCTTGCAGTTCCTACTTTGCCTGGTTGCGGTGGTGGGTATTGCTTCTGCTGTGCAGGCTCAGGCAGGGGGCCGCAGTATTGAGCTGGCTAGCCTGCCGCAAGCCAAAACAGTAGGCAGCATTGAGCCAGTTGCGGTGTTTGATGGCGCGATGCCAACGGGTGTAACGGTGTCTCAAGCGGGACGGATCTTTGTTAACTTTCCCCGCTGGGGCGATCCGGTAGAGTTCACGGTAGCTGAACTGAAGGACGGTGAACCTGTACCTTATCCCAATGCTGAAATTAACCGCCCGAATCCCAATAATCCTGCTCAGTCCTTTGTGTCGGTTCAGAGTGTGGTCATCGACCCGCAAGATCGCCTCTGGATTTTGGATACAGGCAGCATCAACTTTGCACCAACGCAGCCCGGTGGGCCGAAGCTGATTGGCGTCGATCTGAGACAGAACCGGATTTTTAAGACGATCGAATTTCCGGCGGATGTGGCGCTTCCCACAACATACCTAAACGATATCCGTTTTGATCTACGGCGTGGTACAGGCGGGATGGCATTTATCACAGATTCTTCTGATAAAGGAGCCAATGGCATTATTGTGGTGGATTTGGATTCTGGTCGGAGCTGGCGTCGGCTCAACGATCATCCTTCTACCAAAGCTGTGCCAAACTTTTTGCCAAGCGTAGAGGGAATGCCGATTATGACGCGCCAGCCCGGTCAGCCGCCACAGCCGCTAAAGCTGGGAGCTGATGGGATCGCTATTAGTGCAGATGGAGAGCGCCTCTTCTATTGCCCGCTGGCTAGCCGCCGACTTTACAGCGTGAGTGTGGCAGCGCTGGTGGATGAGCAACAAGCGGATGCACAGGTAGCAAGCACGGTGGTAGATCACGGAGAGAAGGGCGGTGGCTCGGATGGTTTGGAGTCAGATGCTCAAAATCGTGTTTATCTAACCAACTATGAGCAGAATGCGATTCAGCGCCGTCTGCCGGATGGCACGATTGACCTATTGGTGCAAGACCCACATATCCTTTGGCCGGATACGATGTCAGTTGCTGCTGATGGCTATCTATATTTCACGGCAAATCAATTGCATCGGCAAGCCCGTTATCACAATGGGCAGGACTTGCGGCAGAAGCCTTATAGCCTGTTTCGGGTGCAGATTGATAGCCAGCCTGTGGCGTTGCGATAAAGCTGGGTCTGAAGCTGTGTTTGTGTGTTTTGCGGATAGATAAAATAATGCAGGTTTTGGCAGCGCAAGTGCTGCCAAAACCTGCATTATTTCTGGGACATTAAGCTACTATATTAAGCTGCTACTAAGTGATGGAGATGCTGCAGGCGATCGCTTAAAAATCGATTGATTCAAGGTTTAATTAGAAATTCTTTAGAACTACGGTACTTTGCCAGCAAGCGGGTCTGTCGAATGGCTGGACTAAGAGACAAAGATATCAGTGGCAAACCCATTCCAAGCAGAGCTGAAAACAAAGTGAAACTGAAGTAACCGATCGCGAGGTTAATGCCTGCAATGCTTCCGAAACCCACTGTGAGCAGCAAAAGCGCATACACTAAAGATCTTTTGAAGCCTCGCTGAATCAAATTTTCATATACTAATAGAAGAGAAGATATTACCAACGCAAGCAACAGACAATCTCCAAATAATCCTAACAAATCGTAAGAACATCCAGAAAAAATATGTTTAGAATAAACATCCATGCCGATCAAAAGAGCTACTACAAAACCAAGCGTTTCTCCTAACCAAAAGCAAGTGTTAAACAAGTCATAACGCGTTAATCTATTGAATGAGTTGTTTGCATCACCGCTTAGCTCTTTGATGACTATACCTAGAATGCAATACAACAAGAATCCTATAGTAGCCACCCCGATTCCGATCGCTAAAGCTCCTACTGCCGTTGCAACAAGAAAGGTGATAACAGGAATTTTTGCCGCAAGCAGCCAACTGATTGGTCTCAATAGCGCAGCCCAAGTTACTCCTCCACTAATTAGTAGTAGGAGAATCAAAGCAAGGTAAGGAAGCGGCTTCACGTAGCTGAGAGACCCTGTGGATATCTTGAGGGTTAGTGATTGAGGCTTGAGGGCTGCATTGGTTTGCAAAAGAAGCCGACGGTGATAGACTGCCCCTTCTAAAAGTTTGCTGGTATCAATCTGAATCTGACACTTGATGTCGTTTTGGCTGAACCCAGCCGGATGAATTGAAATCCAGGAATGAGTATCAGGTCTATGAGGTGGGTCATGCGGATGAGGTTCCACTTCCCATTTCCCTTCTAATAAAGTTTCTGGAACAGGGTTAGACACAGCGATCGTTTCTGTTAGTTTCTCACCGTACCGGTTCGATTGAAGCTCAAGGTGGACGGGCTTTAACGAGATTTTTGGCAATCGTGTCAACCCGCTTAAGGATTGAAGCGCTGTCAATGCAGCCTGTGCACTGTAGAAGCGATTGTTTTGCCTTGGCTCTACCATTTTATGAAGCCAATAAATAAAGTCTTGGCTCAAGGTGGGCAGGTGATTGGCAAACTGGAACAGGTATGGATCAACGGGATCAGTTAGCTTATGAATTTCGGTAGACGGTGTGCAGGTTAGTAGACAAAGCAGGGTTGCGCCTAAGCCATATAGATCTGTAGCTTTGGTGGGTTGCCAGAGTTGCTCTGGCGGAATGAAGCCCGGTGTGCCTTTGAAGACACTACTTCCGGAAACATCGCCGCTGCCAATGCGAGCAAAACCAAAATCAATCAGATAAGCTTTTAGTTGGTCATCGACTAAGATATTTTCAGGCTTGATATCTCGGTGAATAATTAGCGGCGTTTGGCTTTGCAAGTAGACCAAGATGTCAAGCGCTGAACTAGCTATTTGTTGGACTTGCTCAGGAGAAAATGTCCGATCGCATGCTAACGATCGCGCATCCACATATTCCTGCACAAGACAAAAGCCATCTGTAGTTTCAAAACTTTCTATGTAGTCAGGAATACCAGAATGAGAAAGATTTTGTAGAACTTTAAGCTCTTGCTGATGAGCACTAAATGCAGACCAATCTGACCCTACTTGAGCAAAGCAAAACTGCTTCAAAACAACTGTATGCTCACTTGTTTGTGTAGCTTGCCCGCCAGTTGATCCGCTACGCTTTCGTCTTTTCAGTTCGTTGGGGGCGGAAATAACTCTCGCTTGCCAGGTAATCCGTCCACCTTTACGGTTTCGCCCCAGTTCACGAATACTTGCATATCCGTGAGCAGAAAAATCGGGGAAGTGTTTCATGTGAATACAACCTAAATCAACACGTAAGTTCTGAACCGCTTCTCTTGAGCTTGATTAATAAAAATACTGACAGCGCAACGAAAAAAGTAAATCGTTATCCTGCATGAGGAGCTCCTGTTACTTCTTCAATTAAGCTTAGGATTGCCGAATTGCTTCAATATGGTTCAGTCAGTTCAGGACATATGCAGAGGCGATCGCCTCACTTTCAGGCGAATTTCTACGTCTGCCCGTTCCTCAACCGAGAAGGCTTACCAACGCAATTGCGCGAATTATTTTGGCTTCTTGGAGTGAAATGATCAAAGAGCTTGAGCATTGAAATTTGAAGGAGCAATAGCACGCAGAGTGAAAGTAGGTTATTCAACGATTAACCGATGAGTGCTATACCAGAGTAGGGCTCATCGCTTCTCTATACGTTGAATTGAAGAAGAACAGACCATGGCATACCAACCCGTTAGCAACTATGGCATTATCGGCAACATGCATACCACTGCCCTAGTTGGATTAAACGGATCAATCGACTGGTTCTGTTTTCCTAGCCATGACTCGCCCAGCATATTTGCTGCTATTTTGGATGACCAAAAGGGTGGACGATTTAGAATTGCCCCCGCCAATGGAGAAGTAGCTCCTAACGGGCGACTAACTCGGAAGCAGCTATATTGGCCTGGAACCAACATTCTGATTACTCGCTTTCTTACACCTGATGGAGTCGGCGAGATTATTGATTTCATGCCGGTTGGTTTTACCGAAGATGAGATCGGCTTTCGAACGCTGATTCGCCAAGTCAGAGTCATGCGCGGCGTGATGAATTTCCACGTGGAGTGCCGTCCTGCCTTTAACTATGCCCGTGATACCCACGAAATAGATGTCACACCTAAGGGAGCCTGTTTTCATTCAGCCCAGATGAGTTTAGGACTAGCCACCGATGTCCCCCTGCATCAGTGGGAAACCGGGGTGAGCGCCGAATTCACCCTACAAGAAGAAGAAATGGCGGTGTTTGTCCTGCAGGGGATTGAGTCAGGGGCAGGATGTGGACTGCCGATCACGCCCGGACAGGCGAATCAATTGTTTAAGCGCACGGTAGACTACTGGCAGCGCTGGCTCTCTCAGTGCACCTACAAAGGACGCTGGCGAGAAGTGGTGGAACGCTCTGCTCTCGTGCTGAAACTGCTCACTTACGAGCCAACCGGGGCAATTGTGGCGGCTCCAACCTGCAGCCTACCAGAGTTCATAGGGGGCGAACGCAACTGGGACTATCGCTACACCTGGTTGCGAGATGCTTCGTTTACCTTATACGCATTGCTGCGGATCGGCTTCTCAGAGGAGGCTGGTCAGTTCATGAACTGGCTAGGGAACCGCTGCCGTGAACGCAACCCAGATGGCTCTTTGCAGATCATGTATGGCATTGATGGGCGGCATCAGCTAACTGAAGAAATACTAGATCATCTGGAAGGCTATCAAGGTTCTGCTCCAGTGCGGGTAGGTAATGGCGCTTATGGCCAGCTTCAGCTTGACATCTATGGTGAACTGATGGACTCAGTCTATCTCTATAACAAGTATGGGGAACCAATCTCCTATGACTTGTGGACGCATTTAGAGCAGTTGATCAATTGGCTATGTGACAACTGGCAGCGACGAGATGAAGGCATTTGGGAAGTGCGTAGTGGACAACAGCACTTTGTCTACTCTAGGCTCATGTGTTGGGTAGCGCTCGATCGCGGCATTCGTCTAGCGGACAAACGCTCGTTTCCGGCAGATCGCGATCGCTGGCTAAAAGTGCGCGACCGGATTTATAAAGAGATCATGACAGCGGGTTGGAGCGAGCATCGGCAAGCCTTTGTACAGCACTACGACACCGGTTCGCTCGACGCCAGTACCCTGATTATGCCGTTGGTGCTTTTTCTCTCACCAACTGATCCACGGGTGCTGTCAACGCTCGATGCAATTAATCGCTCTCCCCGAAGAGGGGGGTTAGTGGCAAATAGCTTGGTGTATCGATACAACCCTGAGGAAACGCCAGACGGATTAAAGGGAAATGAAGGCACCTTTAATATGTGTACCTTCTGGTTAGTTGAGGCATTAACCCGTACGGGGCAGGTCGATCGACTCGATCAAGCTCGCCTGATTTTTGAGGAGATGCTGGGCTATGCTAACCATTTGGGGCTATATGCGGAAGAAATGGGTTCGAGTGGCGAAGCTCTAGGCAACTTTCCGCAGGCCTTCACCCACCTCGCGTTAATTAGCGCGGCCTGGAATCTCGATCGAGCTTTAGGTTCATACCGCTATTAGCCACTATTAATAGATTGCATTGTTTAATAGATTGCCTTACCACTTATATTGCCTTGTCACTCACACCTTCTACGCCTAATTACTTTGTGATTTGTCAACGAGTAGCAGAGTAGCGCAGATGGTCGGGAGGACTGCAAGCGTAAATCCGTCCCTGCAATTATTGGTATACTGGGAAGCGCTATGCAACTCTTAGGGTTAGCGCAAGCAAACTTTGCCGATAGTTATTAAAGTTAAAACCTCTCTTACTTCCATAAGAGAGGTTTTGGTTGAAATGTGTTTGTATGCCATTCTGCGTCAGCCTGTAGGTGCTGAAGAAACATCTTCAGAGCTTTCTGCGCTTTCTGTGTGGGCTGCCGGATTGGCTACCTCATCTGCCTTTGGATCAGAGCTTTGATCAGGCCTCGCTTCTAGTTCATCCTGGGGTAACTGTTCAACCCCTAGTGATTCATCTTCTGGTTCATTTGACATTTGCCTGCTCCACGTCATTAAAGGAGAAATATAGCGCAGGGTAACGCCCAGACTGTGAAGGCATCAATATAAGTAACAGTAGCCAAAATGCTAAAACAAATTCACTGGATATAGATACGTTTCGTATCTCAGCTTGTCCATTGCAAAGTTTTAATTACAATTTACCGATATTTATTGTAATTAAAACTTTGCAATGGACAAATTTCTTACTCTACGAATTTCTTACTCTACTGAAGTATCCTCAGGCTTTTCTACAACCGTCTCTTTTGCTACAGGCGTACTAACCGCAGGCATAGATTTTACTTGAGGGGGTTTAGCACCTGTTTGATAGGGAATTTGGATAGTCATCGAACCAATCTCACTTAATAATGTGTTGTTTACATGAAGTTATACTACTGATTCTGCTAGTTAGTTGAGGACATACTTTAGTCCGATTTAAGCTCGATCGAGATTCACCCTAAGAAAGACTTGCGGGTTCTAGTGCTGTCGACAAGAGTCTATCTTTAGAGCATTTACAAGTACATGCTGGTTCAAGAGAACACTGCTTACAAGGCTCGCTCGACTTGCTCAGCTTCGTTCTAAGCTTCGTTTCGCCCCTTTAAAGCGATCGAGGCACCAATGACCATTAAAGCCATCCCCAGTCCGTCTTTGAGCGTAACTGCTTCTTGCAGTGCGATCGCCCCTGCCAGCACCGCCACGATAGGCGACAAAAAAGCATACATTCCGGCTCGTCCAGCCCCCCATACCTGCAGCAAATGAAGGTAGACCGTAAAGCCAAAAACTGAACCAAACACCACTAAAAATAGCCAAGAGACAATCGTGGCACTTTCTACATTTGCCCACCTGAACTGCTGAGTTTCTTGAGCAGCGATCGCCCATAATCCTAACAGCAAGGCTCCTAGAGTATTGCAAACTGCGCTCACGGTGACTGGTGTGGGCTGAGCTGGAATGCGTCGCGATAACACTGATCCAATGCAGTAGGATATCGTTCCCACAACGATCGCGACGATGCCCTCAACGCGGGAACGACCAGAGCCACCCAGAAAGAGAAGTGCGAGTCCGGGTAGACCAATCAGGCAAGCGAGTATCTGCTGGGACTGAGGACGGTGTTTTTCAAGCAGAGCTGATGCAGCGATCAACCCGATCGGGATTAGCGAGAGATTGATTACTGCTGCTAGTCCAGAATCAATCCGAGCTGCTCCCCAGAATAGGGGACCATAGGTCAATGTCACGGTCAGGATAGCGACTGCTATGAGTCTTGGCAGGGCAGGGCGCTGAGGTAAGGGATGTCCAATCAGCTGGGATATGATCGCGAGCACAATGCCTGCAGTAAAAAAGCGGGCAGCAGCAAATAGCAAAGGAGGAACTACCGCTGTGCCGATTTTGATTGGAATCCAAGTCAGTCCCCAAACTAAACACAGCGCAGCAAACAGCAGCACGTTTTGATTAGCAACGAGTAGGTTTGATCGCGGCGGAACTGGCATGGTTAGTAGAACTGATTGAGAGATTGGTGAAGTGCAAAGTCATTGAGCGCGCCCCCCGGCTGACTGCTGAAGCGTTGCTCCATCCAAACTCGGATTTCCTGCTCTGAATTGCAGAAAATCAATTTGCCGGTTCGAGGATCAAGGATCCTCCAGTACAGTTCTCCCTTTGCATCGATCGCACGGCTAATCTGCGGCTCATCACTGCTGATGAAGATCATCAGCAGGTTATTCCAAAAGTTTCTAAAAATCGGTAGGAAAACTTGAGCTCTACTGCGCTTTTCGGATGGCGTTGTGATTAGTTCAAGTTTTTGATAGTTCAGTCGCTGTTGCTGAGTTCTCATTGTCAATCTCCGCGTTTTAACGGCTCTTTTGAGCTTAGATTGTCAATAGGTCACAATGCGTCCTAATTAAAGACTAAACTGCTAATTGAACAGCTCAAGGCGATCGCACTCCATAATGTATCAGCCCACTAGCCGCGTCCTAACCGTTCTAGAACTGCTGCAGTCTCACGTTCAAATCAGCGGTGCAGAACTGGCAGAACGGCTAGAAGTTGACCGTCGTACGGTGCGTCGCTATATCCTGCAGCTACAAGAATTGGGCATTCCGATTGAGGCAGAACGTGGGCGCTACGGAACCTACCGACTTTGCCCCGGCTACAAGTTGCCGCCCTTAATGTTTTCTGAGAACGAAGCGATCGCCTTGACGGTGGGACTGTTGACCGCACAGAAGCTGAGGCTGGAGAGCGGCACCCTAGCCGTTGAAGGAACGCTGGCGAAGGTGCTGCGAGTGCTGCCGCATGAGTTGCGCGATCGGGTTCAGGCGGTGCAAAAGACATTGGTGGTTGAAACTGTTTCTTCGCAGAGTAAAGCAGTTGCTCACGGTGTTGTGGCAACGTTAGGACTGGCAATTGAGCAAGGGCGACAGGTGCAGCTGGGCTATCAGACACACAGCGGAGCACTGTCAGAGCGCATCATCGATGCTTACGGCTTGGTGTACCGCATCTACTGGTATGTCGTCGGCTACTGCCATCTGCGTAAAGATTTACGGACGTTTCGGCTCGATCGCATCCTCACGCTTGAACTACTCGATCACACGTTTCCCCAGCCGAATGCCTTTGATCCACTCCAGTTTGTAGAGCAATCGATCGCCAATACGCCGCGTCAGTATCGGGCAAAAGTGCTCCTTAAAACAACGTTAGAAGAAGCTCAAGCCCGAGTGCCAACGGCGATCGCGACGCTAAGCGCCCTCGACAAAGGTGTGCTACTGACCTGCTATGGCGATAGTTTGGCTTGGCTCTCGCAGTTTCTGCTGGAATTGCGATTGCCGTTAGTGATCTACGAGCCCTCTGAGCTGCGAGAAGAAATGCAGCGCCTGCAAACACAGATTGCCCAGATGCTGCTTGGCGAAGAGCGTTCGTCTGACTTGTCTTCCTCAAGCGGGTGCAGATGATTGCGATTGCCTCACCAATCAAGTTTCTCTTTTAAAGAATTTGGCTAAACGATCTGGCAGTTGCTAGCCAGCTATTCGCTCGCATTGTTACAAGACTATACTTTTTGGCTACTCCTTAAAGTACACAGAGTAGCATAGAGATGTGTGCAGCCTAAATAAACGATATGGTTTTTCTCTATCCTCAGCTTCAACATGACTTGATTCCTCAAGCTCATTCTCCTGAAGATGACTTGAGGCTTGCTAATGAAACTAAAGATTTTCGAGCTTCTATGTTTCAGCTGTTTCAGCGTAAGACAGATGAAGTTACCTCTGCTTATCCTAGTGAAGAGAATCAGGACAGCTTATATCTTAAGGTTCGACAAGTCCTGGATGAGTGCCCTGAGATAAAAGAGATCAACCATCGTCGTGGTGTGTTTCAAGACCGCCTGTGGGCTAGAGTATTGACAGCTATCGAAGATGATCGACAACGCCTCGAAGATATTTACCAGTCCCATCTGAAGGGAAAGGGAAAGCTGGAGCTAAATCCAGATTTGAACATTCCCTTACACCAGCTTAAGACCAACATCCATAGAATGCCGGGAGGATATCTTCACGCGCTTGAAGAGGATAGTTTTGAGTCAGGGGTACTGTACGACCATGGCACTTTCCTATATGGACGAGGGTGGCTCGGCTCTCTTAACGATGAACTCGGTCAAACTTTGATTCATCATGTTTTGACCCAGCATTACCCAGAGTTCCAGCCCCATATGATCTTGGATTTGGGTTGTTCAGTCGGTCATAGTACATTGCCCTATGAATCACTCTATCCGCAAGCTCAAGTCTGGGGGATCGATCTGGGAGCATCGCTATTGAGATATGCGATCGCCCGTGCAAGAGCGCTGAACCAAACAGTACATTTTTCTCAACAAAATGCTGAAAGGACTGAATTTGCCGATCAGTCTTTTGACTTGGTGGTGAGCCATATTCTTCTGCATGAAATTCCTGGGGTGTCGAGAAGACGAGTATTTGCTGAAAGCTATCGCCTGCTGAAGCCTGGGGGAATTATGGTGCATTTGGAGAGTAAGTTATTTCTGGAGCCTCCTACGCTAACTGCCCGGTATTTCCGAGATACTGAGGTCTGGGCAAATTCAGAACCTTATCTGGCCTCGTCAAAATTTGACGATTTTTTCACCTACGCCTTAGAGGCGGGGTTTGCCCCAGAGGAGTTTCAGGTGCATTACGTACCAGGCTACTATGCGGTCCAAAAGGGCAACACCAATACAACATGGGTAGCATTTTGTGGAATAAAGCGTTAGCCGCTGGCTGTTGCTATCACCTTGCGTCATTAGCTTGGAGAGTAGAGTTGCACGTCGCTTAGTCTAGCGATCGCATCAAGCCACAGGCTTAATATTCCGCTGTTTGTCAATGGCAGATTGCAGATGCGATCGCATTTTCTGTGCGATACGATAGAGAACTGTCCGCTTTTGCGACTGATGAGGCTCTAAGTGATTATCCTCCCAGGGTTGCTCAAGGGTTTGAATGTAGTAGCGAAGACGGGTTCGATTTGCCCAAACCCCCATTGAAGGAAAAAATAAAAACAGAATTAGCAGCACTGAGAGGGGAAAGATGGGCAACCCCAATCGACGACCGATCGATTTTATGTTGATCGTCCACGGATGTAAGGTCTCGCTGCCGATACAAGCGATTGGCAAGATGGGAATTTTGTAGCGAGTGCTCAAGCGGATAAAGCTTGGATCGAATGTAGTAAGTTGATAGCGCTGCCGCCAGCCTTTGGCTAAGCCATGCCAGCCTTCGGGTGCATATAGCACAATAGAATTGGGTCCTGCTGAGCTAACAGCCGCTTCAAAATTGGATAAGGTTGCCGGAACACCCCCTAATGCCTCCAACCATCCTGCAGGAAGCCACCATCGCAACCAGGGATGATCGAAAAACAACGGATGGGCTAATGGCTGCGCATGCCATTGGCGTGTTTGGTTTAGCAGAGCCGCTAAGCTCACAATATCCCAGGGAAAACACATGCCCGCATGATTGGTAGCAATGATTAACGGTCCTGTTTGAGGCAGTTTATCAATGGAGAATAACTCTGCTCGAAAATAATGTTTAAGAATAGGTGTAAGAATTTCATCAGCAAAAGCTTTTTGGTAAGCGACATCAACAGAGCGATGAACGGCTTTTGGAGCACGACAGCCCAAGCGTAACCAGCGAATTAATACTGCCAGGTAAAACCCACCAGGGATGAAAAACAAAATGTATTCTACCCAGTTCCACCCTTCTGGGTCGGCATGATACTGTTGCCAATGACGATTAAACAGGATTAACCAGCCAGGTGGATACCAAAAGCAAAGCCAGTCAAACCACCCAAAGGTGAAAGTTTTTGATACAGTTGAATGAATATTGGGCTCATGCTCAGCTTCCTTTGAAACTTGAGCTGGTTGCTTGCATGAAATCTTGCTTTGATAATTAGAGTTCATTCGTAATTTTCGTAATTACAGAGCCTATTTGATTCATTGCTTTTAATGTGTAAAGTATAGCCAACTATCTTATGGCGTGATTTATGCCCATTGGCGGATGGTTAGCAAGGGCGCACGTCAAGATGACGTTATCTGTTCCCTGTTTAATGGCTTCAACGACTTCATCAGCAAAGTTGGCATAGAGTAGGTCTTGTTGAGTAGGTCTTGTTTCCTCCGATGCCACCGTTCATCGTGTCATTGTTTGAGTACGATATTGGCTAAGAGCGAAAGGTAGAAAATTCAACGGGAGCAAGAGATGAAGCAATAGAGATGCATCTAGTCATAGAGGAAAAATTGCTGTAGCTCCTAGAAGCACCTCTGCAAGCTAATGCGAATGGCTGTTTCCAGGCATGCCAAAGCCAATGAAAGTTGGGCAGTTGTGAAGCAGAGCGCAGCATGATTGACCTCACCACAGCAGATCGTTGAGTAATCCGTAGAAACCAGCAAAGTTGATTTTGCTCATTGCTTTCATGCAGGAGATTTTTGCGTGGGCGCGGTTAGCGCCTGATGAAGTAAGTACATTGAGCAGCGCGATCGCCAGTGTGATCCAGGGATAAAACCTATAGCGCAGGAAGCGAAACCCAATGCAGCAGCATTTGATGGAACATAGACAGCCCGTCATTGACTTCTCAACTGTGATCTTTGGTGCTAAATTTCGAACGCTCGATATAAAAAATGGGGTTGGCACCGAGTGTTTGCAAGTTGGAGGAATAAGGCGAACGACAGGTTGAAGAATTCAGGCTCTTTTCAACACAACCTGAATACTGTGTTTGGAACGCAGGGTGATTGAGGGCTGAAGCTCAATTTTCTGATTTGAAACAGTTCCAGTCGATAGGATTGAGCGATCGTTGCCAGGATCAAAACTGCCTCCAGCAGCGCAAAACTTTTACCAATGCAAATGCGCGGGTCATGCCCGAAAAGGGTCTCGGTTGTAATCTGCAAGAGCAGCGGGAACTTCAGGACTAGGCAATGTAAGCAACTCTTGACTCATGCTAGTTTTCTCCTTGTTAAGGCTTTCTAAACAACATTCACTCGATTTAGAATATGAGCAAAACTCACGTTTAAAAAATACGAGTATCGCTCATGTTTTGTCAAGGAGAATCTCAAAATGGCAGCAAATTCATCAAAGCCCTCCGGAATGCGACGACAGCCGCGACAGGCCCGTAGCCAAGAGCGGGTGAACCAAATTTTGGATGTAGCGGAACAGATGTTTATTTCCGAGGGCTACGATGCCACAACGACGAATGCAATTGCCGCTCGTGCCAAGGTACCCATCGGGTCACTCTACCAGTTCTTTCCGGATAAAGCGGCAATTCTGCAAGCGTTAACGATGCGCTATATGGAACTGCTGCATCAACGATTTACAGAGCTACACACCGCTGAAGCTGTCAGCCTGCCTTTATCAACCTACGTAGATCAGGTGATCGATGCAACGGATCAATTCTTTATCGAGCACCCTGGCTATCACGCCATCTTCATGCAGGTGCAAGGAACACTACCAGAATTGGAGGCGATCGAAACTGCTGCTGATGCTCGACTCATCCAGGTTTTAGCAAAATTTTTTTCCCACTCTCATTCAGGTTTAGACCCTGCTGATTATGAGGCGATCGCCTTTGTGCTGGTGAAGGCGATCGGGACTTTACTGTGGCTGTCTCTCAGTCATGAGAAAACCTTTCGGCAACGTTTAGTAGCAGAAACTAAACGACTGACGCTGAGTTATTTGCAAAGTTATTTTTCAGTAGATGAAATGCGACCTAGTTCTGCTTTAAGCAATTGAAGGGGCAGAAAAGACGAATTTCGAGCTTAGTACAGCGCACCTCGAATTGCTTAAGAAGCGTCATGATCAGGGTTTGTAAAAGTCAGGAAAGCGGTCTCGGAAGCGATCGATTTTAGGCAGTTCAACCGCAGTCACGTAGAAATTGTGTGGGTGCCGTTCCACATACTGTTGATGATAGTCTTCTGCTGCATAAAATTCGTTCAATGGTGCAACCTGCGTCACGATCGGTTGATAGAACACTTTTGCTTGATTGAGCTGCTCAATATACGCTTGTGCAATCTGTTTCTGTTCCTCATTGGTGAAGAAAATAGCAGAGCGATACTGCGTTCCCACATCAAATCCCTGCTGGTTCAACTGAGTCGGGTCATGAGCAACTGTAAAGAACACTTTGAGCAGTTGACCATAAGAAACCTGCGAGGGGTCATACGTAATTTCAACGGACTCGGCATGTCCAGTTCCGCCAGCGCTCACTTGTTTGTAGTGGGCAGTTTCTGCACTACCGCCCGAAAAACCAGAAACAACGCTGGAAACGCCTTGCACATGCTCAAATAGAGCTTCCATACCCCAGAAGCATCCGCCTGCGAATACTGCAGTCTGGCTGCCTGATGGTGTAGAAATAGACAAATCATTAACAGGATCAGGCACAGGCAACTGTAACGCAGCCAGCTTTGGCGGCGAGAAACGGACAACTGCAAATCCAGCCAGCGCAACAGCGATCGCGGTAATCAGCAAACCGCGCAAAGGGAGACGAAAACGGCGAAGACTGGGGTTTGACATAGGAATCTGTGAAGAAGGATACATCTGCTTGTTGCGTTAGGTTGCAACAAACTGGAGGGCAACTCCATTCATACAATAACGCTTACTAGTGGGCACAGGTCTATTCTCAAACAGATGACCCAAATGTCCGCCACTGCGGCGGCGATGTACTTCCGTTCCTACAATGAGCCCTCTCCGTTGCCACTGCTTACGCAGTGGCAACGGAGAGGGCTCGTGGCGCTTGGGTGTTGTGCTTTGAGTACCGCCTAAAAAGCGGACTGCCTTACCATCTCGCTTTGCACGCAGCATTCAGTTCCATGGGCTGCCCTCTGAATCTACAGTCAGGCTACAGATACTTCCACTCGCCCTTGTTGAGATAAGTTTCTTCTACCCTCCGTGAGCCATTCGTCTACCTTAATCTGACTACGACCGGCTAGCGGAGTTTCGAGATGAAAGGAACCAGCGAACAAACAGTTTCTCTAGTTCAATCCATACAAAAATAAGCGAACTGAAGCCAATGCAGATTAACAGCTCTGTGCCCGTTAGGAAGTGCGTGTTGAAGAAGTTTTGCAGCGGCTCAACATAAATCAGCAAGATTTGCAGAATGCTAGTTGCCACCACAGCAATCAAAACAAACGGATTGGAAAAGGGATTTACTTCTATCATTAAGCGATTGCTAGAACGAACGGCGAAGGCATGTCCCATCTGCGCTAAACAAAGCGTGGTGAAGACCATTGTTTGCCAACGTTCGCGATCTAACCCATTCCCTTGCACCTGTTCTGTATAGCCGTATGCCCAGACCATGAGGGCAATCGTGACGATCGCTAAAACTATGCCAACCCGAATCATGTAATACCCCAAACCGCGAGCGAAAATATTCTCCTTGGGGTCTTTCGGCTTTTGCTGCATCACCGATGGCCGACCGGGTTCGACTGCTAAGGCCAGGGCCGGCAGTCCGTCAGTGACGAGGTTCATCCAAAGAATTTGCAGCGGCGAAAGCGGTACTCCGCCAAGTCCCAGCAGTGGAGCAGCAGCAATCGTCAATACTTCTCCAATGTTTGACCCCAGAATATACTTGATAAATCGCCGAATGTTGGTGTAAACGACTCGTCCCTCTTCTACTGCCGCAACGATCGTAGTAAAGTTGTCATCCAACAGCACCATATCACTGGCTTCCTTACTAACATCAGTGCCTGTGATACCCATTGCTACACCAATATCTGATTGCTTCAAGGCAGGCGCGTCATTAACGCCATCGCCTGTCATCGCAACAACATGGCCCCGCTTTTGCAGCGCCCGCACAATCCGCAGCTTGTGCTCCGGAGAAACCCGTGCATAGACACTAACATCTTCGACGGCTGATTCCAATTCTTGGTCAGTTAAACTTTCAAGCTGTTGCCCTGTCAAAAATACATCATCCGGTTTGGCAATGCCCAGATCTTCGGCGATCGCCTGTGCCGTTAGCTGGTGATCACCTGTAATCATTACCGGACGAATACCGGCCATGCGACATTTTGCCACCGCTTCACGCACTTCTGGACGAGGTGCATCCAGCATTCCCACCAAACCTAGCCAGACTAATTCGGCTTCAGATGCATCCTCTGAAGCTTCTGGTGGCAGCTCAGCCAAGGGCTTGCTGGCAAATCCTAGAACGCGCAGCCCGCGTCCTGCAAGTTGGTTGTTCTGCTCAAGGATGAGTGCGCGCTGCTGGTCGGTCAAAGGTTCACTGCGATCGCCCACTTGGATCTGAGTGCATCGCTCCAGCGTTAGCTCTGGTGACCCTTTCGTAAACATCTGATAAGGGGTAGCACTACTACTGGGCTGTTTGACCATTACGCTCATGCGCTTGCGTTCCGAGGAGAAAGGAAACTCTGCAACACGCGGCTGCGCATTCTCCTGCTCATCTTTTCGGAACCCCATTTTGCCTGCCAGCGACAGCAAGGCGCCTTCGGTTGGATCTCCTAAAATCGCCCATTCCCCATTTTCCTTTTGCAAAATAGCATCGTTGCACAAGACGCAAGCCAGTAGCAGGGGTTGCAGCTCAGGATCGGAATTGACAGCAATGGGTTTACCGTCTGCCAAAAACTCACCCAGGGGCGCATAGCCCTCACCTGTAATCTGAAACGATTGCCTCGCAGTACGGATCGCCTGCACCACCATTTTGTTCTGAGTTAGCGTTCCAGTTTTGTCTGAACAGATTGTGGTGACAGAACCCAGTGTTTCTACTGCAGGCAGCTTCCGAATCAAGGCATTGCGGCGAACCATCCGTTGGGTTCCCAGCGCTAACGTCACCGTGATCACGGCGGGCAATCCTTCAGGAACGACCGCAACCGCCATACTAAGAGAAACTTCAACGAGTTCCGCAAACAGATTGGGGCGGAAAAGCGTGCCACCAATGACGACGAGCGCCACCAAAATTAGCGATCCGGTCACTAGCACATTGCCTAGTTGCCCCATGCGTTTTTGCAGCGGCGTTGGCTCCGTTTCCACCTCTTGGAGCGCTGTGGCAATTTTGCCTAGCTCGGTTTGCATTCCAGTACCTGTTACCAGAACGCTTGCCCGTCCCTGTACCACTTCAGTTCCAGAGAAAACGAGATTGATCCGATCGCCTAAGGAAGCATTTTCCGGCAGGAGCGCGCTAGATTGCTTGTTGACTGCTTGGGATTCACCCGTAAGGGCAGACTCTCGCACCTGAAGATTGGCTTCCTCCAAAATCCGTCCATCTGCCGGAACTTTTACCCCTGCCTCCAGCAGCATTAGATCGCCTGGAACAAGCTCCTTCGAGTCTATTTCAATTGTTTTATCTTCCCGAATTACGCGCACCTTTGAAGATGCCAAATCTTTTAGGGCTGCCAGTGCCTTCTCGGCACCGCTTTCTTGCACATAGCCCAAAATGCCGTTGAGCAGCACAATCACCAGAATGGCAGTCGCGTCTTTAGGGAAGACAAACTGGTTCGATGCCATCGCCTGCCGCACATCCAGAATCGCCGAGATGATTGCTACGGCAATCAGCATGATCAGCATGACGTTTTTGAACTGGTCAATAAAGATGGTTAAGGGCGATCGCCCTTGCATCTCAATTAGCTCATTTGGACCGTGTTTTTTGAGCCGTTCTGCAACTTCGGAGGCACTTAGCCCAGCAGCTTTATTGCTTTGCAGCAGCTCTGTTACCTGTTCAGCGGCTAAAGTATGCCAAGCTGTGCGTGCAGGCGCTGGAACAGTAGAAAGCGATCGGGATGACATAGGCGAAATCCTATTTCAAAAAGAGCAAGTTACACAGCACTTCTTTTTAGTATGCTGTCGATGAGTTTAGCACTAAAAATTAGTGCTAAACTCATCGACAGCATACTAGTTTACATATGAAGCGATAAAATAGGGCGATTGCTTAAATTGCGTCTAATGCAAAGTCTCTTTAATGCTCAACGGTTAGTCGGTCGGGAAGCCGAGCTTTGCCAAATTAGCCAAATTTTGGCAGAAGATGGCGACTGTTTACTGGTAGGTGCGCCGGGAATTGGTCGGCGTAGCCTAATTCGGGCTGCTGCCCAGCAAACTCAGGCAAGGGTAATCGAAATTGACTGCTTCCGCACCACTAGCGCTGCTCGGTTTTTGCGGCTGCTGGCAGATGGCATTATTGAAGTGTTTTCTAGCCCCACTGAGCTAGCTCTGATTCAACAATGGAGTCATGAGCATCCATTGGTGCTAGAGCAACGTGTGCTTCAGCACCCCCGTTTGGTTTGGCATCTAGCTGCAGACGATGAGTGGGGCTTGCTGCAAACGCTACTTGCATTGCCGCAGCTCATGGCAGAATGGCTAGGCTGTCGTGTTGTGATTGTGTTTCTTAACTTTCCGCACGTCCGATCGTGGGATCGGACTGGGAACTGGCAGGCATATCTACAGCAAAAAATTCAGCAGCAGAGCCGTGTGAGTTATGCACTGGTGGCAACCGTTGTGGAACCTTGGGTGCAACAGAGCGATTTACACATTATCTCGCTGGCCCCGTTAAACGCGGAAATAATGAAATCTTGGATTGTTACGATGATGGCAGCAGAGGGACTCCAGTTTGATTCTGCCACTCAAGCGCTGAATTTGTTTCTAAATATTGTACAGGGGCACATCGGGGATGCCATCAGTCTTGCTCGTCGCATCTGGCTTGATCGTCGTGTTTTTGCCTCAAGCCAGACGGATTGGAATCAAGCTCAGCCCTCTGCCAAACAAGTGCCTGAAGAATTGATTGAAGCGCACCACGTCCATCGCAGTACGATCGCGCTGATAGAAGATTTATCTACCACGTTTGAATCACTGATCTTGCTGTTGCCGCCTAGCCAAGTCAGAGTTTTAGAAAGTCTAGCGCTCGATCCAACTGATAAACCTCAAGCGCGCGAGTATATTCAGAAGCATCAGCTGACCCGTGGCGGAGGGCTGCAAGGGGCGCTGGCTAGCTTAGAGCAGAAAGGTCTGCTGTATGGGCAGCAATATAATTACCAAGTTGCATTGCCTTTTTTGGCTTTCTGGTTGAAGCAACGGCTGACTTAAATTAGTGGGACATGCAAGTTCCATTTCTAGCTGAGCGATCGTTGGCAAACTGTTTTTGTAAAGGTTCCGGCGGTCTTAAAAATTTTTGGGACACAACCTACGGTAGGGCTTTAGTGTAGAAACTAGACGAGAAGTACTGCCCTAAAACCAACCGTTAGGCAGTGGTTGGGCAATCAATCAAGCCGTTAAAAATAGAGAGTTGCTATCAACAGCAGGAGTTTGAACCGTGAGTACAGAGCAGGAGAATCCAAATGACAGCGCCATGGTTCCTTCTGAGGAAGGTCAGCAAGATGCCAAGATGCTCAAGATAGATGGCAATCGTCCGATTGAGGGCAGTGATCTGCAGATCCAGAAGGTTTTGTCCATTGATGGCAATCGTCCAGTTGTGTCTGATGACGTCCAAGTGCGCGACACGATCGAAGTGGATGGCAGTCGTCCCATTGCAGCCAGTTCATTAGAGGCTGACAAAACTCTAGGAATTGATGGCGATCGCCCCATTACTCCTAGCGATTTGTCTGTAAAAGAAGTTGTTTATGAAGACGGCAAACGACCGATTGAAACAGATAATACTCAAACTCTCAAAACGCTTCCGGTGGATGGCGATCGCCCCATTACTACGGACAATCCGGCACCCTCGGATATGATTCGAGATTACATTGACTAGGTTGAGATTAATTCCTAGCCGTTGGATTTCTGAGAATTGTTGCAGCGATCGGGCGCTTGTAATTGCTCTACCTTGCTGCAAGTGGAATCTTCAGTTCTATCGCAAAAATTGATTCACACTACAGAAGAAGCAAGAATTGGCTAGTGTTTTGCATGTGTCTACTAGGCATAGCGCCCTTGAATTTTTTGCGATAGAACCGATTCTAGCAATAGCGTGAACAGCTTTTATACGATAGAACTCAGAGTTTTATAAGTCAATAATGCAATTATTCTCCACGGAGACATTGTCCTTCCTATGAGGTAGCTAAAGTCTGCTATTAGAGCGATTAGAAACCAGAGGCAGAAGAACTACAATTTTGGTTGAAATCATAGTTGTATGAGTTTTTCCTTTGATAACAAGTATTAGGGAAAACTTAATCTTGGCTAAAGCCACTGGAGGTACACGATGCAGTCCATTATTCGGAACGCCTTCATTCGCAGTGTTGCTCTGTTTGAGCGGATTTGGAAGTTATTCAGCCAGCTCTTTGGGCAGCTATTCAAGTCTTTAGGTCAGGTTTTTGGCTTATCGAGTTCTGCCTCTAATTATTTTGCCGAGGAAGAACGGAGCAATTCAGCCAATCAGATCACCTCTGCTCCAGCTCAACCAACCTCATCTCAATCCACGTCAGCCTCCAAGCCTACAGCGAGCGTTCGCTCAACTCCTCGCCGTTCTGGCACTGAAATGGACTATTTTCGCAATATGGCTCGGCAGGTGAAGAAGCCTTAGTAAAGGCTTTTCTGGGTCTACTCTATCCATTCAAATGGTGGCACTTTTTGCCTGAAATCATCGTGCTTGATGTGCGATGATACTGTTGCTATATCAAATTACCAGAATCTCGAGGGGATGATGTGCTCTTCGAGGTTTTGTGGTGACAACTTTTGATGACAAGTGATTTGTATCGTTCATGTTTCTCTAACTTTCCTCTAACCAGTAATCTCAAAGATCGACTAAATAAACTTTATTTGAGATACACTGTTTTGTTAATCCACTCTATTTATTTTTTTATTATACATTTGTTATACTTCGTATCTCAACTCTACTCAATGTTTATTTTATCACATTGAATGGCTGAAAGTTGAGCATTGATTTCATAACTCGCTTGAGATTCCTATAATTCTACTCAATTGAGTTATTCAAGTATTTTACCTGCTGTAATTCCGTCTCTACTACGATCGTTTCATCCAGTTTCAACGTTCCGGTTGCATTCGGATAGGCAGCACGCTATTCACTGTCATGACTTGTGGAGCTGAGTTTGCTGACCCTTCACCTTGCGGAAAGAAGCACGCTGCCTTGCTCGCTTATCACTGAGCATTTGTACGTTTCGTTAATGCGCCATGAGTCGTTGGTCGGCTTAAGATGAGGACGAATTCGTTTGTTCAATCCTAAGGCGTGCTTCCACACCCATCGATCGCAGAATGATTGACTTCCAGACTTGGAAGAGTGCAGCATTTCCGACGATCCTCATAGCTCAAGGCATACCATGATTTACCTTACCCTTGGCCACTCACCAGTTTTTGCGACACAGCCCCTGTTTTTTGTTACATTCATAAAACTACCCCTATTATTTCCGAATTAGAGGCTGGTAGGCATTTGATGGCATTCATGGATCAAGCAACCTCACCTTTATACATTCAAATTGCAGATGAACTGCGACGGAACATAGAAGAATCTCTCTATCAGATTGGCGATCAGTTGCCGACAGAAGCAGAGCTAAGTGCCCGATTTGGAGTGAACCGCCATACACTACGACGAGCCATTGAAGTATTGAGGCACGAAGGATTGGTACGGGTCGATCGCGGGCGCGGTATGTTTGTTGCTGCAGCTCCCATTCCCTACACTCTGGGAAAACGAGTGCGGTATAACGAGGCATTAAAAGCGCATGGTTTACAGGCAAGTTACCGAACCCTGCGAGTAGCTGAAATTCCAGCTGATTCATCGATCGCTAAACGATTGGAGCTAAAAATTGGCGATCCTGTGATTCTGTTCGAGCGCTTAAGCCTAGCCGATGAACAACCAATTAGTGTTAGCAGTAGCTACTTTCCCAGCCAACGTTTTCCAGGATTGCTGGAGCAGTGTCAGCAATGCCATTCTATTTCTAAATTGTTTCAAGCATATGGGTGCGATCATATTCGTCGCAGTACTCGCATTTCCGCTCGATCGGTTCAGCCTAGAGATGCCCGCCTACTGGCACTGCCGCTTAATGCACCGATTCTGTTGACAGAATCGATCAATGTAGATCAGCAAGGGCAAGTGATTGAATATGGGGTGGCTCGTTTCCGGGGTGATCGAATGGAAGTGGTCATCAAGAATGACTTACCTTAATTCTTTTGCTGAGCTTAAGGTCAGCTTGAGGAAAGTTTAATCCAGCATTTCTCCTACCTTAACCCACCTTTTAGACAATAAGCAGCAGGGTAAATTTTATCTAGATGTCTAGATAACTTAAACTATCAGTTTTCTACTTCTGTTGAAGTATGCTTTAGCCTGTGGTTGAAACTATGCAAAATTTATTGGGTCTCACGGCAGTTGAGGTCAAAGGTTTAACCAAGTCGTTTGCAAAGGGTAAATTGGTTGCACTGAGAGATGTTAGCTTTTCAGTTGCAGATGGAGAAATGCTTGCGTTAGTGGGGGCATCGGGTTCAGGCAAATCTACGCTGTTGAGAAACATCAACGGTCTTCAGCAGGCGGAGCAGGGCACTGTTGAAATCTATGGCACCCCCCTGCAAAGTAACAGTTCTCTCCACTCTAAAGTCCGAAAGATTCGGAGCCAGATTGGTTTCATTTTTCAGCAGTTTAATCTAGTCAATCGCTTGACTGTGATCGAAAACGTTTTAGCAGGAAATTTGTCGCAGGTTTCCGTTGCCCGGTCTGCTTTGCGTTGGTTCACGCCAGAAGAAAAGGTGCGTGCCCTTGCTGCCTTAGAGCAAGTTGGCATTTTGGATCAAGCCTACAAGCGCGCTTCAGCTTTATCGGGAGGCCAGCAGCAGCGCGTTGCGATCGCCCGTTGTTTGATGCAGGGGGCACGCATCATTCTGGCAGATGAGCCAATTGCCTCCCTTGATCCAGAATCCGCCCGTAAAGTAATGGAATTGCTGACTCACTTAAGTCGGGAACACGGTATTACAGTGATTACATCTCTGCATCAGGTGCAAGTGGTGCGGCGCTACTTTGATCGGGCGATCGCCCTAAAGGATGGGGAAGTGAAATTCGATGGACGAACAAACGATCTCGATAATTCCAGGTTAGATCAAATTTATGGTACAGCCGCTGAAGAGCTTGTGTTGAGCGGTCATGCTGAAGTGTTTGCGAGCTGATTCTTCATCCAGAATATACGTTCGAGATATCAGAATTGCGACTTCTAAAATTTCATTCTGAATTCATCAGAACTGTTTGGAATTTTCAAAGTTTTTACAGGAATAGAAACAGATATGCTTACTCAATCCTCTAAAAAATGGGCTTCGCTGCTGACTGCATCTGTACTCAGTCTGAGTGTGCTAGCAAGCTGTAGTGGTTCTCGAACAACACAGCAAACAGAATCCTCTAGCACTGCAAATTCTGAAACCTGTGCTCCTGAACTTGCAGCAATTGATTTTGGGATTATTTCGACTGAATCTCAAGACAATCTCAAGACAAAGTGGGATCCTTTTGTGGATGCGATGGAAGCTCAACTGGGTCGTCCAGTCAATGCATTCTACGCGACTGATTATGCGGCCGTGATTGAAGCGATGGGAGCAGGTAAAATTCAGCTTGCCTGGTATGGTGGGAAGTCTTACATTGAAGCGGCAAAGCGATCGAATGCTGAGGCATTTGCTCGTGTGATTGGCGAGGATGGCACGAAGGGATACTACTCCCACCTGATTACAAATAAAGATAATCCGATTGTGTCTCAGATAGATGTCAACCAGGGGAATGGCGATCAGTATGTGATTCAGAACGCTGCTAACCTGACCTTTGCCTTCAACGACCCCGAATCAACTTCTGGTTTTTTGGTACCTAGCTACTATGTTTTTGCTAAGAATGGGATGAACCCGAACGAAGCATTTAAGCAATTAACCTTCGCTGGAAGCCATGAAGCCACTGCTCAGGCTGTTGCGAATAACCAAGTGGATGTGGCTACCAATAACAGTGAACAAATGACGATCATTGAGGAATCTTCTCCTGAAACCCGTGAGAAAATTCAGGTGATCTGGACATCTCCAGAAATTCCCAGCGATCCGTTGGCTTACCGGAAAGACATGCCCGACTGCCTCAAAGAGCAGGTGAGAAACTTCTTCTACAACTACAAAGATGCCTCTATTCTGGGTGCTCTTGATTGGTCTGGATTTGAAGCGGCAAAAGATGAGGATTGGGATACGATTCGAGAGCTAAACATCGGCAAGGAAATCCTGGAGATTCAGAACGACAAGAATCTCAACGAACAGCAGAAACAGCAAAAGATCGGTGAACTGAACAACCAATTGGACGCACTGAAGTAAGGTTGAAGTAACATTTTATGAGTGAAAAGAACCTATCGGCTGCATCCAATTCCCACCCTTCTCCTGCCGTACAGGCAATGTTGGAGCAGGAGAAAAAGTTAATTACGCCGCGTCGAATCTTTTATTTGGCGCTCGCCCTGGTCATTCTAATTTACTCTGGGCAGCAGAGCGATCTCAGCGTGGTTGAGTTAATCCAGGGTGGAGGCAATATGGCGGAATACATCAGCCGCTATTTCCCTCCTGACTTTACAGACTGGCGGCTCTATCTGCAAGACACGATCGAAACGATCGCAATGGGACTTTGGGGCACGATTCTAGCGGCAATTGTGGCAGTACCGCTGGCGATTCTGGCTTCAGAAAATCTCTGCCCGTCAGGGTTGGTATTTCCAGTTCGGCGAGTGCTGGATGCGATGCGTGCCATTAATGAAGTGGTTTTTGCACTAATTTTTGTGGTCGCAGTGGGGTTAGGTCCGTTCGCGGGAGTACTCGCTTTATTTGTTCATACGGCAGGAACTTTGGGCAAATTATTTTCGGAAGCGATCGAGGCGATCGATCCGGGTCCTGTTGAAGGCATTCGCGCTACGGGGGCAAGCAAACTGCAGGAGATTGTGTTTGGTGTCATTCCTCAAGTATTGCCATTGTGGACATCATTCACGCTCTACCGCTTTGAAGCAAATGTTCGTTCTGCTTCAGTCTTAGGGATTGTGGGTGCAGGCGGAATCGGCGTTTCGTTGTATCAAAGTTTTCGATCGTTCAAGTATCCCAAAGTTTGTGCAATTCTAATCTTTTTGATTGTCTCAGTATCGATCATTGATACGCTTTCATCTAAATTAAGACAGCGATTAATTTAGGGGTTGTTTTAAGGGTTAATTTTTTATGCACTCTGCGTATAGAGAATCAGCCCTTCAGGACTTCAACTGCCATGAGTTCCCAGAAGAGAGACAGCCGAACTCGGGTGGAGCGACAAATCTGAAACTGTGCTGCATTAAGCAAGTCATGCAATTCTTTCTGGGTGTAGCACTGTTTATGGGCAGGATCGATCCACTTCAAGATGAAATCACATAGTTGACAGAACCAACCATCACGGCACCAGTCTAAAAGCACTAATCTGCCATCAGATTTCAAAACTCGTCGCATTTCCTGTAAAGATGTTAAAGGATCATCAAAGTAGTGAAATGAATTTGCAGAAATAACTACATCAAAGCTGCGATCGGGAAAGGGAAGCGATCGAACTGTTGCCAATTGAAAGTTAATGTGGGGAAAGGCTTGTAGTTTTTGTCTAGCTTGAGCCAGCATCCGTTCTGAAAGATCCACACCCACGATCTGCTGATGTAGATTTTCTGCAGCTAAAAGCCGTTCTAATTCTCCTGTGCCGCAAGCTACATCTAGAATCACACTATCAGGGGAAAGATTTGCCCAAGCTTTGAAGAAGGTGAGCGTATCTGTAATGTAGTTTTTCCAACGTTGATCATATCGATCGGCTAACTGATCGTATTGACCCTGCACAATTAATTCAATTTCGCTTTCGTTAGCCTGATTCATGTTATTACCAGTATTTTTCTCTTAAGAGTTTCCTTTGCGTACTATCTATACTCCATCGTTGAACATCAAACTCGTCCAGCGAGTTTAGAATCTCATCTGCTTCCTGAAATAGGCTTTTGTCCATGATTGGATCGGGAACGGCGATGACTGCCATACCTGCTTGCTTGGCTGCAAGTACGCCTGCCAGAGAATCCTCAAACACCAGACATTGCTCTGGACATGCTCCCAATCGCTCAGCCGTAATCAGGAAAATATCAGGTGCAGGCTTACCCTGCTTAATGGCTGGATCATCTCCCAGCACAATGCAGTGAAACTGCTGCATCCACTTCTGATGATGGGTGGTTTTGGCACCAAAGGGACGTTGGGAAGAACTGCTGGCGATCGCTTGAGGAATACCTGCCTGATGAAAATGCTGGGTCAATTCCATTGCACCGGGCATCGGGCAGGATAAGGGATATAGATCGTAAATGAGGGCAACCTTTTGTTCCAGGTATTCTTGAACGGTAAGTGGCAATGCTAGCATGTCAATCACGATTTGAGCCGAGTCCTCTGCTCTGCGTCCCATGACTTTTGTCCGAACTGACGCATCAAGCATTTTGCCATAGCGAGCGGCGATCGTCTGATTCACCTGAGTATGAATTGATTCCGTGTTTAACAGCAATCCATCAAGGTCATAAATGAGGTGAGTAATTGGTTTCAAGTTAGGCATCGCATGTTGTTTATCAGGTTAAGCAAGAGACTAGAATCGGGGTGAAATGCTCAAGGTTGGGGGTTGGCAAATCAGCAACTTTAGCGCGATCGTCCCAGATGCGAAGCTGTACGGCATTCTCAGCATAGGGTTGAGCAATGAACGATGCGGCAGCTTCTGGTGAAAAAATGCCTCCCTGAAGTTCTAAGCTGTGCTTGGAGGCAGGAGAAAGAGCCTCCCAGTAGGTTGAATCTACCGCACAGAGATAGCGTTTTGCGTCTACGTGCAGACGAATTGGTTCTGTCACGGCTTGGTTAAATAGCGTTTGCAGTAACGGCATAGCGCGATATTCATGGCGATCGTCCAGACCGCGATCGGCAACATCTTCTCCTAAATCATGCAGCAAATGTCCTAAATCGTGTAGCAAACAGGCGGCAATTAAATCTGAAGAGCGATCGCTGATTTCGGCTAAGGTGGCGCACTGCAGCGCATGTTCTAGTTGGCTAACAGCTTCTCGCCCGTATTGAGTATTGCCTTTAGTTGCAAGGGTTTCCAGAATTCGTTTTAGTTGAGGTTGCATGGATCAGTTATGGAGGGCAAAGAATTGGTCATAAGCGCATCTAATTGCCAGAATTGGTGACAAGTCCAGCGCTGGTCAGAATGGCGCTGATAGAAGCGTAATTCCCACTGAACAGATGCCTGCAAGCTGATGTATTCTTGAGCAAGTTGGATCAGCGATTCGGATTGTTCACGTTGAAATTCATAGGCTAAACTCAAGTGCAGCCAATCTTTCCGTCGTAAAGCGTTCCGTCGAGTTGGTGATGCGGCAAGTGTGGCAAAGTTGACAATCATGGTCTTCAGCCAATCGGACTGAAGTTCCAATCCATGCCAATCGGAACGGAAGGTGAGTTGCTGAATGGTAATGACCGGGTTTAGACAAGGTTGAGCTTGGCTGAGGGCGCGATTGAGCGCCTGCACATACAGTGGAACTGCCACTGCCTCATCCTGAAAAAAACCCGTTAGAGTACAGTGAGGCATATAGCGATGGGCTGCATTTGCGCCACAAACGGTAAGACTTTGCTGGAAGTACCGATCGAGCTGTTCAGCCAGTTCACCTGTTGGGCAAGCATAGACGATGAATGACTCAGCCATAGCGAGCGACTTCCTGTCCCTTAACGTAGACAGCGACGATCGCAGAGGGCAAAGCACAGCCCGGTTTGATTAACAGGAAATCTGCCTCTAGCCCCGCAGCAATTGCACCCTTGCGATCAGCAATTCCAGCCGCTTTGGCCGGATAAGTCGAAACTAATTTCCAACTTTTTTCAAACGGCATCAACCCCATCTCAGCCATCTTAAACGGCGCATGGAACAGGGAAGGATAGTGATAGTCAGAGCAAAGGCAATCTAGAACCTCAGCTTGAGCCGCCGCTGCCACACTCATATAACCGACATGTGACCCACCTCGGATTAAATTTGGTGCACCCATCAATACTGCCGCACCGTAATTGCGAGACTGCGCTGCCAACGCGATCGAGGCTGGAAATTCTGCGATCGCTACTTGACGCTTTGCGCTCAATGCCACATCCATCTCAGTTTCATCATCATGAGAGGCAACCGGGATACTAAGTTGGTGAGCTTGCTCCACCAGTTGTTCAATTTGCTGTAGTCCTTTTTCCTGACGTGCCATCGCAGCTTCAATCAGCGATCGAATTTCAGGTTGAGAAAGCTTGATGCGTTGTTGTAACCCTTTGGTATAGCGGGACAGGGTTTCATCATCGGTTGTATCGGGCAAATGATTATTCAGGGACAGCAGATGAATCTTGCCGTTCTGCAACCAATCAGATAATTCTTCACACTTATCCGTATTGCTCTGTTCATGCCGAATGTGAATGCGGCTGTCTACGTTTAGATTCAAAGATGCATTCAGAATAGTATTAACTAATTGTCGGGCTGTATCCCGGCTGCGTAGCCCCGGCTCAAAAGAGTCGGTAATGGAGTAGTAGAACGTAGTAATTCCAGCCGCTAGCAACATACGATCGTTTTCGGTGATGGCGATCTCTAGCGGAAAAGTTACTCCCGGACGCGGACAAATCATGCGTTCAAAGGCATCGCCATGAATATCCACCATGCCCGGAAGCATTTGTAAGCCTGTGATGTCGATCGAGATAAATCCACCAGGCTTGCTTGTTTGATCAATCTGGATAAACCGACCGTCCTCAACTAAGACTGTCGCGTTCTGAATCCAACCCGTCGGAGTTAATACATCTGCGCCTTGCAGAGCAATTTTGGTTGCGGTTGATGGGTGCATCGGTTTTCCAATGTCTTGCTGATAAGTTCATCTTTATGCCACTCGTTGTCCCTGCCGAATAACTGAAGTTAGTCGAGGAACAATACCATCATCATGAACAGTGATTAAATCCGCCCGTTTGCCAATTTCTAATGAGCCGCGATCGCCCTCCAACCCGATCGCCTTAGCCGGGTTGAAGGCAAACAGTTGCATTGCCTGATAAAGCGGTTTTTCAGTTGCGTGAGCAATTAAAAACATAGCTTGCAGTAAACTTTGAGGCACATAATCCGAGGAGATAATATCCACTAAATTGCGCTCTACGAGTTCCATAGCGGAAATGTTGCCAGAGTGAGAACCACCCAGAATCAAATTGGGTGCACCCATGAGAATTTGCAAACCATGACGATGAGCTTCTTTTGCCGCATCTAACGTAGTGGGGAATTCGGCAATTTCAGCACCATCAGTAACCGCCTGCTGCACATGTTCTACGGTTGTATCGTCATGGCTGGCAAGGGCAATCTCTTTAGCCTGAGATAGCTCTACTAATCTTTGCCGATTGCCGTCAGCATAATTACGTTGTGCCTCTAATTGGTTCTGGATAAACGCTTCCACCTCCGCTTTGCTGATGCCATGTTTGCCCATATAGTATTCTTTGTACTTATCGATCCTGGCAAACTGACGCTGTCCTGGCGTATGATCCATGAGGGAAATCAAAGCGAGCAATGGGTGATCGGCGTATTGCTCGGCAATTTCATAAGCATGTTCATACACCAGCTCGCAGCGCAGGTGCAAGCGATGATCCACTGCAAATCGTCCCTGTTCCTGTCCCTGTTCGATCGCATCAATCATGGGGCCGAATTGAGTTAAACGCAGAGAAGTGGGCGTAATATCACCCACGGCAATCGCGTCACAGACTGTTGTAATACCAGCACTAATCAATTCGCGATCGTGATAAGCTGCTGCTACATCTAACGGGAATCGCACTTTGGGACGGGGCGAAATACACTGCTCGAAATTGTCGGTGTGAAGTTCAATCAGTCCGGGTAGCAGGTAATCACCCTCTCCGTTCTGCCCTTGAGCCACTGCCCCAGGCTGAATATCAGCGATCGTGCCATCCTGAACGACCAGCGTCCCCAAAACCTCTTGATCGGGGAGCTGAAGTCGATAGTTGGTGTAAATCTGTTCACTCATCATAATTTAATCTTCTCTCCCAAAGGTTAAGACTCGATTACAGACTCGATCGCGCACTTCATCATCATGAAAAATGCCAATCATGGTACATCCTTCTGCTTTGCGTTCCTCGATCAACTGCATCACAGCTTCACGATTCACGCCATCCAGTGCTGAAGTTGGTTCATCTAGCAAGAAAATGGGATAGTTTACAGAGAAGGCCCGAGCAATGTTAACGCGCTGCTTTTCACCGCCGGAAAAGGTTGTAGGAGATAAACTCCAGAGACGTTCCGGTAAATTCAATCGAACAAACAATTCTCGCACTTTGGCACAGGCACTTTCCGGGGTATATCCTAGCTCCATCAAAGGTTCTGCTGCCACCTCCAATGCCGGAACCCGAGGAATTACCCGCAGAAATTGGCTAACATAGCCAATCGTTTTTTGACGCACTGCAATTAATTCGTGTGGTTGCAGCGTTGGCAAATCGACCCAGGTTCCATCATGCTTCACCCAAATCGAACCACTATCAACTCGATAGTTGCCGTAGAGCGATCGCATCAGCGTTGACTTTCCTGACCCAGAGGCTCCAACTAGTGCCACACATTCTCCAGCTTCAACACTTAGAGAGATACCTCGTAAAACAGGTAAATGAATGCTGCCTTGATTGTGTAGAATAAATTCTTTAAAGAGATTTTCGGCATGAAGACATACTTTTGAAGAAACATCGGGACTTCGCTGACGATGATTAGAGCCAAGCAGTTGAGAGGGCATATTTGTGCTTACGATAGATACTTAAGGAACTAAAGTGGCATTCACAAGTTGTTGAGTATAAGAATGTTGCGGATCATCCAGAACTTGATCGGTTAACCCCTCCTCAACCACAACTCCGTTTTGCATCACCATCAGCCGATGCGCTAGCAGTCTAACCACGCCAATATCATGTGTAACCAGAATGACGCTGAGATGCAAAGTCCGGACCAGAGAACGCATCAAATCCAACAACTTTGCCTGTACTGAAACATCCAACCCGCCTGTAGGTTCATCCATTAACACCAGACGAGGTCGCGTAATCAGCACACGAGCTAACTGCAATCGCTGCTGCATGCCTCCAGAAAAAGTACTGGGCAACAGATCAATGCGATCGATCGGCATTTCGACATGGGTTAACCACTGCAAGGCTTCTGCCCGAATCTTGCCATAGTGCCGTTCTCCTACATTCAGCAACCGTTCCCCAATATTGGCTCCCGCTGTCACATTCATTCGCAGTCCATCTCTAGGATTTTGATGCACAAACCCCCATTCTGTTCGCATCAATAATCGACGATGTGCTTCCGATAGTTCCCCTAAATCAAGCACATCTCCAGAACGGCTCTGATAAATTATCTGTCCGGCATCCAGTGGCAAATGACCTGCGATCGCACTTAATAGCGTCGATTTTCCTGATCCCGATTCGCCAATAATGCCAAGCACCTGACCTGGATAAAGACCGAAGGAGATATCCTGGCACGCCCGAATCTTGCCATAGGACTTACTCAATTGGTTTACGGTAAGTAGAGGTTGTAGAGGTTGCATAAAACTGTGATTAATCCTTCATTGGCAATGACGAATGGCTGGTGATTAATGACTATCTCTAAACATTTTCATCTGCCTGCCTACGATTACAGAAATCTGTATCCGAACAGATCCACATCCGGTCGCCCTGATCGTTAGTCACAATTTCATCTAAGTAACTTTCCGTTGAGCCACAGAATTCACAGGCATGATTCCAGGTTTCGATCGTGAAAGGGTAATCCTCAAAATCGAGGCTTTTTACCTTTGTATACGGTGGCACAGCATAGATCCGTTTTTCTCGTCCTGCCCCAAATAGCTGTAAGGCGGGACTCATATGCATCTTGGGATTGTCAAAACGAGGGATAGGGCTGGGTTTCATTAAGTAGCGATCGTTCACCATTACTGGGTAGTCATAGGCAGTTGCGATCTGACCGAAGTAGGTAATGTCTTCATAGAGACGGACGTATATTGAACCGTATTCCTCTAGCGCGTGCATTTTATTTGCTTCAGTACGAGAGGGTTCAATGAAATATAGTGGCTCCGGTAGCGGCACCTGGTAAACTAGAATTTGACCTTCTCGCAGCGGCGTTTCTGGAATACGATGCCGTGTCTGAATTAACGTAGATTCTTCCGTCTGTTCTGTCGTTTGCACACCGCAAACCTTTTGAAAGAAACGCCGAATATTGACTGCATTCGTCGTATCATCTGCCCCTTGATCAATGACTTTCAGCACATCCTGTTTGCCAATCACAGAAGCTGTAACCTGGATGCCACCCGTTCCCCAACCGTAAGACATCGGCATTTCCCGCGAACCAAAGGGAATTTGATGACCCGGAATGGCAACCGCTTTCAGCAGTGCCCGTCGAATCGATCGCTTGGTTTGCTCGTCTAAATAGGCAAAGTTAAACCCTGTTTCGGGAGTAGGAGACGCTGTGGAATCGCAAGCAGCAACAGATTCAGACTGTAGCATTGGTACTCTCCATATTGATACCCTCGATGACTGATGTCCCGTTGGTTGCAGAATCTATTTGAGGAGTTATTTCAGGTGTCTTTGCTGCCTCTTGCCGCAATTTCCGAATTAAATTTAATTCTGCTTGAAAATCAATGTAGTGCGGCAGTTTTAAGTGCTGTACAAATCCTTGTGCCTCCACGTTGTCCGAGTGATACAACACAAATTCTTCGTCTTGGGCAGGTGCAGCCATCTCTTCCCCCAGCTCCTTCGCTCGTAAGGCACGATCGACCAATGCCATCGACATCGCTTTGCGTTCGTTATAGCCAAACGTCAGCCCATAGCCCCGGGTAAATTGCGGCGGTATCTCCTTGCTGCCCTTAAACTGATTCACCATTTGCACTTCTGTCACTGTGATGTCGGCGATCGATACCTCAAACCCCAACTCCTCGGGACAAATCACCACTTCCACATCACCTACTCGGATCTCTCCCGCAAAGGGATGATTCTTGCCATAGCCTCGCTGCGTTGAATAAGCTAAGCCCAACAGAAACCCCTCATCGGCACGCGCCAAATTCTGTAACCGCGCTTCTCGACTAGCAGGTGTGGTTAACGGTTGACGAGTAATATCAAACGGGGAAGCTTCTGAATCCGGTGGCAGGTCGCCATTCGTGCTTTGCTGCCCATGGCTGTCAGCGTTTTCCCTACTCTGTGATAGCTCCAATTCTTCCTCGATTAACCCTTCCTGTCCCAAAATATCTATTACACGCGGCACGACGGACTGCTGGGGTTCTGCTTCCGGTGCGATCGGCATAGTTCCCTCAGCGGCTAGTTTAAAGTCCAGCAAGCGATGCACATAATCGAACGTTGCACCTAGACATTGTCCTCCGGGAGCATCTTTAAAGATGGCAGAGATGCGGCGTTGCACAGCCATTTGGCTGGTGTCGATCGGGCGGCTGTAATATAAACGAGGCAAGGTTGTGCGGTAAGCCCTTAGTAGAAAAACGGCTTCAACTAAATCGCCCCACGATTGTTTAATTGCTAACGCTGCCAAATCCGGATCGTAGAGGCTGCCTTCGCTCATAACGCGATCGACCGCTAACGCCATCTGCTGTTTAATCTGCTCCAGCGTCAACTCGGGGGTATTGGGATCGCCTCGTCGCCGTGCCTGTAACAACGATTCAGCATTCTGAATTGCTTGTTCTCCCCCTTTCACTGCCACATACGCCATAACGGTTTCACTCCTGATGCAACGGTTGTAAAATTACGTGGTCAGCTCAACAACAAAACTGAATCCATGCTTAATGAAACCGAGGGACTCGTAGAAAGCGTGAGCATTTTTTCGCTTCAAATTCGTTGATAAAGCCATTTTGTAACAATGTGCGTGGCGGCATTGCTCCAAGGCAAACTGCATCATTGCTGTGCCGATTCCGTGACCGTGACATGCTGGATCAACCGCAACCGCTTCAACAATGGCAGACGGACGACCTAGATGCAGCAGGTTGTCCATAATCAGCAGCGCAAACGTGCCGACCATAGCGCCACCCGATTCAGCCACGTAGAGATGATAGTTCGGATAGTGCTGCATTCGTTCAAACATTGCCTGAGCTTGCGTCAGTGGGAGCATCACTCCATCGTCTAATTCCGGTTGGCTATATAAGTTCAGAATGGCTGGCAAGTCGGTTTCAACTGCTTTACGAATGCCGATCGTCATTAAGTTCTCCCCTTCTCAGCGTTGAATTGCAGTGGTGCGGGGTAGACCCATCACATGGGTTTGACCAAACAAAAAAACATCTACCCCTAGCGGATATGCTTGATGATTGCTGAGCCACTGCTGCCAAAATTGCCCCGGAAGCTGAGGGGCGATCGTCCTTTTGCCTAAAATCCCCGGTCCTTGTAGCACAACAGCCTCACCCTCCACCCCATCCTCAACCTGAATCAGCAACGTGGTAGACAATTCTGGATACTCAGCCGTGCCTGGATTGAACGCCTGCAGATTAAGCGATCGAGCCACATCCCAAATTACAGCGAAATTTGCCTGCTGGGGATCGGTTGTGAATCGGCATCCGGTATGGAAGCGCAGCCAGGGTTCAATCTCCAATCCAGGCTGAAGCCATACCTGAGTTTCCAGATCGAGCAAGGTCAAACAAGCTGCCGCGCAAGCTGGGGACATTTTGCCCGGTGGAGTGATGGATGATGTAATTGTGCAGGAACGACCAGGATGAGCTAATGCCTCTAACAGTGTCCGAAACGTCGCCTGAGCTTCGTGAACTACATCTTGAAAGCCTGGTAATGATGTGACCATGACGATCAACTCCCCCGCACTAAAGTAAAAAAGTTGACTCGGGTTGACTCAGTCTGCCGCTGTTGCTGATCATGGTGATGTTGGGCGGTCGCCTGAAGCGGCAGAATCACCTGTGTTTGAATCAGATCGTGCCAGACGGGATGCTGGAGCAGTGCATCACATAGGGCTGCCAGTTCAGCATGGCAGTGCGATCGACCTGCTACATAGCCAAACCCGATGATTATCCCTTCAGGGAACTGCGGAGCAATCGCTTCCTCCAAGTCAGGTGTTTCCAGCCTCACCACACAACGAGTGACCGTCATTTCACCTAGATAAAAGGGTTGCCCTGTTCCCCCGATGCGCCCTTGCACCATCGCCAAACCAATCTCTGGAGGACGCAGAAAACCGTAGCTGGGTAGATGAGTTAAGTGCGAGACGATTTGCTCCAGCTGAAGGGGAGAGGACCTAGCTAGAGTCGCCATCCAGCACTGTCGCGGGGTTAAATCTGTCATGAGCAATTCTTAATCTGTTCTTTAAACAAATCTAGATGTCTAGACAAATTATGAGCTAAACAAGCCAGCATTGCAAGGGGAGGTAATGTTCTGGGCTGTGTTGCAAAAACTATGGAGTGACAGGAGTGACAGGAGTGACAAACAAGCTATGCCAATCCCTTTGTTTGAAGCACTGACTGCAGAAATAGCTTCGATAAACGAGATCGTCAGAACAAAGAGATTTGACGTAATCACAAGGAAATCAACTGCGAGCGAAGAAGTAAACGGTCATGCTAATGGAAATAAGCATGACAAATCTACGAACCCAAAGAGGTTTAAGTTTACGGGCATAGTAAGCGCTGAAGTATCCGCCTAATAAACTTCCAATTGCCATCAAAATTGCCTGCTGCCAAGCGATCACTCCAGCAAAAACAAACGGAATAATAGCAATTCCGTTGATGCAACTGCCTAGAAATGTCTTAAAGGCATTCATGGTGTGGATATTTTTAATACCCAGAAACGTTAATGCTGCCAGCATCAAAATTCCCAGCCCTGCACCAAAAAACCCTCCATAAACGGCAATCACCAGCTGTATCAGTGCCAAATTCACCAAAGGCACTGTCTGCGGCGATATAGACTGATTATGACGTTGAAACCAGGATTTTAGCGGTTCGCCAAACAAAAACACCAGCGTTGCTAGCAGCAAAAGGTAAGGAATCAGCTGATCGAATATTGCGGCGGATGTAAACAATAACGCTACAGAGCCGATCATGCTACCAACCAAACTAATGCTGCACAGCAACAACAGGTGTTGTCGTGGAATGCCAAAATCCTGGCGATACGCACCAACGCTTCCCAACACTCCGACCCACATTGCCGTATTGTTGGTGGCGTTAGCAGCAATGGGTGGCACTCCAGTCAAGATCAAGGCAGGAAATGTAATGAAGCTGCCTCCGCCGGCAATAGCATTCAGCCCACTGGCAATAAATGCACTGCAGAAGAGCAGAACGGCGCTGAATAAGGTCAAAGGTGGGATATCACTCATGGTTCAATTTTTGGAACTCACACCACTGAGGTTTGGAAGAAGCGATTGGCGGGGCGTGCAAGTCCAAGATTCTCGCGCAGCGTCTTACCCTCGTAATCTTTGCGGAAAATCCCACGCTGCTGAAGTTCTGGAATCACCTGCTCCACGAAATCGTCCAGCCCTTCAGGAAGAAATGGGAACATCACATTAAAGCCGTCCGACCCTTCCTCCGTCAGCCATTGCTCCATTTCATCAGCAATCGTTTGGGGCGTACCAACAAATATAAACCCACCATAGCTGCCGATGCGTTGGGCTAACTGCCGAATAGTCAAGTTCTCATGCTGGGCGAGTGCAATTACCCGATCGCGTCCGGTGTGGCTGCCGTTTGTCTCTGGAATTTCTGGCAAAGGTCCATCCGGGTCAAAACTTGAAACGTCGTAGCCTAGCGCGATATTCAGGCTGCTGATCCCGCTGTCGTAATGCACCAGGCTATCGAGATGTGCCCGTTTGGCCTGTGCTGCTTCAACCGTCTCGCCCACAATTATCAAAGCACCCGGCAAAATTTTGATGCTGTCTGGGTCACGTCCGAGCGCCCGTGCACGGCTTTTAATGTCGGCAAAGAACGCCTTGCCTGCCTCCAGACTGCCCACTCCTGCAAACACAACTTCGGCAGTTTCGGCAGCCAGCTGTCGCCCTGCCTCCGATGCACCCGCTTGAACAATGACTGGATATCCTTGAACAGGTCTAGCAATATTTAAGGGACCCCGTACCGACAGATATTTTCCCTTATGATTGAGGACATGCATTTTGGCAGGATCGAAATAAATCCCTGCTTCTACATCCCGGATGAATGCGTCGTCAGTGAAGGAATCCCAAAGCCCCGTAACCACATCATAAAACTCGCGAGCGCGCACGTAGCGTTCATCGTGATCTATTTCCTCTTCCAATCCAAAGTTGAGTGCTGCGTCAGGATTGGATGTCGTAACAACGTTCCAGCCCGCACGACCACCGCTGATATGGTCGAGAGAGGCAAAGCGACGAGCAATATGATAGGGCGCGTCATAGGTCGTTGAAGCAGTAGCAATTAGTCCAATATGCTCGGTGACACTGGCAAGGGCAGAGAGTAGCGTAAACGGCTCGAACGAAGTGACAGTATGGCTACGCTTCAGCGCGTTGATTGGCATGTTGAGCACTGCCAGATGATCTGCCATAAAGAACGCATCGAACTTGCCCTGCTCTAGTTTCTGGATGAATCGTTTCAGCGCTGGAAAGTTGAAATTGGCGTCAGGCATAGCGCCAGGATAGCGCCAAGCGCCGGTATGGATGCTGACCGGACGCATGAACGCGCCTAACTTCAGTTGCTTCGATCCGCTCATTTGCCCTCCATTTTATTGATACCTTTTGATACCTTCAGAAATTTGCACCTTGTGTTGACTGAACACTTCTTTTGCCAATTCTGCCGCAAATATCGCGATAGACCAACTTAGGATCGAGAATTAAATAAGGTGCAAGTAAAATTGCTGCATTGTTCGAAGAAGAGGAAACCTCAACTCCGTTATTCAGATACTTGCTCTGTCTCAATCAACACATTACTCACCTGGCTCTACGCAGAATTGTACGAGCCTTAATGTTGTACGAGCCTTAATTCAGCTAATTGTGATATAACCTCAGGCTGAGCTGTGATCGCAGTGCATGTGCGTCGTTGATTCAGACCCTTCACGAATTCATCGCTTTGAAAATGCTTCTCATCCGCCGCAAGGTAGAAATAGAAAAACGTCTGTGGGTATAACAACGATCGAGCAAACTGGACTAAGGTGGTTTATACCTGATTGTAAGCAAGAGCACATCCCTGAAAAACGGCTCTGGTCTTTAGAAAAGTTTTACTTTTGCACTGGCAGTAGTTACTAAGAGGAACGCAAGATGAACGCGAAAGAACTGATCGAGCATTACACGGCAGGCAATCGCGACTTCAGTGCGATCGATTTAGGCGAAGCAGAGTTAGAGCGGACTGACTTGAGTGGTATTGTGCTAGCAGGTGCGTTTTTAGCTGGAGCAAATCTGCGTCAGGCAAATCTGAGCCGCGCTGATTTGAGTGGAGCTGACTTGAATGGGGCAGATTTAACACAGGCAGATCTCAGTGGAGCAGATCTGCGTGATGCTATCTTAGATGGTGCCAGGCTGGAAGGTGCCATCCTAGAAGGAACAAATCTGAATCAAGCAGATTTGAAAGTTGCTAACATCAGCCAAGCTATACTCAGCAGCGCTGAACTCCGGCAGGCAGACTTGACCGGCGCCAATCTGGAGGCAGCCGATCTAAGTGGGGCAGATTTATCAACCTCGGACTTACAACAGGCAAACCTGAGCGATGCAGCTTTAGAAGAGGCAAATCTGAGTGGGGCAAATCTGGAAGGAGCTAACTTGCAGGGCACAATTTTAGAAGGGGATGATGGTACTCTAGCGACGTAATTTCCATAGTATGCAGGGTTAGACGAGGTACCAGGTTAGACGAGGTACCAGCTTATAGACGATAATCTATGAGCTGATTGGGTCCAGTACCGAGCTTGCCTTGTCAGACGACAGGATTTTAGCTAACCGATCGACGACGTTGACAATCAACGATCGACTTAAGACTGAGCGCAAATGTTGCCGTTGCCAGCGTCAGCCCTCCTGCCACCCAAAACGGTGTACTATAGCTGATGCTCACGAGCACCCCAGCAACTGCTGGTCCCAAGGCATTTGAGATACTCAAGTACGAGGCGTTAATCCCCAGAATTTTTCCCTGTTCGCGCTCGCTGCTGTTGTTCGACAGAATCGCATTAAGCAACGGCATTGGGAAGGAATTGGTGATCCCTAATATGCCTGCTAGCACTATAAAGACCGACAGTATTGGAAATACGGGAATCAGGAAGAACACAAGTGCCCGCCCTGCAATTGCAACTGCCAACACATTCGCTAGGTTAAATCGCTTTGTCACCCAATCGACCACAAAAATTTGGGTGAGGACGCTGACCATACCGATGAAGGTGAACACGATCGCCAACGTTTGTGCCGACTGATGAAGGATGTTCAGGAAGAATGGCTGAAAGGCAAATGCAAAAATGGTGAACGTGAATCCGTTCAAAAACGTCAGCCCAAACGCACGTCCAAGTCGAGGTTGCCTCGCAGATTCTAGAATTTCCTTGAGCCCAAACATTTGCCAATTAAAGTGGAACCGTTGGCGCTGCGGTAAGGTTTCCTCTAACAGCAACATTGTCAGACCAATGGCTACGGTCGCCATAATTGCGCTAGCAAAGAAGCTCATGCCCAGCGGCGTCAAACCCGGAGCCGGAGGCAGCAGTTGCGCAAAATAGCTAATGGCTGGACCCATAACAAACCCCAAGCGGGAGGCGGCATCGAATAAGCCAAACGCTTTAGCGCGATGGTCGGGCGTTACCGTATCGCTAATAATAGCCGTTGCAATCGAGGTGTTACCTCCAGTCAAACCATCAAGAATGCGAGCAATAAACAGCAAACTAGCAACGGGTGTAAAACTGGCAAGCAAATTCGCCACGATCGTTCCCACCAAACTAAGGATAAGCAGCGGCTTGCGTCCAAAGCCATCTGAGAGCCGACCGAGAATCGGCGTGGCAAAGAATTGTGCGATCGCATAGCCGGATATGAGCAAGCTGGCTTGAAAATCGTTAAGACCAAACTTTTGGGCGTAGGGATAGAGAACCGGAATGATGATCGTGAAGCTGACCGCGTTGATAAAGGCGATTAGCGCGATGATCCAGAACTTGAACGGTAAATCAAATTTGGCGCTTAGCGCTCGAATCGGGTGCATGAATAGAGAATGGCTGAGGACAAAAGGGTATTGAACTCGGCTGCTGATAATCCGCAATGCGAGAGTTCCCGATTTGAGTGTATCGTGACCTAGCCAAGCTGCATAAGTATCAGTTAACGGATATGATAATTTACTTCGCTGGGTGGGAGCTCTCAAATTGTGCTTCTGATTGCTCTCCTTCGCCTTGCTACTGCCATGCTCTATCTATCTCTTTGTTCTGCTGCTAGCCCCTACAAAAAGCTTTTCAGAATTGCACTACTAAGCCAATTGATATTAAGCCAATTGATTCTTTTGAACAGTGGTAGACAGAAAATTAGACATTTCTTCTAAAAGCAAAGGCTTAGAAAATAAGTACCCTTGCCCAAAATGACACCCCAGTAGTTTTAACTGCGCCAGTTGTTCATTGGTTTCAATACCTTCTGCAATCAAAAACATTCCCAACGTCTCAGCAATTTGAACAATTGCAGTTACTAAGCCAAGGGCATTTCCCTTTTTATGCAAACTCTGAACGAAGGAGCGATCTATTTTGAGATTGTCAATTGGAAATGAGTGAAGATAGCTTAGAGAAGAGTAGCCTGTCCCAAAATCATCAATACTTAATTGAATCGATCTTTGGTGCAAGCTGTGGAAAACTTTAGCAGAAGACACAAGATTCTGCATGATTACTGTCTCTGTAATTTCCAGCTTTAAGCATTGAGAATCAACCTGAGTTTTTGCTAGAATTTCGTCAATTTGCTGAACAAAATCAGGTTGAGCGAATTGGCAGGCTGATATATTAACGCTGATTGAGAATGACGAATTAACAATCTGTTGCTGCTGCCAACGACGAAGTTGGCAACATGCTTCTATAAGCACCCAACGCCCTAGTTTGAGAATAAATCCTGTTTCTTCCGCAATAGGAATAAATTGGTCTGGAGGAATGAGCCCGTAAGTTGGATGATGCCAACGGATTAAGGCTTCAGCCCCCACGACTGCACCTGTTGCAAGTTCAACAATCGGCTGATAGTAGAGTGCAAGCTCTTTATTCTGAACGGATTTACGGAGGTCTGTTTCTAACTGCAGCCGATGATCAGTCGCTTGATACATTGCAGGTGTAAAGACTCGATACTGGTCTTTTCCTAAAGCCTTTGCCTGATACATGGCTGTATCTGCATCTCGCAGCAGTAATTCAGGATCATGGTAAGTTAAACACTCTAAAACAATGCCGATACTAAATGAGACAAAAACATCTCGCTCTTTCAGATGAAAAGGAAATGCAAAGCTGTTGAGGATTTGTTCTGCAGTTTGAGTAGCAGTAGCAGGTTCTGCCAATTCTTCCAGCAAGATAACAAATTCATCTCCACCTAGCCGAACAAGTAGATCTTCTTGCCGAAGTACAGATTTCAACCGTTCGGAGACAGCAATCAGCAGCTCATCTCCGACTTGGTGCCCAAACGAGTCGTTGACTGTTTTGAAGCGATCGCAATCCAAATAAAATACTGCAAATCGATCTTCAGGATTTGCCTGTTGTTGATCCACTGCTGCTTGAAGCCGCTGCATGAGTAAGGCTCGATTGGGCAACCGCGTCAGTGGATCATGAAACGCCATTTTTGATAGCTGAGAGTTTGCTGCTTCTAGCTGTTGAGTCCGCTCTTTAATCCGTCTCTCTAGCTGGGCATTAAGTTCGCAAATTGTTTGTTGAGCCGTGACAATGGTGAGTTGGTTTTGAACTCGTGCTAAAACCTCTTCCACATGGAATGGTTTAGTGATGTAGTCAGCCCCCCCTACTCTGAACCCCTCAACTTTGTCAGCTACCTCATCGGCTGCACTCAAAAAGATAACAGGGATAGAAGCTGTTTTAGGATCTGATTTAATCTGCTGACAAACTTGATAGCCGTTCATTTCGGGCATCCTGATATCCAGCAGAATTAAGCTGGGTAATGTGGCTTCAATGGCGGTCAGTGCCATCTTGCCGTTGGTTGCTTTACGAGTCTGATAACCATGGGCAGCTAACATTTTTGACAAAAGGCGGACATTCTCCAGGACATCATCCACGATTAGAATGTCTGCTGAATGTAACTGCGCTAGGAAGTTGTTGCTATTGATGTCACGATCCATAAAACTGTTCTAAAGATCCTTGGAACTGGTGAGCTGAATGAGCGTTAGTAAACGATCGAACTGGTAAGTTTCAACCAGATTTGTTAACGCCTTAATCATGGAATGATGTTCAGGAGAAATTTGGGCGATCAAGCTGAGGCTGGTAGCATCATTGCCTTGAGCGGCCGCAAAGCGGAGTTGAGCAATCCATTCCGGGGGCATTGTGGCTAGGGCAACCGGATCAACACTGTAAGCAGCATGAGGTGTTGAATTACCGGAAATTGGCTCTACTAACACCTCATCGGAACTCAGCACATTTAGATGCTGAAATAGCACTTGCAGCAGTTTCTCTTGTTTAAAGGGTTTGCTAGCAAAATCATCACAGCCTGCGGTCAAACATTCTTGCCGCTGTTCACTGAAGGTGCTAGCTGTAAGGGCAATGATCTTGGTAGGAGAGTGGAGAGTAGGGAATGAACGCTGTTGTTCCAGTTCTCGAATTCTCCGTGTGGCTTCATATCCATTGACGATCGGCATATGCATATCCATGAGGATCAAATGGGGCTGCCACTGTTGCCAGAGATCGATCGCAGCTTGTCCATTCACAGCTTCCTGAATCTCAAAACCTAAGCTACTCAAAAGTCTGTTTAACAACCAACGATTGGTGGCATTATCTTCGACAATCAAAATTCGGTGATTGGCTGAGCTAGAGGCAAATTTGACAGCATCATTAATCCCGGAAAATTCTACCTCTGGTGTTACTCGTGCGGCTTTCGATCGCTCCACTTGAATTTGAAAGGCAAAACAACTGCCTTTATCCAGTTCGCTCCGTACTGTAATTTCACCACCCATTAGCTGCACAAATCGCTGGCTGATTCGCAACCCTAAACCCGTTCCTTCCTGAGATTTTTGCCCAGAGCTAGTTTGTTTAAAGGCTTTGAACAAATCCGTTAATTCATTTGTTGCAATGCCCGTCCCGGTGTCTTCAACTTCAAATAGAAGAGTACTAAGGGCTGAGTGCTGAGTGGAAAGTGCTGGCTCTTGGCTCCTGACCCTGAGTGTTACACTGCCCTTCTCGGTAAACTTGACTGCGTTTCCCAACAAATTAAGCAACACCTGTCGCAATTTGTTTTCGTCAGTTCTAATGAATTGCGGAATTGTTTCATCCCAGTCAAACAAAAGCTTTAACTCTTTCGATTGGGCTTTCAGTTGCAGCATCGCCTCCAATCTTCGCAATAGCTCATGCAGATTGCATTCGGTTTCATACAGGACGACTCGTCCAGCTTCAATCTTGGACATTTCCAGCACATCGTTAATCAAACCCAACAAATGCTCTCCACTCTGGTTCACAATTTCAACAGAGCGTTGGTGATCTGCATTTAGAGACGAATCGAGTTGCATCAATTGGGTAAAGCCCAGGATGGCATTGAGGGGAGTTCTGAGTTCGTGACTCATGTTTGCCAAAAACTCGCTCTTTGCCCGATTTGCTGCATCAGCCGCTTCTTTAGCATGTTTTAGTTCTTTCGCCTGCTCTTGCATTTGAGTGAACAGTTCTGCCTGCTGTACGGCAACGCCTAAGTGATTGCTAATTTGGGACACCATTTGAATTTCAGTAAACTGCCACTGGCGTGGTTCGCCGTTTTGGTAGGAGGCAAGTAGCCCCCACAATTGGCTACCGCAAAAAATAGGAACGGTGATATAAGCACGTGCTTGCAGAGATTCTAGTAATTGCAGGTAGCAGGGCTCAAATCCCTCTTCATAAATATCGGCAACACAGCAATAGTTCGATTTTTGGCGGTACAGTCCGCCTTGATTCTCCTGCAAATATGTATCTCGAATTAGCACTTCGCTGCCGTCAAGCCGACTGACAACACAATTGGTGGGATCGACCGCCACTTTGGTCAACTCAGCATTTGCGACCCGCACCGGAATAATCGCACTCCAGAGATCGTCAACCGACTCAGCCAGAACTTGTCCACTCCAATCAGGGTTGAATCGATAGATTAAGACTCGATCGCAGCCGATCGCTTGTCGCAGTTCTTGAGTAGTGGTGTGAAAAATAGTTTCTAGGTCAAGGGTTGCTCGCATCCGTTGTAGGACAAGCGCAGCAGCTCGCTCTCGTTCGGCAGTTTGGCGAAGTTCGATTTCTGTGAGTTTGCGGTCAATGCCCACGGCGATTGCGTTGGCAACCAATGTCATTTCCTCTAAGGTGGGTGCCGAGAGAGCATGACGGGCAAAAATAGCCATCACTCCCAATAGCTGATTTTTGATCATTAAAGGATACCCGGCAAAAGCAATCATGCCCTCTCGCTCTGCCCAGGCACGATCGTTAATATGTGGGTCATCTAGCACCTGATTGGTCAGGTAGGGCTGTTGGTGTTGAGCAATCCAGCCGATCTTGAACTGGTCAACCGGAATACAGCTTTGGCTGTCATTCACATAGGTGTATGACTCTGCGTTGGCTTGCAAGACGAGCACCTGTTTCAACTCGTTTAATGTCCAAATTCTGGCAATAGCTGCATCCAGGTTTTGATGCAGCGCCTTCGCGCAGCGATTGAGCATATCTTGTAGGGATTCACCCTCGGCTAATGCTGTGCCAATGTCGGCTCTCAGGGCTGCCAACTTCATCTGCTGCAACTGTTCTACTTCCGCCTGCTTGCGATCAGTGATGTCATAGATCATGCTGAGGAGACAGGTTTCTCCTTGCAGCTCTATCTTTTCGAACGAGGACATACCATGGCGGGTTTCGCAAGACCGGTTGTAGAAGGGGGCATCTAGCTGAACCGATTGCTGTTGCTGCAATGCCTCAATCAAGTGATTGCGATCGATTGGGTTTGCCCAAATTTGCAGCTCCGACGAGGTGTGACCGATCACTTCCTCCCGACTGTACCCAAACAGCTTCAGGAAGCTGGTATTAACATCCAAAAAACGCCCTTCGCGAAGGGACGAAATACAGCAAGCAATAGGATTTGAGTGAAATGCCTTGGAAAACTGTTCCTGACTCTGCTGCAATGCTGCCTGTATCGCCCTCCGTTCCAAAATCTCGTTTTCCAGGGAAGCATTAGCCGTCACCAATTCTGCGGTTCGTTCTTCCACCCGAAATTCTAGTTCCTCGTGGGTGCGGCGTTTTTCTTCCTCCGCCCATTTCCGTTGTATTTCTGTAGCGGCACGAGCAGCAAAAACCTGCACCAACGTCCGAGTTTGCTCGTTTAGCTGAAGCGACTTGACATCAAAAATACATAAATTACCAATTACTTGCTGCTGGGCATTAAGCAACGGGACACCGACGTAGCTCTCTGCTTCGAGAGTTTTCAGCAATGAAAAATGCGGAAAGATTTGTTGCAAATTGTTGGGATAGGTGTGAATTTGACCATCCACAATTACAGATTCACAGGGGCTACCTGCCAATTTATATTCAAAGTTTTGGGACAGGTGGTCGCCCGACCAGAAAGCCAGCGTCTGCAGAGATTCGAGGGATCCGTTCACTTTCTCGGAAACGATGACATAAGATGCATCGAGGGCGATCGCCAAGTTCTTCACTAAGGCAGCAAAGAAGTCGTGTCCAGTGACCGAGGCAGTACCCTGCACAATCATTTGTAGTGTTTTCTCGGTGCGCTGCCGCTCCTTAACTTCTTGCTCTAGTTCCCGGTTCAAAGCTTCTAGTTGCTCTGGTGTTTTCAGTGCCAGAAATTGAGGCAGTAGTTCAACCAATTGCAGGGCAGTGTAGCAAGAAACTAATGCGGTAATTGCCCGCTCTATCCCAGAAATCCAGTAAGCTGGATGCCAGAGCGTCCAAATGTCGAGCAAATGTCCGGTGCCGCAGAGGACGATAAACGCTCCAAATAATAGAAACACCTTGGAAAATGGGACATCTTCCCGCTTTTGCACAAAGTAGATCAGCATCGCTGGAATGGAGAAGTAGGCGATCGCGACCAGCGCATCGCTAACCAGATGGAGCCACACCAGGGAAGTTTGCCACAGATAACAATGCCCATGAGGGATGTATTGGCTTGGTGATAGCAGATTCTTAACCAGTTCCAGCATGTTTCTCCTACAAGGTAATTTAGACGCGGCAAAGGCAAGCAGGAGAATGTAAGCTGACCCAACTGCAATGCTGATTAACCAGGGAATCGGTAACTGAGATTCTGAAGCAAGCCACTGGTTCTGCCAGTGCGGCTCGCGCAGTTTTGAGCGTTCCGGGCGTAAAGTAGCTTACACATCGGCTGATGAGCAAAGCCGTAGGAGAAAAATCAACAGGTCGTGATTCTATCAAAGCCGTTCTCATAGAAAAAGGGGTTACAGCTATCATGTGGTGTTCGTGCTCAAGAACTAGCCTAAAGCAATGTTGCTGGAGGTTCGCGAGTTTTAAACCTGTATTTCATGAGTTGGCACAACAGAAGGAATGCCGCTCCACAATGCGGCATTTCCTGTCAAACCATGTATGTATTTTAGATTTCCCAAACATTCGGTTGGGACTATCACTAACCCACTTGAGGGCAAGAGTACCATTGCCATTGCATGTTAATTTCTGAGCAAGCACCACATTTTCAGCTGCAAGCTCCTGAACGCAAGACTATGCCGTGTCAACCATTGGATTTATGAGGGGTTATATATCACTACATTCAGGAGGGAAGCGTCTAATCACAGCGGGCACTTTAAACTAACTTCTAGCACCTCTAGCAGAGTTCACCTGCCCTTAGGATAGCCACACTAATTAAGGCATCAGCTTTGCTGCAGGTTATAATACATCCCTAATATGAATATCTAAATAGATCAGTTCTAGCCAAATTATCTTGTTCTTCCAATCATATATTAAATTTTATTTATTTAATTTCTTTTTTAAAAGTTTATAATTAAATTTTATTGATATTGGATATTTTAACGATAAGTTCATTCTCTTCTAGATATACATATTTTCCAGAAATTCTCCAATCTCCTGATATTTTTCTGGATACGGTCTTAAAGCAGCGAATTTGGCATAAATTCACCAGCAACCAGACACTGAAGGCTATTTTCCACCACCGTTTGATGCGGCTGTAATCAGTTAAGTGAAAGTCTGTCCACCCCAACTCGTTTTTGACTTGCTTGAAGCCATACTCAATCTAATTTCTCAGACTGTATAAGTGAGCTATGGCGATCCTATTTAAGTTGTGGAATGGTTTGTGAAAGGTGGGGCAGGCGAAGCCTGCCCCACCTTTCACAAACCATTCCGATTACTATAGTTCTCTTTAGGATTTCTTTAAAAATCCACTCTAAAGCCTTTTGTGTTCTTGCATTTTTAGTTTTATACTTTTGGCTCAAACTAAAATGAGATTAAAAATATTTCAAGTTTTGATTATTAAATTGTTTTTGTTCTCTTTTTTAAATCCCTAAATAGTATATATTTAAGTTATTGTCTGATTCACTTCTATTTTTAGAATCATATCTCCTTAAAAAGAGGTAATAGTTATATTTTCGTTGGATCTTTGACCTCTAGTAATCTACGATCAATAAACTTTATCGGAAATTGAGCCTGTAGAATCATAAGAAGTGAGGTCTGTCAGGCAGGAGGGAGGTCGTCCTATGAGAATGAACTACCAAGAGCTAAAGAATAAACCCAGAACACTGCAAAGCCTAACAGGGTTGCACCCAGAGGAATTTGCAGCCTTGTTGGAGGCTTTTGGCAAAGCGTGGGAGGCTTACGTGGAAGAAACGTTTCGGCAAGTCAAGCGACAACGAGGATATGGGGCAGGA
>NZ_JACXWX010000250.1 GCF_014764505.1 Phormidium tenue FACHB-886
GCTTTGCTGCCATTTTTGCCCAGCAGTTGCCTGTCAAACGGAAAGGCAAAGTGGGCAAGATTTGGTTTGTGGAGGAGAGGTATAGTGATATTGTTATAGACCTTGACCGTCAGCGGTTGGAAAGTCGTCACCGAGCTCTGTCCAATCTGCTGCCTGAGTTTACAGAACAAATCTTGTCCGTCTCCCCATAATTCGGTTGGAGCGGTTGATGCGAGATCGCGATGTAGATGTCAAGATTATTGGCAACTGCTTAACACGAACTTTAGGTCTGAACCACCATTTTAATAACATGAACGATCGCGCTGCACATCTGATCTCCACGCTTGGTCTCCAGCCGCATCCTGAGGGAGGACACTTCCGCGAAATCTTCCGTTCGACAGCCAACGTCCACTCGCAAGATGGACGAGGAGAGCGGAGTGCCCTGACCACGATCTACTTCCTCCTGCGAGCAGGAGAGCAAAGCAGGTTACATCGTGTCAGCTCGGATGAAGTTTGGCACTTCTACGAAGGCGATCCCCTAGAACTGCTCTGGACTGGTTCAGGGTACAAGCAGGTTCAACAAGTCCGGCTTGGGCTAGTCAGCAGCGATACGGCACCGGTTGCTGTTGTGCCTGCTGGCTGCTGGCAAGCCGCCCGTTCTACCGGGGCGTATACGCTGGTCGGTTGTAGTGTGGGACCGGGTTTCGACTTTGCAGACTTCCAGATGCTCAGCGACAGTCTAGTCGCGGATCAGCAGCTGTGTGAACAGTATCCAGAACTGCATCCGTTCTTCTGATCTGTAGCTGTGCCTGCTCGAGCTAACAAGTGCGCTGCACGCCGACCCCTGAGAAGTTGATGGTTAGAGTTTGAGACTATCTGCGGCGGATGAGCGGGAACGTTCTACTGTTTCGTTGGTTGGTGATGACAGTAGTTGAGAAGCGAACGACTAGAGTTTCTAGATTAGGTTGGTTTGAAGATACTGATTCGACTGCTGTTGAGCATTGTCGGTAAAATGGTGGGATGAAATTCGAGCTTAGATTTTTGCCGTTAGCATGATGGTGTAAATGTCAGATTCTGCTGTGCGAATCTCTCCAAGCTTTCGTCCTGCAACTCAGTCTGATGCTGAGGCTGTAGCGCAGGTCTATTTAAGCTCACGAAAAAAGTTTGTTTCATTTGCCCCAGTTGCCCATTCTGATGCAGATGTTTATCAATGGATTCGTAACATTCTAATTCCCCATGCTTTAGTGATAGTGGTAGAGCAAAACAACACGATTATTGGCATGATGGCGTTGTCAACTGCTGAGGAAGCAGGCTGGATCAATCAGCTTTATCTACATCCAGATGTTGTTGGTCGTGGAATCGGGACAAAACTGATTGAGCGTGCCAAAGCAGAATTAGGTTCTCCGATTCGACTTTACACATTTCAGGAGAATCAGGGTGCGACTCGATTTTACGAACGGCACGGGTTCAAGGCGATTCAGTACGGTGACGGTTCTGGCAATGAAGAAAAATGTCCTGATGTTCTGTATGAATGGTGTGCATGATTGAGTAGATGGTAGTTTGCAGCAGAACAATCCCGCTGCACGCGACCGTATAGGGATGCTCGGTTTAGTCCGAAGAGTCCTAGCGGCGGGTGCGCGGGGTCGTTATGCGGCTCAGGCTAGGGGTAGAGACAGTGGTTTCAAAGTTGTCAACGCGATGATGAGATCAAGCCTATTTTCTGTTGATAGGCAGAATTCAAAGATCCGGTCAGAACGATAAACTGCACAAAAATAGAGAACAAGTTCTATGCTGATTGCTCTGACCCATACGGTTTCTCCAAGTCTTGCAGAAGGCGGAGTTACTTTTATCGATCGTCAAACGGTAGACTATGACCTTGCACTTCAACAACACACTGCATACTGTAACGCTTTGGAGAAGTGTGGGGTTGAGGTCAAAAGGCTATCTGTTAATCCTAATTGGGTGCATCCCACTTATGTAATGAGTAAAAATACCCAACCGACTAATTGAGGGCATCTCCATTATGCTGAAGGGAAGCATTAATTTTTCCACGAGGTGCAACAGATG
>NZ_JACXWX010000251.1 GCF_014764505.1 Phormidium tenue FACHB-886
TAGCCTCAAAACCATGTTGGAGTTTCTTTCCCAGTCCGTCGAGCGGCATTTCCCAGTCATTACAGCCATCTATTTACCCTCTCTAGAATGAATTTGCGATCTACTGAACTTAGCTAGGGTACGATCGGCGATCGCCTCATATTCCTGATGGGGTTTATCAATCTGCCGTGCAAACTTTGCCATAGTACGAAGAGCGTTGTACCAGAGAGCATTGATCTCAATCAATTTACCAATCCGAGGTGTAATCACCTAATCGCCAACTTTGGCATCCATCTAGGTAAGCTGTACGCCCACTGTTCCAGCATAGAGTAAGTCATCGGGCGCATCGAGGTGAATGCTGTAACGAGTGCCACGACAGTGCCAATCAATTACATCTGCCAACCCAGGAAACAGTCCACGCAACAAGTTCTCATCTTCCGTCTTGTAGTATTGGCGAATCGCTTTAAAGTACCAGAGCGTTGCGTCAACCGTGTTGTATTCGGGGGGGTCTCCAGCATCGGGAAAGCGGTTGGGCAGCATTCCCTGATCAACATAGTGGGCAAAGGTACAAAGAATTGATCGCGCGATTTCTGGACGACCTGTAGAAAGCGTGAGTCCAAGTAGACTAATCCATTATGTCTCGTCCCCAGTCTCCAAACCAGTGATAGCCAGCAAGGATAGTTTTGCCTACAGGGTTATTGGGTGAAGGGCAAGAGTGCTCTGCACACGCTTCGCGATCGGGTTCTGCATCAAAGTAATGTGGGATAAGAGACAAATTCATCCCCACTCCCTGGGTGAATCGCTAATCCTGCTCTCTGTGCAGCGGTTGTCTTAACTTCTGTATTCTGCCATAGCAGTTGAAATAACTCACGACCAGCCGAGTTGTCACTTTTGTTTGCTCCCAAACTTTACTGAACTTGTTGTGCCGTCGTTCGCGTAGCGTGCCGCAGACTTAGCCATCGCCCCGTCTGCTGCTGAATAATACCATTGGTGTACTCTATTCGCTGCATTCCCGCTTTGCCAATCTGGTGCTCCACTTGAGCAGGTAAGATGCGATTGTCTCTTCCCCATTGATCGCTCTTCCAGACGCTCCAGTCGGTTTTGCCCTTGTTGCACACCAGCAGTTCTTTGAGCAGGGCATCGGTGTGCTTGCCCACCCTGGCACTGGCAATTAACCCATTACTATAAGCCACACTTAGGGCAATCCAACAGTCTCCTTGCTGTGGGTCTTGCAGTTGGACGTGTTTCTGTTTTTTTCGGCAAATGACCCCATCTCATCGCTCACCAGTTCGTCTACTTCTACTTGCTGGACTTCGCCGATATGAACCTGCTGTGCCTTATGGCTCGCCTGAAGCACCACACTCACCATCGTGTTGAAAGCCCGCCGAGTGATGCGACTGACCCCTCGCAGACTGGTTCCTTCGCTGTGCGATTGGAGAATCATCTGAACTTCGTCCTCACTCACTTGGCGACGGTAGTAAAGGGTGTCAAATGTCTCAGTGAAGGTCTGGCTACATTCGGGGCACTTAAAGCGTTGGACACCTTTGGCAGTGCGACCGTGTTTGTGAGCTTTGTCATGTTCGCACAGAGGGCCTTGCATAGCATCGGACTCCAACTGCGACCAGCGCAAATATTATATCCCACACTTCTCAGAGGCAGAACCTAAACGCTCTACACGACGTCGATAGATAGCCTTTTACTTCAGGAATAGCACGACCCTATCACACTCAAACTTAAACTACGTCAAAGTTAGCCTAAAAGAATGACATCCACGATACTTTCGTCATTTCTAGCATGGTTCCGATAGTCCTGCTAACTCATCATAGTTCTCCCTACGGCAGCTTACAAAGCTAATCGTTAAATGTCACTTGTATCTAAAGCTGTTTCTGATCTCTCAAATCATCAACTTTGACCTACTCTTAAAGATAGGTTGCCTTCCAACGTTTGTCCAGGTCTGAGCCATAGAATTACGATAGTGGTATTCTTTA
>NZ_JACXWX010000252.1 GCF_014764505.1 Phormidium tenue FACHB-886
CTTTCCTGATAAGCTCTCCAGTGCCCTTAAAATTGCCAGTAAGCAGGTAACGCAAATTGTTGGATCACTGAGGCGTGTTCCATTTGAGAAGTGCTATGAGGGCAGCCGCAACGGACAAAACTTGCCGCGCGTTCCTGGGCTCTATGCCTTCAAGCATCAGGACGGACAGATTCTTTACGTGGGCAGAAGCATTAATATTCGCAACCGCTTCCGAGATGGACACAGCGTATTTGTCGATCTGTTTTTCGCAGGGTACGTTTCCAGTGAGGTGCGAGTCGCAGTTGCGCCCCTAACCGGAGATTATCGTGCCATACTTAGAGTTAATCGAAGCGATGGTCATCTTCGCACTTGAGCCTAAGTTTAATAAAAAGCGGTATTCGCTTACGGAGATTGCGACAATGGTTGCAGTACGTTCCTTTACAATCCCCAACGACATTCAATTGACAGATCTGCTGCCGCCTACTGCTCAGGTGGCGATCGAGGACTATGCTCAAGCGAACAAGCTTCAGCCCAATCAGGTCATTGAACTGGCGCTGGCGCAGTTTTTAGATTATGATGCGGTTACGCTGGAAGGCTATGAGCATCTGCAAAGCTTTGCCCAACTCAAGAACCAGATTGCCAAGCTTCAGGCAGAATTAGAAGGCTTGAAGCGTGAAAAATGTGAGAGGTAAGACACTACTGCACATTTTAGTCATGTTCGGCGCTTGCGAGATGACTTCTTTTGGGCTGCTCCTTTGCCGTTCTGAGAAATGCCTGCTCCGCTGAGGCAGGAGTTGAGCTAATCTCCTCAAGGGGTGACAGTGATTATGTCGTAAAAACAGACCGATAGTAAGATGGAAAGGCTCAATCCCCTGCCCCTATCTTTTCCATGTCTACTCCAGGGCCATTCAAATGGCGGCACTTCCTACCTGAAATCATTCTGCTCAATGTCCACTGGTATTGCTGCTACGCCTTGAGCTACCGAGATTTAGAGGAGATGATGTCAGAATGGCGAGTTCGGGTGGAACACTCCACTATTAACCGTTAGGGTTTGAACTACCCTCCGGAGTTGGACAAACGAATTCATTCCCATTTGCGCCCGATCAGCGATTCTATAGCCCTTCAGGCATGGCTACGCTAGGGCGAGTCGATGAAACCTATATTCAGGTTAAAGGGGCGTGGAAATACCTCTATTGGGCTGTGGGCTCTGAATGCAACACAATGGACTTCATGCTAAGCGCGAAACGAGCTGGTAAGGCGGCGGCACACTTTTCCCGTAAAGTCTTGGGCACACCGCACACTCAGACTCCACGGGTAATTACCGTGGGTAAAAATACGGACTATCCGGTTGCAATGGATGAGTTGAAGCCAGATAAAACATTGAAAACCGAGATCAAATTGAAGCAGCGCAAATATTTGAACAACATCACTGAGCAAGACCAGTGAAATGTGAAGCGCATTGTCAAACCGCTGTGGGATTTCAATGGTTCAACTCAGCGAGGAGAACTTTGCGAGGCATAGAGGTAATGAAGAGGTAATGAATATGATTCGCAAAGGACAGGTGAACGGAATCAACCTAGAAGATAGTGTCTCTCAAGCCCGGTTTATTGAAGAAATCTTTGGAGTAGCGAGCTAAGGAAGTGTTAAGGATAAGGATCGCTCGTCCCTAACCAGAATTTGCAATAGAACCCTAGCCAATCTATCAAGTAAAGGACTTGTCCCCAAGTTGAGTACCTAGTTCTGGCACTTTCCTCTTAGCTGGTAGACAAAGCTGAAGTTTTGCTCGGCGCACTTGCGACATAACCCAAAGGGACATGGTAAACCATTGGTAAGCGGCAGTAGGAAAGAGGGAACAATGCCAATGCTGTCGATTGGTGAAGCT
>NZ_JACXWX010000253.1 GCF_014764505.1 Phormidium tenue FACHB-886
CTTGGTGAACGTCATCGGACTGGCGGTTTGATGCACTCATGCAGGAACTGTAGCGAGGATGGCTCGCTTGTGCAATCCCTACTCCTAGTGCCCCTGCGTAAGTCCTGTGCTGGTGAGATTGTGCTGCCAACTGTCGCTCTTGCGCTGCCAAGGCTCCAAGTTGGCTTTCAAGTTCTGCTCTCCGTCGCTGGTACTCCTCTAAGGCAATCACCTCAGCAAGATAAGCTTGGGTTAAGCGTTCAATCTGTTGCTGCAAACTCTTTTGAGCCTTCTGTAGAGTAGCACAACGTGCTTGTAACTCTTGTGGCAGCCATTGACCATCTTGTAGTCTTTTCATCGCGTTTGCAATTATTTCTGAGTGTTGCAGAGTATTACACAAGTCATCCCAAACTAATTCGTCTAGTTGTTGTGCTGGTGTATATCTTGCAGAACACTTCTTTCCCTCTTTAAGCCGTTTTACCTGGACTTTTTGCTGGCAACGATAGTATTGATACTTTTGATTTCGAGTGACTCCTGTACAAGATGCTTGACAGCAGCCACAGCTCACTAATGAACGCAGTAAATACTCATGGGTCTTGTTGTTACGCCTTGCAATTTTCTGATTATGTTGCAACTTAACTTGCACCGTTTCAAATAACTCTGTGCTGATAATAGCTTCAACCTGTGTCACTAAAATCCATTCTGAGGAGTCTCTAGCCCGAGAGCTGCCTCGTTCCCCTACAGGTTTTAAGGGGGAGCGTCGCTGCCGAGCTGGAACACCTTGCTCACGATTGGCAAAAACTTGCCCAATGTACGTAGGGTTTGTCAGAATTTGTCGTAGTGTACCGCCCGTCCAAGCTCGCTTTCCCCGCGGGGAGCAAATCCCCAAGTCATAAAGCCGTTTACTCAGTTGTGCCAAACTCATTCCAGGTTGAGCATAGCTGTTAAAAATCTCACAGACCACAGCAGCTTCAGCTAGATTGATTTTGACTCCGGTGGCATCTCGTGGATGTTCCAGATCGCCAGTATATCCATACGGAGGATGGGTCCAAGGCAGAAGCGCTCCCGCTTGCAGTTTCTGAAGCCGACCTCGCCGCATTCGCTCAGCTATCAACGTTCGTTTATACTCTGCTACAGCCCCTCGGATTTGCAACAGGAGTTGGTCATGAGGGTCATCGCTCATGGGGCGTTCGAGAAACTCGACCTGTACACCGTGGGATTGAAATTCTTCAATCAAAAGGGTTTGGTGGACAAAATTTCGAGATAAGCGATCGGGTGCAGTCACTAAAATTCGCTCGAACTTTGCCATTGCCACATCGTCTCGGAGTTGATCTAATCCAGGTCGCTTCAACCGAGCACCACTATAACCATCGTCTCGAAAAATTTGCTCTGGTTGAATCTCCCAATTTTGAGTTTTGGCATACTGCTGTAAGCGGTCTAGCTGCTGCTCAATCGTCTGCTTTTGGCTTTGGTGTTGGGTTGAAACTCGAACGTAAATTGCGGTACTCATAGGGGTTCTCCAGAGAATTGGTTTGCTGGCGAAACCTCAGCCTGAAACCTACCTGTGTCCTTCTTTGGTGCAGGTGTCATTTGTATCAGCAGGTGATACGCTTGGTCCCAGCGTCGTTGACCATCGTTGCGCTCAACACATTGTCGTTTCAAGCTCCATTTACGTTTCATTTGAGCTACTCCAAGACACGATTGTCTTTAGAGCATTGCTCAGACGATTCTAAGGATCCTTACAAAAATAGCTTGAGTAACTAAGCAGTTTTTCGTGGCACAATCCGATAATTCCATTCCCCATGAAATCGACAGCGCTCGATTGCAATGGCATTGAACTGTTCATTTGTCA
>NZ_JACXWX010000254.1 GCF_014764505.1 Phormidium tenue FACHB-886
GGATGAGTTGCTCAACCATGATGTGAAGGCAAATGCAGTAGGGCGCAAACGAGCGAGAACGAAGCGAGAGATGATGGAGAATGTGCGGCAGCATTTACGACGTCGGCAACGACAACCAGATGTTGTACGACGCTTTTTCCATGAGAAACATGTCGCTTATGCTGTCTAGAAAAGTGTTCACCATTTCCTGCCCTGGTTAGTAGGCTGTTTTTGTGCGTAGGTGAAGCGCCCCCACAAAAATGTTTCTGCTGACATTACTCATCGCCCATGTTAATCTCAATTTTGGGTCTTTACTGCAATCGCTCATGGGTAGTCAATCTACAGTCAAAACCATTTTTCTGCTTGCCTCTATGGTGGGCTGGCTGATTGTGGGGGCAGCACTAATGTATCTCTTTCCCCTTCTCGCAAATCAGCTTTTGTCCTCCGATCGCACTCAAGTTTGGATGGAGAGCCTCAGTCGTAGCGGGTACAATCCCATGCTGGCTTGGGTAGGAGGAGGAATTGCTCTGGTGGTTACAGTATTGGGTAACATCATCTGGTATCAGCGGTTTGAAGGACGGCGTTAGGGCAATGCCATCTTATTGCTGCAAATCAGCGACCCAGTAGATGAACTCATAGCATCATTTTATGACACAGCAATGAGCGAGTTTGCAGGCGCGAGCTCAGATTGTGTCGCAAATACTGTTTAGAGACAAACGATCGCTGCCGGTCTACTTGCCTTAAGCACTCACTCCAAAAATTGCTTCAATAACCTTGGCTTGAGATACACTATCTCCTCGATTGATTTGATTCCCTTGCCCTTTACGAATCACTGCCATCGCTTCGATCTCACTCAACGTTTTTCTCGCCGTGTTGAATGACTTGACCCCCATCATCGGTCTCACAATTCGCTTGATGTTTCTATGATCCTGCTCAATTACATTATTTAAGTATTTACTCCGTCGTAATTCAACTTCTGCTGGAATTGCTTTCTCTGCTTTCAAGGTCTCCAGTGCCACCGGATAGACAGCATTCTTGTCCACGGTAATCATACGAAGAGCTTTTGTGTGCTGTGCCTTGAGTACTTTACGGAAAAAGTGGGCCGCTGCCTTGCCATCACGCTTGGCACTCAGCATGAAGTCAAGCGTATTACCCTCGGAATCCACTGCAAACGTACAGATACTTCCGCTCACCTTTGATCTGGATGTGCGTTTCGTCAACTCTCCACGAATCATTCGTAGGATTCAAATGGGGTCGAATGCGTTTGTCCAGCTCTAGTGCATACTTCAACACGAGAGCGGTTGATCGTGGAGTGATCGACTTCCACACCCCGTTCCTGCGTCATCTCCTCCAGGTCTCGGTAGCTGAGGGAGTAGCGGTGAGTCCAGTCCTGCAGGCGGGTCTCCCACCGTAGGGAACTGGCGAATCCGAAGGCAGTACCAGCGGACGTTGAGCAGGATAATTTCAGGCAGAAAGTGCCGCCACTTAAACAGAGCAGGAGTAGACATCGGAGGAAGAAAAGGCAGGGTTAGGACTATGTACGATCCCTGTCTAGGTGTTATTTAGTCAGGGGATAAAAGTTTTGCTGTTGAAACATGGGGATGTTTGGGGTCTTTGACCGGAGGTGTTTTTGGAACTTTTGGTTTCC
>NZ_JACXWX010000255.1:2500-4851 GCF_014764505.1 Phormidium tenue FACHB-886
GAAACCGTTAGCCTACAAGCAATCGAAGCACGATTTAACGTGTGACGGTGTGCCTGTTGAAGAATGAGCCGGCGACTTATAGGCACTGGTAGATTAAGACGGAAATGTCGAAGTCAAAGCGAAAGCGAGTCTGAATAGGGCGATAATCAGTGTTTATAGACCCGAACCCCGGTGATCTAACCATGGGCAGGATGAAGCTTGAGTAACATCAAGTGGAGGTCCGAACCGACTGATGTTGAAAAATCAGCGGATGACCTGTGGTTAGGGGTGAAATGCCAATCGAACCGGGAGCTAGCTGGTTCTCCCCGAAATGTGTTGAGGCGCAGCGGTAGAGATTATAGCGGGGGGGTAAAGCACTGATTCGGTGCGGGCTGCGAGAGCGGTACCAAATCGAGTCAAACTCTGAATACCCCGTGGACACTCTGCCAGTGAGACGGTGAGGGATAAGCTCCATCGTCAAGAGGGAAACAGCCCAGACCACCAGCTAAGGTCCCCAAATCACAGTTAAGTGATAAAGGAGGTGGGAGTGCATAGACAACCAGGAGGTTTGCCTAGAAGCAGCCATCCTTAAAAGAGTGCGTAATAGCTCACTGGTCAAGCGCTCCTGCGCCGAAAATGAACGGGGCTAAACTGTGTACCGAAGCTGTGGGATTACATGTAATCGGTAGGGGAGCGTTCCATTGTAGTGCGAAGCATCAGCGAAAGCAGGTGTGGACGAAGTGGAAGTGAGAATGTCGGCTTGAGTAGCGCAAACATTGGTGAGAATCCAATGCCCTGAAATCCTAAGGGTTCCTCCGGAAGGCTCGTCCGCGGAGGGTTAGTCGGGACCTAAGGCGAGGTCGAAAGACGTAGTCGATGGACAATCGGTCAACATTCCGATACCGATTTAAGATTGTGCAGAGGGACGGAGAAGGCTAACACAGCCAGAAGTTGGTTACTGGTTCAAGTGTCCGAGGTGATGAGAGACGGTGAAAACGTCTTGAGCTGAGGCATGAGTACGAGGGGATACGTCCCCGAAGTGTGTGAGGTCAAGCTTCCGAGAAAAGCTCTAACCACGTTAATCTTAAATCGCCCGTACTCTAAACCGACACAGGTGGGATGGTTGAGAATACTAAAGGGCGCGAGATAACTCTCTCTAAGGAACTCGGCAAAATTGCCCCGTAACTTCGGAAGAAGGGGTGCCCCTCGCAAGGGGGGTCGCAGTGAAGAGTCCCAGGCGACTGTTTACCAAAAACACAGGTCTCCGCGAAGTCGCAAGACGAGGTATGGGGGCTGACGCCTGCCCAGTGCCGGAAGGTTAAGGAAGTCGGTCAGGGGGCAACCCTGAAGCTGACGACCGAAGCCCCGGTGAACGGCGGCCGTAACTATAACGGTCCTAAGGTAGCGAAATTCCTTGTCGGGTAAGTTCCGACCCGCACGAAAGGCGTAACGATCTGGGAGCTGTCTCGGAGAGAGACTCGGCGAAATAGGATTGTCTGTGAAGATACGGACTACCTGCACCTGGACAGAAAGACCCTATGAAGCTTTACTGTAGCTTGGTATTGGGTTCGGGCTTTGACTGCGCAGGATAGGTGGGAGGCTAAGAAGTGACTCTTGTGGGAGTCATGGAGCCAACAGTGAGATACCACTCTGTCAGAGCTAGAATTCTAACCGACCGCCGTTATCCGGCGTTGGAACAGTATCAGGTGGGCAGTTTGACTGGGGCGGTCGCCTCCTAAATGGTAACGGAGGCGCGCAAAGGTTCTCTCAGGCTGGTTGGAAATCAGCCGTAGAGTGTAAAGGCAAAAGAGAGCTTGACTGCAAGAGCGACAACTCAAGCAGGGACGAAAGTCGGCCTTAGTGATCCGACGGCACTGAGTGGAAGGGCCGTCGCTCAACGGATAAAAGTTACTCTAGGGATAACAGGCTGATCTCCGCCAAGAGTTCACATCGACGCGGAGGTTTGGCACCTCGATGTCGGCTCATCGCAACCTGGGGCGGTAGTACGTCCCAAGGGTTGGGCTGTTCGCCCATTAAAGCGGTACGTGAGCTGGGTTCAGAACGTCGTGAGACAGTTCGGTCCATATCCGGTGCAGGCGCAAGAGTATTGAGAGGATTCCTCCTTAGTACGAGAGGACCGGGAGGAACGCACCGCTGGTGTACCTGTTATCGTGCCAACGGTAAACGCAGGGTAGCCATGTGCGGAGGAGATAACCGCTGAAAGCATCTAAGTGGGAAGCCCACCTCAAGATGAGTACTCTCATGGCACTAAGCCAGTAAGGTCACGGGCAGAACACCCGTTGATAGGTTCTAGATGGAAGTGCAGCAATGCATGCAGTCGAGGAATACTAACAGACCGAGGGCTTGACCTC
>NZ_JACXWX010000026.1 GCF_014764505.1 Phormidium tenue FACHB-886
GCGCCCCTCTCACTTAAAAATCATCCCAGAAATCAGCAACACCGCATTTGCCTGGCAATGAAGAAGCTTTGCCGTGACTGACCTATTTATTAGGGGTAGAGCTACTGGGCAAGCATTGCTTTTGTCTCCCTCGTTAAAGCTGTTGTTGCCCTTTTTTAGGGCGATCGTCAATTGGTCGCTGCTCTTTTTTATGGGCAACGACCAATTGATAGAGCTTACTTTAGGCTTAAAAGCTCTTAATATTTCTTTGCCACGCTGACAGCGCTTAGCTAGTCTGCACTGCTGGCAATGTCCAATAAATCTATAAACTATCAGGGTTTGATTCGAGTTAGCCTTAACGTAGGAGTGCTGGAAATGACATAGTTCATGTCCTCTTGTTGCAGCTAGCGGATTATGAAAATTTTATTGGTAGAGGATGATTCGCTAATTGCTGAGCCCCTTGTTAAAGCTTTGGCCGATCAGCACTACACCGTGGATGTTGCAGCTGATGGTCAGGCTGGATGGGTAATGCTGGAATCTTTTACCTATGATTTGATTTTGCTAGACGTGGTGCTGCCCAAACTGGATGGTATTAGTCTGTGTCGAAGGCTGCGATCGCAGGGTAACCAAACCCCGATTCTCCTATTAACCGCCCAGAATGCTAGTACCAACAAAGTGATGGGGCTAGATGCCGGGGCAGATGATTATGTCGCTAAACCGTTTAATCTGCCAGAGCTGTTGGCGCGTGTCCGGGCGTTGCTCCGACGAGGTGGTGCTGCTTTACCCCCCTTGCTGGAGTGGCGAAATCTAGAACTTGATCCCAGTATTTGTGAAGTTACCTGCAATCGTGAGCTGGTACGGCTGACGCCCAAGGAATATGGTCTGCTGGAGCTATTTCTCCGCAATCCGCATCGCATCTTTAGCACGGGTGCGCTGATCGATCACATCTGGTCTTTTGAAGAAACCCCCACCGAGGACACCATCCGCTCTCATATCAAAGGGCTACGGCAAAAATTGAAGGCAGCAGGTGCGCTAGATGATCCGATCGAAACCGTTTATGGCATTGGTTACCGACTGAGACCTGCAGAGGAAAAGCGTAAAGAGACAAAGGCGCAGAAGAGTAAAGAGGGAAAGGGGCAAGACGAAGGCGAAGCTACAATTTCGGCGCAGACGATGGCTGGCATCAACAACGTCTGGAACCAGGTTAAAGAGACGGTTGATCGACGGATTGCGGTGGTTGAGCAGGCCGCAGCCCTGTTGCTGCAAAATAAGCTGAGCGAGGAATTGCGGCAGCAAGCAGAACAGGAAACCCACAAATTAGCAGGATCGTTGGGCATGTTCGGCGGGGAGCAAGGCTCTCGTTTAGCCCAGGAAATCGAACCGCTTTTTCAAAAGGGGCGATCGCTAAGCCGTCCCCAGATGCAGCGCCTCTCTAAACTCGTTGCTGCTTTGCGTCGGGAGCTGCAGCACTTAAACGATGAGTACTTAAACAATGAGCAATCAAGCAATGAACAATCAAACAATGAGCAATCAAGCAATGGACATGCGATCGCCTTTGATGCATCCATTGATGAGCGCCCTTGGCTGCTAGTGGTCAGTCCAAATCAGTCCTTTACCGCACAATTGCAAAAAGCGTCTTCTAGCTGGGATCTGCAAGTTCAAACGACATTTAGCCCGGTAACGGCTAGAGAGCAGATCTCCGAAGCGCATCCAGACGTCGTTCTGCTTGATTTTGCTGATGCCGCCGATACGGAAAATAACCTGATGTTGCTGTCTGAACTGAGTGCCTGTACGCCACCTGTTCCTGCCTTGGTGTTGACCGATCGGGATAGATTAATCGATCGGGTGAAGGTGACTCGGCTGGGCGGACGACGGCTCCAGCAGCCCGTCACTGCTACTCAAGTCTTAGAGGCGGTCAATCAAGTGCTGCAGCACGCCCGTCCAATGCAAGCAATGGTCATGGTTGTAGACGATGATGTGCAGGTATTAACAGCGCTCCAGCGGTTGCTGATTCCTTGGGGGCTTCATGTTTCGGTGCTTGACAATCCGCTTTTATTTCTAGATGCTCTGGAAGCAAATCCGCCGGAGCTACTCATCCTGGACATTGAAATGCCTCATGTTAGCGGTATAGAACTGTGTCAGGTGATTCGTAATGATCCCCGCTGGAGTGGATTGCCGATTCTATTTCTCACCGCTCACACTGATGCTGAAACCATGCATCAGGTTTTTGCTGCGGGTGCAGATGATTACGTCAACAAGCCAGTTGTGGGTCCAGAACTCGTGACGCGGATTCTAAATCGCTTAGAGCGCACCCACTTTCTCAAGAGCTTAGCGGAGATCGACGCACTGACCGGCGTGGCAAATCGCCGCAAGTCTACTGAAACGTTGTCTCAGTTTCTGCAGTGGTGTGACCAGTGCCAGCAGTCGTTCTGCTTGGCGCTGGTGGAGCTAGACCACCTGAAACACATCAATCAGCAGTACGGTCATGCGGCTGGAGACCAAGTGCTGACGCGATTGGGTGAGCTATTGCGGCGATCGTTCCGCAATGAAGATATTGTGGGTCGTTGGGGAGGCGGAGAATTTGTCATCGGCATGCCTGGCATGACTGAAGCGGACGCAATGCAACGGATCCTCGATTTACAGCAAGCTTGGCAGCGATTTGAATTCGAGGCAGATGGCGCTTCGTTCCGAGTCAACCTTAGTTTGGGAGTGAGCCAGCATCTCCAGGACGGTACAAACCTGCAGATGTTGTACCAGGCTGCCCACGCTCGATTAAGTCAAGCTAGGAATGCAATCGGGTTTGAGGGGAATCCAGGATGAAAGCACCATTACCTGACAACGAACTTGCCAGACTCAATGCGCTCCAACAGTACAATATTCTAGATACTGTTCCTGAAGCTGCATTTGATGACTTGACTCGGCTGGCAGCGTTTATCTGCGGTACGCCTATTGCCTTGGTTAGCTTGATCGATGACTGTCGCCAGTGGTTCAAATCTAAACTGGGGTTAGATGCTACAGAAACTCCCCGCGATCTGGCATTTTGCGCCCATGCCATCTTGCAGCCTGAGGATGTTTTGATTGTTCCAGATACGCTGCACGACGAGCGATTTGCTACCAATCCCCTGGTGACAGGTGAGCCTCATATTCGATTTTACGCAGGTGCGCCGTTAGTTACCTCGGATGGTTATTCTTTGGGAACCCTTTGCGTGATCGATCGGGTGCCGCAGCAGCTTACCTCCGCTCAAATTCAAGCCTTGCAAGCCTTAAGCCGTCAAGTCATTTCTCAACTAGAGCTGAGGCGTAATCTCGTTCAGGTAGAACAAACGACCGTGGAGCTACGGCGAGCAGAGCAAATGCGCATCCAGCTTCTCGCTCAAGAACAAGCCGCCCGCAACCAGATTACAAATATCCTGGAAAGCATCACTGATGCTTTTCTTGCCCTGGATCACGAGTGGCGGTTTACCTACCTGAATCGGCAGGCGGAGTTGTTGCTGCAGCGGAAGCGAGAAGATGTATTGGGTAAGGTTCTATGGGATGAGTTTCCAGAGGCAGTGGGTTCAACTTTCTATTGGCAGTATCACCGTGCGATTGCCGAGCAGGTCAGCGTTCAGTTTGAAGCTTTCTATCCGCCGTTTAATCATTGGTCTGAAGTGCATGCCTATCCTGCAAAAGATGGGCTATCGGTCTATTTTCGCAATATTAACCAACGGAAAGAGGTAGAGCAGACGCTACGCGAGACATTAACTTTTCAGCGAGCGATTCTAGACAGCGCAAACTACAGCATCATCTCAACCAACGTTGATGGCACAATTCTTACCTTTAATACTACAGCCGAGCAGTGGCTCGGCTATACGGCAATAGAAGTGATTGGGCAAGCGACACCCCTGCTGATTCACGATCGGCAGGAAATTGTGCAGCGAGCCCAAGTGCTATCGCAGGAGTTGGAAGAACCAATTGACCCAGGAATTGACGTGTTCACTGTCAAGGCACGCCGTGGAGAAATCGATGAGTATGAGTGGACTTACATTCGCAAGAATGGTTCGCGCTTTCCGGTGTTACTATCAATTACTGCACTGAGGGATGCAGACGATCAGATTACGGGATTTTTAGAAATTGGCAGCGATATCACTGAACGCAAAACAATAGAGGAAGAGCGCGATCGCATCTTCAGTTCTTCTCTAGATATGCAGTGTGTTGCGGGCACCGATGGCTATTTTAAGCGTTTGAATCCTGCCTTTGAAAGAGTGCTTGGTTACACCAACGCCGAACTGACAGCGCATCCCTTTCTCTACTTTGTGCATCCTGAAGACCAAGCGGCAACCCTTACGGTAGTCAAAGCACTGGCTGAAGGTGAGATTGTCCTTGATTTTGAAAATCGCTACTCTTGTAAAGATAGTTCGTATCGCTGGATTTCCTGGAGAGCCTTTCCCATTATTAACGAAGGGTTGCTCTATGCCATCGGTCGTGATGTGACCGAACAAAAACGGGCGCAGGAAGCATTACAAGAAAGTGAAGAACGATTTCACCTAGCGTTCGAGAATGCCGCGATCGGAATGGCATTGGTGTCGCCAGATGGCTGTTGGCTCCAGGTGAATCGAGCTTTGTGTGAGATGCTGGGTTACTCAGAGCCAGAACTGCTGGTCACGAACTTTCAGGCGATTACCCACCCTGATGATTTGGAGAAGGGACTCCATTATTTGCAGCAATTATTGTCTGGTGAGATTAGCACCTTCCAGATGGAAAAGCGGTACTTGCATAAGTCGGGGCATATAGTTTGGGCGGCGTTGAGCAACTCAATGGTGCGGGATGGGCAAGATCAGCCATTGTATATGGTTACCCAAATTGAAGACATTACCGAACGCAAAGTGGCTGAAGAGCAGCTTCTAAATTTAAGTAAAGCATTAGAAAGTGCAGTTGAAGGAATTGCTCAACTAGATACGCAAGGACGCTACGTTCGAGTAAACCCTGCCTATGCTGATATGTTGGGCTACCAGCCTGAAGAGCTATTGGGAATGAAATGGCAGAAAACAGTCTATTCTGATGACGTTGCTACGATGGAGGTTGCCTATCAGCAGATGCTTCAGGTTGGCAAGGTGGAAATAGAAGCGAGAGCGATCCGCAAAGATGGAACGGCTTTCGATAAGCAAATTGTGATGGTGAAAATTTATAACCAACAACAGCGGTTTAGCGGCAGCTATTGCTTTGTTAAAGATATTAGTGAGCGACGCGAAGTTGAACGTTTGAAGGATGAATTTATTTCTGTGGTTAGCCACGAATTGAGAACTCCACTCACCTCGATCTCTGCTGCTCTGGATCTCTTAGCTGAAGGCGTTTTGCAAAACCAGCCGGAAGAAGCTCAGCAAATGTTAAGTATTGCCGCAAACAACACCGATCGACTGGTGCGCCTAATTAATGACATTCTGGACATCGAGCGGATCGAGTCGGGCAAAGTTGTCATGACGAAACAGGTCTGTAATGCTGCTGAGCTAATGAATCAATCGATTGAAGCAATCCAAGATATTGCAGAAAGATCTGAAATTAGCCTCTCTGTTTCGCCTCTGAGTGTCCAGCTCTGGGCTGATCCCGATCGAATTATTCAAGTCTTGACCAACCTACTCAGTAATGCGATCAAATTCTCCCCGTCAGGCAGCACAATTCAGCTGAGTGCAGAATTGGTCAGAAGCGAGGAGTTAGAAGCTGACGGAATCAAAAATCCCGAAAACCAGCAGTCAACCCACATTCTCCTATTCAAAGTTGCCGACCAAGGACGCGGCATTCCATCGGACAAGCTAGAATCCATCTTTGAGCGTTTTCAGCAAGTCGATGCCTCAGATTCACGTCGCAAAGGCGGCACCGGCTTAGGATTAGCCATCTGTCGCAGCCTCCTTCAGCAGCACGAAGGACAAATTTGGGTAGAGAGTACCTTAGGGGTAGGCAGTACGTTCTACTTCACCTTACCCCTCCTCAATGCGCTTGAGAACGCCCCGTTGCCAATTTTGGATTCTGAATTATTAAATGATTCAGCGCTGGATTTAGAACCCGAAGCTAGATCTTCCTTGATTTTGACTTGTGACGATGATGCTTCGATCCGCCAAGTGGTGCGGGCTATGCTGGAACGGCAAGGCTATCAAGTGTTGGCGGTTGCTTCGGGACAGGAAGCCATAGAACAAGCGGTTGCTCACCATCCGGATGCGATTCTGCTCAATCTAATGATGCCTAGTATGAATGGTTGGGAAACGTTAGCGGTTTTGAAACAGCATCCTGAAACGCAAACGATTCCTGTGATTATTCTGAGTGGGCTGTTGCCCGATGCTAGAGAGGCACCCTATGCCGGGATTAGCAATTGGGTTGTGAAACCGCCAGAACCCAAAGTGCTGCGGCAAGCGCTGGAGCGAGCCTTGGACAACCATAACCAGCCTTTGAAAGTTTTGCTCATTGAAGATGATATAGATTTGGCACAGGTTCTCACAGCTCTGATTTCTCGCCATCAAATCGAGACGTTTCACGCCCAAACTGGACGAGACGCGATTCAGTTAAGCCAGCAGGTGATTCCTGATTTGCTCGTACTTGACTTGGGGCTACCCGCCGATGATGGTTTTGCTGTTGTAGACTGGCTGCGACAGCATAACAAGCTCTGCCGGGTGCCGCTAGTTATTTATACTGCCCGTGATCTCAATGACCACGAGCGCGAACGGCTAAGGCTGGGGCAAACGCTATTTCTAACCAAAGGGCGGATTACCCCACAAGAATTTGAGCAGCTAGTGATCAACCTGCTCAACCGAATGATTCGAGGTAAGACAGGAGACAGTCTCGATGACCACCAGACGCATTCTGATCATTGATGATGAATATGACATCCGGGCAGTGGCTCAACTCACCTTGAAGACCGTTGGCGGCTGGGAGGTATCGACTGCATCTTCAGGAAATGAAGGATTGGCAAAAGCAGCCGATGAGCAGCCCGATGTGATCTTGCTCGATGTGATGATGCCTGAGATGGATGGGATCGAAACCATTCGGGCGCTGCAAGCAAACCCAGTCACTCAACCTATTCCAGTGATTTTGATGACAGCGAAGGTACAGGCAGCAGAGCAGCGCCGGTTTGCAGAGCTGGATGCAGCAGGAATTATCACGAAGCCCTTTAAGGCAATGAAGCTTCCAGAGCAGATCGCCAAGATACTGGGCTGGAGTTAGGGGTAGATGACAAAAGGTAGACGACAAAAGGTAGACATCTATCAGCTTAATTCTCTATCTACACAAGTTCTGCATTTTTCACATCTAACTTAGAAGCTAGTCGAGAGTGGAAGCGAAACTATCACCTTTGCATCTACCCTTAGGCTGATTGTTTCGCTGATGGCTTTACTGCCTGACTCCACTGTGAACCCCCTACCTATTCGTCACCCTAGTGCCTTCCTCCACTCAATACGGCAACGGCTGGAATCGATCGAGATTTGCGATCGGCAAATTGCACGGTCGCTCTGCAAAATCATTCCAGCTCGTTGTCCATTTGAGCGGCAGATCAAACTGTTCAACTATACCCTGGTTCGCATTCCGCCCCTTTGCAAATTAAATCCTTTCTACGACCAAATTGTGAATCTTCGCTTCAAATCTCTAGTTTATCTAGCAGATCAGTGTGGCGAGGATGTAACGCTTTATTATTAATTCACTTCGCTGGGAAAATTCTTCCCCAAAATTGAGGCACTCATGGCGAAAGTTCATCCGCGCGAAGCAGCTCCAGAGACGCTCCTCCAAAAGCCATGCTATCTAGAACATTTAACAAAAGCCGATAAAAACAATCCGATTAAAATGTTGCAGAATCATGAGTCAGACAACGCTCGTCTAGATTGCAATCGAGTTGCGATCTTTGTTGATGGTTCAAACTTGTTTTATGCTGCCTTGCAGCTTGGAATTGAGATTGACTACACCAAGTTGCTGTGTCATTTAACTACGAACGCTCGACTACTACGGGCTTTTTTCTACACAGGCGTCGATCGTACCAACGAAAAGCAACAGGGATTCTTGCTTTGGATGCGTCGCAATGGCTATCGGGTGATCACAAAAGATCTGATTCAATTGCCGGATGGCTCCAAAAAAGCGAACCTGGATGTAGAGATTGCGGTAGATATGTTGACTTTGGCTAACCACATTGATACTGCCATCTTAGTCAGCGGCGATGGCGATCTAGCCTATGCTGTCAACGCCATTGCCTATCGGGGGGTTCGTGTTGCGGTCGTTAGCTTGCGTTCTATGACGAGTGACAGCCTGATCAATGTTGCTGACTACTATGTTGATCTCGACACCATCAAAGAGAACATTCAAAAGCCTGCGAACTCTGGCTATACAGACTGCATAGCGATGTCGCAAAGATGAACACTTTCTACAGTGTAGAAGGGGTAGCTTGTGGCATTGCTTAACAGGGGGATGATTTTTGAGTAAGAGGGGCGCTCCCGCCCCTCTTACTTAAAAATCATCCCCGAAATCAGCAACACCGAAATGACATCAGGGCAGATTCGTGTCATCAGACGAGTTTTATCACTGAGCACTTCTAGCTATTCAGAAGGATGCAGCTTTAACTCTCTGAGTTCTCAACGATCGCGTCGTCAATTTCTTCTGTATTTTGAGCATAGTAGGTGCGGGCAGCTTTCAAGTCATCCCGGGTCAGCTGTGGGTAGTCGCTAAGCAAGTTTGCGTCTGAGCATCCCTGCGCCTGTAAAGCAATCAATTGCCAAACGGGCACTTGCGTCCGACCGATGCAAGCGGCTCCATTGCAGATTCCAGGGGTCTTTCTGATTTTTGTCGTTGCCATATCTTATTTCAGCAGTGTTGTACTTTGACAGTTTTTGAGTAGGAATGAGTAGAGCGATTGGGTTCATGTGTGAACTTGAAGCTCATGGCTCAAGCAAAGGTTGAGCAATTTGGGGCCTCAAGTAGCAGTTTTACCGGTTGCAGTTCATCGTGATAGAGAGAATCAGACCTCTTTGATCGTGCCACAGCAGATTAGTAATGGGTATAGAAAATAGGGTGTGCAGCTTCTTCAACAAGTAATGGAACAAGCTGCTGTCGCGTTTTTTGATAACCAGGCTCTTAAGCAAGCTTGGTAAAGACGGACGCGATCGCTCATTTTCCTCATATAACAATCCTAAATGGTTTGTCAGAGGTGAGGCAGGCGAGGTTCGCCTCACCTCTGACAAACCATTTCATAGCTCAAATAGCGCTATGTGAGCTTTGGATCTCAGACTGTTTAAGAACCCGAATCACCAAAAGAGCGTAAGAGTCCTCTTTAATTGTCACTGCATAACATGGCAACACTAGAGCGACAATTCAATACTATTACGGGCGAAAAGGACTCACTGAAAAGCAGAAGTTAACCCTGAAAGAGTCACGATGGCAGCCGCTTTTCCCAACAGCCGCTTCACCGACTATGACTTCTCTGGAGAGGCAGTTGCCAATGCCAATGCGGATACTCAACTGCGAAAACTGGGCAACATCGAGTTTCAGGTCAAGGATGCAGCAACACTCGATGAGTGCGATCGCTACGATTTGATTACTACATTCGATACGGTTCACGATCAGGCAAAGCCGGATGTGATGCTGCAAAACATTTATCATACCCTGCATCCGGATGGCGTTTATCTGATGCAAGACATCCACGCCGCAACAGGTGTGAGGGGCAATCTCGATCGCTTGATTACCCCTCTGCTCTACACTATTTCGTATGCACTGCATGAGCGTTTCGCTTGCCTATGGTGGTATGGGGCTAGGCGCAATCTGGGGCAAAGAAAAAGCGCTGGAGCTGCTGGCTAACGCAGGCTTTAAGCAAGTTGAAATTAAGCAGCTATCGCATGATTTTCAGAACGACTATTACATCGTTCGCAAACAGTATTCGCAAACAGTAATTGAAGGAGAAATTGCATAGTTCCCCTCACACTATCCCTTTGAATTTTCTACGATGCTACTTCGATCAAGGTCTAATCCTGTCCTACGGCTTCAACTATGTAGAGACACTGCGATCACTTCAGCAGGCAGCCCAACTCGATCCTAACTGCGCCATCTCCTACTGGCGCACGGCGTATGTGCTTATTATTGAGCCTTCGCTCTGCACATTTGCCAACAGGAAACTCTGTCTGAAGGTAGATAGACATCGCGCCCTATTTCACCAAAAGTGACAAGTATAAAGAGCTTTATACTTGTGCCGTGAGGCTTTTAAAGTGAAACGACTGAGTGCAAAGCAGCCAATGATTGGCCGGCTTGTCTGGGAACTGCGGCATGCCATGAACCTGTCTCAGGAAAAGTTTGCCGATGAGTTAGGTATGACCTTCCCCACAGTTAACCGTTGGGAAAATGGACATGCCACGCCTTCTCCTCTAGCGCTTAAGCAAATTGATATTTTGCTGCAACAGCTTGGCGATCGCGGTGAGGCACTGCGAATAAAATACTCTTCAGAGGATAACCCAGAATCATGAGCGCAGCGCAACCAGAGACGATCGCCGAAGAGGTTTTCATTGGTGGCGGCGAGATGGGAGCGCTGATGAGATCGGTGGATTGGTCACAAACCGCCCTCGGTGCTGTCCAGAGCTGGTCACAAAGCTTAAAGACTGCTGTGCGGATCATGTTAACTTCTCGCCAAGCGATGTTTGTCTGGTGGGGGGAAGAACTGATCAACCTCTACAACGATGCCTACCGGACAATTCTGGGTGGCAAACATCCAGAGGCATTAGGGCAACCGGCTTCCCAGGTGTGGCGCGAAATTTGGGAGCAGGTGGGTCCTCGGGCAGAGTCAGCTATCCGCAACAATGAGGGCACCTACGACGAAGCGCTGTTGCTCATCATGGAGCGCAATGGCTACCCAGAAGAAACCTATTACACCTTCTCTTATAGCCCTGTCCCGGATATAGAAGGGAGAACAGGTGGCATTATTTGTGCGAACACTGACGATACTCAGCGTATTATCGGCGAGCGGCAGCTGGCATTGCTCAAAGAACTTGCCTCCAGAACAGCAGATGCCCGTACCTTTGAGGCAGCCTGCACGCTTAGCGCTACCTGTCTGGCTACCAATCCTTACGATTTACCCTTTGCCCTGATCTATCTGGTCGAGCCAGACGAAGAGTGTGCTGTACTGGCTGGCACTGCTGCTATTGAACCAGGGCACCCTATTGCCCTTCCCAAGTTGGCGCTCGATGATCCGGTTTGGCGCTTTGCAGAAGTTCTGCAGACCCAGCAGCCCTATCTCATTCCTAATCTAGATGGGCATTTCAACAGCTTGCCGACCGGAGCCTGGCAGGACTCTCCGCATCAGTTAGCTGTGCTGCCCATTGCTTCATCTGGCAAAAGTGGCAAAGCGGGCATATTAGTCACTGGTTTAAATCCATTCAGGTTGTTCGATGACAACTACCAGAGATTTTTGAATCTCGTTTCGGCTCAAATAGCTGCCAGCATTGCCAATGCCCAAGCTTATGAAGAAGAACGCAAACGGGCAGAAGCTTTAGCAGAACTCGATCGCGCCAAAACTACATTTTTCAGCAACATCTCGCATGAATTCCGTACGCCGCTGACGTTGATGATCAGTCCCCTAGAGGAGATGCTGGCAGCAGACGGGGCAATTTCAGATGAGCAACGGCAGCAGCTTGAACTGGTTCACCGGAACTCGTTGCGCCTGCTGAAGCTGGTTAATGCGCTGTTAGATTTTTCTCGGATCGAAGCAGGACGAGTTCAGGCAGTTTATGAACCTACTGATTTATCAGCGTTGACGGCTGAGCTGGCAAGTGTATTTCGTTCTGCGATCGAGCAGGCAGGATTACAGCTCCTTGTCACCTGTGAAGTTCTGACTGCACCTGTTTATGTCGATCGGGAGATGTGGGAAAAGATCGTCCTTAACCTGCTCTCTAATGCGTTTAAGTTCACCTTTTCAGGTGAGATTGCTGTCACGCTGCGGCAGAAACCAAGTGAGGTTGAGTTAACCGTGCGCGATACCGGAATTGGCGTTCCCGCAGCAGAGCTATCCCGACTGTTTGAACGGTTTCATCGTGTTGAAGGGGCGCGGGGCAGAACTCAGGAGGGGTCTGGAATTGGATTGGCGCTGGTGCAGGAATTAGTCCGGCTGCACCAGGGAGAAATCCAGGTTGAAAGCATTGAGGGAGAAGGCACCACATTTATCCTGACCATTCCGACGGGAACAGATCATTTACCTGTCGAACGTTTACAATCTAGACCCGTCGCGTCTGCTAGAGAAGCTGCAGAAATTCAGGCGGCTCAAACCTCATCTGGAACCGCACCGGGGGCTGCTCCCTATGTGGAAGAAGTATTGCGCTGGTTACCAGAAGAGGAACAGACAGGGGAATGGGAAGAAGTTATACCGGCTGCTATTCCCTACTCCCATGCCGCTACGTCCGCTGCTATGCCTGCTGCTGCCCGTATCCTGCTCGCCGATGACAACGCCGACATGCGGGAGTATGTAAAACGGCTATTGCTAAATCAGGGATATGACGTGCAGGCTGCCACTGATGGCATTGCTGCGTTGGCTGCAATTCAGCAGCAACTTCCCGATCTCGTTCTTACGGATGTGATGATGCCCGGCTTAGATGGCTTTGGCTTATTGCGGGAACTGCGATCGGCACCCACAACGCGAGATATTCCGATCATTTTGCTGTCTGCCCGCGCTGGAGAAGAAGCCCGTGTCGAGGGATTAGAAGCAGGAGCAGACGACTATTTGATCAAACCCTTTGCTGCGCGGGAGCTGTTAGCGAGAGTAGAAGCAAGTTTGAAGCTAGCTTCCCTGCGACGAGAAACAACCCAACGAGAGCAGACGCTACGCCTTGAAGCAGAAGCCATCCAGCAGCGTGTAGAAACGATTTTGTCGAGCATTAGTGATGGGTTTTTAGTGCTCGATCGCAGCTGGTGTTACACCTACAGCAACGATCGCAACTGCGAAATCATTGGAATGTCACGCAGCGAAGTGTTAGGCAAAAATATTTGGGAGCTATTTCCCGATATGATGGGCACTGAGGTCTATGTGAATTTTCAGCGGGCGCTGGCAGAACAAACAGCGATCCGGTTTGAGTATTTCTATTCCACTTGGAACCGTTGGTTTGAATACCGGGTCTACCCTTCCCCCAGTGGGCTAACGGTTTTTGTGGCTGAAATCAACGATCGCAAGCAAATCGAAACAGAACGGAAACAGGCAGAGGATATTTTGCGGCAGCAGCGAGAGCAGCTTCAGCTTTTTGTGCAGCATGTTCCGGCAGAAGTTGCCATGTTTGATCGGCAAATGCGCTATCTCTACGTTAGCGATCGCTGGCTGATAAGCTATGGTCTGAGCGAACAAAATGTTATTGGTCAGTCACACTATGATGTATTTCCGGATATGCCGCAGTATTGGAAAGATATTCACCAACGCTGTTTGGCAGGAGCAGTAGAGGAGTGCAGTGAAGCACCATTTTTTCATCCTGGTGGATTTGACTGGATACGTTGGGAAATACGTCCCTGGTACACCAACAGAAATGAGATTGGTGGTATTATCATCTTTTCTGAGGTGATTACGGAGCGCAAACAGGCAGAAGAGGCGCTGCGCCAGAGCGAGGAACAGTTTCGCAATATGGCAGACAATGCACCTTTCATGGTTTGGGTGACTGATCCCACAGGCTACTGCACCTACCTCAGCCAGAGCTGGTACGACTTTACAGGGCAGACTGAGGAATCGGGTTTGGGCTCTGGCTGGTTGAGTATTACACATCCAGACGATCGCAAAGAGGCTGAACGGACATTTCTGACGGCAAGTCAGCGTCGGGAGGCTTTCCGGCTAGAGTATCGCTTGCGGCGCAAAGACGGTAAGTATATTTGGGCGATCGGTGCGGCTAGTCCCTGGTTTGGAGTAGATGGTCAATTTAGAGGATATGTCGGCTCTGTGGTTGATATTAGCGATCGCAAACGAGCAGAAGAGGCGTTGCGGTATGCCAATGAGCGCTTTGAATATGCAACAGCCGCCGTTGACTGCCTGATTTATGATTGGGATATTGAGCAGGATCATGTTGAAAGAACAGATGGGTTAACCCGAATTTTGGGTTATCCCTTGGAGGAAACTGAGCCGACTGCAAGCTGGTGGTGCGAACGATTGCATCCAGAAGATTTGCAGCGCGTGCGGGCTGAGGCAGCAGCCGTCTTAGCAACCTGCGATCGCTATACCACAGAGTACCGGGTTCTCAATCGAGACAAGCAATATATCTATGTGGTCGATCACGGCATCGTTGTTTCGCGCGATGCAGAAGGCAGACCGACGCGGATCATTGGCAGCACGGTCGATATTAACGATCGCAAACAAGCCGAAGCTGAGCGCGAGCATCTGCTGGCGCGGGAACGAGCCGCCCGGGAAGACGCTGAGACTGCCAACCGGGTCAAAGATGAGTTTTTGGCGGTGCTGTCTCATGAGCTGCGATCGCCCCTGAACCCCATTTTGGGCTGGTCAAGACTCCTGCAAACTCACCAGTTTGATCAGCAAGGCACAAAACAGGCGCTGCAGACGATCGAGCGCAATGCCAAACTGCAGACTCAGCTCATCGAAGACCTGCTGGATGTGTCTCGCATCTTACAGGGCAAAATGGCGCTGAACGTTTGCCCTGTGAACCTGGTTACGGTGGTTGAATCTGCCTTAGAAACCGTGCGGCTGGCGGCAGAAGCTAAACGAATTCAAATCCGGACGGCTGTATCGTTTGATAATGCACATATTAACGGGGATTCTGCACGGCTCCAACAAATCGTCTGGAATCTACTCTCTAATGCTGTTAAGTTTACGCCCGATGCAGGGCAGGTAGAAGTTTGCCTGGAGCGAATCGGCACCTATGCCCAAATTCAGGTTAGGGATACCGGAAAGGGTATCAACCCAGACTTTTTGCCTTATGTGTTTGACTATTTCCGCCAGGAAGACGGCAGAACGACTCGTAAGTTTGGTGGACTGGGTTTAGGTTTGGCGATCGTTCGTCACTTGACCGAGCTGCATGGCGGAACGGTTCACGTGGAAAGTTTGGGAGAAGGGCAGGGCGCTACATTCGTCGTCAGATTGCCTTTGACGGCGAAGGCAGTAGAATCAGACGAGAAACAGCTAGCTTCCGCTCAATCTGTTGATTTGAGTCAGCTCAAAATTTTGGTAGTTGACGACGATGAGGATATGCGAGATTTGATGCAGGTCATTCTAGAGCAACAGGGAGCGGAAGTAGCCGCTGTGGCTTCTGCGGCTGAAGTGCTGATGGTGTTCGATCGGCAACCGCCCGATATCTTCATCAGTGACATCGGCATGCCGGAGATAGATGGCTACATGCTGATCCAGCAGATTCGGAGCAGATCGCCTGAGCAGGGCGGACTTGTACCCGCGATCGCGCTGACTGCCTATGCTGCCGAATATGACCAGCAGCAAGCGTTGAAGGCAGGATTTCAGAAGCATTTGGCAAAACCCATAGAACCGGAGGAACTCGTAAGAGTAATCGGTAATTTGGTCAGAAAGCTTTAAACAATGCCGTTCTTTTTCTGATTCGCTCATTGAGCAGCAATTATGACAGAATCTATACCCAAGCCGATTGCCGAGCCTGTTCCTTTACCCGCAAATGAGGCGGAGCGATTGGAAGCACTCCGGCGTTACAAAATCCTGGATACACCTCCGGAGGCAGCGTTCGATCGCGTCACCTCTCTAGCCGCACGTTTGTTTAATGTGCCAACTGTCCTGGTTTCTCTGGTGGATGAGTCGAGAGCCTGGTTTAAGTCCTGCTATGGCTTCGATCTACAGGAAGTGCCAAGAGATGCCACCATCTGTAGCTTTGCCCTTTTGTCTGACGATATTTTAGTTGTTCCGGATGCTCGACAGGACGATCGCTTTGCCTGCAATGCGTTTGTGCAATCTGAACCTGGGTTGCGTTTTTATGCGGGTGCGCCTTTGCTCACTCAGGATGGCTTTAATTTGGGTACGCTCTGTTTGCTTGATACCCAACCACGTGATGCTTTTACAGCAGAGCAGAGAGCAAACCTGGTAGACTTGGCCGCAATCGTGGTTGATGAATTAGAGTTACGGTTTGCCCTTGCCAAGCAAATTGCGGCTGAACGAGAGCGACAGCAAGCAGAAGAGAGGCGGCAAGAAGCGGCACAGCATCTGCAGCTCTACGCGGATGTGGTTCGTAATGCTCAGGTGGGCATTGTCGTTTGGCATCTAGAAGACTTAAATGACCCTGGTTCTTTTCGCCTGCTGGTTGCCAATCCTGCTGCCTCTGAAGCCACGGGGTTTGATTTTGAACCAGTCGTTGGCAAGACGATGGCAGAGAGTTTCCCCCAGCTCCTGCAGACGTCACTGGTGCAACAATACTTGCAGGTGGTTCGCAGTGGGCGATCGCTGGACTTAGGCGAAGTTCCCTACGAGGAAGATAGTATCTCCGCAGGAATTTATAGCCTCAAAGCATTTCCATTACCCAATCACTGTCTTGGATTGGCATTTGAAAATATTACTGCCCGAAAACGGATGGAAGCCCGACTGCAGGAGAGCCAGCACTACAATCAGCAGATTGCTGAAGCCATGCCAGGAGTCCTGTTTGTGCATGACTTAATTCAACAGCAAAATGTCTATACCAATCGTCAAATTACGGATTTATTGGGATACACTTCTGAGCAAGTCCAAGCAATGGGAGCGGACGCCATTACTACCCTGGTTCATCCGGATGATTTGGTGCGAATCTTTACATACATGGAGAACTTCCGCTCTGCACCAGACTATACCGTTTTAGGTATCGAGTTTCAAGCTCGTCATGCCAACGGGCAGCCGCGCTGGATCTACTCGCAAAGCGTTGTGTTTAACCGCACGGCAGAAGGGTTACCTCGTCAGCTTTTGGGAGTGTCGATCGATATTACTGAGCGCAAACGGGCAGAGGCGGAGGTGGCTGCACAAGAGCAGCGCTACCGCTATATTTTTGAGTCTGTAAATATTGCGATTTGGGAGGAAGATTTTTCTAAGGTGAAAGCGGCGATCGATCAACTGAAAGCGACAGGTGTAGCAGATTTTCGCCAATACTTTGCCGAGCATCCCGAATTCGTTCGGCAGATGGCAAGCCTAGTCAAAGTTGAAGATGTGAATCAAGCTGCACTGCAGATGTTTGGTGCCCAGGAAAAGGCAGAATTATTGTCTTCTTTAGATCAAATTTTTGTTCCTGAAACTCAAGAAGCCTTTATTGGAGAGCTATGGGCGATCGCCCACGGAGAGTCCTCTTTTGCGGCAGAAACCGTACTGCGAACTTTACAGGGCGATCGTCTTGATGTCTGGTTTACCATCACCTTCCCACCTGAGTCAGAACCTTACAGCAACGTGCTGGTCTCGCTTCTCGATATCAGTCAGCGTAAGCAAGCAGAGCAAGCCCTACAGCAACATAGCGAGCGGCTCAATTTACTTTATCAGACAACCAGCGATTTGCTTTCTGCTAAACAACCGCTAGAGCTGATGAATCAGCTATTTAATCGCCTCTCAGCCCAAATGGATTTGCACTACTACTATCACTTCCAGGTAACTGATGAGGCAGGACAACAGCTGCGGCTGATGAATTACAGCGGCATATCTAAAGAGCAGGCACAGGCATTTGACTTGATTGAGCTAGGGCAAGCCATGTGTGGATTCGTGGCTCAAGAGCGTCGTCAAATTGTTCTCAATCAGGCAGAAATTGCTACTCATCCCAATGCCCAAATTATCTATTCGATGGGAGTGTCTGCCTACGCGGGTCAGCCCTTGATGGTGCATGGGCGGCTGGTGGGAACTTTGTCATTTGCCAGCCGCACCCGTAGCGAGTTCACTCCGGCAGAGGTGAACCTGCTGCAAGCCATTTCAGAACAAGTGGCGATCGCTCTCGATCGAGCTAAATTAGTTGCATCACTCCAGCAGCAAACCGAGGATTTAGCCCAAGCCAATCAGGTTAAGGATGAGTTTCTGGCGGTGTTATCGCATGAGCTGCGATCGCCCCTCAACCCAATTCTGGGCTGGACAAAGCTTTTGCAAACGGGCAGGTTTGATCCGCAGAAAACCAAACAGGCATTAGACATCATTGAGCGTAATGCAAAACAGCAAACGCAGTTGATCGATGATCTGCTCGATATCTCACGGATTTTGCGCGGCAAGCTAGCGTTGAGCGAAGCGCCAGTCGATCTGGTGTTCATGGTCGAGTCAGCCTTAGAAACGGTGCGACTGGCAGCCGAAGCAAAAGGTATTCAGATCAGCAGAACCTTTGACGCCTCGATTCCACCTGTCCTTGGAGATGCAGGTCGGCTACAGCAGATTGTTTTGAATCTGCTCTCAAATGCGATTAAATTTACGCCGATTGGTGGACGGGTAGAGGTGCAGCTGGAGCAAGTGGAAACTGAGGCTCAAATTCAGGTGAAAGATACTGGAAAAGGAATTGCACCAGATTTTTTACCGCATGTGTTTGAGTCTTTTCGTCAGGAGGATGGTAAAACCACACGCAAATTTGGTGGACTTGGCTTGGGGCTGGCAATTGTGCGTCAGTTAACCGAATTACATGGGGGAACGGTTCGTGCTGAGAGCCAGGGAGAAGGAGCCGGAGCAACCTTTACGATCCGTCTGCCGCTGCTGCGGACTCAATTTGCGAGCGTTGAGGATACAACCCAGACCAGTATTGAGTCCGGTGAAGTGAATCCTTTGCAAGGGATTCGCGTACTCGTAGTAGACGATGAAGCAGATATGCGTGATTTAGCTGTGATTATTCTGGAACAAGCGGGTGCGATCGTCCAGGCTGCAGCGTCTGCAGCCGAAGCCTTGACGGTTTTGGATCAATTTCAGCCGATGCTGTTGGTCAGTGATATTGGAATGCCAGAAACCGATGGTTATGAGCTGATTAAACAGGTGAAACGCCGCTCCTCCAAATTTGGCAAACAAATTCCGGCGATCGCCCTGACTGCTTACGCTATGGAACAAGACCAGCAGCAGGCGCTTGCCGCTGGGTTTCAACGCCATATCGCTAAACCGATTGAGCCAGAGCTTTTGGTCAGCGAGATCGTTGCCTTGCTCAATCAGGCGTAATAAGGACGCAAGACCGCGCAGCAAACTAAGCAGGCCACTCCCGCTCTATTTCTCTTCGTAACGGCGTAACGATCTCTTCAGGTGTATTGCGAATATATTCCAGCGTACTCTCTTGCTGAGGGACAGACAAATCCTTAAGATATTGCATTGCTCCATCTACGGAGAAGTTGATTCCCAAGCACTGGCTGAAATTGGGAGGAATCGCTGTCCAAACTGCAGCAGGAATCTGATGCTGTTCGCACCACTGCTGGATAGGAGCTTCTACATTAATCTGGTGCGGATACTCATGAATTGAACTGCGATCGTGCTGCATATCGATATAGCCAATGTGTTCTTCGGTAGTTCCCTCTCGCTGTTTTAGATCGGCAATTGCATCTGCCAGGTGAGTACGGAGACTGAAGGCAAAGCGGGTGGGGCAGGGAACTCCGTAGTCAGGGTCAAGGACAATGGTTAGGGGACGTTCTTCGGTAATTCTTGAGAACTCAAGTGACAGCGTTGGGCCTCCTTCTTTCCAGGGACGGCTAAAGGGCAACGACTCAGGCTTCCAGATCAAGGAACCCCAGCTTAGAATGGCAATCAGCATGGATTTGGCTATGTAACAATACGGCTTGTGCCTAACAAACTTCCCCATCCTAACAGCGCCCTTTCTTGAGCAACTAATCCTCCCGAGGGATAAGCAGAGCAATTGCTGCTAGCTTACTTCTGCCTCTCGCCAGCCTGCTAAGGCGTAAAAATTCTTCAGCCCCAGGTTTCAAAATTTGATCAACTCTCCGCTGCTGCTTGAGCCTCAATGGAAATGGATTGACCCGCCAGGTGCTTTATAATCTCAGTCATTTCGGTGCTTTGCTGTCGGTAGAGGGCAATAATTTCGGTGCTGTGCTGTATTCCCTGTGCCTGCAGTTCAGCCTGATGTTGTGCCTCTATAATTTTGAGATGAGCTTCATACCGCTCTTTTACCGTGCGTTCGATCGCTCCTTGGTCTAGATTGGACGGTGCTTCTAATTGAACAACAAACGCAGCTCCTATTTTTTTGCCAATAGACTGAACAGAAAGTTCATTCCCGTATTGGGTTTGCACATCGTGAAGGGATGCTAAAAAGGCTCTCCAGTTAATTCCATCGGTGAAGAATAGATCAACGGTTTTGAGAACGATTTGGTAGCATTTGGTGAACTCGCCTGGAGCAAAAATTTGACTGGGGTCGTGAGGTTGGCGATCGGTTAGCTGCTGCTTCTCAGGATCAAATTGGGTGAATATGTATTCACAGATGACTGCTTGTAAATTGGTATGAGCGTTTATAGCCCAGTCTTGGATGCCGGCTCCTGTCAAGGTGGCTGCTTGAAAGTTTGCCTGTAGTGCTCGCACAGTATGCAGATTGGCGCTGCTGAGGTTGGCACCGCTAAGATTGGCGCGGCTGAGGTCAGCGCCGTCAAGGTCTGTACCGCTGAGCTTAGCGCCGCTCAAGTTGGCATTGTTGAGTTTGGCACGGCTGAGCTTGGCGCCCTGGAGATTGGCATCACTGAGATTGGCGTCGTTGAGCTTGACGCGGCTGAGGTTGGCATCGTTGAGGTAGGCGTAGCTGAGGTTGGCACCCCCAAGGTAGGCGCGGCTGAGGTTGGCGCCGCCAAGGTTGGCGCTGCTAAGGTTGGTACCGCTGAAGTTGGCACCGCTAAGATCGGCACCGCTAAGGTAGGCGTAGCTGAGGTTGGCACCGCTAAGGTTAGCAGGACTGAGGTTAGCACCGCTGAGGTCGGCGCCGCTGAGATTGGCACCGCTGAGGTCAGCAAGGCTGAGATCGGCATCACTGAGGTCGGCACCGCTGAGGTAGGTACGGCTAGAGTTGGTACGGCTAGAGTTGGTAGGGCTAAGGTCAGCATTTCTGAGGTTGGCGCCGCTGAGATTAATCTCCATCTCAGGATTCTCCTCTCTCCACTGATTCCATGCTTCAATGCCCTGCAAAAGTCGATCGACCTGCTCCTGATTTGCCATTGCCCTCTTTCTCAGCCCTACACTTCCTAATCCAGCGTCTTAGGGCATACTTCCGTATCAAAATAGTTGATCAAAGCTTGGGATTATGCCGTCAATCTTTGTTCAGTCGGGCTATGGGCGCACATGGTAGACGCACTTAGGTAGGCGTACTCAGTAACAAGCAGACGTTACTGAGCAATAGGCGGGTATTGTGGCGCTCCGCGCTTAGATTGAAATCTTTTTTGTGTAAAAGCCCCGCTACCTGGGGCTTTTGCACAAGAACTTGTCTGCCGTGGGTGTAGCGCTATATGCTCAGGCCTTAAAACACGTCCAAATATTCGAACAGCGATGTTGTCAGCAGCCAAGCTGCTGCACCAAAACCTGCAGCAACCAGGGTAGCCATCAGCGGATGCTTCTCTGCCTTCACGTATAGACTGCCCGATCGAATCCAGCCTTGGTGAGTTCCCCGTTCTTGCAGCCCGTAGCCTGCCCGATAGAGCGCATTATCTTCTCGATCGCGCGAGGGCCGATCAGACTGCTGCGAAGGAAACGCCCACAGCTCGATCAGTTTACCTGTTAGCGTAGGCGAGATGCCAGCTAGCACCGCCAGCGCCTTGGCTTGGAACCCGACAAACATATCGCGCTTAGGATGCTCTGCCGAGTAAAGGATCGCTTCTGCCACCGCTTCGGGTGGGTAGATCATACCGCGATGGGCGGGTTGCTTTGGCATATAGCTGCGGGCATGTTCGTTGTAGGGAGTGTCGATGCGTCCGGGGTGAATCAGCGTCACCGAGACAGGCGCACCTTCCGCTTCTAGCTCCGTCCGCAGGGCATCTGTCCAGCCGTGCAGCGCATGTTTTGACGCCGAATAGGTAGACTGAACTGCCACCGCTCGATCGCCCAAAAAGCTCCCGACGTTGATCAGTGCCCCACTGCCAGTTTGACGCTGTTTGAAGTGATTAACGGCAACGCGAGAGCCGTACACAACGCCCCAGAAGTTGGTGTCAAACATGCGCTTCATATCGGAGATAGAAACATCCATGCAGCGCCCGAAAATGGAAACGCCTGCATTGTTGACCCAGGTATCGAAGCCACCAAACTCGGCGATCGCTGCCTCTGCAATGCGATCAACATCTTCTTCTTGTCCAACATCCGCAACAACGTAGATCGCCTGCCCTCCTTTGCCGCGAACCTCTTCGGTTAGCTGACGGAGGGCATCTTCATTACGTGCTGCTAGCACCAGCCTTGCGCCCTGCTGTGCTGCCATTCGAGCGGTGACTAAGCCAATGCCGCTAGAGGCACCCGTGATCACGACGACTTGTTCTCGAAGAGGTTTAAGTGAAATAGCCATAGTTTCTAATTGCAGGAACGTTAAACAAAATCTGTAGGATTAGTAGCGGTAATGGACCGGGTACTTATCCCAAATCGAAGTTACAAAAGCCAGTCGTGAAACTATTCTGCTCTGCTTCTTGGGGAACTGCAGCCTCAAGCAGTAAAAAGCAATTTCTCAAACATCCTTTAATCAGGCTCTAGCGAGAATCTGTTCCTTGGTTAGGGCCGCCAATGATTTTGACGTCTCCTCCGGGTGCTTCGGGTTCGGCACCAGGATCAACGTCAGTCCCAAGTTCTTGACCTGTCATGCGATATCTTTCATCAAGCGGAGTGTCACCCTCTTCGGTTTTTGGAACATGGGTTTGAGTTCCTGGATTATCTTCCGGGTCAGAGTGTCCCTCTTCTCGATCGGCTGGAGGATTTTTTGATGTCATGGCTTAATATCCTCTTGAATAGGTTATGCTTTAAGGCTATTTATGCCACCTTTACAAATGTTCTGTCTGGAGGCAGGACTGCTCCTGTAACTAATTCTGGAAAAGAAGCGATCGAATTTCGTGCGTCTAGTTACAGGCAGATTTAATATTCGCCGCCGTAACATTTGCCGTTGATCTGAGTCGCTTACCGCAAATGCATACGTTTCTAAAGATGGACGACGATCGACTCTATAATTTGTAACCTTTAGCAGAAGGAAATAGGCAAATGAATACCTCAAGCCTAGAATTCGGACAAACATGAGAGCAGGTTGGTTACGCAGTCGAAAGTTTTGGTTATTGGTTCTGGGTGGCATTCTAATTGCTCTGCTGGGTAGCACATTGCCCCTCAAAGATTGGTTTGTCGCAGTGAGTAATTGGCTGATTGCGCTAGGTCCGGGCGCTATGCCTGCCTTTATCGTCCTGTATTTGCTTGCGACAGTTCTGGGCTTTCCAAACATTCTTTTAATCCTGGTTGCAGGTACGATTTTTGGACTAATCCCAGGAATAATTGCAGTTTCGATCGCCGATACCCTCGGGGCGATCGCCTGCTTCCTGTTGGGACGAACTCTCGCTCGCAAACGGATTAAAAAATGGATTAGCAAACATCCGAGTTTCGCTCAGCTTGATCAAGCAGTAGGTAAGAAAGGGTGGAAAATTCTGCTGTTGACGCGCCTATCTCCCCTAGTTCCTTCCAACATCCTCAACTATGGATTTAGCTGTACAAAAGTCAATTTCTGGCAGTACTGTTTCTTTTCCTGGTTAGGCATGTTGCCCGTCATTGCGCTGTATGTGTATCTGGGCTCTTTCGGTGTCGCGCTGTTGCAAGAAGGGCTAACGCCCAGAAAGCTGGCGCTGCAATCTGTAGGGATTGTGCTGGCGATTGGTGCCGCTCTCTACACCACACGGATTGCTCGAAAAGCATTGACGCCAGAATGCCCAGTGGAAAAACCGCCTCAAGGACAAGAAGCGGAGGCGATCTCACAAAATTTATCCAATAAACCCTAATTGGCTGTCACGCTGCAAGCCATCGCTGAAGCGGATGTCTTAGTGACGGCAGAACTCTCAAGCTGGCGCTGCGGGAGCCAGCTTACTGGAAACGGCAGCGAATGACAAATCAATCTTCTGCGGGGTGGCGATCGCAGGAGCATTAGCCGATTTAGAGCAAACCACAATTCTAAACCTGGGCACGTTCTGGCTTTTGTTGCATGAAGAGTCCTGTCGATTTGACTACCTGGAGCGCACCTGTGCCTCATCGGTGCAGACCCCAGACTTTGTCCTGCATACAATTTGTAACCTCTAATACCGAAAAAATCGGGGCTGACTAAAATCGAGAGGGTTTTTATCTGACATCGAGATTCTTATGGCAGACTGCTATAGTCAGCAACACATTCAAGCCTCGGCTCAAGCCGTTTTACAGGATGGGTTTTGCATCCTGCGGAACCACTTTTCTCCAGACATACTCAAGAGATGGTATCAAGCCTTTACCCCGTTGCTGGAAAATCACATTGCCCGTGAAGGCGATCTGCAAAATCGGGGTGCAGCCCGCTATTACGTCACCCTACCGTTTATGGCTCCCTTTGCAGACCCAGCTATTTACGAAGATGACGCGATCTTGGCGATCGTGGAACGGTTGGTTGGGCAAGATGCGGTGATGTGTCAACTGGCGACTGATACGCCATTATTAGGCTCAGATTATCAAGTCGTTCATCGAGATGCACCTCCCCTGTTTCCAGAAATTGTTGCGGAAACACCGCCCTTCCAACTGGCAGTGAATTTTCCACTCATTGATGTCACCCTAGAAAATGGACCCTTTGAAGTGGCACGCGGGACCCATATGGTCACCAAGGAGGAAGGATTACGCCGTCTGGAATCAGGAGCGACTCAGCTAGAATCTGTGACTCTGAACCTTGGGGATGTGATGATCCGAGATGTGCGAGGATTGCACCGGGGCACACCCAATCGCTCTAACGTTCCGCGCCCGATGGTGGTCATTGGCTACAGCCGCCGCTGGCTGTTCCGACCAGAGGTGTCAATCCAAGTTCCTCGTGCTGCGTTGGATACGCTCTCCGATCGCGCTCGTCATCTGTTACGGTTCAACCCTATTGTGGAGTCTTTAGAAGAGAAACCTGCCGCCGAGATTTACCAGGCATACGCTTATTAAGCTTTAGCTGATCAACAATCCAAAGCTGGGAGCGATCTTTGCAACTGTTTCGATGCATGCTTGAAAACTGCTGTTTGGCTACAGAGCAGTAGGGTATGCCAGCGTAGCGTCTCCCTGCTAAGAGCCTGTGATTTAATGTCTGCACTCGTGCTCCTCGCGCCTGCGTCGCGGTCAAGGCGGCGCGACGGGGAGTATCGAGTAAGACGACTGGCTGAGCTTACCCCTCGATTTTGACATTAATATTCAGAGAAGATAGGGCGGCAGGCAGATACCTATAGCGCTATCTGCATCCCTCAGGACAACTTTTGCTTGCAATTATGGCACCAGATATTGCACTAACCACATCTTAAACAAGTCTGGCGGCAGAGTTAACAACGATGTCAAAAGCAATGCTGCAGGACAGAGACGATCGAAAAGTAAGCAGGAGATGGGAAGTAATCTCCGTAGTTGTTTGTTGAGTACCCCATTGATTTATTGAGTACCCAGCGACGGCCGGAGGGGGTCAAACGATATTTTCAAGAGCAGTATGTGACTTATGCAGCGCCTTGATAGCGCCTTGATACTGTTCAGTATTTATCGCTCTGGCAAGTATCTTGTAAAGACTTGTAAATTCTGCGTATTCCTGCTTGTCGTGACCGATATCTCTACAAGAGGTTGAATGAGTTGCGACCAACTGTATTACCTCTAATGCTTAGTAGTTGAACAGAATAAGAGACTGTAGTTGATTGATCTTAGATAACTAAGAGTGTTTAAAGCTAATTGGTTTCTATTTCTCTTAAATACTACTGAATATCCATACCACTTCATCCAAAAGGAGAACACTATGACAAACATCAATCCGTCCGTAGCATCCCCGGCGCTCGATGATCAACTGTTTACTGACCTGACTGCTGAACAAGCCGCTGTGGTAGAAGGTGGGGCAAAACTGCTCTCAGTACGTAAAATTCAAGCCATCCGCGCGGGTGCAGATACCTTTGGCGCTGATGATACTTACCTCACCATTAACGGTGAGAAGGTGTTTGGTCCGCGCGGTATGAGCACTGGCAATACTGCCACCGTGAACCGGGCTGTAGAGTTTTCTGGTTCAGCCACGATCAGCCTGTTTGATGAAGACGGTTTCTTAAATGGAGACGATGACTTCATGGGCAGCTTCAGCGTTTCGCAAGCCACTCAAGGAACACAAAGAGCGCGTGTATCTGGCGGTGGTTCTACCTACGACGTGTACTACCGCGTCATTGATCTAGATGACTAATGAATTGAATAAAATCACTGGATTCCAGCACTAGCTACTGATGCGTCGGGGAATCTATCCCCGACGCTTTCTTCTTATTCGACTAGGAGCAGAACATGAAATATCAGATGGTGCAACAGCATAGCGAAGAAGATTGCGGGGCAGCTTGTCTTGCAACGATCGCCAAACACTATGGACGCACATTTGCCATTAGTCGAGTCCGAGAAGCAGTAGGAACGGTTTCACATGGAACGACACTGCTGGGCTTGAGCCGGGGTGCAGAATTATTAGGGTTTAATGTCCGCCACGTCAAAGCCTCTTCGCAGCTCGTGGAGCGATTGGAAGAAGTGCCGCTGCCAGCAGTCATTCACTGGAAGGGCTATCACTGGGTGGTGCTGTATGGCCGATCGCAAAATCGCTATATTGTGGCTGATCCAAGTTTGGGAATTCGCCGCTTGACTCGACAAGAGCTGATGGCAGGTTGGAATAATGGCATCATGCTGCTCTTGACACCAGACGATAGCCGCTTTTATCAACAGCCAGAAGACCAGATCGGCGGATTTGGGCGATTTTTACAGCGAGTGTTGCCCTACCGCTTTATCCTGGCGCAAGCGATCGGACTCAACATTGTGATTGGGCTATTGTCGCTCGCTTCACCACTGATGATGCAGCTTCTTACAGACGATGTTTTGGTGCGAGGTGATACCCAGCTTTTGACAGTGGTGGCATTCGGTGTCATCGTCATGACGTTGGTCAGAAGTGCGATCGGCTTAATTCAAGCCCACTTGATTGGTCACTTTGGTCAAAAATTGCAGCTGGGATTGATCTTAGAATACGGACGCAAACTGCTGCATCTTCCCCTCAGCTATTTTGAAGGACGTCGGAGTGGTGAAGTCGTTAGTCGTATTTCTGATGTCAATGCCATTCACGCTTTAGTCTCACAGATTGTACTGGGCTTACCCAGTCAGTTCTTCATTGCAATCATTTCTTTGGGCTTCATGCTGTTCTACAGTGGAACTCTAACGCTTGCCTCTCTAGCGGTGTTTGTATTTGTCACCTTGGTAAACCTGCTGTTTCTGCCAGCGCTGCGCCACAAAACCCGAAGCATGATCATGCTAGGAACTGAGAATCAGGGTTTTCTGGTAGAAACCTTTCGAGGTGTACAGATTTTGAAAACCAGCCAAGCCACTCCCCAAGCCTGGCAAGAATACCAAGGAAACTTTGGGCGGCTGGCAAACCTGGGCTGGGGCATGATGAAGCTAGAGCTGTATAGCGGCACGATCACAAATATTCTTTCAACCTTTGCAAATGTGTTGCTGCTCTGGTTAGGCAGTTATCTTGTAATCAATCACACGTTAAGTATTGGTCAGCTATTGGCATACAACGGTTTGAGCGGTAACTTTTTTGGGTTCCTTGCTTCACTAATTGGTTTGGCGAATGAATTCATTACCGCTCAGGTTGTCATTCAACGGCTAAGCGAAGTAATTGATGCAACCCCTGAAGACGAAAACGATTTCAAAAAGCCCTGGGCACCCCTTCCAGCAGATGCCGATATTCACTGTACCAATCTTCATTTCCATCACCCCGGACGGGTCGAACTGCTCGATGAATTTTCACTGACTATTCCGGGTGGGCAAGTAACAGCGCTGATCGGCAAATCAGGCTGTGGTAAAAGTACTCTAGTGAAGCTTATTGCAGGGCTCTACCCACTAAAGTCGGGCAACATTCGCTACGGCAGCTACAACCAGCAGGATCTGGCGCTGGACTGTCTTCGACAGCAGGTGGCACTCGTTCCGCAGGAACCGCACTTCTGGAGCCGCTCGATCGTCGAAAACTTCCGCTTTAGCGATCCGAATGTCACGTTTGAGCAAATTGTTAACGCCTGCAAGGTTGCCGGAGCAGACGAATTTATCAGCCAGCTTCCAGACAAATATCAGACGGTGCTGGGTGAATTTGGCGCAAATCTCTCAGGCGGGCAACGGCAGCGCTTAGCAATCGCTAGAGCTATTCTCAATAATCCACCTGTTCTGATTATGGATGAGTCTACGGGAGCGCTCGATCCGGCAAGCGAAACGGAAGTGCTAAACAACATACTGCTGCATCGTCAAGGAATGACCACCATTCTGATCAGTCATCGCCCCCGAGTGATTCAACGGGCTGATTGGGTTGTCTTGCTGGAGCAAGGAAAAGTAACTCTTCAGGGAACCCCTAGAGAACTTTGTCAGCAATCTGGTTCTCACCTCATCTTTTTCGATCGAGCCCCTGAATCAACGAATGGTGCTGTACCGAAAAACTACGCTGCAACGCTGCTGTAAATTTTGCTGATTATTCCTTGGCAATCTGTTTTAGAGGAAAATTCTCATGGTTAATCACTTGGATTCCAATGCTTTACCTGCGCTGCAACCTCAAGATTTTCTACCACCGCTGAGCCATTGGGTCAAGTTTGGGGGACTGTTCATCATCGCCACGATCGGCGTGGCAATTGCCGTTGCCTCCGTCGCAAAGTATCGAGTGACTGTGAAAGCCCCTGCAATGATCCGCCCCACCGGGGAACTTCGGCTGGTGCAAGCCGCAACCGAAGGCACCATTGTGAAAGTGAGTGTTGCAGAAAATCAGTTGGTGCAGCAGGGAGATGTCATTGCTAAACTGGATGACTCACGGCTGCAAACAAAGAAAAGCCAACTGCACAATGGCATTCGTCAAGCGCAGCTCCAGATTCTTCAGCTGACCGCTCAAATTCGATCGCTGGATAGTCAGATCAGCGCCGAGCGTGACCGCCAAAATCGAGCTGTTGCTTCTTCTGAGGCAGAATGGCGGCTGCGTCTGCGAGCCTATCAGGATCAACAGGTGATTTCAACCAGCGAAGTAGAAGAAGCAGCGGCTGCTTTAAAGGCAGCGCAGGCAGCGCTAAATTCCGCGCAAGTGAGAGTGCAGCGCTATCGTCCTGTTGCCGTCACCGGAGCACTGGCTCAGGATCGCTTAGAGGAAGCGGAACTGGATGTTCAGCAACAGGCGCAGCAGGTAGCAGCTGCCCTTGCCAAGGTGAAGCGAGCGGAAACAGCGCTCAATCCGACGAATGCAGAAGTGGCAGTTGCAGCAGAGCGAATTGCTCAAGAAAGAGCGGCAGGGGCAGCGAGTTTGGCGACTCTTCAGAAAGAGCGAGAGGCACTGATCCAGCAGCAAATTCAGCTTCAGAATCAGCTAGAGCAGGACAGGCAAGAACTCAACCAGGTTCAGCTTGAATTAAGCAGAACTACTGTGACAGCGACTGCTGACGGCACGATCGTCAAACTGAATTTGCGAAACGCTGGACAAACCGTGCAGCTTGGCGAAGAAATTGCCCAAATTGTGCCAACAGACAGCCGTTTAGTCATCAAGGCCCTTGTGGCTGCTCAGGACATTAGCAAAGTCAGCGTTGGGCAAAAAGCACAGCTCCGCATTTCTGCCTGCCCTTATCCGGATTATGGAACACTGATTGGTTTTGTCAAAACAATTTCCCCGGATGCGATCACGTCGTCTCGTAGCCAGGGTGCTCAATCTGATGCAGGTGACTCACCCGCGGCTGGAGCCGCTCCATTCTACGAAGTCACCCTTGAACCCGAACGATTAACGCTAAGTCAGGGTAGCCGTCAGTGCCAGGTACAGGTTGGGCTAGAAGGCAAAATCGACATCATTTCCAAAGAAGATACGGTGTTGCGATCGATGCTGCGAAAAGCAAGGTTGATGACAGATTCCTAATGAACGTGCCTCTTGCCTCTCGCCCAAGCGGAATAACCCCTGTAATTCATTCACTTGTTCAATAAAGTGTTTCCGTTTCATGGATATGTGTGCTTGTACAGCCTTACTTTTAGGCTATTAATATAACCGTTTGTTTCGAATCACGAATCTATGTTTCGAATCACGAACCTATGTTTCGAACGATAACGTTGAGTATATTTTTTTTCGATTATATTTCTCATCGATTATTCCAAATAATCACCCATGTGCTAGCTGTTTACAATACCTGTAGTGCATCAAAAAATCTACACCACGACACTCGACAGGAGATACTATGAGCAGCGAAAGCGGATGCCCGTTTGCGGGTGGAGGTCAGAAACATCAGCCTCGTCATATGCCGTCGAACCGGGACTGGTGGCCGCATTATTTGAATCTGAGCATCCTCCACCAGCACTCACCCCAGGCTAATCCCATGGGTAAGGAGTTCAACTACGCTGAGGAATTCAAGAGTCTCGACTTAGCTGCCGTCAGGGCAGATATTTATGAGCTGATGACCACCTCCCAGGACTGGTGGCCAGCCGACTACGGTCATTATGGGCCGCTCTTCATCCGGATGGCTTGGCACAGCGCAGGCACATATCGAATTGGTGACGGTCGCGGCGGCGCTGGCTCGGGTAGCCAGCGGTTTGAGCCCCTCAACAGTTGGCCCGACAATGCCAACCTCGACAAGGCGCGCATGTTGCTTTGGCCCATCAAGCAGAAATACGGCAGGAAAATCTCATGGGCCGACCTGATGATTTTCGCCGGCAACTGTGCCCTGGAGTCAATGGGCTTCAAGACGATCGGCTTTGCCGGCGGGCGCGTGGACGTCTGGCAGCCAGAGGAAGACATTTACTGGGGATCTGAGAAAGCCTGGCTCGGCAACGAGCGTTACGAAGGCGATCGCGTTCTCCTAAATCCCCTCGCTGCCGTTCAGATGGGTCTGATCTACGTGAACCCAGAAGGTCCAGACGGTGAGCCTGATCCCGTCGGTTCAGGGCGCGATATTCGCGAGACCTTTAGTCGGATGGCGATGAACGACGAGGAGACAGTTGCGCTCACCGCTGGTGGACATACCTTTGGCAAATGCCACGGTGCGGGTGAAGCGACGCACGTCGGTGCTGATCCTGCGGGTGCCACTATCATCGATCAGGGACTCGGCTGGAAGAACGCCTTCAACACGGGTGTCGGCGTTGATGCGATCACCAGCGGTATCGAAGGTGCATGGACCCCCACGCCGACGCAGTGGGACAACAGCTATCTCGAAACCCTGTTCAAGTATGACTGGGAGCTGACGAAGAGCCCCGCTGGCGCATGGCAGTGGAAGCCCAAGGGGGATGCTGGTGCGGGTACAGTGCCCGACGCCCACGATCCGTCAAGACGGCACGCCCCCATGATGACCACGGCAGACATGTCGATGAAGATGGACCCCATCTACAACCAGATTGCGCAGCGCTACCGCGATAACCCGGATGAGTTCGCAGATCAGTTCGCCAAGGCGTGGTTCAAGCTGACGCACCGCGACATGGGACCTCGATCGCGCTATCTCGGACCAGAGGTTCCTCAGGAGGAGTTTCTGTGGCAAGATCCCATCCCCGCAGTCGATCATGAATTGATTGATGAGCAGGACATCGCCGCTCTCAAAGCCAAGATTTTGGCTTCGGGGCTGTCTGTCTCCCAACTGGTCTCGACCGCTTGGGCGTCGGCGTCTACGTTCCGCTGCTCCGACATGCGCGGTGGTGCGAACGGGGCACGTATTCGTCTCGCGCCGCAGAAAGATTGGGAAGTAAACCATCCAGAGCAGTTGGCAACGGTGCTGCAAACTCTGGAGGGAATTCAACAGGAGTTCAACGGCTCGCAGTCCGGTGGGAAGCGGGTTTCGATCGCTGACCTGATCGTTCTGGGTGGATGTGCAGCCGTCGAACAAGCGGCGAAGAATGCCGGTCACGACGTGACGGTTCCCTTCAAGCCAGGACGTACGGATGCGCTGCAAGAGAAAACGGATGTCGGGTCCTTTGCTGTACTCGAACCGACTGCAGACGGATTCCGCAACTACACCAGCGGCAAACACAGCGAATCGCTCGAAGAGTTGCTGGTCGATCGGGCGCAATTACTGAGCCTAACAGCCCCTCAGATGACGGCTCTTCTGGGTGGCTTGCGCGTTTTGGGGGCGAACTTTGGAGGGTACAAGCACGGCGTCTTCACCCATCGTCCAGAGACGTTGACCAATGACTTCTTTGTGAACCTGCTCGACTTGGGCACGACCTGGAAGGCCACCTCTGAAAATGAATATGAGTTCGAGGGGAGCAATCGCAAAACGGGTGAAGTTAAGTGGATGGCTACCCGTGTTGACCTCATTTTCGGCTCAAACTCTCAGCTCCGGGCCCTTGCGGAAGTCTACGGAGCTGAGGACTCGCAGCCGAAATTTGTGAATGACTTTGTGGCGGCATGGGACAAGGTGATGAACCTCGATCGCTATGACCTTCGCTCAGTCTTAGCGCAAAGCTCTGCGAGAGGTTTCTAAGCGTAACTTCAACCGATTGTCAGTGAACAGAGGTTGAGGCTATGCAAACCTGCCGAAGTTCTGAACGCGGGTGAAAGCCAAAGACAAACATAAGGGCGGCGTTTCAAGACAAGTTGAAACGCCGCCCTAGTTTTAGTCCCTAAAATGATCAGAATTAAGTATTTAAATCTCATCTCTTCTTTAGAACTAAACCTTCTCTTTTATTCTTTTTATTAGGCTACTCGAAGTATTGCGTGTAATTGATTGGCTCGTTCTCTAAACCTTTCTTCTTTCTTCGTTAAAGACGCTACTTTTGTCATGTAGTGCTGTGTCCTCAAAAAGTTCCTCAATTCATCATATGCCTGCCAAAAGTCTTGTGCCGATTCCAATGCTCCAAATCCTAGTTCTAGATAATATGGCACTACGTGCCTAAATCGAAATTGTTTTTATGTAAAAGCCCCGCGAAGCGGGGCTTTTACATAAAAACAGTGTCTTGAGGTATAGCGCTACGCGCTATACCTTTGCTTAACCTTCGATCTCCACAAACCAGATTTTGCTACCTTACTCTGACGTCGGCGGTTTTATTCTCGATCCTTACCATCAACCAGTTTTTGCGACACAATTCTAGGGCGGACTGTGATACAAACTGTTGCTTTGTAGATCAGTCAAGCAGTGTGTTTGTAGAAGAAAGAGGACAGGGGACGACTTTTGTTCCTGAGTAATCTATAAAAGTATTTGCATCCTTATAATGTCGGGGTGTCTGCAACATGAAACGCCAAGCTTTTCCAGCATCTAGCAAATTGAACCGATCGAAATATTGAGTTTTCAATAATTCTTGAACGGCTGGATAGTAGTCTGAGTTTATCCCTGGAAAGATATGGTGCTCTGTATGGTATGAAAAGTTGAGATGCAGCAGATCAAATAACTTAGGAACCCGAAGTGAAATGCTATTGATCAATGGATCATTAATAGTTGTCATCCGACACAACATATGGTTGGTATAGATATAAAACATGATCCCACTGTAACCAATCCAAATGGGTAGAAAGTAGCTGAGTAGAAGTTTTACAGGATGAAACCCTAAGTAGCTTAAAATGCTCAAGTGAATTCCCAAGATGATAATGAACTCAAGCGCAATCGCCTTGCGTTCTTTTGGGCTTACCTTAAATGGGGTCACAGGATATTTAGTTAAACCGTTATTGAACAACAGCACTGAGCTTAGATTGCGAAACGTATGAACGCCCCAAGCATGTCCTGTTCCAACAACCAACCAGAATGGATGAACTTCTGCTGACGGGACAAAGAGATTTTGAATCCATTTGCCCCAACTCTCAGGTTGTTCATACAGATAGTTACGGTCTGGATCGTGCAGCGAGTTCGTTTTGGTGTGATGCTCTCGGTTATGAACCGCTTTCCAAAAAGTTGGTGGAGTCCATAACATTGTCAGCCCTAATAAACTAATTGCTCGCCTCAAGAATGGATTTTTAATCATCCGGCTATGCAGCAAATCGTGAGTGCTAAACAGCAGAACGATAACACTATTTCCCATTACCAAAGTGAGTGGCAGATAGAGCCACAAGAAATACCAGTTCCACTGAGTTAGGCGATCGGCAATTCCCCATCCCAGGATCAAGATTGCTACGTTGATCAACAAAATCCAGACCTTGTTGCGATCAGGAAGAAATGCTTCTGAAGGCAGTAAGGGACGCAATTGCTTGGCATATTCTGCTTGCGTAATCCAGCGTTCACCAGGGGTGAGGTTCATAAATTTTTGTAAGTTTGCTTTGACGTAACGTTGAAACAAGTCTTGAATAAGCTTAAGGAGCCTTAGAAACCATTTTCCCCGTGCATGTTAATAGAATTCATCAGAGGATTACTGGAGGCTAATTTCCATGACATCCATATCCACTGGACAAGAGATTCAACGCTACATTCCGGTCATTGGTGATATTACGGCTAAAAGCCCCTTAGCGTATAAAGCAACTCGTGGGGTCGTCGAAGTTGTAAACAGGGTGCAGATGGCGATCGCCGAGTCCTACATCAACGGGCTAGAGGTGCCTGATTCAGTTTTGCGATCGCTGTTTGATACCTGCATGCCGATCTTTTTCAAGTATTTTCCATCTCTTCTGGCTCCATACGAATGGGTTTTAAAGGAAACTGACCATGTGGCGGAAGGTTCTCAGGAATTGATGAAGCTTCAGTATGATTTACCACAAGGCATGTTGAATCGGATGTTGGGCGATGGGCCACTCATCTACCCAAAATACAGCATGGGATTGTGGGAAAAAGGGGCTGTCGATCTTGAGCAGTCTCAAATGCACATGATTGAGGACATTATTGAAAAACTTGAGATCCAAGATGGTGACAACATTTTAGATTTTGGCTGTGGTTGGGGTTGTATTCCAAACTATATCCTGTCTAGGTTTCCAAATGTTAGATTTACAGGATTGAACCTTAGCCATGAGCAATGTGAATACATGCGGCAAAAAATGCAAGACCCTCAGAGCTACCTGAGTTCAGGTCGTTTCACGCTGATGGAAGGAGATCTCAACGCTGCCCAGTTTGAGGAAAAGTTTGACAAGATTCTCTCCGTTGGTGTCTTTTGTCATGTAGGAAATCTAACTAACGCTTTTAGAAAGCTGGCTTCATTCTTAAAGGCAGACGGTAAGTTTTTTCTACATATTATTACAGTTCGCACTCCAAACAACATCTCTAGCGTTTACACCCATAAATATATTTTTCCTCATGGTCGTTACTGGAGTTTTGATGCTGTTCCTGGCTACAACAAAGACCTTAAGACGGTCAGCCGCTGGTATCTCAATGGCATGAACTACTCTAAAACCTTTGCAACCTGGCTGAAAAACTTTGATGATGCCTACGACGAGGTCAAGAACCTGAACTATGGTATCGATCCTGCTAGGTTTCGACGCATCTGGCGATTCTATCTGATCTGGTTTGTTTCCAACTTTGCTAGCTGCAATGGCGAGATTAACGGCAACGGTCAGTTTCTCATGGTTCATACCGATCGGTAGATATGAGCAGTGAACAAAGTAAACATTAGTCGTATTGAGCAGGACAGCCCTCTTTTTGCAAAATCTTGACGGCTAAAAGATTCCCAAGGAGAAGCCTCTGCTAGAGTGCCAGTAGAAGAGATCGAAGTGTAGATTTCTAGCTGAGCTTCTGGTGGTGTTCTAAACAGAGGTTTCTCTCCTAAAAACACGCGCTCAAGATATTAGTTTAAAGTATTTGTGATCCGCGCAATCTCAATTCTGTAAGTGTCATTGATGTACGATTGGTGCAGTCGATCGGCAAGAGACCTATAACAAAAGATCTGTAATCTGAGCCATTGTAACGAACGATGTAAAGAAGTTTTAAACACCGTTTGGATAGAGACGTCCAGTTTCTTTCGTTCTCGTCTTTAAACGGATATGTCTCGATAGCAATGTCTACAGCGCCAGTAAATTTGTCCTGAGCGCACATGACGGAGCAATACGTCTGTACAAAAAGGGCAGGTATGTCTACTGAGCATCGCTCGGTTCACTGTTATAGATGTTGTAGGCATCTTCAATCGGCTGCAGCCCAGTTGATCACGATGAGCTGTGAATCTATTTGATACGTGCATCTAATGTTAATGAAGCTTCCATCTGAATGATTCTAAATTGCTATAGCGAAGTATTACCTTTCTCAATTTCCTGTTTGAGCCGCCATAAATCTTCGTAAAGCTGTTGATCAGGTGATTCACCAAAAAATGTGGCAATTACTGCTCCTGCCATTCCACCAGGCGGGCTATACTCCATCGTGACTTTGACTTCAGTGCCGACTTCATACTCCGAATTGTAAAAGCTGACGCAGCCTTGATTAGGAATATAAGCATCCGGGAGCGATCGCCAGCAAATCAGCTCATTCTCTCGGTCATCTGTGATTTCAGCATCCCACTCAACATGATTGCCTAATGGTGCCTTTGTAATCCAGTGGGAGCGCTGTTGATCTAGAACCTGAACGGACTTCAGGTGATTCATGAAGCGCGGCAGATTTTCAAAATTGCGCCAAAAACGGTAGAGTTCTTCGGGCGAGCGGTTAATCCGAATACTGCGTTCTACATCCATTGGTCTTTACCTTATCTTGATAATAATAAGTATGTCAGTTCGCAGTTAAAGATCGTATCTGACTAAATATTCAACTTGTGTATAACTTCTACAAGCGCTGGTAAAACATCGAAAAGCTGTAGAAATGCTTTACTTCCCTACCTAGCAAGAGACAAACCATCTTTAACGTTTTCTACTAACTGGACTTTAGACTAAAAGCAATAGTGGGAAGCAACAAAAGAGCAGCCAGTGTAAGAAACTAGCTGCTCCTGTCCATTTTGAGAAAAGAACCATATTGCCTGTGATAGGCTGATGCGTTTGGCCTTCTAATCGCTGTTTCTAATATCTAGAACTGGCGCTCTTTTTCTAGATCAAGTTTATCCTGTTACTGAAATGCTGAAATCAGATAGTCGAAGTAGGCTCCGACCTCCCTGGCATCTTCGGTATCCATCATCGTAGAGGTAATGTTTTTCATCGCCCGAATACCTTCAGCAACAGACTCAAGAGGAGTACCAAGAGAACGGTACATTTCGCGAGCGCCCACAACTCCGATCTCCTGAATGGATGTCATCTCGCCAGCTGCCACACCGTAAGTGACTAAGCGCAGGTAGTAATCTAAGTCCCGCAAGCAAGTTGCCGTCATGTCCTCACCGTAGGCATTGCCACCTGGAGAAACGAGATTGGGGCGCTTCTGGAATAATTGCCCTCCAGCTTGCTTCACAATGCGCTCTCGGCTGCCGGTTAAGGCTTGCACCAGACGCACACGCCGCTCGCCGCTCTGAGCAAATTGCTTGATCTGCTCCAATTCTCCCGGTGTAGGATAGCGAACCTCGGCATCTGCATTCACAATCATTTTTGTGACAATACTCATTATTGGGCTCCTGATTAATTAAAGTTCGCATGATTCGCGGCTTGAACCTGCTTCAATAAGCTGTGCAGTTCTTCACCTTCGATCGATTCGGTCTCTAAAAGCTGCATAGCGAGCGTTTCGAGTAACTCTCGGTTGTGCTTAAGTGTATTCAATGCCTCGCTATGAGCAGTTTCTACAATTTCCTTCACCTCTTGATCGATCGCGTTTGCCGTTTCTTCGCTCACCATGCGACGGGGATTGGACATGCCGTCATTCAAAAACACCGGTTGCTGTCCCTGCTGATACGCCAGTGGTCCTAAAACTTTGCTCATGCCGTAGCTCGTTACCATCTGTTCTGCCAGATCGGTGGCGCGTTGCAAATCATTGGCTGCTCCAGTCGTGATGCTGCCAAACACAATCTCTTCGGCAGAGCGTCCACCCAGCAGCGTAGCGATCTGTCCCCGCAGTTCTGCTTCGTCCATGAGGAATCGATCTTCCGTCGGTAGCTGCAGCGTATAGCCTAGTGCTGCCATACCCCGGGGAATGATGGAAATTTTTTCAACTCGTCCACTGTTGTTCAGCAGTGAGCCAACCAGCGCATGACCGACTTCGTGATAGGCTACGATCTTTTTTTCCTTGTCGTTCATCACCCGGCTTTTCTTTTCCAGTCCAGCCACCACTCGCTCGATCGCTTCTGCAAAATCCTCCTGAGCCACCATTTGCCGTAGATTACGGGCTGCTAATAGAGCCGCTTCATTCACCAGGTTAGCCAAATCTGCTCCGGCAAAACCCGGCGTACGCGTGGCAACTGCCCGCAGATTTACATCCTCACCCAACTTCACCTTTTGAGCATGAATGTTGAGAATCGCCTCTCGATCAGATAAATCAGGGCGATCGACCAGCACTTGTCGATCAAATCGGCCCGGACGCAAGAGGGCAGGATCGAGTATTTCCGGGCGATTAGTAGCTGCCAATACGATGACGGTTGCCTCACCTGCAGCAAATCCATCCATTTCTGCTAGCAACTGGTTGAGTGTCTGTTCGCGTTCGTCATTGCCGCCGTAAAATGCACCGCTGCTACGAGACTTGCCGATCGCATCCAACTCATCGATGAATACGATACAGGGAGCCTGTTTCTTGGCTTGCTCAAACAGATCACGCACCCGTGAAGACCCGACACCCACAAACATTTCCACAAACTCAGAACCAGAGATGCTGAAGAATGGCACACCGGCCTCACCAGCCACTGCTTTCGCTAGTAAAGTTTTACCCGTTCCTGGCGGTCCTACCAGCAGCACCCCCTTGGGAATTCGCGCCCCAATCTGGGTGTAGCGCCCTGGCAGCTTGAGGAAATCTACAATCTCAACTAACTCTGCCTTCGCTTCGTCCACCCCTGCGACATCAGCAAACGTAATTTTGGCAGTTTCTTCTTCCACATACACTTTAGCTTTGCTCTTGCCGATTGAAAGCATGCCCTGCTGACCGCCACCCCGTCTGGCAAAAATCTGCCAGATGGCCACAAAAATCAGGGGAGGAATCACCCAACCGAGCAGACTTGTTATCCAACGATTTTTGGGGGGAGGAGCAGCCGCAAATTCAATACCCTTCTCTTCCAACAAACTAGGTAAGGTTAAATCAAAAATGGGGGTGGTGGAAAACACCGTCCCGACTTCAGTTTCAACGTCATTCGTGCCAGGTTTTAACTGAAATCGAATTTGATTTTGACCCACTTCTACCCGATCGACTTCCCCCGCCTGCACCTGGTGAATGAACAAGCTGTAGGGCACTCCAGGAATTTGGGGTCTAAGGAACAGCGGCACAATGAAGTTTGCTATCAGGAATAATCCTGACAACACCAAAAGAACATTGCTAAACCGACGGGGAGAAGACGGTTTTTCTTTAATTGGCATGAATAATCCTGACTTTTTAGTTTCAAATATTGAGTTGCATTTGTCTACAGGAATGAATTTGATTAATTTTCCTATAGCGTGACAGGTTGATGCTGTAATTCTGGAGTGATTTGATTAACTACGATAAGAAAAGTAATACGTTAATCTAAATCAGAAGTGTAAAAAGCCTTGATTAAACAACAATTCAACCAGGATGGCAGATACAAACCCAATCATCGCCAAGCGACCGTTCCAAATTTCAGCTTGTGGGGTAAAGCCCCAACGCCAAGCGTTACGATCGTCAGTCGGTGAAGGGGTAGTGTTTTGGATGCGGGACATTGTAGTAACTCCAGATTTGAATAGCTGGTTTAATTAGGCAAAATAGAAATCGCTTTCCAGTTCTATGCCGAAGGGAAGTCTGAATCTAATTTCCATTCGTGCTTCAAGATCTCTTGATACATTTTCTCTCGAACCATCATGTGCCGATTTTGTAAGATCAACAATTCTTGAGCCTGTTCACGGGACATTTGCTGCACTTGATCATTAAATGATCTAAGGCTAAATTCTTGCTCCAGTGTAAGTTCGATTGCTTGATCCATAATTATCTCCGTGTCCCTAATTAGGGTGAAAGCTGTCAGTTTGATTGCGCACTAGCTATCTTGAGGAATTTAGATTTGATGAGAGGCTCGCTACATTTAACGCCCAGCTAGTGGCAACGGCAGCTAAAGAAGTCGGCGTAACGAGCGAAATAGCAACGGTAGCTTGGAGGTTACACAATACTGCTCCTCAAGCTAGCTCCTCGAACTAAGGGATTCAGGTAGGTAAATTGGTAGTTCTAATCCTGTAGGTAAATACATCTCCGCTCTTAGCTCTATCAAGCCTGTATCCCTACTTGTTGCTTTATGTAAACTACTATAACAAATTATTTACAATCTGACATTTTCGATCGTAATGAATCTTACAGGTGAAGGGTCATTGGCGCTGTTCAAACCAAGGTACGGCATGAAGAAATAAAAGAGGTCAGATTATTGATGTTTCTAAGGCAATATTCTATATCGCTGGTTTTTGAAACTTAAGTTGCCCCAGTAGTACTGCCCCAAACCTAGCAGTCGCCACTGTACAAAGATTTTTAGCACTTGTCAGGTGAGAAATGGTGTTTTTACTTCTAGACTTTTCAAACATCCTGTAAGCTCCCTCTATTTCGGGTTGCGTCAACCCCAGCGCTTGTGCCATTTAGGTCTACCTCTGCCCGAGTTGGAGCCTTGACCTTGTTGCAATCCACCAACTGCTACTGCTTCGGGCAAGAGCTGAGCCAGATCGTTTCTCAAAAGCAGGGGCGTACGATTGGCGCTTGTTACAGGAAAAGGAAGAAGAAGTGCGGAAATCTCGCTGCGTCGCTTTGCATTAAACTCATTTTTTTGAGTATGTTGAAACTGGCTCAGTCAGTGTCCCACGCAAAGCGGAAGGGATTCAACAAATCCTCTCGCTGTGGCAGCTCCCTCCTGCATCGGTGGTGTATATTGGCGATGCTCCGAGTGATGTAACTGCTGCTCGACAGGCTCAAGTTCCGATCGTAGCTGCAGCATGGGCAAGCACTTCTGACTATGAGCTTCTAGCATCACTAAATCCAGATGCATTGTGCTGCACAATCGCCGATCTGCAGGTTTGGCTCACTTCTCGCTTAGAGGCACGATAGTAATATCCTTGTAGTGATTATAGAAAAAGCTACTGGCTGATAGTGGCTACAGAACTCGCGCTAAGGCCTTTCTGCAATTCGTCAGTACGATGCACCAGCGCTGGCGGCGACGCTGCTGAAACAGCTAGCGGCCACAAAACAATCTGTCTTGAGAGCGAAATAAGATTTTTAGTATCAATTTTGCAATAGCTTGGGTTGTGTAAGAGACTGTGCTCAAAGAACCTTTTCGGGTGGGATTGTTCAGAAATGGCAATTGGCAAACGCTCTATTCGTTGGTGCGAAAGCTCGCTGCACTTAAATTGCCAACATTCACGCCTGACAGCAGCGACAAGGCTTTGAACCCGCCCCGCAAATCGCCATTTGTATCAACGCGGACGATCGTACCCTCGCTCGTCTGGACTAGCTTCACATAAGACTGGAAGGAATCGGCGCGATCGTATTTGCGTCGGCTAAAAATCTCGGTCAGGTCGATCTGGTCTTGCCCAACTGTGAAATCGCTGATGGTATCGCGTCCGTCATTCGGGTTGGTATAGATGAAGCGATCGCGACCTTCACCGCCCGTTAGTGCATCCTGCCCGAAGCCGCCCGTCAGCCGATCGGCGTTTGCCCCGCCGAGCAAAGTGTCATTTCCGGCACCGCCGAGCAGCACATCACGACCTCTGTTTGCTTCAAGGTAGTCGTTTGCTTCCTGTCCATTGAGAGAATCGTTGCCGCTAAACGTAACGAGGCGATCGGCTTTTGCCGTTCCAGTGCGAATAGCGCTGTCGGTAATTCCAGCAATAATCGTGGTGCGAAATACGTCGGCAAAGATGCTGTGACCGCGAGTGGTTGGGTGAACCTCGTCGAAAAAGAAGAACTGATTCGGGTCGCCCTGCGGATTTTGCAGCAGCGGACTGGTTACGTTGGAAAAACCGAATGCAGTAGGATTTTGAGCAACACTTTCACTGGCTGGAAATAGATCCGTCAAGATAATATTTTTGCCAGGTGCAGACTGCTCAAATCGATTGAGTGCCCTCGCAAGTGCTCTATTAAAGGCAACGCTCAGCGTCGTTAGATTTTGCAGTTGCCCTGCTTCTAAGCTTGAGGGAGCTCTACCAAGATTCGGTGTTTGAGCAACAACAATATTTTCCGCACCGGATGCCGCCAGCGTTCGCACTGAGGTAACAATATTTGAGACGGCTGTGTTCACAACCGCAGTTGGATCGCCAGGATCATCAATCAGCCTCAAGAGATCATTTCCGCCTGCCCAAACCAGATACAAATCTTCTGCACCTGCACCCAAATTTTTCGCCTCTGCTTTAAATGAATCGATCTCATTAAGCAAACCCCCAAATTTGATGAGATTATCTCCAACATTGGTGCGGTCTGTTCTTGCTCCAGCGATGGCAAAATTAGTATCTAAAGAGAGCGGCAGACCTAGCGATTGAGCTAGGAATTCAACAGCTAGCGGTCCATTAGAAAGACGTCCGTTAAAATAAGGTGGACTTTCAGGAAATAATCTTGCTGTTTTTCTAAATAAATTACCAGTATCTGAGAGGCTGTCCCCAAATACAAAAAAATCAATATCTGCCATTATTTTCCCTTAAGCTAATAGAAATTCTTCTATAACGTGATCTTTTTCGTCACGCATACAGGCTAACTCTATCACCATATTCGCATCGCGTTTTGTCAATTAATCTGTTCACTTCTCAGACATCCTTCCAGTTCTATATAATGTTTAGCATGCTAAAGTTTAGTTAGTAGAAATTGTGCTTGAATTCGCGACTTTTCCAGTGAAGAGACCACTCAAAGCGTTTTCTAAACGGTTCCCAACATTAGACATTACCGCAATACAAACCTGGCTGAATCTATTACACGTTTCCAGTGATTTAGTTGCCTACCTTGAAAGCTATCTATCTGATTATGGGCTTTCTCGTAGTAAATTTTTTGTTCTGCTCCTGCTGATGCGAAATTGCAACGGATCAATGTGGGTCGTGGTGCTCATCAGGTCATTGTGGCTCCCTAAAAATCTGTTTTTCGCATTGGTTTTGTCTCAGCACAAAGTAGTGTAAAACAGTATCTTGCTACTCATTGAACAAATCATTGGATGGATAACCATTAGGCAAAATTGTTCTACTAACAATGGCGTGACTCAAATCCACATCATGGGGAAAAGCGGACGTCAAGGCAGCCCATTTAAGATTTGCACCATTCAATTTTGCACCGCTCAAATTTGCCCTCAATAAGATAGCAGCCCCTAAATCAGCATTGGTTAAATCTGCCTCACTGAGGTTTGTATCACAAAGATCTGCACCATTCAATTTTGCACCGCTCAAATTTGCCCTGCTGAGATCGGCTCCACTCAACGATGCCCTGCTTAAATTGGTTTCTGAGAGATCCACCTGAGCTAGATTTGTGCGGCTCAGCTTTGCTCCAGATAAATCTAATCCGCTGAAGTTTCTTTCGCCTGCACTATATTGCTGTGAAAGTTCGTTCCAGTTCATGTTCATCTATTGTGGTAAATTCTACGCTGTTGCGATGTTACGTACGAAGATACACTTTCCCCTGAATGTTGAGCGTTGCACCGATGCTGGCGTTGGTCCAGTCTGCTTCGAATACGCGAATTCCAGCTTCAACCCCATTTTTAGCATTGCCGCCCTGCTGCAAAATCTTTCAACCTGCTTGAGCAGCCGCTGAACATCCAGTTGTGGTGGCTTTTGCTTTATTTTTAGAGATCGTCTTTACTCCACCCTGTACAGCAATTGCCACTGTTATAGACTTTATCTACCTACTGCAGTTGGAGTTAATCTCAGCTGGAAATCAGGCTTCATATTTGTCTATCAGGTTGAAGAATGGGAGTTGCTAAGACAACTAGTGCAGCGACTCCTAAGGCGGCGATCGCTCCCCACTTTACCGTCGGATGTGTGTTGAACCAGGCAGAAACACTTGGACGTGCTTGATCGTTAAAATCTCCTTTAACATGGTTGTCTGCAATCGGTTCAAACAGATTATCCGGCTCTTGTTCTGCTTTGGGCTCTTTGGTTTGCTGCAGCTGAAATCCAATTTGGTTCAGCACTGCATCCATTAAGCTGGGGGAAATCTTTTGTAAGAACAGCATCGCTTGTCCTGCACCTCCCACCACAATTTCACGAGTTGGATGCTCAGCCGCATACAAGATCGCCTCTGCCACTGAGTCAGGCTGGTAGATAGGAGGTAGCCCCTGCGGCTTGACCCCAATTTTGGTGCGCGATTTGTTGAATAACGGAGTGTTGATAGAGGCAGGCATGATATTGGTAACGCTGATCGGAATATGATCATGCATCAGCTCCACGCGCAGGGCATCGAGAAATCCGTCAATGCCATGTTTCGCAGCCGCATAGGCACTGTGGTAGGGGAGCGATCGCCTTGCCTCCACTGAAGAAATGTGAATGAGCGCTCCTTGACCTTCCCGCTTGAGATAGGGTAAGGCTGCCATCGCACCGTACACCTGACCCATCAGGTTCACATCCATAATGCGATTAAACTCTTCGGGGGTTGTTTGCTCAAAGGTTGCATAGAGATTTACAGCTGCTGTGTGCACCCAAGTATCCAAGCGCCCATACAGCTGAACTGCTTTATCAGCAACCGCCTTAACCTGTTCAAATGAACTAGTATCAGCAACCACATGAGTTGCAGTTCCGCCTAGTCGCGCAATTTCTTCAATCAGCGTTCCCAACCCCGCTTCGTTTCGGGCTGCAACAATCAGTTTTGCTCCTCGTTTGGCAAACTGGAGAGCCGTTTCTCGCCCAATCCCACTCGATGCACCTAGAATGACAATAACCTGTTGATCTATAGACTTCAGATTCATATCTTTCTTGTCTCACAAACTCTCTAGTTAATGCCTGCAAGCATCCTAGCGCTTAGTCTTTAACAGCGTAACGACTGATTTCTAGTTCAACGTCCATCTCAAGAACAAGCCCACCTTTTCCACCGATAGACTTTGATTAAGTTGATTGGTGTTCTGTAAACGAAGTAGCTAAAATCCTTGTTTAAAGAAATTACTAGAGCTGCAGCTCTAGTAATTCTTAGTATCCATTAAGCACCCTGTCTTAACAAAGCGTGTGTACCTGCTTACATCTGTTAGGACGAAATTTGGTTACACTCCCGCAAATACCGACCGATCGCATGATCCAAATCGGGTAGCAGAATTCCCCGTTCACTTCCCAATACACTGTAAGTAGGACGAGGTGCAGCCAGACCGAGAGTTTTAATGGAGCAGGGTTTGATGGGTGAGGCATCTAGCCCAGCGAGCTGAGCTGCCCATTGCGCCAAATCTGCCCAGGCGATTGCACCAGAGTTTGCCAGATGCCACAGTCCACACTCACCATCGATCAGCAAATCGAGGCTAGCATTAACCAGATCGGGAACGTAGGTAGGAGAAATGATTGCATCTTCTGCGGCAGTAAACACCTGTCCGGCTCGCAGGGTACGGAGGGCGAGCGTCAGAAAGTTGTGTTCATCCCAGGGACCAAAAAAAGCACTAGTCCGAATCATTAGAGAACAGGGATGATGATGTAAAACCCAGCGCTCCGCTTGTGCTTTGCTGTGCCCATAAACATTCAACGGTGCAACTCCATCGCTTTCCAGATAAGGCTGGTCGCGATCGCCATCAAATACCAGATCCGAGGAAAAGTTGATCAGTCCAACATTGCGTTGGGCACAGGCATCTGCCAAAATCGCCGCTCCGTCTGCATTAATTTGGTAACAGAGATGAGGCTCTCGTTCGGCATCATCAACGCGCACATATCCCGCTGCATTCACCACTGCCCAAGGCTGCAGTTCATCCAACACTTGCTCAACTGTTGCCGGATTGGTGATATCCATTTCCCGTCGGGACAGCAAGTAATAAGGAATTCCCCGCACCTCACACAGCCGGGCAAAGGCTTGACCCAAAGTGCCCGTTGCTCCAGTAATTAGCAGCGGTGGAGTAGAAGCGGCAGCAGAACCGTTCTCGCCTTTCACTCGTTTCATTGCCGGTGTGCGGGTCATTTGGACTGTATCGCTATCGCTATCTGTCCAGCCTCTCAGGTTTTCTGCGTAGCTCACAGATGGATAGAGGAGCCGCTGCGATCGCTGCCACCACCCTGGTACATCCAGCAGTGGGTGGTTATACTCCCGTCCTGTTGCTAAGGATTGCAGCATTGAGGCGATCGCAGTTGCTCGCGGTATGGGAGACCGGACATCAAACACACCTGGTTCATAGAACCCATCGTCGCGCGTGACTAAAGTATTCCAGTCATAGGTTCCGAGCAGCGACCAAACGGTGACTGCTCGAATATCAATACCCTCATTTCGCAGGGTTTGGGCTGTCTGCCAAATTTCTTTAAGCCAACGCAGTTGTTCCTCACGGGTACAGCCTAAATGGGCTTCAGTGATGGCAATAGGCTGCTGGTAGCGCTCCCAGACCTCCTTAAGCAGCATTGCATTGTTGTAAATGCCTTCTGCACAAACCCATACCGCTTCCACATCGGCATACTGATGCCTGCCATTACCGCCGTGGGTATGGATGGGATAGCGATCGAGACGCTCATCAATAAAGCGATCGCTACAGACATAGCGATTAATACCAACGATATCTGGAGGACAGGGATTGTCCTGAAACCAAAGCAATTCGGCTTCCTCAATTCCAGAGTGCAGCAAATAGCCCCAGAGAGGATGAGAGGAATTAATGCGCCCACAAAGCAAATCTAGAGAAAGCCAGCGGCGATGGTTTTCAAGCTCTGCCTGGTATGCCAATAGTGGCGTGCTGAATGTGTTTCCCAAATCTTCGGTTTGCACCAGTTTGGCAGTCGGGTTTACCTGCCGAATGGCTTGCATGGAAAGGATTGTGCCACGACATTGATTCAGCAACGCCTTAAAAAAACTCAAATCATCTTGTCCATGCGGATACCAGTGACCATATAGTCCGCTAAATCGGGCTGTTGTTAATGGTTCATTCACAGGCGTATAGTACTCTAGCCAGGGATAACGCTGGGCAACTGCAAGAGCAAATTCCGCCAGCTTCTCTGGAAAAGCCGGATCAACCAAGCTGGTGTAACGGGGACCACTGCCGTGATGCACCAAACCGACGATCGGGCGCATCCCAATATTATCTAGATAAGCCAATCGCTGATCTGCCCAAGACCAATCTGCCTGATCCAATCCATTAGGAGCAATACGCTCCCACAAAATCGGGTAGCGAATGGTATGCACCCCCAAGGCTACAAACCGATCGAGGTCTTCGATCCGAGTTGCATGTCCATTGCGTTCTAGCTGATCAAAATAGCGGTCACCAACTCGATTTACGGTGCATTCAATTCCACCCCACAATTCCAAATGTGGCGAAGCTTGATTTCTCATATTCCTCACATATTCCCATCTTGAGAATTCGTAAATATTCGCAGGATGAATCGAGGTATTACACAGATGTTAGGTAATACCTCACCAACTCATCCTACAAATCACTCAGATCGCCTATTTGGATGAAAGAGCCTTGCCGTTTGTTGATTCTGGCTTGCTCGAAGATGCTGAGACAGGGAAATTAGCTGCAGGCACACTGCGACTACGAGCCGCCGGATTGGAGCCAGTCGCCTTAATTGGTAGGCTTTCTTCTTGAGGATGCCAGCTCGGACGTTCAGATAGCTGAGCGTAAATCGCCAATGCTTGCGCAACGACCTGATCCATGTTGTAGTACTTGTAAGTGGCAAGCCGTCCAACAAAATGGACGTTGGGTGTCGCATCGGCTAATGCCTTGTACTGCTTGTAAAGTTCAGCGTTCTCAGGACGGGGTACGGGATAGTAAGGATCGCCCTCTGCCTTAGGATACTCATACACAAGACTGGTCTTCGGATGGTCTTGTCCAGTCAAATATTTGAATTCTGTAACACGAGTGTAGAGGTGTTCGTTGGGATAATTGATTACCGCCTGTGGCTGATGCACTTGTTCGTTCAACGTTTCATGTTTGAAGTCAAGCGATCGATAGGGCAGCTTGCCATAGCGGTAATCAAAGAAGCCATCCACAGGCCCGGTGTAGATCATCTCCTTGTAGGGGATGATCTCTTGAATCTCGCGGTAATCGGTGTTGAGCATGACTTTGATGTTGGGATGAGCCAACATGCTCTCAAACATGCGGGTATAGCCATGCAAGGGCATCGCTTGGTAAGTGTCAGTGAAATAGCGATCGTCCCGATTGGTGCGGGTAGGAACACGAGCCGTCACTGATTTATCCAAATCTGATGGATCAATGCCCCACTGTTTGCGCGTGTAGTTACGGAAGAACTTTTCGTAGAGTTCTCGCCCCACTTTGCTAACTACCACATCTTCAGAGGTGCGGATTTGTTCTTTGGGTTCGGCAACAGAGGCAAAGAATTCTGTGAGCTGAAAGGCAGTTAGATTCAAGCCATACAGCTTGTTAATGGTGTCCAAATTAATGGGCATCGGCACCAGTTGACCATCTACACTGGCAAGGACTCGATGCTCATAGCGCCGCCACTCCGTAAAGAAAGATAGGTATTCAAACACTTCACGTGAGTTGGTATGGAAGATGTGAGGTCCGTATTTGTGAACCAAAATACCTGATTCATTGTAGTGATCGTAGGCGTTGCCACCAATATGATTGCGAGTATCCACAATCAAGATTTTTTTATTGCTCTGACTTGCCAATCGTTCTGCCAAAACGCTGCCAGCAAACCCTGCACCGACAATTAGATAATCGAACATTAAACTACTCCCTATAATGAATGAGTTAAATCACCAGTTAGTTATCGTTAGCGGTGATAGGTTGTTTTATGCCTGTTTGAATCAGTTTGGCAGCCGCAGGAACCTGCTGCTGAATATCACCATTGGTTCCTTTTTTTTTGGCGATCTCGGTTTCAATCAATCGATTCATCTCGTTCCAGGTTAGATCCCAGGAGATTTGTGATAGAAAGGCATCAACCCGGTTCAACCACTCCGAATCGATTTGGCTTTGCTCCAAAGCTTGTTCGATCGCCGTTACAAATTCTGGTGCGGTATCGGCAATATGTACCAGCTTTTCCTGCCCATAGGGACGCACGACATCCCGAATCGAGGTAGAGACAACAGGCTTGCCCGCCGCTAGATATTCTGGTGTTTTGGTCGGGCTGATGAATCGGGTTGATTCATTGCAGGCAAAAGGCAACAACGCTACATCCCATCCTGCCAGATAGTTTGGTAGCTCCTGGTAAGTTTTACCACCTAAATAATGAATGTTGGGATGACTAGGCAACGTTGCCGGATCAATTTTGACAACTGGACCAATGATCACTAAATGCCAATCAGGTCTTGCCTCGGCAATTCCATCAAGCAATTCTAGATCCATTCGTTCATCAATTACACCATAGAATCCCATACGAGGATGGGGGATTGCGGCTTGATCAGGTGGATCTTCAACCCGATCTCTTGCCTGAGCAAAGTGTGCAGTATCGATACTGCTAGGGAATGCATGAACATTTGCATGCTGATGCTGTTTGGCTTCGTAGAGGCTGCGCCCGCCTGTAAATACTAAATCAGCCAGCTTAAATAGATGGGTTTCTCTGGCTTGCAACTGAGGATGCGCTCCCTTAAAAGCAGCCAGCTCATCCATACAGTCATACACAACGGCTGATGCACTCAATTGATAAGTGAAAGGCACCGCCATAGGGGTGTAGTACCAGAGAATAGGCGCTTGAATCTCCGCCTCTGCAAATAGGTCATCGAGCAACTGCTGTTGCAGAGTAATCGCCATTTCTTCACTTAGATTAATGGGCAAGTGCGGCACTGCAACCCAAACACCGCACTCCCGTCTGCTAATCTCTAGCTGCCAAGAATCATCAGGGCTGGCGAGCGGCTCTTCCACGAAGAAGACTCTGCGTACCTGGGCGCAACGACTGAGCAGATGTTGCGGGCGTTGATAAACAAAATCCCACCGCAGATGAGAGAAGCACACTAAATCAGGTACACCTGGAAAGGCTGGTTCCAAAGTAGCGTCTTTAGACCACCGCAGATTGGCTGACGGAGTACCTAGTGATTGTTCCACTGGCACCCCTTTTCCACTGTGATGGTCATTCAAAACGTGATGCTCAGACATTCCTTACCTCGTACGTTATGGATTGAATGGGTTGTTTAGACTCATCTAGAAACTAAATACCTCAAACAGGCAATGAGAATTCTAAGCAAACAAACTGTGCACAGAGCGGTTGAGCTTGCACAATCAGCAATTGCAGACTTACAGTTTTAATAGCAAAGTTGGCAAAGTCGCTTCCCTAGCTATTTTTTCGTCGTTTTCACGCTATTTCCTCATTCTTTTAAAGAAATGAGTTGCAGTAGTGAATTTTGCTGCTTAGATCTGATACAGAACCCAAATTCTGAAGGAACAAAAGGATTCATTGGTAAGACTTGGCACTGCAGCGCCCTTACAGCACATTGCTACTCTGTCAATAAATTCCGCATCGCAACCAATAAGGGCAATCTAGTAGTCTCAATGTTGCCAAACCTGCAAACTGCTTCCTCATCACTCCCTCGTTATTTACTCATTTTCTCTAATCAAATGAGTTGTAATAAAAGGAATAACAACTTTAATTATGTTGAAGCGTCCTCCAGAAGAACAGAGCTAGATCAACCAGAAGGAGGGTCTCTACATTAAAACACATAGTGATGAAATTAACAATTGCAGCGTAATGATCATTTGCCATCAAGCCATCATATTATCTTGTACGGAAAATCTTAATGATTTTTACTCCTAAAGATAGAAGAGCAAGAAGTATTACTTCACTGATATTGAGAAAGAAGCGCTTTCAAAATGAATTCGAAACAGAGGCGACTTTGTGCTGCTTGCCTAAATTTCTAGCTCTCACATTGGATTTAATTGATTTAGTATTTAGAGGACGTTTGAGAAGTATTAGATGTTTTGCCTTTACCCTAAATTCTTTCGCATTTCTAAGATTTTGACTGATTCTTTGTTCAAATCTCCTAACGTGCGGATTTAGGTGACCATTTGAGTCAATGTTGGCGCTTTTCTAACATCCTCTTAAAGTTTCGCTCCAAGCCATCTGTTGAACAGATAGGAGTTAGCTTTTTAGGTTGAGTATTGGCTTTTATAGGGCAAATTTCCATCTCACCTGAGACTATAGAAGTTCTTTGCGTGAGGTTCTTTAGATAGAACCTCGGGAAAATTAGTGGAAGGTTGGCTCGTTAGCAGAGGATAAGGCAGTGTCGGATAAACCAATGATTTTAGTAACAGGGGGGGCAGGATATATCGGCGCTCATGCAGTCTTAGCGCTTCAGCAAGCAGGGTATGACGTGCTGGTGTTGGATAACCTATCCAATGGGCATCGAGAACTGGTTGAGCAGAGATTGCAGGTGAAACTGCTTGTGGGCGACACTAGCGATCGCCCCTTGCTCGATCGCCTATTCGCCACTTACCCCATTACAGCAGTCATGCATTTTGCCGCATACATTGCTGTGGGTGAATCTGTAGCAGATCCAGCCAAGTATTACCGCAATAACGTAATGGGAACGCTGACGCTGTTGGAGGCAATGGTAGCTGCATCAGTTAAGCAACTGGTGTTTTCCTCTACCTGTGCACTCTACGGCGATCCTAAGTATGTTCCAATTACAGAAGACCATCCGCAAGATCCGATTAGCCCCTATGCTAGCAGCAAGCAAATGGTAGAGCGGATTTTAGCGGACTTTGACGCGGCTTATGGTTTAAAGTCTGTTCGCTTCCGTTACTTTAACGCTGCCGGAGCTGATCCAAACGGATTACTGGGTGAAGATCACGAACCTGAATCTCATCTCATTCCTCTTGTGTTGCTGGCTGCTCTTGGCAAGCGTGAAAACATTTCAATTCTGGGCACCGACTATTCCACTTCTGACGGCACCTGCATCCGAGACTATATTCATGTTGCCGACTTGGCGCAGGCGCATGTTTTGGGATTGAAGTACCTGCAAGAGGGTGGAGCGAGTGATGTGTTCAATTTAGGAAACGGCAGTGGCTTTTCGGTGCGTGAAGTGATCGAAGTAGCCCGGAAGGTGACTCAGCGCGAGATCAAGGTGGTAGAACGCGATCGTCGTGCGGGAGATCCTCCGATTTTAGTGGGCAGTAGCGATAAGGCTCGAACCGTTCTAGGCTGGCAGCCAAAATACCCGGAACTTGAAGAGATTCTCACTCATGCTTGGCAGTGGCATCAGCAGCGGCACAAATAATGTGTGTGTAGCGTCACGGCTAAATTACAGCGCTTTGCGCGGTTCTCAAAGATAATTTGGAATCTATTCAAGCAATAGTTCCGGAAAAAGATAGTTCTGGGGAAAAGTTGGATGCCAACTTTTCTCCAGAACTATTTAGCTTGATTAAGCTTTCTTGATTAAGCTTTTGGGACAATTTGCGGTGTCCAAGTTGGTCCATTACAATAGGGCCCCTCTGGTGTCCAAGTCAGTAAATCAATGCACATGCGACGGGCTCGCATTTCGGTGTCCCAAGCATGGTAGACCAGATACTCTGTCTGCCCGTCTAACGCGGTAACGATCGAGTTATGCCCAGGACCCAGCACAGATCCTGGGATCGATCGCAACACGCGTGGTCCTGCATCATTTCCTGCATCCGAGTAAGGACCCATCACATGGGTTGCAATGCCATAATCAACCCCGTAGCTATCAGTTTCCCAACGTCCACCGCTGTAAAAGCAATAGTAACGGCTGCCATGCTTGCGAACACAAGGTCCTTCCAGGGTATGCCAGTCGTAGATGCCGCCATACATCGGACGGTTTGCCAAAAATCGCTGCCAGTCCTGACGAGCACGGAGCACTACTTTTCCCTCACCCGCCAGTTCTGTCATTGTAACCAGGCGATCGACCATCAGCGCTGTTCCTGCCCGCACATCCCCTGCTGCATCCAGGAAATCTTGGGCATAGAAGAGATACCATTGCCCGTCATCATCCTGAAATGGGCTGGGATCGATCGCAAATGGGTAAGCTTTTGGGTCTAATAACGGTTTACCCATATCTTGATAAGGTCCCAATGGACTAGAACTGGTAGCAACCCGTAACTGATGGTGCTTATCCTCATGCCCAACGGAGTAGTAGAGGTAAAAAGTGCCGTCCCAATAAGCAATTTCGGGTGCCCAAAAATTATCGCCTAAAGCCGGGTCTGGACGCTGCAGAGCATTTCCAGCAGGCTGCCAATCCACCAAATTTTCAGACTGGAGCAGGGGAAAAACTCGCTGTTGCTTAACCTCATCTACCTGCCCTGCAGCTTCTGCGGGACCTGTGCCGATCGCGTAATAGATTCCCTCATGTTGCCAAACAAAGGGATCGGCAAAATACTCTGGGTAAACCGGATTAATATATGTTTGCGCTGTCATCCGTTTTGTCAGATAGTAAACCGAGAATTATTAACCCGGTAATAATGGAGGCTACACAGCTGGCAGGGTGGGCAGTGTTCACTTTACAAAACTATGCGCTCTCAACGGTTACTGGGTCAATGACCTACTCTGTCAGGATACTATCTTCTGAACCAGACGAGCTATCTTCTGGGGTAACAATCTCTACGGTTCCGATCGCAGGTTGAGCAGGAAACAAGCCCAGTCTAGTTTGCTCTTCTAGGGCAGAGATCAGGGTATGAAGTTCTTCTAATGACTGGTAAATCATGACTGTGTTGCTGTGTAGATTTGAGTCATTGTTCATAGTTCATCCGCCTGAATGATTCTGCGCTCGACTATCGACTAATGGTTTGATTCTAAATTTGGGGCGTAGTAATTGTATCTTTAGTTAATTTAATTGTTTAAAGCGATCGTTAAGCCAATAAAAGCCTTTCTCTAAACACTCAGAACAGACTTCGCCGTAAGATTGACCTTGATCATTACAAACAATAATTTTTGCTTCTGTGAGCTCAAATAACTGATTGCAAATCAAGCACGGCTGTTGTTTACACGGAGTTTGGTTACATTCAATCTGAAGCTGCATAGATTACTCTTGTTCCTGAAGTGATTTTTTTGTCAAACTGCAACTTTTTCACATGCTCTAACAATACAGATTCAACCTTTTGCTAGCGTCTGGCTTGAGAGTGAGTGCTACTGTACTTGCCTTTATACTTAGCTGTGATCCTGCACACAAAGCGAGTTCAATTAACTTCAACTACTGATAAGTAGTTCATCTTTGTTAACGCCAAGACTGATTAAATTAAGATGCAATTTCACCCAATTGCAAGGTTACGCAGTTCAGCTCCATCAAGCTCCACGATATCAGGTTCCATCTCATTTTCAGAACTCTGTAGGTCAGATATAGGCTGCTCTCCTGCTACAGAGACGGGTTCATACGCTAAACGCACTAGTTCAGCGGCAATTTCTGTAATAGGTAACACTCGATCAACAGCAACATGCTCGATCGCGCTCTGGGGCATTGACGCAAATAATGCTTCATCCGGGTTTTGCACGACTGCAACGCCGCCCAGTCGTTTTATGTCCATTAACCCGGCAGTACCGTCATCCAGTGCGCCCGATAGCACTATACCTACCACCCGCTGCCTATATGCATTGGCTGCTGTACGAAATAGTGCATCAATGGCAGGACGAAAGCCATTCTCTTTGGGACCCTCAGCCAATCGCACATAGCCCCGCTTCACCAACAAATGGCAATCTGGCAGTGGTATATAAATTCGCCCATGTTCAATTGCTTCCCTATCGCTGGCATGATTGGCATACAGCTTTGCTTCCTTATTCAGGATCTTTGGCATAAAACTTTTTGACCAGCTTGGAAAATGCACGACAATGAAGATGGCAGCAGGCAAATCAGACGGCAACCGGGAAATTAGTTTGATCAGTGCTTCTATGCCACCGGCAGAAGCGCCAATTACAATAATGTCGTGTCCTGGCATCTAATATTTTTCCATTGACATTCAAGCAGAATAGCGATCTCAGTGCACCTCAACATCCCTAAAAAGCACTCCTCCCTGATTAAGCGTCCTGTTTTTGGCAAACAAAACTCTCTTAACTCGCAGCCTACAGAACTAATTCGTGAACTAATCGGCTAATAGTTGAACCCGCTAAGAGCTTGTAGGCTGGGTTACGCTTTACCCAATTTCTGTGGGGTAGGCTTCCACTGAGCTGATTTTAGGGATGCAGCCTGCGATCGCCCAACCAAGCCATTAATCCGACTTCTCCGATCTTTTTGCCTGACTTTGCCTAACTTTTTCCTGCCGGCGATTCGAGTGTTCTCATCTATTCTAGAAGAGTACTGGAGCAAGACCAACAAAGTATTGCTTTCAAGTATTGCTTCCAATGTAAATTCAAGTGTTTGCTCAACTAAAGATATAGAAGCTGTAATCACCTACGAACAGACTTTTGTTAAGCAGAATCCATATCATCTTAGCCAAAGGATTAAATCATGGGCACGCTTCAGGGCCTCGGTCGCATTAACCTCGGTGTTGCTAGATCTTTTACAGATTAGCGAGACGGGACAACTCTACCTTCTCGCTAGACACCAGCAGCGTCAAGATTAAAGTTAAAGAACTAGACAGACTCTCTGACGATGTCAATATTTGCATCTAGTTCCTTTCATGCTCCGCGTGGCGGCGCTTAGCGCATACATGGCTACCCACGCCGCCATCTCAGTTCCAATTAGCGAAGCACAGATTCAAGCCATGCTGTTCGTGAAAACTGCAACTGATGCGCTGCGGACGGCAGGGACATTTCGAAGTAATTGAGTTCTGGATCGAGAACTAGATATTAATTGAGCTGCTACCACCTGAGATCATCGATCAATATCTCAAGTGTGTACAACCGCAGTTACTCAGACAAGCCGCGACATCGTTAATATAGTGCTACGCGCATATGTTAGGATTTGCCTTTCTGTGTGAAAACCGCGTTATGCGAGGTTTCTAAACAAAAAGAGTTTTAGTCCGGGCGCATAGCGCCATACAGTCTGAAGCAAAGAGAAGTGAATCCCAGATGCGCTACATGAGGCAGGAGGTTGAGTTTGAACTAAGGTAAGAATGACCCCAAACTTACCTCAGCGTTCAGGAGTGTTTATGTCATCTCGTATTGTCAGCCCTCTTACCCGCGCAGAGACATCTGGCTACCGCGAAACCTCACGCCATGCTGATGTTATGCACTTCATCGAGCAGCTGCGGCAACAGAACCATCCTTCTCTGGCTGTTACTTCATTTGGCAAGAGCCCTGAAAACCGCGATCTACCGTTGCTGGTGTTGTCTGCTCAAGGCATCAGCACGCCAGAGCAAGCGCGAGCCAGCGAACTGCCGATCGTGCTGATCATCAATGGAATTCATGCCGGTGAGGTGGAAGGAAAAGAAGCCAGTTTGATGCTAGCGCGTGATCTGTTGGCAAGTTCAATGGATGACCTGCTCAACCATTGCATTCTTTTGATTGTGCCGCTGTTCAACCCCGATGGAAACGATCGCATCTCCCCTACAAATCGCCAGTTGGACTTGACCAAACTAGAGGGACAAATCGGTCCCGTCACTGGAGTGGGTACAAGGGGTAATGCCAGCGGCATCAATCTCAATCGGGATTACATGAAGCAGGAAGCACTGGAAATGCGTCTACTCCAAACGCAGGTTTACCAGCGCTGGCAGCCTCATTTGACGCTAGACTGCCATGCCACCAATGGTTCAATCCATCGCTTCGCCCTCACCTATGATGTCCCGCACACCATTGAAAGCGGTCGTTCAGAGCCGATCTTGTTTATGCGAGAGCAGATGTTGCCTGCCGTGACGCAACGCCTGAAGCAGCGGACAGAACTGGACACCTTCTACTACGGCAACTTCCAGTTTGACGAGCAAAACACAGGCAATGGCTGGATCACCTATCCGCATCACCCAAGATTTGGCACTAACTATCGCGGCTTGACTAACCGCCTCGACTTGTTATTAGAAACCTATTCCTATCTAGAATTTCGCGATCGCGTCTTCACCACCTATGAGTTTTTGGTAGAAGTGCTGCAGTTTGTGCGGGAACGAGGCGATGACATGGTACAGGTGGTGGAATCGAGCCAGCGTCCTCCCGATCGCATTGCAGTGCAATATCGTTTAGAAGCCTTTCCAGAGCCAGTAGAAATTTTAACGCGAGCGCCATATGCGCTGACAGGAGAACCAATTAGCGTTAGGGTTCCTCATCTGGCACGGTTTGTAGGAACGGAGATAATCGATCGCCCCTGGGCGTATGCAGTGTCTGAAGCCGTCGCACAGCATTTGCAACGACATGGATTAGCGGTGCAACGGCTCAACGCAGATTGTACGGCGGCGGTTGAGGTAGCTTACGTTGAAGCGAGCAATCAGCCTCAAGCCAGTCGAGCCATCTTGGAGGCTAGCACCACGACTGATCGCCTGCTGCAAGCCGCTTACTACCCTGAAACGCACAAACTCATGGCTGGAACCTACCTGGTAGAAACAGAACAGCCTTTAGGGGCGATCGCTGTTTACCTGTGCGAAGCCTGCAGCGATGATAACCTTGTCATTTCTGGCATTATTTCAGAACCGCCTCCGGGTGCCCCCTTTCCTATTTTGCGGGTGATCGAAAGCTGTAAGGTGAACTGAGCAGGCGATCGGGATTCAAAAAGTCTGTTAATCGACTAGTGCAATAGAGACTAGTGCGATAGAGACTAGTGCAATAGATTAGTGTGATACATGGTGAAAAAACAAATCAAGTGCAAACCTATCTCAAAGAAGCAGCAGTTAGTCACTGAATCCGATGGCAGCCTGACAGCTCATCTTAAGTCTCCGCCTGTAGATGGCAAGGCAAATGAAGAATTGGTTGTGCTGCTGGCAAAGTCCTTTGGAGTGCCCAAATCAAGCGTTGTAATCAAATCGGGATTGTCTGCACGGGTAAAGATCGTGGAGATTCAAATGGATGAAAGCCGATAAGGAAACTGGCTACCGCTCTCCAGAAGTTCAAATGGTATCCATTACGCGGCTTTTGGTTGCAACTGCTCAAAAGTGATTAAAATTAGTCAGCTTATCTTTGGCTAAGGTGAGGAGTTTCCCATGAACAATAGAATTTTGTTGAGCTTAGTGGCAATGCCTGCAGTTGGTTCAACGCTGGCTATGATGATGGCGGGGGGTATGGCATCTGCGGCTGAAGTATCCCGTACTGACTTCCAGAGAATCAATACCCCTTCTAGTGCGGCTGCGGCGTCGTGTGATGCAGCCCAATCGGAGTTGAGTTCCTCAGCCATGAGGCAATCTGGTCACCCTGTTTTAATCGCTTCCTCAGCAGGGCCGGGTGAATATCCAATTGCAGACTTTAGTGAGGCAGAGAGCGATGCAGCAGTGGCTCTTTTTGGCTGCGACTGTCTTTCTTGTATTAACGCACTACGGCAACTGCGGAGCCAGTCTCTCGATCTAATGCCAACTTCCTATCAGGGGCACTGCTGGACATCCCTACAGCAACGAGTTTCTCCCCAAGAGGTGCAAGACCTATTACAAACTCTAGAAGCTGAAGAAGCTAACTAATTTTAGAAGACGTCTAAGATTTTGTTGAATCGGCAAGTGGTTCGATCGCCTTACCTGAGGAAAGCGATTAACTTTAGGCTGTGTTTTAGATCGGTACTGTTTCGCCCAACCAATCAGGATTTTGAGCCGTACCGTCAAACCGATTGTCGGTTTTGAAGGGTTCGTATTGTCCTGTAGCTGCGGCGGCGGCCGTGCGTGCCAGCAGCGACTCAACTTGGCTTTGGCTCATTGGGGCAAACGTTCGAACTGCCTCGATCGCCTGTTCAAGAATCTCTGGGCTATCAATTCCCGTAATGACTGTTGAGGTCGGCAGGTTCATTGTGTAGTGGAGGCACTCGATCGCAGATACGAGATTGCTTTTGAGGATGTTTTTGTCTCCTAGTGACTTCATGCCCAGCACCCCAATTTCGGCTTCAACCAAGCGGGGCAAGACATGGTGTTCAAAACTGCGAAAATGGGCATCCATCACATTGAGAGGCATTTGCACTGCATCAAACCGGAAGTTGTGCCGTGTTGCAGTCTCCAGCATCCGCAGATGAACTAGCGGGTCTTTATGTCCAGTGAAGCCGATGTAGCGAACTTTGCCTGCTTTTTGTGCTTCTAGCATCGCTTCTAGCGCCCCACCTTCAGCGAAAATTCGGTCTGGGTCTTCTAAGCGAATCACCTCATGAAACTGCATGAGATCGACGCGATCGGTCTGCAGACGGCTCAAAGATTCATTGATTTGCGCTGCTGCTGCTTTGCGAGTGCGACCATCAATCTTGCTCATCAGAAAGACTTTGTCCCGGTAGCCACCCTGCAGCGCCTTACCCATCCGGATTTCGCTCTCACCCTTGTTGTAATCCCAGCAGTTATCCATAAACGTAATGCCCCGCTCGATCGCACTGTGAACCAAACGGAGGCTTTCTTGCTCGCTTATTTCCTTGCCAATATGAAAACCACCCAAACCAATCGCAGAAACCCGCTCCTGCGTACGTCCAAGGGTACGATAGAGCATTTCGGTGGTTTTGCTTGGGGTTTGAGTCATGGTGATGAGTTAGGAAGGTTAGTCATAAAGCTGAGTGCACATACTCCTGTTGGAATGATATACACGATATTTAATTATTCCTGAGCGATAGAAAACAAACATCTAGCAATAGACAGAAGATAGCCAGTTGCAAAAGATGTTCTTGTAAAAAATAGGTAGATAGTTTTGTTGAGCTGTTGTGAATCAATCTATTCCTTAAGAAGAGGAAAGGAAGTGATTGAATTATTACAATCTGAATTACGTGTGAACTGCTATAAAGTTTTTTGTTGTTTAAGTAGTGGGAGATTTAATCGTGAAACCAGTGCAATATTTCGCCTTGACTGTCGGTATTCTCTTTTTGCTAGTAGGTATCATGGGCTTCGTACCAAGTCTAGTTCAAGTGCCTACAGCTTCAGATGGAGCAGATTTAGGATTTACTGCCGGATACGGCTATCTATTGGGCTTGTTCCCCATCAACCTCTTGCATAATCTCGTTCATTTGACAGTTGGCGTTTTAGGAATTCTTGCCTCTATTGCGCTAGATAGTGCTCGTCTATACAGTGGAATCTTGGGCATTTTCTATGCTGTGCTTACTGTAATGGGGCTGCTGCCTGTAGCTAATACTACTTTTGGCTTGATTCCCATCTTTGGTCATGACGTTTGGCTCCATGCAGTAACTTCTGCTGCCGCGATCTACTTCGGCTTCATTGCCACGCCCGATCTTCTAGAGATATCTGAAGGCAAGCAATAGTCGCAGCGGGTGAATCATCAGTTTGGCTTCAATTGCCCTCCATGTTGAATTCGTCGCTCACTTTAGACCGAGATTGAACTCGAGGTTGAGCCAAGATTAAATAGCTAATCTGTGTTGTATCTTTTTGCCAGACGACACGGATTAGCTTTCAATGTGCTTATGTGAATGATTCACTTAATTGAGAAGCTGTCTAAGCAATTCGCTAGCAGCGATCGATTCAGCGAATGATACTTCGTTTGTCCTTCTTTGCGCTTTTCGAGCAGTCCAGCTTCGGCTAGCGTCTTAGAGTGGTGGCAAAAGAGCGCCAAGCTGATCCCAAGCTTATCTGCGATATCTGAACCGCTCATTTCTTCACAGCTCAATAACACTTCAATAATCTGAAGTCGAATCGGGTCAGCGAGGGCGGCGAATGTTTTAGCGCGTTGTTCGTGCTGTGTTTTCATATCTAGTTTTTAGTAAAAAGGTTCGCTGAAATTGGCTGCTCCAATCAGCGTTTGATTCAGTGTGGGGTGTTTATTAAGCTTTACTCAAATGGTAAAACAATAACTTTATTATTCCTATTATTATAGCTGTGGGTCATCCCCCATTGGTTCATCTTCCACACAGAAAAAATCTCATTACCAGCATAAGGAAAGTATGAGTGAGTCGATCGGCTTCATTGGTTTAGGAAATATGGGATTGCCAATGGCAACCAATCTACTGGATGCGGGCTACAGGCTCCGGGTCTACAATCGATCGCCTGAGAAAGCCAAGCCACTGCTTGAAAGAGGTGCTGAAGTAGTCAATCATCCGGCTGAGGTAGTTGAATCGGGTGATGTGGTCATCACTATGCTGGCTAATGATCAGGCGCTAGAATCTGTCGTTCTGCAGGACGATGGCATTCTTCAAGCGGTGGGAGCTAATGGAATCCATCTCTCGATGAGTACTGTCTCCCCTGCGACTGCCAAAAAACTGGCAGAACAGCATGAGCAACAGCAATCTCATTACTTAGCTGCGCCTGTATTTGGTCGTCCAGATGCCGCAGCCGCCAAGAAATTATGGATTGCTCTTTCGGGGAAGCCCGTCGCCAAAGATCGAGTTCGACCTATCCTGGATTGCTTAGGGCAAGGGATATTTGATTTTGGAGAGACCGCCGCCGCGGCAAACGTTGTGAAACTTGCCGGTAACTTTCTAATTATTTCGGCGATCGAAGCCATGGCAGAAGCATTTACCCTGGCAGAGAAAAACAGCATCGATCGCACTCAAATTGCAGCGCTATTTGGTCAAACTCTATTTGCCTGTCCGATTTATCAGAACTACGGGCGTATGATTGCTGAACAGCAATATGAACCTGCAGGGTTCAAGCTCTCTTTGGGACTGAAAGATGTGACGCTGGTTTTGCAAACCGCCCGTGAACAGCAAATGCCGCTACCACTCGCCAGTTTATTGCACGATCGGTTAATAGCAGCGGTTGCCCACGGTAAGGGCGATATCGACTGGACAGGGCTAGCCCTGACTGCCTCAGAAGAAGCAGGACTGAAGTAAGCGATCAATATAGCGATCGCCAATCGTGTGAGATGGTTTTTTGTTGTGTGTCCCGTAGAAGGCAGTACATAGCGAAAAGCCACCCTTCTATTTGAGCGTGAGCGCTCTAAAAACGAGGTAAACGGGTTTTAGCAGTGGTTTGTGCTGCCGGAGCCTGTAATTTGTGATTTTGCGCATTGTGATTGTGCGCATAGACACAAAAATGCAAAGGTGCGAAATTTAGGTTAAATCAACTCTCGCTTTAGGCAGAAGGGCTCAGCTACGCTGCAAGGTAATCCTGCTAGCTTTGGCACTTTTCATTGCAAGTTACACCTACTTTGAGAGGATTTACTCCTGAGTACCGTTTGAATTCGACCGCCTTAAATGGGAACTCTAACACCATTATGTTGAGTGCCAGACGATAAACCTGCCCTTACTGATTGAGTTCTTGAAAAAGTTATGCAGATCGCGCCGCTGCCCGCTAATGAATTTGCCAGGCTCAACGCTCTTTACCAGTATCAAATCCTGGATAGCGAACCTGAAGTTGCCTTTGATGATCTGACAAAATTAGCGGCTAGCATCTGCGCTACCCCAATTGCCCTCATTAGCTTAGTAGATGCTCAGCGTCAATGGTTCAAATCTAAGCTGGGTATAGATGCAGTGGAAACAACACGCGACATCGCATTTTGTAGCCACACGATTCTACAGCCCAAAATTCTCATCGTTCCTGATGCATTGACAGATGAACGTTTTGCAGACAACCCTGCAGTAACAGGCGAGCCCCACGTTCGGTTTTATGCAGGTGTTCCTTTGCTCACTGCTGAGGGTTATGCCCTTGGATCGATTTGCGTGACTGACTCTATGCCGCGTGAGCTGAGTTCTAACCAAATTGAAGCGCTGCGTGCCTTGGGTCGTCAAGTTGTAGCACAGCTTGAGCTGCGGCGAAAACTGGTAGAGTCAGAGCGTCTGCGGGATGAAGCTCGGCGCAGTGAGGCGGCTCTACGCGAGAGTGAAGAGCGGTTTCGAACGATGGCCAATAGTGCGCCTGTTCTCATGTGGGTGAATGGCTCGGATCAGCAGTCGATGTTCCATAACCAAACTTGGCTGCGTTTTACAGGACGATCGCGCGAGCAGGAAATTGGTGAGGGGTGGAAGCAAGGGCTACATCCAGACGATCAGCAATACTGGTCTAAAACCTTTGCCGCAGCACTTGATACCCAGTCGTCTTACACCATTGAGTACCGATTAAGACGGGCAGATGGTGCATATCGTTGGATACTAGAAACGGGTGTTCCGCGATTTCTACCAAACGGCGTACTAGCGGGTTTTACGGGGTCTTGCGTAGATATTACCGAGCGTAAATCAGCAGAGCAAGATAGCCAACTGATGCAAACGGTGACTCATGCAATTGTGGCTTCCCCTGATTTTCATTCTGCCCTAGAGGTTGCTCTCCAAAAGGTTTGTGAAGCGACACAATGGGAGTTTGGGGAAGCTTGGGTTCCTAGCGCAGATAAGACGGTGATGGAATGCAGTTCTGCTTGGTATAGCAAAACTGAACATCTACATGACTTTAGGCGGCAGAGTAGTGCATTTAGCTTTCCTAGAGATGTTGGGATTCCCGGACGCGTCTGGGTTTCAAGGCAGCCTGAATGGCATCAGGATGTTTCCCTACAGAAAAATAGCATTTATAAGCGGGCGCAGCTGGCGCTCGCGGCAGGGCTGAAGGCAACGTTGGGCATTCCTCTCTTGGCAAACGATGAGGTCATCGCTGTCCTTGTATTTTATATGTCTGAAGCTCGCCAAGAAGACAACCGGCTCATTGAGCTAATTACAGCTTCCACCGAGCTTGGCTTATTTGTTCAGCGTAAGCAAGCCGAAGAGGAGATGCGGAAATCTTTAGCTAAAGAGCAGGAGCTAAATAAATTTAAGTCCAACTTCCTTGCCAATGTTTCCCACGAGCTACGTACTCCCCTGACATCGGTTCTGGGTCTGTCGAGTGTGCTGCTCCAGCAGCATTTTGGTCCTCTTAATGAGCGGCAGGAACAGTACCTATCCCTGATTCATAACAATGGCGATCATTTGCTGTCTCTGATTAATGATCTGCTAGACCTCGCCAAGATCGAGGCGGGCAAACAGGAACTCAATAAAACGATCGTTGATGTTGCCGCACTCTGCCAAAACGCGATCGAGGTCGTTGAAGTTCGAGCGAACTCGAAACAGCAACAGATTTCCTTACAGCTACCCGTTGCGGTTGAGTCTATTGTGGTAGACCCGCAGCGCATCCTCCAAATCTTGCTCAACTACCTATCTAATGCTGTGAAGTTTACGCTGGAAGGAGGAAAGATAACGCTCAGCAGCCGGTTGGCATCGAAGTCAGAACTAGAAGCAGATACCCTTCCCGTGGAGGTAACAGACGGGTCGTCTGCTTGCTTAGCATCAGATGCTTGCTTCGTAGTGCTTGAGGTCAATGATACGGGCGTTGGGATTCCACCAGAAAAACAGCACTTGCTCTTTCAATCCTTCCAGCAGATCGACGATGCTAGCGATCGTCAGTATGAGGGATCGGGATTAGGGCTGGCACTGTCGAAGCAGTTAGCAGAATTGCATGGCGGCAGGGTTTCCTTTCGCTCAGCGCTGGGAGTTGGCAGTACGTTCTCAGTCTGGTTGCCGCTCCAAGCAACGGTGGATTGAAGACAGATGAAGTTTCAGTCAAGCCTATCTGGGTCTGCCGGAGAGATCTTTGGTTATCTGTAAGCGGTATCAAAGAGACTTGTAAGACGGGCGGTGGCTAGATATGATCGACGGTGATGCGGAACTTAGAGAGGTTACGAAACTAGTGCTGTATGGTTGGGGCTACCCAACGTTGTTCAATTGCCCCAATGGTAACCGCCTGCAAAATCGATTGGTTAGCTTTCCAGTAACTGGAGCGCCTGCAATTGCAGGTGTCAATAAAGAGGCATTTGGTGGTGTCCTGTCGAGGCTGGAGATGGTTGGAGAGCAATATCTTGACTTTTTGAAGGCAAAATACCTGGGTGTTAATCCAGCGTGGATTTGGGTAGATACCCCTGAGAGTTTGTCTGCCGACGAAATATTGACATATCGCAAGCAATTTGAAGAATGGGCTGAGCGAATCAAAACAACTTCTAGCAAAAACAATGCACCTGCTAAATTAACGATGCAAGTGCAGTCAGCAGGAAATTTTTTGCAGCATTTGCTTTCAAAACGTTGGCGACGTGCTACGATCGCTGTTCTCATATTTACGGCAATCAGTTTGACGATGTTTCACGCTGGAGGCTAACTGCTGCATTCTCAGGCTGCTTTTAAGGCAGCTATTACTAAAATAGACTTCAAAGTATTGTTTAGAAGCCGGGCTGAGTTTGGTTTCTAAACAATACTTTAGTTTATTTGAGCGCAAAGCCCTGTAACTTGAATAAAGCATAGTTCTGCGCGCATACGTTAAGACAATTCTAAGAGCCTTACATAGTGAGGCTCTAAAAAAAGAATTTTAATCTGGACGCATAGCGCCATAGTATTTGCAGCCAATGATTGATGCAGCAGTAGTGACAGATTTTCTTCAGTCTCACTTTAATTTGGAAGCATCAAATGTGAATTTAATCGGGGCCGGAATGTTTTCACAAGCTCTTTTATTTAGCGTTGGTGGAAAAGAATTTGTGATTCGGCTCAATGCTTACCAAGAGGATTTTCAAAAGGATGCGTTTGCCTACCAACAGCTTGCCTCAACAGGTTTACCGATTCCCAAGGTGATTAAGTGCGGTTCTTTTGGAATTGTGCCATGCGCTGATCGTTCTGATGAGCATTATTACTATGCGATTACTGAGCGTTGTGCTGGACAGACGCTTAGAGCTTGCAATAATATCTCAAGCGTTCTGCCGAGCTTATTCGAGGCTTTGTATAAGATCCATACGTTCGATGTTTCACATTACTCAGGCTGGGGGTTGACAGATGCTTCTGGAAATGGTCGCTTTAGTTCTTGGAAGAATTACCTTCTATCGTTCTATAACCAAAAACTTTCATTTACTTGGAGAGAACTGTTCGAGCGTACCTGTATGGAGCAGAAGATTTGTGAAGTGTATTCCTGCGTAATTCAGGAGTATTTACCGCTCTGTTCCCGGATGAAGTGTTGGGTGCATGGTGACTTTAGTTTCGATAATGTTATGTCGGATGGGCGAAAAGTTACAGGAGTTTTAGATTGGGCAGAGTCTCGACTGGGAGATTTTGTCTATGATATTGCTTATCTAGAGTTCTGGTCTGAAGGCATTCCCTATAAAAAACTTTGGCAGGAATGGTCTGAAGGGAAACAGCTAGATCTGTGCAACTTTGAACAGCGGATGCAGTGCTATATGCTGCACATTGGGCTAGGAAGTTTAGCGATTGCAGCAATTGTGGATGACGCTGAAGATTACGCCCAAGTTAAAGCACGAATGCGAACCAGGATTGCCGCAATCTAAACGACCGGGTTCATTAGTGCATCATCTGTACTCATATCAATCTTCCTTAACATGCTGCACAGATGAACTAATCCTCCAATCAGAGCGGATTCGCCTGCCACCCCAATACTGCTGAGTGAATTCTTCGCTCGTCAAGCCTTCCAGAGCTTTCGGGGGTTGTGGCGATGTAGGTCACATAAAGAAATTTCGGGGCGCATCTAGCGGTTGGGGGAGTACAGCGTGGGGGTCAGAGGGAGATCACTAAAGACGGAATCGAATCTCCCATTCACCCAAGCTAAGCGAAGATGTAGTAAATG
>NZ_JACXWX010000027.1 GCF_014764505.1 Phormidium tenue FACHB-886
ATCGGATTCCCTCGGCAATTTCTGACCTCGTGTTCAACCCCTTTTCCCAGTTCTTCCTCGATCGCTCTGGGATAGCTCCTGTGTCCATCCGTCGCTACTTGTTGTGGGAAGTGTTGGGCGACCTCATGGGCTTGAGCAAAAAACGCTTTTGCCGCTTCCATGTCCCGTTTCTCGCTCAACCTCACATCGACTAAATCTCCGTTCTCATCAATGCCTCGGTACAAGTAACACCACTGACCTTTGACACGGATGTACGTCTCATCCACAAACCAGATTCTGCCTACTTTCCCTCGGCGTTTGGCACGCAACTGCTGAGCAAATAGAGGAGTAAAGCGTTCTTCCCAGTCGCGCACGGTTTCATGGGTGAACTCAAACCCTCGCAGCAGGAAGAATTCGGCAATATCTCGAAAGCTCAGCTTGTAGCGCAACCGGCACAGCAGAACTTGGAACACGATATCGGTGGGCACCTCGATAAAGTTGAAGGGTGTGCCAGTCCGTTCGTTGAAGGTGCGACGACAACCCCTGCAGCGAAACATGGCATAACCCAGGTTTGTCGTACGTTGCAAGCAGGTGATGCGGGCTGAGCCACAATCAGGGCAGTTCATAGAGCGTTCATGGAGCAGAGATTGGGGTAGTAGCCAGTCTATCAAGTCAGGGCTTCTGCCCTCAAGTCGGCTACCCAGTTCTGACAGTTTCGGTTGAACGGCATTTCCCACCCATCACAGCTATCTATTTACCGGCTCCCTGATGAATTTGCGATCTACTGAGTCTATCAAGTAGGGGCAGCTGCCCTCAAGTTGAATACTCAGTCCTGACAGTTTTTCACATCCAGGTCGATACTGCCCGCTCAATGTTTAGCTGCACAGCAGTGCATCAAAATTATCTAGAACCAGCAGGCAGCGTGAAGCGCGGAGATAGCCTGTTGACTCTGAAACTTGTGCGTCAATGTTTTTAGAGATATCTGCCTCAGTCAAGAGTTCTCTAGACAGTAACTGGCTTCGCCTACTTCCCATCACAAAATGCATAAGTCCTAAATTGAGTTTTGTTTCAGCCAAGGCACTGTAAGACCTGCATCTGGCTTAGATAATCTTAGATAGACCATGCACCTTTAACGGATGGACAGGAATCGTATAGAAGCCAAGGGAATTGCGCATAAAATGAGGATTGCATAGACCTGGTGTCTCCAGAAGTAGGAAAGGAAAGACAGCGAGGAAAAACTGCGCCTATGGGATCTCCATCACGCTATTGGCGGCTTGTCAAACTGGATGTAACCGGGCAGCGCCGGGTGGAAGAAGTTGCCGACGCCAAGCGCTTCTTTCAGCAGCAGTTTGCTGAATTTATCGGGCAATTCGACGTTCCTGACCTATTGATTCAGCGTCAGTGTATTGAATGGATGCGGCAGGTTGGCAGCGACTTGAAAGATCGCACGGACTATCTGGCAGAAATTTGTTTGCGGTGCTATATTTCTCATCAAATTGATGCCGTCTGTCAGCAGCTAGCGGCTCAGTTCGGCAGTCAGCATGGCTTCAGCCACAGGGATCTATTGCCCTATGTCCTGGATGACGTGGGGCTACGGGACTTGTCTTCCCATCGTTCATCCAGCACTTATCGATCGCTTGCCACCAAAATTCTCGACAATTATGACCCCAGCAAAGCTGCACTGAGTACTTGGGTGAATCGCTTAGTCAGACAACAGGATGAACTAGAGCAATTTCTGCTAGAACAAGGTGTCTATCTAATTAGCGATTGGGCGATTCTGAATGACACCCAGCCCAAGCAGCTGACTCGAATTCTCAGCGAATTTTATTCACTCTCTAAGGTCGAAATTGAGCAAGCGATGAACTTGCTCCAAAGCTATCATGCTATCTACCGTCGCGCGCGAATCCTACAACGCCAAACTCAAGCTGCAGGACGCTGTCAGCCTCCAACTCTAGAGCAGCTGATTCAAATTGCTCAGACTTTAGCACAGCTTCAGCCTGCTTCTAGCCCTTCGCTCCAGCCAGAAGCTGTCCTGGAGCAACTGCAAACCTTAGCAACCCAACTGCGTCAGTATCGCATTGCTGTTCGCAAAGGTGGCACCCCGCAGTTTACCTCAATTGAAGATCCTGCCCTACAAACCAGGGTAAACCAGATGCAGGCTCCTGACCTCACTGAGGACACAGAGGCTCAGAATGATTTAATGCAGCGCTATCGAGAGATATTTCTGAACAGTCTGGATACAAATATCGAGCTGGTTACGGGCGATCGCCTGACAACGCTGCCCCGTAAACGAACTCCTAGCCAGTTTTTGACTGCTTTGCATCTGCTGCACTGCCGTGGGTTCTCAATGACCGAAATTGCGCCTCGGGTCGGCTTGGGTGGACAGTCCCAAGTGAGCCGCCTGCTGCAGCTCCCCGAGTTCCGCACCGATATTCGTCAGCGTTGGTTAGCGGCTCTGTGCAAGCATGTGCCGGAGTTGGTGAGGGAATTTGAGAGCCTCGACCGCCTCCAAGGATGGGATCAACGGTTGGAGCAAGTGCTGCAAGAGGAGGTGGAAACTGTGATCCAAGCAACCGTTGCTGAAGTCAGCGCAGTTCGTCATCGACCTCTGACCAGCCTATTTGCACTGAGACTTTGCCATTTTTTAGATGCGCTAGGAGAACAAATCAATCATGGCTGACCCTATCACCTCAGAATTTTTAGAGCCGCTGGATTGGGAATCTCAGCCGTCCGGACTCATTTCCCTCTCGTCAGCCCAGATCCAACAAGCAATGGCTTGGAGTCAGCCCATTGCAAATCTGGAGCAGCAGTGGCAGACTTATCTGAATGCCTTGGCGCTGCTCAGCGTGGAGCAATGGCTGCATCAACGTGCACCCGAACTGGTGCTCACAGACGAGCAATGTTCCATTCGATCTCCCATCTACGCTAGCTTAATCAATGCGGTGTCTAATCTGCAAGTCGGTGAGTTTAAGCTCTGTATTCTGTCAATTGGCAGTCTCACCGATTCTCAAATCAGCGTTCCCAGAGCTGTACTTGATTTGCCTGAATTCGCTGCCCATTGGTATGTATTAGTTGAGGTGTTGGAAGAGAATGAGCAGGCGCGCGTCTGGGGTTGCTTCAGCCACGATAGCATCACTCAGCAGTCTGATTCACTACCTATAGAGCCAGATTGGAATTATACGGTGCCGCTACGGTGGTTTAGGCTGGAACCAGATGGGCTGCTGCTGAGCTTGCGCTGTCTCGATCCGCGGGCGATCGCTCTGCCGTTTGCTACTCCATCTGCTCCTGCCGCTGAGACGATACTTGCCTTGAAAAAAAAAATTACCGCTGTCCTTCCCCAACTCCGAAGTCAACAACGCACCCTGTGGCAGGTGCTCACTTGGGATGAAGGCGCAAGGCTTTTAAAGAGTCGAGACCTAATGAACTGGCTATCTTCAGAGCTAATCGTGCAGTCTGCTGCTAGCCAAGCAGTGATTAACGCAGCGTTCTGGCTGCGTGACCAGTTGGATACTGCGGCTCAGGCGCTCTCCCTGATGCTGATGCCGAACGCTGTTTCTGCTTTTCGGAGTTTGAGGGGCTTGGAGGGAATCAGAGCAGATTTGGCTGCAGGAGGCATCCAAATTCCCCCTGAGGCGCAGGGAACGTATCAAGACCTACAGTGGGAAAATCTAGATTTACGGTTACACACCTTTGTTTGGACTATCCCAGCTTCAGCTTCTGATTCAGCGGCAGAGTGGGTTTTATTGATCGTCTTAGGTGCCCAACCCAATGCTCGTCCTCCGTTTGGCATCAAACTTGAGGTAAGAGATACGGCTCAGATTCTAGTTGAGGAAACTTTAGAAGAACGGAGTAACAACAGTTATCTCTATGCACAGGTAATCGATCAATGGAATGAGCAATTTCAGATTACGATCAGCCTGAATCAAGCGATCATCAGTAGCCTCATATATGAATTTAATCCAGAACCAGAGCTTCTTTAGCTGATCTTTCCCGCGCCTTTGATGCTATGCCTATGCCAATTACTCTGCGACTAAAAGTTCAGCTGGTTCAGCAGTCGGTTTGTTTTTTTGAGTTGTCCTGGGGACAAGAACAGCGACGAGATGCCACGTTGAATTACCCAGCTACGCTAACGGAATGCTATGAAAACTGGCAATGGGCTTATTTAAGCTATTACAAGAATCTACTTTTGCCAGATTACTCTCAGCCTTTACCACCTCAGCCACCGCTGCGCGGCCGATCGATCAGTGGCAGCATGGGGTCGATCGATTGGCATGGCCGATTGGTGCGGGCGGAAGCAGAATTAATGTCTGAGTTTCATCAATGGCTTGGCAGTGGGGAATTACTCAAAATTCGCACAGAAATTGCTCGTGCGGGTCGGCAAGCCGCCGAACAAGTAGCGGCGGGCGCTTCAGGCGTGCAGGTGTTTTTGACCTGCAATCCATTGGAATTATCTAGGTTTCCCTGGGAGGCTTGGGAAATCGGGGCAGAATTTGGGGTGGGCGGGATTCAGCTAGTTCGGACTCCATCCAACATTCATCAGGAGCGAGTCACTCCTAAACTGCGGCAGGGACGACCCAGAGTATTGCTGATTTTGGGAGATGAGACCGGGCTAAATTTCCAAGCTGACCGAGAGGCTGTGCAAGCGCTGGCTCGGATTGCAGAGGTGCAGTTTGTCGGGTGGCAGCGGGGACAAAATTCACTGGAAGTTAAAACCGCCATTCTGGAGGCAATTGCCGATGAGCAAGGATGGGATATTTTGCTGTTCGCGGGGCATAGCAACGAAGCGCAGGTCGGCGGCGGCGAGTTGGGAATTGCTCCCGGTGTGACGATGTATATCAGCGAAATCGAAGCCCCCCTTAACCTGGCTAGAGTGCGAGGATTGCAGTTTGCATTGTTCAATTCCTGCAAAGGGTTAAATATTGCTGAATCCCTGATCGATCGCGTGGGGCTGAGCCAAGTTGCCATCATGCGCGAACCGATCCACAACCGAGTTGCACAGGAGTTCTTAGCAGAGTTTTTACAGAATCTAGCGCGCTATAAAGATGTGCAGGCATGTCTGCTCGCTGCCTGTCAAATTCTGAAGCTCAACAAAATCAATACTTATCCTTCAGCCTATTTGATTCCTTCGCTGTTTTGTCATCCCGGTGCAACTCCGTTCCGTTTTTCGCCTCCTCACTGGAAACGTTGGCTTCCCAAGTTGACGCAGGCGATCGCGTTGGTTCTGTGTTTACTGCTCAGTCTTTTGCCGCCTGTTCAAAGTGCATTGTTGAATACACGAGTTGCTGTACAGGCTATCTACCGCAACGCTTCTGGGCAGGTGCCGCCTATCGGGATAGGACAGCAAGCGGTTCCACCGGTTGCGTTGATTCAAATTGATGATCAGTCGGTCAAAGATATTGAAGATCGGTTAAAGAAACCAGCCCAGCCGATGCCGACCGATTACATGGCTGAACTGATTGACTTGCTTTCCAGCCGCAATGCTCAGCTCCAGATCGTTGGGATTGATTATTTGTTCAAACCTGAAGATGCACAGCCAGATACCGATGCAATTTTGGCCGAAAAAATGCGGCTTGCTGCTCAAAAACATCAAACCTGGTTTGTGTTTGGAACATTATACCGAACAGACAACCCGCAGGAGCAAAAAGTTTATGAGGAAGATGGAGTCTTCACTGCTGCCAAGCGCAATCTGGCGCAACATCACTGGAGTTTGCAGGGATATGCGGACATTTTACCCGCCTACTTGACGCTTCCCTACCCCGATGAGGACTGCCGCCAATCTTGCCCCTTTGGCTATTTACTGACGCTAGCACACCAAGCCAAGCGAGAGCTGTCTCTGTCTCTGCCAAAACTAGACTTTACCAACCCTGAAGCGGATCTGCGAATTCAACTGCTTGACTCAATTGACCAACACCTCCAATCTAGTTCTAAGCTGCAGTTTCTGCGAGAATTGCGCTTCAACCCAATTTCCACCTGGATTTTTAACTGGCTAAACGTATCCACTCTAGAGCCGATTATTGATTACTCAGTTCCGCCCGATCGTGTCTACGACCGGATTGCGGCTCACCGATTGCGAGCCGATCCGACTTTGCAGCTCCGCTCTGCCGATCAAATTGTCCTGATTGGCTCTGGAGGCTATGCAGAGGCAGGCCATGTCACTGAGGACCATCGAGACTACCATGACCTGCCGCTGGCGATGCAGTTTTGGCAAAGTCAGCTGCGGCGGGATAATAGTGCAGCCGTGTTTCCGTTGGGAACCAGCCGCAATGAACCCGATTATTTAGATCACCTAACCGGCAGTGAAATTCATGCTTATGCGATCTACCAGTTCCTGAACCAGCGTGTCGTCATGCCGATTCCTAGTCTATGGTTGGTGCTTTCAGTTGCTCCTTTAGGATTGGCAACGGTATCGCTGCTGAAACGCGCTCGGCGAAAACGACATCAGCAGCGATGGCAATACACACTTGGTTTAGCGGCTGCTGTTCTAGGATATGGTCTATTGGCATTGCAGCTCTATATCAGTGCGGGGATCTTGCTGCCTTGGGCGCTCCCCTCAATTCTGTTTCTGGCTTATGTACTACCAACGCTGTGGAGTAAACATGCTTGATTTTCAACGTGCTCTTTTGGGTGGCATGATGATTGCTACCATCGGTATCGCTAGCTATCCTGTTTCGGCTAGCCCCGTTCCAACCACGCCCGTCTTAGCACAGCAGCCTTCGCCTCCGCGTTCTCGCATGCCGGATATCTCGACTGAAACTGCGATTGACACGTTTATTAGCACCTTTAACAGACGACGCACCAGAAGTCCGGGGCTATCTCGAAGTGGTGGATTCTGCCCCATCTCACCAGGATTAGTTGAAACTGATACCATCTGGAGCGATCGTCCTCTGTTCATCTGGCAGGGCGCTGTTGAGCAAATTCAACTGCGTGTATTAGGCGGTCAGGATATTTTGTGGAGACAGACACTCAATCCGCAACAGCACAGCGTTGTTTATAGCGGTCCTGCGCTGCTGCCTGGACAAATTTATCAGTGGGAGCTACTGGGACAGTCTAATGCTAATGTGTCGTTTGTATTTCAGGTGATGGAGCTTGATCAGCGGGTGCCGATCGCTGCTCAGATCCAGGAGATTGAAGCTGAGGCTAGTGCAGATAGGGCTAGCAAGGAGGGGATTGCGATGGAGCAAGCTCAGTATTTTGCAAACCAAAACTTATGGTCGGATGCTCTGCAAGTGCTGTATTCGATTGATCCGCCCTCCCCTAAGATAACTCAAGCGATTCAACAGATTGAAGTGTCTTTGTGCAGCGGTCGAGCTCAGTCTCAGTAAAGGGCTAAATTTCTCATATCTAGATACGTTTATGGTGAAACGAAGCACATTCTACCGGAAAATGGCTGTGATGCTCTCTCTGCTTTTAAAGAGAATCTAAATTTTAACATTCAGAAACTTCTAGTGCAAAGGTTGCTTTTAAAGAAGGGAATCATGGCTCAAGAATCTGGTAATACTTTAGGTGAAGCAAAGCAAATTTTAATCTCAAGTGGAAGGCGAGTCTTAAAAGAAGCAATTGGAGGAAAAGATCGGCAAGATATTTACCAGTTTCGTCAAGCTAGTCAAAGCAGCTTTGACCTCCATTTAAGTCATTTAAAAACCAATGCATCTGTAGCACTCTTAAACGCACAGGGAAGCATGATTGCTAGGTCAAAGCGTCTTGGACTAAATAACGAACAGATAAATAGAACGCTCCGTCCGGGAACGTATTATGTAGCGGTTTCTTCTCGTAGTCGTCAAAGCACGAGCTATCAGCTCCAGCTCTTTTCACGGTCAAACATTTCTCCGTTGTTGAATACGGGTTTGAGTTTGAGGCAAGGAAAAACAGCTGCACTCTCTCGGAAAATGCTTAGGTTCTCCAGCACAGGGCAGCCCAATAAGATTACATATACCTTGACTCGTTTACCGGAAGCAGGAAGACTAACACTGAAGGGAAAACCGTTAAGGGTCAATGCTCAATTTACTCAGGCAGATATTGATAGTAGGCGATTAAGCTACACCCATACAGTAAGGCGTAAGCAGCTGAATCAAAGGAACGTTCGTGGCTTCGAGCGATCGGAATCAACGATTGTGTGGGAGGAGTTTGACGGAAATGATTACGAAATCTTTCTGTATGATGATCTCACCCAATCAGTCAGACAACTCTCTAACAACAAAACAGACGACAAGTTAGAGATTGTTGCAGATGCAGGCGTTGTTTGGCAGAGTGTAGCTGGAAATATCAGTACGCTATTTTTCTATAACCGATCTCAAAAAAATGCAACGCAGCTAGCAACAGACGATACTACCGATCTGATTGAAAACACAGTTCAGTCGGTCACAGCAATTGGGGTCGTTTGGAGTCGAAGCAGATTTTTTAGTTCGGGTCAGCTATTCTTCTACAATCCTGCGGTCAATCAAACGGTTCAATTAACCGATCTGGGGCTGTTTGAGGCAGTGAACGATGACAAAATCTTCTGGGAAAATGGCGTTGTAGGAGAATTGTCTCAGCTTTTGTTCTACGATGTGAGCAGAGCGACTACTACGCCGATCTCTGGAGTTGGTGATAGCAATAGCTTCGAGCCGATTTTTGATTCAGCTGTTGTCTGGAGAGATGGAATGCTGTTTGGAGAAAATCAGCTTTTTCTCTATAGTTTTACGACAGGAATGAATACAGCTTTAACCGATGTTGGAAGTCATGGCATTGTAAAATCTGAAAACTCTAAAATTGTCTGGCAGCGTTCTGTTGGGAATGATAATGAGCTATTTCTATACGATCAATCTACGGGTTTAACGACTCAGATTACCGATGATAATTTGAATAACTCGTTTGAAGGTTGGTTGGATAATGGTTTGGTTTGGTCTGGTTTTCCCTCATCAATCCAGAGAAAACAGCTATTTATCTATGATTTTGCTACAAGAGTTTCACGTCCTTTCACAGAACTTGGCTTTAATAATTTCCAAAATATATCTGACGCCAATATCTTTTGGAGTAGCTTCGATGGTGTTGATGCTGAACTGTATTCCTACAACAGCAAAACGACCGCCAAAGTTCAACTAACTGCAGATGATGTATACAATCAATCAGACTCTAGATTCGATAGTGTCGCAAACGCAAACGCAGCCTGGAAAACGTTCGATGGTAATGATCATGAAATATTTTTCTTCAATGCCAGTCGCAATTCGGTGCAACAGCTGACTGATAATTCATTAGATGATACCGATGCAAAAATTGCAAATTCCTTAATTATATGGCAGCAGTTTGATGACAATGATGATGAAATTCTTCTACATAACACAGTGAATAATACGACTATCCAAATAACGCAGAACCTCACCAATGATTTCTTTGAGGCATTCTGGAACTCCAAATTATTCTGGAGAAATAAGGATGGAATTTATTTGGGCAGTTTTGTAAAATCCGATCGCTTTGAATTTAAAGTCTCTGATCGATTGGGCAAGTTAACCAGAGGAAGCTTTAATATCTTGTTGCGCTAGAACTATGACTAGATTTGCGCTCTAAACTGTTCTAAGCCTTTGGGTGGTATGTTTACATGAATCAAGACTGGAAGCGTCTCGATATGATTCGCAATCTGACTCAGCTTGCTGGCTTCTCTTTAATTCTAAAATTGGGATTTACTACCGTTCCTGTTCGCGCCCAAGTGATGCCCGATGAGACCCTTGGCAACGAGCGTTCTCGCGTTACGTCTGATGTGCTAATCAATGGGAGTAGAGCCGATCGGCTTGAAGGTGGAGCCAGTCGAGGTTCTAATTTATTTCACAGCTTTCGGGAATTCAATGTTGGCGAGGGACAGCGGCTTTATTTCCACAATCCAGCTGGAATCACCAATATTTTTAGCCGCGTCACAGGCACAACTCCCTCTCAGATTTCTGGGATGTTAGGCGTAGATGGAGCAGCCAATCTGTTTTTGTTGAATCCTAACGGCATTGTGTTTGGTCCCAATGCGCGTTTAGACGTCAGCGGTTCCTTTTTGGCAACCACTGCCAATGCGTTTCAGTTCGGCAGCCATGGCTTTTTTAGCGCTACATCCCCAGAGCAGAGCAGCCTGCTAGCAATTGATCCGAGTGCCCTTCTGTTCAACCAGATTGCCGCACAAACGGGGACAATTACTAACGCTGGCCGCTTGCAAGTTGGACAAGATTTGACCCTGACAGGGCGAAATTTGGAGCTACAGGGACAACTCTGGGCAGGCAACCATTTAACGCTGCAAGCGCAGGACACGGTCCGAATTCAAGATAGTTTGACGGCTCCTGTGATCGCCGCAGCCCGCGGCGAACTGTGGGTGCAGGGAAATCAAGTCATTGATATCTTTGCCTTAAATCATTCGCAGAGCGGGTTGTTTTCGGGTGGAGATATGATTTTACGATCGGCCCATCCGGTTGGTGGAGATGCTCACTATTGGAGCGGTGGCAACTTTCGGATTGAGCAGCTGAACGGTGAATTGGGCAATCTATTCAGTCCTTTTGATCCTGTGATTAGATCGCTGGGTGATGTAAGTTTTAATAACTACGAGGGGGCTTCTCTGCACATTATTGCGGGTGGCTCGGTGAATCTCGGGACTGCTGTGATCAGCGAACCTGAAACCTCGCTCGATCGGGCTGGATATCTGCGAGAAACCCTTGCGTTATCCAACGGGACACCTTTGTCCATTGATGGCAGTCGGCAAGCAACGCTGGATATCCGAGCGGGCGTATCCCCCGAGAAGATCGCATCCTCCGAGTTAGCCCGGCTAACTCCAGAGCTAGACGTCTTTTTTGATAATGCTTTTCTGCCGGACTCGGCAACGCTCACCCCTCAGCCCACCCGCGCCGAAATTGTGATTGGCGATGTTTTCATGGTGCCGCCAGACGGACTAGTGTATTTAACCAATCAATACAGTCCCCAAGCAAACTTGCCGCCCGACTCGATCACCATCACAGGTCAGGGACTGCTTCGGCGCGGGAACCTGGTTGGCAATGGGATTGACGCTCGTGGTTTTGCAGGCAATGGCAGCACAGTCATCGTGGATGCCCGAGGCGATATTCTCTTGTCCAGTAGCTTCATCGATACCTCGTCTGATACAGAAAATGCGGGCCGGATCGCTTTAATCGCCGGACGGGATATAATTCTCAATCCTTTTGGATCGGTCGATAGTTCTATTAAAGCTTCAGCAGAGGCAGGACAGGGCGGAACTCTAACCCTAACATCTGGGCGAAACATCGTTTTGGACTCAAGCAGGGTTGATGTGAGCAGCGCGCGAGGCGGTAGTCTCAGCGTCAACGCTGAAAACATTTATCTGTTTGGCAGTACCCTGAATGCAGAGATCACGGGAACCGGAAATGGCTCCCCGCAGAGCATTGCTTTAAATGCCAGCGGCAATATTCGTCTGGAGGATAGCAGCATTCTGGCTGGATTAGATGAGCAAGCAGAGGGAAATTCAGGCAGTATTGTGATTAATACCAATACTCTAACAGCGACAAGGTCTAGTGTGCTGCATGCCAGCACTGCTGGGCAAGGCAATGCCGGGAATATTGCAATTTATGCCAGTGGACGCGTCTCGTTTGATCGAGGAGATCTCTTTGCGGGGGGCAGTCCCAGTGTTGCCCGCAGCAATGTCAGCAGTGGAGCCATCGGAAATGGTGGTGATATTGTGATCCGGGCAGACTCGCTTTATCTGGTGAACGGCGGCAGATTGGAGACGAATGTTGAAGCACCCATCGAATTTTTGAATGGTGACGTTACTCCGGCAGCTCAGGGAAATGCGGGCAATATTGACGTGGCCGTTCAGAATGAAATCGTCATTTCGGGGCAGCTCGATCGCATCTCTGGCAGGGCTCCCAGCATCACAGGCAGTAATGCTGGGGTTTTTCCCAATTCTCGCTCAAGCGGTATTTTCAACCTGGTTGATCGAGAAGCCATAGGGAACGGTGGCACCGTGCGAATTGACGGCGGATCGCTATCGTTAGTAGATGGGGGACAAATTGCGGCTAGCAGCTATGGTCAAGGCGATGCGGGTGAAATTAATCTCGACATTCAGGGGGCTATTACGCTAGGCGGCACTGATGTGTTGAGACGCATTGACGGCAATCGGGAAACAACTTACCTGGTCACGAGTGCGATTCTAAACCAGATCGGTCAAGCAGCACAGGGGAATAGCGGTGGGATGACGATTCGAGCTGGCTCGCTGGCAATGACTGATGTCTCTGAACTCTCTGCTTCTACATTTGGGCGGGGGAATGCCGGCAATCTTTCCCTGCAAATCGATGGAGATCTGGCGCTAGCGAATCTCAGCAACATTCGCAGCGTGATTGAACCTGGTGCGATTGGTAAGGGAGGCAATATTGAGATTCAAACCGAGTCGTTGTCTCTGACCAATGGTGCTCAGATCGTTGCAGGCGTATTTAGAGCAACTGATACCCTTCCCGGTGGACAAGGCATTGGAGGCCGGATTGACATTGATGCATCTGAGTCAGTCAACCTCTCTGGTGTGAGTGCAATTGAACTGCCATTTCCAGCAGTTAATCCGCTGAATTTCTCATCTGATGCTCCTTTGGTTCCGACTACTAGTCAAGATCGATTACAAACAGCCGGTATCTCTAGCGGCATCTTAACGATTACCGAAGTTGGGGCGACTGGGCAAGCCAGGGATATTTCAGTCGATACTGGGAGGCTACGCATTACCGATGGCGGTGTGATCACCGCTCAAACTGAAAACCGGGGCAATGGTGGCAATATTTGGATTACAGCAAATGCTCTGGAAGCGCTGGCAGGAGGACAGATCATTACAAATACGTCTAACGCTGGCAGAGCCGGAAATATTGTCTTAAATGTCCGCGATTCCATTACTCTGTCAGGAACAGATCCCGCCTACACCCAGCGGCTGAGAGAATTTGGCAGAGGTCCGATCGCCAATGTCAACGCGAGCAGTGGTCTGTTTGCCAATACAGAAACCAATTCTACAGGAGATGGCGGTAGAATTGCGCTGTACACCGATCGTCTGCGTTTAACCGATCGCGCTCAAATTACCTCCAGCACTTCAGGGCAAGGCAACACTGGCAGCATTGAGATACGCTCAAACGAGCGTATCTCTTTGACCCAGCGCAGCGGTATCAACAGCACCGTCAATCGTGGGGCGGCTGGCAATTCTCAGCAAATTAGCTTACAAGCTCCCACACTAACGCTTAGCGGCGGCTCTCAAATTTCTGCGGCAACCAACGGCACCGGCAGGGCAGGCGACATCTTGATTCGAGGTGCCGAACGCCTTTCCCTGTCCAATAGCACTATCTCCGCTTCCGCTCGCACCGAACGAGCCGGTAGCCTCACAGTTGACGCAACAAACTTTGTGCAGCTAGAGGATGGAAGCAGCATTTCAGTAGAAGCTACCAACGGCGGAACCGCAGGCGATTTAAGCATCACCACCGGACAGCTCACGCTCACAGAGGGTTCACGCGTGACGGTCAGCAGTCCAACTGGCAGAGCTGGCAATCTGACGACGACCGCTGCTGTAGTGGCGCTAAACAATGGGGAACTATCTGCTACCACTGGTATTAGCCGGGGCAACCGAGGCGCAAACATCCGACTGAACGATCTCGACTTGCTGCTGCTGGGTCATCAAAGCCAAATTCAAACCAACGCAACTCGATCGGCCACGGGGGGAAACATCAGCATTGATTCCGAGTTCATTGTGGCTGCTCCAGTTGAAAACAGCGATATCACGGCTAACGCAGGGGCAGGAGATGGGGGCAGGGTTAACATCACCGCTCAAGGTGTTTTTGGCATTGATGCACAGCCCGAACTCACGCCTGGCAGCGATATTACGGCGACTTCGGAGCAGGGTGTACAAGGGATTGTCACTATCAATCAACCTGATACGGACCCTAGTCGGGGATTAACCGAACTACCCGCGGTGCCGATTGATGCTGCGAACCAAATCGCCTCGGTCTGTCCCACGAATGTCCGACAAGCCGATCGCTTCGACTCTTTCATCGTCAGCGGTCGCGGTGGTCTGCCTCTCAGCCCGACTGACCTATTGAGCGACGAGAACACGCTCAGCGAATGGGTCACAGCCAGCGAACCGGGCAGCGTCAACGCTGAAGCGTCTGCCCCAGTCCAACCGATTGTTGAAGCCCAAGGTTGGGTGGTGGATGCTCAAGGCAAAGTCGTGTTGGTGTCTCAGTCTGCTCCACGGGCTGTCACACCTCCGCACTGTCAGCAGCGCTAAGCGTCAGGAGGTTTCACTTGAATAAACTTCAATGATTATGTGGAAACAGCGCGTCTCACCATTTCCACACAATCATTTAGCGCCAGCTCAGCGCAAAGTGCTGATAGAAGTCCCGATTGGGATTGAGGCACAAATGCACACCTAATTCAACGACGTCTCGAAGTTGTTTAATCCTGCGTCATATGAGGCGGATGGATACCAGCTGGATGAGGCGGATGAGCGCCACGCGGCGAGTGAATGCCTGCTGGATGGGGCGGATGAGCGCCAATGGGATGAGCGGGATGAGCATCCGTCGTTTCAGCAGCCAGATGGGGTGGATGAGCACCCAGCGGATGTGGGGGATAACCGTTTGCGATCTCAGCAGCTAACTGTTGGTTTGCTTCACCAGTCGGATAGCCCGCATTTTGCAGAATTTGCTGAGCTTGTCTGATCTCTTCATGACTACCCGATACCAGCAACACAAACTGACCTGCTCTAATTTCAGTCTCGTACTTGAGGGCTTTGTGCTGTGGAATGCCTAATGCTCTCGACAGTCCACTGAGAAGTGAAATCGGGGCTGGGTCAATGCCACTCGCCATCATTGCTTCTACCCAGCTCACCAGTTTCCCAGCGATGGAGCCAGCAATCATAATCGGACCAGTCCCTGGATCAAACAAAACTCCAGCTTCTGTCGCCCCGATTAATGACACTCCGGTTGCCGTAGGCGGCATTCTGTATAGGAAGCAGTTAGACTCTATCCCTGAGGGTAACGTTGTTTTTGCCAGTGATAGCTTGCAAATATCAAAGCCCTGCTCTTGCAGCTCTAAAACCCCACGATTTGCCTCTGTGTTGAAGGGAAACACGCCAGCGATGCCGTGATGCTCAGTCATGAATTTGTCTCCATTTGCCTTTAAGCGTTGACACGTTCTTGGAAACGATCGTTGTTCTGTGAGGTTCTACCGCTGAGACAGAGGGGCTATGCAGAAGCAATCTGTTTTTGGGTTTCTATCAGGGTGGGGATGCGGTGGAGCAAATGGGAATCGATGTGCTGTGTTTGAGATGGGGGCAATAGGCTGCTATGGAAGTCAATTAGTATTTGATATTGTCCGGAGAGGGTTTGAGACGCTCCGATGAGCCTTTGAGCTAGTCCACCTTGACGACTATCTCGAGCGTGGTGGGGATAGGTTGAAGCATCTCAAAGGCTCTCGGTTAAGTATTGAGTTGACCTTGAGGCATCTTTGAGCTTGCTCAGGCTTGCTTTTGGGCGACTGCCATCGCTGTTTTCTACCGGGCTGCAATCCTGTTAGCTTTGTTAAAAGTTTTAATGGGTTTGCAATCTCTGCAGAAGAATCGCGCTACTGTGCTAGCAGTTTTTAACATGCATTCTATTGACCTGTTTGAGTATGCTGCATCACAACCGTGGATGGGCGGGGACGATCGCCCGCAGTGGAGCTGTGGCAATGGGACTGATAATCGGGCTGATGGATGTGGCAGCAGCGCAAATTGTGCCGGATAGAACGCTGCGGGCTGAAGGGTCGCGTGTGGCACCCGGAACGGTAAACGGTCAAACCGTTGATCGAATTGAGGGAGGAGCCCAGCGGGGACAGAATTTGTTTCACAGCTTTCAAGAGTTCAATATTGGGGAGGGACAGCGGGTTTATTTTGCGAATCCTGCGAACGTAAGAAATATTCTGACGCGGGTAACGGGGAATAATCTGACGGATATTCAAGGGACATTAGGGGTAGAAGGTGGGGCGAATCTGTTTCTGATGAATCCGCATGGGATTGTGTTTGGGCGGAATGCTCGATTAGATATCCGAGGTTCTTTTCTCGCCACAACTGCTAACAGTTTTCACTTTTCCGATGGCAACCAATTTAGTGCTATTAACCCTCAGGGAACATTTCTGCTATCAATTAGTGTTCCAACGGGCTTGCAGTATGGAATGCAACCAGCAGGACCTATTCGTAGTCAAGCTGCTCTAGTGGTGAATGCAGGACGGAGCTTAGTTTTAGCAGGTGGAGACATCACACTAGACGATACCCTATTAGCTGTAGATTCTGTAGAAGAAGGAGGACGGATTGAACTAGGAGCAACAGCAGGAACAGGAATTGTTGAGCTAACTGCAACAGGTAATTTGCTAAGTTTGAATTTTCCAAATAAGCTAGCACGGGCAAACGTTTCTCTTGTGGGAAGCGCGTTACTAGTGAGTGCCGCAAACAGTGGCAGTATTGCGATTAGTGCTAACAATTTAGACATTCTGGGTGAAAGTGAACTCAGAGCGGGTATTGCGCCAGGGTTAGGCTCTGTTAGTAGTCAGGCAGGAGATATTGCAATCAATGCAACTGGAGCAGTAAGGATTGCAGAGAGTAATATTCTCAATAGCGTGCGATCTGGAGCAGTCGGTAGAGCTGGGAATATTGATATTACAGCTAATTCTCTTTCATTGACTAATAGTGCTCGATTGCAAACCAGTACCTTTGGGCAGGGTGATGCTGGAAATGTCCGTGTGGCAGCTAATGATTTTATCTCTCTTGCGGACGGGGCAATTTTTAGTACTGTGGAACAGGGAGCAGTTGGTAATAGTGGCAACATCAACATCACGTCTAGCTCCCTTTCGGCAGTGGATGGTAGTCAGTTTCTCACCCTAGTCCGTCCAGCCTCTGATACACTGCCAGGAGGACGTGGAAATGGTGGTAACGTAGATATTAATGTTCATAATGCTGTTGTTTTTGCTGGGGCAGGTAGTGAATTCTTTACGGGAGTTTCCAGTGTTTTGGACAGAGGAACTACCGGGAGTAGCGGTAACATTCATATCAGGGCTGGATCACTCTCCTTAACAGAAGGTGCCAGACTGCGAACCAATACTAGCGGTCAGGGTGACGCAGGTACCATAACGCTTGAAGTGAATGGCTCAGTTACTATCGATGGGTTGGATCAAGATGGATCTGCTGGTGGTGTATTTAGTAGTGTACAGCCTGCAGGAATAGGCAACGCAGGCGATATCACGATTACGTCTGGCTCCTTTTCTTTAAGCAATGGTGATCAACTCATTGCTGGTACTCGTGGACAAGGAAATGCTGGAAACATATTTCTACAAGCTGATAACTTTATTTCTCTAGCAGGCAGTCGCACTAACATATTCAGCAATGTAGATATCTCTAGTGCAGTTGGCAACGGTGGCAGTATTGATCTAAGAGCGGGTTCGCTTTCCATAACGGGTGGTGCTCAATTGCTTACCAATACTCGTGGTCGAGGGAGTGCAGGCGATATAGTAATTCAAGTTAGGGGACCAGTCTCGCTAGACGGAGTGGATAGCCGCGGTTTTTCTAGCGTCATTACCAGTAGTGTAGACCCTGGCGCTACCGGTAATGGAGGTGGCATTAATATTGAAGCTGGCTCACTTTCATTGACCAATGGTGCTCAGTTAAATTCGAGCACTAAAGGACAAGGCAGCGCAGGTAACGTATTGATTCGAGCCGATAGAATCATTTCTTTAGATGGAGTGAGTAGTAATAGAAATAGAATATCTAGCATATTTAGTGACGTAGATACAAATATTAGGGGTGATGGTGGCAACATTAATATTGAAGCTGAATCGCTTTCTTTAACTGATCGTGCTCAGTTGAGGGCTAGTTCAAGAGGACAAGGCGACGCGGGGAATATTATCATCAACACCCAGGAGCGCGTCTCCTTTGACAACAGTAATGTCCTCAGCAATTTAAGTAATGGCGGTATTGGACAGGGTGGAGATATCCGAATTACAACTAGATTTTTCTCTCTTACCAATGGCTCTCAAGTAGGTGCTGTAACGCAAGGGCAAGGTAATGCAGGTAACGTTTTCATCCATGCTCGTGATCAGGTTTCCTCTGACGGCAGTAATATCTTCAGTAGTGTGGAAGAAACCGGTATCGGGCAAGGTGGAGATATTCGCATTACAACTGGTTCATTCCTACTCAATAACGGCTCTCAGCTGTCTGCTGCAACGCAGGGGCGGGGCGATGCAGGTAATGTTGGTATCCAAGCTCGTGGTCGGATTTTCTTTAATGGAGAAAGTGCTGCTTTCAGCGTAGTAGATGAAACAGGTATCGGAAAGGGTGGAACTATCCGCATCACTGCTGGCTCCCTCTTTCTAACCAATGGCTCTCAACTTACTGCCAGTACTTTCGGACAGGGTAATGCAGGCAATGTCATCATTAATGCTCGTGATATTGTTGCCCTAGATGGAGTGGGAAGAAATGGATTCTCCAGTGGCATTTCTACGAGTACCGGAAGTCAGAGAGGACAAGGTGGTGGGATTAGAGTCAATACAGTTTCTTTCCAAATAACAAACGGAGCCATTGTAGATGCCCGCACTACTAGCCGCAGAGCTGGTGGTCGCATCAATATCAACGCCAACAGCATTGAAGTAACGAATGGCGGACAAGTAATTACAACCACCCGTAGCAGTGGACGAGCAGGTGATATTGATCTTAATGTTGCAGGTAGTATTATTCTTTCTGGCAATGGCTCAACTTATGGAGAGCGATTAGAGCGATTTGGTAGGGATGTTGTCTTCAATGAAGGAGCTTCTAGCGGGTTGTTTGCTAGCACAGCTTCTAATACAACAGGAAGGGGAGGTGATATCAGCATTGTTGCAAGAGAATTAAATATTCAAGATCAGGCACGAATTGCAGTAAATAGTCAGGGAACTGGACAAGCAGGTAATTTACAGGTAATGGCTGATTCAGTCTCCCTCAATCAAGGAAGACTTAGAGCTGATACGCTTTTTAGTCAAGGCGGTAATATCAGATTGAACATCGCGGACTCCTTACAACTCAATCAAGGGAGTCAAATCACAGCTTCCACCCGAACAGGACGGGGCGGCGATGTGAGAGTTAGCTCTGGCAACGTCATAGAGTTGAGAAATAGAGGTCAAATTTCTGCTGAAGCTACAGGCAATGGCACAGCTGGAAGCCTCGATATCAATACAGCTGAGCTGAACCTGAACAATGCGGATGCCACTGTCTCAAGCGAGCAGGGACGAGCCGGAAACTTAACAGTTACAGCAGACACAGTGCGATTGAATCATGCTCGTTTGACAGCAACCACTCGCAGGAATGGCGATGGAGCGAACATCCAGCTGCGCGATCTCGACTTGCTGTTGATGGAGAATGACAGTCGCATTAATTCTGATGCTGGGAGTCAAGCCAACGGCGGGAACATCGGCATTGAGAGTCAATTTATTGCTGCAACGCCTCTAGAAGACAATGACATTACTGCTAATGCTGGGGCAGGAGATGGAGGCAGAGTCAACATTACGACTGAGGGCGTTTTTGGGATTGAGATACAGCCTGAACTCACTCCTCGCAGTGATATCACCGCAACCTCAGAGCAAGGAGTCCAAGGAATCGTGGCAATCGATCAACCCGAAACTGACCCCGCTCGTGGACTCACCTCACTCCCCACCATTCCCCTCGACGCCACCACCCAAATCGCCTCTGTCTGCCCCACCAACACGCAACAAGCCGACCGCCTCGGCTCCTTCATCGTCAGTGGACGCGGTGGCTTACCTGCTAACCCGGTCGATCTGCTCAGCGAAGACAATGTTCTCACTGAATGGGTTACAACCAGCGAACCGGGCAACGTCCGCGCCGAACCACCTGCTCCAGCACCACCGATCGTCGAGGCGCAGGGCTGGGTGGTTAACCCACAAGGCAAAGTTACCTTAGTGGCTCCTGCCACCCCCTCTGCAGCCGTCCAGTGTCAATAAATCTCCGTTTTCTACTGCTGCCCGGAAAGCATATGATCCGCAATCAGTTCAAAGCTTTTCACCGTTTATTCACCTTCAGTCCATTCAGAGGACGCCGATCGCCCATTGCCTATAGCATCCTCACCCTCCTCACTGCCCTATTGTGCAGCCTTCTCACACCTGCATTCGCCATTCCCTCCACCTCAGCTTCAACCCTAACCGCACAAATCACACCATCTCTCGAACAAGGCAAATCTCTCTACGAATCCGGAAACTTTGCCGAAGCGGCAGCCGTGCTGCATCAGGCCGCCGCTGCCGCCCGATCGCAAAACGACCCGCTGACAGAAGCGATTGCCCTCAGCAACCTCTCCCTTGTACAGCAGCAGTTGGGCAACTGGACAGAAGCCACCCAAGCCATTGAGCAGGCGATCTCGCTGCTGCAAGCCATCCCCGATCGGGATGCCGTCCTCGCCCAAGCCCTCGAAGTCCAAGGTCGGCTCCAGTTCTCCCGTGGCGATGCCGAAGCGGCTCTCAATACTTGGAAGCAAGCCGGAACCTATTATGACCGCCTCAGAGACCCGAATGGCGTGATTCGCAGCCGCATCAACCAAGCACAGGCCCTACAAGCCCTGGGCATGTATCGTCGGGCCATTACAACGCTCGAACAACTTGTAAACTCATTCTCCGCTCAACCGCCTACTGCAGCGCAGGTGGTTGCACTCCGTAGCTTGGGCGATGCACTGCGGGTAGCAGGGACCTTAGATCAGTCCACTCCCGTTTTGATCCGCAGCCTGACGCTGGCTCAACAGCTCAACCTGCCCCAACAGATCGCCGCCACCCAGCTCAGCTTGGGAAATGCTTACACGAGTCAAGACATTTCTAAAGCACTAGAGTTCTACCAGCAAGTGATCAACGGTTCTGGCACAGCCATGACCCAAATCCAAGCGCAGCTCAACCGCCTCAAGCTACTGATTGACGCACAGCAGAAGCAATCCAGCCCACCGGAAATTGCTGCCCAAATCAGCAGCATTCCGACGCTAGTCTCAGAGGCAACGGCGCAAATCGATCGCTTGCCTCCCAGCCGTCCAGCCATCTACGCTCGGATTAACCTGGCCCATAACTTGACCACCTGGAAAGATCTAGACCAGCAAGAAGAAATTATCCCGCAGCTCTTAGCAACCGCAGCTCAGCAGGCCCAAAGCTTACAGGACGTGCGAGCCGAATCGTTTGCTCAGGGAAATTTGGGTAACCTCTATGAGCAGCGGGGTCAGTGGATCGAGGCACAGCAGGTGACAACGACTGCCCTAAATTTAGCCAAACAGATCAGCGCCGATGATATGACTTATCGCTGGCAGTGGCAGCTCGGACGGGTACTCAATCAACAGCAGCAGCGAGAACCCGCGATTGCCGCCTATGCCGAAGCGATTGATACACTGCGATTGCTCCGTAGCGACCTAACCGCAACCAATCCAGATGTTCAGTTTTCGTTTCGAGAGAGCGTGGAACCCGTCTATCGTCAGTTTGTGGGGCTGCTGCTGCAACCCTACGTGGAATCCACCCAAACCGATCTAGAACAAGCCCGCAAAACAATTGAATCCCTGCAACTGGCAGAACTGGATAACTTTTTTAGAACCGCTTGTTTAAATGCTCAAGAACAGCAGATTGATGAGATCGATCGCAAAGCCGCCGTTCTCTACCCAATTATTTTGGACGATCGCTTAGAAGTGATTCTGAGTCTTCCTGGTGGACAATTGCGTCGATATACTGCACTTGATGCAGGTCAGTCACAGGTTGAATCGCGTGCTATTGCACTAGCCGCATTTCTGAAGCAGTTGACTGCGAACGATCGAGTCTTGCCGCTGGCACAACAGTTTTATGATTGGCTGATTCGACCCGCCGAAGTGGACTTGGAAAACAGCGGCGTTGAAACGCTCGTATTTGTGCTAGATGGTGTACTGCGAAACATTCCAATGGCCGTTTTGCACGATGGCATCGAATATCTGATTGAGAAGCCCTACAGTTTAGCACTCACTCCTGGTCTCCAACTGCTAGAATCTCAGCCGCTGGAACCGCGACGGCTGAATGTGCTTCTAGGTGGACTGAGCGAAGCCCGTCCACCCAATTTTCCACCCCTCAACAATGTGACGAGCGAGTTTGATGGCATTCAGTCGGAAGTCCGCGAGAGTCAAGAACTCTTAAACGATCGCTTTACCACGGAGGAGATTCAGCAGGCGATCGGTGCGGTTCCGTATCCAGTTGTGCATCTGGCAACGCACGGTGTCTTTGACTCAGATCGCGAAAAGACCTTCATTTTGACCTGGAACGGCGAACTCGATATTGATCAGCTGAGAAGCCTGCTCCAGGCTACAGAAGTGGGTCGGCAGCGCCCAATTGAGCTCCTGGTGCTTAGCGCTTGCGAAACGGCAGAAGGAGACGATCGGGCTGCCTTGGGATTGGCGGGTGTTGCCGTCCGAGCAGGTGCTCGCAGTACGGTAGCAACACTGTGGCAGGTCAACGATGAAGCGATGTCGCTGCTCATGAAGCAGTTTTATCAGGAGTTGGTTAAGCCGAACGTGACCAAAGCCGAAGCCCTGCGTCAGGCTCAGCGAGCCATTCTAAAAGATGCCAACAACCCAGATTATGCCCAGCCCTATTACTGGAGTCCAGTGGTGCTCATTGGCAATTGGCAATCTTGAGTGTTTGGCGCAGCTTTCATTACTCTGCAACGAATTGTTTGCAAATAGTAGATCGTCTGCTCCAGCGGCTAACATCGGGCAATTCGTTCTGGGCAAATGTTTGTTGAACACTTGGCATAGACTTGCCGTGCTTCTACGTCGTCAGAACAGTTAGGACAGGGACATTTTTTGGGTGCGCTCCGCGCACCCAAAAAATGTCCTAAGCTACTTGACGACAGCTACAGTTGGAGCTAGATTTATGCGTCATTCACAACCTCATTGAATTTCTAAAGTGACGTTAACTTGAACTGATATTTAAGGTTCTGAGTTGGCTTATCAAAGGCAATGTAGCAGTCAAGCGGTGGTGCACCTGCTGGAATAGTCTGAACGGGAATATCGCTAGAGCTTTTGCTAGAACTTTTTTTAGAACCTGCCAATTTTGTAATTTGACCGCTTAGCGGATTTTTTACAAAGAACGAGAAACTCATTTTTCCGCTTTGAGTTTGGAATGAACTTCTCACCTTGAAGGCAGCACCAGGTTGAATCGTAAATTTGTAAACATCAGTGCGATCGGAACCTGCAAGCGAATCTTTACCTTGAATCGTTCGGACCCCTCCACGCTCTAGAAAACCAAGATTGCGAGCAGTTGCAAAAGTATTGTCAGCCATTGTTTTTCTCCTGTTATTGATGAACAATTAAACCGTCTTGAACGCGAATCACCCGTTTCGTTTGAGCTGCAACTTCCGAATCATGGGTGACGATGACGACCGTTATGCCCTGCTGATTAAGCTGATTGAGTAACTTCATCACCTCTTGAGATGTTTCAGTGTCGAGTGCGCCTGTGGGTTCATCGGCTAAAACGAGTGCTGGTCGATTTACCAATGCCCGCGCGATCGCCACTCGCTGTTGTTGTCCACCAGAAAGCTGACTCGGTCGGTTAAATAGGTGATCACCTAATCCCACCTGCCGCAATGCCGAGATTGCTTTTTGGCGACGCTTCTGACGAGGAACGTTGGCGTAAATCATTGGCAGCATGACATTCTCAAGTGCGGTGGAGCGCGGCAGTAGATTGAATTGCTGAAAGACAAATCCAATGCGTTGATTGCGGATATAGGCCAGTTCATTGGGGTTAAGCACTGTTAAGTTTTTGCCTGCTAGAACGTAATGTCCAGTAGTGGGGCGATCCAAGCAGCCGATCAGATTCATCAATGTAGATTTACCTGAGCCAGATGCACCCATAATTGCGACTAGCTCTCCTTGCTCGACGGAAAGATCAATTCGCTTGAGAACGGGTATATTTACTTCCCCCAACTGGTAAGTTTTAGTAACAGACTGCATCCAAATCATGGTAGCCATGTTAATCACTCCGTAAAGCAGTAATCGGATCTAATCGAGCTGCATTGCGTGCTGGAATGACGCCAGCTAAAAGCCCTACAGCGAATGACAGCCCTAACCCACATAAGATTGACCAGATGGAAACGATAAAGGGAAGCTGTAGCAATGTGGCAGTACCCAGTGCAATCAGAATGCCAAGCCCCATGCCTATACAACCACCTGCAATTGAAATCACAGTCGCTTCGGTTAGGAACTGGTACAGAATGGTAGAATTCGTTGCTCCAACCGCTTTGCGAATGCCAATCTCTCTGGTTCGTTCCACCACTGAAACCAGCATGATATTTGCGATGCCAATGCCACCTACGACCAGCGAGATACTGGCGATCGCTACAACCATTACGGTAAATAAACCCACCACGGTTGTGAATGTATTCGCGACATCTGTTTGATTACGGATACTGAAATCATCGGCTTGAGTGGAAGCAAGATTGTGACGTAAACGCAGTAAATTAGTGACCTGAAACTCAACGGCTTTGAGTTGATTTTGATCGCTGGCTTTGACATAGATACCATTGACCGAAACACCTTTTATTGCATTGTTGCCGACAATCCGGGAAGACATATTGCTCAGGGGAATAAAGACCTGATCGTCTCGATCAATTGAGCCTTCTGACCCCTTCGGCTCAAACGTGCCAATAATTTCGTAGCTGTTTCCTTGAATGCGGAGTTGCTGACCGAGCGCATCTCCATCGCTGAAGAGTGACTTTTCTACCGTAGAACCTAAAATTGCGACTGGTGTAGCTTGATCCATTTCTTCTTGGCTGAAAAATCGACCTTGAGTGAGATGGGTATTTCTCGCCTCCAAGTAGTTCATGTCAATGCCGACAATATTGGTAGAGTGATTGTCCTGCCCAGCAACAACCTGACCTGGACGCTGAAGATAGGCAGAGACGATTTGAACGAGAGGCTGCTCTTGAATCGCTTTGGCATCTTGCCAGGTTAGCGTTGAACTGGAACCCAATCCTTGGCTGATGCCGCCTGTTCTGGCAGCACTAGGAAAGATTTGCAGTACGTCTGTGCCTAAAGCCTGAATTTGCTGTTCGGTTGCTTTTTGTACACCCTGCCCCACTGAGGTAATCGCAATGACAGAGGCAATGCCAATAATCACACCCAGCATGGTTAATCCGGTACGAAGTTTGTTGTTCCACAATGCCTCAACCGCCATTGACAGGATTTCAATGACCGCGACCGACTGAGCACGGTGAGACAAGGTCCGAGGTAAAGTAATCGTCATAGGTTGTCTTTGGGAATGAATGGTTTAAGCGCGTTCACTGCCTGGGTGGACCTCCGGGTGGACCTCCGGGTGGACCTCCTTGTGGTCCTCCCTGGGGTCCAGAACCCCCAAACAGATTTGGCAGCGAGAACCCTGATGGTGGCGCTTCAGTCGGGACATTTAGTAGAACATGTTCTGAGCCGTTTAGCCCGGTTTTAACTTCCGTCCGATTTTCGATCGTTGCGCCGGTTGTGATGGGAACAAATTTGGGTGGTTGATTGGGAGCACCCACAAATACACCGTTGGCGCTCTCTTGACGAGTCACAGCAGCAGTTGGCACGGTAAGTACATTTTGCAACTGCCCTACTTTGAACTGAGCAGAGACATTCATACCCGATCGCAACTGCTGGGCTGCTTCCCCGATTAGTGTGACTTTCACTTCAAAACTGGTGACGTTCTGCTCGACGATGGCCTGAGTGGCAATTTGTGAGACTCGCCCCTGAAATGTTTTGCCAGGATAAGCGTCTGCCGTAATTTCGACTGATTGACCTACCCGAATTTGAGCCACGCTGCTCTCTGCTACATTTGCAACAACGCGATTCGTCGCGGCTAACGACAGAATGGAGGATGAGGTGGCAGAAGACACCGAACTGCCTGCCGTGGTGGGCGCCACAAATGCACCTGGATCAGCATATTTACGGCTAACCGTGCCGCTAAAGGGAGCGCGGATCACTGTGTCGTTAAGTTGAGCCTGGATAGTTTGTAATGATCCTTTGGCAGCTTCGACTTGGGCGCGAGCGGCTGCAATTTCCTCTTGGCGCGATCCAGCCTGGGAGAGAGCCAGCGCCTGTTGAACCTCTGCCAGTTTTGCTTCTGCAGTGTCACGAGCGGTACTAGCTTTGTTGTAGACTTGGCGAGAAATTGCTCCCGCTTCAAACAGTTCGCCATTGCGGCTTAGGTCGTCTTCGGCTTGTCTCAAATCAGCCTCAGCGCTCTCGACACGAGCTTGCGCTTGGGCAATTTCTTCTGTACGATTACCGGCTACCGATTTATCTAGATCGGCTTCTGCCTTGGCGAGCTGCGCCTGTGCTTGGGTTAATTGCCCCTGCAAATTGGAGTCGTCCATGTAAGCGATAACCTGCCCTTCCCGGACAAAGGCTCCTTCCTCAACCAGCAGCTTGGTTAAAACTCCCGCTGTTTTAGGACTGACGTTAACCACCTGCTCTGGTTCAACGGTGCCATTGGCTGAAACTGTAACCGATAAATTTGTTCGCTCTACACGTACTACGAGGGGACGCGGAGCCTGCTGTTGAGATAGCATCAGCCGTTGATATACCAGATAGCTGCCACCGGCAATCAGAAATAGGGAAAGCAATCCCAGCAACCATTTTCCGAGCCTCAGCTTGCTGACAGGTTGGGGTGAAGACGCGGACTCCGGTAGGTCTGAATAATTGGTCGGATCAAGAGAATTAAATGCCATGATCGTTCTTTGAATAGAAACTGAATGGGGCAAGGTGTCATTGACAATAGAGCAGAGCGTAAGCTGTTTAAGCGGCTAAGCGTATCTACCTTTAAAGCGCTCCAGAAGCTGTTTAGTGGCTGCAATCTTTTGCTGCACTTCTTCTTGTTTTTCTAGCTCGATCTTGCTGCCTGCCTGCTCAAACACCCGTTGCAGAGCAGATTCTAAATCGACTTGCAGCTGAGTTATGTCGTTGTAGATTTTTTGTTTGATGTCTTCAGTAATATTCATAGTGTGACTCCAAATAGGTTTTGCATCAGAACATAAAACCAATCTGTCAGCCTTTGAAGTGCTACTTTAAGTAACTTGTCGTGGAAACTGAATTGGATTCAATCTTGCCGTAGTCGAGCTTAATAATGCGATCGGCTAGGTGAAAGTAGCGATCGTCATGCGTGATGACTAGAACAACCTTGCCTCGCTCTTTAAGCTTGACCAAAATTTGCTTGTAGAACAGATCCCGAAAGAGCGGTTCTTGATCAGAAGCCCACTCATCAAATAAATAGATGGGGCGATCTTCTAAATAGGCAGTTAGCAATGCCAGACGTTTGCGCTGTCCTTGAGAAAGACGTGTCGTAGATAGAACTCCATCCTTGACCTGTACCTTGTGGTCGAGCTGTAGCTGTCTTAGATAACGTTCAACATCTTGATCTAGATCCATGTGATTAAATCCTAAATACGTGTCAAACAAGTGAAAGTCAGTGAAGATGGCGGAAAAATGCTGGCGGTACCATTCTCGGTTGTAATCAGTGATTGGAACTCCATCCAGTTCAATTGCGCCGGATTGAGGGATATACAGACCTGCGATTAATTTGGCTAAAGTTGATTTACCGCTACCGTTACCGCCCACAATGTAGGTGATCTCTCCGGGTTGCAGAGACAAGCTGAGGGGTCCTAGAAGGAATCCTTTCTCTTCGCCGCCTATGAGATGATGCAGAGGTCTACCGCCGTTGCCTCGATCGCCATGCGGGGGGCGGAAGGTCTTCTTCTCATCTGCTGCATTAGGTGGTTCGCCCTGTGCTTCGTGCGGTGGTGGGGGAAAGCCTGCATCTCCACCTTCTGGGTGATACAGGTAAGTTACCTGGTCGAGTTTGAGATAGCAAGATGAGCTGACCGGATCGAGAATGTCTGTTTCAACTTCAGAGTGACTTGCCAGCGACAGCTTCATCCGCTCAATTTTTTGTAAAGCGATATTGCCTCGTAGAATATCAGGCAGGCGGTTTAACAGGTTCTGCATTGGCATCGCTAGAAAAGTGCTAGTCAGAACGTAGGTAGACAGCATTGGTAGCGGAATGTGCATAAACCAGGGCAACACGAACAGAATGAATCCCAAACTGGTGAGCTGTGAGAGCTGCCCTAATCCATTGGCAATTGCAAAGCTTTTCATCGCCGTTGTATTTTTTTGGCGTAAGCTTGTGGCGCTGCGCTGCAAGTTCTTGGATACAAAATCATTTCGTCTCGATCGGTGCAGCTTTAGCTCTTTTGTTCCCTTTGTGATAGCTTGAAAATGCTGGAGCAGTGTATCTTCCTCTTCTCTAGCCGCAGAGAACAAACGCCGTGCTTTTCCCAGTCGGTTTTGCACGCACCAAATGGCAAGCGATGTGAAGGCAATGGTCAGCGCAAAGATGGTGTTAGAGAGCCAGGCTAAATACACCAAGCAGCCTAAAACTGTAGCCAAATCAATGCAGATGTTTGGGATGGCAGATACAGCATGCGCTAGCGATCGTACATCATCGGTCATGGTGGCAATGAGTCGATGTTCGCCCAGTCTTTCCAAGTGATGCAGCGGAGAAGACAAAATATTTTGGCTGAGCTTCAGTCGCAGCTGATAAATGGCGCTCTGCGAAAGGCGAATCAGCATGAACTGTGAGAGCGTGCTTGTAACCAGAATGAATACCGCCAGTCCTGCGAAATAGAGTAGTGCGTTGGGTAAAGAAGCTTGGTTGACTGAACGATTGATTAATGAGATAAGTAAAGCATTGCCGCAGCCGCTCACCAATCCTGTTGTTGCGGCAATTACGATGTTGCGCCAGGATACCTCTAGAAGAAATCGAATGAATCGCATGTCGTTTGATCCTTGGTGTGAATGATCGTGATGAGTCCAAACTGTAGAGCTAGGTCAATGTCAGCAGCGTGGGCTAAAGCTTCTGGAACAGCAGACCTTCTATACCAACTCCAGGAGAGAATGAAAAGGCAAGCCCAGTAAATCTGGCGCTCGTATTGGACTCATATCTCAGCAGCATTCGCTCCATGACAAACAGAACCGAAGAGCTGAGCATATTTCCGTATTGACGAAGGATCTCCCAGCTATCGGCAACTTGGCTATCGCTAAGTCCAAGAGAACGTTGAGATTTCTCAATAATGCGGGTGCCACCCGGATGAACAGCCCATAGATCAATTCCCTCTTTGGTTAAACAATGACTACATAGAAACCGCTCAATAATTGGACCGAGTCCCATCTCGATGTAATCAGGCAGCTGCCGTGAAAGCTGGCAGGTAATGCCGTTATCTCGAACGCCAAGCGTAATACCATCTTCAGTACCTTCAACTAAATAGCTGAAGTGATCTCGAATTACGACTTTATTACTAGCAACGGCCTGCTCGGCTTCGCAAGCTCCAACTACCACGGCGGCACAGCCATCACCAAAAATGCTATGAATGATGACATCATTGATTTCATCTTCAAACACGGCATTGATTGAGCTGAGTTCCAGGCAAACAACCAAAGCTCTATACGTTGGATTTGCTCGAACGTGATCACAGGCAACCCGCAGTCCATTCATTGCGGCGGCACAGCCCATAAAGTTTACCGTGACTCGTGCAATGTCTCGCCTTAGTCCCAGGCGCTTAATCAGTTCTGTATCCACTCCTGGTGCAATGAAGCCTGTGCTTGACACAAAGACGATTAACTTTAGTGATTCTTGAATGTTTGCCGCGTTTACGGATCCAAGTGCTTGTCTAACGACTTTTTCCGCTAAAGGAACCGCATTTTCTTTGTACAGCTGCATGCGAGTTTGAAGGGTAGCGCGCTGCTTGCTAAAGGCAATCGTCTCCTCTGAGAGTAGATTAACCGCCAGATGTCTGGTATCAATCCGAGTATTGTCGTAGAGCTTCTCAATCCGGGAGCGATTCTGCTCTAAGGTTGGCAAATTAGCCACAAGTTTAGCGGCATCGGATTGCCGAATCGTATGGTCCGGTGTGCCTGTGGCAATGCTCTCGATCATCGGCAGCATTTGCGATCTTAAGCGAATGGCTGAAAGTTCATCCGGGTTTAGTCTAGAGTTTATCCCAGTGGAATGAGTCAAAGAATGAGTGACCAAATTTCGCAATTGGGGAGATAAGTTGGTGTTCATGCAGGTGTTTTCCTTCTTACGCTGATAAAGTTTCTGAATGCTTGCAAGGTGCGTAACCGTGTAGTAGCTTGGCTAGTGATTAGATAGAGCCGATACCTGCAAATCCTTTAAGAATGTAGTCCACCGTGGTCATTAGCGCTTTCGGATGGAAGTGTTCCTTTAACAGTCCAAAGCTGTTGTCTTGCGCCATTCTAGATGGACTGAACAAGTAGTGTTGCACCAGAATTGGCAGGCGATCGAGAAAGAAATTCTTGGGTTCTAGCCAGACGATGTTGAATTTTTCAGCTTCTTCTCGAACAATAGTTTCGCTAATAATGTTGGCAAAACCGCTCTTTTGGTAGGGCAAGGCATGGTGCACTCGGTGCGGACTCAGACCTGCCGATAGAAAACAATCGATGTACTTATTGCCCACCATCGTCAGATCGTAGGAATTTTTGATTTGCAACACGGCCCAATCTTGGCTCTCATCTCGTTCCGCTTCTGATTCCGCCTCTTCAAAATCGTGGCTGGCCACAATCATGAAGGTGCTAATCCAGAGCGTCACCATAAACTGGGCAAACCAAGCCATCAAATCACCCTGCGTCCAGAACAAAACCAGCTCACCCGCTAACAGGACTCGCATTCCAAAGGTGCCGATGAAGTGAGGGAAACCGCGCTGCCAAGAGCCGTACATGTCTTCTACCCCACATTTAACCGCCAGCACACAGACCTCTATCGTTCGAGCAAACATGCCCGTAAAAACGTGACCAATTTTGTGAATGGTATGCACCGGAATTCGATAATATCTGGGCAGCTCCAGCATCGCTGTAAACACGTTTTTCTTGATATCAACCTCGCTTTGGGTGAAAGGATGGTGTAATAAAGAGTGGCCATCTGCAACCACCAAAGCCATTGGCACATAGTTAATATCAAATACATTGGTGAATATTTTGTTCAGGCGAACCTGCGGACGATGAATTAAGTAATGTCCGACCCCTGCCAGTGAGATTCTCAGCGTTGCCATCAGCAGCACGAAGAAAGGAAGGGGCATGTACTGGGTAAAATTGAGCCGCAGCACCTGCACAAGCACATAGGCAATAACCAGCAGAACGGTGATTACATCAAAGAGAGAATCCATCTGAGCCACTTTTTTTCTCATATCTGGCTCGTTTAGTCTTGTTCTGATTCGATTCAGCAGTTGATCTTTATTGTCAAAACTATACTTTGGTGTATCTCGCCAGCTGTTGAAACTATCACAAAATAGGAAGGCTGGAGCGTTACATTTAGGATGAACATCTTCCGGCTTAGCGATTCGCCCTAAAGCGTACTTTTTAAGGACTTTTTTGACCCGCTCAGGATTACGGTGAAAAATGTTGACGATTGTTGTAATATCCCGGTTCTTGGTGCGTCCGATAAAGAATTCACCACCCGGATGCTTTTTAATGAATTCAGTTAAATCGTAAGCTTCACCTGCGTAGATCCAGACGTTGGGTAAGGGGGTGCCATCTAGCGGCGGTGGTGGCGGTTCTTCTCCTTCTGCAGGCGGCGGTGGCGGTGGCTGATTGCCATTCTGATTGACGGGCGGTGCTGGCTGTTGTCCACTCTGATTGCGAGGTGGTGCAGTTGTGGAGAGCTCTACCTGCATCTGGCTGTTGCTGGGGTGGAGTTCTGCAGCAATGCCTGTGGCTTCTATCTCAACCGAGGCTTGCTTATTTTCTCGATTCCCGAAGATTTGGGTGTACTTAAAAACCTGCGACATTACATCCATAATGCACTCATGCTCCTTGTGATTGAATGTTCAAGTTTGGAATTTCAGTAGGACCAAGTCACTGTGCTTGGTGAATTCGCTTTGAGAAAAGTTCCTTTGTTCGCTTCCCCCAATTCGTACTTCTAAAGACAGATCGGCTATGCAAAATTCGCCTTTTGTTTTTGGACGATGCTTTCGGCTTAAGGAATATCGTCTTAAAACAAGCAGTAGGTTTAGTCGCTGCAGCTACTTGCAACCGAGACTTGTTTGAACTGTGGTTGGAGCAATGCCTAGTGCCGCAATTGCAGCCGAGAGATGTCATCGTCATTGATAATGCCAGTTTTCACCATGGTCAAGCCATCAAGGAGATTGTGGCGCAAGCCGGATGTGAGATTTGGTATCTGCCGCCCTATTCGCCCGACTTGAACAAGATTGAGCATTGGTGGGTTGCACTGAAGAACTGGATGCGACAGCGATGGGATGAGTTTGATAACTTTCGTGATTGTGTCGATGCTGCCTTCAAAAACTGCCCTAACGTACATGCGTAGCGCTATAACGCTCACATGCAAATAGTGGAGCAGCCAAGCCGCTCCACTATTCACCCGCTTAAAAAACAAACTATTGTAACTATGCGTGTAGCGCTATGTTGAAGCGGGCTATGCCGCATGCAACCGCGAAAATACAAAGGTTTAAGTCAAAGGATTATCCGCTATGCTCACAAAGCAGTTGTAGTCTGACCAAGCGTTGTAGAAATCTCGATAGCTAACAACTTCTGACCGACCATAGGAAATACCGCTATCATTGAGAATCACATTGTATGAACCATCCGATCGTCGGTCGATGCCCGTTACCCAAACGGCGTGTCCTGCATTAGTTTGCTCAACAGCATTCCCATATTGATCTCGCTTTGGGTTCCAAATCTCGTTGGCGTCTACTCCCACAATTGGTTTATCTCCCTCAGATAACGCCACCGCAATATTGTAAAGCGTAGCATTATAGCTCTGAGTCGTGGAAATGCCGAGCGTATTAAGAATCTTTCCTACATTATTAGGCAACGTCCCAGTTTGAGGATTGAACCATCCTTGAGATTGGGCATAGTTACAAGCCGTTTGTTCACTAATATAATTACCGGTTAACGATTGGTAAACGCTAATCTGTGCAACAACCGCACAGGAAGCTTGTCCGCTTTGCTGACGCCAATAGTATTGATCGGTCAGGGGATCGCCCCACTCGATCCCGTCATCGTACGATTCAGCCAGTGTCATCGTGTTGACCGATGTGCTGGTCGAATTAATGGTGTTCAAATGGAAGAGACTATCTGTATCAGGCGCATCTAAGATATCAAATGAGTCTATATCAAATGAGTCGGTAGTCAGTGAATTAGCATCCAACAAATCAGCGTTTAATGAGTCAGTATCAAGCCGTTCTGATTCAGTTGACCCATTAAGAGTCAATGTAGTGTTTGATTGATCGGTGGATGTATCCGAAAGTGATAATGGATTAAGCGGGTCGACCTCTAATAGCGATAGAGCGATTGCAGTTTTACCAACAGTTTGTGTCAACATAAATCATCCCTTTAGATACCTTACATTCTTTGGCGTGAACGATCGCCTTTGTTCTGGCTCTCTTTACTTCTGCAGGAATGAAAGTTATGCAAAAGTTAAAAATAAGGGATAGAACGCCTCGCACCTGTGCTAAAACCAACCTTTTTATGTAGCAGTTTTGCAGCGGCAGTAGTAGGCAATTGACGGTGGTGTCGCAAAAACAAACCAATGGTAAGGTGGAAAAGCCAACCCCCTCACCCGCAGATGCCACGAGTTATCGGTTGTGTCGCAAAAACCAGCGAATGGTAAGGTAAGCAGGATGACACTCTCCTCCTTGCCCTCTGATGCCTATTCCTTCTCTGTTTAAGTGGCGGCACTTTCTGCCCGAAATCATCCTGTTGAATGTGCGGTGGTACTGTCGCTATAGCTTGAGCTACCGAGATTTGGAGGAGATGATGCAGGAACGGGGTGTAGAGGTCGATCATTCCACGATCAATCGTTGGGTGCTGAAGTATGCGCCAGAATTGGATAAACGCATCCGCCCCTACCTCAAACCGACGAACGATTCATGGCGCGTGGACGAGACTTACATCAAAATCAAGGGTGTGTGGAAGTATCTCTATCGCGCTGTCGATTCAGAAGGTAACACTTTGGACTTCATGTTGAGTGCGACACGAGATGGCAAGGCAGCAGCACGCTTCTTTCGCAAAGTCCTAAAAGCTCAGCATACTCAGGCTCCCCGAGTGATTAACGTGGACAAGAATGCGGCTTACCCAGTGGCAATGGAAACGCTGAAAGGGGATAAGACACTGGCTGAGGCAACCGAATTACGCCAAGTGAAATACTTGAATAATAGGGTTGAACAGGATCATAGAACTATCAAGCGAATCACCAGACCGATGATGGGGCTCAAGACGTTTAACAGTGCCAGAAGAACCTTGAGAGGGATTGAGGCGATGAACATGATTAGAAAAGGGCAAGTGAAAGGGATAGAACAAAGGGATAGTGTATCTCAAGTCAGGTTTATTCAGGCAATCTTTGAAATCGTTTCATGAAGCAACGTGAACGATGGGGATCATCCATCATTAAAAATTCTTGCGACAGAACCTTATTTTCAGCATGGCGACATCGATTATGCAGCAGCCCAGTAAGCGCGGTCTCATTCACCGCCGGGTTAATATCTTCCTTTACTTGTCGTTGCCCCTAAACCAATCAACATTGCTTGTTGGGCATCCGTCAGTCCTTTAATTCCATGAATCTTCATGCCAGCATATAGCTCTGGTAGCTTGAGGACTTTAATACATTGCTCAGTTGCAACGTCCCACAACTGGAGAGTACCGTTGTCGCCGCCGCTGACCAAGGTTTGACCATCTGGACTGAATGCAACAGAATGCACGATCGAATTGGCTTGAAGAACGGCTTGGCATTGCCAGGATGCCACATCCCAAATGCGAATGGTTGTGTCATAGCTGCCGCTTGCAAAGGTTTGACCATCGGGCGAAAAGGCAATGCCCATGACAATATTTTGATGATCGCTGAGGGTGCGATCGCAGTGTCCCGTTTCCAAAGACCATACTTTCACCGTTGCATCCGAACTGGCAGTGGCGATGAATGGGAGCAGGGGGTGGAATACGATCGTGGTCAACGCATTGGTATGACCGCTCAAAACGTGTAAGCATCGTCCAGATTCAACATCCCAGAGGTGCACCGTTTCATCAAAACTGCCGCTAGCGAGAAGCTGACCATCGGTCGAAAATGCCACACACCAGATGACGGCTTGATGTCCTTGCAGAATCTTCTCAACCTGTTGATGGTTCAGATTGAAAATTTGCACAGCTTTGTCATCGCCACCACTGGCAATCAGAGAGCCACTCGGATGAAAACAAACCGAATTTACTTTGCCGATGTGGGCTGGAATCGTGGTTAAACACGTTCCCTGTTGAACATCCCATACTTTCAAAGTTGAGCGACTGTGCATATTCCCACTCACCAACTGTTGCCCGTTCGGACTGAAAGCGATCGCATGAACTTCAGCCGGATGCTTCAATGTTTGAATACATTGGTGATCCGCGACTTGCCAAATCCGAATGATTCCATCCAGGCTGCTGCTGGTGACGGTTTGACCATCGGGCGAAAAGGCAACAGACCAGATGATGTTTTTATATCCCGACCAAGTTCTGGCACAGGCTTTACTTTCTAAATCCCAGTGTTTGATTAACCGATCCATCCCACCACTGGCAAGGGTTTTACTATCCGCAGAAAAGGCAACGCTCATCACCATACTGCTATGACCTCGAAAACACGCAGTACATTGTCTGTCCCGCAGGTTCCAAAGTCTGGCGGTTTGATCCATGCTGCCGCTGGCAATGGCCTGCCCATCGGGGGAAAACGCAACAGACCAAATTTGCAGCGTGTGTCCTTCAAAGTTTTGCAGACAACGTCCGGTCTGAATGTCCCAAAGTTTAACTAGAGTGTCATTGCCGCCGCTGACAACATAGCGATCGTCTGGTGAAACATCAACAGCCCAAACCGTTTGAGAATGTCCTTCAAAGATTTTGATACATCTACCTTGTGTCAGATCCCATAATCTGACCTGACGATCTTCGCCAGCACTGAGTACATGATGCGAGTCGGCAGTAAAGACAACTGAGCGAATAGAGGATTGATTTGCACTCAATGTTTGCAGGCATTGCCCAGTTTTACAATCCCAAACTTTGATGGAGCCATCCTCACATCCGCTGGCGAACCAATTGCCATCTTTTGAGAAGGCGACAGACCAGACAATCTTTTTATGAGCATTGAGACTATATAAACATTGCCCTGTTCTCAGTTCCCAAAACTTAATCGTACCGTCCAAGCTGCCACTGACTAAGCGTTGACTGTCGGGTGAAATGGCGATCGTAAAAGTAAAAGATTGATGAGCCTTTAATGTAATCTGGTGTTGTTCTGCATCGCATGACCAGAGATGAATCGACCCAGCAGTATCTCCCGCTGCCCAATAGTTACCATCTGGGCTGAAAGCGATCGTGGTAATCCAACCAAAGGTTTGAGAGAATCGAGACTTTGATAAATCCGCTCCAGAGAAATCCACATCATATAAGGTGATTCCCTGCAAATCTGCTTGCCAAACAGTGAGTTGAGAAAAGTCATAGCCTGATAGATCGACACCCAATTGACGCAGCAAATTAATTATATTTCCGGTTGCGTATCCCTCCGTATGGGCAGGATCAGTTCGCATCGCCTCAAGTATCTGCTGTACGTACAACTCGACAGCTGCGATATTTCCAAACCGGGTCATAATACAGTTGAGAATCGGTTGTAGAATTAATCGAATTTGAGCTTCCCTAACATAATCTTTTGCTTGCACTTGAATCAAAGCATATTGCTGTAAGAGAGAAGAATTATCGATCACATCCTCTACTTGCCAGCGACAAAACTGTTCACTCACTCGTTCAATTAAGCACTGCGTAATATACTCCATCACTACAGGTTGCTGAGTGAAATTGTTTTCCACCTTCTCAATCAGCGATCGACCCTGAAGAGATGCGAGAACCTGGAGCAATTGATGGGGTGGTACAGGCTGTACGAAATCCTCAAGTAATTCCAGCAGGCTGACGGGTTCCCGCCGGATTGCAAGCCACATCATCACCTCTCGTTCTTGAGTGCTTAACCGCTGGAACTGTTGATCTAACAAATCACGAATATCATCAAAAATGAAAGAAGAACGTCCTAAAATTGCTAAAAACTCGTATAAATCTCCGTTACAGATGGCGCGGATAAACGAGGCGGCAATCTTGAGAGCTAGTGGATTGCCTGCGTAACGCTCATTGATGAGTTGCCAGGACACTAAATCGCCTGTAAATTGACCCGTACTGCTGATTAAATCTCGCCCTTCAATGTAAGACAACCCTTTAATCGTGAGAGATCGTACAGGCAAACTCATCCCGACCTGGGGAACCAGATCGCGCGGTCGTTCTCGGCTAGTGACCATAAGACAACTCAGGTGCGCGGTTTCACCAATCTGTTGACACAATTGCCCATAATCTTCGTAACCCGGCTGGTAATAACCATAGCGATCGCCTGCTTGCAAAATGGCTTCTGCATTATCCAGAATCAGCAAACAGCGCTGCTTCCGTAGAGACTGAAGCAGTTGTGAAATCCTGGCATCGCTGGTTGGAGGCAGTTCTATATCCTGTTGCTCAGTCAAAAACTTGATTAAATCTGCCAATAAATCCACGAGTGGAGGAGCATTCCGCAGGCTGCGCCAGATGACAAACTCAAAGTCTGACTGCACCATTTGACCCACTTTGATAGAGAGTGCCGTTTTGCCGATACCTCCCATGCCCAGCAGCCAGATGAATCGGCAGCGATCGGAAACCAGCCACTGACTCAAGATCTCCTGTTCTTGAACTCGTCCTAAAAAAGTAGACACATCGATCGCCTCTCCCCAATCACATCTGGGACGGAAATCGTTGCTTTGGCAAGCTGGTTTTTGAGTTGACGGCTCTTGAGTTGACGGTTTTTGAGTTGACGGCTCCTGAATTGAGAAAGGCAGCCTGGGTAGCAATTGCCGGTCCAAGGCGAACTTAAAGTTTGTTTTGCTAACGGGTTCTCCCAGAGCTACTGATAAATCGCGCCAAAGTTTGGGCCCAACATCTTTCCGCAAATAGTTACTGGAGTAGCCTGTTTCTTGAGCAATCTGTTCATAGGTCTTCTGCTCCCAGGCTCCACGCAAAATCAAGGTATCAACATCAGTCAGGGGGCGCAGATCCGCCTGGACAAGTAAATTGCTGGCAAGTTGCAACGCTTGTTCAATTTCCATAGGTTGCCTTTCGTTCTCGCTCACCTGACATTTCCAGACATTTCCCGGCTGTCTCTGTATTTTCGCCTACAACTGTGTTTTTGCAAATTCCAGCGAGTTTCAGGGAGTTTCGAGGATTTCTCAGCAAATTTATTCAGATTAGTTTACCCAACAGGATTAACCCGATCGGGTGAGCCGAACAGTTTTGCAAGTCCTGACATTTTCGGTAACGACAACAACAAAATCACTGATTAATCTGGGGAATATCAAGTTCTAAGTCCATCTAGTTCCCTATGGAAAACAATCATGAAACGAATCAAATTGAATGCCAACCTGAACAACCTGAATCAACTGTTGCAACCCTTACCAGAGACGACTCAGCAATACATCAACGGTGGTAAAAATTCAAATGGTCGTCGGTGTAGATGGGTTAAGGGCAAAGGCTTGATATGCGATGGAGGAGCTTTTGGAACCTTTAATCCTTGAGGCAACTCAGTCCTATAGCCCCATAGCCGCAAAGGGTAGGGTGGGCATCGCTCACAAAGTGCCATAGTCAAGGCTTTTGGGAAACGTGGGCAGTCCCCACCTTACCGAGAATCGCTATACGGGAGGTGGCGATCTAGAGCCAGGTTGCCGACGCAGGATCATCCTTGACGGGATCGCCCCTTCGTCCATTCAGTCCATCCACTCATCTATGGAGAACAACCATGAAACAAATTTCAACTCAAACCAACGTCAATCAATTTCTGCAACCTCTATCTGAATCGACTCAAGCAACGATTCGAGGTGGTAGTGAAGGCGGAACTGCTACCTGTACTTGCAAGAAGACCGAACCCAAGTTGCGTGAGAAGAATCCCTATCTGTAATGAGTAGACAATGAAACGAATCAAACGAAAAGTAAATCTAGAGCAACTGCAATTAATTCCTGAATCTAGCGAAGAAGTTATTTGTGGGGGTCAAATTAAACTATCTGACTGCCTCATCACAAGTGATTCTTCATCAGGAACAGTAGAAGCAGGAAGAGGAGTCCCAGAAAAAGAGATCGAGGTGCATTCGTTCTCGTGGGGCTGATGAAGCTGATAGCAACCTTTATGGTTTGTCCTTTTCAGGTTTCTTTCACTTCAAATAAAGCGCGTTCACACATCTCTGCAAGAGAATTGCCCAGTTAACTTTTTGGGGTGCGATCGCCCTTGCTCAAATCAACATCTATCTATTCCCTCTGGAGAAAAATCATGAAACGAATCAAATCGAACGTCAACATTGATCAACTGTTGCAACCCCTACCTGAAACTGTTCAACAAACTGTGCGCGGAGGTGCTTCAGATTACTTTTTAGATCTTGATGGAGTTAAGGGAGAATCTACATCACGTAGTGAACCTGTTATTCCAGTAAAAATAAAACACAATATCTAGCACTGTAATTCACCGAGGAACAACAATGAAACGGATTGACGTTACAACCAAAATCAGCAACGAACTATCCTTGAATCTCGTCTCTGCAACTGCATTGCAAGACCTTTCAGATGCTGAGAGCCAAACCATTCAAGGTGGTTGGTTACTACTACCAGCGGTTCAAGGAGCGAGGGAGGCGGCTCGTAGACATTCCTGAATTCCACGAAGTTTAGCTAAAGGAGAATCAAATGAAAACGAATGAGTCTGCAAAAACATCGATTCAGTCAACAAACAATTCACTCTGGTCAACACTTTCAGATGCTGAAAGCCAAGCTATCAAAGCGGGTGAATTCTGTCATGGAGTGACTGTTTTAGCCTGGGCACGAGTCGATGGGGCTAGCCCGCTGCGTTAGGCACTCTAGCTTTGAAGAAACACCTTGAACATTCGAGACATAATTCTAATTTGCTCAATGTTCACAACTCAAACAGTTCTAAATTCCTACCAAGAGGTTATCTAATCATGTTGAATCTGTTCAATTCTCAAGTCAAGTCTGTCAATCAAGTTGAATTGGCTCAATCATCGGTTCAATCATCTGATCGTCTTTGGTCTGATTTATCTGCCAATGAGTCTTCATCCTTTACAGGAGGTGGTGGCAGAAAACTGCCGCCGGGTTGCCGACGTATGCTCTTTGGCGGAACCGTTTGTAGAGAACCCGGAGTTGATTAAGCGTCGAAATCTACGAGTTCAAAATGATAGTTACAGTTCTAAATTCCTACGAGGTTAGCAAGTCATGTTGAATCTGTTCAATTCTCAAGTCAAGTCTGCAAATCAAGTCGAATTGGCTCAATCATCGGTTCAATCACCCGATCGTCTTTGGACTGATTTATCCGCCAATGAGTCTTCATCTTATACAGGAGGTGCCACTTTTAAGCGGTGCCGACGCGCGCCCGGGGGCTGGACGATTTGCACAAGACGGGAACCGGGTGTTGATTAATCATTTAGGTTCACGAGATCAGAATGATGGTTACAGTTCTAAATTCCTACAAGGTTATCTAATCGTGTTCAATCTGTTCAATTCTCGCGTTCAGTCTGCCAATCAAGTCGAATTGACTCAATCATCCGATCGTCTTTGGACTGATTTATCCGCCAATGAGTCTGCATCTTACACAGGAGGCGGGAAAACGAAGTGTCATTGGAGGCGTGATGGAACGCTTGTTTGCAAGTTAGGTGGTGTTGATTAATTGTCTAAGTTTATGGTTCAAAAAATCTAAACGATTCCCCGGAAGTTGGCTTAACTCTTCCGGGGAATGCAGCAGAATCGCCCAATTTCGACTCAACCTCGATCCCATTCCAATGGAGAAAAATCATGAAACCAATCAAATCGAATACCAATCCGAACGACCTGAACACCAACCTGAACCCACTGGTGCAACCTTTAACTGAAACTGCTCAGGAAACCATTTGTGGAGGTGCAGCAGCAGCGTCTGGTGGGAGTGGGCTTGTAGTCCCAGTCAAAATAAAACACGGTGTTTGAACCCACTTACGTTCTTCACGTTAAGGAAAACGCGATCGCCCATTCAATTTTTTGAGGAGCGATCGTCCAACTTAACTCAACCCCTACTCAATTGAAGAATCATCATGAAACGAATCGAACCAAAAGAAAAATTGAAGCGACTGTTCCAAACTATGACCGAATCAACTGAGGAGACTATCCGTGGCAGTGGTCGCCCTGCGAGTGGTGGTGGAGACTGTCCTCCTATCTTTGACATTGTTGATTCAGTCGCTGGGGCAGGTTCTGGAACTACGGCGGCTATCAAAGTGAGGCGCTCTGGAGTGTCGGACGGGGGTAATCCCTAGTAGACATAGCACTGTTGCACCTTTTGTTAGGGCATCGTTCTTCCATTCTTTGAGCAGCGCTCGCCCGATTTCAAGTCAACCCCTACCCCATTCCAATGGAGAGCATTATGAAACGCAGTAAATCCGAAGTCAACATCAACCCACTGCTACACGATCTGCCTGAAACGACTCAGCAATTTATTCGCGGCGGCACTTCTATTGAAGCTAATGAAGGAAATTCTACTGAGACCGCTCAGACTCCTGTAATTGGTGGTCATGGCTACATCAAAATTAAAAAGTTGGATTCTGGCGGCTGATTAGTTTGGTTAATTTTTCAATGGCTAGTTCAGAAAAACGCGATCGCTCCTTCAACCTTCTGGGATGCGATCGCTCTTTCTCCCGTCCAACTCATCCAAATCCAATAGAAGAAAACCATGAAACAGGTCAAATCGAACACCAACATTAACCAACTGCTGCAACCCTTACCTGAAACTGCTCAGGAAGTCATTTGTGGAGGTGGCAGTACATCCATTGCTGTTAGTAACTTAGAGGGTACGTCAGGAGGCACTGAGTTTGTAGCACCAGTAAAAATAGAACATGGGGTAGATGGAACTCGTACTCCAATAAAAACGTTTTTTTGCCCAAGTCGCCGACAATCAGTCGCAACATCTAACGCCTTCAACAGCCTCGTACTCCAATAAAAACGTTTCTTTGCCCAAACACACACAACCTGTTCTAGTTGGTGGTCATGGCTACATCAAAATTAAGGAGTTGAATTCTGGTGACTGATTAGTTGAGTAAACACAACAAACCTGTCGATCGCTCTTCAACTCCTACCTTATTCAAATGGAGAAACACAATGAAACAGATTAAAACTCAACCAAACATCAATTCACTGCTACAAGATTTGCCCGAATCAACTCAGCAAGTTATTCGGGGTGGCAGTGACGGAAGTGTGAGATTTTTGAAGTCGTCGCTGAGCAGCAGTGTTGGATCAATCTCTGGTGGAACCCATTACACTGGATATGTTAAGGTTTCCGAACATGGTTAATCTTAACTGCTCAAAGAATTGTCGGAGTAATTAGTAGAAAGTAGCGCGATCAAACTCCGAAAAATTGAAGGAACGATCGCGCAATCTTGAATTTAGTCAAACCAGTTTGAAGGAGAAAAACAATGGATCAGATCAAATCGAGAGTCATCATCAATCAACTTTTGCAACCCATATCTGAAGATGCCCAACAAGCGGTGAGGGGCGGTGTTCGCTATAGTCAGGTTCAACCAGAATACAAATATGTTTCTATTAGGAGATATTAGGAAATAGCTATGCCACAACGTCATTTCATCACTCGGAGAAGCAAAATGAACGGCTCTAACGATCGCCTTCCCCGACCCAAATACGTCGAATTGCCAGACGAATTAGCTGCCCATCTCTGCGGTGGCACTATTCCTGAAGTTCATAAAGTTCCCGATATCACCCTAAAACGAGGGGTGTTCAGCCTCAATTATTTTGATAGTAAATTATTAACAGCGGTTGATTTCAAGGATGAATAAACTATCATTTAATCTTCTAGATGACGTTAAAGATTCCAATGCCTTCCTCAACCCAGACAGCCTTTCTTCAGTTCAGGCAAACGAGTTTTTGCCGCCTGTAGGACGATGGACAACCTTTGGAGGTCTTGCAATGTTGGCTATCTTTGGGGGAACGATCGCGCTTGCTGCTGTGTTGAAATATCCAACGACGGTTGAATCTACAGCAACCATTCGTCCTGTCGGAGATTTGCGAACTGTTCAGGCAGTTACCACTGGTAAAGTCGATCGAATTGAGGTGAAACTGCATCAAGTGGTACAACAAGGGCAGACGATCGCCTACCTGGATGACTCTCGCCTACAAACGCAAAAGCGGCAACTTCAAAGTAGTATTGAGCAAACTCAGCAGCAACTTGTTCAAGTCGATGCTCAAATTCAGTCGGTACAAACTCAAATTACCGCAGAGGTTCAGGCACTTCAGCGAGGAATTGCTGCTGGAGAAGGAGAACTGCGCTTAAGTCAACGCCGACACCAGGAACAGCAAACAACCACACAGGCAGAAGCACGAGAAGCACAAGCCGCCGTCAAACTGGCTCAGGAAGAGTTAACTCGATATCAAACTCTGGCTAATACAGGAGCCGTGAGTCAATCTCAAATAGGTGAGAAAACTGCTTCTCTGGAAGTTGCCCTTGCCCGCCTGCAACGTACCCAGGCTGCGCTCAATCCCAGTGCAGCACAAGTAGAAATTGCAACAGAAAAGGTGGAACAAGAACGGGCGAGAGGGGCAGCAACGCTGGCTACTATGCAGAAAGAACAGGAAGCCCTGATTCAGCAGCGAGTGAAGTTGGAAAATGAATCGACTCGCGATCGTCAGGAACTTCAACAGCTTGAAACTGATGCAACGCGCACCACAATTCGATCGCCGATCGCGGGCACCATTCAACAGTTAAATCTCCGCAGCACCGAACAGCTAGTACAGCCTGGTGATCTCATCGCTCAGATTGCTCCTGGTCAGGTTCCTTTAGTGGTGAAAGCCTACGTGCCAACTCAGGAAATTGGTTGGGTGGAAGTTGGTCAATCTGTGACCATGAAGGTGTCAGGATGTCCTTATCCTGATTATGGAACACTGGCAGGTGAGGTGATCACCGTCTCGCCGGATGCAGGATCACTCGCCTCAACCGCAAATTCCTCTCAACCAGATTCTCCTAAGCCGCTGTCACAGTCCTACTACGAAGTCACCATTCAACCTCACGCTCAATTTGTTGGCTCAAATCATTCCTTATGCCATCTTCAAACTGGTATGGATGGCGTTGCCAATATTGTTACCCGTACCGAGACGGTGTTGGTTTTTTTAATGAGAAAAGCAAGGCTACTGGTTGGAGTTTAAAAGTTAAATGAAAGTTAAATGAAATATCCTATCGTTCTCCAGCACAGTGAAGAAGATTGCGGTGCGGCGTGTCTTGCTACGATCGCCAAAACTCATGGACGAATATTTGCTATTTCGCGGATTCGAGAAGCGATCGGCACTGGGCAGTTGGGAACGACGCTGTTAGGCTTACGGCGCGGTGCAGAAACACTCGGATTTAATGCTCGTTCCGTCAAAGCCACTCCTGAGTTTATTGATCATCTCGATGAATCACCCCTACCCGCCATCATTCACTGGAAAGGCTACCACTGGGTTGTTTTACATGGTCGCAGGCAAAAGAAGTATGTGATTGCTGATCCAGGCATTGGGATGCGCTATCTTTCCCACGAAGCCTTGCTAGAGTCCTGGAACGGCGTGATGCTGCTGCTGGTTCCCGATGAAAACCGTTTCTATAAGCAACCCAGCGATCAAATTGCGGGGTTTGGTCGCTTCCTCCGCCGCGTCTGGCATTATCGCAGCTTAGTTGCCCAGGTGTTGCCGCTGAATTTAGTAATTGGGCTATTGTCCTTAGCGTTTCCGTTGCTGCTCCAGGTCTTGACGGACGATGTGCTGGTGCGAGGTGATTGGAATTTACTGGTGACAGTGGCGATCGCAGTGACGGCTGTAACTCTGTTTAGTAGCCTGATGCGGCTGATTCAAGCTCATCTGGTCGCTCACTTTGCCCAACGGCTGGAACTAGGACTGGCACTGGATTTTGGTCGTCAAATTTTGCATCTGCCATTGAGCTATTACGAATCGCACCGGAGCGGCGAAATTGTTAGCCGTCTGCACGATATTCGAGAAATTAATTTGCTGGTGTCGCAGGTGGTGATTAGCCTGCCCAGTGAAACTTTTATTGCTCTGGTGTCGCTGGGATTGATGCTGATTTATAGCTGGAAGTTGACCATAGCAGCAATCGTAGTTGCCATTTTAATGACGTTATCAACTCTGATATTCTTACCTACGTTGCAGCAAAAGACCCGTGATGTATTGGTAACTGAATCCGAAAATCAAGGATTACTGGTGGAAACGTTCAAAGGAGCGTTAACACTCAAAACTACGAACGCCGCTCCACAAGCTTGGGAAGAAGTTCAGAGTCGATTTGGCAAGCTCGCCAATGTCACCTTTCACCTGTTGCAAATCAACATTGTGAATCATGTTTTCTCTACCCTGGTGTCTGGTTTAGGAATGCTGGCAGTGCTGTGTTTTGGCAGCTTTTTAGTAATTCGCCAGGAACTCTCGATCGGGCAATTGTTAGCATTCAATGCGATGAACCGCAATTTCACGACTTTAATTAGCACCGTGATTAACTTTGTCGATGAATTTGCCCGTGCCAAAACTGCCACCCAGCGCATTGGCGATATTATTGATGCCACTCCTGAAGTTCCCGTTGATGCTTTAAAAGACTGGGCAACAATTCCCGCCGATGCTTCCATTACCTGCACCGATTTGAACTTTCACCATATCGGACGAGTTGCCTTGCTCAATAACTTTTCTGTCACCATTCCCGGTGGTAAAGTCACAGCATTAATTGGTAAATCGGGCTGTGGTAAGAGTACGTTAGCAAAACTAATTGCGGGGCTATACCCATTACAATCTGGCAATATTCGCTTTGGACAGTACAATCAATCAGATTTAGCACTGGAATGTTTGCGACAACAAATTGCTTTAGTGCCCCAAGAAGCCCACTTTTGGAGTCGATCGATCATCAACAATTTTCGCTTCAGTTATCCAAATGCCACACTCGAACAGATTGTCCACGCTTGTCAGGTCGCAGGTGCGGATGAGTTTATTAGCAACTTGCCAGATAAATACCACACGGTGTTGGGTGAGTTTGGCGCAAATTTGTCAGGCGGACAACGGCAACGGTTGGCGATCGCTCGTGCTATCCTCACTGATCCGCCCGTGCTGGTTCTGGATGAATCGACAGGTGCCCTCGATCCTGTCACCGAAGCGGAAGTGTTGGACACGCTACTGGCGCATCGTCAGGGCAAAACCACGATTATGATTAGCCATCGTCCCAGAGTCATTCAACGCGCTGATTGGATTGTGCTGCTCAATCAGGGTGAACTCAAACAAACCGGAACCCCGGAAATGTTAAGCCAACTGCCGGGGGAACATTTAAATTTCTTGAATCCTTAAAATTCTTTAGTTTGAACTAACTAGTGGTCTGTCAAGTATCCCTCTTTGGGGTGTGGCAACGAACCTGACGAAATGTTGCTATCACGCCTTCCAAACCCATAACAGCTAAAGGATTCACGGCTTACTAGGGGTGATTGAAGGGTCGCTGTCATGAGATGCAATTAGCACTTAACCAAAGCCTGGAATGGCGTAAATTCGTTAACCAGTCAAGGCAACTTAGGGGATACGACAAAATTTTTAGTACAGACTTTCTACCCTCAAATCCCTGCTCTGCAATAGTTTCAGCCTAATTGCACTTCATGACAGCGACCCTTCAATCACCCCTAATTGAGGCGTGAAGCAACACAAGCGCACTTGAAGAAGCGCCCAGATCTATTGTGTACTTGCTGTAATAACAGTAGCCCCAAAGTTCGCTAGAAAACGCAGTTGGGGTGCTTGTAGCCGAATTTTTGGAATTCCCTTGACACTTTTGTAGTACGTTGTAGTATAGTGTAGTAGAATGAGGCTAAGGAGGAAAGCAAATTGATTGCAATAACAACCGATCGCTCAACCACCCATGTACAAGTTGAACCTTAGGTAAACCGCTTCTTGCGGGTAACGCTTCTGAACCTTGAAAACTGAAGAAATTTCTTGATCCAAGATCATGTGTCATTTTGTCTTAGATCCAAGACCATCTGCCCCTCTACACCCTTTCAGGGATTGAAACAATTGAATCAAAGACAGTCGTGTGTATCACTCGGAGCGATGATCACTACCAAACCCTTTCAGGGATTGAAACTCACCTGCCTGAAATCTCAGAGTTCAATAGCTGGGCGATGATCACTACCAAACCCTTTCAGGGATTGAAACTCTATAAAGTTGATCGAGTAATTCATCACGCTTGGCGATGATCACTACCAAACCCTTTCAGGGATTGAAACTCTTCGTTCCGGGCGTAAGCCCCCAGCAGAGCTGGGCGATGATCACTACCAAACCCTTTCAGGGATTGAAACAGGAGAATTCAAAATTGACATCATCGGGGGTAGTTGCGATGATCACTACCAAACCCTTTCAGGGATTGAAACTTGTTTTGAATGTATTTCTGAAGTTCATAGAATCGGCGATGATCACTACCAAACCCTTTCAGGGATTGAAACCTATCGCAGAAGCGGCGAATCGGATTGAATTCTTAGGCGATGATCACTACCAAACCCTTTCAGGGATTGAAACGTTCATCTTGGAAATCGTACCGTGAAACGTACAAGCGATGATCACTACCAAACCCTTTCAGGGATTGAAACCTCCGATGATGGTTCATTCGATGGCTTCAAAGAATGCGATGATCACTACCAAACCCTTTCAGGGATTGAAACCAAATAGAAGGGTTGAAACAAGCGCTAGCATCCAGCGATGATCACTACCAAACCCTTTCAGGGATTGAAACGTTTCTCAAAAACCTCTTTAACATTAAAACCTAAAGCAATGATCACTACCAAACCCTTTCAGGGATTGAAACTTCTTTTATAGCTAAATTTAGGAAGAAATTAAAAGCGATGATCACTACCAAACCCTTTCAGGGATTGAAACGAGTATATTGTCAGGTTTGGAGTTAAGCAGACCAGCGATGATCACTACCAAACCCTTTCAGGGATTGAAACTAACTCGTTGCTACCTAAAGGAATTACGTACCGGGGCGATGATCACTACCAAACCCTTTCAGGGATTGAAACATTCTGTTACTGGTTGGAGGTATGGCTGCGTTACTGCGATGATCACTACCAAACCCTTTCAGGGATTGAAACTTGAAAGCGGCATAGTTTCGTCATTCGCATTACAGGCGATGATCACTACCAAACCCTTTCAGGGATTGAAACAGTATCGTTGTAACGTCAAGCGAGGCTAAGCCTGTGCGATGATCACTACCAAACCCTTTCAGGGATTGAAACATCTTTTCTATTCCTCCCTCTTTATCTGGATCTTGCGATGATCACTACCAAACCCTTTCAGGGATTGAAACTCACCATCGTCGCTTTTTGCGTCGATGGATCGAGGCGATGATCACTACCAAACCCTTTCAGGGATTGAAACAAGACAGAGCGTCCTGAGTCCAAGATTCCGATCATGCGATGATCACTACCAAACCCTTTCAGGGATTGAAACGAGGTGGAGGAGTTTGACGATATCGAAGAGAAGACGCGATGATCACTACCAAACCCTTTCAGGGATTGAAACATCGTTTGACGTATACGGGGCTGCGCTGACTGAGGCGATGATCACTACCAAACCCTTTCAGGGATTGAAACCCAGAGGCTTACGGTTAGCCCGTACAGTGAGACAAGCGATGATCACTACCAAACCCTTTCAGGGATTGAAACCAATCAACTGCGCGAAAACAAGCCTCCCGAACCTGCGATGATCACTACCAAACCCTTTCAGGGATTGAAACACTTTGCTGCTACATGCTGCGGGAGGGGTCGGAAGCGATGATCACTACCAAACCCTTTCAGGGATTGAAACGATCACCTACGGACCACGGGCACATAGAAGCGACGGCGATGATCACTACCAAACGAAACTGTCAGATCTGGGTACTCAAATCGCGGCTTTTTTTGCACATTCCTATCATTACAAGCTTTCTCTCTTTTATCTTTAATTAGATGGCTCGAAAGAGTTCTTGCAATTTATTCACTCGTTTAACAAATTGTTCTCGTTGCTTAGACAGAGACACCAACTCTGCCATTCTCGTTCTCGGTCGCAAAAACTGCTTCACTTCATCAAATGCTTGACAAAATCGCTTCGCACTCTCAATCGCTCCAAAACCAAGCATCGAATAGTAACGTTGCTTGATCCCTCGATGACTCTGTTCAATCAGATTCCCAAAACAACCCCTCACTTTATGTTTAACGTCTGAACCCAATTCTTCGCAAATCGCTCTTGGGTACGAAGTCAGTCCATCCGTTACCACTTGTTGCGGTGGTTGTCCTGCAACCTCATGTGCCCCAGCAAAGAAGGCTTTTGCCGCTTCCATGTCTCGTCTCTCGCTCAACCTCACATCGACTAAATTTCCCTCCTCATCGATCGCACGATACAAATAGCACCATCTGCCTTTGACTCGGATGTAAGTTTCGTCCACAAACCAGATCTTGCCCAGCTTGCCTTTGCGTTTCGCTCTTAACTGCTGGGCAAAGATCCCAGCAAAGCGTTCTTCCCAATCCCGTACCGTCTCATGCGTAAACTCGAACCCCCGGAGTAGAAAGAATTCGGCAATGTCGCGAAAGCTCAGCTTGTAGCGGAATCGACACAGCAGCACTTGAAAGATGATATCGGTGGGCACTTCGATGAAGTTGAAGGGAGTGCCTGTCCGTTCATTAAAGGTGCGGCAGCACTCCTTGCAGCGAAACATGGCATAGCCCAAGTCAGTTATGCGTTGTAAGCGGGTGGTACGAGCTGAGCAACAACCAGGACAGTTCATGGAGTGTTTGCTGGGTAGGGATTGGGGGCAGTAGCCAGTCTATCAAGTAGGGGCTTCTGCCCTCAAGTTGAGTACCCAGTTCTGACAGTTTCGAATGGTAAAGCAGCAGCCCGATTTTTCCGCAAGGTGCTCAAAGCACAGCACACTCAGGCTCCACGAGTCCTTACAGTAGACAAGAATGCGGCTTACCCAGTGGTAATGGAAGCGCTCAAAGAAGATAAGACGCTGGCTGAAACAACCGAATTACGGCAAATGAAATACTTGAATAACGTGGTTGAACAGGATCACAGAAATATCAAGCGAATCACTAGACCGATGATGGGGTTTAAGTCGTTCAATAGTGCGAGAAGCACTTTGAAGGGAATCGAAGCGATGAATATGATTCGGAAAGGACAAGTGAAAGGAGTCAAACAAGGGGATAGTGTGTCTGAAGTGAAATTTATCGAAGCGATTTTTGGAATTGCTGCTTAAGGGAATGAAAACGATACCGCTTGTTTGTCCTTAAACAGTTTTTGCGACACAACCGTTAAACCTTCAGTTTAGCTCTTACCAAGTCTAAATCAGCTGTAACGCAGGTAGTCCAGACGGAGAAGATTGGTTTAGGGTTCTTTAGCCATCCAGAAGCACTAGAGCTGTTAATACTACTGTGAATTGCACAGAGTGGAGAACAATCCCACATTCGAGGTTGCGATGGGGACTTGTGTAACCAACATTAGCTCACCTTCCTCATTGACTGCCCATCCTTGCGCTTCCACAATTAGAGATTGGGAATTAGAAGCTGAGGAATGTGGAGCAGGGGAACGTCTATGAATGGGATCATTCATTTGGCTGATTGCTGGAGCAGGAAAATTCTCTTGAGATCCGAGTGTTGCCCAGCTGGTTAGCACTGCTTCACTCTGGCGCTGGTCAGACGGACTGGGGGGGAGACCACCACGTCCTGTGACGACGAACTCATTGAATACCGCAGTCGTACTCTGAGCTGTTGCACAGGTTTGAGCCACTGACTGAGAAGCATCTACTATAGCGGTCGGCAGCTCAACTAATCCTTGATTTGGATCATCTGCAAGCGTATTAATTTGAACACTGCCGCTAATTCCAAACTCTGAACTGGCTGTAATATCGCTCAAGGGACTGGGGCGGTCGCGCTGTTCAATGCCGACAATGCCCAGAACATCAATGTTAATTCGCCCACCTGCACCTGTGAAGGCATTTGCCTCAATATTGCTATCTTCTAACGGTGCAGCAATAAGATAATCAGCATCAATGTGAATGTTGCCTCCGTTTCCGCCTGCACTTGCAGTTCCGGCAGTAGCCGATATTTGACTGTTATTGTTTAGCAAGAGCAGATTCAATGCTCGTAGGGTAATATTACCGCCATTGCCTGAAGCAGTGGCTGCTAGCAGGTTTCCTTGATCTTCCAGGCGAATAGTACTAGCCCGAATTCGCAAATTGCCTGCGCCTCTAGCATTCAAATTAGGGTTAAGACTTCCTACTGCCACAACCGCTCGATCGCGGACGATCAATTGGTTGGTTGATACAACCAAGTTTCCCCCTTGACCTGTGGCGGATGAAACGCCAAGGTCGTCGTAAAGAGTACCGGGTATTCCTCCTGAAAAGGTCAACAGCCCCGTAGGGGCCTCCCGACCTCCTATAGCAAAGCCAGCCAGCTCAATAGATTCATTCGCATGAATTTGCAGGTCTCCAGCATTGCCGCTGCCTGTAGTTGTGATTTGAATGACGGCTCCATCCTGTAGCCTCAATCGTTGCGTCCTCACGTCAATCTCTCCACCTCCGCTGGAGGAGGGGTAAGCAAAGGCTGACAAGGCACTGGGAGACTGTGGCACTCCAAATACTAACAGGGGTTCACCTTTTGATGATCGAGCGATTCCTGACAGCGCTATATCTGATGCTCGAACCCTGATGATTCCTACATCTCCTGACCCTTCGTTGTCTGCATTAATTTGTGCGCCTCGTAGAACTCTAATTCGGTTAGCGGAAATAGAGATGGTTCCAGCTTGACCTACAGCGGCGCTATCGTTACCACGGGCATATAAGCCACTGATGGGAAAATCAACACCGCCTACTAAATCAATGGAATCTGAGGCACGGATACGAAGATTTCCACCTTGCCCGCCAGCAACCGTATTCACTACAATCTGAGAGCCATTCAATGCAAGCAGCTGATCCGTTTCAATTCTGATATCCCCAGCACTACCCAAGCCATAAGTCTCTGCTGTGATTCGAGAGCCATCCAGTCTGAGAGATGCAGCCTCGATCAAGATTCCTTTACCGGGCAGAGCACCGAATGTGTCGGCAACAATTTCGGACGCTTCTGCCATTGAAAGACGGTCGCCCTGGATCTGAATACCGCCTCCACCCGCCCCGCTCGCATTGAGAGTCGACTGAAGCAGCTGAATGTTACCCAGATTCGATACAGCGTCATAGCCCAGACGCCACCCCCCAGCAATTGGCGTCAGGCTAACTTGATCAGGACTTGCAACACTCCCTAGCTCAATGCGTCCGCCTGTAGAGGATAAACCTCCATAAGTATTCAGTGCTCCCGCTTCAAAGCTCAAATTTCCTCCTACAAACGCCAAGGTGTGACCGGGAGAAACACTTAGCCCTTGAACCGGATCTCCAAAAAAATCTGCCACAGGGTTACCTGCGCTATCTAGTAGAGGAGCAGTAGAGCGGTTAACAATAGAACCTGGGTGATTGCCAAACTGCAAACCTACAGGAAGGCTTACAGTGAGTAAAGGTGCGTTCTGCGGTTGAACAGCACTGAATTCGCTTCCATCGGCAAAGCGGATACTATTAGCCGTTGTAGCTAAAAATGAACCACCAACGTTGAGGGAAGCATTAGGACCGAAAATAATGCCATGAGGATTAATTAGAAAAAAATTAGCAGTGCTGCGATCGCCCTCAGAATTCAAGATTTCAATCATGCCATTGATTCTAGAAGCAGAAGAGCCCGTGACACGGGTAATAATATTGGCAGTTTCACGATCGATCTGACGAAATGAAGCAGCACCACCTTCTGGCACAGAAAACTCTCGAAAGCTGTGAAACAGATTGTTACCTTCTTGAGTACCGCCTGTGATAATAGAAGCGCTACCCTCTTGAGAAACACTAGAAGCATTACGCAAGGTTGTGTCAGGAACAATTTGGGCTTGCACAGAACTCGCTGCCAGGACAAAGCTGCCCAAGAGTGAAGAGAGCTGATAGAAAGACCGACGGCAGCATTTCATAGAAGATTTGCAATCATGAGTCAAGCGGTTAGACAAAAACGAAGCTTTGAGCAATGTTAACGTTGTTTGTATCCTGTACAACGCCAATCCGCTCTCTGCCGCCTCCACCTAGATAGTAAATTTCTGTATCCAATGCCGCTCTGCCAACGACATTTCTAAACTCTAGCTTGTATTGAGCTGCATTACCCCGGACTTGAATTTTGTCCACTTGTGCGCTCCAATCTCTAATAGTAGCGTAGCCATCGCCCGTCTCGACGTAAGAAACACCCCAGCTGCCGCCCAGCACAAACTGATCGGCTCCGGCTCCCCCAATTAAGGTGTCGAACTGTGAATCATTGGTCACAGTTGTGCCATATCCATTGAGGATATCATTGCCTGCATCGCCATTGAGAATGTTGTTGGCTCGATTGCCAATCAGGGTGTTGTTGAGATCGTTGCCCGTACCATTAATAGCAGCATTGCCTGTTAAGGTCAGATTATCTAACCCTGTTGCGGTCTCAAAACTATCGTTGGGGCTGCGTTTGCGGAAGTCCCAGCTTACAGAAGCTAAAACGGTTTCTATCCCGGTCATCGGCGAATCATTAACGCTGTCATCGCTGCTATCTACAATGTAGATATCATTGCCTGTATCACCAAAGAGATTATCATTGCCTGTACCCCCGTCGAGCCGATCATCCCCATCGCCCCCGCTCAGGCTATCATTGCCTGCGTCCCCAAACAGCTTGTCGTCGCCTGCCCCACCAAGCAAGAGATCACTTCCAGTCCCCCCATATACCTCGTCGTTGCCTTCTTCACCATTCAGGTACTGGAGAATCTGAGTGTTACTATTTGCGCCACCTCTGAGAATGTCGTTGCCCGCCCCACCCAGCAGCAGGTCTAGCCCATCGCCTCCATCTAAAGCATCATTCCCTAACCCGCCCAGCAGGATGTCTACACCGCCTTCGCCGTAGAGCGTATCATTTCCAGAACCTCCAATCAGGTAGTCATACCCAATCAGCTGCTCTGGCCCACTAGGAGACTCCGGGTTAGAAATGGTATTGGTGCTATTGCCACCCCACAGGATATCGTTTCCTGCTTCCCCTAAAAGCAGGTCATTGCCATCTTCGCCTTTGAGCTGGTCATCGCCTGCCTGTCCAAGAATCGTGTCATCACCTGCGCCACCCCTAATTTTGTCATTCCCTCCGCCAGTGTAAATCACATTCGCTCCAGAGAGGGCTGCATCACTACTGCCAAAGTTGTCATCGTCACCGTCTCCAAGTTGGTCAGGTGCGGGGCTCTGTGCATCCAAGATAATCGCGATCGCTGCTTTGTTGCTGCTATTTGCTATTAGCTTTGGCGTTTCCAATGCCGTTGCGCCAGTTCCATTTGCGATATAAGACTCTGACAGAGGCTCCTTAAGCACATAAGTTTCTTGGCTGAACCCAGAAGTATCGCTGCTGTCAACATTTAGCACAACGACAGTAGAATTAGCAGTAGAACTATCTGATACGCTATCGTTATTGTTAACCTGCAGACGAAGAAACTTACTAGCTTCTCCAGGCAGCAAAGTGTCAAATTCTAGTAGATCTGCACTATTTGGACTAAAGGGAGAAGTACTCCAATCAAGCGGTTCAACAGCAGATTCCTGCCATTTATCTTCATTACCCCAGAACCCTGGTTTACTCCAAGCTTTACCCTTGCCCATAGCGTTTCTCCTTTAGTGCAGTTGATGAACAGAATCCTTAGCAAGTCACTTCCATCGAACTGAGTAATAACCTTTACTCAAGCATTTTTCAGGAGATTTAAAGAGAAATATGCAAAAGACAAAAATATTAAAAATTTTTATTCCACGGCTGAAGCAAGCTGTGAAAGGTGATTAAAGGGATACCCAGTACCGCTTTAGCGTGTTTGCTACTCCAGTAATATCCCACCAACTCGGTTGTCTTGGGAGCGCTATAGAACTTTTCGATCACCGTGTCGTCATCACTCACCACTCCACCCACTCGTTCAATCCAATTGTGGCTGGTGATGAAGTCGAACAAGTCTTTGGGAGTATAGCGTTCGCGTTGGAGGAAGCGGTTAATGCTGTCGTGGGACACGATTTTGAGGATTTCTGCCATTTCGCTACAGCTTGAGCCTTGCGGTTGAGCCAAGAGGTATCGCACATAGAGGTCGAGGGTGCAGAGAGCCGTTGAGGGTTTAGTGGGAATTCGCAAGGGAGGTCAGGAGTAACTGCTTTCCTTCTTCAACTCATAAAATAGGCTCCTTGTCAACGCGTAACCCTTGGCTGATTGGACTCATACTCACTTTTGGGGAAGACGAGGGCGATCGTTAAGACCAGTAGCGCAGATCCAACGATCCAGAGGATTCCTAAAGCTTGACTTCTCCACATCTGCATAAGAGCCTAACTAACGTGTTAATCGACACGTGCCAGTAATCCTGAAACTTCATCTGCCCAAACTTTGTAGATCGCAAACTGCAGAATATGTTCAGAACTATTAGAAGAACAGCTGTACCAGACAGCCGGCAAGGACTATTTAACCGAATGATTCATGAATACCTCTAAAGACAGAGAGCGAAAGCTGAATTTGAAAATATTATGAAAAGTAACAAGAAGTTAAAGAATGTAAACAATGCAAGCTAACAAAACGGCTCTCCCTCCTGTTGCTAAGGAGTATAACGGGGTCGATCGCAATGCCTTCCTTTTTGGCTTCAATCCTCAGGCAGAACTGTGGAATGGACGCTTGGCTATGATTGGCTTTGCCGCTTATCTACTTTGGGATTTAGCTGGTTTCAGCGTCTTACGCGATGTTCTACACTTATATTAAGTAGCACGCAGCAAGGTTTTTATCTTTAGAAGCCTGCTGAATCTCCTGCAACTAAAAAATTATCGAAGAAGTCTCGCTCTAGCAATTAGACGAGGCTTTTATTTATGGGACTCTCTGCCAAGCTGATGAAGGATGTAACTAGCGGTTAGGGAAGGACAAGGGACGGGACAAAGAAGCAGATCCAGATTTAACCATCAATTGCCTATATTCGCATCAATCAGGACAGATAGAGCAGTCTGAGCAAAGGTTGCACCTTCAGCATTCCATTCCTTCGTGTTCCAGGCTCTTGCCCCCTGATAGCCTGCTAGCGCAAGATACTGGCATCTCTGCACCAATCTAAATCCAGGACGGTTGAAGCCTCAAAATTAAGCGTCGCTACAACATCCTGAGTGTCTGCATCCCAAACCTGAACATACTTAGGATCCTTGCAAATTTAAACTGCGTTGCCGAAACCTTGTAAGCCTTGTATGGCAACCAAAGTGTTTCAGAAGTTGCTCAAGTTATTTTTGTAAGGATCCTTACCCAAGCTAAAGGCAAGCTCATAAGTCGTGGGATTCCAACAGAGGCGATCGATCCAGACAGGTTTGTTTTCTAAAGTGGTGATGAGTTCTGGCGCACCTGATTGAGGCGACCAAATCTTGACCTGCCATCTTGCCCCCCGATCGCCAAAAACTGCCCGTCATGGGAAAAAGCAAGACAATCGACGGAGTATCCTGTTGTACAGTGACTTTTTATTTGACGTGGAGACACATTAGTGTCGTTGAAGAATCAAAGCTAAATCCAGATTGCTTTTTCACCTCCAGCCAATTTGGCAATGCTGATGGTTGGATACTAGATTACTGAGTCAACTCTGCCTGTAGTCCTGTCCAAGGGAGGTTTTGCTCGACGACACGAACTTGTCTCGATGTTATTCAATTTGGCACTGTACAAACGTCTACATCATCTCTACATGGTTCAACGAACACACAACTCGAAATCCAGTACCGTGATATCTGTAATTCATTCCTGTTTGAGAGCGGTGTGCTGAACGGCAATTGTCCTCATAGTAATCAAATGAACCACCTCTAATTACAACTAGATCTGTATCTTTGCCACTTCTCCATGCACTACCATCATTTGGTGCATTTTTATAGTCATCATGCCATTCATCCTGGCAAAACTCGTAAACATTACCATGCATGTCATAAAGTCCAAATGCGTTTGGGAAAAAGCTACCTACTCGTGTGGTTTGAAGGTATTGCACTCCATTCGGCTTATAAATTGCCATGCATCCTGCTGACAGTGGTTGAGAATCCACAGTTGACTGAACATTTGCATGAACATCCCAGTAGTTAGCAAGCTGAGTGGTAATCTCTGGTCCAAAACTAAAGGAGGTAGTAGTACCAGCACGACAAGCATATTCCCACTCTGCTTCACTGGGTAATCGATAATGTCTCCCTGTGATTCTAGAAAGCCTGTTACAGAACTGTACGGCATCACACCAAGAGACATTTTCGACTGGAAGATCTGCACCTTGATTTGCAGACAGATTATGATGCATCACTGCTTCCCACTGCTTCTGAGTAATTTCAAATTTACCCATGTGAAATGCAGGAACATTAACCTGATGCTGCGGCACTTCGTAGCCATCCTCCTCTGAAACACCCATCATGAAGACACCGCCAGGAATGTAAATCATTTCCAGCGTTATATTCTGCCCTATATCTTCTACAAAATATTTAACTGATTGATGCTTCGTTTTAATCTCACCATCGTTTAGTGTGGCTGTATCAAACTCAAATGTATGGTATTGAAAATCGGTTCTTAGCGATGCTTGGTGGAGCTGTGGTGGTTCAGGGTACACAAATGCCTGCATCGGAAGAATGACATTTTTCATGCGATCGCCCGCAGCCTGAACCAAATCTTTAATATGCTCAGGCAGATTGTTATTTTCCATGAGCGCCCCTCATTACTCCATTCGAAATTGTCAGAACTGAGTATTCACATCTCGTCTCATTTTCATAGATATATCTTCTCTTACCCTCTTCTGTGTTAAGCAGTTTGGAAGATCGCTTGTAATTCACTGACTCGTTCTATAAATCGTTCTCTTCGCTCAGATAGAGACACTACTTCTGTCATATAGCGCTGTACTCTCATAAAGTTCCTTACCTCATCATACGCTTGACAAAATCGCCGTGTTGATTCAAACGCTCCAAAGCCTAACATCGAATAATACCGTTGCTTGATCCCTCGATGACTCTGCTCAATCGGATTTCCCCTGCAATCCCTGATCTCGTGTTCTACCCCTTCTCCCAGTTCTTCTGCTATAGCTCCTATGTCCATCCGTTGCTACTCGTTCGGGCGGCTGTTCTGCCACCTCATGCGCTTGAGCAGAAAACGCTTTGGTCCCTTCCATGTCTCGCTTCTCGCTCAATCTCACATCGACTCAATCTCCGTTCTCATCAATGCCTCGAAACAAGTAACACCACTGACCTTTAACATGGATGTACCTCGTCTACAAACCAGATTCTGCCCACTTTCCCCTGGCGTTTGGCACGCAACTGCTGGGCAAAGATGGCAGCAAAGCGTTTTTCCCAGTCCCGTACTGTTTCATGAGTAAACTCGAACCCTCGCAGCAGGAAGAATTCGGCAATGTCACGAAAGCTCAGCTTGTAGCGGAATCGACACAGTAGAACTTGAAAGACTATATCAGTGGGCACCTCAATAAAGTTGAAGGGCGTACTGGTGCGTTCGTTGAAAGTGCGATGACAGTTCTTGCAGCGAAACAGAGCATACCCCAAGTTCGTGCCAAAGCGGTGGCTATAGATCAAATCAATTCCGCCATCCATGAATCCAAAGCTATTGGCTGGACTCACCACAGCATCACATTTCACATCTAAAGATGGAACCGTGATATACAGAAACGCCTGGTAGATCGCCACAGAACTTCTCCCAAGCCTCTGCCAAGTCTAGATCTACCGCTGTCAATACGATTTCCATCTTTGCTATTTACACAATCTCTGAACTATTTCTAAATTTCAAACTAAAGCAGTAGAACGGCATAGCTGAGCGGCGATAGGTAACCTTAGCTACACAGCTAGGACAGTTTGCTCGCCGCTTCAACGAAGTGTTAGGTGTCGGACAAAAATTTCTGAAAGACAACTGTTGTATTATGTCCTCCAAAACCAAAAGCATTGGATAAGGCTACGTTTACCTCACCTGCTTGGGGTTTTGACAACGTATAATCCAAGTCACAATCTGGACTGAGAGACTCCACATTAATAGTTGGAGGAATCACGTTATATTGAATTGCAAGAATAGTGGCGATCGCCTCAATTGCACCCGCTGCTCCTAGTAAATGTCCAGTCATACTTTTGGTTGCCGATAGCTTCATCTGAGCCGCAAAAGTTTCAAAGACTTGCTTGATTGCATTTGATTCGGCTACATCTCCCAATTGTGTTGATGTTGCATGCATATTGATGTAATTCACCTGTCGGGGAGCTACGTTTGCGTCTTGAAGTGCCCGTTGCATGGCTAAGACCACCCCCGCACCTGATGGATCAGGGGCTGCATAATGATACGCATCAGAAGAGGCGCCAAAGCCTAACACTTCTGCGTAAATCTTGGCACCTCTTGCTTGAGCGTGGCTGAGTGTCTCAAGGATAATCGCTCCTGCACCCTCACCGGCTACAAATCCATCACGATTGACATCAAAGGGACGACTCGACGTTTGAGGCTCATCGTTGCGTGCAGAAAGGGCACGCATAGCTGCAAATCCACCTATCCCTAATGGTGTAATGGGGGCTTCACTTCCACCACAAACGATCACATCAGCGTAGCCCTGCCGCAGCAGCAGCATCGCATCTCGAATCGCATCATTCCCAGTTGTACAGGCAGAAGTAACGCCATGATTAGGACCTTTGAGCCCATATCGCATGGCTATCATTGCAGATGCCATATTACCGATCATCATCGGAATCGTGAAAGGGGATAGTGCATTGGCTCCCTTTTCCAATAGCACCCTAGCTTGCGTTTCTAGCACTTGCAATCCACCGATGCCTGAGCCGAAGACCACACCGATGCGATCGCGTTCTTTTTGAGAAGACCCATCCAGATTCAGCCCAGCATCCTCAACGGCTTGTTGAGCGGCTGCCAGTGCATACTGGCAAAACAAATCGAGTCTTCCAGCCTGCTTTCGCTCCATATAGTTCAAAGGGTCAAATCCTTTCACTTCGCAGGCAAAGCGAGTTTTGAAGGCGCTGGCATCAAAACGGGTAATTGGGGCAGCACCGCTCTCTCCACGCATCATGGCTTTCCAGAAGGTATCCACTGAAAGACCGATTGGGGTTACTGCCCCTAGCCCCGTCACGACAATCTGTTTGTGAGTTTGCATAGGCGATCAAAAGATTACAAATTTAGCTAGCCTTACCGTAGTATAATACCGACCAATCGGTATTTTTTAATCTTATGGGTAAAGGCGATAAAACTCGGCAAGAAATTCTTCACAAAGTCGCTGTTCTTTTCAATGAGAAGGGCTATGCGGCAACGTCCATGCACGATATTACCCAGGTGACAGGCATTCAACGGGGAGGGATCTACAACCACTTCGCCAGTAAAGAAGAGCTAGCCCTAGAGACATTTGAGTATGCTTGCTCTGTCCTGGCTCAACAGCTAAGTCAGAGTATCCGTTGCCAGAAAACTGCTTTTGAGCAGTTCAAAGCGATCGCAACCAGCTTTGCCGAACTCTATACCCAAAATTCGCTATTCCCTTGTGGCTGTCAGGTGCTTAATACGGCTGTTGAGGCAAAGCGGCAAATGCTCCCCCTGCGGCATAAGGCACAAGAGGCTATGAGCCAACTCAAAAAACTAATTGTGCAAACAATGCTCGAAGCGATCGAGCAAGGTGATTTACCAGATTCGATTGACACTGATGTTGTAGCAGCAATCTTTATATCAACGTTGGAAGGAGCGATGCTGTTGAGCGTTTTGTATGATGACTCTACCTATCTTCATCATGCGGTCAGGCATCTCCACTGGTATATTGACACCTTGGCGCTAAATTCATACTCTTCCATATGAGTCCTACGCAAGTTGTCCGCTGCCAGAGTTCGGGATCTGGGGGGTTGGCAACGATTCGATACCGTTGGCGAATCAATGAGAGAAAAATCAGTAATCGCCGAACTCTAGCGACAGTAGGGATTATAGTATTGAGCACTTTGTATACTGAGTTAACCTAAGAACAAAGGTTTCAGAGGCTTTTATTTTCCTCTGTCCAATTCGCCAACGGTATCGAATCTTGGTCATACACCTATTAATCCTTGACCGCTCCCATTAGTAGCCTCAATCTCTTTTTTCTTGTGCATTGCCCACTATCATGCTTTTCGTAAGCGATAGGCTAGCAGGGTGTGGCGTTGCTGGTCCTTGACCTGACTCACAGCCATGCCAATCGCCTGCTGTGCTCCAACTACGATGGCTAATCGACGGGCACGAGTGATGGCAGTGTAGATCAAATTGCGCGATAGCATCATCTGATGCTGCAGGAATACAGGCAGGATAACAACTGGATACTCGCTGCCTTGCGACTTGTGAATGGTGGTGGCAAACGCCAAAGTAATCTCATCTAGGTCAGCATAGTCATAAACAACTGAGCGCTGACCAAATGCTGCTTCAACTTCCTGCTCCTCAGGATCAATCGCTGTGATAATCCCCAAGTCCCCATTGAAGACTTCCCGATTGTAGTCATTCTTCTGCTGCAAGATGCGATCGCCTACCCGCAAGGGCATCCCGCCTCTCATCAACTCTGCCTTCTGGGGATGGGGTGGGTTAATCAACTCCTGCAAGGTTTTGTTCAAGTTGCGGGTACCGACTTCACCCCGAGTCATCGGGCAAAGCACCTGGACATCTTTGGCGAGGTCAAAGCCCAATTGACCGATCAACTGCCCCATCACCGCTTGAATCGCAGCAATCCCCTGCTCCGGCTGCTGAACATTCACCCAGAGACAGTCGGTTTTGGGAGTGTTGGAAACAGCCTCTAGCCTGGGCAACTCCCCTTGATTGATCCGGTGAGCATTGGTGATGATGGCCGACTGTTGCGCTTGTCGGAAGACTTCAGTGAGTCTAACTACCGGGATGAGTCCACAAGCAATCAGCTCCTGCAGCACTGCACCAGGTCCAACGCTCGGCAGTTGGTCCGTATCTCCTACCAGCAGCAGTTGAGCCGTGGGCGAAATAGCCTTGAACAGCGAGTTGGCTAGAAACAGATCGAGCATGGACGCTTCATCAACGACGATCGCATCTGCAGCAATAGGGCTTTGCTGATCGCGCTTGAACTGCATGTGTTTGGGGTCAAACTCCAATAGCCGGTGAATCGTTTTGGCTGTTTCCTGAGTCATCTCACTCAGTCGTTGGGCAGCACGTCCCGTGGGGGAGGCAAGGGCGATTGCTTTGCCCATCGCCTTCCAGAGTGCCACGATCGTCCGGGTGCAAAAAGTTTTGCCGGTACCCGGTCCACCCGTGAGGATGACCACCCGATGAGCAGCGGCGAGCAACACCGCCTGCCGCTGCTGCGCCGAGAGCTGGAGTTGCAGCTTCTGGGTAAACCGCTCAAGCCATTGCTCTACCCGGGCAGCATCAGCCGTGACGGGTTGCTTGATTAGCTGCTGAATGCGATTGACCAGTCCTTGCTCAGCATAAAAGAAGGGGGGAGCGTAGCAGAGAAACTGCCCTTGCAACTTGCCGCCCCCGCCTTGCAGGATCAGCTCCTCATCAAGGGACATCTCGGTAGTCAAGGCAAAGATATCCGCGGCGGCAATTTGCTGACCTGGGAGCGCTAAGCGACTGATCGTGCGCTCCACTAGTTCGGGTTGCGGCAAGAAGCAGTGCCCCTCTTCTGCAGCTTCGCTAAGTACATGCAGAATGCCTGCTCGATAACGATATTCAGAATTAGGATGAATGCCCAGATTGCGGGCGATCGCATCGGCGGTAACAAAGCCAATGCCATAGACATCGGTGGCTAAACGGTAGGGGTTGTCCGTGACCGTTTGAATCGACTCATCGCCATATTGCTTGTAGATCTTGACGGCGTAGGTGGGGGAGACCTGATGCTGTTGCAGAAATAGCATCACGTCTTTGATGGACTTCTGAGTCTCCCAGGCGGATTGGATCAGCTTGACCCGCTTTTTGGCAATGCCGGGAACTTCGCTCAATCGCTCAAGGTGATGCTCGATGATGTCGAGGGTTTCTAGTCCGAAGTGCGCCACGATCCGCTTGGCGGTGACCGGACCGACCCCTTTGATCAAGCCACTGCCGAGATACTTCTCCATGCCCGTCAGCGTGGCAGGCTTGGTCTCGTGGGACTGCGTGACCTGGAACTGTTGACCATATTGGGGATGCTCTTTCCAGATTCCCTGCAGCTGCAGCGTCTGTCCCGCCTGAATGTTGGCAAAGCTGCCGACGATGGTGACGAGTTCACCTAGTCGAGGGGCTTTGAGCCGCGCCACCGTGTAGCCCGACTCTGGCGAGTGGTAAGTAATGCGTTCTACCACACCTTGCAGGGGTTCGAGCGGTTGTCCTGAACTGAGGGCGGGCTGTTGCGGCATAGTCCGAATGTACGTCAGTTCTTCACCATCGAGCAAATGTATGGGGCATTTGACGGGACTTTCATCCTGGCGTCCCCGACTAACGGCAATAGCCGGTCTATCAAGTCGGAGCTTCTGCCCTCAAGTTGAGTAACCAGTTTGGTTGTGTCGCAAAAACTGATGAGTGGTCAGGTACATAGTCCTAACCTTGCCTTTTCTTCCTCCGATGTCTACTCCTGCTCTGTTTAAGTGGCGGCACTTCCTGCCAGAAATCATCCTGCTCAATGTTCGGTGGTATTGCCCTTCGGGTTCGCCAGTTTCCTACGGCGGGAGACCCGCCTGCAGGACTGGACTCACCGCTATTCCTTGAGCTACCGAGACCTGGAGGAGATGATGCGCTCTTCGAGGGGTGGAAGTGGATCATTCCACGATCAATCGCTCTTGTGTTGAAGTACGCCCCGGAACTCGACAACCGCATTCGACCGCACTTGAATCGCACAAATGATTCCTGGCGCGTAGACGAAACTTATATCAAGGTCAAGGGAGTGTGGAAATATTTGTATCGCGCCGTGAATTCGGAGGGGAATACCCTTGACTTCATGATGAGTGCACTCGTGGAATGGTAAGGCAGCAGTACGCTTCTTTCGCAAAGTACTCAAGGGTCAGCACACGCAGCCTCCCCAAGTCATTACAGTGGATAAGAATACCGCTTACCCAGTGGCTATAGAGACACTTATTACTGGGAGCGGGTTATAGTGAACAGTTTTTCCAGAGATACCTTGCAGCAAGCCTTTTCCAGAATTGACATGTTAACTACATACCGCTCCCGGTAGTAAGCAAGAGGAGACAATTGGCAAAGAAATCGAATTCAGGCAAAGCAAATATTTGAACAAAATCGTTGAGCAAGATCATCGAAACATTAAGCGAATTGTGAAATCAATGATGGGATTCAAGACGTTCAACAGTGCAAGAAGAACGTTGAGCGGAATCGAGGCAATGAATATGATTTGCAAAGGGCAAGCGAAGGGAATCAAACAAGGGGATAGTGTCTCTCAAGCCAAGTTTATTGAAGCAATATTTGGAGTTGTTGCTTAAGGGAGTGCAAACGATGCCGATCGTTTGTCCTTAATATGTGGGATTGTAAATTGAAGTGTGTCAAAGGTCAGGAAATGAGATCTAATGAACGACTAGACCCAAGACACTCGGACTATGACTTTTCGACCTGAACTTCTTGATGAATTGCTCAAAGGCTATCAGAATCCCGAAGACCTGTTGGGGGACGGAGGGATTCTCAAGCAGCTCACGGCTGCTTTGGTAGAACGCTGCTTGAATGCAGAAATGAAAACGCATCTCGAAGAGCAACAGGCGGAGCCTGAGCGCGAAGACAAGTCAGCTCGTAACCGCCGCAACGGACACAGCAAGAAGACGATTAAAGGTGAGTTTGGAGAGGCTCAAATTAGTGTCCCCCGCGACCGCAACGCCTGAGTGTGAGCCCATCATCGTCAAGAAGGGACAGATCCGCTTCGACGGCTTGTCTTACCCAGTTCCCTACGGAGGGAAACCCTCCTGCAGGACTGGGCGCTGATGACAAGATCTTGTCTCTTGATGCCAGGGGCATGAGTGTGCGTGACATCCAGTCCCAACTGCAAGAGCTGTATGGCGTTGAGGTCTCAGCAGGGCTGATCTCTAACGTCACCGATGCGGTTGAAGCAGAGCGTAAGATTTGGCAAAATCGTGCCCTTGACCCGATTTATCCCATTGTCTATTTTGATGCCTACGCCTTTGGCGGAGCGAAGCTCTACGTGGTCAAAGTCAGACAAGACGGACGGGTTGTTAACAAAGCGATTCACCTGGCGCTTGGGGTGAACTTGTCCGGCACCAAAGATCTTTTGGGAATGTGGATGACCCAGAATGAGTCTGCCAAATTCTGGTTGCAGGTGCTGAACGAGCTTCAGAACAGAGGACTTAAAGACATCTTCATCGCCTGCTGTGATGGACTCACAGGCTTTGCTGATGCCATTGAGGCGGTCTTTCCTAAAACGAGTGTGCAGTTGTGCATTGTCCACATGGTGCGAAATTCCCTCAGCTACGTCTCCTACAAAGACCGCAAGGCGGTTGCAGCTGACCTCAAGCTGATCTACACCGCTAGCACCGAAA
>NZ_JACXWX010000028.1 GCF_014764505.1 Phormidium tenue FACHB-886
ACAACCTTAACCATGATAAATCTCCTTGCAACTGCATAAGCTTACGTTAAGAATACTGCGTCAGCGTGGGTGCCTGCTGATGCAGGAACCAGTTGCCGATATCGCGGTACTTACAATCTACCGGATCATGTAGCGTGAATGTCCGCAGGTCTCGCCAGTAGCGATCGAAGCCAAACTGAACGTCGACAGCTCGACTGCCCATCAGCTCAAAACACTGTTACTGCTGCCCGCTCTTTGTACGTTAGGACAGCTTCTTTGTCCCGGGCAGCTTGGGCAGTGCGATCGGCAAGAGCGATCGCCGCTTTCAGGGAAGACCACAGTTCACTGTAGTGCTGCAGAATGTCGGGATCTTCTGTGGCTTGGCTAACCCCAGCGGTAATCCAGGCATGGCTCAACGTCCTTGTGTATTCCCTTGCTGCCAGCAGTGCGGCTTCGGTGATGCCGAGATAAACATACGCCTTAGTGAGTTGGGCGATGATCCCAGGGAATGTAGCGAAGGCGTTGTCCGGTGAATTGGGATAGCCCAGAATTTTGCAGGGTTCGACTCGTACGTTGTCAAAGCTAATGCTGCCGCTAGCGGTACAGCGTTGCCCGATGTTGTTCCAGTCGCGGTTGAACGCACTCAACCGCATTGCTTAAGAATTCTTGCGATCGTGCAGCGGCGATCGCCTGGCAGTCTTGTTGGCGTTCTAGAAGTTGAATCATTATCTTTCCCCTTCAGATGCACAGCACACATACATACTTGTTCACGCTTATTTACACCGATTTAGCTAATGCCAGATGAAATCCGTTCGCTGCAATTACTTCTTCGGTGGGGTTGGCGACTGAGCAATTGGTAGCTCGGTGCGGCTGCCGCCACGTAATTGCTGCAATGAAACAAGTCTGAAATCTTTAAAGCATGCGGGCTGATCGTGCTCAGAACTACAGTAAATTCATCAAAAAACCGTAGATTTTAGTAGGGTTATCCCATAAGCCGATCGAGAAAGCAAGGTTTTTGGAACTGAGTCGAGTAATTCTCAGCACTGACCCGTCATGTCTTTGATTGACATAGAGTGACAGGACAGGATAATCATGATTCAACCGTTACATCAGTTTTTGGCAATGCAAAGTTTTTTGAACTTTCGGCTTCATCAGCATCAGGGGGAATAGACATGGATGCCAACTTGATCGTATCCAACATCCTGAATCCACCGATTCTGTTTTTCTTCTTGGGAATGACTGCTGTTTTGGTCAAATCCGACCTGGAAATCCCCGCCCCTGTCCCGAAACTCTTCTCACTTTATCTGCTGCTCGCAATCGGGTTTAAGGGAGGGGTAGAGCTAATTAAGAGTGGTATCACACAGGAGGTGGTTCTGACGCTGCTCGCAGCGATTGTGATGGCTTGTTTTGTCCCGCTGTACACCTTTTTTATTCTAAAGCTGAAGCTTGACGCATACGATTCGGCGGCGATCGCAGCAACTTACGGCTCTATTAGTGCCGTCACTTTTATCACAGCAAGTGCTTTTTTAAGTGAACTTGGCATTGATTTTGATGGATACATGGTTGCAGCGTTGGCTCTGATGGAGTCTCCGGCGATCATTGTGGGGCTGATTCTAGTCAATCTGTTTACGGTTGATGAGAAGCGAGAATTTGCCTGGTCTGAAGTGCTGCAAGAGGCATTTCTCAATAGTTCAGTCTTTCTGCTGGTTGGTAGCTTGCTGATTGGCGTGTTGACGGGGGAGCATGGCTGGCAGGTCTTAGAACCCTTCACGCAGGGGATGTTTTATGGCGTTTTGACCTTCTTTCTGCTGGATATGGGGCTAGTTGCCGCCAGACGAATTAAAGACTTACAAAAAACCGGCGTTTTTCTCATCTCATTTGCCATACTGATTCCTATACTCAACGCAGGCATTGGGTTGCTAATCGCTCGATTCATTAACATGTCTCAAGGAAATGCCCTCCTGTTCGCCGTCCTGTGTGCTAGTGCTTCTTATATTGCTGTGCCAGCAGCCATGCGGCTGACAGTGCCCGAAGCAAACCCCAGCCTGTACGTTTCGACTGCTCTAGCGGTAACATTCCCATTCAACATCATCGTGGGAATTCCGCTTTATCTGTACGGAATTAACCTGTTGTGGAGTTAATCGTATGAACCTTGTTAAAAGAATAGAAATTATTGCGAACGCATTTGAGCTTGGCAAAATTTTGGATAGTTTGGATAAATCGGGTGTAAATGGTCATATTGTGATTCGCAATGTTGCTGGTAAAGGGCTGCGAGGAAGCAATGAAGATTTAGATATGACCATGCTCGACAATGTTTACATCATTGCTTTCTGCATGCCTGAGCAGCTCAAGGCTGTTGTCGAAAACGTTCGTCCCTTGCTCAATAAGTTTGGGGGAACCTGTTACATCTCAGATGCCATGGAGATTCGTTCCGTTAAATGTGTTGCATCACTATGAGGAAGGGAGAATTAGAAACTAAGAATTAGAAATTAAAGCTGGCAACTACTGAACGTTTTTAATTTTGCATTTTTAATTCTCTAATCTGCTTTGGATAATCAATATGAGTCAACAAAATCTTTTTATCAATCGTCGCCATTTACTCAAACTAGGATCGATCGGCACCTTTGGTTTAGCTGCCACAGCCAGCAGTCTGTGGCAAGTAAAACCCGCTCAAGCTGCCGAATTACCTGCGCCTTCAACCAATCCTGATGATGCCCTGCAGAAGCTAATGGAGGGCAATCAGCGATTTGTTCAGCATCAGCCCCAATATCCCGACCAGTCCGAAGCACGGCTGCAGGAGGTTGCCCAAACACAACATCCCTTTGCCACGGTGTTGAGCTGTGCAGATTCACGGGTGCCTGCCGAAATCATTTTTGATCAAGGCATTGGAGACATTTTTGATGTGCGGATTGCTGGAAACATTGCAACCCCCGAAGCACTTGGCAGTGTTGAGTATGCCGTTGCGCTATTGGGTACTCCGGTGTTGATGGTGTTGGGACATGAACGCTGTGGTGCTGTCACTGCTGCTGTAAAAAATGAAGCGCTTCCCGGTGAGATCGGGAGCTTTGTTAAAGCAATTCTGCCAGCAGTGGATAGAGTCAAAGGGAAGTCAGGCGATGCAGTTGATAATGCTGTGGTTGCTAACGTGCAATATCAGATCGAACAGCTGCAGCGATCGTCACTCCTTACAGAGCGGCTACAGTCCAACAAATTAAAAATTGTTGGAGGTCGATACGATTTAGATACAGGAACGGTGACGATTATTGCTTAGTGAGCCGTGAACTCGGCGCACTGTCATACACCAGAACGATCTGCAGCAGTTTTCACTAGAATATACTGCTAATTCTTGAAACAGTTTGTGGGGGCGCTCTGCGCCCCCACAAACTGTTTCTGCCCTAACCGCTGTGGCAGTTGCTATATTCCTTAAAAGCCAGATCTCGTGCGGTTCTCAGGAAATACATAGCTCACTTTAATTTGCGCTGCTTGCGACAAAGGAGAGGACTTCTTGGACAAAGCGACCGCGCCCTCGTTCTGGACGATCGTTAAACAAGTAATGGGTTCCGTCGGGAATCGTGACAGTTTTGGCTGTCGGAGTATTGGTCAGTTCAGATTCAAGCGCCTGCAGATCTTCCGGTCGTGACCAGAAATCTAACTCTCCCCGCATCACCAGGGTTGGAACCGTGATATCTGCAGCTTTCCAATATTTCTGACCCTTCGAGAGGTTGTAGCTTTCCAACCGATAAGCCGTCGGAATTCGGATGCTAGCCGGATTACGCGTTTCGCTGGTGGGGTCGCTCGCTAGTGCTGTTTGCTGGTATGCCTCCACGACGCGCGGGTCACGCCACTGGCTCTTATCTTCCACCGGAATGGTTCTACTCCACTGGGCGATCAGCCCGTCTGCGTCATTGAGGCGATAGGCTCCACCGCTAGCATCAAACGTACCGGGATTGTTGGGGTCTTCAAAGGACGATCGCAGTTCCCACGGTGCATTTACTCCATAAAGGCTGTTGAGCATGACCAAGTGGCTTACTTTTTCATTGTTTTGGCTGGTATACATGCCTGCCCAATGTCCACCCGTTGCCCAACCCACTAATGCCACAGGTTCTTGATGACGCTGCTGAATCACATCCACGACTGCGCCAATATCGCGCACTGCTTCATGTGAGGTGACAGCAGGCGGATTCTTTTCGGGCGGTTGATTAAGTACATCAGGACGAGTTGAATTTTCCCAACCTCGAATATTCATGATGTAAACCGGATGCCCTGCCTCGGCAAAATCTGCTGCCAGGGAATAGCCAGGAACATTCAGGTCAAAAGAGGCAACACCACCCGGCCCACCGCCGTGAATGAGTAGAATCGGCGAGCGTGAAGCATGACTCGATCGCACTTCTCGTACCGCAATTTGAATTCCTAGATCGCTAGGGACAAAAAAATCATTCCGCTCAATCTCTAAAGATACAGGAGCTTGTGGCAAGGGTTGATTGCTCTGGGCTACGACAGGATTAACGACAGAAGTAGCTTCCAGCAGTTGAACCGCTTCAATTAGCCCGCACGACAAGCCACCGCATAGCAGGGCTGTACTTACAACTCGATTTCGTTGCCAGAAAGTTTGAAGGTGCTTGGATAATTGCATTTCAATTTCTCCTTAAAATCTAAACAGCTATGCCTGTCGCTATTGCGCTCATGTTCCTGACCCAACGGCTATGGCAGTAACGAACCTGCAGGGCAGGCAAAAACTGCACCAGCAGCCATCCTTCAGGGGCAATACTGCGCTGCGCACATTTGTTAGGACAATTCTTTTTATGTAAAAGCCCGCTACGCAGAGCTTTTACACAAAAGAATCTCGATCTAGGCGTGTAGCGCCATACTGCGCCAGCCAATTTATTTTGGGTGGTTTGGAATCTATACGTTCATGCTAAAAAGAAGCATTATGAATGTCCAACACCTGTTTGATCACTCATTCACATCTCAAAGGTTCAAATGGAACTGCGGCACCTGCGCTATTTTGTGGCGGTAGCAGAAGAACTGCACTTCGGGCGAGCAGCCCAGCGGTTGCTGATCGCCCAACAGCCCCTCAGCCGCCAGATCCGGGATTTGGAACTAGAGATTGGAGTCAATTTGTTTCATCGCACCAAGCGTACCCTACGGCTAACGGCAGCCGGACAAGCTTTTCTTGCTTCTGCTAGAAAAATTCTTCAGGACGCCGAACAGGCAGTTTTATTGGCACAGCGGACAGGTCGTGGTGAAATTGGACGATTTGCGATCGGCTTTACAGGTCCAGCTTTGAACACCGTGCTGCCCAAACTTGTGCGGCAATTCAAACAAAAACATGCACAGATTGAGCTGGTATTAGAACGACTACAGACCAATGAGCAAGTCGAGGCCCTGCGATCGGGTCAGCTTCATGTAGGCTTGCTGCACCCGCCGATCACAGACCCGTCTCTCAGGCTGGAAGTCATTCACCGAGAAGGTCTGGTGGCTGTTCTACCCGATACACACCCATTCGCTGCTGCATCAGAGCCGATCTCGATTCAGGCACTCGCGCAGGAGCCATTCATTTTCTATCCGCGTCGGGTTGGTCCTATTCTCTACGATCGCATCATTAGTTTGTGCCAGCAGGCAGGCTTCAGCCCCAAAATTGTGCAGGAAGTTATGCCGCAGCAAACGATTCTCGGGTTGGTGTCCGCCGAAATTGGGATTTCTTTGCTGCATGCTTCGGCAGAAGCCGTTGCACCCGCTGGAGTAGCGATTCGAGCATTGGTAGAGCCAACGCCCGAACTAGAACTTGCGATCGCCTGGAATCCGGAAGCAACAAATCCGGTATTACCTGCTTTTTTGGCGATCGCGCAAGAATTAAACCTCCAAATTGGCTAAGGTTCCGCAATGAGGCGGAGGCTATCAGTGGCTATGCACTGACTTTCTTGACGCTAGCGCGTTGGCTCACCTCATTCCACCAAGTCCGCAGTTTCGGAGTTTGAGCAGTCGTTATATCGTACTCTGGGGTCTGCGAGAGGTAAACGAAGACCGGAATCAGGTAGAAATCGGCAATACTCACTTCCTCACCAAGCAAATAGGGATGACCTACCGTGAGAGATTCGATCGCCTCTAGTGCAGTTTTGGTAGGGTCAACGGCAGATTTTACCTTTTCCTCGTCAGTTTGCCCCCCTTGGCTGGGTACAACCAGACGCGGAATCACAATTGACCCGATCGCTGGGGCATAGAGATGGCTGTCTACGATGCCCATAATCTGGCGCATCCGAGCCTGAACCAGCGGATCAGAGGGGCTAAACTTGTGGTTGGCTACAACCGTGTCGAGATAAACCACAATAGCAGCCGTTTCATAGATCGATTCTCCATCTACTTCAAGGGTTGGCACCTTACCAAATGGATTTTTAGCGAGATACTCTGCCGACTGGCTTTCACCATTAAAAATATCAACTGATTTGAGGTCATAGTCTGCTCCTGCTTCCTCTAGCAACAGCCGGACAATGCGGACATAAACGCTGATAGAAGTTCCGTAGACAGTAAATTTCGCCATGTTTTATAGATTCTCAGCCAAAGATCAGGAGCTATTCAAAAGATTTGGTTTACTGCTTTACATCACTGAACTACAAAGTAGCAAACCTACAATTGAAGGGTTTTTCGCTCCTTCTTATGGTAACTTCGCCAGCGAACTACAGCGCTTCGCGCTCAGATGAAGGGCGGTTTTTTAGTGGATGCTCCAAGGAGCACCCACTAAAAAACCAGTACCTCACACGATTGAGAATCGCTATATTCGCTAGCAAAGCGGCTTGAAGCAAAAAGCTATTGAAGCACGCCGTACAACAAAAACAATCGCCATCCGATTTATACTCAAGCCCGCAAGTAGAGCCTTAGCCGCTCAGTGAGAAACTATGGATACCTCTCAAACCATCCGAATCCTGGCGATCTCAGGTAGCCTTCGTCAGGCTTCGTCCAATACAGCCCTACTTCAGGCTGCAATCGCTTTGTCACCCAAAAATATTGAGATCAACCTGTATGACGGGTTGGGTAATCTGCCACACTTTAACCCTGACCTTGAGCCTACTGAGCCGCCCTCTGTTACCGATCTACGGACTCAGATCCGCTGGTCTGATGGATTGCTAATCTCAACACCAGAGTATGCTCATGGTGTGCCAGGAGTTCTCAAAAACGCATTGGATTGGCTCGTTAGTGGATCAGAATTCATGGGCAAACCGATCGCCTTGCTGAACGCCTCCCCCCGAGCAACCCATGCGCAGGCATCGCTAACTGAAATTGTTACTGTAATGACCGGACGAATTGTGCCTGAAGCATCCATCACTGTACCGCTACCGGGTCGGAATCTCGATACGACTGGAATGGTTGCTGATCCAGAAATTGCAGAGGCATTACAAACGGCGATCGTCGCCTTTGCAGACGCAATCCAACATTTGCAAGCGGGAAGGGCTGAGTAGATTGATTTACGGCTCCTGCTAATCGTTATTGAGTTTGAGTGATTGAGTTAACGAGACAAAACTTGATCAACCAAGCCATTAGACGCACTATAGGACTGCTGCAGCTCAGGGCGAATGGCGTGATTGGGACGATCGATCACCTGATCGATTAAGCCATACTCCGCCGCCTCCTGAGCCGACATAAAGAAATCTCGCTCAGTATCTTGCTCAATCTTCTCCAGAGGTTGCCCCGTGTAGTTTGCCATGCTCTGGTTAATCTGCCGTTTTAGATAAAGGATTTCTTTGGCTTGAATTTCAATATCCACTGCCTGCCCCTGTGCCCCGCCAGAAGGCTGGTGAATCATAATCCGCGAACTGGGCAAACTGCTGCGCTTGCCTCTAGTGCCTGCACCCAGCAGGAATGCACCCATGCTGGCCGCCATGCCGTAGCAGATCGTGCAAACATCTGGACGAATGTGATTCATGGTGTCGTAGATACCCAAGCCTGCCACTACAGAGCCGCCCGGAGAATTAATATACAGGTAGATATCTTTTTCTGGGTCTTCTGCCTCTAGAAACAGCATTTGCGCCACAATTCGATTCGCCATTTCCGACTCGACCGTTTCTGCCAGAAAAATAATCCGCTCTCGCAGCAAGCAAGAATAAATGTCGAAGGCTCTCTCGCCGCGACCCGATTGTTCAATGACGGTAGGAATCATGATGTGTCTCTCAATGAGGTTGATAGTTTGGTAATACGGGATGTGCATTGGGAGGTGCAGCTCGTTCGACGCTTGCAATTCAAACAATTTCTTCAAACAATTTCTTAGAGAGGAGCGATCTGGCTTACATGACCTGCAGCAATTTGCCAGCGGTTCTGTCGCCGTAGCCAGACGCGAGTGAAGCGATAGGTTTCCGAGAAAGCCTGACCGCTCAAGGTTCCAGCAATTTCCGCTTTGAGGGTGACTACGACGCAGTCGCTGCTAAAAGGATGGATTTGGCGATCGCTAATCTCTAACTTTGTGTATCGAAAAATCCCAGAGCGATGCGCTTCCAGATCGTATTGTTTATTGCCTACGAACCCGGTGTGCATTGTCCAAACTAGATCGTCGGCAATCAGTTCATCCAGTACGGCAACATCGCTGGCTAGCATAGCGTGCTGCAGCTTTTCTTCTAGCATTTCGATCGTTGTATTATCCATTGGCAGCTTCTCCTTCACAAGTTGAGTGATGTTTAGGTTTCACTGAAATTAACTACAGAAATTTCCCTACTGGAAACAGCAGGCTTCGTTTTGAAATTCATTCTTGCGTATCGCTTAGCTAATCGATTGACGCACTTTTGCTGTATCAACTTGCGGCATGTGTAAGTCAACCAGTTCTACAGTGTCTTTTACTAACGCCTTTAGTTGAGCGTTCACTAGTTGGGTTCGTTGGTATCCTTCAAGGCGTTATTGCGCTAACAAATTTGGCAATGCCTGATTGAGGAAATAGTCCCACTCAACACTGTCAAATTTGCAGAACTCAGAGGCGATCGTCATTCCTGCCGAGTGAGATGCATCACCCCGCAAGCTGGAGTCAGGGGAAGCGACTGCCAAACCTGCAGAAGAAAGCATTTCGGAGAAAAACAGCTCATTTGAATAAAAGCGGGCGGTTTCGCCTACAGAGCTGCGCTTTGCGCTAATCGTGCCAGGACGATTAAAGCTGGCTACAGCGGTTGTGTAGCTGTATTGATAGTGCTTTAGGCGCAGCTGCGTTCCTCCCGCTACGGTGGTCAGCGTCCAGATCACCAGAGAGGGTTCAGCGGTGGGAGACTCTTGCCAGGTGTAAACCAGACGAGTGGGTTCTTCCAATTCCACCACTTCACACTGAATGGTTGTCTTTAAGCCCGGTAGGGGTTGGCTGTAAAACCGGAACTTGTGCCCTAGTTTTGGCTCAAAGTCGTTCTCCATCATCCAGACGGCCAGGGCACGGCGATCGGTCAACACCTGCCACACCCGCTCAGGTGGATACGGATAAAACACCTCCAGATGAACAGGCTGACTCATGGGTTTTCCTCCAAATAAGCCCCAAGGGCATCCAGTTTTTGCTGCCAGAACGGTTCATAACAGGCAACCCACTCCGAAACCTGCTGTAGGGGAACTGGATTGAGCCGATAGAGCCGATGCCGTCCCGACTTTTGCTGGCTAACTAGACCTGCGTTGCACAGGATTTGCAGATGCTGAGAGATGGCAGGGAGCGACATCTCAAAGGGTTCGGCAAGCTCTTTGACGGGCTGTTCTCCGGCTCGCAGACGATCGAGGATCGCCCGGCGAGTGGGGTCAGCGATCGCCTGAAAAACATCGGCACTGGCAACGGGTCTACTCATTAGGCAAAAATTTAAGCGAATGCTTAACTAATTACACTATAGATAAGGATTCGCTTAACTGTCAAGCCATTCTCATCTTTGAGAATGGATGCATATACTGAAGTAACCCTGCAGACTCAAACTCTTGCCATGACTGCCTTCACGATCAGTTTAGAACCGATCATTCACATGACAGATGAGCAGTTTTATCAACTCTGTCAGGCAAATCCTGATGTGAAGTTTGAGCGGAATGCAGCCGGAGAGCTAATTATCATGGCACCCACCGGAGGCGAAACCGGAAGTTACAACGCTGAAATTGTTGCTGAGTTTGTGATTTGGAATCGTCAAACTCGGCTTGGGAAGGTGTTTGATTCCTCCACCTGCTTTAAGTTGCTAAAAGGGGGCGATCGCTCTCCGGATGTGTCCTGGGTTGCTGTAGAGCGTTGGAATGGGCTGAGTTTGGAACAGCAGCGCAAGTTTCCACCGATCGCGCCTGATTTTGTGTTGGAGTTGCTGTCTCCTGCGGATAGTTTGGAGAAGACTCAAGCGAAGATGCAGGAGTATACGGATAATGGCGTGAGATTGGGCTGGTTGATCGATCGAGATCATCGGTATGTGGAGATTTACCGAGTTAACCAATCTGTAGAAGCATTAACGAATCCAGAACAGCTTTTGGGAGAAGGTGTTTTACCTGGTTTTCTCTTGGATATGAGTCTTGTGTGGTAGACGATCTTCAAATTTGCTCTTTTAGGTCAATTAAGTGCGATCGAATTTTGTTCTCTGGCTCAATCCTGCATTTTTGTAAGGACTGCAAGGCTAATCGATCCCTCAGCATAGGCGTGGGAAAAAGCATGGCGATCGCCTCAGTAGCCTGTGTGCAAACAGTAGCTCCAACGGTGCTTCTGCAACAGCTCCCTCAACCGCAGCAGGCTAGGTTTATGAGGCGTTTTTGCAAGCGATCGCCACTATTTCCCCTTCTCCCTGGCTTCTAAAGCCTCAAGAATCAGGATCTCAATCAGCACACTCACCGATCGCTTATCCTTCTCTGCTACGACGGTTAAGCGATCTTTTAGCGCTTGAGGCAAATACACGGTGATTCTGGCTTTGTCTGTAGCCACACAACTGAGCATTAGTAGAAATCCTAAAAATTCTAGAGCCTCACTCTGTTTTCATGGTAACGTCACTATAACGTTATAAGTTAACACAGTGAGGTACTGCTAATGATCACCCTCTCTGACGACGAAGTCGCTCTTATCCGATCGCTCTTGACTGCCCTGCGCGGCATCAAAGTTCGAGACATTGATAAAGCCCTGGTTATTCTGGCAAAAGCCGACCGAGGAGCAAAGCCATGATTGTCCTAACCGACGAACAGGCAATCACCGTTCACCGCTTGCTCACCTGCATCTTGCTAAACGAAACCTATCGCTTAGCCGACGTAGAAGACGCGCTAACCTGGCTATCTCCCGAGAACCGTCAGATCCTTTGCCCCTTCGATTCCCTCTGGTCTAAAAATCTCGCTCAAGAGATCGTGCGGCAGCTAAGACAGAATTGAAAGAATATCTGAAAAGCGTTGACAGCACTAAATCCCCCTACTGAGAGGACTTTGAGCGGAAGTAGCTCGGAAGTCTCTCAGCATTGGGGGATTTCACAATGGTCTTCAAAGTCAAAAGGTTGCCGCTTGAGGCTGCCAAGACTGGTTGTGCTTGAACAGGGTATTGAGCATCATCCGCAGCTTTCGCAGACAAGCTAGCTGAGCGATCGAGCGGCAGCACTCACATCACACAGTTTCGCGCCACAACACGCAGACACAGCTGACACTCAATCTGTAGCTGCTGCAATGGCATTGCAACTCTCTACAATTCAATTACAGGACAATTGCAAGACAATTTAATTGCAAGACAATTTAATTGCAGGACAATTCAATTGCAAGACGAAACAATCCCATAGCCAGGCCCCTGCTTTATCAGCACCTGACTTTATCGCGTTACCTCCAGCATCCGTGAGAAATAAAATCGAGTTTTAGTCATGGCAGTGCGCTGCACTGTCCAGCCATTATTTTTCAGAATCTTCACCACATCAGCTTCACGATGTAGATAAGCACGGGTTGCTTTGCTGGGTCCTGGGAAAAAGTCACCGATCTTCTTCAGCAAACTATAGGCGATCGTCTTTGGCGCAAAGCTCAGCACCAGCCGTGATTCAGCCAGCGAAGAAAGATGGGCGATCATATCTGCCGCTTTGTCCTGTGGATAGTGGATCAGCACATCCAGACAAACCACCGTGTGATATTTGCCTTCCAGCGTTTCCAGATCCTGCACAGCGAACACCGGGTTGCCAGCGGCACCCAACACCGCCTCCGCCCGCTCTTTTGCTTCGCCAACCATCTTCTCTGAAATATCGCTAGCAAACACCTCTGCGCCCATCTGCGCCAGCGGAATGCTGAGACTTCCCACACCGCAGCCCGCATCACAAACGCTTAGCCCCGCCAAATTGCCGTCTGCCTTGAACCAGTCCAGCAGCGTATCCACCGTTTTCTGATGCCCCACGCGGATGTCCAGCTGCACTTTATTGACTTCGCCATCCCCATAGATACGCCGCCAGCGATCGAACCCCGTTGCATTAAAGTAATCCCGAACGATCGTCTTATCGTCTGTTTTGTCGTTTAGTGCTGTCATGAAAAGCCTGTTTTATCTGCCAACGGATTCAATCCTACTATGTTGTATGTAGACTGTGGCTGTATGTAGACTGTGACTGTATGTAGACTATGGCTGGCCGTGACAGCGCTCCCGCAGGGGAAACATACCGCACGAGTGCTGGCAACTTCACAGGACAGGCTTGCCAGAGCCACACATACTGACTTTGTGCAGCGCTTAGCGGCGCACTAGATTAGCGGCGTATTAGAAATGCCACACATTCTACATGTGCCGTCTGCGGAAAGAAGTCAGCAGGCTGGACACGCAACAGGGTGTAGCGATCGCTTAGCCCTTTCAAATCTCGTGCCAGCGTTGCCGAGTTGCAGCTCACATACACAATTCGGTCAGGCAGCAGAGTCAACAGCGTTTCAATCACCCGCGAATCGCAGCCTTTGCGCGGCGGATCAAGCAGCACAACTTCGGGCTGAACGGTTAGCCGGGGCAGGAGGTCTTCCACAGCACCAATCTGAAAGCTAACATTTGTGATGCCATTAAGTTGGGCATTCAGCCTCGCCTGTTCAACGGCTTCCAGCTGAACTTCTATGGCGATCGCCTCTTTTGCCTGCCGTGCCAAGGGCAGCGTCAGCGTTCCAATGCCACAGTAGGCATCCACCAGGATTTCTGTGCCCTGCAGGTTCAGCTTCTGCTGAATCACGTTGAGTAAGGCTTCGGTCTGTTCGGTGTTAACCTGGAAAAAAGTGGCAGGCTGGATGTGAAATTGCAGTCCGGCGAATGTTTCCCGCAGATAAGGCTGTCCGGCGATGCAACGCGTTTCATTGCCAAAGATGGCATTCGTGCGATCGGCATTCAAATTGAGGCAAACGCCGACCAGCTCCGGATAGCGGGTCAGCCACTCTTGCGCTTGCTCCTCCAGCCCCGCCAGATTTGCATCCCTAGCCACCAGCGTCAGCAGTATTTCGCCCGTGCGCCGTCCAATCCGCAATCCTAAATGCCGCAGTTTGCCCCGATGCTCAGTTTCGTTGTAAATGCTCCAGCCCCGTTGCTGAATGTCTTGCTTCACCTCTGCCAGAAGTGGGTTGAGCCGCACATCTTGAATCGGGCACTGGTTGAGGTTGATGAGCTGGTGGCTAGCTTTCTGGTAATAGCCTGCTTGCACCTGGCCGCTAGAAGATCGCGCCAGCGGATAGGTTGCTTTGTTGCGGTAGCCCAGCGCATCTGACACCGCCAGCACTGGCTCAACGGGCGGTTGAGTAAAGCCGCCAATCCGCTCTAAGTCTTGCACCACCAAATTGCGCTTCGCTTCTAGCTGGTAGTCATACGCCACCGACTGCCACTGACAGCCACCACACTTGTCTGCCACAATGCAGCTCGGTCGCACTCGATGCGGCGAGGCAGTATGAATCTCATGCAGCTTGCCATAAGCGTACTGCGGCTTAACGCGCACCAGCCGCACCGTCACACGATCGCCAGGAACCGTATCTGGTACAAACACCACACGACCCTCCCAACGACCCACTCCATCGCCACCATTGCTGAGGTCAGCGATCGTCAGGTCTAGGAGTGCGCCTTGTTGCCAGGGGGAAAGAGAAGCAGTCATTCGATCGAAGTCCAAAGAAGAAAGGAGTGGAAATGCCACTCCTTCATCCTAGTGATTAGTGAAATTTTCAGAGCGGATTTTTACGCCAGCTCGTTCATCTTTTTTGCCAAATCTACGTCTAGCCGGGTGATGCCGCCAGCATCATGTGTGGTTAAATCAACCGTCACGCGATTGTAGACGTTAGACCATTCGGGGTGATGTCCCATCGATTCAGCAACCAGCGCCACGCTCGACATAAAGCCAAACGCCTCCACAAATGACTGAAACTGAAACTGCCGATGCAGCTTGTCATTTTCCAGGCTCCAGCCTGCCAGTTCGGTGAGCGCAGCAGCAAGTTCGTTGGAGGATAATTTGGTAGGTGCAGCCATAGGAGTCTGAGAAAGAATTTGAACAGCAGGCGGCTGAGCGGGGGCTTGGGCGATCGCCATTGAGTTCAAGCTACTCAGCAGCACTAGTCCCAATGCTACAACAGCAGCGATCGTCCCTAAAATAAACTGCCAGCCAGAACGCGGAGATTTTTTTGATGGCATAGATGGCATAGATGGCATAAATAAAATAGAGAATAGGGGAAAAGAGAATTCACGCTTTAAGTATAGAAAGCAGCAGCGATCGTGCTAATCCGGCAAAATTCATGGGTTAGCCTTTCAGCAGCCAGGCTGTAGAAGATTGAGTCAGCTCAGTTGCCGTAATACCAATCAAAATCGCTAGCTTCTGCTGATCGAACTCAATACGAGTATTGCTGCCCTCTTGAACGATCGTTAGCTGACTGGGCAGCAATCCCTCCGCTAGCTGAATCCGATCGATTCCTGCCTGAAAATCACTAATCACATCAACCCCTGCATCAGTCTTCAGGACAAAGCGATCGCTGCCCGTGCTGCCCACCAGCGTATCGTCGCCTGCACCGCCCACCAGCGTATCGTCGCCTGCACCGCCCACCAGCGTATCGTCGCCTGCGCCGCCCAAAAGCACATCATTTCCCGCTTCACCCCGCAAGTGATCATTGCCGCTCAAGCCGCTCAGCGTGTCGTTGCCGCCTTGCCCGTGGATCTGGTCGTCTGCCGCGTCAAAGCCTTGTGTATGGTTATCCAGCGCATTCAGGTAGGTGATCGCGTTGGGTCGGAGGACGATCGCCAAGTCTTGATCGGCATCGATCACATCAAAGCTATCCACCGTTGCGCTCTGTCCCTCAAACAAAATATTGCCGGTTGTGATCGATGCCCAAGTAGCAGTCGTTAAATTATCCAGGTTTTCTAGCACAAAGTCTTTTAGCGTCACCTGCAGGCTGGGCGCAGTCTCAAACGTGATAACCAAATTGCTGCCCATTTGCGTCAGGTTCATCTGTTCTGGCAGCAGTCCTGCACCCTCAAACTTCAAAATATCCACTCCTGCCATTACGGCATCTGAAGGCACAACACCTTTGCCAACGCCTCCAAAATTAGCAATTGTGATTTGCTCACTCTGGGCATTTATCACTAGAGTTTGGTTGCCTGCGGAGCCAATAACTACAGATATTCCAGCCGAGTTGTTTTCAGATGGGCGGTCAACAGATAAATGAACAGGTAGATTGTTAGGTGCTGATGGGTTAGAAGTTAAGCTACCAGTTAATGAATTAGATGAAGAATCAGGCGAGATATCAAACGGGATATCAAATGGGCTAAGAGATGGCTTGCTTGGATTAACTGAATCATCTACTGCAGAATCGGCTGAGCTATCGGCTGGATAACCAAACGAGCCAGGAACAGCATTCTGAGGTGACACAGGCTCGGAAATCTCAGCAGGCACATTTTCCTGGGGCGTAAAAGCGATCGGTGGTTTTCTAGGTTTGGTACCTGGCTCAATCTCTAGTTCGGTTTCTGGCTTGGTTTCTGGCTCAATCTCTAGCTCGGTTTCTGGCGCAGTTTCTGGCGTTGAACCTGACTGCTCCTCTCTCGCACCTTGCCCATCAGCGTGAGGCAGTGGAGTGCCAACCGAGTCAAAGACTATAGGCTGCGGTAGTGTATTACCCCTCACGCTAACTGGCGCTTGAGAAGTAGCTAAAGCGATCGCCGCCTGCACAAACGCCTTTGGGATTTGTAGGGGCTGTTTGCGTTCTGAAGCTGTGCTGGTTCTGTCTTCGTTCAGCAGGACAGGCTGATTTGTTCCTGCTGCTAATCCAGAAGATTGACGCGCTAGTCGGGGTGAAAGATTAGTATATCCGGCAGCATTCCCGTCATCAGCCGATTCGTCTGCCGGAGTAGAGGGTTGTTCGCCAGTGAAACTCTGTCCCAATGCGTTAACTGAACCAATTTCGAGCAATAGCTGCCGATCAAGATATCCGAAAGGCTGCCCTGAGCGATTGCCTTCCTGAGCTGATGGCAGGATGTTGCTCAATAGATTATTCAATGCCTCCGGAGGATCAGTGACGATCCGATCAGAGTTAGCCGGAGAATCAGCCCACTCAGAAGTGTGGATCGCCTTGAGCAGAAAATAACCTAGCAGTGTCCCAATTTGGAGCAGGTTCCAGTCGTAGCTGTCAGTTAGAGGTGAGCGCGAAGGGCGAATAGCGGGGATGCGATCGGGCACATCCAGCGCTGGCGAGTCCGTTGAAGCACTGGCTGGCGCGGTTGGAGTTTCCGTCAGCGCCGGGGCGCCCGCACCCTCGTCGATAGCACTGCCCAACAGATCGCCAACCGGCTGAAGCGTCGTTGTCAGGAAATGGCGCAGATCGTCAACCGACCAAACCTGCGGACGGGGCGCATTGCTTGCTGTGGAAATACCCGATGGCAACTGTAGAAGCACCCAGATGTGTGAAACGATTGCGTAAATCTGGTGCTGGCAAGCATAGTGCAATTCGGTAATTTCAATGGCTTGCTCAGATTCTGGCAATCTTTGATCCAACGTCTCTGGGTCGATCGCATCTGCATCTAAATAACGGGCAGTGTTTGGCAGAACCTCGATCCCTTTTGCGTCAATTTCTTGCTCAAATTGCGAGACGGCTTCCTGTCCATATGTGGCGGCAAGTGCCTCCCGAATATAATTCAACGCAAACTCTGTAATCACCCAACGGATTTGGGGATAGCGATCGATCTCCTGCCAAAGCCACTGCGAGTCCTCAACCCAGCCCATGTTCATGCGACCTGCGTTCCGTTCGAGGCGCAGATAGTGCAGGATATATTGCGTGATTAGAATTGCTAAGTCATTCACAACTCACTCCACACTGCCGCATTCGGAATGATGTCGATCTTGCAATCGCCCGTAGGGGGGTGGTTAGACGAGGGAACCAATGCAAGACGCTGCTTGCCGCCTATCCTCCACCATCTCCACCCCATCAAAAATGACGCCATCTTGATTACGAGTGATTGCTTAGAATGACTTAATCCAAAATTGGGTAGAGGCACATAGAAATTAACGGTTTCTGGGAGTTTTTGAGATCATTTCTGAGTTGAACAACTGATCGTTTGCCCGCTCAGTTTCATACCCGGTCAGATCGGCTTCAGGATGTACTGATTTTGAACTGGGAACCACTGATTTAAGAGATTGTGCCCGATGAGACGGGTCTAGATCAATAGCGTTCTCCCTGCTGTTTTCTCTAGCATTCTCTCTGGCGTTCTCTCGAATGCTCTCCCTGGGGTCTCTATTTCTAGAAAGCTCAGCTCCAAAAGACGGGCTTGGCTCAGCCAGAGTTGCCAAGGATTCAATCTCTCTAATGACCCAGAACACTTCTTGGGGGTCTTCGCCCTTGAGAAATGGCTTGACTTCACTCAGCCCAATCAACAGCTTCTCCAAGGCATCTACAACCCGCGCCATCGCCCGTGGCGCTTTGCTTGCCAAATAAGGGCTGACCTGCATCACCAAAGCAGCGATCGTGCCCCGATCGTCTAGCAGACGTTGCACAGAATTAGAGAGCGGTGTTGCTTCTGCCTGCCGTTTCAGGCTGCGTTTGGCAGCTTCGCCCAATACTTCCTCCATCCAAGCATTAATGCTTTTCTCCTCTAGCGCAGCAGCCTGATGAATAGCACGATGGACATCGGGCGTAGTACGGAAGGGCAGCTTGCCAGAAAAGGGCTTCTCAGGATCTTTTCCGCTTCTTTGACAGAGCTGGAGATAGTTCTCCACAGCTCTGTGAAAATCTTGTTCCGCGCCTTCGACGGTTACGCCTTCAAAATGAACTGCATCGTTAATATTGAGGACTCTGCCGCGCAACCGCTTGGTTTCAGTGTCCACTTCAACTTTGGCTGTGTAGTTTTTGTAGGTAAACATGACTCACTCGTCCGGTTGGACATCGATGGTTTCTAAATAGCTGCGAATGTCTCGGATGGTTGACGAGTCGGCAAATTGGCAATCGCCCCGACGAGGAAAGATCCCGATCCGATACTCCTGCCCAAAATAGATGGCGACACAGACCCGATCGTTGGTCGGATCAAGCACCCAGCCCTCACAAACTTTAGTGATGGCATCCAGCAGATTTAGGATCGCAGACCAAGACAGAGCGGTGGAGGGATATACATTAAAAATTTCCCGAATCGTTTGCTGATGCTTATCGCTTAGCTGATGGAAGATGCACATTCAGTGATGGCCATTGCTGAAAGTGGGTGTCTCTGCTGAGTTAACACTAAGAAACTCTGTCACCCAACAGGCTAATCAACGAATAACTCGTAGATCAGCAAATAGGCTAGCTTAGTTTGCTCTCATAGAGATCCAGCACCCTAATCTGTCAAAAGCCAAGTGGCTACAGAAAAGTTTTCCATATCCTACCTTGATTTCTCGCTGCAACCTATAAAGGCTCTACAAAGTTCTCTCAGGTACAGCTTCTACCAAACAGCAGAAGGGGCAAATCAATTCTCTTACACAGTGTGCGATTTATCACATACACCCACAGTCAGTGCGCCTGTGGCAAAATCGACTACTTTAGAGTGATATCTCTTTTGATATCAGATTTACAAAATATGGTATCAGAGTATTATTTAAATTGATGTCATCATCACTTAAACTATAGGCAACACTACTGGATGGGGTGAAGCGATGTACACGTCCAAAGCTCCTAAAACTATCAAATTGTTCGCAACTGCTGGATTGGGCGAGGTCTACCAGACGTTCGTTGAGGGGTACGGCAGAATTAAGTTCCATGGCTCTTTTTGGCGAGCGCAACTCCACCAGCTAGAGAGCTTACCGGGCACTGGGCAATCTTATCCACGCGGACTTACCCCTGGTGAGCTGGTGGTGGTGGTTGGTCGGGTTGGGTTGACGTTGCTGGTGCAGCCCTATGACTCCACGCCAGTCTCCATTTCGCAACCCGATGCGCTCGGCTCTTCCCTTAGTTCGGCAATCGATTAGCCTTAAATCTCTTTGCTAACCCCTCCGCAAAAGCTTCGTAGGGCATTTTACAGAAGTCTAGCTAGATGCCCTGATTGATCGCCGCTATTTGTGGTTTCTACGCTTACGGTTCCTAAAAAATAATCGAGGTGCGACTTGATCGCACCTCGATTATGCACAATGCCGCAACTAGAGCTAGAAATAGGCTGCTAATTAGGTTTCTAATGCAGACCTAGCCAAGCCAACAGACCCTGCCCTGTAAAATATTCAATTGCCAGCGTAGCCACAAAGCCTATCATGGCAGCACGACCATTAAGACGCTCAGCGTAGGCGTTGAACCCAAACTTGGGTTCACTAAAAGTGACACTAGGGACAACAGACGGTTTGATCAGAGGTTCAGTCATGGAGCCGTTTCAGCCGTAATAACGTATGTCTTTAGTAGTTTACACACTATGTATCAACTGCAAATTTTACAGGACACGATCCTCAAGCAATCGACAAACCAAGCCCTTCAGCTCACTGATCGTCAGAAGTGTCCGATTTTACAACATGCGGTACTATCCCTTTCCTCTTATGCCCTGCAAGCGAAACATATTAAGTTTTCTTTAGGGAAAGATTCTGCCCACGATCAGATGAATCTTGCCGGAAGAAACACCTGGTTTGCCCTACTTGCTCATGCCGGCTTGCTAAAAGACAGCGTGGCGATCGCCCCTTTCGTCTCTCCCTCCACTTCGCAGCCAGGGACAAACAATCACTTACTCATGAGCCGCAGTGAAGCCTGCGATCAGAAGAAATCCAATGCCCGAGCGATTGCCCCAACCGCCAGAAGGAGACCAACAGCTGCAGCCGTGGCAAGTGGGGTGCCTATGGGTTCGCCCTGGTGCTGGCATTCCTGTTGCTCTTGTTCTCGTTTAAGCGCAGTGATGAGGGTGGGAGCCTAAGAACGATCCGCCGCTCCTGATGTAGGCGGTACTAATGCCGACGATCGGATTATGTCTTAGCGTCCAGATTGATGCAGAGCCAGTTGGGTGAATGATTGGCAAATAGAAAAGCGACAGGCTGTCGGATTTCTCAGCGTGGCATCTAGGCAGACTGAGTACAGGGAAATCCCTTTGAGCGGCGATCGTTTCAGGGCGATAGCGGTGGTCTGGTAGGCGATCGCCGCTTTTTGTTTTTGTGTGGACAGTTGATGTTCCACACTTAAAAGATTAAATGTCAAGTTAGATTATTGTGACAGTCAACATCAACAGAGACACAGATTGTAGTTTCTGTTGATGTTGACCAAGACGCAATATACGGCTCTCTGTACCTTTTAGCAGAGGTTAAATTATGACTCTCGTCACCGTAAAATGGTCGATCGAAGGCTATCACCAGATGATCGAAGCTGGCATTCTGCGCGATCGCCACGTCAAACTGCTGAACGGGGAGATCGTTGAAATGCCACCAGAAGGGGAGCCACACGCTTATTACAACACAGATGTCCGAGATTACCTGATTAGTTTGTTAGGCAATCGTGCTTTGATTCGAGATACAAAACTAATTACAATCCCTAGTAGCAATTCTGAGCCGGAGCCAAACCTGGCAATTGCGCAGTCGTTGGATCGCGAATATCTGCGGCGTCACCCTGACCCAGAAAACATTCTTTGGTTGATTGAGTTCTCCAACTCCAGTTTCAAAAAGAACTTAAACCCAAAAGCTAGAATCTATGGTGCTGCTGGCATTGCTGAATACTGGTTGATCTGAAAGTACTCGAACTAATTGTGATGCGCGATCCAGTTGAGGGTCAATATCAGCAGCAGTTCACCCTGAAAGAACGCGCGATCGAACCGCTGGGATTCGCAGGTGTAGCGGTGGAGGTCAATCGATTACTGCGCTTTAAATATACGATTTAGAACCTACTCCGATGGCTTACCTATTTCACCTAGATTCCAGCCCCCGATCGTTGTTCTACAAAACCTACAATGAGAGCCGAGAGAGCTTCTCTGAATCGTGTTTCAAAGCAATGGTGGTTCCAATCATTTCTGGATCAATTGCCGAACTTGTTTCAACAAGAACGAAATACTTTCTGGAATGAGCGAATTGCCGTAACTCCCTACCTAGTGACCTTAATAATGATGAATTTGAAAACAGCACTAATTGTGGGTGCAGGTGACGGACTTAGTGCATCTTTAGCCCGTCTTTTTGCCACCAATGGTATGAAAGTTGGGTTGGCTGCCCGAAAGCCCGAAAAGTTGAAAACTCTTTGCGAGGAAACTGGAGCACAAGCCTTTCAATGTGATGCTTCCGAACATGATGCGGTTCTGCAACTGTTTGATGCAGTGGATGAGCGTTTGGGGTCTCCTGACGTGGTGGTTTATAACCCCAGCTACCGAACTCGTGGAGCGATCGTCGATCTAGATCCTGCTGAGGTAGCAAAGGCACTAATGGTAACGGCTTATGGTGGGTTCCTCGTCGGACAAGAGGCGGCAAAGCGAATGTTGGCGAAAGGGCAAGGAGCTATTTTATTCACCGGTGCCTCTGCCAGCATCAAAGGCTATGCTCAATCCGCTCCATTTGCAATGGGAAAATTTGCTCTGCGAGGATTGGCACAAAGTATGGCGCGAGAGTTAGCACCCAAAAATATCCACGTTGCTCACTTTGTGATTGATGGAGCAATTTTGCCATCTGAACAACAACAACCGATCGACAACCCTGATAGCTTTCTCGAACCTGATGCGATCGCTCAAAGCTACTTACAAGTGCTACAACAACATCGCAGCGCCTGGACATGGGAAGTTGAATTACGACCCTGGGTAGAACGGTTTTGAGAACCCTCATGACAGCTTTTTTTTCTTTATCAAATACGGTGTGTTTTATCTTTGCCGATGTGTGTTTAATCTCAGGTGGCAAAACTCGTTCGTATCCGCCTCAGCCATCGGTTTGATTGCATTGATTGCACTGAGGCTTTTCAACGATCATCCCCAACCACCTTCCGTAACCTCGAAATCTGACCCAAGCTATCCCTACTAAACCCTTCTCACCAACTCAAAAGCTCCTGGAATTTCTGACTCTGACCGAAATCTCCAAAAACTTAGCTGTCCCGATCGGGGGGCGATCGCCCCCCTTTTCTGAATCAAGTCATCACTTTTGCCATTGTCGAACACAGCTAAATCTCTATGACTCACTCCAATGCTGAATGACGATTGAAATGCTAGATAATCATCTACTCAACTGTCGCAACTTCCTCCTCCATCCCCTCCTCCATCCCCTCCACCATCGCAACTACCACCACCATAGCCACCGCTGTCGTACCAACTGATTGCTTGGTTAATAACCATTGAAGAAGCACCAACTTCATTAGATGACATACGATTACGAAAAAATTGCGCTGCCACCTCATTCTGCATAGCCTCATAATCGTATGCTTCACCTATATCAATATGATATTGAATGAAGCTACTGCGATCGCAATACATACAGAATGCATAACGTACTAAGCTTGGATTAAGACCTGCCTCTCGGACTGTTGCTTTAACTTGCCCTGGAGTGTAATACCTGGATACCCCATATCGCTTTCGGAGTTTGGAACCAAGATTCTTCGCATAACTGCGGATAGCTAGCCATTTTTGAATACGCTGTCTCATTCTTTTTTTTATCCTAGTAATGTCTAAGCTAAGTAATTGATCCCGTCTTGTCTTTTCTGAAAGATGATATCGAAGTTAGCTAACGGTAAAAGTCAGCGATTGTAGATAACCTCGAACTCAGCACCACGACCGCCCATCAATCCGTTGCACTGAAGGGTTAGCCCTCGCGCTGTGTCGGAAGCTCCTCCCATCTTGCCCAAATCATATCAGTGTAGTTCTTACTATCAATGCTGTATGCACCGATCGCAAAACCACCATTCATTTCTACTACTAACCAGAGCGGCAAATTGTAGAAGAAACAAACAGAGAACGGTTACTGAGCATTGCCAGACCGCAATTAGAGAGTTTCAATAGCTTAACCTTATGAGTTTAGTTGCTATGTTGATCTGATTCTGGCGAGTCAAGACCTATGCAGTGTTCAGATAGAGAAGCTTTGAGAACTGGGAACAACAAGGGCTAGAGCCAATTATCGATCTCTCAATTCTGGTTCTGTCGCAAAAATTTTAAGGACGCTATAGCTTGTAGATTAATGACTAGAGAAATCTTGAGCGTGAATTTGAGTATAGTATTGAGCAAATTCTTCGTAAGTCGTAGCGGAATGATGTGTCAAATCTAAGATAGTATTTGTTACCGCAGATCCCGCACCCCGCTTCCAAGCCGCAAATAGCTCTAACTCAGCGTCTAAATACCATTCTGGTTCTCCATTTGCCAGTCGAGCAGCCTTGAGATCTGGCGATGGCAGATCGACATATCGAATTGCTCGCCCCAGTATTTTTGCAAAGATATCAGCAATCTCGTCGAAGGTAATCACTTGTTCACCCGTCAACACATAGCTTTGACTGTCATGGCCTGATTCTGTTAGACAAACTGCTGCTACTGCTGCCACATCCCGCGCATCCACATGAGAGATTTTGGTATCGCCTACGCAATTATAAATACAGCCAGTTTGGGCGATCGTTTGAGAAAACCAACGTATATTTTGCATCAACATATTTGGACGTAGGTGCGTCCAGGCGATGCCTGACTGTTCTAAATGTTCTTCAATCTGACGATGCCATTGCTGAAAGGTGCTTGGTATTTCGCCGGCTCCCATCACGGAAAGTTTGACAATCTGTCGAATACCTGACCGTTTTGCCGCATCAATGAATGCACATTCAAGCTCTACTTGATTCGGCAGATTAGGTAATACTAAGAACGCGGCTTCAATGTCTTGTAAAGCGGTCTCTAGTGTTTCAGGTTGGGATAAATCGCCGATCGCCAGCTCTATCCCTTGTTCAGCAAACTTTGTAGCTTTTTGCGGGTCGCGCAGCAATCCTCGAATGATGGCGTTCCGTTTGAGCAAAGCCTGAATGACTTCACCGCCGATATTTCCGGTTGCACCTGTGACCAAAATCGTCATCGAAGTTTTCCTCTAAATCAGGGAGTTTTGAGAATGAGTGCTATTGCTTGAGAAGGCGACAGACAGTCGCGACATCTGTAAGCCAGGCATCTCCGGCAAATTCCAGGCTCGCTAAAGATCGTTGAGCTGCGACTTCATCACCAGCTCCGCACGCATCGCTAACAATAACTGGAATAAAGCCAAGATCAGCCCCGTGGCGGACTGTGGGTTCAATTCCAACTTCTATTGCAATGCCCACGATTATCACCGCATTGATACCGCAATCTCGCAACGCCAAACTCAAAAACGTGCCCTCGAAAGCTGACATCGTGATCTTGTCAAAGATTACTTCAGACGGTTGGGGTGAAAGTTCTGGAATTAGCTGAAATCCTGGTGCATCTCTGAGAAACCAGGGCTTGACTTCTTGAACTCGAGTGACGCGCTGCCACACCATTGCCGATCGCAGTTGAGACACCCCCGCTGATTCAACGGGTAATGACAAGTGACGGCTAAAAAAGACGCGAATTCCAGCCGCGCGGGCAGCATTCAACACCGTAAGAACTTGTGCGGTAACGCTTTGTGCCCGTTCTTGAGGAAGTTGATTAAGAATGCCGATTTGCATGTCATACACCAGCAAAGCGACTGGCTGAGGATGACAAGTTTCTTGCAGAGTTTGAGGGATGTTTAGCCCAAAAATTTGTTCCATAGTGACTCAACCTCCCTGTTCTGTGCGGTTTTGAGTCTGAATTTGATCACCAGTCAGTAGTATAAGGTTGTTTAATATAGGTGACTAGTCGGCTAATATGAGACATATTGTTTCCCCATTGGAACAATCCTGCCGATGTCAGATTTGAGTGCAGTCGCTATCTTTGTCAAAGTTGTGGAATGTAGTAGCTTTTCGCAAGCGGCGCGAGAATTGGAACTGCCCAAAGCAACCGTGAGCCGCAAAGTCGCTGCGCTAGAGGCAAGTTTGGGGATAGCACTGATCCATCGCACGACTCGCAAGCTGTATTTGACGGAAGCTGGAAACCTCTATTTTCAGCGGTGTCGCAATGTTTTAAGTGAGATTTCAGAGGCAGATCAAGCGGTTGCCTCGTTACAAGCCAATCCGCAGGGAACCTTGAGAATTACGGCTCCTTTGATCTTCGGAATGACAGTTTTAGGAGAGTGGGTGGCTGAATTTTTGCAGCAGTATGATCAAGTTCACATGGAGGTCTTGCTGAGTAACCAGAGCCTTGACCTCAAGCGTGAGGGTATTGATGTTGCTTTTCGCTGGCAATCGGATTTAAGTGAGTCTTTTGGGGAAATCCAAAAAACGGTAAAGCAGGTTTCCTATTGGGCTTGTGCTAGCCCAAGTTATTTACAGCAGTATGGAGAACCTAATGTTCCACAAGATTTAGTCCAACATTCTTGCGTGGTGTTGTCTTCTCAATCGCATGCAGGTCATGCAAATTGGCAATTCACTAACTTAACCAAAACAATTGAAACCGTTAAAGTGACAGGAAGATTGGTGGTCAATGATTTAATTCTGGCAAGACAGGCGGCGATCGCAGGAGCAGGAATTGCGTATTTGCCAGAGACCATTGTGAGCGAGGCAATCGAAGCGGGCAAGCTCAGACGAGTTCTGTCGATTTGGGGAGCAAAGGAAAAGACGCTTTACGTCACTCGCCCCAACTCACTTTATCTGTCCTCTAAAGCTCGTGCTTTTCTAGATTTCGTTGCAGGAAAGTCTCTTTAGTGAATTGCCTCGGCTCAGCGGTTGTATGTCAAAAACAGGACTATGCCTAAATACAATCCTTACTTACGAGTTAAAACCCGTCCCTTGTTTTCTTCCCTTCGCTGAAGCGGAGGGACTTTCAAGTTTGACTTCTGTAAAGCAGAACCTTAAATCAGGCTGAAGCGTGGATCGATTTTGAGTAAGGTAGGCTCAAAAGTTCGCGCCCACTTCATGAACTCCGGAGAAAGAGCGGTATGCTGCTGAAGTAGCAGGGCAGTGTAGCCAGTACGCTGCCTGAAGACGATCGCTCGGTAGTCATCTGTGTGAACGGTAGCGTGACGAAAGCCCTCTAGCTTTAAGGAGGCTAGCAGCAAAGATTGTAAACCCAGCGCTTGAAACACAGTCTGCACCCAGCTGACATTACTAGTGTCTGCAGAGATGAAGTATTCCTGGGGTAAACCACTAAGATCAAAGACAGCCGCACCAACAACCTGCTGAGTATAAAGCTCAGGGGAAGTTTGGTCAGTATCAGAACTATTGGAGAGAGAAGATCGGCTGTTCATAAAAAGCCAACTAATTAACTTTGAGCAAGCCGCACAACCTGATTTACCTACGTTCAAACGCAAGTTCATATCAGAGGCATCTGCAGCCCGCATTTCTAGATAATGGTCTTAGAATTATGATTTCTCTCATATCGTTAAAGAAATTAACTAAGCTCTTCTTCAACCAAACGCTACACTGAGCTACCCACAAGCGATCGCAACAGGTGGTAGTGTAAACAGCTCAGTAAAGACTCCAAAATTTTTTAGCACTGCTCGTAAACCAGATGTTTCTGTCAGGAGAGCTTAACTAAGCTCTCAAGAAAATTTACTATTTGCATGGGTTTTATGTGATTTCTGCATAATTAAGAAACTTTGTGCTTAACAGATACATGTACTCAAGGGTAGTTGGGGCACACTATTTCTGACGTATATGTTTGGCTCTGAACAATGGACAGCAAAGCACAGGCACAGCAGCAGCCTCGACATCCCCTACCCACCTTCACAACCCACACCCAAACCACTGCTGAATTTGACCTGTGGGCAGTTGCAGTCCGGCAGCAAATGATTGCAACCATTAAGCGGCGGGAAAGCAGCCGCAGCAATTGGGGACGAACTCAACAAACCCTTTAATATTCTGTTTCCATTTTTTGCTGCAGGTCGCGCTATAAGAACTACCCACGTAGGTTTAAAGCAAATTTTCTTCTGTAGAAGCACTGCATAGCGGGACTTCTACAAAAGAAGAATCTCAATTTGGCTACGTAACGCCCTAATCGTGCTTGAAGAGTTTAATAATGCTGCGGTTTTACCGCGCATTATTAATGCGAAATCAATATGAAGGATTGAGAGTATTTTATAGCTGCCTGAGAGGCTGAGAGATCTGCATGTTCTCTCAGCTTTTTGCTGACTGTGCTCTTTGCTAACCGTCGAGTTTTAGACGGTTATCCAGCCTAATACAGCTAAAATGGTGCGATCGAATTCGCGTTATCATTAAGCAAGATGAAGATAAGAATAAAGTAAAGCATTATGGTGCTATTCGGATTTGGTAAAAAGCTCTCGTTGCCGTCTCCTGCTGAGGCACTGCCCGGTCGCCAGGAACAGATTCCTGTTCCTAGCCAGCACTATGTAAACGGCAATCCGCTGAAGCCGCCCTTCCCAGAGGGAATGGAAACTGCGGTGTTTGGTTTGGGCTGCTTCTGGGGTGCAGAACGGAAGTTCTGGCAGCAAGAAGGGGTATTTACTACAGCGGTAGGCTACGCCGCAGGCATTACGCCCAACCCCACCTACCAAGAAGTTTGTACCGGCATGACGGGTCACAACGAAGTGGTATTAGTGGTCTATGACCCGCAGGTAATCTCCTACGAAGGATTGCTCAAGGTTTTTTGGGAAAGCCACGATCCAACGCAGGGTATGCGGCAGGGGAATGATGCAGGAACGCAATATCGATCGGGTATCTATGTCTACTCTGATGCACAGCGCAGTGCAGCAGAAGCCTCCCGCGATGCCTACCAGCAGGCACTAACTCAATCAGGCTATGGCAAGATTACAACTGAAATCTTAGATGCGCCAGAATTCTACTATGCAGAGGCGTATCACCAGCAGTATCTCGCCAAGAACCCTGGCGGCTACTGTGGCTTGGGGGGCACAAAGGTGTGTTTTCCACCTGAGGCGGTAAAATCAGTTTATTCTTAAACCTCTAAATTGCTGCAAAGGCAGGCGTACTTCAAAGAAGTACGCCTGCCTTTGGCTTAGGAACTACAGAAGTTGAAAGGCTATGCTTCAGTAAGCGCCTCTGCGGTGCAGTACCACCTGAATTGTCCGGATAATCAGCTTCAGGTCATAACCGATCGACCAGCGCTCTAGGTAACGCAGATCCAGATTGACGATCTCTTCAAAATTAGACACTGTAGAGCGACCGTTGACTTGCCATTCTCCCGTGATACCTGGTTTAACTTCTAGCCGCTGCCAGTGGTGAATATTGTAGCCTGCCACTTCATCTAGCGTTGGCGGGCGGGTTCCTACTAAACTCATATCGCCCATCAATACATTCCAAAACTGTGGTAGCTCATCTAGACTGGTACGTCTTAAAAAGCGACCGACTGGCGTAACTCGTGGATCTTTGTCGTTCTTGAAGATTTGACCGCTTGCTTGGTTGGCAATTTTGTGCTTAAGCTGGTCTGCGTCAGTAATCATGGAGCGGAACTTCCAGATGCGGAAAGGCTTGCCTCGGTGCCCACAGCGCATTTGGCTAAAGAAAATTGGACCTGGATCGTTGAGGTATATAGCAACTACAATCGGCAGACATACTGATGCTGTTAGCATTAAGCCCACGGCTGCACCCACAATATCTAGACAGCGCTTTGCTCTACTGCGAACCGAAGGATGCAGGTCTAAAACATCAGGATTGCAGCCTAGATCAACAGGTGCAAGAAGTGACTCAGCCGGATATAGCTTGTGGGATGGGTTCATGATCACATTAAATGCGATGGCGAATTCATAGAGATGCAGCCGTATGAAGGCTTTAACAGCCTTGTATCCAGTAGTATCGACACTAATCTTGAGCAACTAACCCGCAGAAACACCTTTCATTTAAAGTTCATAAAACGTCTGTTTTTTAACCGCTTTCTCAGTAGTTTCACGACTCACCAAATCAGAAGGACTACCGAAATATCCTTTCTTTTGCAGACTGAATCAACTCCCGTCTGCCTATGAAGCACTGTAAGATCGCCATATGGAGATACAATCCGGAACGCTCTATGTCGTTGGAACACCGATCGGCAACCTGGAAGATATGACCTTCCGGGCGGTTGCTGTATTACAAAGCGTCAATGCGATCGCTGCTGAAGATACTCGCCACACAGGTAAGCTGCTCCAACACTTTCAAATTTCCACGCCTCAGATCAGCTACCACGACCACAACCGTCAGAGCCGCCACCCCGAACTTTTAGCCCGGTTGCAGCAGGGGCAGGCAATCGCGCTCGTTAGTGATGCTGGCATGCCGGGAATTTCCGATCCGGGCTACGACCTGGTGAAAGCCTGCATTGAGGTAAATATTCCGGTTGTGCCGATTCCGGGTGTGACTGCTGTTACCACTGCCCTTTGTGCTGCTGGGCTACCCCCCGATCGCTTCATCTTCGAGGGATTTTTGCCTGCTAAAGGACAAGAGCGGCGCGAGCGGCTGGAAGCGCTGCAGGCTGAATCTCGAACTCTAGTATTTTATGAATCGCCTCATCGGATACGACAGACTTTAGAGGACTTTGCCACGGTATTTGGAAATGACCGTTCGATTGTGCTTGCTCGTGAGTTAACCAAGCTGCACGAACAGTTTTGGCGGGGCACGGTGGCAGCGGCGATCGCAGAGTACCAAACCCGCGAGCCACAAGGAGAATTTACGCTGCTGCTAGCAGGGGCTGAAGCTGAGACTCTTGTTTTATCGGAAGCCGCGCTGAAAACTGAATTGCAATACCTGATTCAGCAGGGGTTGTCGCGGTCGCAGGCTAGCCGTCAGCTTGCCCAACAAACCGCTTTGCCCCGGCGCCAGCTCTACCAGCTAGCGTTGACGATCGAGGCATAAAAACGCTTTCAAGTAAAACCTGCCATAAAAGCTATGAGAGCTATGAGAGCTATTGGGGTTCTGATCGTACCTGGGAAGATTGTCTAGACTGGGCTAGGGATTGCTTTTTACCCCTCCTACAACTTTGCTTGCGCTAAAGTTTGCGGCATCACAGCTAGGGTAGGTACTGCCGACCTTGCGGTGGGGTTTCCGATAGGCTCTAAATGCACAACACTGAAATGTCTTCTGTTTCTTTGACATTAAACTTTACAGAGTTAAAACCGATGCGCTTGTTTTTTGCAACTGGCTCAATGCTGTTGGCAGCTGCACTGCTAGCAGGCTGCAATGGCTCTCCGAATGTGTCTGCCTCTCCAACAGCATCCGCGAACACCAGTCCTTCCCCCACTCCCTCCTCCACTACCACGCCTGCCACATCTTCTCCTACACCCACCTCAGCGGAACCCACCTTAATTTCTGCGAAAGGCATTGGGGCTGCACAACTGGGTCTGACATTAGCAGAGCTGAAGCAAACGCTGGGTGCAGATGCAACATTCACGGTAAAATCCCCTTTTATTGTTGATTTTGATGCGATCGCCGTTCAACAAGACGGTGAGGTGCAATATTACATTCTTTATCTGGCAGGGCAAAATTTTACGGATCAGGATGTGATTCAGGGGTTGTTCACAGATAATCCTAAATTCCGCACGGCAGAGAATGTTGGCGTGGGTACGTCGCTGCAAACTGCTGAGCAAGCCTATGGTAAAGCGACGCTGTCCTACAATACCCAAAATGAATCGCGTGAGTATGCCCGGTTCGAGCGACAACCTGCGTCCAATCTGTCATTTGCAACGGGCAACGGCAACACCCAACCAGCAGGAATCTATCCCTCGCCTACGAGTGAGTACAACGAAACACAGACCTTTAAACCTGATGCAACGATTAAATCAGTCTTGCTGGTGTGCTTGACTGACGATTGTGCCCCTTCTTCCAGTCCATAGCGCTATCCTGCGCTCAGCGCTTCCCCTTCCTTGGTATGCTGATGGATATACCGACCCTGATTCTTGCTCATGCCTGCACTCGTTGATTCTTCACTCTCCACTGCTTTTCCTCTGACTGCCGTTGTGGGGCAAGAAGCCATTAAGCTGGCACTGCTGCTAGCAGCGATCGACCCTGGCTTAGGCGGCGTAGTAATCGCCGGACGGCGGGGCACTGCTAAATCAGTCATGGCACGGGCAATCCATTGCCTACTGCCGCCGATCGAAGTGATCGAAGGCTCTATGTGCAACTGTGACCCTAGCCGACCCACTGAATGGGATGATGAGACGATCGAACGGCTACAGGACGGAGAATTATCTTCGATTGACGTACCCACCAAAGTCATCCCTTCGCCATTTATCCAAATTCCTCTAGGTGCGACAGAGGATCGGCTTTTAGGATCAGTGGATGTGGCGCAGTCGATCAAGCGCGGCGAAACGGTGTTCCAACCTGGACTTTTGGCGGAAGCCCATCGGGGAGTACTCTATGTCGATGAAATTAATCTGCTAGATGACCAGATTGCCAACCTGCTGCTGACTACCCTCACCGAAGGGCGCAACCAGATCGAGCGGGAAGGCATTAGCTTTCAGCACCCCTGCAAACCTCTGCTGATCGCGACCTACAACCCCGAAGAAGGGGATTTGCGATCGCACCTGCTGGATCGAATTGCGATTGCTCTGTCTGCGGACAGCGTATTGGGCTTAGACGATCGGGTGGCAGCAGTGGAGCAGGCAACCGCCTATGCCGAGTCGCCCCAAGCATTTTTGGGGCAGTACACCGAAGAAATTGACAATTTGAAGACTCAAATCATCCTGGCGCGAGAATGGCTCAAGGATGTCCAGATTACCACAGAACAAATCGCCTATTTGGTCAACGAGGCGATCCGGGGTGGGGCGCAAGGACATCGCGCCGAATTATTTGCGGTGCGGGTTGCCAAAGCTCATGCTGCCCTGGATGGACGAACTAGCGTCTCTGCTGAAGATTTGCGAAAAGCTGTGGAACTGGTGATCGTGCCGCGATCGACCCTGCTGCAGCCGCCCCCGGACGAAGAAATGCCTCCACAGCCGCCGCCGCCCCCCCAAGATCAGCAGCAAGACGAAAACCAGCAGGAGGAGGACGAAGAAGAGAAAGAGGAAGAGGAAGACGAGGAACCGGAGCAAGAGCCGCCCAGTGTTCCAGAAGAATTTGTGTTCGATCCGGAAGGTGTGATTCTCGATCCTTCGGTGCTGTACTTTGCCCAAATGGCAAACCGCCAAGGCAAATCGGGCGCTCGTAGCCTGATTTACTCAGAAGATCGAGGACGATATGTCAAACCAATGCTGCCCAAAGGCAAAGCCCGTCGAATTGCCGTGGACGCTACCCTGCGCACGGCTGCCCCTTACCAGAGAGCCAGACGACAACGGTTTGAGCAAGCTCGATTACCTCAAACTGCTTCAGCTCCTACCTCTGCTGCTTCCCAAAAGCGCGTCTTTGTCGAGCAAGCCGACATCCGTGCTAAACGGCTTGCCCGCAAAGCCGGATCGCTGATCATTTTTGTGGTTGATGCATCTGGTTCAATGGCGCTGAACCGGATGAATTCTGCGAAGGGAGCTGTTTTGCGGCTGCTGACCGAGGCTTACGAGAACCGCGATCAGGTTTCGCTGATCCCATTTCGAGGCGAACAGGCAGAAGTGCTGCTGCCGCCGACACGATCGATTACTGCTGCTAAGCGCCGTCTTGAGCGGATGCCCTGTGGCGGTGGCTCTCCCTTAGCGCATGGTTTGACGCAAGCCGTGCGTGTGGGAACGAACGCTCAAAAGTCTGGCGATATTGGTCAGGTGGTGATTGTGGCGATCACCGACGGGCGCGGCAATATTCCACTGATGCGATCGCTGGGTGAACCGATTTTGGATGACAAAAAGCCAGATATCAAAGCGGAATTGCTTGAGATCGCGGGTAAGATCCGCATGTTGGACATGCAGCTTTTGGTGATTGACACCGAGAACAAATTTGTTTCGACGGGCTTTGCCAAAGAGCTAGCGAAGAACGCAGGCGGTAAATACTATCACCTGCCCAAAGCCACCGATCAGGCAATCGCCGCCATGACGCGGGGGGCACTACGGGATGCGTCTCGCTGAGAGTTTGCTCTACTCTAATACTCCCCTAGCATCTCGATCGGCTGTCGATATGCCACGATTGCAAACTGATGCTGTTGCTCTTTGAGTGCATAAAGGATGGCGTTAGAGGTTTCCTGAGAGACGACTGCCCGAATCTCTATAGGAGTCTCTACGCTAATCTCTACTTTAGTTTCTGTCGTGGTTTCTGCAGCAGTTTCGCCGCTCGTCTCAGAGGCAGTTTCCACCAGCCTTGGGTAGCGGCTTTCTCCCTGGACTGAGGAAACCGTATACCCTTTCACTTTCAAGTTTTTCAGCAAAGCAATCAAGCTATCTTTTAGCACTGCCTCAGTCACAATTGTGACTAGCATTCCAGGTTCGACTAAAGAGGTCTGCTCAAAGTTCAGCATTTTGAAATCTTGAAGGGATGACAGCTATTTTGGCTGGAAGTTAACCTACAGTCCTCAGGGTCAGTTCTCAGGGTTGCACGATGTAGCTAGACCCAATGGGTTCGATCTTATCCGCCGCAACAAGCGCCTGATACAGCAATGCCGAAACTTCAGCACGAGTCGTCGGTTGATTCGGATTCAGCGCTTCGGGCGCCGGATAGTTCACTACCATCCTGTTTTCGGTTGCTGCAGCAACAACAGGGACTGCCCAACCTGGAATTTGATCGCTGTCGCGGTAGCGCTCCACGATATCTGCCGGAGCAGACGGCTGAGAGAGCTGCAGCCCATTTACCAGTGATGCCAACACCTCTACCCGCGGCATCGGCTGGTTAGGCAAGAATACGCCCTCTGGGTAGCCCTTCAAAAATCCGGTGCGGACTGAAGTATTGATTGCTGGAGATGCCCAGAAATTTGCAGGAATATCTTTGAAAGCGATCGGACTTTGCACCGCCTGTGGCTGAAAGATCGTCTCAATCAGCGCTGCATACTGTGCACGGCTCACGGGCTGATCGGGCTGAAAGGTACCATCTTCAAAACCTTTGATAATCCCCCGCTGCGCTAATGCTGCAATAAACGGACGCGCCCAATAATTTTGCGGCACGTCGGAAAATTCTACAGGCGATGCCGTGGCCGAAGGTACAACTAAGACAGGCGTCGGTTCTGTTTCTGTAGTAACAGGGGGAGAGGCTGCCTCTCCGACCGGGACGGGAGCAGGGACAACTGCCGGAGCTACCACTGTTGGAGTTGTCGGACTAGTCAGAGGGCGATCGGGTGAGCCAGGAGTCGGGCTCAAGGTTGGATCAACTACTCCAGTCTGTAGCTGCCCCTCACGCTGTGCCGAAGTAATTCCTGCCGCTTGACTTGCCGCTTCGTCGGGGGTCGTAAACAAGTCATTCAAAGGCGTAGCGGTTTCAGAAGACGGCAACAGGTTGCCTACATCAAATCCTGCCTCATTGCGACTCAATCCCCACCACAGCACAGCGCCGATCGCCCCAAACGCTACAAGCAGCGCAATAAATTCATCAAAGCCCAGATCGCGATTTCGCCGAGGATCAGAGGGAGGCAGGTTAGTCATCGTAGTATTCCTGATCGGTAATTACCCTGACAAGCAATAGTGTAGTACAAGAAAGTTTTTAGCGCTGATTTTCTACGCTACTGAATAAATTAACTGAACACTTAAGGGACGTTTTTTAGGCATAGCCCTAAGAGCACCCGAAAAACGTCCCCTAGCTCTAGCGGCTATACAACCGGGTCATCTGCAGCAGCCGATCGCTCACCGCCTGACTTAGTAGTTCAGTCGTTGTAAATCGCCAGCGCCACTGCCCTTCGTTAATGCTGGGGTCATTCATGCGAGCGCGTCCATCCAGTCCCAAAATATCTTGCAGCGGCAGGATTGCCAGATCCGCTACTGAGGACAGCGACAGCCGAATTAGCTCCCAGTGCAGCTCTGAAATTTCATCGAGAGAGGCATAGCCCAAGTAAGTTGCAAGATGCCACTTCTCGGCATCGGTTGCCGTTTTCCACCAGCCGATCGCCGTATTGTTGTCGTGGGTGCCCGGATAGACGACGCTGTTGTGAATGTAATGATGGGGTAGATAGGGATTGTCTGCACCCCCACCAAAGGCAAACTGCAGAATCCGCATTCCTGGGAACTGGAAGCGATCGCGCAGTGCCTCGACTTCTGGAGTAATGATGCCAAGGTCTTCTGCCATTACGGGCAGGCTCCCTAAAGAAGCGCCCAGCGCTTCAAAGAATTTGGCATCCGGACCTTTGATCCATTCGCCATTCATGGCGGTAGTTTCGCCTGCCGGCACTTGCCAATAAGCTTCAAAGCCGCGGAAGTGGTCAATCCGGACAATATCGACATACAGCAGTGTCGCTTTGAAACGGTTCACCCACCACAGAAAATCAGTTTGCGCTAGCTTGTCCCAGTCATAAACCGGGTTGCCCCAAAGCTGTCCCGTAGCGCTGAAATAGTCGGGTGGCACTCCTGCCATGAATGCTGGATCGTAGGTTTCGGGGTTGAGCTTAAAACTCTCCGGGCTCGCCCACACATCAGCGCTATTGTGGCAGACATAGATCGAGACATCACCCACTATTAAAATATTCTTGCCGTTTGCATAGGCGCGCAGAGCTGCCCACTGGCTAAAAAACTTGAATTGGAGAAACTTGTGAAACCGAATGGAGTCCTGCAGCTGTTCAGCTGCCTGCTGCAGCGCTGCTGGCTCGCGGCGAGCGATCGCCCTATCCCACTGATTCCAAGGCTTGTAGTCGTTTGCTTCTAACAGCGCCATAAACAGCACAAAATCCTCTAGCCACCAGGATTGCGCTTGACAAAACTCGTTAAAGTCTGGCGGTGATTGGAAGCGATCGAACGCCTGCCGCAGAAATTTGAACTTGTGTGGAATCACCTGGTCAAACTGGACTCGTCCATAGCCTGCCTCAGAACCTGACTCAGAGCTTGTCCCTAGCGGTGGTATCAGATCTGCACTGTCAAGCAGACCTTCTTCAGCAAGCCGATCAAGACTAATCAGCAGGGGGTTTCCGGCGAAGGTGCTAAAGTTCATGATGTAGGGTGAATGCTCATAGCCCGTAGGACCCAGAGGCAACACCTGCCAGAGCCGCTGACCGCTCCGCTCCAGAAAATCAACAAATTCGTAAGCAGACTGACCCAAATCGCCAATCCCAAAGCGGCTTGGGAGACAAGTCGGATGCAGCAAAACCCCGCTAGCCCGTTGAAAAGTCACAATAAACCCCAGAAACGACAGAGAGAACTAAGCCAAACTCAAGAGTTTCTAACTTTAGAAGCTCTAAAGAGGGCACTTTGCAGCATTTCCAAAAACAGCCAGTTTTGAGGGATCGCAAAGTGCCATACACAACCTTAAAGGAGGCAGTGAAAAGCAGGCAATCCAAACGCCTGCTTATAGGTTAACGAATAGTTTTATTTACACAAAAATTTATATAGCGATCCTATTTGAGTTGTGAAATGGTTTGATGAGAGGTGGGGCGGGCTAAGCCCGCCCCACCTCTCATCAAACCATTTCGAGCCGATATATGAATCGCTAAAGCAAACAAATAGCGAACAAACTTAGCCAGTGTCATCCTATGTTGACAATCTGCAATGACAGCTTAATTAGAACGGTTCAATTGGAATAGCAATCTTTTTGTCCGAATATGCCCGTAAACGCTTGACAAAGCGAAGGCATAGCAGACTGAAGAAATAAAAGTAAGTATAGAAACGATCGAAATTAATAAATCGCTACAGGGAAATGCAAAAATGCTACCAGATACCGATATCAAGAACCCTGGTCAACTTAGCATAAATGCCTCCTAGTATAGATGACACCTACTAATAAATTTCAATTTACAAAGATAAAGTAAAGGTTACAGCGGCAGCCAGATAGACATAAATTATTTCTTTAGAATGATGACGGCTTCTCATATAAAGTGTTTGGGCGATCTAATTCCATACTCTGTTTCCCAAACGCGATCGTTTCTGTAAAACTGGGATTTGTGAAACTGCAAATTATTACCTGAAGGCTGTGTCCGCTACTTCATTGCTGCTGATTTAATCCAGGACGCTGAGTGATAGAACCCATGCAAAAGTCAACTCTAAACGATGATCCGCTTTGGTTTAAAGATGCCATCATTTACGAAGTGCCCGTCAAAGCCTTTGCCGATAGCGATACAGATGGCATTGGTGATTTTCGGGGACTCATCGAAAAGCTAGACTACATCCAGGACTTGGGTGTCACCGCCATCTGGATCTTGCCCTTTTTCCCATCACCCCTGCGGGACGACGGGTATGACATTGCTGATTATGTCAGCGTCAATCCTATCTACGGCAACCTAGAGGATTTTCAAGCACTTCTAGATGCTGCCCATTTGCGCGGCATTCGCGTGATCATTGAGCTAATTATCAACCACACCTCTGATCAGCATCCCTGGTTCCAGCGGGCACGCAGAGCGCCAGCAGACAGCAGCGAGCGCAATTTCTACGTCTGGAGCGATTCGCCCAATAAATACAGAGGCGTACGGATCATCTTCAAGGACTTTGAAGCCTCCAACTGGACATGGGATCCGGTGGCGCAAGCCTATTATTGGCATCGCTTCTACTCGCACCAGCCTGACCTCAACTACGAACATCCAGAGCTGCAACAAGCCGTCTTTGATGTGGTGGATTTTTGGCTCAATATGGGCGTGGATGGACTGCGGATGGACGCTGTGCCCTATCTCTATGAGCAGGAAGGGACAAACTGTGAAAACCTGCCCAGAACTCACGCCTTTCTGCAGAAGCTCCGCGCTCACGTGGATGCAAACTTTCCCAACCGCATGCTGCTAGCAGAAGCAAACCAGTGGCCTGAAGATGCAGCGGCTTACTACGGGCAGGGCAACGAATGCCACATGAATTTCCACTTCCCATTGATGCCGCGTCTGTTCATGTCGCTGCAGATGGAAGACAGTTTCCCAATTCTAGATATTCTCCAGCAGACACCGCAAATTCCTGACAACTGCCAGTGGGCGCTGTTCTTGCGGAACCACGACGAGCTAACGCTGGAAATGGTCAGCGACGAAGATCGAGACTATATGTATCGCGTGTACGCTCAAGATCCACAGGCGCGAATCAACCTAGGAATTCGACGTCGATTGGCGCCGCTCTTGGGCAACAACCGCCGTCGCATTGAACTGCTCAATAGTCTGCTGCTGTCGCTGCCGGGAACACCCGTACTGTACTACGGGGACGAGATTGGCATGGGCGATAACTTCTATTTGGGCGATCGTAATGGCGTCCGCACTCCCATGCAGTGGAGTGCCGATCGCAATGCCGGCTTTAGCCGTGCCAATCCTCAAAAGCTATTTCTGCCCACAATCGTTGACCCTGAATATCACTATGAAACGGTGAACGTAGAGGCACAACGAGCTAACCCTAGCTCTCTTTGGTGGTGGATGAAGCGGCTGATGGCAATTCGCAGTCGCTACAAAGCCTTTGGGCGTGGCACGTTTGAGCTGCTGTATCCAGAAAACCGCAAAGTTCTAACGTTTATACGCACTTACGAGGGAGAACACATCCTAGTCATAGCAAATCTATCTCGGTTTGTGCAGGCGGTGGAGCTGGACTTAACTGCGTTCAAGGGTGCAACTCCCGTTGAAATCTTTGGACGAACTGCGTTTCCCACAATTGGGGAAACGCCATATTTTCTCAGTATTGGTCCTCATGCTTTCTTCTGGTTCACACTACAGTATCAGACGAGTAACCTGGTCGCATCAACACCGAGACAGCTATTCACAGTTACGGTAGGCGAAAGTTGGCAAGAGGTGTACACTCGCCCGGAAATTAAGAAGGCACTGGAGGCGCTGTTGCCCGATTATATGCAGCACTGTCGCTGGTTTAATAGCCGGGGTAGAGTGACTCAATCGGTGCATATTGAAGACGCAGTTCCAGTAGAATCCACACCGCAAAGACATTTCACAGACATATCTGCAACAACACCTGCGATCCCCAATGCCTACAATTTGGTGCTAATCCGGGTGGACTACATTGAGGGCATTTCAGATACATATATCTTGCCGATCGCCTATGCAGAAGGCATTGACCCCAATAGTCCTGCTAACCCTTATGGAGAGGCAACAATCGCCTACCTCCAGGGTAAAAACAGTGCAGGTATCTTGTTTGATGCTCTGGCAGATAAAGACTTTTTGACTGTTTCCCTAGAAGCGATCGCCCACAAGCTCCGCTTCAAAAGCAGCGGCGGCGAGCTGACGGCAACGCGAACGGATGTGTTTGAAAAGATCTGGCAGGATGCTGAACTGCCAACTCATTCAGCTGTCAGCAATGCTCAAGTATCAATGGAGCCACATCTGCTCCGCCAAGAGTGTAGCAATGCGTTGGCAATCTACGGCGATCGCTTTGTTCTCAAGCTGTTTCGTAAGGTCGAGGAATGCATCAATTCAGACCTAGAAGTCGGTCATTTCCTCACTCAACTGTCGCAAAAAGACCCAGCGCTGGTCGATCACATTGCCCCTGTAGCAGGCTTCCTAGAGTATCGCCGCAAGGGCTCCGACCCGATGACAGTCGGTATCTTACAAAAATACATATCCGATACGCGGGATGGATGGTCATTCACGTTAGATAGCCTGCGGGATGGGTTTGAGAAGGTGTTGACCACAGCGATCGATATCAACGAAATCTCACTGCCGCCTTCTAAGTTGGCATCAGCGCTGACCGTGGAAGTACCCCAGATGGCATATGCAATTATGGGCGCATTCCTAACTTCTATAGAGCTGTTGGGTCAGCGTACCGCTGAACTGCATTTGGCGCTAACCTCTGACACAGTAGATCCTCACTTCGCCCCTGAAGAGTTTTCGTCGTTCTACCAGCGCTCGATCTATCAGTACATGCGAAATCAGGCAGGGCAGACGTTGCTGCTGCTGAAGAAGCATCTAAATCAAATCCCCAGCGATCTCCAGCCTCACGCTCGGTTAATTTTGAACCAGCGCGAGCATTTGTTGGGGCGGTTTAAGCTATTGGTGGATCAGCCGATCACAGCGATGCGAGCGCGTTGCCATGGCAACTATCACCTGGAAGAAGTGCTGTACACGGGCAAAGATTTCGTCATCATTGATTTTGAGGGCGAACCCAACCGCCCTCTCAGTGAACGACGCATGAAGCGATCGCCCCTACGGGATGTGGCAGCCATGCTGCAATCTTTCTACTATGCTTGCCGAGTGGCACTGCGACGGGAAGAAGAAAGCGGCATGATTCGACCGGAAAATCTAGAACTGATGGAGCAGTGGGCACAGTTCTTCCACAGTTGGATTAGTTTGGTCTTTCTCAAGCAGTACTTGGCGACTACCAATGGGGCAGCCTTTTTGCCCAAGACAACGCTAGAGCTGCAGATTCTGCTCGATGCCTACTTGCTAGAAAAAGCAGTATACGAGCTAGGATATGAGCTAACCCATCGTCCAGACTTGATAGAAGTTCCACTGCTGCGAATCCTGGAACTGCTAGAAGCTTCTAGATCAGTCTATTAACGCCAAAGGAGGAGCGGCTCTGCCGCTCCTCTCGATTATTTCAGGCAATTGAAGATTGTTTCTGACTCAATGCATTCCATTGCTCAGCGCTAATAAACCCTGCCATCCAAAAAACGTCAGCATTCCGATCACGATCGTCAACAGTAGATTTTGCCGCCAAAACCCAATCAGTACTGCTACAATTGCCCCAATTAACCGTGCGTTGGTGTGGCTCAAGTTGATTTCACCGGTTGGCATCAGCACTGCAGGCACAACAATCGCTGTCAGCACCACAGGCGGTACATAGCTCAAGGACTGAAGAAACTGTGGCGAAAGCCTAAACCGCCCACTCATTGCCAAGATTGGATAGCGAATCAAAAAAGTAACGATCGCCATACCACCAATTAGCATTACTTCATCCATTGCGCTTCTCCGTCAGTTGTTGCTCCGAGATAAGCCCAGCAGCAATTCCAGCGATCGCTGCCACCATCAAACCTAGCTGATGCGGTAACCCATGCGCGAGTAACGCCACTATTCCAGCAACGATAACCGAGCAATACATCGGTTTAGTCTTTAAGTAGGGAATTACCATACCAATAAACGTAACTGACATCGCAAAATCCAATCCCCAGCTTGCCGCATTTGGAATCATCTGTCCGATCGTCAGCCCCAAAAAGGTGCAAACCTGCCAGTTGGCATACATGAACGTCGCTGCACCAAGGTAGTACCAATGCTTGTGAGGCGAGCAATCGGTATGGTTGTAGCGGGCAATTGCCACAGCAAAGGCTTCATCGGTCAACCAAAACCCGATCGGCATCTTCCAAGCCTGCGGCAAGTGCTGCACATGTGGAACTAAACTGGCCGCATATAGCAAATGGCGCAAGTTCACCACAAAAGTTGTCAAAATAATCAGCGGTACGGCAGTTCCGGCCGCAACCAAGCCCACCGCGATGAACTGAGACGATCCGGCAAACACGAATGCCGACATCGCCATCGCAGCACCAAACGACAGCCCACTGGATGCTACCAGCGTTCCATAAATCAGCCCAAATGGAATTGCCCCAACAACCAGTGGAAAAATTCCCTTTGCGCCCGCCCAAAATTCTGAGCGTCTTGAGGCGCTTAAGTCCTGACGATAACCACTATCCATAACCGCTATCCATTGTTCGCCTGTTCGCAAATCTGCATCAAATCTACTTTGAGCTTAGGGGCAAATAGGCGCGATCGTCTTGTACGTTTTTTCAGACTGAGAACTTGCAGCGCTTTGCGCTAAAACAAAACTTTTGAAAGTGATACGCACCACCACTTTCAAACAATAATTTGCAAACAATAATTTGGCATTCTATGCCAGTAAAACCTGATATCAGCAAATCCGCTAGTTGGGACACAGAAGGCTGGCGACGCTCAGGAGGTTGAGGCAAGCAGCTGGGAAATTTCCCCATGCATCATTGCGATAGCTGGATCACGCTGAATAGCGTGGAAGTAGCGCTTCTCCATAGGGGTGCCATCCTCGGAGGGCTGCAACAGCAATCGCGCCTGATTCAGCAAATCTGTTACCTGGCTTAAAGTTACAGGTTCTTTAGCCTTCAGCACTTCATCAATCTGCACGATGAACTGTGAAATGGGGCGTAGCCAGCTAAACCACTCATGGTCGATCACTAGCCGCAAGAACTCACCGCTGCTTTGGATGCGCCCATGACGTTGCTCATAGGTAATCCGCTCTGAGTCGAGCAATGCCTTGTGTAACCGCAGCAATTTCGGGCGGAGTTCGCGCAACTGCTGGAATGAGGTATCGAAAGAATCAGAAACCATCAGATTTGAATAACAATTAGCGCTCTGCCGATTGTGAACTTACACCAATATTGCTAGCTCTAAAACCGCCATTTCAATCTTGACACAGAGACCAAAGAGCTGGATGAGGACGATGGCTGCTTAACTCAATTGCGATTTGCCCTCGAAAAATCACCAATGGCATAGCAAGCCGTTTGCAGACTCGTTAGTGCCTGTTCTTCTAGCGTGGGGTCTTGCATGGCTCTGACCACCGCTAGCCGCTGTTCGTAGCACTCAATTGCCCGCTGAGAGTTGCCAAGGCTATCGTAAAGAATGGCAAGGTTTTCTAAAATTTGTTCTTGGGTGCGTGGGTCCTTGAGCTGACGAGCGATTGTCAAACGTTGATGATGATAAGCGATCGCTTTGTTCAAATCACCAGCTGTATAGCAGGCACTCGCCAGATTCTTGAGAATTTGTGCCTCGGCTTGGCGATCGCTGTTTTGGCGAGCAATAGTCAACAGCCGTTCGTAGCAGATCACCGTTTGGGCGTAGTTTGCCATTGCATGATAGGCATTACCCATATTGCGGAGGACTTGCCCCTCAAGCTGCACATCTACTAGCTCATGAGCTATCGCCAGGCTCCGCTGATAGCAGTAAATCGCCTGTGGGCAATCTCCCATCGCCTTGTATGCCATCCCCAGGTTATTGAAGGCTGCCATTTCAGCCCGGCGGTCTTGGGCACGCTGGGCAACTTCCAGGCTTTGCTGCTTGTACTGCAGAGCTCTGGGATAGTCTTCCTGGTGGCGGTAGGCATTGCCCAGGTTGCTGAGGGCTTGGCGTTCGGTCGGGTAGTCTTTGAGGGTACGGGCAAGGGTGAGGCTTTGGTGAGAACAGGCAATGGCTTCGGAGTAGTTGCCCAAGGCGTAGTAAACCACACCCAGCCCACCCAGCGCCCGTCCTTCGCCTTGAGCGTCTTTCAAATTGCGATAGGCATCTAAGGCTTGCTGAAACGTTTTTAGAGCAGTGGAAAAACTGCGAATTTGGTATTGCTCGATCGCCTGCTCTAGAATGCAGTCCGCTGCAATCTTACCCGGGTTGGCAGGGTTGCTATCTGTAAACCGCTCCGACAGTGGGACAAAGGTTCCGTGCTTTTCTTCTGCTGGCTTGCTCATGATGGATAAGTAAATTTGACCCTAGAGTGCCCCTGGATATGACAGCAATTAGATCAGTGGTTGGAATGGATTCACCTTTTTGAACCCATTCCAGCGCTGTTTTGTCGTCGGTAGATGCACAAAGCTTGCCAGCACTTGCCTCCGATGTTCACCCGACAGGAGATTTTCAGAAGCCGCTGATTGCTGCCCCTCACTGGAGCTGAAGTAACCTGAAATAACCATAGCCCTAGCAACCGACTTGCCAGATTTTGCGTTAGCCCTAACACTGCTATTGTTGGCGGTAGCCGAACATTATGCAAGAGCAGTGAGTAGTTGGTTCACAAAAAAAAGAAAAAGTCGTGCTTGATGCTGTCTGCTTCCAGTGCTTGTTGTGACGAGTCGTACGTCTAATAGCAGATTTGGGAGCTAGAGAATCACTCCAAGCAAGAAGCATCCCTCAATCCGTGGTAGTGCAGCCTGTACCTTCTAGATGTATCTGAAAAAGCGAGGAAATTCTACGGTGAATTTACGAGCTTCTGGCTAGGTATTTATACTTGCAAACTGTCAAAAAACCGCAAAAACTCGGAGCAAGCGTTTTAGCGGACTGCAACAGTTTCAGGGGTAAATGCTAGGCTGGAGCTAGACTCTAGCCCTCTATACGATTGCTTGAACGATCGCAGCAGGCTACAGGCAATCGTCTCAAACGCTTTGCTTCCTTCTTAGTTCTTCATCTTAATTGATTGTGTCTTCTCTTTTTGCCGACGAACATCTTTTGTATACTCCTGTCACACCAGCGGCAGGGGCGATTCCTACAATCTTTGCTTTCCCTAATGAATACAGCGTCGGTATTACTAGTTTAGGCTATCAGGTAGTGTGGGCAACGCTGGCATCTCGCTCGGATATACAGGTCAGCCGCCTCTTCACAAATGCTCAAGAGACCCTACCCGCCCAGCCAGAGCTGCTCGGCTTTTCGCTGTCTTGGGAGCTAGATTATGTCAATGTTTTAGGGCTGCTGGAGTCTTTGCAAATCCCAATTCGGTCGAGCGATCGGACTGCCGATCAGCCGATTGTGTTTGGTGGGGGACCTGTTTTGACGGCAAACCCAGAGCCGTTTGCTGATTTTTTTGATGTAATTCTGCTAGGAGATGGCGAACTGCTGCTGGGCGAGTTCATTGAAGCCTACAAAGCGGTTCGCACTGCCGATCGCTCAACGCAGTTGCGGCAGCTTGCCCGAGTGCCAGGCGTGTATGTGCCGAGCCTTTATCACGTCAGCTATGCTAGCCCAGACGGAGAGATTACTTCAATCCAGCCGATCGATGCTGATATTCCGGCACAGGTGCAGAAGCAAACCTACCGGGGCAACACGCTGTCAGCTTCGACGGTGGTAACGGCAAAAGCGGCTTGGGAAAGCATCTACATGGTAGAAGTGGTGCGGAGCTGTCCGGAGATGTGCCGCTTTTGCTTGGCGAGCTATCTGACGCTGCCGTTCCGGGCGGCTAGTCTGGAAGGTTCGCTGATTCCAGCAATCGATCGGGGATTGAAGGTCACAAGCCGGCTTGGCTTGCTAGGCGCATCTGTGACGCAGCACCCAGAGTTTGAAGCGCTGCTGGATCATCTAGACCAGCCCCAGTATGATGACGTGCGCCTCAGCCTATCTTCCGTGCGCACCAATACGGTGACTGAGAAGCTGGCGCGGAATTTGGTGAAACACGACTCACGATCAATCACGATCGCCATTGAGAGTGGCAGCAGTCGTCTGCGGCAAATTATTAACAAGAAGCTGGAAACCGACGAAATTATTCAAGCTGCGATCAACGCTAAGGTAGGCGGGTTGAGTGCGCTAAAGCTTTACGGTATGGTTGGGGTTCCCGGTGAGGAATTAGATGACCTTGACCAAACAGTTGCCTTGCTGCGGCAGCTGAAGAAGGCTGCACCGGGGCTGCGGCTAACCTTGGGCTGCAGCACCTTTGTGCCCAAAGCGCATACGCCTTTTCAATGGTTCGGGGTGAATTCGGACGCAGAGAAGCGCCTAAAGCTACTGCAAAAGCATCTGCGTCCACAGGGCATTGATTTTCGTCCGGAAAGCTACAACTGGTCGGTGATTCAAGCGCTGATTTCCAGAGGCGATCGCCGCCTTTCGCACCTGCTAGAGCTGACCCGGCACTACGGAGATTCGTTGGGGAGCTATCGTCGGGCTTTTAAAGAACTGCGGGGGCAACTGCCAGAGCTGGATGAGTTTGTCTTTGCAGATTGGCAGCGCGATCGCCTGCTGCCGTGGAGCCATATCCAAGGAGCGCTACCCCAAGCAACTCTGCTGAAGCATTTGGAGAGCGCGATGCAGAACAAATCCACCGACGGGGAGGGCACGTCAGCAGAAGAACAGCTATTGCAGCCGCTTCTGAAGTAGAATCAGCCCTACAGGTATCGCTACCACCAGAGGCGGTCACGAGGCAATATGAAATCGGTCATTCCAGTTGAGGTTCCCCAACATTCTTACGAGATCGCAATTGCGCCAGATAGCTTGACGCATCTGGGAACCTGGATGCAGCCCCTAAACCTGGGGAAAAAAGTGCTGCTGGTTTCTAATCCAATGGTTTTTAAGCGCTATGGGGAGCAGGCGATCGCCGCGCTAGAATCTGCTGGATTTGAGACAACCTCCTGCCTGCTCCCTCCGGGAGAGCGATACAAAACGCTGGCCTCCATCCAGAAGGTGTATGATGCAGCGCTGGCGCAACGACTGGAGCGATCTTCGACGCTCGTGGCGCTGGGTGGCGGTGTCGTGGGAGATATGGCAGGTTTTGCTGCGGCAACTTGGCTACGGGGAATTCATTTTGTTCAGGTTCCGACTTCGCTGCTGGCGATGGTGGATGCCTCAATTGGCGGCAAGACCGGTGTTAATCATCCCCAAGGCAAGAACTTGATTGGTGCATTTCATCAGCCGCGACTGGTGCTGATCGATCCGCAGGTGTTGAAGACACTGCCGCCGCGAGAATTTCGGGCAGGAATGGCAGAAGTCATTAAATACGGAGTGATTTGGGATGCAGACTTGTTTGCTCAGCTCGAAGCGGCTTCCCGCTTAGATCAGCAGCGCTATATTAGTGAAGATCTGCTGCAAACGATTTTGACCTGCTCTTGCCAAGCCAAAGCTCTTGTGGTGAGCAAAGACGAGAAAGAAGCAGGACTGAGAGCCATTCTTAACTATGGACACACGATCGGGCATGCAGTAGAAAGCTTGACCGGATATCGCGTCGTGAACCATGGGGAAGCAGTAGCGATCGGCATGGTGGCAGCCGGACAAATTGCGGTGATGCTGGAGGAGTGGACGCAGGCAGACCACGATCGCCAGTACCGCTTGATTGAAAAAGCAGGCTTGCCCACTCGAATTCCGGCTCAGCTAGCGGGTCAACTGGAGGCGATCATTGAGGCACTGCAAACCGACAAAAAGGTGAAGTCTGGGAAAGTACGGTTTGTGCTACCAAATCGAATTGGGGCTGTGAACGTTACGGATCAAGTTCCGGCTGAAACGATCCGAGCTGCACTGCAGCAGCTCTTGTAATTGAAAATTGCTACATTCACAGCTAAACAATCTGGAATGGGCGGTCGGCTGTGTCAGTATAGATAGGCGAATAGATAGGCAATTGGCTGCGACTGGATGAAGCTTTCGGAACTGGTTCGACGCTATTTACTCTATGGGCTAAGTGGTCCAGTAATTGTCTTAAACCTTTGGGTGCTGGGTCAAATTTTTTCCTACTTAGAGGGCGTTATCACGTTTACAGTCCTCAGTGCAGTCCTGGCGCTCATTCTAAATTATATTGTTCGGCTGTTCCAGCGTATGGGGTTTGACCGCATTCAAGCCGTTTTGCTGGTGTTGGTGCTGTTTCTGCTGCTAATTCTGATTTTGGCAGTAACGCTGATCCCGATTGTGCTGGAGCAGGCAAACCAGTTTTCGCAAGGTCTGCGACCTTTACTGGAAGCAGGAGTCCGAAACCTTGCTTCGCTGCAAGAGTTTATCAATGAGCAAAATTTTCCGTTGGATTTGGAGCAGATTGCTACACAGGCAACCAGCCAGATCCAGGGGATTGTGACACTGCTGCCTGAATTTGCGGTGAATACTCTAGGGCAAGTCTTTGCCAGTATTTTTCTGATTGTTTTGGCGTTTTACATGCTGGTGTATGGCGATCGCTTCTGGCATGGCATCATCAGTTTGCTGCCCGATAAGCTTAGTCAGGCGCTCAATACTTCACTACAACAGCAGTTTCATCAGTTCTTTCTAACGCAGGTGCTACTGGCACTGGTGATGGTGCTGTTTCTGTTGCCCACGTTTTTGGTGTTACAGCTCCGCTTCAGCCTGTTGTTCACCATCATCATCGGCTTCTTTGAGCTAATTCCTCTATTTGGGGCAACGATCGGTATTGGCTTGGTTGCCCTGTTTGCGCTGGGGCTCCAAGGCTACTGGGCAGCAGCACAAGTGCTGATCTCGGGGGTCTTGTTCCAGCAGATTACCGACAATGTGATCGCCCCTCGATTGCGCGGGGATTTCACAGGACTCAACCCGATTTGGGTCGTGATTGCTCTACTGTTGGGCTTCCGGATTGCAGGCTTCCTGGGTGTGCTGCTGGCAATGCCAATCGCCGCCACAATCAAAAGCACAGTGGAAGCACTGCGATTGGCGGATAAGCCACCGATCGTTATGGACGCGTTGCCGCCTAATACGCGCAAGTAATATGACGCTGTATATGTACGTCGATCCTATTTAAGTTGTGAAATGATTTGTGAGAGGTAGGGCAGGTTTCGTCTGCTCCATCTCTCACAAACTATTTAGGGTTGCTATACGTTGGGCAGGTTAGGGCAGGTCTTTTCAAAAGCCTCGCACAACGAAGCTTTTGAAAAGACTCTCAATCTAGGCGCATAGCGTCATAAGAGATAAACAGACACAATCTTCACGCTTGATGCCGACAGACTCACCGTTTAGCAGCCTTTGATTTCGCTTCCTGGAGCTGCCACCAGCGATACCAGGAAAACCAGGATTTTTCTAAGACGCTGAAAGAAGTCTGTGATGCGCGATCGCGCGGAAGCCAATGTCGATTCCAGACATAGCGCATTCCTTGCAGCTTAGAAGAGTGCTGAGAGGAGCGCTGACCTTGCAGGGAAGATCCTTTAAGCGATCGATCGGCTGAAACTGCCGCACCTGACAAGGACGGGCGACGGAGCAGGGCAGGCAATTCAGCCACCTCCTTTAGGGCGGGCTGAATCAATTGAGAAGAAGCGCCAGATTGAGAAGGAGCAAGGCATAAACTGCCTAGAGCGATCGCGATCAAGCCTCGTTTTAGCAGCAAAGAAGTAGCCTTTGAAGAGAAAGGCAGAGCAGAAATAGGCTGACGGGACATGCGGTTATTGAAGGTGTTGAGTCATCAGGGATGCGATATCAACTAGCTTGCCCACCCAGCTTGTCAGTAAAGCTTAGCCAAACTGAGCGACATCGATCGTAGTTCTACCAGGTTTATGAAGCAGTCCGCAGTATCGCTGTGAACACCTTACAGAGATTTCATCGACCTAATGGAAGGTTTTTGGTTGTCCTTCACATGAAGTTCATGAAACTAACCCTCAACCCTCGGAAATTACAGTCAGCTAAGATTCTAAATCCTTGATTGCCTTTGGGACTCCTGCAGTCAAAATTTCATGTCCATTGGCAGTCACCAGCACATCATCCTCAATCCGGATACCAATCCCACGCCAGTGGGCATCGACTTCAGGCTGACCTTCAGCGGGTTTGAGGTAGGGGGAGATATAGATGCCGGGTTCGATCGTTGTCACCTGACCCGGTTCTAGATTATGCGGTGTTTCCCCATGTTGATACACCCCGACATCATGGACGTCTAAACCCAGCCAGTGCCCGGTGCGGTGCATATAGAAGGGCTTGTATTTCTCCTCTTTGATGATCTCTTCTGGCTCACCTCGCAGCAAACCTAGATCTAATAGACCTTCAACAATGACGCGTACAGCTGTGTCGTGGGTCTGCTTGTAGGGCGTGCCAGGCTGGACTTGTGCGATCGACTGGAGCTGTGCCTCCAGCACGATTTCGTAAATTGCCTTTTGCTCAGGGGTAAACTTGCCATTAATTGGGAAAGTGCGCGTGATGTCGGAGTTGTAATAGTCGTACGCACAGCCCGCATCGATCAGCAGCAGATCGCCATCCTGCATCTGTCGCGTATTTTCGGTGTAATGCAAGATGCAAGCATTTGCACCAGAGGCAACAATCGACGGATAAGCAACGCCCATTGCGCCACGCAGCCGGAAAGTGTGTTCAATTTCGGCTTGCACCTCGTATTCATAGCGTCCGGGCTGGGCAAATTGGCGAGCCCGGTTGTGGGCATCAACCGCAATCGCAGCAGCCGTTCGCATCCGGTCCAACTCGGCAACGCTTTTGAGCTGGCGCATTGGGTGCAGCACTGGAGCGGGATCTTCGATCGCCACAGGTGCAACACCTTTCTTGGGATAGACCGCCAACAGCTTCTGCCAGTGCTTCAGCACCAGTTCGTTAAAGGCGCGATCGCGTCCAAGATGGTAGAAAATGCGATCGGCTTTTTCAAGATACTGGGGCAGCTTTTCGTCTAGCTCAGCGATCGGATAGACAATATCAGCCTCAAACTGCTCTTTGGCAGCCTCCACGCCCACCCGATAGCCTGTCCAGGTTTCTTTCTCCAAATCTTTAGGCTGCACAAACAGAATAAACCGATGTTCTTCGTGGTGGGGAGCCAGCACCGCTACGGCATCGGTCTCGTTGAAGCCCGTCAAATAGAAAAAGTCGCTATCTTGCCGGAAGTTGTACTCTACGTCATTGTGCATGACTGCCGTAGGCGCGCTACGAAAGATAGCGGTGCCTTTGCCAATTTTTGCCATGAGCTGGTCGCGACGCTGAGCATATTCCGATCGCATAGGAAGAAGTTGGGTATAGATAGATACAGCAAACAAACTACTCTAATCACTTTGAAGGCTAGAGTCTTTATTCAAGCCAGTCAACGCTACTTTGAGCGCTTCTTTGAATCCAAAACCCATTAAGCCGCTTCAATCTGTCAAACCTGGCTTGCTGTCTGCATTATAACTGCCACAGCGGTTGGAGCAGGGACATCTTTGGAGCGCACGAATTCCACTCACAAAAGTCTTCTAATCTTACCCTTTAACCACCTTCCAAGTTAGGATCAGCTCGCCACCGAACTAACTGTTTGATCCGATGGCAGTGCCGCTTTCAGGATGTGATAAGTGATCAAAAGCTGCGTCAGCGCCAGCGGATAGCTCTGCAGCGTTTCGCCGGTTGTTCCGACCACCTTACCAATGTTTTGGTTTCCTTCAAGGCTGCAAAATTGCCCTAGATGGGGAACTTCTGAACAAAAAATGCGTTCGATTTGACGCACCTGTTCTTCGGTGGCGTGACCGTCAATCTCCAAAACGTCAACAGGTTTGCCCATATCGCGATCGAGTTCTAGCCGCACGGCAGAGTCTTTGCCGCTCTCTTGTGGCTTCAGAATGCTAGTCAGATCTGGGTGTGGAATGGTGGGACGCAGCACCAGCCGAGCATTGAGCAGCAGATCGTTAGAGGCAGCATTGTCGCTAGGCGGGTAAAAGGTGACCACCATATCTGCCCACTGGCGCTGAGGACGGATATATGATTCTGAATCAGCCTCACGCTTACGAATCTGCTCCACCACCTGTTCTTCGCTATAGCCGCGCTTGCGGGTATCTCGCTTGATCTTCCAGGTGTGGCGCAGCTCTTCCGGAGGGGCTAAATAAACTCGCACGTCGTAGCTGTCTCGCATTCCACGCGTCGAGTAGCCCAGCAGCCCCTCTACAATCACAAACTTGCTGGGCTTAATGTACTCAGGAGGATCAAATAAACCCGTGTTGTGGTTGTAGATAGGTTTAAGAATGGACTGCCCGGTGCGGAGCAGACTCAGGTGTTGCTGAATAATATCGAGATAGTTGCAGTCGGGGTGCAGTGCCGAAATACCCATCTCTGCTCGCTGCTGGCGATCATATTTGTGGTAATCGTCGGTGCAGATCACAGTGACGTCCTCTTCGCCCAGGATTTGCGCAATCCCCTTGGTCAAAGTAGTTTTACCAGCGGCGCTGTCTCCAACAATGCCAAGGACAATCGGACGGTTACTCATACTTCCTCCTGGGCGAGCGTGGCGACTGAGAAGATGATTAAGAAATCAATAATTTTCCTATTTTAAGGGAATTGGGATCCCTCTATGATCGAGCCTATCATCAAGTTTTGTCAGGACTTGAAATTTTGCACCCCTCCATCGCAAACGCTGCAGGCAGAAGCAATCTTATAATTCTTCAACGGGGTTTAGGCATGATGTAGATACACCTCCAAACATCATGCCTAAACCCTATTGAAGTTAAGAGCTAAAGTTTTCCACAGTCTTTCCCCAGCGGGATAACATTTTCAGCCAGGCTGTGGAAAACTTCTCCCAAGTCTGTGGAAAACGATAGGTAGGCTGTGGAAAACTTTGAACGATGGCTCTATCGTCCCATTTGTCGCTTCAAATCTTCTAGATCTTCATCGGTTTCCCACTGGCGAAACTGGCGCTCTAGGGGATCGGCAGCTCCAGAAGAACCAATATTGTTATAGCCCCGGTTCCAGCCTGTGGTTTGCCACTGGCGTTCAGCCTGGGAGGCGCTAGCCGCAGCCCGAGCAGATTTAACCTGCACTTCAGCTTCTGCAACTTTGGTTTTAATTTCTTGCTTGCGGATCTGAATTTGGCGCTGAAGTTCGATCGCCTGCTTGATCCGCTCTTTGACCATATCCATCTGTCCCCAAAGCTGGTTGCCTTGGCGCAGCAGGGCTGCTTCTCGTTCCTCAGCGGGTTTTGCCAAGTCAAGCCGTTGAGCAGCTTTGGCTTTCTCAATTCGGACATGCCAGCGCTGCACCTCTTGGGCAGTCGCAAGAATTTCGTTTTGCAGTGTTTTTTCTTTGAGCCGCAGATCACCCAGCAGGCGAATGGTTTCCTCTTCCTGTTCACGCAGCTTTTCTTCAAGGGCTTGCAGTTCCAGATGAGGATTATTGCGCATGAATTCATCCATCCGGGCTTCTAGAAAGCTGCTGAAATCTTCAAATACGCCCATGTGGCGGCTCCCGATTCGACTTGCCCTTTTATCGTAGCAACTGGGTTAGGTTCTACGGCAGTCTGTTTAAAACTTCTGACCCACGTAGATTGACCGCACCTCACCGTTGCGCCGCACAATCGCCTCCTGGTTTTGCACTGAAACCAGCGTCCAACCACTTGCACCGATCGCTGCCCCAATTTGAACACGCTGGGGCGTTCCGTCTATTTCAAATAACGCTGCCGAACGATCGCCTAGCTCCAAGACTCCAATCAAGACATGGGTACTGGCAGCGGCAATATTGGGAGCAGCAGGGGCAGCAGGGGCAGCAGAAGCAGGAGCAGCAGGGGCAGCCGTTTGTGGAGGAGCCTGAGGCAGCATTTGTGGCACTGCTGGAACGGGAGGGTTGAACGAGGTCGCCTGCGGAACAGGAATGTAAATCCGCTCTAATACTGTGGCTGGGCTGGAAGCAGGACTAGGCACGGGAGAAGCTCCCGCAGCGGCAATTCGGGCTGTTTCTCGCTGCTGCTTGGCATCTCGCTCAATTCGATCGAGCGAGCGTCCCACATATTTTAGAAAGTCCTCAGTTTGCTTCTGCTGGAGATCGACTGGCTCAGCAGAAGCAACAGGAGAAGCTCCTGGAGTTTCCCCAATCGTGATCGGTAGCCGATCGCGGAAATACCAGCCTAAACTACCTGCAGCTGCAAACGATACCAAAACCAGGCTTAGCAACAGTTTGTCGAACGATTGAGCTGGCTTGCTGGGTGCATTGTCTTCCTGAACTTGTGCCATCAAATCTGTCAGGGCTGCCAGTTCTTCTTGGCTTTCTGCCTGCTCCAAGATAGAAGGACGAGGGGTTAGCCTGGGGGCAAGGATGAGGCTGGTAGCTTCGGGGAGAGGGTTTGACGGCGGGGTGATTTCCGGAGTGGGATGTGCCGCTGGCTCAGCTTCAGGCTTTCGCGCTTCAGGCTTTCGCTCAGAGAGATCCACACCGCGCTCTAGCATCCGCTCTACGTCCGTGAACAGCTCTTCCATCAAACGATCAGCAACGATTTCAAACGCTGCTTCACCCTGAGCAGGCTCTAGAGGAGTACCAGCGGAAGGAGATTGATCTTGAGACATAGCAGGAGCTTCTAGAACGGAACCGGGGGGGACGTGAGAAGACATAGGCGATCAGCTGTACACAAGGGAAAACTTAGGGCTGAATGATAGCACAGCTCTCTAAAATCGAATCGCCTCTCTAAAACGGATTGCTTTGATGATGCTTACTTCGGTGCAGTTTGAACTGAAATGCTGGATGCACCAATGCTTTAAGTCTGCCCTGGAGGTTCTTCAGATTAACCTGAGCCTCTTCCAACTTCAAGACTGACGTAAACTCTTCATATCAATGGACTTTCAAATAGCAACATCCTACTTGCAGGGGATGCCTGAAAAAATTGGTTCAACCTAGAGATGGTTGCTTCCCCTAAACTCTCCTTTTCAGGGGGAGTTTGAAGCATTGGTTCCCCTTTTTCCATAGGCTTTGCCTCCTTCAAAATAGGGGAAGCAGCGCCTAAAACGTTAGAAGCAACTTCTTTAATATCCTTTAAGACTCAGATCGTCAAAATTTGTAATGTAATCTGTGCAGGTAGGGTAGGTTTTGCTGGCAACATGCACCCCAAATACTTAAGCCTTGGTTCTAAAGAAATTTGTCATGCAAAGTTCATCTCTTAATAACAGCTTTGACAAACGCGGTTGATACTTTGATATCACAGGTGAATGAATGCTGCGGAGGGGTGGTTGCTAGCTACTCCTCCTTTTTCCGTTCTTGAGCAGTTTAACTCAGCGTCACATCAAGAACCATCATTAAGACAAACCCTACAAGGATGCCGATTGTCCCCGCTTGCTCATAGCCTAGTCGGTTGGATTCTGGAATAATTTCATCACTAATAACAAACAGCATTGCTCCGGCTGCAAATCCCATGGCCACCGGCAAAATAGGCTGGGCGATCGACACCGCTCCCGCGCCAATTACACCGCCCAGTGGCTCAACCAAGCCTGTCAGTAGACTGATCACAATTGCCTGCCGCTTGCTGTACCGCTCGCTCACCAGCGACAGCGCCACCACCAACCCCTCTGGCACATTTTGCAACGCGATCCCGACTGCCAGCGCGATCCCGTTCGACACATTTTCGCCGCCAAACCCCACACCCACAGCCAAGCCTTCTGGAAAGTTGTGCAGCGTAATCGCAATCACGAACAGCCAAACTCGCTTCAAATTTATTAATTCACTGCCTTCTCGCCCTTTGAAGAAATGTTCATGGGGAAAGTAGCGGTTGCTTAGCACCAGAAAAAGCGCGCCCAAGCCAATACCCAGCGAAACGATTGCCGCTGCATATAGCGTATTGTTGCTGGTGGAGGTTGCTGCTTCAATACCGGGAAGCACTAACGAGAAACTAGTTGCCGCTAGCATTACTCCTGCCCCAAAGCCCAGCAAAATTCCCTGCGTATGATCGGTGACTCGGCGAATAAACAAAACTGGAAGCGCACCGATGCCTGTAAATAGCCCAGCAATTGTGCTGCCAATTAAGCCAAGGTAGAGAGTGTCAGAGGGCATGGAGAGGTAAGAAATAAGAAGGAAGGGCTAGAACAGGCAATTTGGAACCTAGTGGAATATGAATGTTTGTCTTAGCTGTAGGTGCGTCCACGCCATTGAGTTGGAGTGGACAGGGTAGAGAGGAAGATGCGGTAGGTGGCGATCGGATCGGCGAACGGCGAGAGCCAGAAGCTCCAGCTGGCGCGGGCTTGTGTAAAGTCGTAGGAGGCAGCAATTGCCCATAATAGAGCAATCCGCATAGCTAGGAGTCCAACATTTAAGCCTAGCGCGACCCAAATGGGGGGAGAACTGTAGCCCAGTACAATGCAGGAAGCTAGCCCAACTGTAGCGAGTAGCGGCAATCCTTGCACAGCAATTAGAAAACTTAAATCGCCCCATTTTTGACCGATCGACGAAGCATCTTTAAGATCGAGCGATCTGCCCCACTCACGCCAAGTTTCTGCCATCCCTTCATACATCCGCACTTTCAGCAGATTGGAGCCGTCCAGGAAAGCTACTTTCGCGCCTTGTTTGGCGGCATTCCGGGCAAGGGTAACATCGTCGCAAAAAGAGGCACGGGCGCTGGTATAGCCATTTAGCGCACTAAGCAGCGATCGCCTGCACAAAAAGCATTGACCGTTTGCCATGACACGATCGGCAGAGGCTCCGCTTCCGGCTGCACCAAACCGATAAATTAGCGTCATCAGCAGGGCAGGCTGAAGCCAAAATTCGCCTAGCTCTTTAAGGATGAAGCGGGGCGCTAGCGAAACGAGATCGTAGCCGTGCTGTTGGGCAGCGAGCAGCAGACTTGCCACTAGTCCGGGCTGGGGATGGGTATCAGCATCAATGCCCAAAATCCATTCGCTGTCGGGAGAGCTGTACAGAAACCCCGTATGCAGTGCCCAAGGACGACCCACCCAGCCAATCGGCAGTGGTGGATCGGTGATGAGGCGGAAGCGAGGATCTTTCGCCTGTGCCGCTTTAACCAACTCTTGTGTGCCATCCTGCGATTGGCTATCCACGACGATCACTTCACGCACTTCGTAGCCTTGCCGACTCAATCCCTGTAAACAGGGTGTGATGCGCTGGGCTTCGTTTAGGGTAGGCACAACAATGCTGACCTGACCCAGCAAATCTGGAATTGCCGATCGCCTTACCAAGGGCGGAATGCGGCGAGGGGCTTGCAGCAGCCTAGACAGTAAGATTGCCACCGCTGGAAACTGGACTAGCAGCAGCAGTAAAGCGGCTGCACTAAGGGTCAGGTCAAGGGAAATGAAAGCTTGCACAGGATTTTTAGTAGACTCCTTGAAAAAGTCGCTTTCCGCTAGGCAGAAAACGACTTTTTGTAGTTTCAGTTAAGCACGTTTGCGGAGCAGAACGCCGTCAAACTCCTCTCTAACTCGAACAAGCTTCTAGTCAGTTTGAACTGCAATTGAGGCGATCGGCGCAACGGGGAGAGCAGCGTCAGCAGCCTCCACCGCCTCCGCAAGACTAGCGGGCTGTTCCATTTCTGCGCGAGCAGACTGCCAGCACATCACAGCAGGCAGTACGCCCACCAATAGCCCTAGCCCGATCGGCACCCAAAAACCTGCCGCCATACTCATGACCATGGCAAAACTAAAGTTACCTAGGTAAACGACTAGCGGCAGGTTTAGATCAGCGATTCTCACTGAGATCGTCTGTCTGCGCCACAGCACTGCCGCTACAGTCATAAAGACAATGCCTGTACCCATCCAGCCTGCAAAATTCTGGTAGGGCATGCCAAAGAAGGCACCGGGCTGATGCCAATACCAAAAGGGTAGGGACGTTTGGCTCATAGCAGGATCTAGAACAAAATCCCAAGAGGTCAGCAGCAGCGCACCCAGCATAATCGCGCCAACATGCCCCAGCGCACCCAGCTTTCCGCCCCTGCTCAAGCCCATCCGCGCCAAGAGATAAGACGAGAGCCCCAGGTAAAACCAGGAGAGCGGGATGGTGAAAGGCACTAAGCCGCTGATCTTGTAGCCTAAACCACTGAGATAGCTATAATCTCCAAATGGAAAGCCGGTGCTGGTTCCCAGAAGCTCACTGCTGAGAGAAATGCCCACTGACGGAATCAAAAATGCCAGCCAATTGCGTAACCCCAGCGTGCGGTAGGCGTAGAGCGCTACGGCGATCGTTCCTAGCAGAATGTATACTACCCCACCGCCCGCCATACTCCAGCGAAACATTGTTTGCCCTGCGGGCAACAGGGCTAAAACCTCTGGGTGGGGCATGACCAGCAGCAAGCCTGCCAGCCCAAATGCCATAGACACCAAATGCCCCCACAAGCAAAAGCGCTCAATCCTCATCAGCATCACAAACTCCAGCTCGAATCAGAACGTAACATTCCCCCAGAAGAGAGACTGTCTTAAACGTGACTATTTTTGACTAAATTGTTTCGACAAGCATAAGACAATACTCCTAAAAGCAATTGCCTCAGCTTAAGCCCTAGTTCAAAGTCGCCTATTAGAAATTAAAATGAGTTTTTGAAGTTTTGTAAAGTCTCACCTTAAGACTTTAGCGTACTGCAAACCACTAGGATTTGTAAATTCCTATCCTCGCTGGCACGATCGCCATTAGCAACTACCTATGGCTTTTGAGCAGTAAAGAAGCGTTGTTCAGGTAGTCTGCCTTCTTAAAACCTTACTTTCTCCCGCGTAGCCAATAGGTCTTCATTTCACCAATTCCACGTATAGAAAGGGTTCCACGTTCTTCCAGATAATACTTTCCTTGCAGACGCTCGTAAGTTGCTGGAGCAACTTGAATACAGCCTGGTTCGCCCTGAGATTCCATGCGCGATGCGAGATTCACAGTATCCCCCCAGAGGTCATAAGAAAACTTTTTAGTGCCAATCACGCCTGCAACCACTGCCCCCGTATTAATACCGATACGGAGCTGAAAGGGTTCGCCAAGCTGAGAGCGGAATTGGGAAACTGCTTTCAGCATGGCAAGCGCCATCTCTGCGACCGCCTCGACATGGTTAGGGCGGGGATGGGGCAATCCGGCAGCTGCCATATATTCGTCCCCAATGGTTTTGATTTTTTCTAATCCATACTGTTCAGCAAGCTGATCAAAGGTCGAAAAAATTTGGTTAAGAGATTCCACTAGCTGTTTGGGCAGGACTCGCATAGAGAAGGGCGTGAACCCAACCAAGTCAGCAAACAGCACAGTCACATCTGAGAAGCTATCGGCGATCGTGCCGGGCTTGCGCTTGAGGCGTTCGGAGATTGACTGGGGCAGGATGCTGAGCAACAAACGCTCAGTTTCTTGGCGTTGGTGGCGTAGCTCAGCTTCAGTTTGACGGCGCTCGGTGATGTCTTGCACTGTGCCTTCGTAGTACTGAATCTGCTCGTTTTGTTTGACAACGCGTACATTTTCTGAAATCCAGATCAGGCTGCCGTCTTGGCGATAAATCTGTGACTCAAAATCTGCAACTTCAGCGTAGCGACGCAGGTAGGCGTTGAGTTCTTCCCACCGACCGGGACGCACATACCGACTGCGCACATTCGTGACAGTCGCCATCAGCTCGGAGGGTGAATCGAAGCCATAAATTCTCGCTAGAGCAGGATTGGCACTGAGGTAGCGACCCTCTGGGGTCACTTGAAAGATCCCTTCTAAACAGTTCTCGAAAATGCTGCGATATTTGTCTTCAGCTTTTTGGCGCTCGGCAATTTCGTGCTGGAGACGATCGTTTTGTAGCTGTAGTGCCTGTCGCAGGCGCAGCAAGGTGAGATGAGTCTCAACTCGCGCCAGCACTTCAGCAAGCTGGAAGGGTTTGGTTACGTAGTCTACACCGCCCGCTGCAAAAGCTTTGATTTTGTCTAGCACTTCGTCTAGGGCGCTGATGAAAATGATGGGGATATCTTGAGTTTGGCTGCTGGTTTTGATCTGTTTACAAATGCTGTAGCCATCCATCTCAGGCATACAGATATCCATCAAAATTAGCTCCGGCGGGGCCTGGGCGATCGCCTCGAGAGCAAGTTGCCCATTGCGGGCAGTCCGGACGCTGTAGCCTTTTTGGGTGAGCAGGCGCGACAGCAGCACTAAGTTGCTTGGCGCATCATCTACGATGAGGATGCTACCTCGGCTGGTAGGAAGTTCTTCAGTCATCGCTGCCTTTGACCCTGAGATGGAGCAAGATAGGGCTGCTGAGGAAATGGGTAGGCATAGTCTTTAGGGTAGATGAGAAGCCGCAACCGCTGTGCTTTCTACTCTTTACTATTGTGACGACGATCGGGAATGACAAATGTTCTATGGTGATACGTATTGCGATTGTTTTTGTCTAAGATGCACAGAAGTTAAAGTCAGTCTCTGAATCTATGTAGTCTGCAGATCGATGTGAGTCAGTTTGGCAATAGTCTAATAAACTTGCTTTGAGCTATAGACTGCTTAATGAAAACCTTACGATACGGCTAGCAAACTACTGTGGCGATCGCATCCCCTCTCGGAATCGGACTGGCAGCGGTTGGGCTGCTGGTTGTGCTTGGTTTAATTTTGTTTGAACTGCAATACCGCCGCCGTCCGGGCAACCGCTTGGAGGTAACAGCGGGCACCTGGAATTTCACAATTCAGGAACCCAACTACTATCAGCTAGTCGGTGAGCTAGAGCTAATCAACCGGACGAAACGGCTCGAAATTATGGTTCCCCAGCTTAGTGCTGAGGTAACACTGCTCTCAAAAAATAGTTTGGCAGGAGTAAGTACGCAGGTACAGGTAGTTCCTTGTCATCCCGATGCGCCTGCCCGTCCAGATGGCTATTGGTTTGGCTACATCGTCAAGCGCAAGCCCACTCGCCTGCAAATCATGCTGGACATCCAAGGCGAAGACCTTTCTGATCTGCAATCCGCTTGGGTGCGGGTGCACTATGTGACCTACGGTCCGCAAGGGCGCTTGCCCAAAACACGTCATGTCGTTGTGCCGCTCAAGTTCCCAACGGTTGAGGAATCTCAGCGGTGGCGACCCACAACGAGCGCCGACGTGCTGCCCGTCCGCACCCATCTGCTAACCCATCTGGATACTCCCGTGGAGATCGTCAAGCGCTATGTGCTGCCCCATGCCCAGACCGGAGATGTGGTCACAATTGGAGAAACGCCGATCGCTTTGATGCAGGGTCGCTTTCGGCATCCGGCAGATGTAAAACCAGGCTGGCTGGCAAAACGACTGTGCTATTACTTCATGCCAACCTCTAGCCTGGCAACGGCCTGTGGACTGCAGACACTGGTAGATGTTGTGGGGGCATGGCGGGTGTTTTATGCCTTTGCGCTGGGAGCCTTGGCTAAGAAATTTTTGAATAAACCGGGGATGTTCTACCAGCTTGCCGGAGAGCAGGCACGGTTGATCGACGACGTGACGGGAACGCTGCCGCCCTACGACCAGTTTATTGTTTTGGGACCTGATGATCCACAGCAGGTTGTGGATCAAATTCAGAAAGAAACAGGGCTAGCGGCGGCGATCGTCGACGTGAATGATTTGAAAGCAGTTAAGATATTGGCAGCAACTGCTGGAGTGTCTCAGGCGTTTTTGGAACAGGCGCTTATTAGTAACCCTGCCGGAAATGCCGACGAACAGACGCCGGTCGTCTTAATTCGTCCGGCAGCATGAGGAAACCACCCGGATTCGTCGTTATCCTAGACGTATGACTTCAGTTCTTCCCCAAACCACAACTCTAACCATTCGCCCATTTCAGCATCGCGATCTAGATGCGATCGAGCAGCTGACCAATGGCGATGCCTCAGCAGAAGCAGGCGAGGACGAGGATGCAAAGCAACAGCTCCAGCAGGTACATCGCTGGTACGGTTTGCTGAAGCTGCTGAGCCTGTTCCCTAATCCGCTGCGCTATTTCTTCTACGCTTATGTGGCAGAGCAAAGCGGGCGGCTGGTCGGCATGGTTCAGGTAGAGCCGTTCAATAAAACGCGCAGCACCTGGCGAGTCCAGCGAGTTGCAGTGGATACGGCTGTTCGCAGTGATGGCAGCCATCATTTGCCTAGTGATATCGGCTCTCAGCTATTGCGGCATTGCTTTCAAGCCATTTGGGAAGCTCGTACCTGGCTGATTGAAGTTAACGTCAACGACAAATCTACGCTGGCGCTGTATCGGCAAAACGGCTTTCAGACGCTAGCTCACCTCACCTATTGGGCGATCGCACCAGAAGCGCTGCAGACCTTCGCCCAGCGAGAGCCAGACTTACCTAACCTGTTGCCCGTCAGCAATGCAGATGCAACCCTGCTGCACCAGCTTGATACTGTAGCGATGCCGCCGCTGGTGCGCCAAGTGTTCGATCGCCACGTCATCGACTTCAAAACCAATCTGGTTGGTTCGCTGGTTAAGGGCGTCCGCAACTGGTTCAGCAAGTCTGAAACAGTAAGTGGCTACGTATTTGAGCCGCAGCGCAAGGCAGCGATCGGTCACTTCCAGATCAATCTGTGCCGGGATGGGTCACGACCCCATAAAGCACACCTCACGGTTCACCCAGCCTATACTTGGCTTTATCCAGAGCTGCTGGCACAGATGGCTCGGGTGACTGGCACCATGCCAGATCAAGCGCTGCATCTAGCCTCCACAGACTACCAGCAAGAGCGAGAAGAATTTCTAGAGCAAATCGGCGCAACTCGGATCGAGCATACGCTGCTGATGTCGCGATCGGTTTGGCACAAGCTGCGGGAGTCTCGGTTTGCCTCTTCCCTAGAAGCGCTGCAGCTCTCTGATGTGCTGCAAGGACTCCAGCCCAACCGTAAGCCAGTTCCGGGACGATTCTCTTTCGTTGACCCGATTCCATCGATCGAAAAGCCGGCTGCAGATGCAGCGAAGCCGGAGCGGTTCTCTAAGGGCGATGGAGCAAATCAAGCGCGATTCTTGGATGTTGGCTTTACACCTTCCAGCGAGTCGGATAACGCTAAGAAGGCGGATGTTAGCAAGAACCCGCCACCCGAATCTGCGTCTGAAGATCTGTAGCCATGACTCAGTCCGGCGATCGCATTTCTGCCTTGGGTTTAGATGTGGGCAAAAAGCGAATCGGTGTGGCGGGCTGTGATGGTACAGGCTTAATCGCCACAGGACTCACTACTATTGAGCGGCGATCGTTTGCTGAAGATGCTGCCCAGCTGCAAGCGCTGGCAACGGAGCGGCAGGCAAGACTTTTGGTGGTCGGGCTACCCTACAACATGAGCGGCACATTGGGGTTTCAGGCGCAGCAAGTACAGCGCTTTGCCAACCGCCTCGCTGCTGTCTTGGAGCTCCCCGTAGAATATGTGGATGAACGCCTGACTTCCATTGAGGCAGAAGGGCTAATTCAGGCAGACAGGCGGGCTTCAGTCCGGCAGAAAGGCTTGGTCGATCGCAAAGCTGCCGCCATTATTTTGCAGCGATGGTTAGACGAACGGCGGGCGAAGCGGCAGCAGCCAGAAGCTGAACCTTAACCTTCCCGGACTATTTTCGCTGCTTCTTTTTCTGACGCCGTTGTTGCTTCAAGCTAGACACTAGCCAATCTGCCGTGTAGTGGTTGAACGCGCCTAATTCTAACCCCACGGCAAAGGCGATCGCTTCACTGCGATATCGCCAAATGGTTTGGCTGATGATGCTGCCAATCTCATCCCAAGTCCAGCCAAACTGCCAGAGTTCATTGGCAATTGCCACGGCTACAAAGCTAAATACACTTAACCAAGCTAGTAGATAGAGTACTCGAACTGTCGTACCTGTAACAGGAGCGTGTGACCAAGGCGATCGATGCTTCATGCTGCCCCGGTATGGCAGCCAGATCCAGCGGAGCCAGCCCCAGCGCTTGTAGTGTACCGAATGGATATCTAGATCAGGTCCTAGCATTAGCCCGCCGAACAGGTAACCCGCGCAGATCATCAGTGTGGAGGTGCTGTGGTTTGTCAAGGCAAAGGTGCAGCCAGCCACCACGGGTAGAAACCATAGGGTAATGCGATCGTGGGTATGACCAGAAGGCATAGTCTACGAAAGTACAATTTTCAACATGCTAGCAGGTGGGCGATCGTCTGTTCTCATGAATCGTCCGAACAGACCATGACAAGTTGAACTGGCTTTGCAACAATTGCAGGTGTAATCAGCCAATTTCACCCTCAGACTACGCTAGGAGAATCAAGTATGAGTTCCTATGCACAAGAATTGCAAGCAACCGCCCAAGCAATGATGGCTCCAGGCAAAGGCATCCTGGCAATGGATGAAAGCCATGCCACCGCCAATAAGCGGTTCGAGAAGCTAGGCATTCCCACCACCGAAGAGCGCCGCCGCACCTACCGAGAGCTGATTCTGACCACACCCAACCTTAGCGACTTTATCAGCGGGGCGATCCTATTCGATGAGACAATTCGGCAATCGACTCAGGCAGGCATGCCTTTTGTGCAGCTGATGCAGCAGGTCGGTATCATTCCGGGCATTAAGCTAGATATGGGCGCAAAACCTCTAGCCAACTTCCCAGGGGAAACTGTCACCGAAGGTTTGGACGGACTGCGCGATCGCATTGCCGAGTACTACCAGATGGGCGCGCGCTTTGCCAAATGGCGAGCCGTGATCACCATCGGAGACGGCATTCCTACGGCTGCCAGCTTAGAGGCAAATGCCCATGCGCTGGCCCGTTATGCAGCCCTTTGTCAAGAAGGCGGCTTAGTGCCGATCGTAGAACCAGAAGTGCTAATTGACGGTGACCATTCGATCGAGCGCTGCTACGAAGTCACCAACGAAACACTGCAAGCCGTGTTCCATCAGCTGCGGCTGTATCGAATTGCATTTGACCAAATGATTTTGAAGCCCAGCATGGTAATTTCTGGACTTTCTAGCCCCACCCAAGCTAGTCCAGAACAGGTTGCCGACGAAACTATTCGTTGCCTGCTAAACAATGTGCCCGTCACGGTTCCGGGCGTGGCGTTCCTCTCGGGTGGACAAACCTATGAGCAGGCCAGCCAGCATTTGCAAATTATGAATGCAAAATATAGCGATCGCTGTCCCTGGCGAGTCACCTTCTCCTATGCGCGGGCAATTCAGCAGCCCGCTCTAGACCATTGGCAAGGCAACGATGCCAATATCCAAGCGGCTCAACAGCTGCTTTATCATCGTGCCAAGATGAACGGAGCTGCCAGCATGGGGCAATACAAACCAGAGATGGAAAAAGAGCCGGCTTTGGCATAGTTGGTCAAATAGCGTTACAGACGGGTTTTGAAAACACCA
>NZ_JACXWX010000029.1 GCF_014764505.1 Phormidium tenue FACHB-886
GATGCTCGGCTAGATAAGTCAGCGTGTAATTGGTCTGGCTACTCAGCAGATATTGGCAATAGTTGAGCTTGGTGAACGTCATCGGACTGGCGGTTTGATGCACTCATACAGGAACTGTAGCGAGGATGGCTCGCTTGTGCAATCCCTACTCCTAGTGCCCCTGCGTAAGTCCTGATTAAGTTGGAGGAACGTCGCTTTTTTTGTACTATTCATGCTCTAGCGCTGCTTGCGCCCTGATATGTTTCGTAGCTGGGCATCGACTGCAACATGTGTTTACCGAAGATATTGAGAAAGACCCTTGTTCAGCTCGTCGTGCCTTCTGATGGAACCACATCCTTTGGAAGGTGCGGAACAAGATGAGGCTTATTGGCAAGAGCAAAGTGAAATACCCGAGTTACAGTAAGCTGTAGAGGAGCGGACAGAGACTTCTGGCTTGCCCAAGCTAAAAACGCTTGCAGGTGGGATCGTCTGCGACGATCATGTCAATTCGCTGCTTCATCAACTGCACAAGGGAATCTGCACTCCGCAGCATCGCAGAGGTTAACAAAAAACTTCTCGCCAGTGGGGTTCAGCGACATGGCTAACTAGGTATTCTAGCGAGCGATTAAATACTTGTAGATTGTAATTCACTAATTTTGTCAGTCAAGCAGCTCCCACCTGCAGCTTAAGTTTGATCCATTACAGCGAAAAGCTGCGCGATATTTTAAGACTATCAATACGAGTAGAGTCAAGGCATTGCAAATTATGGCTCATTAGTTTATCTCTCAATCTATACTTCAAGGTTCAGAACACATTACCTGGGCTGAGGTTCAAATGTTTTGAGGATGGCCGCTCGATCGCCCAACAGCACTTCAGAAGAGAGTATCTTCCATTTATATTGCACATCTCGCTGTCCATTGGCGATCGCCTGCCGTTGTAATGCTTCTGCCCAGCCCGAATGCATGAGGTGTAAACAGAGGGCATGTAGTCGCCCAGAGTTTCGCTTTTGAGCATATTCTACATTTACCTGAGCAAGTGAGCGCTCGATAGCAGGCATGAGCATGTGTTGTATCCAGCGATCGCTCCGTTCTTCCAGCAATTCAAGATATAGGTAATAGCGCATCTGATCTAGGTTCGGCACCAAACAGTATTGTTTAACCGCTAGATCAAATTCCTGTTCCATGTGCTTCATTGCCATGATAATGTGGTTGACATGTAGCTTTTCTCCGGTCAGGTTGCTCATATCTTTTCCTTTGCGAACAAACGTTAGAATAGGAGCCTGGTAGTAAAATCCGGTGACTTTTACAATGTCATTGATATGGTAACGGTAGAGTCCGGCGGAAGTGGTTAGCAAAATGCTGTACTGTTTACCCAGCTCTAGTTCATGACTCAGATGAATTGGTGGATTGGGTTCATCGATCTTGTCTTCTGGAATGAATTCATAGTAGTTGAGTGTTAGGTCGAGAATGCCATTGGGGGTGTGGTCTTGATGCGGTAACGTGATCCGGGCTTCGCTTGCCATATAACCCAGATCGCGAACTGGCACACTGCCGTATTCAGCTGCCAACCGTTCTGCTTGGATTCCTACACTGCCGCCCGTCCAGCAGCTCAATAGCTTTAAATCAGTCCAACAGTCTTTGGGACGCAGGGCATCGGTGGTTTCGGCAATTTGTTCTAACTGCCGCGATCGCTGCGGCTGCGGCTTCAACCAGGCTTGTAGCCGCCGTTGTAGGGGTGGTTCTGCCGCAAATCCTAACGTGCCGTCGTGAATGGCGCGAATCAACCCTTCGCGATGAGTCGTCATCACCTGCGCCAATCGCATCAGCGTGCTGGGATTGGGTGTTGTCAAGAAGGAAAGCTGCCGCGCCAGGGCAAAACGGGCGATCGCCAGATATCGAGTATCGTAATCCTTTAGTTCAAATACGGGGTAGGGAATGGCATAGGAGCGTTGAACGATCCAGGGAATCTGTTGATAGATCCGTCCAGAGACGCTGCCGTAGGGAATTCCGCAGGCGGTGTAGCCTTCCACTGCGGCACTAACAATACCTGCGCTGGCACGATTGAGAAACTGAGGATGGTCGCTCAAGGCACGGTAGAGCCATTGCCGCATCAGGTTGGAGCCACCCTGCTCAGACGAAGGGGTAACGGGAATGTATTTGGGTTGCCCGGTTGTGCCGCTGGTGAGGGTGAATAGCTGCACGGGTTCATTCACCAACAGGTTTGGCTCTCCTCGCATCATGCGGTTAATGTAGGGACGAAATCCTTCATAGTCTTGTATGGGCACCGCATAGCGATAGTCCTCTGGTGTATGGATTTGAGCGAAATGATGTGCCTGCCCAAATACAGTGGTGTGATGACGAGTCAGCAATTGTTGAAGCAGCGATCGCTGAACCGCTTCTGGCGCCTGTGCCGCTGCATCAAATCGTTGCGCCAGAAATTGACCGTTCCACTGAACGGCAGCCCTGAGTAGGATAGACATGGGAATAAATGCTCTAAGGATTCGTAGGATGGATTAGCAGCAGCGCCACCGATGCAGGTGTTGTGTTTATCCCCATCAGCCCAAGCCGGGCACCGATGCGGTGGCTAGATTGATCGTTTGGTGAGCATATTTTTCCAAAACGGCATCTTTAACATCAACTCCTAATCCTGGTCGAGTCAACACTTTTGCCTGTCCACGATGCCCAAAGTGAATGCTGGTGCGGCTGACATCTTCACTTAACAACAACGTGCCATAGGAGCCTTCCGCAAACACCACCTCTGGTAGCCATGCCGCCAAGTGTCGTCCTGCCGCTGAAAGAATTGCCGTTTCACCCACCTGGCAGCCGACCTGAAGCTGAATTCCAGACGCTTGAGCCAGTTGAGCGATCGCAATGGTACGTGCCAATCCTCCACATTTTGAAATCCGTAGATTGAAGAACTGACACGCTCTTGCTGCGATCAGTGCTTGAGCATCCTCCAGGGTAGTCAAAGATTCATCTGCCATTTGGGGAATGGGAGAGGCTGAGCGCACAGCTGCCAGATCTGCCGGGTTGCCGCGCGATATCATTTGTTCGGTGCTGTCAATTTTGAATTCTGCCAACGTTTGACAGGCAGCAATGGCAGACTGAACTGAATAAACCCCATTGCCATCAATTCGCAAAGATAGGTCATCTCCCACCGTCTCACGAATGGCAGCAATGCGATCGCGATCATTCTCTCCTGTGACTTTCACTTTGAGCTGCGAAATTCCCAGTTGCTTAAAGCGCCTGGCGTTCTTCACGGCTGACTCAACCGTGCTGGATGTGATCACACCACTGTAGGTGATAAAAGAACGCTGAGGAGGAAGCAATTCTCCTAACGAGCGTTGCTGAGACTTGAGCAAACAATCGACCAACGCCAGTTCAAATCCGGTACGGGCCGCATTCCAGGCAATAACAGTATCAGAAGTTTCAGCAGGGAGGGTGGCGGCGATCGCCTTCAACCAGCTTAATGGGGACTCCAGATCGAGAGGGGCAGTAGAGTAATCAGCCTGCCGCACGGCTGCCCATAGTGTATTTGTCATAAACTCAAGGCAAGACTCTACCGTTTCCCCAGTCACATAAGGACGAGCCACGGCTTCTCCATAGCCAACGGTGCCGTCTGATGCCTTGAGGCGCACGACGATCGAATCGGAATAGGTGCGAGATTTGATGCTGTGGGCAAAGGCTTCTATAAACGGAATCCGTAGTGCAAACAGCGTTGCTTCAATGATTCTCATGCCATTGGCTCCAGCATTTGAGTTTCGGTTGCCAGGGCGATCGCACCAAAATAGCGCTTGATGAAGATGTTTTCGCGGAAGGTAATGTCGAGAATAGCCTCTAGTTCTGATGGGTCAATCTCGTAGTAGTCCACATAGTGCGCGACTGACACTAAGCCCTCTTCAGCATGGCGAATATCCACTTCAGAGTGGTGATAAAACCATTCCAGATGGTTTAGGGATAGCTGCCGATGGGTTTCTAACGCTTTACCGATGCGGCTTGAGAGCCGAGATAACATCCACTCAAAACAGGTTACTTCTAACAGGATGGATAACCCCAATTCCTTTATCGTGCCAAACATCAGGGGATCGGTACACATCACCCGGAGTTGTTCTTGGGCGGCACGAGTTAGCTCAGTCTGCGCTGTTTCGTCAAACCCTGCTGCTGCTGCTAACTGGTACAGCAACCCTGGATGGGAAATTCCTGCTTCATCTAATCCCAGCTCTTCCAGCATGTTGTGCCTGATTTGCAGTGCCGCTTCCGGAGGGGAAACTGCATAGAGAAATGCCAAAATCTGCGGGCTCTTTAAGTGGGTTTGACACAAGTTAGCAATGAATTGGTCGTAGAACTCGACTAGAGCTTTGCCAGATTCTAACTGCTGAAAGCTAGATGAATGTTCAAAGAACTTAACCTGTGCTGCGTACTGAGATTCGATTAAGGAGTGAATATTCATAATGTTGAAGCGTAGTGTTTGAGAGTGCGCTAGTTGATGCACTTTCTGGTTGTATTGCGTCTTACATTATTGAAGGATTCAGCGTGGGCGATCGCAACCAGTGTTGAACTTTTCAAGTTGTCCCAAATTTTCGTTCTTCTTCTGGACGGATAAAAGTTACTGAAACTCCAGCTTATATCCATCGCTACAAGCTGAGCTTTCGCAACATTGCGGAGTTTTTTCTGCTGCGTGGGTTCGATTTTACTGATGAAATAGTGCGGGATTGGAAGGAACGCTTTGCTGCAATTTTCGCCCAGCAGTTGAGAGCGAAACGCAAAGGCAAAGTCGGCAAGATCTGGTTTGTGGACGAAACTTATATCCGAGGCAGAGGCAGAGGATGCTATCTGTATCGTCTGCCAGAATTTGAGGGAGAAGGCTGGGCTTGTCGGCAGTCAGCGTCATTTGAGTGTTGGGCGGAATCACATAAACATGATTCGGCTCCACCTTCATGCCGTTCTGCACTTCGCGCACGGGCAGCAATGTAGTTCTGGCAAGAATCTCAACGAGCAGCTGTAAGCTTCAACCTTGGCTTCACAGTCATCTGACGTGGGGTAGGAGGCAATACAGTTCCTTTCTCTAAAAAAGTTTCAGTACAGGCAAATTTGGCAGTGTATTATTATCCGGTTCGACAAGCAAGATAGTTCGTGGGATGGGTTGATTCTGGCTTCTTTTCACTGACTTTGTTTGCTCGCTTGATTTGTGAAACTTGTTACAATGCGCCGTGTTTGACCCCCAGCAAGCGATCGTATTCCTCTTTGAGCATGTGGAAACATTCACAGGAGCAGCCTTCTAACCCAGTTCGGTCAAGAATGTGAATGTCTCCCCGATGGTAACCAATCACACCCTTTTCCTGCAGCTTTTGCGCTGTTTGAGTGACCCCAGCACGACGGACTCCCAGCATATCCGCTATAAACTCCTGGGTCAGGGTTAATTCATCTCCTTCCACTCGGTCATGCACTTCCAGTAACCAGCGAGCCAATCGCTGATCGATTCGATGCAGGCTGTTACAGGCGGTGGTCTGTGAAATTTGAGCGATAAAGGCTTGAGTGTAGCGCAGCATGACATCGCGCAGATCTTGATTGCGATCGAACTCCTCTCGCAAGATTCGAGCATCGATCTGCAGGGCATTCCCTGCATGCTGCACAATATAGGTGGTTTGCGTTGTCTCTCTGCCTCCCATAAAAGCGTTGACTCCCAGCACTTCCCGGTTGCCAACCAGTCCAGTTTCAGCCGTGGTGCCATCGCTCATCGCAATCGTGATCGAAAGCACGCAATCAAGGGGGAAGTAAAGCTGGCGAATCTCTTCACCTGGCTCATGCAGGCGGTCGCCCAGTTGCAACGAGACGCTTTTCAAGGCAGGAGCAAGTTTTGCAGATAGGGCGTGAGGCATGGCATCAAACAGACGGTTTTTAGTCGCCATAACGACCTCTAAATCGAATAGCTAGTTTATTGTCTCATTCGGGGAGGGTCAAAACCCTCACCTTCAGGCGAAAGCTTCAGCAAGCACGCCTTGATGCGGTAAAGGGTGAGGATGAAGAACGATCGGCATGGGACGCACAGCGTCTATGAAATTCACCTGTATCTAGTTTGGGTCACGCAGTATCATCGTCCCGTCTCAGGAGGAAACGTGGGGTTACGCGTACGAGAGTTGATCTGACAAGTCTGTTTGGAACATGAAGTGTCAATGAAAATCGTGCTCAGCTCATTCACCATGCCTTTGAACCCACCCATCGTACTCCTTTGGAGGCAGAAGAAGCGTAAAGTATAATCACTTTAGAATGTCCTTCTACTAGAAATTAACAACTCAATAGACGTCCAAATACTCCGGCCACTACTGACTAGGTAACTAATCCTGCCCGCAAGCCACGCACCGCAGCTTGAGTTCGATCATCCGCACTCAGTTTGTTGAGGATGTTTCGGACGTGTGTCTTAACCGTTCCCACGGTAATGTAGCAGCGACTGGCAATATCGGCGTTACTACAGCCTGCCACAATTAGTTCCAAGATTTCTAATTCTCGGACCGTCAAAGGAGTGACTGCCAGCATTTCTGTATAGTCATCATCAGCATTGATCTCAACGCTGAGAGGGCGAGAGGCATTATGGGGGGCTGCCATCGGCTGCAGCTTCTGATTGTGTTGCAGAACGATGCGAGCGATCGCCGGGTCAATCCAGTGGTTACCCTCATAGGTATTCTGGACTGCTCGCAGTAGGAGATTTTTATTCAAATCCTTCATACAGTAAGAATCGGCCCCGGCTGAAAAAGCAGCGAGAACTGCTTGCTCATTGTCTTGCATCGTCAGAATTAGAATTTTGGTTGGAACGGCTTCAGCTTGCTCCAAATCTGCTTGCAATTGCTTGAATTGCTGGGTTAGCTCAATGCCGTCGAGCAGCGGTAGACCAATATCGATGATGGCAATGTCTGGCTGAGTAGTGGTCAGGAGTTCTAACCCATCTCTTCCATTTGTTGCTTCACCCACAACGGTAACGGTATTCTCATCCCACTGCTCTAACATAATTCGCAGTCCCATGCGCGTCAGGTCATGGTCTTCGATCAAGGCAACGCGAATATTATTCATATAAGTTCTTTGTGCTGAAGCGCTTTGCGCTCAAAGGTTTACTGATCTGTTCTGAAACTCTGAAACGTAAGTCTTTACGAAAGCTACCTTCACCTTATGGCAGATGAGGATCTCTAGAATGCTTTTCTTGAAAGACTTAATATCCAACTCTAGCGATCCTATTTGAGTTGTGAAATGGTTTGTGAGAGGTGGGGCGGGCGAAGCCCGCCCCACCTCTCACAAACCACTTAGGATTGTTATCAACGGCTTTGAAAATTCAGGTGACACTCCAACTAGCCTGTGGACTGCCTTTAGCAGAAGCAGTAAGCACGCATAGGACAGTCGCACCCTGTGAAGGGCTAAGGCTCAATTGGGTTAAGCATTGCTGAATGTATTGAGTAATGATGACGATTCGCTCCATAGGCACAAATAGTTCCAAACGAATTGCATTTGGTACTGTCATTACCACTGTAGAACATTGCATCTGGGCAATTGCCTAATTCACCCCTCAATTGCTGGGTGGGTGTTGCTGATTTCGAGGATGATTTTTGAGTGAAAGGGGCGTGGAGCGCCCCTTTCACTCAAAAATCATCCCCCTGTTAAGCAATCCTCTGCTGAGTGGAATTACTGGTTCGGGAAGTACAGGGAGAGGGTTAGGGGTTGCTCTGAAAACAGTGGGTCAAAACGATAGTTGACCCAAGCGACTCGAAGATGAAGCAGCATATTGAACCCTGCTTCACTCCACCGCATCCCACTTCCCTTAAATCGCTGTGTAATGAGCTACTTACAAGCACTTTCAACCCTACCAGAACCAATCGGTAACCCCCGTACCTTTACTGAACGCACCAGCACACCTTTCAACTTTGTCGAAGTGCCAACCGATATCCTGTTCTAGGTGTTGCTGTGTCGGTTGCGCTACAAGCTCAGCTTTTGGGGCTAAAGCATTTTTTGCCCAAGTTCATGAGGTAGCCCAACAACTGCCACAGCGCGTGGCAACGGCTGGACACACCTGCTATCTCGGAGCGATTAAGGAAGAGCTAGGAGAAGATGCCGAACATGAGGTCAGGGATTGCAGAAGGAATCCGATCGAGCAAAGTCATCGAGGGATCAAGCAACGCTACTATCCAACATTAGGGTTTGGAGCGTTCGAATCAGGGCAGCAATTTTGTCAAGCGTATGATGAAGTGAGAAACTTTATAAGACCGCAGCGTTACATGACAGAAGTAGCGTCACTATCTGAAAGAAGAGAACGATTTATAGAACGAGTGAATATATTACAAGCGATCTTCAAAGCTGTTTAGCAAAAAAAGGGAGAGGAAAAATATGTTGATGAAAAAGAGACGATATTTGAATACTCAATTCTGGCAATTCTTCTACTGCAGCACTATCTTTTTGGGCGTAACTTGGGGTCGATCGCCTCGGCTCGAGTGAGGGCAACAATCACCACCGTCAACCAGAGAACGCCTATAATGACGCCGACAATCACATCAGTGGGCCAGTGAGCACCTAGCACCAGGCGAGAACTGAGGATCAAGCTAATCCAGAGCAACGCTAGCAGGGTGAGCACTAGCTTTTCGACCCAACTGCGAGAAGCTCGCCACCACAGAAAGACCAGCAGCCCATAGACCGTAATGACCACTACAGCATGCCCAGATGGGAAGGAGTGCAACCCCGACGTGGCTACTCCATTGGCAATTAGCGAAGGGCGATCGCGCTGCCAATAGCCCCAGCCAATCCACACCAAGGCAAACTGCAACCCGTAGGCGGCAGCCATGGTAGCGGCAAACAGGGGTTGCGATCGCGCCACCATAATCCCTATAAACACCGTTACTACAGGGATCATGCCCAGCAAATTACCGGGTGACTCCCAGGTGATGGCGCGAGAAAAACTAAGCGGCAAGTTTTTAGCCAGAATGGGCAGCATTTGCGCATCCCACGCCTGCAACCCCTGGTCGCTATGCCCTTTGACGTAGAGGGTCATGGCGAAGGTAAGTGCAGCGCAGATCCCTAAGCCAAGAGCCAGAGTGCCAGCCCAGCGCCGCCAAACTTGAGTGGGAAGTCTATGGCTATCCTGCCAGAAGCGATACCAACCAGTTTTGAAGAGTCGGAGTGAAACCCAACGCGCCATAATTTGCTCCAATTGTGGCAATATTGTGTCCCACTTTGTCTAGACGAACACCTCTCTTTAGGTAGAGGAGACGTCGATTCAAGAGGCGACCGACCCCCACCAAGATAAGCCCTATGAAACCCCAACATGCTCGTCTTGAGAAGCTTGGTGCTTTTTAGAAACAACTAAACCAGGGTTTGTACATTAGAGGAATAGACTGGAACATGGCTTTGCCGCTCAATTGCAACTTTCAATGCCGCTTCAAACAGCATTACTGCATCTTCTAGGGTATAGTCTGTTGCTTTCTGATAGGCATGATCAGATAGGGCTTTCCACTGTTCCTCCGAAAACTGGCAGAGTTTGACGATCGCGCTTGCCATCGATTCTGGATCTTCTGGGTTTACTAGCAGTCCCGCACCCTCTGCCAGTAGCTCTGGTGCAGCTCCAGCAGGTGTGCCAATGATGGGAGTGCGACAAGCCATTGCCTCTAAAATCGGTAGTCCAAATCCTTCAATGCGGCTACCAAACAGCCATGCATCGCATCTAGCATAGATTTCCCTAAGTTCAGATTGCGGGGGCTGAAAGAAAAACTCTGTATTCGGAGGCAAAGGCAGGTCTGGCGTTGGTTGGCTACTGCCAAAAGCAATCAGCCGTAATCCTGGAACTTGCTGAGCTGCTAATGCAAAAGCTTTAAGGCTAATGTCACATCCTTTCCAAGGAATAGGAGCATAGGTTAGCCCAACCATAGGAACAGGTTGCTTGCCGCGAGGAGGCGCGTGAAACTGATCCGTGTCCACGCTATTGGGAACTAGAGAAACGCAGCCATCATCATATTGGGTTCGCATCAAATCCACGAGCCACTGCGCAATGGTAATTTTGTGCAACGGCAGCCGGTAGCTAGCTTCTACCTTTTCCTTCGGCAAATAATCAAAGACCTCGTGATGCTGAACAAAGTAAGCTTTTGCTCCTTTGCTAGGAGAGAGATTTGCCACCCACTCAGCGGTTTCCCACCAGGTTGCAACAACCACATCAGCGTCCGGCAAATCGGCATCCTTAACCGAACGAAAACTATTAAGTAAGTAGTGGGGAACATCTAAAGTGTCAAAGTGGGAGGGAGCGGGTTTGTTGGAAAGCCATCCCTTTCCTTTCAGCAAGGCGCGCGCGCGATCGCGTAGCTGAATTGGCGCCTTAGGGCGAGATACCACAACTACTTCATGTCCCTGTTTGTGCAAACAGTCGGCATAAGTGGCAATGACACGATCGCCTCCAGAGAGGTTGAACCCACTTGCCATAACGAACGTTATCTTCATGTTCTAAGTAGCTGATGAATACTCTGTGCGTAAACTGAATATCTTGGTTGCAGCCAAAAATCAACGGTTTGCCTAAACTCAAAGTGAATACGATAAAGCCTACCTATCTTGCCCTAAAGGTTTTAGGAAAGTGCAAGCTGGGAGATAGTTTGTATACTTCATTTTCCAAATTTCAGAAGCACACTATTACGCAGAGAGTCGAACAGAAGATAGGGTGGATCTGTATCTGGTTTACGTTGAATGGCTCGCCGTAACCGCCACAGGGCAAAACCCGTTGACCATGCCAGATCGACTAAAGCAGCGTACAGTAAACCATGATTTTTGACAAAATACCGCCGTCGAGAATCAAACAGATACTGAGGCAATCGTTTAGCAGGACCGTCTTTGGAGGTTACGCCTGTGCTTTGTCCAGCAAGGTGCATGACTCTGCTCTCAGGAACATACCAGCAAGACCAACCCGCCCGTTTAGCCTGCAGGCAAAAGTCTGTCTCTTCGTAATAGAGGAAATATTCCTCATCCATCAAACCCACAGACTCAAACACCTGCCGACGAACCATCAGGCTGGCTCCGGGTAGCCAATCTACCTGCTGCGGCTCATGAGTCATGGTTTGGGCAACCACCCATTTAGACAAGAGCTTTGACACAATCCCTAATCGCAAACCGCTGTCCAACTCGCTCAGGACAGAGGGAAACCGGAAAGCAATAGGCCAAGGGGTTCCATCTCGCTCTTCAAAGCTACTCCCCACAATACCGACATCCGAACGCAGCTCCATAAAATCTACCAGTGCCTTGAGCGCACCCGCACGTACCTGCGTGTCTGGGTTGAGCAATAGAAAATAGGTCGGTGGATTGGGCGTTTGGAGCGCTGGACGAATTGCCAGATTATTGCCATAGGCATAGCCGCCATTATGCTCTGAAGCTAAGACCGAAGCCCAACCCCAACCTGCGGCTGCAATTGCCGAGGAAATAATTTCAACGGAGCCATCGCCCGAAGCATTATCCACCACCACAACACGGGCACCTGGAAGCGATCGCACCTCACTGTCCAGAGAATGTAGACAGTCGATCGTTAAGCGAGGGGTACGGTAGTTAACGATTACAACAAGTAAAAAGTCATCAACGATGTTTTGGATAGTATCCATATAATTTTTAGAAAAATACGCTCAGCAGTAGACTTTCCTGGTTGATATGCAAATCCTCGCCAACAGACTAATCCGCGATCGCTGCATCAATATGAGCCTGAATTTCTTTAGCAATTACCTGGACATTGGGTTCTTGAAGCATACTGGAATGTCCGCCAGGGACATCATAGACCTGGACTGTTTCGGTGGTTCGTTTGCCCCAGCCTAACACTGGATCACTATAAAGCTCAGCGTAAGGAGTGTCATCAATCAGCGTATTATCAAAAATGCTGCTTTTCTGAGTGGCTCGGAAGAGCAATAGTTCTCCTGCAAACCGCCCCTGCACCTCATAGTCGTGCTGTGCCCAAAGCAAAACCTTTCGGACTGGAATCCCCTGCAGCACTTTGGGTACAGGAAGATCTTTGTCCAGGAAGGTTCTCAATAGCCTTAGCTGCAAGCGATCGCAGAGGTCTTCAACTCGCTTCTGAGACTCATAAGCAATCAAGTTGGTTGCTTTTTTTCTGACCTGATTCAGGATGTAAAGCAACCGTTCGTGCGATTTAAGATGATGATTGCTACTCAATACTTTTGAAAAACTGTTTAAGCGTTGGTCGGCAACATATCCGGTTCGTTGAGCGGCTCCAAAATCAGCCGCATCAATAATCGCAACCATCCCGATCGGCTCTCCTTGTCGTTGAAGCTGCAGAGCCATCTCACAGGCCAACATGCCCCCGACACACAAGCCTCCTAAAAAGTAGGGTCCTTGCGGTTGCACCTGGCGAATTTGCTCAATGTAGTAATCAACGATGCTTGAAATTCGGGTATGGAGGATCGGACAGTGATTGGAACTATAGGGCTGGATCCCGTAGACTGGCACTTCTGGGTCTAGCGCATAGGCTAACGAACGATAGAGCAGCGTTTCGCCATCCCCATCGTGGATCAAGAAAACGGGTGGTTTTGCCTGTCCGGCTTTGAGCAACACCAGGGAATCCTGCAAGCGAGTCTGGTTGGGCTGCAAGATAGCTGTAAGCTGTTCAATGGTGGGGGCAGATAGCAGCGTGCTGAGCGGTAGCCGTTTACCCAATTTCTTCTCAATCTGAGCAAACATCTGCACTGCCAAGAGCGAATCGCCTCCCAGCTCAAAAAAATCATTCTGGATGCCAATCGGTTCAATTCCAAGAACGGCTTCCCAGATTTCGATGAGCTGCTGCTCCCATTCATTTTGAGGCGGGACGATTGTTTGCAGACCAACCAAGTTCTCAGCGGTGGGCAGCGGCAACGCTCGACGATCGACTTTTTGATTTGGGTTGAGGGGCATGGCCTCCAGCACCACAAACGCAGCAGGAACCATGTAGTCTGGTAATTTGGTTTGCAAAAAGCGATGGATCGCCTCGATCGAAGGATTCTGCGATAAATCCAACACTACGTAGGCGACTAATCTTGCTTCACTGCTTCCAAATTCACGAGCCATGACGACACCTTCCCGAACACCCGGTGCCTGTCGCAGGGCTGCCTCAATGTCGCCCAGCTCAATGCGAATTCCCCGCAGCTTAATCTGAAAATCTGCACGTCCTAGAAATTCTAGATTGCCATCAGCTCCGAAGCGCCCCAAATCTCCAGTGCGGTAAAACCGTTGTCCGTCGATCGTAACAAATTTCTCTTGGGTTAGTTCTTCACGGTTAAGATAGCCTTTTGTCACGCCTGCGCCGCCGATATGAATCTCGCCAGGGATGCCGATCGGCAGCAGGTTTTGCTGCGAATCATAGAGACGAATAGAGACGTTATTGAAGGGTTTACCAATTCGACTTTTTGTCAGGACTTGATCTCGCGGAACAGGGTAGGTAGCACACAAAGAGCTAACTTCACTACAGCCATAAAGAACGGCAACATTCGCGTTCTGAAAAACACGCTTCATCTCTTCTAGTAGGTCAGGAGAGACTGTATCTCCTCCGGTAAATACGTGTTTAACACCTTGAAACTTTTGGATAGGTATTCCGTTATCCTTGATGTAGCCCAATAGCTTCTGCATTAAACTTGGAACGGTATGAATCATGGTCAACTGTTCCAAGGTTTGAACCATTTGAGCGAAATCTAAAACATGTTCTCGCGCAAGAATGACGAGCTTTCCACCCGCAGCCAGCGGAGATAATAGCTCGAACATCGCAATGCTAAAGGTATAGCGAGCGATCGAAGGCATAACGTCATGATGGTCGAAGCCAAGCCGCTCTTGGGTGGCAAGAATATAGTTCACCAAGTTTCTGTGGCTTGCCATCACTCCCTTTGGCTTTCCAGTTGTGCCGGAGGTGTAAATGATGTAGGCAGTTTGGTCAGGAGAAATCTCGTTTCCGGGATTGTGGCTGGAAAACGAATTAATTATTTCCCAATCCTGGTCAAGACAAATAGTGTGTTCTGCGATCGCAGGTAGTTTCGGTTGTAGCTGCGCTTGTGTCAGTAAAACTTTCGCCTGCGTATCTTCCAAAATTGCCGTCAGACGATCTTTAGGGTGGGTTGAGTCGAGGGGAACATAGACCCCGCCTGCCTTGAGGATAGCCAACAGACTAACAGCAATCTCTGCGGAGGGTTGGACACAAACCGCCACTCGAACTTCTGCCCCAACTCCAATATGAGTTAAATAATGAGCAAGCTGATTGGCACGCTGGTTTAACTCTGCATAAGTCAATTCTTGCCCGTTGCAGGTCAGCGCGATCTGGGCAGGATTTTGTGCGGCATGCGCTTCAATATGCTGATAAATAGGACACTGTGGATAGTTAACCGACGCACTATTCCACTCTATTAGCAGTTGATGTTGCTCTGCTTGCGTCAATAAAGGTAACTGCCCAATAGAATGATCTAAATCTTGGCTAATTCCTAATAGTAAGACCTGAAAGTGATCCGATAAGCGTTGAACTGTCTCTGCTGTAAAAAGATTAGAATTGTATATAAAAGTTCCAGAAATTTGTTGTTCTTGCTGAACAATGACAAGATTTAAGTCTAAATTGTTGATGCATCTGTGGTTTTGCTGCTGAACCTTTAAAATTCTTTGTTCCTCATCTTCAATGCTGGAGATACCCTCTATCAACGTTGCCATAACAGGCAGCTTTAGCTGTGGATTCTGCTGCACCTCCGGCTGATGTTGCAAAACTTGCAGATTATCTAAAGCGATCGCCCCTAGCGCTTTAGAAAGATGGTGAGCTAAGTCCCGAATATTCAACTCATTTTGAATCTGGCTGCTAACTTCGGTTGCATAACCTTGAGCAAAATCATGAGACAGAATTAGCAATCCTAAATCGATCGTTTCTTGATGGGTGTAACGATATAGTAAAGCTTTAAACGCGATCAGCACTAGCGATCGAAGTTCAACGCCTTCTCGCTGAGCTTGTGTGATAAGAGATTCTACTAAATTGCTAGACAAAGAGAATTTATAATATCCTGGCTTGTAACCTGTCGAAGGAATTTTAGAAAAATCATAGGGTAATTGCAGAAGGGCAGACGCTTGATCAGCGATTGGCTCCTGCTTTTTCTGAGCTAATATCTGAGTAGAACTTTGGACAGAATCAATTGTTTTGAATTGATTTGTTGATTCTGTAAGGGTTGATAGTGCCGCAGAATGAGTAGCTAAGTTTTTAACCATCTTTTGAATTCCTGAATGAGAATCAATAAATTTTCTGCGCGTAGCTGTTGTGCAGTGTGTAATAAAACGAGTTATAAATTGAATCAAACTCTAAAATAAGAAATGATCCACAGTGATACCGTGACAGAATTAGACCCAAGACTTTTTAGTGATCTTTTCCCGCTATTTAACAAAACGTAGATTGGCTTTAGCTGAGCGTTAAAGCCGATGGTAAATGCATTGCCTCAACTTCCTTCGCAGCTAGAAAACTGCTCAAGGCAGTAAGGATGTGATTGCTTTCCTGAAGCGCTCGGTTTGTGTCGTCTCGAAATGCCTCACGAGCAGCTTCAAATTCAGCCAGCAGGGCAACCCGGTTGCCTTGAGCCAGAAGAGTTGCCAGACGTTCGCTTGTCTTTGTTAATCGCGCAATCGCCTCAGAGCGCTCTGGCGATGCCAGCATAATATCAATGTATAAAGATGCATCTTGGGCAAACAGACGGCTAATCAAATTGATTTCTGTGCGATAGATAGGGCTGGCAAAATCGAGACTCTGATCCATAGAAATTCCCTCTTCTGCCAGGAAAACACCCAGGCTGAAAGTGGTAAAATGACGAATCGCCTGCACTGCGATCATCATGCGATCGTGTTCTTCAGGAGCACAAGTAATCAGATGGCTGCCTTCAGCTTCCATCCAGTCTAAAAACCACTGAAAAGCGTCTGGGTCACGCCCTGGGCAGACTACTACTTTCTGGCTCAAGAAGGATGTGACCCCAGGACCAAACATGGGGTGAAGTCCTACAACAGGACCTGGATGGTTTTCGAGCATCGCCTGAACAGAGGCAGCCTTGGTACTCGCAATATCTGCCAAGACGGTAGTTGGAGAGAGATGTTGAGCAACTTTATGAATGACAGCCAGCGTACTTTTAAGTGGAACGCAAATTAGAACCAAATCGGCGTTTTTCAATAAAACATCTGCTTGATCCCAGCCATCATATTCCAGAATGCCAACGCGATGACCTGCTGCAATCAAACGATCGGCAAAAAAGCGCCCCATTATCCCGCCACCCCCAACCAACGTGATCTGACGAGATTCGGCTTGCTGCAATACTGGCGGTGTCCCAGCTAGAGCAGCCATGGAGCTAGCAACAATGCTACTCCAGGCACATTCTGGGACACCTGCCTGCATCAGCAGAGCTTTGCAGTTCAATAGCTGTTCCCGCATTGAAGGAACTCCTGATGCTGCCAAGAAGGCGATTCGTTCGCTCAATGATGTAATTAAACTTTGATCGATCTGTTGGAGCTTCTCAGGGATAGCCATGCTCAATACCGTTCCAATGAGGATAGCTCTACAGCTAGGGTTTCTTCGAGCACAGAGCGACCGAAGAAATAACCTCTAACCCAAACCCTAGCTATAGAGAGTCAATTAGTTTGACGCGATAAACGACCTTTAAGAAGTACAATTTATACTCCTCAAGCTTTCTTCATTGCAAGCGTGAGTCCGTCAGCAATTGGGAGCAAACTGATCACAACGCGTGGGTCTTGGTGAATCTTCTGGTTCAAGGCGCGAATCGCAATTGTCTCTACTTCTTGGTTCTTCAGATCGGCAACACGCCCTGCCCAGAGGACGTTATCGACTGCGATCAGCCCACCGGGACGCACCAGTTGAAGCAGTCGTTCGTAGTAACGATCGTAGTTCTGTTTGTCAGCATCAATGAAAGCGAAGTCAAAGGTATTCGCATTTCCTTCAGTCAGAAGGCGATCGAGTGTGTCAAGCGCGGGGGCAAGACGGAGGTCAATCTTGTGGTCAACGCCAGCCTTTTGCCAGTAGCGCTGCGCAATTGCGGTATCTTCTTCACTAATATCGCAAGCAATGATTTTGCCATCCGGAGGAAGAGCAAGCGCTGCTGCAAGTGTACTGTATCCTGTGAATACCCCTACTTCCAGTGTTTTCTTGGCTCCAATCAATTGGAGCAACAGCGCGATGAATTGACCTTCTTCTGGGGGAGTTTGCATGATACCCCAGGGATGGCGATCGGTTTCTTGCCGGAGTTGAGCTAAAATTTCAGGCTCTCGCAGTGAATTGGCGTGAAGGTAGGTGGAAAGTTGCTCGCTCAATCCGAGAGATTTACCTGAACCTTGTGTCTTTCCAAATAGAAATTCTCGGAGCTTACGGGCTAGTTGCTCAAGCCCAAGACTACGGAGAAGTTGTTTAGCAAGTTCGCGAGAACTGAATTGTTGACCAAGCTTGAGAGATTTGCTTTCCATTGGGCTGTTTGAGTAGGTTTCGCTAAAGATATACCGCTATTCGTTGATGACGTTTTGTACTTGGTCTAAGGTAGCCGTAATTTACTTTCCCTCGCCAAGCGGCGAAACTTCCACACGGTCGACCTCTTGCTGCTCATTTGCTTTGTCTTCCATCGCACGACTCGCCGAAAAGGGTGGTGCAACTTCGGGCGGCTGCCAGTCAAAAGGCATTGCAGAGAAGTTCGTAAATGTTGCCTTGCTTCCTTGAGCCGTCGCTTCTTCTATCTGTCGATAGAACCCCTTTCCGGCTTTTTGCGAGAAGGTAACCTCAAGCTCCTCTTTGATATTTCTGGGGCGCTGTACGTATTCCGCAAATTGTGTTTCTGAAGGGTTAAGTTCAGAATATCCTTTACAGAAGAGCTGCTTGAGAATACCGAAACCATCTTTCTTTGAGATCGGCTCTCCTAACACATCACAGCCATGCTGCTGGAGTCGTTCCATAAAGCTATCTAAGTTAGAGGTATCATAGGCAACGTGCTGAACGCTGTGGTCACCATGTCGCTCGACGAAAAGCGTTGCTTGAGATTTGTCGCTGCGATCGATTCCCTCAATTAAGGCAATTCCAAATGCGCCGTAATCAATGCACCAAAGCTTCATGCTACTTTTTGGATTATCCGGATCAACGTCGTCAATTCGCGTCACCAGTCTTCCGCCTTCAACTTCAATATGAAACCATGCCCACTTTTCGATCGTTCCTTTGGCGCAGGCATAGGTAATGTGATCTACTCTAACTAACCAACTCATGATGTTTCCCTCATTAAGTATCAAGTTCAGGATTTATGCAACAAATCGAAAGACTTTAAAGTTCCAAGAAATCATGTACTCCAGGCAGATTGATTACTTCGATCGTCTTTTCTTTAATCTCCTTAATCGTCACAGAACGCGGTCTTGTAGCTCTTTAACATCTGACGTACAAATTCTGGCTTAGATAATTGAACTCAAATTTCAGTTTGATGTGTGCGAACAGAAGCTATTTACTCTAATACAAGGCTTCCACAAAGAGTCAAAGTATCTCGATTGAGATGATCGCACTTGAAACATTAGAGGAATGCTATTGATCACAGTAAAATTCTCAACTGTTCAATGAAAACTGCCACACTGAGTAGCTCAGTGCAGTTTATAATTTATCTATTTGAAGATGAGACAATCTATTGTCTACTACAGTAGATGACACTGCAAAAGCAATTTGTGTAACACCCTCAAATTTTGTTATTTAATAACTGCTGGTAGGCTACTTAAGTATCTGACAGGCTTGAGATTTAGAAACCTGGCGATATTTCCGATGGTGATGTAACCCTAATATCTGTCAGTAAGATTGCTGCGAAGCTGACTCTATAGTATTCACCAACAAAAGTGCTGACCTTTGAAACTCATCCTACTTGGAGAATTCAGCATTACCCTATAGTTCCTACCAATCTTCATTGAATTTGTGTGTTTATAAAGGAACTTTAAACCACTCTTAAATTAGGTAAGTTTCCTTCGCTGTCAGAAGAGTTAGAAATTATCAAACGCTGATGGATAGCAAAAGGGTTGAATAGCAACAGTTCAATAGCCTTTCGGGCATTGCTGTGTCAGGACCGATTGATAAAATGTATATTTAGAACATTTAGATCAAAGGTGAGTGAAAGTATCTGTATCGTGCTGTCAATCGGACTAGCAAAACTTTCTTACGGCACAAGCGTGAGGCAAGACAAGGGGCAGCAGCGAGCCTGTGTTGCAAATTGCCACGGATCGTTGGTCATTAAAAAAATTGAACGTCTTTAATGTTACATTGCTAGTCTCTAACCGCGCTGTGTTGAAATACACTAAATAGAGGGGACCTCGATTAATTAATTTTGGGGTGAAACTGGATCTCAGATGAGACAAAGAACTGCGGTACTGCATCTATTCAATCGAAACTCACAACTGTTGAGCTGACAGGGCAGTTCCAGATCACCTTCAGCTTCAGTTTTCTGCTCTAGCCAGCACTTTGAGTCTGTAGAAGGGTGTAACGCATGAAATTGTAGGTCAAATTTTTCAGTCCCAGAGATGCCTTTGCCCGCAGTAACCCAATCGACCGGATTAACTTACCCCCCATCTGCATCGTCCAGTGACCCAACACATGCTCCACTCCGGCACGAGTGTTGGATTTGTCTCGATTCGACTGTTTCTGTTCCTCAGTGAGCGGATGATTGCGATAGCCAGGCTCATGAATGTGACTGTCAAACCCCATTAACTCCAAAACCTCCTCAATCGCTGTACTGCGATAAGCGCTACTACTCCGAGCGGCAAATAGTTAACATAGGGGAGTAGCCAATCCAGCTGGAAACCATGAAAGTGAAAGATGCTCGCCACCTCCCTACAGTTGCGGCAATTTCTTCTAGCGACAAATCTTGGGTCAAGTGAGCGTGAATATATTCAATTGCTCGGTGGATATTAATCTGAGGTGTATCGTTGATGATTTGCAGCAATTGTTTTCTCGTCGCGTAATTTGAGTTGGCTTAAACAAGGGCATCACCACCGTCGAGCAACAGAGTAGTTCCTGTGATAAAGCCATTGCCCATGAGAAACAGAACTGCGTCGGCAATTTCTTCAGGCGTACCAATCCGCTGCACGGGTAACTTCTGCGCGATCGTTTCTACTATCTGCGATCGTTGATCGCCAAACACACGATCGAGCATTGGCGTATCAATGACCCCTGCACACAGCGTATTGACGCGAATTGGGGCAAGTTCAACCGCAAGATTGCGAGCGACCGCTTCAATTCCAGCATTAGCAGCACCCGCAACCGCGAATCCTACATAGCCGCGACGACCCGCAAGCCCAGAAATAAAGGTGATAGAACCCGATTTCGATAGTTGAGAAGCCGCGTGTTTCGCAACGTGAAGCGCGCCCCAAATTTTGCTGTCTAAGGTTGGGCGAAGCTGCTCTTTCGTCGTTTTGGCAAGCGGCGCAGTTGTGGCATCTTGAGCAGAAATAAACAGATGATCGAGCACTCCAATTTCTGCAAAAGCGGCTGCTACTGAAGATTCATCTTCGACATCGGCTTGCACGACGCGCAGGTGCGATCCAATTTTGGCACTGGCTTGATGCAATCGATCGAGCGATCGACCCACCAAAATAACCGTTGCACCTTGAGCATGGGCAGCGTTTGCCGTTGCAAATCCGATTCCCGAACTGCCACCAACAATGGCGATCGTTTGATTGTCAAATTTCATCACGATATCTCCTCTAAACTCAATCTCGCTTTGTTGCTGGTTGCCAAGGCTTTTCCTCCACTTTTTGCCGAACCGATGTCGTATAAATAAGCCTCTGCAAAACCTCCATCGCTGCGATCGCCAATCATCCAGAGTTGCTCTGAGCCCGAATTCTGCTGACGCGCAAGCTGCAATTCTTCTTCAGGGGGTAACTACAGAAAGAATAGATATAGGAGGGAGAGAGGGCAAGTATAGGCTCTCCCACCTTACCATCAACCTGTTTTTGCGACACAACCCTCGCCATCACAGTCTTTTAAGCAATACCAAATTAAACGTTCATTTTAGCGGCGCTTGTCCTGGATCAGGCGATAATAGATACATTTCACTTTCGATCGGGCTACAGTGCAATGCGCCAATTAGGTTTCGTGCAGATTACCTGTTAGTGATGGCTTTGCCAGGAGTTGAATGAAACGTTTAAGGGGATTTTTACAATGAAAACGACATTACTCAGTATTCAAAAGTTTATTTCTGCTGAGAAACTTACGCTCTCAGAGGAGGAACGCAAAACGCTGGTCGCCCGCATCGACAATGAGGTAACTGCTGTTGATATCGATCAGGTTACAACCTTTGTAGATTTTCTAGACAACAATCGGGCGAATTATCACTCGCCATCAGCCAATACACCTGGCTATTTTGTCTTCAGTACCGCTCCTTTCAACACTGAAGATGGAGAAGCGGATGTAGTTGTCGATCGAACACCTGCTCTAAAAGATTCAGTACTCGACCAATTTACGACCTTTGACAATCCGCTGAAGCTTCCGATTCGCGAACAAACGATTGAAGAACGAAATGCAAATCTAAATCTAGCTATTCAACAGATCGCAGACGATTTACATGAGCGACGAAAGAATCCGGATATATCCCCAGAGCTGGTGATTGCCATTCATGGCTATAGTACCGAACAGACAAATGTACGTCGGTGGTACAAGCGGATTTACAAATATGTTAATCAAAAAGCACTTCTCAACGATATAGAAAATTCCGTTTTTGTTGGCTATCGCTGGTCATCCGAAAGCGTTGAATTCGGTTTGCGGCAGCTGAGGATGGCGATCAAAGCATTGCCCATTCTGCCGAAAATTTTAGCTGGTGTCGGCATTGGGCTTACCATTCTATGGATTGTGTTGATCGTTAGAACTTTAAGCCAAACGATCGATCTTTTGCTTGCTATTGCACTGTCATTATCTGTATTTGCAGCAGCGATCGTTCTCTGTCTTGTGATCTTACGCGTCATTGTTTATTTCCGAGATGCATTTCGAGCCAGTAATTTTGGTGTTCCTGATCTGGTTGAATTTGTGCGTTTACTGGATTTAGAATTGCAAACGCGAGCAGAAAAAGAATATCCCGATGAAACCATCCGAAAAGATCGCCTGAAGCGAATTAACCTCAACTTCATTGCCCATAGCATGGGAGCATTTGTGGTGACGAATGTGATTCGCATTCTTTCGGACGTGTTCGATCCCGCTGCGGTCAACAAAGAGCCATCCTCCAGGATTGGAAAAGTTTTTTGTTTGAATCGGTTGGTGCTCGTCTCGCCAGATATTCCCGTGTTGGCAATCGCTGCCAGTCGGGCTAATTATTTGGCGTCGTCGTTACGACGCTTCGATGAAGCCTATTTGTTTAGCAACGAGGGAGACTTAGCCCTGCGATTGGCTTCAACTACAGCAAACTATTTCTCCTATCCATCAAACTCGCGCGAGAGCGGTTATCGCCTGGGAAATGCCAGTATTACCCCTGGGAGATTTGGTATTATCAACCTGCAAAATCTGCAACGGTACTGCTACGCCAACAGCAGCTTGTTTGGTGCCGTCAACTCTCCAGGTCCGGCAGGCAATTTCCAAAAGGATACAGCGCTGCATTTTCTCTTCACCACCAATTTAGATGGAGGGACCCCCGGTTCGTTAGCCGATGTCGCTAAACGGAGGGGGCTGAATGCCGATGTGAATGATTTTACGATCGCTGACCTATTCACTTATTTTGATTGCACTGATTACGTTGAGACGAGTAACGACCCTGCCTTTGACATATTTATTGCGGAACGCAAATCGGAAAACAAAAAGTACGCCAAATTTGTGAAACGGCTCGAAAAGTCCAATCTCAAGATCGTCGGTGTTCTAAGTCGGGCGATCTGCATGATTGGCACAAGACCCAAGCAACGATCGCTAAATTTCTTTGATTATGCTGGGCTACTATTTGATTTTCTCAACGGTAGAGATGTTCACGGCGGCTATTTTGATGCTCCATTCAGCAAAGATCTGATCTATCAGCTTGCTTTTATTGGCTTTAAGTCAACGCTGGAACGGTGTGCTTTTAGGTCTTCCCCAATAACGAATCCTCAGATAGCACTCGATGCCTTCGATCGAAAATGTCAGGAGTATGGAATTCAGGTCATCCTTTCGCCTCTGCGCTACAGCGTCGATATTCAAGGGAACGATCCACAAGCAGCAAAAAAGGAATTAATCCATCGCATCGAAGGAACCTGATGCCTTATTCAAGGTACTTGAAAGGTTGCTGTAACGAGAGACAGTTAGGACCAATCTGAAGCCTAAAACAACGTAAATCCGTTGAGTAGTGGAGGCAGATTTTAGATATTTCGGGCAACCGGAACGTTGAAAGGCGATAAGACGATCCCGAAATCAGCAACACCGCCAAGAGTATTGCCATTCGGGCTAGGTTCGCAGTAAAGGCGATCGCCCTTGAGAATTATGAGTGGTTCACAAAGAGCATCTGTAGATGAAATGCTTATGAAAACCTGCAATCAAGCTGTGATTTTACCTAAGTTTCCGTCATTCTTAACCTAAAGCTCTGTGTAACTACTCAGCAGTGAATGAAAAATGCCTCGGTGTTCTTGTTTTGTTATCGGTGAAGGCGCGATCGCGCTTGAGTGTCTTAAGATTTTAGCCAAAACGCAAGAGATCCTCGGTGTCTACTCACCGGATCGCTCGCTTCTAGCTTGGTGTAAGGCAGAAGGTGTCGTGCATTCCTCTACTCGATCGCAGTTTGAAGCGTTGCTGCTGCTTAGTGAGTTTGATGACCTGTTTAGCATCAACAACGGCTGGATTGTTCCCCAATCAGTGCTGAAGCAAGCAAGGCGCGGAACCATTAACTATCACAACTCACCGCTGCCCAAGTACGCAGGTGTGCATGCGACGACCTGGGCAATAATTCACGGCGAAACGGAACATGCAATTACCTGGCATGAAGTTGTTGAGGCGATCGATGCAGGTCGCATCCTTAAACAGGTCAGATTTCCGATTTTGCCAGACGACACCGCTTTAAGGGTGAATACGCGCTGCGCGGAAGCCGCAATTGCTGCCTTTGCCGAACTAGCACACGAACTAGCACAGGATCGCACCACCCCCATTGAGCAAGACTTGAGGCAGCGCAGCTATTTCGGTCTGAACGATCGTCCTGCTGCTGCCGCTGTGCTGGACTGGCGGCAGCCCACAGAGACTTTGCGCAACTTAATTCGCGCTCTAGACTTTGCGCCAATGGTCAATCCGATCGCACTACCGAAACTGTGGCTTCCGGGTGGCGTGGTTGCCGTGACGCAAGCGCGATCGATTCCCGTGATCAATCCGCAGCTCGGACAAGTGCTTGCTCTGGATGCCACAGGTTTGCAAGTCGCAACAGCCGATGGCAGTTTGTGGCTGGGCGGCAGCACGACCTTGGACGGAGTACCCCTGAGTGCAGCAGATCTGATCGATCGCTTTGGTGTGCGGATCGGAGCAGTTTTGCCGCTGCTAACGGAGGCTGAACGCAAGGCAATTGAGCGCCAAAATGCTGCATGCCGGCATGAACGCGCTTGGGTCAAGCATCTTGCAGAGCTTGCTCCGTTTGTGCATCCGCTGCAGGCAGCAGGCAACGCTGGACAGGCGGGTCGCGTTTCGGTCGTGCTGCCCTCTGGCAAATCGATCGAATCGGTGCTGGCGGGATTCGCCGCCTACTGCGGACGGCTGACAAACGCCCCAGAATTTGATCTAGCTTGGCAGCCACAGCAGCGCTTTGATGCAAATCTGTTTGCTCAATTGGTTCCCGTCCGAATTGCAAGGCGCGACGAAACTTTTGCACAGTTCTGCGACCGTTTCACGGAAACCATCGCCCGCACCGAGCACCTAGGCAGCTACACTCTTGATATCACTGTCCGCTATCCTCACCTACAGAATCGATCGCGTACGCTGCCCGTGGCGCTCCTGCTAGCCAACTCGCCAGACGCACTGCAACCACCAGAGGCAGCATTGGCTTTCGTAGCCTATCGAGATGGCAGCCAGCCGGAGCTAATTCACAGTGGCGCGATCGATACGGCTGATGCTGAAGCAATTGCAGGGCAACTGCAAGTTTTCATCACGGCTTGCTGGGAGCAATTGCAACAGCCGATGCAAACGTTGCCGCTACTGTCGAGCGCCCAAATGCAGCAGATGCTCGTCAAGTGGAACAATACAGCCGCAGCATATCCATCTCGGTGCATCCACGAGCTGATTGCCGACCAAGCTACCCGCACACCAGACGCGATTGCTGTTCGGGCAGAAACGCAGCTAAGCTACCGCGAACTCGATCGCCGCAGCAATCAACTTGCCCGCTGGCTGGTCAAACTAGGTGTGGCATCTGATACGCTTGTGGCTGTTTGTTTGCCTCGCAGCGTCGAACTGCTAATCGGACTGTTGGGCATCCTTAAAGCGGGTGGCGCATATGTGCCGATCGACCCCACCTATCCGCTTGACCGCATTGAATATCTGCTTGCTGACAGCCGTCCACAGACGATCGTGACAACGGCAGCCCTACGCGATCGGTTATTTTCAACAGCAGAATCAATAATTTGTCTGGATGAGCAGGCAGCAATCCTTGCCTTGTTTGGAGATGAGCCGCTGCAAACTGCAGTCGCGCCTACAGATTTAGCCTACGTCATCTACACCTCCGGCTCGACAGGCAAGCCAAAAGGCGTCGAGATTGAGCATCGAGCGCTAGTCAATCATAGTTGGGCAATCGCTGACATTTACGATTTGACTTCAAGCGACCGCATGTTGCAATCCGCCTCGATCAGCTTCGATATTGCAGGCGAACAGATTTATCCCACACTGCTGCAGGGTGGAACCGTGATCATGCGTCCGGATGATTTGCTAGAGTCGTTTGATCGCTTCACTCGATTTATCAAGGTGCAGCAAATTACGGCAATGGTGCTGCCAACCGCCTTTTGGCATGAGTGGGTTGCAGAACTCGTTACTACTGGGCGATCGGTTCCCGCGAATCTGCGGCTGCTAGCCGTGGGAACCGAAAAGGTACTCGCCCATCGGCTCGATCAGTGGCAGCAATTGACCGCAGGACGGATTGTATTTTTGCAGGGCTATGGACCAACCGAAGCAACGATTACCTGCACAGTCTATCGCCACGACGATTGCCCCCGCACCACGATCCCAATTGGTCAGCCGCTGCCAAATACCGAAGCTTATATTCTCGATCCGCAGCTTCAGCCTGTGCCGATCGGCGTGGTAGGTGAGCTGTATATTGGCGGGTTGGGGCTGGCACGAGGCTATCATCGCCAGCGCGAGCTTAGCGATCGGCAGTTCGTTGCACATCCGTTTCGCCCTAACGCCCGACTCTACAAAACCGGAGACTTTGCCCGCTTTGAGCGAAACGGTGACATTGTGTTTTGCGAGCGCCAGGATCATCAAATCAAGCTCAACGGCTTCCGCATTGAATTGGGTGAAATAGAAGCGGTTCTCAACGCCGAGCCAAGGGTAAAACAGGCGATCGTCCATCCTCATCGGGTCAAGGGTAAGCAAATTTTGGTAGCATATGTCGTCGCATGTGAGGACTGCGTCACGCAGCTGCAACACCAGCTTGCGCAAAAATTGCCGTACTACATGCTTCCCACGGCGATCGTGCCCCTAGACAAGCTGCCCAAGCTGCCCAATGGTAAAGTTAATCGTGCAGCACTGCCATTCCCAGCCCAACAGGCAGCAAACTGCCGAGCCGCTGCTGCACCGCTTAACCAGATTGAGCACCAGCTTGTGCAAATTTGGCAGGAAATTCTAGAACTGGAAGCGATCGACATTCACGACGATTTTTTTGCACTCGGCGGCAATTCGCTCGCAGCCGTGCGGCTAACCGATCGCATTCAAACTGTGTTTCGCCGTGATGTGCCGCTCGCCACGGTGTTTCAGTTTCCTTCGATCGCCCAGCTAACTGAAGTTTTGCGTCAGGCTGATGAAACAATCACTGCTTCGTCGATCGTGGCGCTGAAATCAGGCAGCAAGCGACAATCGCTATTTCTATTGCAGGGAATTGAGCTATATCGCTCGCTCGCCATGCAGCTTGACCGAGAGCAGCCTGTATACGGCTTAGCGCATGAGATGAGTCAGCAAACTTTTGACTCGGTGGCAGCACTGGCGGCTCACTACATTGAAGAAATTCGTACTGTTCAGCCGCGAGGACCGTATTTACTCGGCGGTGTATCATTCGGCGGCATGATTGCGCTTGAAGTCGCGCAGCAGCTTCAGGCAGCAGGGGAAACCGTTGCACTGCTTGCCTTATTTGACACACCAGCCCCCGGTGCATTCAAGCGTAGAACTCGGCAACAGCAACTTTGGGGACATTTACACAACCTGTCCCACTTCGGCTGGCGCTATGCTCACAAAAAGATGAGTGAGAAGTTTGATCGAGCCGCCTGTTGGCTTGCTCAGAGAAGCAAACAGCGTGACCGTGCGAACACATATCGGTTTGTGCGCGCAACCTATGCGAAAATCAGGGCAAGCTATCAGCCAAAAGCCTATCGAGGTCGTGTTGCGCTGTTTCTAGCTACCGATCGTTGCGCGATTAAAGATACCGTTTGTGACCCTGCCTTGGTTGAAATTGATCCGCTGTTTGGCTGGGGAAAGCTGGCAGTCGAAGGCGTTGAGGTTTACGAAATTACAGGCGACCATTTAGGCATTCTCAAAGCGCCGCAGGTAGAACGGCTTGCCTGGCAGCTTCAGCGCTGTATTGATCAAGCAACGATGGAAACGCAACAGCAGATTCTGATCACCAGCCAGAACAAGACCTCGCCAAGTTGACCAGCCGTCTGGCAAGCAAGTGCGACAAAACTACCTAGCACAACACGACATTGCCGTAGCCTACCTAGATCGATTGGCATTGCTTAACAGGGGGATGATTTTAAGTGAGAGGGGCGCTCCGCGCCCCTCTCACTTAAAAATCATCCCAGAAATCAGCAACACCGATCGATTGTGTCCCTGCCAAAACCGCAACGCTTAAGACCGCACTGCTGCAACTTCAATTTCAACTAGCCAGCCGGGACTGACCAAGCCAGAGATTTGCATAGCCGATCGAGCCGGAAGATTAGGCTGTGCTTCTGTGCCGAAAAACTGCGTGTAGCCCTCCATAAAGCCCGCAAAATCCATTTTGCCGTCTTTGCTCGGATCGCCTACCAAGAAGACCTGCATTTTCACTACATCGCTCATGCTCAGATCAAGACCTTGCAAAATCTCGTCAATTTTGGTGAGAACGTTGATCGTTTGCGTTTTAGTGTCGCCATACGCCTCGATCGAGTCTTCTGGGGCATTGGGATTCACTACAGAAGGTACTTGTCCGCTCAGATAGATCACCGTTTGATCAGCAGGAACTTCGACTGCAAGCGCGATCGGAAAGGTGGAGTTAGGAATTGCATGGCGAACAACGGTTTGCGCCTGTGAAGCGGTAGCCGTCGCTAAAATCAGTGCGACCATTAGCCCGACTGCAACGAGCGGCAGCAACAAAATTCTGCGAAATAGTGATGACATACTTCAATCCTGTTGAACAATGAATAGAACAAATTAGGCTGGAGTGAGGGCAATCGCAGGCAGTCTAAGCACTCATTGCCTGCTGCTTTGCAGCAATGCCTTCGATCGCCTGATAAGCTGACAAAATCGCGCCTTCCTGCCAACCAGTCAGGTAGCTCAGGTGTTCTCCAGCGAGGAAGATCGTGTCGTCGGGCTGATTAAGGAGGCGATAGGCGGCAGAATTTTCCTGGTCTTCCCAGTCAATCCAAGCCCCCTGACTGTGAGGAATTTTGCCCCAGGCTATGCTGAGCGCCTTAGCAGGCGAAACTTCTTGCCCGAAGTTGGGATGAACTGCAGACACTTCCGCGATCGCCTTCTGCAGGCGATCACCCGGAGACAAAGCAGCAAAGCGATCGCTGACTTCGTTATCCCAAGTGTAAGCGGCGAGAAGGATGCCTTTATTCTGATGGAAGCCTGCTGTCGGATACCAAACCTGCGTAATATCTTTCTCCGTCCAGGAGATGCCGCCGTAAATGTGCAGATCATCTTCCCAAAAGCGGCGACTCTCAAAGGCAATTTTGACGGCATTATTGTAGGACTGAGCGCCTGTTGCGATCGCCGCTTTAACCGGTGGAGAAAAATCTGCCTCAATGCCGGCCAGAACCGAAAGCGGAATTGTGCAGATCGCGTAGTCAGCCTCCAGGGATTTTTCTGCTCCAGTCGAATCGGTATAGCGAATTTGCACGCCGCTGCCAGTTTTGCCAATTCTCGTTACCACCGCACGGTACTCAATTAAACTGCCCACGCGCTGCTCAAACGCCTTGGCAATTTGATCCATGCCGCCGATTGGTTCTAGCATCGTGGCAGCTTGGTTGTAGCCTTCGCCAAAGTGCTGCTTGTATTCCCAAAACGATGAGTTCAATAGTTCAGTGAGCGGTAACGGCTCTTTCAATTCGCCTGCTGTCAACCCGGCTGCGGGTGACGTGCTGAATCCGGCGCGATCGCAGCCTGCATAGCGATAATCGTCTCCCAGCTTGCCGAAGCTTTTTACCATCTCGAGGAGACGATCGCGATCGTCTGCCGAGACTTCTTGATCCAGGGATTGCTGGCTGATTGCTTTGGCAAGTAGTTCGGCAATATAGCCGCGACTGTCGTTCACCACCTGCCGATTCAAGATAGGCTGACCTGCAAACGCATTGTCATCCTGAAAATAAGCGCCTCGATTTTCATTGACGATCACTTCTAGCGGTACGGCAAACTCTTTGCAGTAGCTGAGCAAGTGCGTGTGATGATACGGAATTCGGGCAGGACCAGCATTCACATATAGCGAATCGGCTACTTCAAACGCACAGGACTGCTGGCTGTCCATTTCTTTGATTAAATCACCCCCGCGCACCGTCCAATTTCGCCCACCAGCACGATCGCGAGCTTCCAAAATCGTACAGTCATAGCCTGCCTTCGTCAGTTCATAGGCCGCTGTCATGCCTGCAATTCCTGCACCCAGAATGGCGATCTTTGCACCGCTACTCGATTGGGCGACCACAGGGCGTGAACTGGCTCTGGCGGGTGAGCGAACCAGTCCTAAGCTCTGCATTGTCGTCAGCACCGCCGCTGTGCCGCCCGCTCGTCCAATAAACCTCAACAGTGTCCGTCGATCCATTCAGATGCTCCACATAAAATGAATCCTGATCCTTTGGCGATCGCAGTGCTGCAATCGGTTCGCTGAATCTAGCTGTTTGTGCGATCGCTGAATGTATAAGCAGAAACGCTTATGACGAAATATCAGGATATGCTGACATAGCTGGCTCCCATAGATTAAAGAGCAAAAGCTAGTGAGTCCGCCATTTCTACTTGTTTTTTATCAACTTAAGAATTTTGAGGGACATCAGTCCACTACACAGTTCTTAATATTTATTTGGATTCTCATCTAATTTCTATATTGATTCACGCTTAGTTTCGCCTCTTTATCTTCTATCTTTACATCGCTGTGACTGAGAGCGAACCAATTAGCTCAACCGCTCGTTTTTGCTCCCACACAAAAGCCGACACTTGACAGCAACTATGCAATTTCCAAGCTTAAATTATGAGCCAAAGCATTGCTGAAACTGGTTAAATATCCAAAATCATATTGGCATTATCTTTTGGCGCCATAAGATAGAGGTATATAGCGCCAAAAAGCGACGCCATGCTAAATGATTAGAGGCTTATGTAGTTTTATTAGCAGCATTTTATTAGCAGCAGAAGCATGACAGCATAACTAAAGGCGATCCTGACCCGGGATAAGAATCTCCCTATTGCGAATAGTTCATGCTGTCGCTTCCGGTGCTGAAGTGTCGTTGCATACACTCGAAGCAGCTTTGAAGCAGCTTTAATGACTTTGTGACGCAAGCGAAGTTTATTGAAGCGATCTTTGATATTATCATTTAGAGTAATGTGATTGATGCAGTCCATTCATCAATAAACGGTTTCTGCAGTACAACTTGTCTTTTGCAACACAATTTAGCGCAGCTGCCGCTGTAATTCTGTGGAGATGAAAAAGTTTCATCTTTAGGTACAGTCTAGGAATCTGGAGAATTATGCAAACTAAAACTGTATTGGGAATCGTGCTGTCATTACTAGCGGCAGGAAGTATTTCTGTGAAGCCACTCCAAGCTCAAACCACCGCATCTATTCCTGTAATTTCGGAAGAGCTACAACCACCTGACAGCCAGTTGCTTTCGGTTGTAAATGCTAGGGGAGAACAAATCTATCAATGCCAAAGCTCATCCTGGGTTCTACTAAGACCAGAGGCAACGTTATTTGATGCTCGAAATCAAGAGATTGGACAGCATGGCGAAGGACCATCCTGGAGCTTTGGAGCTGATGAAATTCGGGGAACAAGAGTGGCTCTGCAGCCTGCCGTTAATTCAGAGGACATCCCATGGCTAATTCTTAAAGCCAGTTCTGATAGTAGGTATGGCGGTTTTGCGGTGAATTACATCCAGCGATTTAATACAGTTGGAGGACAACCGCCGTCTGATGGAAAATGTGACCAGGAAGGACGAGAGATCAGAGTAAATTACTCAGCTAGTTACGCCTTCTGGACACCCCTGCAGAATGCCAGATAAATATGCAAAAAGAGAAGGGGATAGGGTTTCATCAAAATAGCTTGTAGCTGTAGGAAACCCTATGCATCATTTTCTACTGCTTTGCGCAGTAGAAAATGATGGTAAAACACCTACGATCGCAAAAAGCCAAATTGGACGATGTAGATGTGCAGCTTCTTCGCGCTTTGAAAACCGATGCCAAGATTTCAATTGCAGACTTAGCGAGAGCCATCAATATGTCTGGGTTACTGGTGAGGTATCGCCCTGAATTTACTTATAGGTTGAGCCGCGCCGATAGAGTAACAAAACAAAGATACGCATTGATTAAACCTTAAGCCGTACCGTTTCTAAATCAAGCTCATGTTCTAGTCGATGCAGCACTTCGTCATTGATCACTCCCTGATTTCGCAGCTTGATAACGACTTTGCGTTCAGCAACGACGGCTTCTCGTTGCAGGCTCTTGAGTGCTGCCAATTGCTCATCGTTGCCGGTATCCATCGCAATGCAAACATCACAATACTGCCGAACCCGCTCCTCATACTCCGTTCGCAACCATTGCACCATTGTTGATTGTTGAAGCGCACTATTTTCGGCAATCAGTTCCTCTAACCGCGCCAAGGCTGCTTCGGCGGCTCTAAGGCGAGCTTCCATCTCTTCTCGCTCGGCGCTGTCATCATCCATCACCTTGAGCTGACGAATAAGCAACGGTAAGGTCAATCCTTGTAGCACCAACGTCACCAAAATTACACAGAAGGTCAGGAAGAGAATTAAGTCACGCTCAGGGAAGGGCGTTCCCGTGCTTGTCACCAAAGGCAACGCCAGGGCAGCTGCTAGGGAAACGACGCCGCGCATACCGGTCCAGGCAATAATCATTGCCCATTGCCACGGCGGCGAGGGGTCTCGCTGCCTCAGATGTCGGTTTAGCCAACGAGGTAGGTAGGTCGCGGGAAATACCCAGAGAATTCGGATGCCAATGACAACGGCGCTGATCAAGATGCCAGACCAAACCAGCGTTGGGACAGATCGCTCTGCGATCGCCTCCAAGATGCGAGGCAGCTGCAGCCCGATCAGGATGAAGACCAGACCGTTGAGCAGAAAGACGAATAGTTCCCAAACGGCGATCGCCTGCAGTCGAGTGCGAGGAGCAAAGGCTTCAGAACTGTGCCAGCGGTGGTAAAACCCAACGGCAACTGCAGCTAATACGCCAGATACATGCAAATGCTCAGCCACCAGGTAGGATGCATAGCTCATTAACAGCGTACCTGTAACTTCCACTAAAGAATCATCAATTTGTCGATGCACCCAAATCGTTAGCCAGCCTGCCGCTAAGCCCACTAAGATGCCACCTGCTGCCATCAGCACAAATCCCAGACCTGCTTGCCCCAGGGAGAAGGTGCCTGTCACCACTGCTGCCACAGCAAACTGATAGGCGACTAGTCCCGTGGCATCATTCACCAAGCTTTCCCCTTCCAATACCGTCACAATTCGCTTAGGCACATTGAGCCGTTCGGTAATAGCAGCCGCAGCTACTGCATCCGGCGGCGATACGATCGCACCTAGCACGAAAGCGACGGGCCAGGTCACCCCAACAATGGCAGTATGAGCTACCACTGCAACGGCACCCGTTGTCACTAGCACTAAACCGATCGCCAGCAACAGAATCGGTCTCAAGTTGGCACGAAAGTCTCGCCAAGAGGAGTACCATGCGGCTGAGGTCAGTAGCGGCGGTAAGAAAATCAGAAATACAACTTCAGGATGTAATTCAATCGGAGGTAGACCGGGAACGAAACCAAGTGCCAACCCGCCTATCACTAATAAAATGGGGTAGGCAACTTTGATCTTTTCGGCAATTACTGCTAGGGCAGCAACGGCAAACAGCAGCCCAAAGACAAGTTCAATTTCATGCATAGGAGAACACTGTGGTTTTGAGGATTCCAGTGGATGATACGAGGATCATGATGCGCTTGTATCACGAGTCATATGTGCAGTGCTAGAGGTATTGTCAACTTAACTTGAAGTAGGGGATAGAATACACGGCACCCCTTGCCTGTTTGCTTCTATCTGCTTCTGCCTGTGTATTCTCGTCAACGCTTCCCTGCCGAGCTTCCCTGCCGAAATCATCAGCTACTACCTTTAGCTCTACCAGGACTGACTGCTCGATTTAGTTGCTTATTTAGTTGTGTGAAGAGGATGGGGTAGTTGGAAGATGATGGCATGTCATGGTTCTCGTCATACACAACGAGACGAAGTTAGGCGAATTCAGCAGCAGTATAGCCAAGGCATTGTCGACATACGCACCAAAAAATCTACGTAATTTTGGGCTTAAGCTGATGAATCAAAAACTTTAAGCTGATGCGAGGGTACTTCTAACAATTAGGCAGTGACACAAATCAAATACTTCTAGGAGGATCTGCTATGGCAATTCCTAATCACACGAGGAAGGTTTTTTGTGAGATACCGCGCGGTATCCCATAAAAAACCTTCCTCCATTTGAACGCGAAGCGCTATATCTGAATTAAACGATCGCCGGATTGTACTGTGAGCCATCTGGCATCACTGCGCCAACGAGCGTCGCATCGGTCATATTTACCCCTTCTAAATTGGCTTCAAACAGAAAGGCATGACTCAAATTGGCTTCTAGCAAAATGGTTCCCGTCAAGGTGGCAAAGCTAAATTGCCCCTCTGTGATATTCGCTTTCAGCAGAATTGCGCGCTCCAGATTTGCTTCGGTAAAGTTTACCCGTGCTAAATTTGACTCTCGCAAGTTGGCTTGACTCAAATTGGTACGACTCAGGTTCGCCTCAACTAAGTTGGCACGGCTCAGATTGATTCCAGACAAATCCGCGCCAGACAAATCTGCTCTGACCAGATTGACACCTTCAAAATTTCGCTCTCCAGCAGCATAGCGCTGCAACAACTCCTCGGCGTCCATTCTCCAACCTCAAATTTCTACGCCAAAACGGGGCACGTAGTTAAGTACCCAATGAATCGTCCTGCTTAAGAACTCAGGCATGCCGTGAGTAAAAAGCAAGATTTTTCTATCAGAACAAATATCCTAGACTAGCGATTTTGTCCAGTGATCGCGGCAATAACGGTGGAAATTTCGTCAGGATATGTTTGCTGGGAGAGGTAGATCTGGAATCCCATTGCCAGCGCCTGCATCCGCTCCTGCTCGCTGCGGTGTTGGGTAAGGGCGATCGCAGATAAGCTTTTGCCTTGAACAGCGGTATACGCTTTTGCCTTGGCTAGCAGCTTTGCTTCTGCAGTGCCCAACCCGCTAAGAATTACCACAAGCAGGTTAGGGGTGAAAGAATCTAGAATTTCGAGCGCGTCTGCGGTAGAAGCAACGGCTAGCACGTCTGCTCCGTCACGCTCAAGCTGGGTAAGCAATGGATCACGAGAGTGTGACTCAGGATTAACCATCAAGACACGCACCTCTTGCAGCAACAGCATTTGGGATTCCAGGGTGGGCTGCCCGCTCGATGATTCAATCTCTGGAGGCTGAGCTACAACTGCTGTATCTAAGCATAGAGGCAACTCTACAACAACGGTTGTCCCCTCCCCCCGTCCTTCACTAAACACTTGCACCGTCCCACCATGCAGCTCAATTAGATTGCGCACTAGCGATAAGCCCATCCCTAGCCCTTCATGAAGGCGAGTAGCGGAGCTATCAGCTTGGCGAAAGTGGTCAAAGATGTAAGGCAGAACAGACGCATCCACCCCTTCTCCGGTGTCACCCACCAGCAATTGCACTGCCTGCTCAAGGCGCAATAGTTGCACATTGATACAGCCCTTTCTAGGCGTAAACTTGATGGCGTTTGACAACAAATTCCAGACGATCTGCCGTAGATAACGAGCATCGGCTTGAACTGGCTCGATCGACGCATCCAGACTTATCACTAAACGAATCTCTTTGGCAGTCGCAGCCAGTTGTAATGACTCAATGACCTCTTGAATCAGCGTATCTAGCTTGACCCGGCTGGGGCGCAACCGTAGCTGCCCAGTGACAATCTGGGAGAGGGTCAATAGATCGTAGACAATCTGGGTTAACGCCTTTGCCTTCTGCTCGATTACCTCCAGCGCCTGCTCGCTGGTGCGATGGGTTAGTTGGCGGTGTCGCAGCATCTGTGACCACCCCACGATGGTGTTAAGCGGCGATCGCAGTTCGTGGGAAAGGGTCATCAGAAACTCATCTTTGAGCCGACTGGCTTCCTGCGCCTTCTCATGCAGAAAAGCATTATCAATGGCGATCGCTGCTCGGCGCCCCAAATCCGCTGCTACCGCAAGGTCAAGCGCATCATACTCTCGGTTTGAGCCATCCATCGCCAGCAGCAGCGTGCCAAACTTCTGTTCACGTGCCGTCAAGGGCACCACAATGAGAGACTGAGGGGCTAGCTGCTGATTAATCTCTAGAATGCGGGCATCTTGCGTCAATGGCTTGACTGCTGAGGCATCAGTCACCATCACTGGCTCCCCGGTCTGTAAGACTTGAGCGATCAAACTGTTGGAATGTGAAGAGATCGAGTACAGGCTGCCAAGTTCGTTGACCAGGGATTGCTTACTTTCATTGCCATGCCAGGCGGTAATTTGTTGAAGGGTGCCATCGGCTTCCAGTTTGTGGACTAGACAAAAGTCTGCCAGCAGCGGAACGGCTAGCTGTACCACATTGGAGAGCGTGGTTTCATAGTTGAGTGAGCTTGCCAGAAGCAGGCTGGCATGAGACAAAAATGTGCAGCGATCGTGCGCTAATTCTGCTTGAGTTCGGGATTTTCGCTCCTGCTGGAGTAACTGATCCCGCTCTTGTTCAATCTGTTTGCGAGCGGTAATGTCTTGAAAGAAGAATGAAATGCCCTCGCCAGACGGGTAAAGAGCGACCTGGAACCAGCGATTTAAGCTGGAGCAGAGGGTTTCAAGCTGGGTCGATCCTGTTCTTGCGGTTTCATAACAGCGGCGGTAGAAGCTTGAACCCACAAGCTGCGGATAGACTTCCCACAGATTCCGACCGCGTAGTTCGCTGCCATGTTTCTGCAGCAGTTGCTCAGCACGACGGTTGATGTAGGTGAACCGCCACTCTGTATCAACGGCACAAAAGGCATCGGTAATGCTTTCAAGCAAACGCGCATAGGCTTCATTGGTAGTTTGGAGGGCTGCTTCTGCCTGCTGCCGCTGCTGGGTTTGTTGTTCCAGCTCGGTTTGAATTTGCTGAAGCCGAGCCGTCTGGTCTTCGAGCTGATTTGAGAAGGATTGGCAGGTTTGCTGCAGCTCAAGCTCGGTTTGTTTCCATGCGGTAATATCCTGGTGCAGAAGCAAAATACCGGATGCCAGAGGATAGGCGCGTATCTCTAACCAGCAGCTGAGCGACGGATGAAAAGCTTGAAAATAAAGAGGGATTCTTTCCGTTAAAACCTTCTGGAACTCCTGCCGAATTGTCGATCGTAAGGTTGATGGATAAACCTCCCACACAGTCTGCCCCAGCAGCTCCTCTGGCGATCGCGCAGTAATATCAGCCATTCGAGTGTTCGCAAATGTAAAGCGTCCTTCCGAATCGCAGATCGCTGCCCCATCAGCAATGCCTTCAAAAATGCGAGTCATGTATGTTCAGAGACTTTTAAATGTGATTTATGATACAAAAGGAAAATTGCACTAGGGTAAGGACAACTGCATTCCCCTAATGGAATTAGCCCAAAAGCTGCTCTAGAAAACAGCTTCCGCCTTCCGTATTCTTTAACATTAAAAATGCTCTGACTTCTCTGTCCCTGGGTTGAACCTGTGCGATAAAAAGAATAAAGAGTAAAGATTTAGTGGGCGATCTTGGCTTAGTGCCCTGTTTTTGGTGCCTGTTCTGAGTACTCCGTTCCTGGTCGAAAAGTCTTCTATGTCCCACAATCCACTCAGCGACAATCAGATCATCACCTCCTGGCACCAAAATGCCCGTCCTTGGACGATCGCCGTTCGCGAGGGGCAGATTGAGAGCCGCAAGCTGGTCACAAATGGAGCGATCGTTGAGGCTGTGCTTGAGCAGCATCCCAAAAACGTTCTGGATCTTGGATGCGGGGAGGGGTGGCTAGCACGAACATTAGCTGCAGCGGGCATTGAGGTTTTTGGCGTGGATGTGGTGCCAGAGTTAATTAAACAGGCACAAGCGGCTGGAGGGGGGCGATTTGAAGTACTATCGTATGAAGCAATTGCCGCTGGAAAGCTCAACCAAGCCTTTGATATAGCCGTCTCTAATTTCGCTTTATTAGGTCAAGCATCCGTTGTGGGCTTGTTCAAAGTAATACCCTCTTTGCTCACCGCTCAGGGTTGCTTCATCGTTCAAACAATTCATCCGCTCGTAGGCTGTGGGGAGTACCCCTACGAGGATGGCTGGCGTGAAGGATCATGGGCAGGGTTCAGCAATGACTTCTCAGACCCAGCTCCCTGGTATTTTCGCACGCTAGAGTCTTGGATGCGGTTGTACTCAGACTACGGCTTCAAGCTGCAGGAGATCCGAGAACCACTACACCCACAAACGGGGGAACCTGCATCGGTGATACTAATTGGATCTTTAGCGAACTAAGCCAATTTATTCCTAGGGCAGCAAAGATAGCTGGAGAAGAATTAGAACATTAGATAGGCTAGAACCAGAGCATGAGTGTAGGGCTCAGCTAAAGATGGTCAGACGAACACCCTAACCGGAAGCAACACGAGAGGAAGTACTAGCGTGCGTTCAGCAAACCTGTCCCAGTTGTGGGGAATGGATGTGGAACAAATATGACAACTTGCGACGGGTGCGAACGCTTGCGGGAGTGGTGTAATTACGACTCAAGGTCAGACGTTGTGCAACACCTGAGTGCAAACGGTTTTGCCAGCCCTATCGACCGGAGGCGGAAGGGAAATGGGCATTGCCCGAGCAGGAGTTTGGGTTGGATGTGATTGCCTTGGTGGGGAGCTTGCGCTATCAAGAGCACCGAAGTGTGCCCCAAATTATCAGGCTATACAGAGCAAAGGCTTAAGCGTGAGTGAACGCACGGTGAGTAATCTGTTGAACCGCTACGATGAATTGGTATTTCTTCAAGTGAGTGATGCCGAGCGGATTGAGAAAATCGTTGCTCAACAATCTCAAGTCATTTTAGCAATTGATGGGATGCAACCGAATGTGGGGCATGAAGTGTTATGGGTGATTCGAGAAGTCCTCAGTGGTGAGATTTTGTTGGCAAAGACGTTGTTATCCTCTACCAGTGAAGACCTCGCCCCCCTGCTGATGCAGGTGAAACAAGCGTTGAACCTGCCGATTATTGCTGTGGTAAGTGATGGGCAGTCCTCCATCCGCAACGCAATTGCTAAGGCTCTGTCAGAAGCAGCACATGGATTGTGTCATTTCCACTACCTCCGTCAAGCAGCTAGACCAATTGATGAAGCTGACCGGCATGCCAAGAAGGAACTCAAAAAGCGGGTACGTGGCGTGCGGAAGATTGAACGAACTCTCAGCCAGGAGTCTAACGCTATCAACGAGGTAGTGGAAGGGTATTGTCAAGCGGTGCGTGCAGCACTTACCGACGATGGTCAACCGCCCCTCGATGCTTCTGGGTTGACCTTACGGCAACGCCTGAGTGCTATTGATGCGAGTTTAGAGCGCATAGATCAAAAGGGGAACTTCCAAAGCCACTGACTCAGCTCAAACGGATTGTTTCTACCGCACTTGTGCAAACCGCGCAGTTGTGGGAACCGATTGCTATTGCCTTTGATTGGGTGCACCAGGTTGCCACCTTGCTCGACAATGATACCCAACTCGATGGGCAAAGCGTCTGTTCCACACTTGAAAAGAACAATTTTTAGAACGAGTCAGTGAACTACAATTGATCTTCTAAGCTCCTTGGTAAAGAGAAGTAGAGAAAAGATATATTATGAGAAAGAAACAAGATTGAATACTCAGTTCTAACAATTTCCTTGAACAAGCTGAATATGTACGCCTGGTTTAGGCGGCAATTGCCGCATTTTGGCAAGACATTATTAACTGTAGCGCCTGTCCACCTGTCAAAATTATCAGCTGCAGGTTAGTTAATTTGGTAGTTTATCTTCTGAGATTCTTCCCAGTGACAAAACTCGTTTAGTTCTCTAAATTGAGGGTATACAAACGACAGGTGCCAAGAGAGGTGCCCAATGAACCAAACAGATGATAATAGGCTGCTCATTCCCATCGCAGAGCGCGATCATATTCAGGGATTAATTAATGCTCCAGTGACACTGGTTGAATATGGTGATTACCAATGTTTTCAGTGTAGTAAATTTCACCAAGCTATTGAAGCAATTCAACAGTTCAACAGTTCTCTTTGTTTTGTATTTCGTCATTTTCCACAGGTGCAAATTCATCCTCAATCTCAAAGAGCCGCAGAGGCAGCAGAAGCAGCTTCTAGCCAGGGTCATTTTTGGCAAATGCACGATGTTCTGCTTAAGCATCAATATGCTTTAGACGATAGCTATTTAGTAGAGTATGCCAATGAGCTGGGTCTAAACATTCCTCAGTTTCTCACAGAGATATCAGGACAGGTTCATGCAGATCGAGTTTTTTTAGATTTGAAAAACGGTCGAAAAAACGGTATCACTAGGACACCAACTTTATTCATTAATGGCTTCCGTTATCAAGGTGCTTGGGATTCTGAAAGCTTCTATGCTGCAATCTCGCAGGCGAAAAACAATAGTCACGAATTTAACTAAAAACAACTACTGCAAGGAAAACAGAAATGTCTAACTTTGCTACAGTCAAAAGCCCTTACAATTTACCCAATGAAGTTCGCTTGCTCGATCGCCTTGACGCAAAATCACCACCTCAGGTAATTTCTGGCGCATTTTCTAATTCTGGTAAACCCTCAAGCCGCAGACGAGGCGTTGTTTTAACCCAACGGGGATGGCAAAAATTGATGCAAGCTGAAGTACTGTATGACGACTTTGGTAAACGTTATACGCATGAGGAGCTAAGCGAGAAATCGCTGTTGGACGTTCGCACAATCAGCCGTATCCTCAGTTGCGAAGTCCGCGTGGATAAGCGCACGTTAAAAACCTTCTTCTACGCCTTTAACCTGCGTCTGGACCTAGACGATTATACTATCCCACAGCATGGTGTAGTAGGCGCAAGATTGGGTACGTTGCATTACAGCTCCCTTGAGCAGACCCAAACGAATTCATCTACTGAGGAAATCATGCAATTAAAACAGCAAATTATGCAGAGCTACAGCCGTCTACTGGATTTGCTGGGTCTGGATCAGGGAAGTGATAACTTTAGAGAACTGTCAAAGCTGATCCCTCAAGAATGAAGATTAGCAGATTTCATCGCTGTACAGGCTGACAATGTTCTGTTTTTATCCCCACTGTAACTATTGTCTTTCAAGGTCAATAACCGCCACAATATGGAGTCACCGCTGTCACAATTCCTTCAAAATTCAATTTTACATTGTAGCGTTTTTAGGGATAGGTTTTCTGGGTGATCTCTGCACAGGTATGCTAATCACCTATAGGCGCTTCAGCAGAGGTTGCCTTCAGCGGCAGTGTTTGTATCTTGGGAGGTATTCTATTTGCTTGCCAGCTTCCTAAACTATGGCAACTCGTTTGGGCAAGCTATTCAAAGCAAGTTGACGTCACTTCAAAAAGATAAGCAAATTGAGTAAATCTCGCACTAACTTGTCAATCTATTCAATCCTCCCTGGTCAAATACTCAGTTGTTCCTGAAACTAGGGATAACGTTTATATAGCAAATGGTCAGGTAAATATGAAACATAAGATTATCAGTGTTTTCTCATTCATTCTATTATCAACTGTCTTTGTACCAATGGCTAAAGCCGAAACTGTAGAAGTAACACCATTCCAACTAATTTCCCTGGCTCAAGACGGTTATCTTGAAGACCAAGGTATTCCTAAGGGAAACCTGCTTGTCGACGAGTATCAATCGGGTAGAATTACTGCTGAAGAGATTGTCCAAGCAGCTATCAAAGATAACCGATTGACGGAAGATACACTTAGTAATCAGGAATATCTGAGAGCAGTTAGAGAACAAATTCAAGAGCAATTTGATAACGATTCAGACAATCACTAATATCATTCTTGTAGTCATCAGGCAGTTCCTTGCTATTGCTTTATTTAAGCTAATAGTGAGGGACTTTTAGCATGGAACTGCAGCTTTATGTTAGAACAAAGTTTTTAGAAAGTTGCATACGGCAAATCTACTCACAAAATAATTCTTCATTAGTAAGAAAAACTTTGCGCTACTCTTTTTATATTCACAGACAAGTTATTGCAAATCTAAATTGCTCCCTAAGTTAGCAATTCTCCCTGGCAAATAACTGAACTGAACGAGCATTATTAAAGATATCAAAGCAGAAGTAATCCACAATCAGCAACTAGAACTAGACGCTATTCAACCCTTAACTTCGGAGATCGACATGATTGAAACCCTAGCTGTGTCTAATTACTTTGATTGTTCACCTACCGCGCTCTCGCCTCGTGAACTCGAAGTTCTTCAATTAGTTGTTGAAGGTGATAGCAATGCAGAGATTGCAAAGAAGCTCTACATTAGCCTTGGAACCGTAAAAACCCACATCCGTAATATTCTGAACAAACTTAACGTTAATCATCGCACTCAAGCAGCCGTTTTTGCCTTGCGTCTTGGGCTGGTCAGGTTCTCCGCCTAATGCCATACATCTAGGTGTCACTTGCAGAAAACTAACACCGTTACCTCTGGGTAGGGAAACATTACTCGCCTATTTTCAAGCGTGGTGTTGAATGCCTGCTTGACATAGTTTCAAACAGTAATATTAACTAATGAAACTCAACCATTCAAAGATCGTAAACAAGGAGAAAAAATCATGTCAGATAAGCATGAAGTTGTAGATATGTTCCCCTCGCACGTCGAGGCAGAAGCAGCCGTGTTGAAACTGCAAAAAGCAGGCTTCGACATGCAGAAAATTTCGATTATTGGTCAAGATTATCAGACTACTGAACATGTGCGCGGATTTTTGACTTGGAAGGATACTGCTAAAGCCGGGGCAGGAGAAGCAAGCTATTGGGGTAGTTTCTTTGGTGGGCTATTTGGTATTCTTACTGGCGTTGGCTTACTCTTTGTTCCCGGCGTCGGTCCTGTGATCGTTGCTGGACATGTTGTTGGAGTTTTAGCAGGTTGGTTTGAAGGCATGATCGTTGGTGGACTCGGTGCTGCTGTTGCCGGTGGGCTAGTCGGTGCTTTGGTAGGACTGGGAGTACCAAAAAATGAAGCGCTAAAGTATGAAACGGAAATAAAAGCAGGTAAGTTTGCTGTAATCATTTCTGGTACAGATGAAGAAATTAGCCAGGCGCAAAGAATTCTGCAGGATGTGAATCACGAAATTGCTGCAACAGCCATCGCTTAGGGAATCAGCGATTATTCAACTTCTAAAAACATAAATCCGTTTTTAGAAGTTGAATGATTTTCTTTATAGCATTCTAATGCATGACACTACCTGGAGTTAGATATTTTTGAAAGGAAGATAGAAATGAAGTTTACAGAAATTTTGGCTAGAATAACTCTGCTCAGTATAATTTCGCTCGGTTCGATCGCCATTATTGCTAACCCTAGTGTAGGGCAACAGATTAAGCAGAATACCACACAAGGTGTTACTGGAGAAGTTAATCCAGCGCTTCCGGTTCAGATCAAAGTCTTGAACGAAACGTCGGTTGAACTATCGCTTGGGTCACCAGGAAATACGACCCACACAATTGATCCCAATTCCAGTTTCTCAACCAAAATCTCCAAGCTACCTATTAATTTGTTTGTTTATATTCAAACAGCACAGCCAGATTTAGGTTTAAATTACGATATTTCTGTAGATGGCAATCAGGTTACTGTTCAAGTTCAACAAGTTAATGATGATACGCCAGGGGACGGTGCCATTACTATTCGTCAAGATGGTACTGTTTATGTTTACTAATTAATCTTAGAGGAAGAATTAAAGAAATACCTAACTAGCCTTTCGCTCATTGAAGCAACGTAAAAAATCTACTCGTATTCTCAAAGAGCTAGTTACCGATCGCTAATTCTTTGTCTTTCAATTTCTACAGCCGATTGTAGCTAGCGAGTAATTCTGTTTTGGTGCTTGCTGCCAAGTTTAACCGGAGGTGTTCGCTTAAATATTTTATTGAGCATCTTTCACATCTCACTACTTCTGTTTGGCGAAGAACAGATGATGAATAAGATTCAGAATAGTTCGTTGGACAGAGATTGAAGACAGTAGCCCGTCTATCAAGTAGGAGCTGCTGCCTTCAAGTTGAATACTCAGTTCTGACAGTTTCGTTTATGATCCTAAATGCGAGTTGACACAGTTTTCGCTGAAACCCAGCCGATGCAGCAGTCGATCGTAATCTCTGATGCACTGCTTTAATTGGCGTAGCTCCTCAACAAGTTGCTCAAACTCAACTCTGTGTATGGTCAGAGTGGTTTGGGCCGATGCATCAAGCTTCACACCGTTTACTCCATCGCCCTGAGACGAGGTATAGTCGCCTGCTTCTAGCGGCAGATTAAAAGCACGGAAAAACGTTTTTAGCGTCCTCTTGTCAACTTTTACCTCGCAGCTTAACAATCGACTGATAGTCCGCATATCCAGCAGTGATTGCTCACTCAGCTGCTCATAGGTATAGCGCTCCCCACATTCATTGTACAACACTCCAGCCTGAATCAACTTCTGCCATCCCTGCTGGGACAGAAGTACGCCTCTGTTGCGGCTACGTTTTGCCGAGTCGAGATTAGAGTGGGTTTGATCAAGCCTTTGCTGCCAACGATATACATCCATTGCAGCAATAGAAGAAAATTGGGCGCGTAGCGTTTGGGACATTGGTTTTACCTCATTTTCTAATTGTTTTTTGACTCAATCCTGTTGTTAAAAAGGATGGAAGCGGTGAGAGATATAAATTGTTGTAATTCAATCACACATTGTCAGCAGTCGGAGCAGAGTTTGAGGGTCTACACTGACCTTACAACTTTGAGAACAGCAGATTTAAACCTTCGGTCATAGTAGGATGTGTCAACACACCATCGCGCAAAACAGTGTAGGGCATCCGAGTTTGCATTACCATTTGCACCGTCGAAATCATTTCACCTGCTGCATGACACAAAAGTGAACAACCGAGAATATGACCCGTCTCAGGATTTACGATCGCCTTCAACAGTCCATCAGTTTGACCCAGGGTTCTCGCTCTGGGAATCACTGAGGCATCCAGTTTTGCTACCCGAATGGCATATCCTTGCTGTTGCGCCTCGGTTTCGGTCAGACCGACATGCGCCAGCTCCGGATCAGTGAAGAGACAGGAAGGAACTAAGCGATCGCCCCTGCTACGGTTACTTCCATCAATCAAATTCGCTTTAACAATGCGATAATCATCGAGCGACACATGAGTATACTGGGGTCCGCCATTGATATCGCCTAACGCCCAAATTCCTGGTACATTCGTCTCTAAGCGATCGTTAACTGGAATAAATCCGTGTGCATCCACTGCCACACCTGCAGCGGATAGATTCAAGAGATCGGTGGTGGGCGCACGACCCGCAGCGATTAGCAGATGCGACCCTTGCAGTTCTATGGCTCGATCGGCAACTTGAAGCTGTAGGGCAGTATTATTGCCAGCACGTTTCACTTCGCTCACCTTCGCCTTTAGCAAAAATTCAATGCCGTCTCGTTCTAATAACGTTTGAACGGTACTGGCAATATCCGGATCTTGCCGCGACAGAATTTGCTCGCTGTGTCCAAGTACAGTGACGCGAGAACCAAAGCGCCGGAACATTTGGGCAAACTCTAGCCCAATGTAGCCACTGCCAAGTACGATCAGGTGTTCAGGTAGCTGTTCTAGCTCCAGGATCGACTCGCTCGTCAAGAAGCTAGATTCTTTGAGTCCAGGTATGAATGGAATGAGCGGGCGTGTGCCTGTGTTGATGAAGAACCGCTCGGCAGTGAGTAACCGAGTAGCCCCTTCGATTGACACTTCGATTGTTTTGGGTGCAACAAATCGTCCCGTGCCAATGATCAATGCGTGACCTAGAGCTGTTTCCAGATTGTGCAAATTCATGGCTCGCATCGTTTGCACAACCGATCGTTTGCGCTGAACCACGGTTGCCAGCTCAAGGGTTGGTGCATTGGCTTTAACGCCGTAAGCAGCGCTGTGGCGCACCGTGTTGGCTATCGCTGCACTGGCAATCATCGTTTTAGTAGGAATGCAGGCAACATTGATGCAGGTGCCGCCAATCATAGTTAAGCTGCGTTCGACTAACGCGGTTTTGCGTCCATCAGCCACTAACGCGGGCGCCAGCGTTTTGCCTGCCTTACCACCGCCGATAATGATGTCGTCGTAGTATTCAGTGTCCATTCGCGTCTCCATTGCCTTGACCTTAATATAGGCAATTGGCTCTTATTTGTCGTCAACTTGGAGTTGTCATTTTGTGTGATCGCCTGATAGGTAAATCGATCCATCTAGAATAGAAGTTTGACTCAAACTAAAGTCGGCATTGGGATTCCAACTAAAGTACAACTCGCAATCTGACGAAGCAAAACTAATTTACCTATCTTGCCTAGTCTGCTGCAGTCAATTCCTATATTCTAATTTGAGCAATCGCATTCAGAGTTGCCCCCTCCCATCGATCGCAACTTCAGAACAAGGTAGCAGAATGAACCGATTACATCTTTCAGTCAGGATTTTGACGAGCAGTATCGTGGGTGCATTGCTTTGTGTTCAACCGATCGCTGCTCAAGTCGTACCTGACAACGCGCTGCCTGCCGGAGAGCGATCGCAGGTAAGTGGTGATGTCGATGCTCAGATCGATGGGGGAGCCAGACGAGGGGGCAACCTGTTCCACAGCTTTCGCGGCTTCTCCGTGCCGACGGGTGGTTCTGCATACTTCAACAATGCTGCCGATGTGCAGAACATCTTCAGTCGCGTTACAGGTGGGTCGATCTCGAATATTGATGGCTTGATTCGGGCAAATGGAACTGCCAATTTGTTTTTGCTCAACCCCAATGGTATTTTGTTTGGTCCGAATGCATCACTTAATATTGGTGGTTCTTTTCTAGCGACGACTGCGGATGCGATCGGTTTTCCCACGGGTGAAGTGTTCAGTAGTGATGCAACGCAACCGTTACCCAGCCAGTTGCTCACCGTTAATCCAAATGCCCTCTTCTTTAACCAGCTAACGCCACAGCCGATCGTCAATCAAGCGCGATTTGATGAGAGGGTTTTCAGTCGATCTAGTGTTAGTAGCACGGGTTTGCACGTTCCCCCTGGACAAAATCTCTTACTTGTTGGCGGAGCAGTTCAATTCGATAGCGGAGAACCATTTAGTTTCGCAAGCTCCCCTAGACAACCCCTATTGGTTTTTTTCTTATACCCTGGCAGACAAGAAGTTCAACCCAGTGGTGGGTGGTTAGCTAGTCCGAGCAGCTATGTTGAGTTAGGGGCTGTGGGTGGAGTAGGAACTGTTGAATTATCGACGGCAACCAGCGATTGGCAGTTGGCGATACCCAATGGAGTGCCAAGAGCAGATATTTCCTTCAGCAATGGTAGTGGTATTGCCGTTAGAGGAGCGAGTGGCAGTATTCGAGTACTTGCTCAAAACATCGATCTTTCCAGGAGTTTGCTATGGATTGGGGTTCCTAGCAGTTCAACGCTATCTAATATTCAGACTGGAGATCTGGATCTGAATGCAATAGACTCCATCACAATGAACCTAAGCGTCTTGAACAACTTGCTATATGGACAGGGAACTACTGGTAGCATCAATCTAACAGCAAGCGATCGCATCTCTTTCGATACCGCTAGTATACTCAATATTATCGAACCAACTGGTGTCGGTAACGCTGGTAATATCAACATCAACACGGGGTCATTTTCTCTCACCAATCGTTCTTTCGTGCAATCCTACATAGATGGACAGGGCAACATTGGCAATGTGAATATCAATGCCCGCGATCGCGTTTCGTTGCGTGACAGCAGTGAGGTAAGCAACAGAGTAAACTCAACTGGCATTGGTAACGCTGGTAATATCAACATCACCACAGGATCACTCTTTCTCACGGATGCTAGGCTAAGTTCTTACATAGCTGGACAGGGCAACGCAGGCAGCGTCAACATTAATGCCCGCGATACTGTTTCTCTCATAGATGCTGGGCTGAATTCTTACACAAGTGGGCAAGGAAATGCAGGCAGTGTGAATATCAATGCCCGCGATCGCGTTTCGTTGCATGACAGTTTAGTATTCAATATTGTATTTCCAGGCAGCATCGGGAACAGTGGCGGTATCAACATCACGACGAGGTCGCTTTCCCTCACAGCTGGCTCTAGCTTGTATTCCGATACGGCTGGACAGGGAGATGCAGGCAATGTGACGATTAATGCTCGCGATCGCGCTTCCCTAGACGGTATATCTTCCACCCTTAGCAGCTATAACCCCAGCAGTATCTTTACACGGGTGGCCCCAGGCGCTGTCGGGCAAGGCGGAAATGTAATAATTACCACGGGCGTGCTGTCTCTGACCAATGGAGGTGCTGTGAATACCACCACGCAGGCGCGAGGAAACGCTGGTCGCGTCACCATTCAAGCTGATGATGTCCAAGTTAGTGGAGCAGCTCCTAGTTATACCAATGGCTCTGGTGAAGTGTTTGACTTCCCTAGCGGAGTGACGACTTCAGCAAGATCGGGATCGGTAGGAAACGGAGGAGACGTAACCATTACCACCGGATCACTCTCGGTTTCCGATCAAGGGAGAATCAACACGACGGCTCAAGGACAAGGCAACGCTGGCGATGTTCAGATTCAGGCAAGCGATACTGTCTTGTTTGATGGCGGCGATGTTACCAGCACACTGGATGCCAGCGGCAGGGGTAGAGGCGGCAATATTGAGATCACCGGGCGATCGCTCTCAGTTCTCAATAACGCTCAACTCTCAGCGTCTACCGCTGGTAATGGAAACGCAGGCAACCTCACTATCCGTGCTGACACGGTGAGGTTGAGCAGTGGCGGACGATTGCTTGCGACAACGTCTAGTCGCGGTCGGGCTGGCAACATCACTGTGAGAACTCCAGACTTGCAGTTATCTGGGTCAACGAGTGGTTTATTCGCTGGAACGAGCAGTGCCGGAGATGCGGGCAATTTGAGCATTCAACCACACGGGAACGGGCAACGGGTGCGGGTAAACCTTCAGGATAATGCCCAAATCTCTGCCTCCACTACCAGCAGCGGTCGGGGAGGACAGCTAACGATCGCTGCTCCAGAATCTATTATTCTTAGCGGCAATGGATCGGTGATTGCGGCAGGAACAGGGGGCAGCGGCAATGGTGGAAATTTATCTCTTCAAACCGGAACCTTAAACATTCAAAACCAGGCAGAAGTAACGGTCAGTAGTTCGGGAACTGGGCAGGCAGGTTCTCTGTTTGTGGATGCGAATCGTATCTTGCTCAACAATGGGGGCAGCATTCGAGCCGATACCTCTGGGGGTGGCGGGAATATCAATTTACGATCGCCCTTCATCCTCCTGCGTAATGGCAGCAACATCACGACCAATGCCATAGGCAGCAATATTCCGGGCGGCAACATCACCATTGATACTCAGTTTCTAGTGGCAGTTCCCAACGAAAACAGCAACATCAGCGCTAACTCTGAAGACTTTAGAGGTGGCAATATCACCATCAATGCTGTGTCTCTCTTTGGCATTCAGTCCAGTCTGACCTCCAGCCGCTTGAGCGACATTACTGCCACCGGAGCGACTGCTGCTTTGCGTGGGGCGATCGATGTCACCACCGCAGGCATTGACCCAACATCAGGATTAGTAGCACTACCCACTGGCTTAGTGAACGCATCCCAATTGATTGCTCAAGGCTGTCCTGCTAACGAGAACAATTCGTTTGTCATCACGGGTCGCGGTGGCTTGCCGCCCACGCCTGAACAGCAACTCGATGATGCCAGATGGGGAGATCGACGCAGGCTAACTGTGCCTCAACAGATAAACGCTGAGGGGGATGACAGTAATCAGCACTCAGATGGCAGCAGCCAGACCTTAAGCGAAGAAACGCGTAGTTCCAATCCTCCAATTGTTGAGGCAACCTCATGGCAAACCACTGACCATGGAGAAATCCTGCTGGTTGCTAGCACGCTCAATCCAACAATGCAGAGTCCATTCAATCTGTCACTTGCATGCAATGGAGGACAGTAAACCGCTTCAAGTTGACTTACCTGTCTTTGCTGGTCTTATGCAGTTAATTCTTTTATCTTGACCTTAAGCGATCGCGCCAAGAATAAACCTTTCCTGTCGCTCGCAACGCTAGAAGAAGAATAGCAAAATGAGCCGATCGCACTTCAAATGGAGTGTAATGGTTCCATAGCAGAGGCGGTTGGTAACTCTCCGGGCGCACCTAGAATTTCGTCACCGATTTCAGCAGAAATGCGATCGGCTAGCTCCATGTCAGGTGGTTCTGTCTCATCCACTGTCCCTACTGCTGCAATCAGCCGAGCAAAAGCGCTGGGCGCAGCAACAATCAAGCCGCGAGCTGGATGATCACTGAGCGCGGCGATTACGTGGGGGGTATAGGGGGGAATCAAGAAAGTTTCACCCACTCTTAATACCATCTTGTTCTCACCTGCCTAAACCGTGAACTCTCCTTCCAGCACATAGAGTTGTTCGGAATAGCGCGTGTGGCGATGGGAAGGAGTTTGGGAGCCAGGTGGGAAGTAGCCTTCGATCAGATCGTATTTACCTTCGGTTGTGGTGTGATCAGCAACGATGGTGAGGCGAGCCCCAAAAAACCAGAGAGATTGTGTCATAAGATTGCTCCTGTTACTAAATGCGCTGTGAAGAAAATGGTCGCTAAGAACATTTGAATCAACACGGGGTTTCCTTATGTAGATTCAGGTGCCATTGTTCTCCTTAGCGACCAAAACTTCTCCTGTCTTGAGAAATCTAGCAGTACCAGGCTGACCTGATTCGCACAAGCTCAAGTGATCGCATGTGAACCTTCAGGGACCGCCATCAATCGGTTGCTTTTAATCCGCTTCGACAATCTGTTAGCGGTAGCATCAAAACGATCGAAGTTGGCACGTTGATATGCGGCAGATCATCCCGGCAATCTGTCAGTCATTAAGGACTTGCAGCAGCAATGGCTGCTACCAATTGCTCAATGTTCCAGAGATCGGTATAGCGAATTTCATTAACAAACAACGCTGGAGCAGCTGTTACACCACTCTGCATTCCGCTTGCAATGTCTTGATTAATGCGATCGATATGTACTCGCTTGGCTAAATTTTGAAGGAATTGACGAATATCGAGTCCTAGATTATCGGCATACTCCACTAGGTAACCGTTTCCTAACTCCTGTTGATGGAGGAACAACATGTCATGCATCTGCCAAAACTGACCCTGTACAGCTGCTGCTTCCGCTGCTTCCGCTGCGCGTTGAGCATGAGGATGAATCTGTACTTGGGGAAAATGACGAAAGATAAAACAGATATTGTTCTTCCCTGAAGAAGTACTCAATTGTTGCTGAGCGGCTTTAATCAACCGATATATGTTTGCACTTCGAAAACACTCATAGTCTCCATACATGACGAGTACTACAGCAGCATTCAGTACACCTTGAGTGTGATCCTGAGCTGAAGGTGGAAATAATAAAAAGTTATCATCACGGTCGTAAGTCATCTTCTGGCTCGTATAAAGCAACCTTAAGCCTTACAACCCAACTGCGCCAGCTCTATAGGATTCAATGTATTGTAATCAACTCTTGCTTGTCGTCCACTTGGAGTTGACATTTTCATACAATCAAGGGATGGGTAAACTAGTCCAACCACAGTATATAGCTAGCTTCCACTGAAAGTTGGAATTTGAGTCCCAACTTTAGTATAGAGAATATGTGCATAGACAGGATTTTTTTGTAATATAAGCATGTATCGCTACAGCCTATAAACCGATGAGCCCACGTTTGACGGCAACAATCACCGCTTGAGTACGATCGCTCACGCCCAGTTTACTCAAAATTCGATTGATATGAGACTTGACGGTGCTTTCTCCAATACTCAGAGCAGTCGCAATATCTAAGTTGCTCATTCCTTTTCCCATTAAACGAAGTACTTCTAGCTCTCGTTCACTCAGTTCTGGATTGCTCATCCGCTGCACCAGTTTTGCTCCCACTTCTGGCGAAAGATATTGCCGACCGCTATGGACAATGCGAATTGCATTCAAAAGCTCGTCGGGTTTAGCATCCTTGAGCAGATAGCCTTGAGCACCTGCCCGCAAGCCCCGATATATATCTTCATCCCCATTGTAAGTAGTCAGTATGATAATTCGAGCAGACTTAAATTCCGCACAAATCGCAGTAATGGCTTCTACCCCTCCAACCTGTGGCATTCGCAGATCCATCAGTGTGACATCAGGTTGGCATTCCCGAAATACTTCGATCGCCTGCTGTCCATCTTCAGCTTGAGCAATCACTGTCATTTCTAAATCATGGTTAATGATGGTTGCCAAACCCCGTCTAATAATGGAATGATCATCGACGATCAGAACACGAATTGTAGTGGATTGACTCATCATAATTCTCGCTTTCGATCAACAATGACGACAATTTCTGTTCCCTGCCCAGGTTGACTCTGAATTGTCAATTGTACACCTATACGCTCTGCCCGCTCACTCATTCCTAGCAAACCGAAACCGCCAACCGATGGAACGGTGCCAACTCCAAACCCCTGTCCATCATCTTTAACGCGCAAAAGACATTGAGCATCTTCATACACTAACTCAACCAGAATTTCGCTAGCATTAGCGTATTTAATGGCGTTCGTTAATGCTTCCTGTCCAATCCGTAGTAGGTGATCTTCCACCTCGGTTGACAAGGCATAGGCTGCACCTTTGCTTTCATATAGCACATTGACATTAGTAGCCGCTCTCATTTGAATCACGAGGCGATGCAAGGCACTCTGCAAACTGCCATCTTGCAACAGGTGAGGACGAAGTGCTGCCACTGAACGACGCGCCTCAGCCAGCCCAGTTCGTGCGAGTTCATCAATCATTTCCAGCATTTCCAGATGTACTTGGTTCGCTTCCCGATCTTCTACCAGCACTTGTGTCGCGGCTCCCACTTGTAGCAGAATGCCTGTAAGGACTTGCGCTAAAGTGTCGTGAATTTCTCGCGCCATGCGGTTACGTTCTTCTAGAATGGAGGCTTCTTCAGCACGTTTGCGATCGCTAATATCGAGAATCACACCCAACATCTGCACAGGCTGCCCAGCTTCGTTATAAATGCCTCGGCCTCTACCAACCAACCAGTGAATGCTACCATCTGGATAGATCACTCGATATTCGGCTTCAAAATCGGTATGAGTTACCAAAGCGGTTGTAACAGCTTGTTCAATTCGCTCAATATCTTCTGAATGAACGCGATCGCGCCATGCCTGATAGCTGCTTCTCCCTTCAGCGGGAACTAAGCCTAGTAAGCGGGCATGATTGTCGTTCCAGTCTGTTGTATTCTCCACGATATCCCAGTTCCAACTGCCGATATGGGTGAAATCCATTGTCAGCCTGCGTTGCTCTTCACTCTGTCGTAGAGCATTCTCAACTCGTTGGCGCTCTTCAATCTCCTGAGAAAGCAGTAACGTTCGCTCAGTGACTTGTTGTTCCAGCACTCGGTTGTAATTAGCTAAAAGGTGCGCTGCCTGTCTGCGCTCGGTGATGTCTTGAAAAGCCGCGATTGCATAAGCCACATCGCCCTGTTCGTCAAAGACAGGAGTGCCCCACACCTCCACTGGAATAATTACATTGTTTTGGTGAATATCTATATCGTCGACAGTGGTACGTTCGCCGCTCAACGCGCGGATGGAGGGCAGCCTCTCAATGGGATATTGTTGCTTTGTCCCTGACAAATAGACTTGATAAGCCTCCGCAAGCTGATCTGAGGGCACAGACGGATCGATCTCTTTGCCTAGTAGCTGAGTTGCTCGTTGATTGAAGTAGTAAGGACGACCTGCAGCATCAAATACAGCAATTCCGACGGGAACTGCTTCTAGGAATTGAGCCATCTGGCTTTTACTGGCTCGTAGCTCTGAGTAAAGCTTGGCATTTTCGATAGCAATCGCCGCTTGAGTGGATAGTAGATTCAGAACCTGCGATCGCTCCGGTGTAAATGCTCCAGTTGCTAGTTGATTCTCCAGATACAGCACACCAACCAGCTTAGTTTGATTCAGCAGTGGCAAACAGAGCAGGGAGTGTGGCTGATTGTGCTGAATGTATGGCTCATTGATAAAATCACCTTCACGAGTTGCATCGTTGAGGATAACAGATTCATGAGTCCGAATCACGTACTGAATGATGGAGTCGGGTAGTTGATTTGTGATTGGAATCGACTGTAGCACCCGCGTCGCACAAGCAGCCGCACCACCGTCGAGTTCACAACTAGCCTCAATCATCCATTCGCCTGAATCTTCCAAAAGCAAGTATCCAGTTTGTGCCCCAGCATTCTCGATTAAGATCTGCATCAAGGAACGAAGCAACTGCTCCAGTTCAATTTCACTCGAAATCGCTTGAGATGCTTTCATCACTGCCGCCAAGTCAAAAGCGATGTAGGAGGTATTAGAAGTTGTTCCAGAAATCGTGTGGATGGATGGATGTGCTACAGCCGATGTCTGAGGAAATAGCTGCGGGTAGCGAGTTTCTAAGTCTTTGACTTTTGCCGTTGCTCCCCATCGTTTATAGCAGTAGTGAGCCTCCTTCATGTAGGTTTGGGCAATTTTCGTCCTACCTCGCGCCAGATAATGTTTAGCGGCTAATTCATAAGCTAATGCTTCTTCTTGCAGATATTCATTGTCTCTAGCACTTTGCATCGCTTGTTCATATAATTCCTCTGCTTCAAAAAACTGATCTAAGACCCGCGCTTTCTCAGCTTCGACCAAATCATACTTGTGTTGAAAATTAGCTGGAGCAGAATGCGCCCATCTCTGCATCTTTTCCTGATTATTATTTATTTTGAGCAGCAGATGCTCTTGTTCTGAGGAAGGAACAGATTGGTATAATTGTATCTGTGTTAAAGAGTCATAGAAATAAAATACAGATACTAAAAAAGTTCCTGCCACTCCATCTAGATAAAGTTCAGCTTGAGAAGCACACTCCACTGCTTGGAGAGCATCCTCAAATAAATAATTTAGAATAAGCTTGAGTAGATATAGATTACAGAGTTGAGTTCTATCGTTTGCTTCAAGGTGAGTTGACAAAAACTGATCTTCACTATAGTGATCACCAAGTAATCGACCTGGCTTTTCAACTTGTTCTAGTAAGTTGAAAATGACTTGCTGCAATCTGCGAAAGTAAATTAAAATGTTTTCATGTTTGGACTGAGCTAAAGCATTACTATAAATTCTGATCGCTGATGTGATTTTTGTTAATTCTAAACCAGCAAAATATGCGTACATACATTTAAAAGCAGCAGCATACATACTAAATTCTAAATCTCCAGTTTCCAGTCCAGTCTCATATGTCTCTTGAAGTAAGGGAAAAGTTTGTCTAATATGGGCTTTACAGTGCATAAGATGCGCTGCAACCATCTCTGTGACCCTAGGTTTAAGTTTTTTACTGTCTAATCGCTCGGTCAAGCTAAGTGCCAATTCACCGAATTGGTAAGCTCCTTCAAAATTTCCTATCATTCCATTAAGAATTACCGCACCGTAAGTAGCATAGGCAAAAGTTGAAGAAGAAGTATTTCCATACTGAACAGATAAATTTATTTGTTCTAATACAATCAGTGACAATAATGGAGGAGCGGCTTGAAAGGCAGCTCCAACAAGGCTAGATAAGATTTGCATCGCAGCCAGATAAACTGGCTCTTTCATTAAAGGTAGGTTTAGCAAATCTTCTATATCTATGGTGTTAAAATAATCTGCTGTCTCTTTTAACTGCCTTTGAACATCAGCTTCTACTGGTGTTCCTGGTAGAACGATACCCAGCAGATCTAAAACCTCCAAACCAATCTTAATTGCCTCAGTTGGTCTACTTTGCACCATACAATTTTGAATTTTAGTCTCATAGACTTTTATTTTATCCAGAACAGTATTTGCACGCTCTAGAACCACGATCGCCCATTGTTCCATTTGTCGAACGTCGCCACATAGGTATGCGACTTCTGTCGCTTCTTCGTGCAGTGTTAAGGACAAACTATACTGAAACTGCCAGCTATCGGCAGCTAGCAATTCTATTCCTGTCGTTAAATACTGTAGTGCTGCACCATGAGCTAATGCTTTTTTAGCTTTCTGTCCTGAAACTAGATTCAGCTTGGCTATTTTGTCACGCTCTTGTTGATTCGTGACTAAATCACGACCGAAATTAAGGTGATCGACCACCTTAAATAACTTGCTTGAGTTGGTTTCAGGCTCATTACTTTTCAACAAGAGATAACCAATTTGCAAGTGAACAGATTGTAGTTGTTCTTTACTGATTAAGGCATAGGCAGCTTGCTGCACCCGATCGTGCAAAAACTTATAGTCTTGAACTAACAAGTCTTTGTCTAGTTCAGACATCGGTTGGACCAGTCCATCTTGTATTGCTGCTAACAAATTCTGAAAAACTGTTTTAGGCGATTGCTCACACACGATCGCCAACGTTTCCAAATCAAATTCAGCTCCAATACAAGCAGCTAATTGAAGCAACTCCCGTGAAACTTTTGGTAGCTTCTTCAACTTGTTCAGCAGCAACTCCACCACATTATCGGTAATATTCTGAGCCCGAATCTGATCAAGATTCCACCGCCAGCTTAAGCGATCGGCATCAAAGCGCAACAGATTTTCGTTGCACAGCAATCGCAAAAATTCACCCACAAAGAAGGGATTGCCCCCAGTTTTACGCAGCACAAATTCAGCTAAGGGAAAAACAGTATGAGTGTCTCGATGTAGTGCCTCAGCAAGTAACTTGCTCAACGGCTCCAGGGTGAGAGGAGACAGAACAATCTTATGCAGCACTGCCCCTTGCTTTCGCAACCCTTCCAGCGTGAGTACCAGTGGATGGGTTAGACTCACTTCATTATCTCGGTAAGCTCCAATCAAAAACAGAAATTGAGTATGCTCATCCAGCAGCAGCAGTTCAATTAATTTCAGTGTGGCGGAGTCAATCCACTGCAAATCATCCAAGAAGACGACAAGGGGATGTTCCTTTGAACAAAACACTCGAATGAACTGCTGAAAGACAAGGTTAAATCGATTTTGTGCCTCAGTCGATCCAACCTCTGGCACGGGTTGCTGCTTGCCCACAATCAATTCAACTTCCGGAATTACATCAATGATCAGTTGCCCGTTGCTTCCCAAGGCGTTTAGAAGTTTCGATCGCCATTTCTGTACTTGTTCATCTGGTTCGCTCAACAGGTGCTGCACCAATTTTCGTAGTGCAACAACAATGCCGCTATAGGGAATGTTGCGCTGCAATTGGTCAAACTTACCAGAAATGAAGAATCCGCGCTTTGCTGTGATCGGCTTGTAGAGTTCCTGTACTAATGCCGATTTGCCAATCCCAGCATAACCAGAGATCAACATCATCTCAACGCTGAATTGAGAATTTTCTATACCTTCCTCTAATCGGCTAGCTTCGCCAACATCCCCTCTTCCGGCAACTCTCTCAAACGCTGCCAATAATGTCACAATCTCTGCTTCGCGCCCATACAGCTTCTGGGGAATTTGAAGCTGGTCAGAAACATCTTGCAGTCCTAGTTGAATACCATCAATGTGGCCGCTTGCTGCTAATTGCTCTGCACAACGCTCCAAATCTGCTTTGATGCCCCAAGCGCTCTGATAGCGCTCCTCAGCATTCTTCGCCATTAATTTGAGAATGATATCCGAGACGGCTTTGGGGATTGTAGTATTTAGTTCGTAAGGCGGAACAGGGTGTTTAGCAATATGACAATGGACGAGTTCGAGGATGTCGGTTGTGTCAAACGGTAGCTGTCCAGTCAGCAGTTGATAAAACGTCACACCAAGCGAGTAGAAATCACTACGGTAATCGAGCAATCGGTTCATCCGCCCAGTTTGCTCTGGAGAGAGGTAGGCGAGGGTGCCTTCTAACCCGTAGAGATTCTTTAAGGTAGGGTTAGTGCGATTGAACCGGGTCGCAATCCCAAAATCGATGATTTTGACAGCCCCAGTATCTAGGTTGAGGACAATGTTTCCAGGGTTGATATCCTTATGGATAACTCCAGAAGCATGAATTCTGCCTAAAATCTCAGTAATGTCGATCGCAAGATGCAGAAAGGTAGATAAGGGCATCGGGCAGAAATTGAGTTGCTGCCGCATCCATTGTTGCAAAGACTCTCCACCAAAGTCTTCTAGAAGAATAACAAGCGTGCGCTGGTACTCCTGCTGTCCGTAAGCTTTGATCACTCCTTCCAGATTAAGGGAGCGAGTAATTTCATATTCCTGTCTATAGCGAATTAATTCTTGAGAGGAAGGATAATCTTGCTTCAGCAGTTTGACGACGATCGCTCGTTCATCTTCCTCTCTGACGCCTCTATATACTAGAGACGCCGAGCTCTCATAGATTTTACTTCGGATGGCAATCCCGGTTAGAGCAATCATTAAACTCTCCCGATGAGCATCATGAGCCACACCGAAAATTATATCGCTCTACTTTAATATGAAACTGCTAGAACTGGATACCTGCATTGAGTACTGTCGCTCTAATCACACAGCTTACCACCAACGCACTACTGATTTAGGTTACGCTGTGTTTCAACACAAGGAGTGCCATTGTACTATAATAAACCCTGAATTTCGGACGTGGTTAGGCGTAATGGTGAAAGTATCAACTTGCTGTGCCGAAGTAACCCTAACGTTCCTAGTACCACCCTGGCAATCATCGCACTCGCAGCAATGAATAACACAGCTAACCGTTTAACCGCATAATTAGGCAAAGCCACTTTAACTCATTTAAGCTGTAAACACATTTATTTCTTCATATGTAAGGTTCACAGGATGGGAACTTTCTCACTGTTAATGACAAGTATCTGGTTTAGACGAAGAAAGCATTCATGCCATCAACGCTAGACAAAAACGTTTCGATCGCGGCAATCTTGCCATCCTTCAGCCGACAAACTGTAGCCAAGTACTCATCGAGTACACGATCGTCTTGCTGCGCTGTATTGTGCAAAGACAGCGCTACATTATCTCGACTGACAAGAATATGCAGTAGCTCAAAATTCACCCCATAGCTTGCAATTTTTTGACCGCGATCAACCACTGCATCAGCTCCATTGGCAGTGCCTGAAATTGTGTTATTGCCCGGTAGTGTCCACTGTGCGTCGTCTGTGAGCAGGGCACGAGTTGCAGCCCGGTCTCTTGCAGTCAGTGCTGCATGAAAACGGCGGGCAATGTCATATTGAACGCTATAATCATCCATTTGAGAACTGTTTTCTTGAGAATTTACAGTTGTTTTCATAATCGTTATCCTATTTAAAGTATTTAGAACTGAATGTCTATGGATTTCTTGTGTCCTGTTGTGTTGTCCCGTCGTGAAAGCTTAAAACAGCTAGTCAGGTTGGCTCTTGTCTCAATTGAATCTGTACAGTCCATTCACTTATTCTTTACGAATCACATTCACCGCTTCAATTTCACTCAAAGCTCATCTCGCCGTATCGAATGACTAGAAGACCCATCATAGGTCTCGCGATACGCTTAATGTTTCTGTGATCTTAATAAACTACGGTCCAGGAATCAGAGACAAGTGGAAGGAGAGACTCCTTCCACTTTAGTAGAAGCAATGCTAATGACCACTCGAATCGCTATTAATTATTTCTTGAATCTCCTGCGTGACTGCGTTTAGATAGCCTTGATCGTTGAGAGTATCTTCCATAAGCCGCTTATCCTTCACCGCAGCCTGAATTAGTTCTTCAGCAGTGACTCGCCCCGACTGATATTCCTCAAAAAGTAAGCTTCCCTTGGGAATTCCTTGATCTTCAAGATACCCATCTTGTGCTAGAGAAATAAGTTGAAAGGGTGTCACTTCCATCGTTTCCGCTTGGGCGATCGGCACGATGGTGGTTAGCAACAGAAGAAATGATAAAACCCCAGTGATTTGGTATCTCATAATTACCTCGTGGCTTGCTATGTAAACATTACCCTCAGTTTCGAGAATACTTGAGAATATGACCAGGATTGTTTAGCCAGATTAGCAAGTTAATCTAAAAATATTTGTTGTCTCTTGTGTTCACCCTACTTCCTGTTTGATAAGTTGACTATTTTAGATCTATTAAGAAACGAAGGAATAGTAAATTAAAGCTTTCGTCAAAGCCGGATTTGGCGCAGATTAGTAGTTCAACTTAACTAAACAAGAAAGGCTCTATTGAAAACCGTTAAAACTGGGTACTCAACTTAGGACAGAAGCCTATACTTGATAGATTGGCTACTGTTTTCAATCTCCGGTTATATCTCAAATACCTTTGGCTGCCAAACGATCGCCTCCGTTCCCGTTGACTTAAGCGTTCAATTTAAAGAACACTCTAATGAATTTTGCTTGAGATACACTACTTCCTGAATTGATTCAAAATCAGTAAAATTAAGTATTCAAATTCCATTTTTTTAAATAAATCTTTTCTCTTTTTTCTTTGTTAAGCTGCTTAAAATATTACTTTTATTTATCAAGTTTTTTATAATTTTATTTTTCTCTGCTCCTTCATCTCCTTGCAAAAAAAATCTCCTGAACGTGCACTAGGCATATTTTAACCAAGGTGAATTTTCGTCTAGCTTTAGTTCCGAGCCGTGGGTGCTGAGTGTGTAGAGCCGCAGTCGTCGCCCGTCTGGATCGTTAAAAACAATCAGCCATGCCTGAATTGCAGTAATTATAGGCGAGTGCTCAATCTGAAGTTCATCTAGATGCTTGCCCCAAGCTTCAAGCACCGTGCGATCGTCCACTGCAATCGTCAAGGGATCGAAGCCCTTTTGCTTCTCAGCTTCTTCAGGACTGAGGCGTAGTTCAAGCCGCGTACCAAGATTGGGGACCTCAAGAATGTAGGCATAAATGGATCCGTCTTCATGCTTATGGTCCCATGCTGCAATCCGTTCAGCGCCAAAAACCTGCTCATAAAAGTGCAGGCTGCGATCGAGGTTGCTAACCGCAAACTTAACGTGATGAATACCTCTCAGAACCGGACAATTCATCGGCTTCTCCTCCCACTGCCTTAAAATTCTCAATCAGTGCTGTTGTCCTTTCCCTTTATGGCAAAGGTATTAGTTTCTAACCGACAATATTCCCGGTCGCTTTGGATTTTTTCATCAGCAGCAGGGCAGTACCGCTGATCAGAACTAACAGCCCTAACAAGTGATAACAATCATCGATTGCCATCACGGTTGCCTGTTGCTGTACAGCTTGGGCGATCGCTACAGTAGCTTGTTGAGTTGCAGTTGTGGCATCAGCTCCTTTACTAACGAAGTACTGGGTCATTTCCTGGAGCCGCTGCTGAGTTGTTTCATTGTAGAGGCTGACGTCGCCCCGCAGGCGATCATAATGGAATTCAGTACGATGTTGGATCAACGTTGCAAAGATTGCATCTGCAAAGGAACCCCCTAGGTAACGTACTTGGTTAAACAGCGCACTGGCATCATCTAATTGCTCTCCTTGAATTCCAGCCGTTGCTAGAGCAGATAGGGGAATCGTAATTAAACTTTGTCCGATGCCTTGAATAAATTCTGGCAGCATTAACTGAGGTGTACCCGTCTGAGTACTCAGATGGGAATTCATGAAATTACTGACTGCATAGATCGCACATCCTACAGCAACGACCACCCGTGAATCAACTTTTGCTTGAATGATAGGCAGAAACGGCATCACCACCACTGCACCAAATCCAACCCACATGAGAGTCAGCCCAACTTGATAGGGAGTGTAGTGTTGTACGGAGTCTAGGTAAATCGGCATCACATATAAAGCGCCAAAGATACCGCATCCGGCAACAAAACTAATGAGACTGGAAAGTGCCAAATTTCGGCGCTGCATCAAGCGTAGATTAATGAAGGGATGCCTTCGGGTCAATTCGATTGCCAAAAATAGAGACAGAGAAATAATTGCGATTCCTGTCGTTCGCACAATGAATGGTGAACTAAACCAGAGATTGCGGTTTCCTTCTTCCAACACTGTTTGTAAACAGGCTAATCCAACTGCCATCGCTAGTATGCCTGCCCAATCTCCCTGCTTCAGTCCGTTTAACTGCATCGGTTCATGTTCAATTAGAAAAAGACAGGTCGCCAGCATTAAAACACCGGGAATCAGATTGATGTAAAAAATATATTGCCAGCTATAGTTGTAGGTTAACCAACCGCCCAATACTGGTCCCACTGCAGGTCCAGCGGTGACCGTTAACCCAAAGATTGCCAGTCCGATCGTGTGTTTTGAAGGGGGCAGGTGATGTAGGACATATGCCATTGCAACAGGGACAAATGCCCCTGCAAAGAATCCCTGAAAAGCACGAAAAGCGATCATCTCAACTAGCGTTGTGGCATTGGCACAGGCGACAGAAAAAATCAGAAATAGGACTGTACTAGCCGTCATGTACCAGCGCGTGGAGAAGATTCTGCCCAACCAGCCCGTTAACGGAATGACAACAATTTCACCAATTAGGTAAGCCGTAGCAATCCAGGAGCCTTGATCGAGAGTGGCAGATAATGCACCCGTCATATCTTGTAGTGATGCATTCGTAGCAGTCACATCTAAGGCTGACATCAATGCGCCCAGATTCATTCCCAATACTGCCACCCAGGTTGATGCGGGAATCGTATCACTGGATTGTTTTACCTGTGGTTTGAGTGGTTTAGATCGTGCCATGATGATGCCTTTTGTAGAGACTTAACTAGCCATTGCCGATGAGAACACCGGAATGCGCTGCTTGACTGACAAAAGTATTGGAGCTTGAGACGAAAGCTAGGAGGGAAGCAGGGCTTGGTTTAAGCTGAAACGTTACCACACAAATCGGCAAAACCAATGACACC
>NZ_JACXWX010000003.1 GCF_014764505.1 Phormidium tenue FACHB-886
CACTACGTGCCTAAATCAAAATGTTTTTATGTAAAAGTCCCGCTTTGCGGGACTTTTACATAAAAACATTGTCTCAACATAAGCGCGTAGCGCTATACATGAGCGTGCTGGAGCGCTAAAGCAGATAGCTCAGCCAGGGTAGAGTGCGATCTATCCTGGCTGCAAAGAGGCGATCGCTAACTATTCAAAAATCCGCTTCCAGAATGGCGCTGCCCCGCCGATGAATTTCACGAGCGTATTCCGTCCAGGTTCCCTGCCCCCAATAGCGGAAGCAGCTCGTTTGCAGCAATAAATTGTGCAGCAGGGCATTGCGGTAGCGGTGCTGCTGCGTCAGCGTTGGGTCTGTCTGCAACAGCGGATCGACTGCCTGATGGAACTGAGTGCTGAGCTGGTTCATGGGAGTTAGTACGTTTTCGTAGCCTTCCACCCAGCTCAGATTGTTTGTCCAGGAGGCTCCATCCATGTGGAAATGGGGGTTTTCCTGGCGGATGTTGGCGATCGCTTCTGTCACGGCTGCGGGTGTGGCGTTAGCTGGATCAACGCGCTGCCAAATCTGGTGCTGCCCCACTGCCTGACAGGTCGGGTAATCTTCTGGGCGGCATCCGGCCGCTTCGATCAGCTCCAGATATTCAGAGCCAGTCATGCCAACCGTGGGCGCATGAGATTTTGCCTGATACCAAACTTGCTTAAAGGCAGGCGGAAACTCATTCATCATCACACCGCCATTCTCGCCATCGCTGATTTGCGTCACCAGCGGCGGCACAGTCACACCGCCCAACTGCACCGGTGAGAGGGTTTTCGCTTCGTAGTAGGGCTGCATTTGTCCAACGAGCTTAGTATCCGATCCCTGTGTTTTGATGAGCGCCGTGATGGCGATCGTCTCGCCGTGCGAGTTGCGAGCGATGAGCTGGTGGGGCACATGCTTGTAGCCAAGCGGCTCACCCGTGAGCGATTCGATCGTATGCTCCTGCACCAGCACCCAACGATAGCCGCAGTCTTTTAAGGCTTTGACAAACTCATACAGCGTATCTGGATGATTGGGCAAATGCATCTCCGGCGGCGAAAATCCTTTGACCCGCGCCAACGCTTCCCAGCCAAAGATTGCCGCGAAGTGATGCTGCCACGCCTGAATGTGTAGCTTCAAATCGGGGATGGGCGTGGAAGGCACAACGGCATGGCTCCACATCGTTCCCAGCCACTCTACATAGGGTTGATAGGTGGGGTCGCAGGTAATCTGCTTGAGGTTGTCCAGAATATCATCGCGCCCCATTTGCCGTATTCCCCACAGCAAATTGCCGGAGTAATCCAGCATGACGCGCGGATTGCAGCCTTGCTGAACCAGCTCTGGAATAAACTCTGCCATGCGCATATAGCACCAGGCAAACACACCCGCATTATGGTTATCGCCTTCCTGGGAATGCTCAAACATGTATTGCAGATGCCCGATCAGTTGCCCTTGTGCGCCTGCCGGAACGGTGGGCTGGTGCATGTGGAGGGCGATCGCAAACCCGGCTGAAATGTTTTGCAATTGCAGATTGGTGCGGGGCAGCCAGATCGGCTGATCAGCCTGAGTGACCGACTGCAGCGTTGATTCACTACCGCAGATGTTGGGTAGATCTTCAATCAGTTCAGGCAGGACAGTTGGAGTGGTTGCAGAAAGTACCATGAGCAACTCCGGAAAGGTCTACCCTAACGCTACATGCTCCTTTCTAATTTGGGCGGGGTTGCTTAATGTTTTGCATCTGCCGCTACAAGCCTAGCGCTTTGCCAGCTCCGGGCAGCGTCCCACCCCACCCGTCATTAGCCACAGCGCTATAAACTTCAATGGGCGGACATGGCGCATCAACGACAGCCCCAGCCGCCGTACAGCAACCAGCGGCAGCCAGCGATTGGAAAAGACGCGATCGAGCACATCTGTAAAACCCAGAATCGTTAAATTCTCTAGTTTGCGCCAGCGTTCATAGCGCTTCAGCACCGCCAGACTGCCAATATCTTCACCGCGCTGCTGGGCTGCCTGCAGCACCTGCGCCAACGCTGCCACATCGCGGATTCCCAAATTTAGCCCCTGTCCGCCCACGGGATGACAACAGTGTGCCGCATCCCCCACCAGCGCCAGCCGATTTTGCGTGTAGCGATCGCTCTGCATCAGCTGCACCGGAAACAGCGTCCGCTTGCCGATCAGCTCTAGCTTGCCCAACTGCCCTGCATAGCGCCGGTTTAGCTCGCTCAAGAATTCAACCTCCTCAACTTCCAGCCACCGCTTCGCTTCAGCGTGGGGAGCCGTCAGCACAATCTGGTAGCGGTTTCCAGGCAGCGGCAGTGAGGCAAAAGGACCGCTTTGCCAGAAATGTTCGCGGGCAACGTTCTGGTGGTCTTTCTCAGGACGAATTACCGCCGTTACGCAAGATTGCCAATATTGCCAGCCTTTAGTGCCAATGCCTGCCTGCTGGCGGATTGGCGATCGGGACCCATCTGCCGCAATTAACAGCCGCGATCGCACCTGCTGGAGTTGTCCGTCGATCGACACGGTAAGTTCTACAAAATCTGGCAGATAATCTGCTTTTTGTAGTGTTGCCGGACAAAGCCAGGTGATCGAATCAGCATCCTGCAGCTTATCCAGCAGGGCTTTTACTAAAACGCAGTGTTCGCCCACATAGCCCAGTTCGGCTGTGCCCAAATCCTCCGGCTGCAGATTGACAATGGTAGGATGCTCTGCGTCAGCCAGCCGAATCTGCTGAAAGGTGCTAATCTGCGGCAGAATGTCATCCCAAACGCCCAATCCTTGAAAGATACGCCCCGACATCAGCGTGATTGCGTAAGCGCGGCGCTGGGTGAGCCCAGCTTCACGGGGGTTGGCTTCAATCAAGGCAATCTTTAGTCCGGTGTCTTTGAGGGCGCAAGCCAACGTCAGACCTGCAATTCCAGCTCCGACGATCGTGATGTCAAATTCGGCAGGGGTGGGAAGGGAATACAGCGACATGAGGGGGAAAGCAGCAATACATACTTCTTAATATTGTGACGTGAGTGCGGCTGGGCATCAAGTCACCGCTGCAAGTTCCAATTGCTGCAAGTTCTAAAGTCTGATGTAGTCTTACAGTTTTACCATTTAGACAGCCTTACTATTTAGAATGTGCTGTCTTTTGTGCGATCGTCGTCGCTTACTTCAGCTCATGACCCAAAATAGCTTGCCTCAACCTATCAAAGCAGCTTTTGCAGAATCTTCTGAACCAGAAGCCGTCTTCAATGCTGTGCTGCCTGCGGTTTGCGAAATGCTGCAAACCGATCGCTGCTTTTTAGTCGTGCGGAATCCAGACACCCGGATGCAGCGAATATTTTGCTGGCGGCGCAGCGATCAGTTTCCAGATGTGAGTACGTCCGGCTGGGAAGCTGAGGAGGAATGGGAGCGAGACGATCCTATGTATGCAGCCGCCCTGAAGGCAGAAGCATCTATTTTTGTGGAAGATGTTGAAACTGCCGGTCCTGAAGTGCTGAACGTGGAGTTTGAGCGGCAAAATTTTGGGCATCGGGCGCTGGTTCATGCCCATCTACGGCAGGACGCACGACTTTGGGGCATTTTGCAGCCCTGCGTGTTCAAACATCCCAGAGTGTGGAGCGAGTTCGATCGAGCGCTGATCGCCCAAGTTGTGGAGCAGCTCACCCCGATCGCCATTACCTACGTCAAGGCAGCAGACGTATAGCGCTAGTAGGCTGCCGAAAGCAAGCTTGGTTCTCCGCGTTCCTCGACTGCCGCTTCAACCCGCTGCCAGAGCAGTTTGTCCTGCTGATAGAGCTTCAGGGCAGCGATCGCATCTTTGGCATCGAGCGGTCGTCCTTTGGCAACGAGCGACAGCAAAAATTGAATTGCTTCATCCGAGCGCAGCATGGCGATCGCCAGCAGTGCAGATTTTCGCAGCTCTGGGTCGGTTTGCCGCCCCCACCAGGGTTGCAACAAGCCAAACGCGCCCGACAAGCGAGATTCACCGATTGCCAAAGCCGTCAGCTCTTGAATTTGGGCAGACGGCGCATCCAGAAAACGAGCGGCAAACGGCAGGGCTGAATGCGGCGTTAGCTTTATCAGCGCACCCAAGCATTCGGCAATTACTTCGGCTTCGTCTCCTGCCAGCGATCGCAGCCGCAGCAGCGGTGCGCCGGACTCGTTGCCGCTGTAGGCGATCGCTCGGGCAGCGGCAATGCGGGCAGGAATTTCGGGGTCAGCCAGCAGATCTGCGAGTTCCGTCAGAGCATCTGGGTAATTCATCCGCACCAAGCCCATCGCGCAGATGCCGCGCAGTGGGGGGGCTGTATCTACTCGTCCTCCCCAAACGGGTTCCATCTGAATGTGGCGAATTCCCTGCAGAAAGACGGCTTCGGCGCTGGCGTTAAGCCGGTAGAGGGCATCGGCAATCGCTCCCTTGGCGTGGCAATTGGGGTCAGTTTCGACAGGTTTAATCAAAAAGCGATCGAAGGCAGCAACCAGATCGGGAATGAGCTGCGTCAAACCCTGCTCGCCCACCCACTTCGCTGTGTGCATCACTGCCAGCATTTGCTTGCTTTTGAGCAGCTGACGCGCCTCTGCCACCGCAGCTTCTAGCTCCGAATCAGAATTCAAGCGATCGCGGAGAATGGCAAGCTGATTTAGCAGCGCTTCGACGTTAAACTTTGCCATTGGGGTTTAGTATATAATCGTTGCTAATGCTTTCTAAAAGTTTACTTGATGGTTGCAGACACATTCGAGATTTTACGAGACTGGTGGCACCAACAGGCAGACCCAGATTTGCGCCGTAGTGCTCTCCTAGCGATCGCTTTGCTGTATTCCGAGATTTCGCGCGAGTTTTTGCTGGCGCTGATTGCAATGGGTAAACGAGCGGATGTTCAGGATGCTTACCGTGCTTTAGAGGTTTATCAGGAAAATTCGTCGGTTTGGGAGCAGGTGCAACGGGCAGTAGAGAGCCGCAAGCGGGCAAATCAACTGCTGCGAGTTGGAGAGTAAGGGCGAGCATTCGCCCCTACTGAAGCATTGAATATGGCTTAAACCATGCTCACTGAGAGTAAATCTTCTGCCATGTCAAAGTTTGCCGTGACGCTTTGCACATCGTCTAGCTCTTCCAAGGCATCCATCAGCCGCAGCAGCGATCGCGCCTGTTCTGAGTCGGTAATTTCAACGCTATTGCTGGGAATCCAGCGAAGTTCGGCTTGCACAATAGTGTAGCCTCTGTCTTTCAAAAATTGGGTCAAGGCTTCCAGGCTGCCAGCCTCGGTAAATACCTCTGCTCCTGGCACGTCTTCTTCAATATCAACCAGATCATAGGATTCGGCTCCGCCTTCTAGAGAGGCTTCCAGCAGGGCATCTTCGTCGATCGGCTCATAGCCGCGTCCTTTAGGGAGTTCTTTGCCCTTCAGTGTCACCACGCCTTTTTGCTCAAACATCCAGCCGACGCAGCCCGTTTCGCCCAAGTTGCCGCCTCGCTTGCTGAAGGCAGCTCTCAGGTCGGCGGCAGTGCGGTTGCGGTTGTCTGTCAGCGCTTCCACGATCACAGCAACACCACCTGGTCCATAGCCTTCATAGCGGATGACTTCAAGGGTATCTTCATTGCCTAACTTGCCTGCACCCTTAGCAATCGCTCGATCGATGTTGTCTTTAGGGACGCCTGCGGCTTTGGCTTTGTCGATCGCCGTGCGGAGTTGGAAGTTGCCATCGGGATCGGCTCCACCCGTCCGGGCAGCGACGATGATTGCCCGCGAAACTTTGGCGGCGGTTGCGCCTTTAACGGCATCAACTCTGGCTTTCTGCCGCTTAATGTTTGCCCACTTACTATGTCCTGCCATGCGTTGACTAACTGATACACATCAAAACTCTTTTTCCAGGATAGACGCTGAGCGATCGGCAACGTCAGGCGATCCTGGAAATTGTGCTGTAAATACTGTCCGCAAATTAGATAGCTCGCCCGTAGCAGTTCATCCGTGCAGGTGAGCGATGGTGACCCAGCTCAGGTCTACTTGATCCAGATTGGCTTGGGCGACCTTAGCATCAACCAAAATTGCTCCCCGCAAAATCGCAGAATTTAAAGCAACTTGAGTCAGAATTGCCCGGGTCAAATTTGCGCCGCTCAAATTCGCGTCATCCAGGTTTGCCCAGCTCAGGTCAGCCTCGGTCAAGTTTGCCTTGGTCAACTCCGATCGCTCTAGGTTTGCTCCCCGCAGCACTGCCAAGGTCAACTTAGCATCACTTAAATTTGCTCGATTTAAGTTAGCTCCCATGAGGCTCGCCTCCGTTAGGTTTGCAGCCGCCAAATTCACTGCCGCGAGATTTGCGCCATTCAGGTTTGCCCAGCTCAGGTCAGCCCCAGTCAAGTTTGCCTTGGTCAACTCCGATCGCTCTAAGTTTGCCCCCCGCAACACTGCCAAAGTCAGGTTAGCTTCACTTAGATTGGCTCTACATAGCTTGGCTTCTATCAGCTCTGCCTGATGCAAATTCGCATCTTTCAAGTTGGCTCCACTCAGGTTGGCTCCGCAGAAATTTGTATGGCTTAAATTCGTCTCATGCAGGTTAGTCCGACCCAAATTTGCACCGCTCAGATTTGCGTTCCGCAAAACAGCCCGCCACAGCGTTGCACCACTCAAATCTGCATTCATCAACACTGCTTCAGACAGTTCTGTTCCAGTCAGGTGAACGCCATTGAGGTTAGCACCCTGCAGGTTTGCCTGCCGCAAGAGCACCCCATTCAGATCTGCCCCAACCAGGTTTGCCTCGCTCAAATCTGCTCCAAATAAGATCGCTTTTTTCAGCGCTATTCCTCTCAAATCAACTTGATGCAGGTTTGCGCCACTCAAATCTACAGCATGAAAGTCTCGTTCTCCTGCAGCATAGCGATTCAGGAGTTCTTTGGTATCCATACGTTTACCTCGTCAAGCCAGGAATATAGACGATCCTGATGCTTTTCATTCCCTGTCAATCTACTGTCCCATCTTCGAGTACGCCTACCTGCACCGTTTGATCCACAGCTCGCACCTCCACCTTGGTCACAGTCATATATCCCATGGTTCACCCTCAAGTTCTCTTGACTCGCAAAATTGTTCAGTAGTAGTAGGTTGTAAACTCTACCGAGACTGCCCGGACTAGCTTCTCACATAAGTTCAGCCACATTAATTCCAGCCTGCTCTACCCTTTGCAATGTGACTTGAGCCATGATGAGATTCCTTATTCATCAAAAAATGCTTTAAATCTGTTGATTGAATTTTAATCACTCCTCATCTGCTATTTTTGGCGTTGCTAATTTGAGGAATGAATTTGTTCAAACTCATTCCCTGAGTTGAGTGCCATGCCCTGTTCTCTGTGTGGCGAATATGAAAGACAGCAGAGCATTTAGACGATCGGGCAACAGGATTTGAAATTCAATTTTTCAGGTGGAGTTTATTCCTGCGGCATATTCTAATTGTCCAGGAGTTCTGCGAAAAGGAACAGCAGATTTGATGTTTATTTATACTCGGTATGAGTATACTTTTCTGTAGCAGTATAGAGGTATAAAAACTTGATTTAGGAGCTGAATGGGATGGCTCCCCATCTGAAATCTTACGATGAGGCTTTGGAATATTGCTGTGAGCAGGGAATGCGCCTGAGCAAACAACGGCAGCTCATCCTTAAACTGCTGTGGGAAACCGATGAGCATCTGCTAGCGAAGACGATTTACGATCGCCTGCATCAACGTGGTGAAGTCATCGGTCACACGTCGGTTTACCAAAATCTGGATGTGCTGGCAAAAGCGGGTGTCGTGGAGCGACTGGAAACCGCAGAAGGGTTTCTCTACAGCCATCAAACTCTCTGCCATTCCCACATTCACGATCTGGATGACGGACGCATTATTAACGTGATGGTGACCCTGCCGCCGGAAGTGATTGCTGCCGTGGAGGAGCCACTTGGGCTGGAGATTGTGGGGTATCGGATTGAGTTTTTTGCTCATCAGCGATCGTGACCACCACGACCGCTGACAAACCCTCAACCCGTCTCAACCTGCTTACTCTTTCGGCTTTTGCACCGTGGTAATGTGCAATTCCTTGAGCTGCCTGTTGTCTACCTCAGACGGCGCATTCGTCATCAGGCAGCGGGCTTGCTGCGTCTTCGGAAAGGCGATGGCATCTCGGATCGACTCTTCGCCTGCCAGCAGCATCACAAGCCGATCGAGCCCATAGGCAATACCTCCATGCGGTGGGGTGCCATACTCAAACGCTTCTAGCAAAAAGCCGAACTTGTTGTGTGCCTCTTCAGGCGTTAAGCCGATCGTCTCAAACACCTGCTGCTGCAGTTCTGGCTGATAGATCCGCAGGCTGCCGCCGCCTACTTCAAAACCGTTGAACACCAAGTCATAGGCTTGGGCGCGGGCGGTTTTGAGGTCGTGCGCTTCCTCAGGAAGGGGCGCGGTAAACGGATGGTGCAGCGCTTCTAGCCGCTTTTCGTCGGCGTTCCACTCAAACATGGGGAAGTGGGTGATCCAGAGCAGATTAATCTTTTTAGAGTCAATCAGCTTGAGTTCGCGGGCGAGCACCTGACGCAGGCGATCGAGAGTCTTGTTAACCGTGGGCGCGTCACCTGCGCCAAACAGCAGCAGATGCCCAGCGGTTGCGCCAGTGCGCTGCAGGATTTCCTGCTTCTGCGCCTCGCTCAGGTTGTCTTTAATTGCGCCGATCGAGTCGATCTCGCCGTTATCGCGGACACGGATGTAGGCGAGCCCCTTTGCGCCTGCCTCGCTGGCTTCTCTAAAGAGATCGCCGCCCGGCTTAATGCGCACATTAGAAACGGCATCATTGCCACCCGGAATTGGCAAAATCTTGACGATACCGCCCTTGCTCACCGCATCCGAGAAGACCTTGAAGCCCATGTCTTTCACTACATCCGAAACATCGACTAGCTCCAGCCCATAGCGGGTGTCGGGCTTGTCGCAGCCGTAGCGATCCATGGCATCTTGGTAGGTGAGCCGAGGAAACGGACGGGGCAGATCGATTCCTTTCACCTGCTTGAAGATGTGGCAAACCAGGTTTTCGTTCAGCTCCATCACTTCATCCTGCGACATGAAGCTCATTTCCATGTCGAGCTGGGTGAATTCAGGCTGGCGATCGGCTCTCAAATCTTCGTCCCGGAAGCAGCGGGCGATCTGGTAGTAGCGATCGAACCCCGACACCATCAAAATTTGTTTGAACAACTGGGGCGACTGCGGCAGCGCATAAAACTCACCGGGATTAACGCGGCTGGGCACCAGATAATCGCGAGCGCCTTCGGGAGTCGAGCGGGTCAGCATCGGCGTTTCAACTTCGATGAAGCCTTGCTCATCTTCTAGATAGCGGCGAGCTGCCTTGACGATCTGGTGACGGATCTGCAGGTTGCGGCTCATCCGCTCTCGCCGCAGATCCAAATAGCGGTAGCGCAGGCGCAAATCTTCCCGCACAGGTTCGACATCTGCCGTGGAAACCTGAAAAGGCAATTGCTTGCGCACCGCGTTGAGCAACTCAATTTGGTCGGCATAGATCTCGATTTCGCCGGTGGGAATGCGCGGGTTGAGAGATTCTGGCGGACGCTGAGTGACTCGTCCCGTCACTTTAACAACGTACTCGTTGCGGAGATCGTCTGCTGCCGGATAAGAGGCTGGCGTTCGTTCTGGATCGCTGACAATCTGAGCAATGCCCGTGCGATCGCGCAAATCCACGAAAATCACGCCTCCATGATCTCGACGGCGATCGACCCAACCAAACAGAGTGACGGTTTGCCCAATATGTTCGGCGCGGAGTTGACCGCAATAGAGAGTACGCATGGAAGAAATATAGGGATGAAGGATTAATGGAAGGGGCGACAGGTTCGCCTGAAAGAATTGATTCACAGCAGCCGTAGCGATCGCGTCGCCGACGGATTCGAGTGAAAACCCTTCCATTATCCAGCATTGGTTGAAATCCTGATCAGAAAAGTTGGCGATCGTTCGGTCAGCTCTTTACCGTTGCCTCCCAGGAAGAGGGCAAATTAAACACACTTAGTAGAGAAATGTAGAGAAATGCGCTTCGCTCACTCCTTCGCTACAGCGCCTCCACTATAGGGCTATGCGCCCAAATTAAAAGCCGTTTTATATGAAAACTCTACGAAGCGGGGCTTTCATATAAAACGGTTTAGCTGGATGGGCATATGGACTTGTGTAAGCCTTAGGCAAGCAGCCTAGAAGCTCAGCGGCGACTGAGGCACTCGTGACGAACCCAGCGCCCGCTCCAGCTTCAGCAGATTTTCAATGCGGGCTTCTGTCGAGGGGTGCGTTGAGAAGAGGCTGCTAAAGGCTTGCTTGGGAATAGCGTTCATGATCAGCAGCGGCTCAAAGGCAGGGTTAACACCGATCGGCATCTGACGGGCGCTGGCATCCAACCGCTGCAAGGCTCTCGCCAACGCGCGTGGATTGCCTGTCAACCGAGCCGAGCCAGCATCTGCTTCAAATTCACGGGTGCGAGAGATCGCCAATTGAATGACCGTAGCAGCCAACGGTGCCAAAATAATCGTCGTCAACAGCGCGATCGGATTGCCCCCACCACCCCGCTCGTCTTGGCGAGAGAACCCGCCAAACATTGCCCCAAATTGCAGCACCTGCGCCAGATAAGAGATTGCCCCTGCAACGGTTGCAGCAACCGCTTGAGTTAGCGTATCGCGGTTTCTGACGTGGCTCAGTTCGTGGGCGATCACTGCCTCTAGCTCATCTTCGGGCAGCATGTTAACAATCCCTTGCGTGACAGCAACAGCAGCGTGTTGAGGATCGCGCCCGGTCGCAAAAGCGTTTGCGCCTTCTGTCGGAATCAGATAAAGCTTCGGCATGGGCAAGCCTGCTCGCTGGCTCAGCCGCTGCACTATCTGGTAGAGTTTGGGGGCTTGAGCAGGCTCGATCGGCTGAGCGCGATAGGCAGCGAGGGCGATCTTATCCGACGAGTACCAGGAGAATAAATTTGTAGCAGCCGCAAAAACTAAGCCAAGCAACGCACCGCTGGAGCCGCCCAAGAAGTAGCCAATTGCCACTAGAAGCCCACTAAGTAAACCTAATAAACCAACTGTTTTGATCTGATTCATATCCAGCTTCCCTTATCTAACTTTCCTTATCCAATGAGTTCTGTCTCTGAATCGACAGGCTTTCTAGAGCAGCAAGTCCGTAAAAGATGTGCGTTTAGCGATACGTTCTAAACTTCCTAATCCACAAAATGCACTATGGATACAAAATCGATACAAGACTTGCATAAGCCTGGAAGCGATATTTTGATTCTATTAAAAAAAATTTAGCGGCTGGGGTGAGAAAACCGTTATTTAAGAGTGTGGATCTGCGATCGCAAAAACAAAAAGGCAAGGAGACTGCACTCCTTGCCTTCCTTAAATCTTTGCCTGCTTCTATGGACGAAAAACAACTCGTGCTGGCAAGCCGTTATTCCGGAGACGATTGGATGCCTCACCGGCATCCTCACGCGATCTATAGCCACCCGCGTTGATATATTCACCGCGCTCGCCGGATGCGTCAGCCAAGAAAGCATTGGGCACAAACTGCTGTACGTCGTCTAATCGGCTTGTATCCGGCACTACGACTACATAAGGACCACCAACTTCTCCACCCGGCAGAATTGGACGGAAACCTTCATCATCACCTGGGAAAATAGGACGGAAGTCGCCATCAGCAATGCAGGTTCCAGAAGCGATCGAGCTGAGGGTGTCATCTCCGGCAATCCCATCTACCTGCAAGCCACAGCTCCGCTGATAGCGGATCACCGCTAGTTCGGTTTCTCTTCCATAGACGCCATCCGCAGAGATACCCAGAGCGGTCTGGAGGTTGCGAACGTCTGAGCCAGTATTCCCAAAGAACAGATCCGCCGAAGCTTTGGGGGCAATGCTTAGAACGGAGGCGATCGCCATTACAGACAGCAAACCTTTCCAAATAAACCCTGAAGTCAGGCTTGACAATTTGGGAGTCTGCAACTTAAATTGCTTCAGTTTCATCAGTTCAGGAGGTCTCTCTGTAGGCTGCTCCGCAAGAGCAGGGTGAATTAACGCTAGGAGTTTCATGGGTTCCTTGCTCACTTTGTTGTTGTGAATTCAGACTCAGGTGAAACGGTTAGCAAGGCTCGGTGTAGCAGCACCGAGCTTTGCTTTTTAATGGCTTCACCAGCGTCAGCGATGGAGGAGATTTCATGGTTTTCTAGCTTATAAGTTTTCTAGCTTATAAATGAATCCAAACAAGACAGACTTGTTTGGGCAGAAAACCAATGCGATTCGCCTCAACCAGAGTGGAGTTAGTTTCTGTTAGCTTTTGAAGCAGTTAACACCTCTAACAACAGCAATTTTTTGCTTTGTAGGGCAGCACCGCGCAAAAACAAAAGCACACTCCTATCCTTTGCAGTAGAAAAGTTGGACATCTCTAGAGACGGGGTGACGTCGTTGATCCTAAATAGGATGAATTAGAAGTAGCCCAACTTATTTTTACTTTATCTTTATTTTTACCCGGAAATCCTCAAGACGCTAGATGTAGAGCGGCATTGATCGATCGCTCATCTGATTTCAATTACTAAATGTAGGAAGTATTTTGGTCAATATCCAATAGTTCACTCCATAAATAGCGTTTTGAATTTTTTTACAAAAAATAGATTTTTGCTCTCACCAGAGACGATTGCTCTATCCCTCGCGAGCCTTTCCTTTCAGTGTTTTCTATCAAAAGGCAGAGAGACGCAGAATTCTACGTCTCTCAAATAGGTTTCAGAAGCGACAAATCTTTGAGTTCCTAGCGCTAGTTCTACGATCAATTGGCAGACGTTTCTGCTGGAGTGAGCAACTACACCACCGCCGGAATTAAACCAATTGACCCCAAAATTTGAAAGAGAATACTGTTGATGATGCTAAGGGCGATTGCGCCCAAAATGGCACTCACAAAACCATTCCGCAACCTAAAACCTTCAACTAGTTTGGCGGCTAGCCCAAAGATAATCACATTGATCACGAAGGCAAACAAACCAAAAGTGAGAAAGGTGATTGGCGCGGCCAAAAATGAAAGAATTGGTTTGACAAACGCAGTCAGCAAGCCGAATATAAGTCCGGAGATCAGCGCCTTGCTAACACTATCGATCTCAACTCCCAGGAACGGAATTTTGGAAATAATAATCAAACTGATTGCTGTGACGATCGCTGCCACAATAAACAGAATTAGATCACCCATAATTTTTCTCCTCACAAAGGACAAGGGTTCAAGTTCAGTAAACGGCAAGCGCTCAAAAGTGTCAATCTGTGTATTAAGCAGATGAAATAGAACGCTTGAAAAAAGGAGGCTTGCAGTGTGCCGACCGACATAAACCTCTGACGTCGCTGAAAATTGCGGCTAAAAATTGCGACAAAACCTGGGTTGTCTTGCATCAAAAGGAGAATGATTTTGCAATTGCTGAATGCCCTGAGATCTTTGCCCGATCGTCTCCAGGAAGTTTCTAGCCAGCTAGCTACACTGCTGAAGCGCCTTAGCCAGCTCACTCAAAAACTTAATAAACTGGAGCGGCAAACGCAGAGCCTAAGAATTATCCGCAGCAGCAAAGTGCTAGCTGCTCTCTCCACTGATGAGTTTTTAGCCGTTTGTCGGCTTGCCTGCCACAGCACCTACCTGGGAGATCAGGTCGTTTTGTGCCGTATCCTGTCCGGGTTCATGCTCTACGGCGATGCCAGAGATGCCCAAATTTTGCCGCATTTTTGTCTGAATGGCTTTTGGGAACCGAGCCTGACGCTGCTGATGCTGCGGACTGTGCAGCCCGGTTGGTACTGCCTCGATATTGGGGCAAACCAGGGCTACCATACAGTCGTGATGGCCTGTGCAGCGGGAGCAGCGGGGCGGGTGGTGGCAGTAGAACCAAACCCACGGCTGGTAGCCCTGATGCAAAAAACGGTATTAGCGAACGGCTTTAATGCCTGGACAAATATAGTTCCCAAGGCAGTTAGCGATCGCGCTGGGGAAACTGTCCAGCTCTCGGTGCTGCCAGATTGTCCGGGTGGGGCATCAATCATGTGGAATTTGTCTCCGGCAGCAGAGTCGATCGCCGCTGAAACCACCACGGTCGATCAGCTAACTGCCGATTGGCAGCGGGTTGATTTCATCAAAATTGATGTGGAAGGCGCAGAGGAGCAAGTCTGGCGCGGCATGCAGAAGACCATTCAGCTCAACCCGCAGCTAATCATCGTTATGGAATTTGCCGCCGAGCGCTACGCCAACCCGAAAGCCTTTCTTGAAGAAGTACAGGCAACCGGATTTCAACTCACTTCAGTGGAACCCGGCGCAGAACTGCGATCGCTGACGATCGAGCAATGTTTGGCTGAACCCGCCAGTCGGCTTTGGGAGCTGTTCTTGCGCCGCGCCACTGTCTAATTCGGTGCGGCGACTAATTCTCACTCCGTCCTGTGGTCGAAAGCCCTTCCACCGTGACAGAAGGCGTATAGCAAGACCCATTCCAGCCTGCATCGTCGCCCAATTCCACCACATTCTTCAGCGCTGCGTAGATGTTGCCCGCCACCATGGTGTCTTTGACTCGCCCAATAATTTCACCCCGCTCCACTCGATAGCCCAAATCAACATTGATCGAAAACTCACCCGAAATCCCGGCGCTCCCGCCCAGCATTTGATCGATCACAATGCCTTGGTCGAGATTGGCAATTAGCTCAGACAGCGACTTAAAACCAGGCTGAATCAGCAGGTTAAACAATCCGGGAGTGGGATAGCTGCCCAGCCCCGGACGGAAGCCGTTCCCTGTGGTGCCGCTCCCCAAAGCCCGCCCAATGGTTCGATCGGTATAAAACAGCTGCAGTGTCCCATTCTTAATGAAAGTAATGGGGCGGGTGGGGGTGCCTTCATCATCAAAGGGGCAGCTAAAAGGCCCGGCATCCGGCTGCTGCGACAGAGTGAGAATTGGCGAGGTTACAGGTTCACCCAGACGATCGCTCCAGGGTGAAGCCCGTTCGATCACCTGCTTGCCGTTGAGGGCAGCCTGCACAGTGTCCCACAGCATATCAGCAGCTTTGGCAGTAAACAACACGGGCACTCGGCCGTTAGGTGGAGCAATGTTGGTCTGTGCCCAGGCGAGCCGCTGCAGCACCTCTTGCGCTAGCGCCATTGGATCGAGGCGATCGCGCTGGGTCTGCCCATCTGAAACGCTCAAAAAATCTTCGCCGCGCACCCACTCTGCCGACAGGAAGCAGCTTAGCGTAGTGTCGGTGTAGCCGCAGTCCAGCCCGCGTGAGTTCATCAAACGGGTTGTTTCCATATCGCACTCCCACTCGGCAGCACAGAGCACTTCTGGGTAGACCTCACGCACCAAGGCGATCGCTTCTTTGCCCCACTCCACAAGCTGCGAGACTGGAACGGCTACCCCCAGATCCGGGTAGTGGATCTGCGTGGCAGATGTAGCCAGTTCGATCGGCTCTGGCTCATTCAATTGGCTAATCGCCAAGGCCCGATCGACGAGTGCCTGCGGCGAAACCGCTCCGTAGGCAACGGCCAGCCCCGGACGACCCCGCTGCCAAAGCCGCAGGGCAATGCCCTCAGCCTGGGAGCTTTCTAGCTGTTTCAATCGATTGGCTTCGAAGAAGACGGGACGTGACATCGAGCCAGATTGAAAGACCTCTGCTGCTTCTGCGCCCGATCGCAACGCCAGTTCTAGCAGTTGTTCCGCGAGGGAGTCTTCTGCTGGGGGCTGCGAGTTGTTAAAACTCATAAGGACTGTTCAAATGCTGAATGAGTCGCCTCGTGGGAATCGCACGAGTTTTCGGAAGGTAGACACAGCCCACCCCCGAAAACTTGAAAGGTGATCTATCCCGCTTGCTTTTCTATCTTCCGGGATTGGGGGACATTAGGCTAGATTCAATTCCTGCATTAGCCAAAATCCGGCAAACGACTCAGAAGCAGGGTCAGACTGCACCGCTACAAAGTGAATTTGGTTTGCCTGCTGCTTGGTTTTCTCAAAACCCTCTGCCTCTGCCTGTAAAGCGGGGTTGGGCAAGCTCGCTAAGATCCAGGCATCGTTAGCTCCGGTTTCTAGCACGAGCTGAGCCAGATCTCGCCGGAATTTGAGGCAGGCTAGCTCTAATCCAGACATCCAGCCTGCTAAGGGCAAGGCGCGCGAGGAGTAGATGATTACACCAGGAATGGAGGTGGTGGGGCTAGCACCAAACAACGTGGGGGGAAAGGCTTCGCTAAAGCCAATGTCCCACTCTGGCATCTCCTCGAAGGCACTGGCCTCCAGCGAGACAAACCGCCACTTTTCACCAATCAGCGCGGCTGGCAGAGGCTGCGGCGCGGCCGTGGGTAGGGCAACTGAGGGGTTGCTGCCTGCCTGGTAGTTGGGCAACGTCGGGTAATAGTCTTCCATCCGCTGCTCGATCCACTGGTGCAGAGCTAAAGTACGGCGGCTAGGATAAGCAGGAACCCCAGCTTCTTCGCAGGCTTTAGTAATCATGTTGCTCATCTGCCGCCGAAAGAAGCGCACTCGGGCGGGCGGGTTGGGGGCAGTGGCGATCGCCTCCTGCACAGCAGTTTTCAGCGAAACAGAATTTACCTCTGTATTGGCAAAATATTTAGAGTAGCGAAACAGTGCCTCTGGCTGCGCCCTAACCTGCAAAGGACTCTCGCAGATCAGCACTTCCCAAAGCTTCTTCTGGTTTTCATCAAGCACTGGACGCGAGTAAAAATCTAGCTCCCAAATCGTGGTCATAAAGGTGAGGGGTGTTCTTGCTTTTTGATCTTGCCATTTATGGGGAAGGGAATGACGAAGACTTTGAGCGCAGGTGCTGTGGGAAGCGCGTACAATATTTTTTACAAATTGTTAAGCCGGTTTTTGAGTTGAATGTGTTTGCAGCTAAGGAGAATTCAATGTCGTTAGTAAATCCGGTGGGGTATCAGTTAAGTCAGATGCTGGAGCCGATCGCGGCTTGGTTTCGGGATATGGATTTGCCAGAGCCAATTGTCCACTGGGGACATCCGCTGATGATGGCGATCGTGGTGTTTGTGATGGGCAGTGCCGTGGGCTTGACGGGCTGGCGGGGGCGGGTGCTGGCAGCGCAACCAGCAACCCCAGAAGGGGCAACCCTGTCAGACCCAACGGCGGCAGCCAAAAGCCGGGCGGCCCACCGCAAAATTGCGCCGCTGATGTTTTTGTTTATTGCGCTGGGATATACAGGCGGCGTTTTGTCGCTGGTGATGCAAAAGCAGCCGATTTTGCAGAGTCCTCACTTTTGGACAGGCTCCACTGCCCTGCTGCTACTGACGGTCAATGCCGCGATCGCTGCTACGGGTTTTGGGAAGAATAGCGGTGGGCTGCGGACGATTCACGCCTATTTGGGCAGTATCGCGCTGTGTCTACTGTTTCTCCATGCCTTATTTGGCTTAAAGCTGGGATTGGCAATCTAGAAGATGAGGTAATCTTTGCGCCTGATGCTTCAAGGTTGACACCCCGGAGAGGCAGCCTGTTGTCTTCGGGGTGTTTTTTATGCTGGCAGATCGGATCGCGCTAATGTGTTTGGCATACATTGCGGGGCTATTGCTGACCGGGTTGCCAGGGCAGTTTTTAGGACTGCCCATTGGAATGATCGTTCTTCTAGCAGCAGGGGCAATTATGCCTGTAGCAAGGCGGTTGCTGAAGTGGCGCTCGGCTCCCAAGGCAAGCTGGTGGCTAGCGGCTACCGTGGTGGGTCTGCTAGGGATGCTCCAGTTTCAGCGGAGTTTGCCTCAGCCTGCCGCAAACGATATTTGCCGCTGGCTGAATAGCCCCCACAATGGAATTTGTCAGCCGATCGCCACGGCAGTCCAGCCCGAGTGGGGACAGCAGTTTGAGGTGAAAGGGACGATCGCCACAGTCCCCCGCCGCACTCGCAGCGATCGCTACAGGTTTCATCTGACGGCGGCTGAGGTAGCGGCAACGCAGGAAGGCAAAGCGCTGATTCCGAGGCAGGCGATCGGGGGAACGGTGTATGTAACGGTGCCGCTAGAGCAGGGAGAAGCGCTCTATCCAGGGCTCAAGGTGGCTGTGGCTGGCTCGCTCTACAAACCCGATCCTGCGGCAAATCCGGGCGGCTTCGACTTCCAGAAGTTTTTAGCCAAGGACGGGATTTTTTCGGGATTGACGGGGCAGGCAATTCAGCTCGCAGAAATCCAGCCACCACCGCCGCTGTCTTGGCTGCTGCGGCAGCGCATTGTTCGTTCGCAGGAGGCTGGGCTGGGAGCCGCTGAAGGACATTTACTGAGCGCAATAGCGATCGGTAAGTCGGCGGTGGATGTGTCTACCGAGCTACAGGATGAGTTTCGCAAAGCAGGCTTGACTCATGCCCTAGCCGCCTCTGGTGCCCAGGTTTCACTGTTGATTGTGGTAGTAGTGACGCTGACGCAACGCTGGTCGGTGATCTGGCGGTTGGCGATCGGCAATGGCGTCATCTTGGGCTACCTTGGGCTAACTGGCGCGGAGCCTTCTGTGCTGCGGGCAGCGCTGATGGGCAGCGCGGCGCTGTTTGCACTCAGTATCGATCGCAAGGTGAAACCGCTCGGCTTGCTGCTGTCTGCGGCCACTGTGATTTTGATCTATGATGCCAGCCTAATCTGGGATTTGGGCTTTCAGCTCAGTTTTTTGGCAACTCTGGGGCTGCTGGTCACGGTTCCCATCCTCAGCAAATGGCTCGACTGGCTGCCCAGCGCGATCGCTTCTTTGTTTGCTGTGCCTATTGCCGCTAGTCTCTGGACGCTGCCCATCCAGCTCTTCTCGTTCAGCATTTTTTTGCCATATAGCGTGCTCGTCAATGCGATCGTGGGGCTGCTGATTGTGCTAGTGAGTTTAGGCGGGATGGCTAGCGCGCTGTTGGCGCTGCTTTACCCACCGCTCGGTAGCTTTGCGGCTGGGCTGCTGCACTATCCGCTGTGGCTGTTTATTGAGATCGCCCGCTGGGGAAATCGGCTGCCAGGTAGCCAGTATGCGGTAGGCACTATTAGCCCGCTGCAGGTATTGATTTTATATGGGCTGATTGTGCTGGTTTGGCAATGGCGACGGCTGCAGCCCTATTGGTGGCTGGCGCTGGTGCTGGGTATTAGCCTGGTGGCAGTTCCGGCAGGGGTAAAAGCAGCTTCTTGGCAGCAGGTGACGCTATTGGCAACGGCAGGCGATCCGGTGGTGGTAATTCAAGACCGGGGTACGGCAATGCTGATCAACATTGGCGATGAGCCTGAGACTCGCTTCACAATTCTGCCATTCTTGCAGCAACAGGGTATTAACCAGATCGATTGGGCGATCGCCCCTGCCTTGAAACCTGCCGATTTTGCTAGCTGGGAGCAGATCGCTGCAGCAGTGCCAATTCGGATGCTTTACCACCAGCCTGCCGTTCCTACGGCAGCGAGTGAGGCAGCCTCACTCGCTGTCTTTCAGTCAGCCTACGCTGCTTTCCTGAAGCAGCTACAGGCCCGGCACAGCGATCAGCTCCGTCTGTCTGATAGCCAAACGCTGCGCTGGAAATCTACGACGATCCAATTTTTGAGTCCGGGTGCGCTAAAAATTCAGGTTGGCGACCAAAGCTGGCTCTTGCTGAACGCTCTGTCGCCTGCTGATTACCGACGTGCTAAGCAAGGTCGCCTCCTGCCGCGATCGCAGGTTCTTTGGTGGAGAGGACGCGAACTTGATACCGCGGTGCTGGAGGCAGTCAGCCCCAAGATGGCAATTGCTCCACAGTTACGGCTTAAGGCAAATTCCCCTACCCAAGGCTGGCTGGATCAGCATCAGGTGCAGGTGTATGCGATCGAGCAAACTGGAGCAATGCAGTGGCAGGGCAAACAGGGAATAGTGACTACGGTACTGAGTGAGGCACCTTAGCAAGCGTAAAGCCGCTTTGTGACGTGCAGCGATTTGCCCAACACACAGTACAATATCTTGTGGAGAGGTGGCAGAGTGGTTGAATGCGCTTGACTCGAAATCAAGTTTGGAGTCACATCCAACGGGGGTTCGAATCCCCCCCTCTCCGTCGGATTAGCTGATGAAACCGATCGATATTCTGATTCTCTCAAATGGACCTGGCGAACTCACCACCTGGGTTCGTCCGGTGGTGCAGGCGTTGCGGCAGCAGCTTGGCGAAGATCGCGATCGCATCCGCATTTCGCTGGTGCTGTCGCCCTGTCCCAATGCCAGCGGACGCGAGGTTGCTATTGCCCAAAGCTATTCGGAGATCGACCGGGTACAGGCTGCTGAGCAGTTCTTTCCTTTTTTGCTATCGGGCAAAACAGCAGCAGGGTGGGACTGGCGCAAGCAAGGCGTGGTGCTGTTTTTAGGCGGCGATCAGTTCTTCTCGGTGGTAATCGGCAAGCGGCTGGGCTACCGGGTCGTCGTTTATGGCGAATGGGAGACGCGCTGGCATCGCTGGGTCGATCGGTTTGGTGTGATGAAGGCTGAGCTGATCGATCGAATGCCGCGCCAGTATGCCTACAAGGGGACGGTGGTGGGCGATCTGATGGCGGAGGCGGGAAGGGCGGTCGGAGAGCCTCAAACCTCTACTCCTCTCATTGGTTTCTTGCCCGGCTCTAAATCTGCCAAGCTAGCTCAGGGTGTGCCATTGGCATTGGCGATTGCGCGTCATTTGCGCCAGGCTTTTCCAGATTTGCGCTTTGTGATTCCGGTTGCGCCAACGCTAGATTTACCAACGCTGGCTCGGTTTGCCAACCCAACTGAAAACCCCATGGTAGAGATTTTTGGAGAAACGGGGGCAACTCTGATCCACAAACCGCCGCCTCAAGATCCTTGTTTGAAGACTGCTGATGGGCTGCAGATCGAGCTATGGACAACCTCGCCTGCGTATGATTTGCTGGCGCAGTGTCGGCTATGTTTTACAACGGTGGGCGCAAACACAGCCGAGCTAGGAGCGCTGGCAGTGCCCATGATTGTTGTGATTCCAACCCAGCAGCTAGATGCCATGCGGGCTTGGGATGGGCTGCCGGGTCTGCTTGCCAATCTGCCTGGTGCAGGCGCGGCCTTTGCCAAGCTAATCAACTGGTGGTTTTTGCAGAAGTCGCGGCTGCTGGCTTGGCCCAATATTTGGGCGGGCGAGGCGATCGTCCCAGAGCTGGTCGGCAAGCTACAGCCAGAGGCAGTGGCAGGACTAGCAATTGACTGGCTGAAGCATCCAGAAAAGCTGGAGCAGATCCGCGCTAGGCTGCGGCAGGTGCGGGGGGAGGCAGGTGCAGCCCAAAAGCTGGCAGAGCTGGTGGCAGATGCACTGATTGAAACAGATTGAACCGAGTGCAGATCGGTCAGCAAAGACACCAGTCCGCAAAGACAGAGAATAAACATTAGGGCTTCTACAGGCTGACTAGAGAGGAGACACGATATAGTCTGTACAGACGCTCTGTAGGGTGTCCATAACATTTCCCGCGAAGGCAGATCCCAAAACTGATGGCTGTGAATCGACCCGATCGCAAACACCAATTGCCCTGGCTGTCGCTGCTGCTGCTGCTTGCTGCCTACGCTACCTTTAGCTGGTTCCTTACCCATACCTTTAACCAGTTCCTTACTTTCTCTACCACAGCTTTTCTCGCATGGGGATTGGTACTTAGTTTCACGCTGCTGCAGGCCTTGCTGCTAACCACGCTGTTTGATGGGCTAAAGCTATTTTTAAACCGATGGCTGCGGTCGGATATTGGCTATTTTAGTTTGATCATCATTCTTTCCATGGGCGTGACGATCGCCATTGTGTGGTTCGGCATCACAAACTATTTTGTAGTGCTGATCGCCGCTGAGCTACTAGCTCGGCTTGATTTAGAGAGCGCTCGCTTCTCGCGGCTGCAGACCTTGTTGATTCTGTCGCTAATTTCTATAGGAGGACTGGCGATCGGGCTGTTTGCAACGGTGCAGCTAGACGAAATGAGCTCTATGTAGAAGTATGGAGCTTAGCTATAGAGGCTTGGCTATATTAGAGCGCCATAACATCAGCGACAAGGCGCCGCCCACCAGCCCCCAGAACGCCGAGCCGATTCCAAATAGTGTGACACCGGATGCTGTCACGAGAAATGTTACAAGCGCAGGTTCCCGCTCTTTTTCATGGATTAGCGCTGCTGCTAGCCCATTACCGATCGTTCCTAAAAGCGCGAGTCCGGCGATCGCCAGGACAAGTTCCTTAGGAAACGCTGCAAACACAGCGCCTACCGTTGCCCCAAATAGCCCAATCACCATGTAAAACACACCAGCCGCGACAGCCGCAACATATCGCTTGGCTGGATCTTCGTGCGCTTCTCGCCCCATACAGATCGCGGCAGTAATGGCAGCAAGGTTCAAAGCAAACCCGCCAAATGGCGCGAGGACAATTGTTGCAGCTCCTGTCCAGCCGATCAGCGGCGAGAGGGGCACAGAATATCCGGATGCCCGAATCACCGCAACCCCCGGTACGTTTTGAGATGCCATAGTCACCACAAACAGCGGCAGCGCCACCCCCACCAGCGCCCCGATCGAGAACTGCGGCAGCGTTAAAACAGGCTGCGCTAGCTGCAGACGCACGGTTTCCAGGTGCAGCAATCCCTGGGTACCCGCAATCAAAATGCCCAGCACCAAGGCAGAAATTACCGCATAGCGCGGTAAGAAGCGGCGGGCAACCAAGTAAGCACAGAACATGGCAAAGGTAAGGGCAAACTGGGTTTGCATAGCGGTGAAGATATCCAGCCCAAAGCGCAGCAAGACACCAGCCAGCATTCCTGAGGCGATCGACATAGGAATTTGGTTGATAATGCGCTCAAACCAGCCGCTAAAGCCGCAGAGTGTAAGCAGAACTGCCGAAACCAGGAAAGCACCGATCGCCTCTGGCATAGTGACACCTGCTGCAGTGGTGATGAGCATCGCCGCACCGGGCGTAGACCAAGCGGTGACAATCGGCACTCGGTAGCGCAGGGATAACCCAATAGAAGTGAGACCCATGCCCAAGCCCAGGGCCCACATCCAGGAACCAATTTCGCTGACTGAAGCACCGAGGGCTTGGGCCGCTTGAAACACAATAACGGCTGAACTGGTAAAGCCAACCAGGACGGTAACAAAGCCAGCAATGACCGCAGAGATAGAAAAGTCCTTGAGTAAAGCCATATCCCACAGATCAAAATATGTTTATAGCTGCCACCATTACATTCAAGACATTCTTATGAGTGCGGTGCGCCCAAAAAAATGTCCCGGTCCCACCGCTGTAGCAGTTGCTATGGCGCACCGCGCCTGGATTGAAATTCTTTTTGTGTAAAAGGTTTGTCCTAGCGCATGCGCATAGCGCTATAACGGCAGGGCAAGTGGAACAACGTTTGTAGCAGTTTAAGTTGCCCTAATTTTTCTGTCTTGGATGTTCTTGCAGGTGGAAGTGCGGCAGGCTTTCCGCATTCCCCAGCCTTTGCCTAGAAATGATGCTTCGGAGGCTTTGCCTTCAGTACAGCGATAGAAGGCGAGGCATTCAGAAGCGCACTGCAGGCTAAAAGCCTGCAACTGACCTGCAACGAGAGAAACGTCAGGGAAATCTTTTCCAATGAAAAAGCAGCCCCTTGGGGCTGCTTCTCATACATGAGGTGCGTGAGGAGTGATTCCTCTTAACCATAAGGTTCTACAACTCGTCCGGATGCCGAGTTACAGATTTTGATACAGCGATGTTTTTAGCGCTATCCATAGTTTCCATCTCTGGGTGGCTTTCTGGTTCTAGCTCATCCCATTCTGCGACCACTCCCTCCCCAACCGGAGGTGTTTTGACTTCTACCGCTGCAGTGGAAACGTCCTCTACTACCTTTGAAGAAGACGGAATAGACGATCTAGCAGCATCTTGGTTGCGGTCTTGGCTGTCCTCAAACTGCTGCGGCTGGAACGTGGTGCTAAGCAATGCCTCTAGCTGGCTCTGCCACACTTTTAGCACAACCACAAGCTGGGCAGGAGCGCGATCGATCCAGCTGTACAGCAGAGATTTCCAGGAGCCATCCTCAACGCGAGCTTGGAGCCGCTTCAGTTGAATTTGTGCGACTGCGGCAAACGAATTTGCTGTTTCTAGAAAGGCAGGACGTTGGGCGATCGGCAGCTGCTGCCAGCGCAGCTCCAGCGTTTGCCAGACATACCAGCCTAGCAGCGCCACACTTGCCATCTGCCCTATCAAAACTCCACCCTTGATCTGTCCAGCACAGACCCAGAGAACCAGCGCATAGAACAGCCCAACCCCGCTCCAAACCAGATCGTATTTGCGGTAGACTGCCGGAAACCAGAAGGCAGACAGGTACAGCCCAAAGCTACCCAAGCCCACTGCCAGCGCCAAAATATAGGTTAGCATCACAGTTCTCCTGGAAGCATTGCGTGATGGGAATCCTAAATGAAGGGATCTGCCTGCCAGTCAAGCCCGCGCGTCACGACGAGGGAACCAGCCGCTTTCGCAAAGATTCCGCCCGGCGCCGAGCAACCGCATTTTTGGGATCGATAGAGATAGCCTCTTCATAAGATTGCAGCGCTTGCGTCGTTAGCTGCTTTTTCTCGTAGGCAAAGCCTAAGTTGTTTAGCGCAACCGAATAGTTGGGCAGCAGCTCTATAGCTTCTTTGTAGTGTTTGATCGCCAGGTCAAACTGTTCCTGGGCAGCATAAGCATAGCCTAAGGCATTCAGCAGCAGCGCTCGGTTTTCTTCGCCTTGAAGGTCTTTTGACTTCAGCGCTTTTTGAAATAGCGTGATGGCTTGCGTGTACAGCCGTTTGTCTAGCAAAATGCCGCCTAGCTCATAGTATTCCTGCGCAGTGCCTTTTTCCTGCGTCAGTTTCTTCTGTAGCCGTGACAGCGTTAACTCGGTGCGGCGCGATCGCCAAATTTGTCGAAGGACAAACCAGCTGGCTGCGCTCAATAAAACAACCAAAATTCCTAAGTAGATAACCGGAAGCAGGCGATTGTCCATAGCCCTTTAAAAATCCAATTGTGAAATAGAGCATTTAAGCCTCCTTCCAGACTACCGCAGAAGTAGTAGGGCTGAGGAGACCCGCTCCTAAGCCGCCCCTAGTGTGCCTTTGGAGAGCTGTTTGGCATTTCGGCGTTTGAAGTTTATGTGAACTTCCCAGAAAATAATGACATTTCGGTCTGATTGAAGTGGGCAGGGTGTGAAAAGTTTGGAGATTGCCGTAGATTGGACGCTTACGTCGCCTATGCCACGCCAACGTTTTGCAAGCTCAATTGAATCAGTGGTTCAGCCCGTGGGGCTGATACTTGCTACCATTACAACCGCTTATCCTGCGCTTGCCGTTACACCACTGCCCGCTGCCGCACCGCTGCCTGCCGCTACTCCTGTTGCGCCCGCCGCTTCACCTGTGTCCACCCCTGCACCTCCGGTTGCTCAGATGTCCACGCCGGTTCCTAGTGCAGTTCCTAGCGCGACTCCTAGCCCGGCTCCCTATGCAGCTCCCAACGCAGCTCCCAACGCAGCTCCCAGAACAACGCCCAGCGCCCCCCCAGTCCGATCGAACGTTTATTTACAGCCGGAGGCTCCCTATGTGCTGGGATCGGGCGATCGCGTCCAGATCGATATTTTTCAGGTGCCTCAATACAGCGGACAAACCGACGTGTTGATCGATGGAGCGCTCAATTTGCCTCTGGTCGGCAAAATTCCGGTGGGGGGATTGACGATCGAGCAAGCAACAGCTGCCGTTTCAGCAGCTTATGGGCAGTTCCTCAGGCGGCCGATCGTCACGATTAGCTTGCTAACCCGCCGCCCGCTAGAGATCGGTATTGCAGGCGAAGTCAATCGCCCCGGTTCCTACACCATCAGTCAAGATGGCGCTCAATATCCAACGGTGACGCAGCTTTTGCAAACTGCAGGCGGACTCACCCGCATTGCCGATGTCCGCAACGTGCAGATTCGCCGTCCGCAGCAGAGCGGGCTAGAGCAGGTGATCAACGTAGACCTGTGGCAGCTTATCCAAACGGGCGATCTACGCTATGACATTCCCTTACGCGATGGCGATACAGTCTACATTCCCGAAACAAACGTGGATTTAGCAGAGTCTGCGGTGCTAGCATCCACCAGCTTTTCGGCTCAGGAGGAGCGCCCGATTAACATTGCGATCGTCGGCGAAGTCTTCCGTCCGGGTACGTATTCCGTTACCGGTGAAACCTCCACCACTGAAGAGGCAGGCACAGTGGGCAGCAACACAGGCAGCAGCACTTTGCCGACCGTGACGCGGGCAATTCAGGCGGCAGGCGGCATTAAGCCACTTGCCAACATCCGTGAAGTGGAGGTGCGCCGCCTCACCCGAGCAGGAACTGAACAGTCCTTCAAGGTCAACCTGTGGGCGCTGCTGACTGAAGGCGATCTAAGACAGGATGCCCTTCTGCAGGAAGGCGATACCGTCGTGATTCCTACAGCGACCCAGCCTACGCCCGCTGAAGCTGCACAAATTGCCACCGCTAGCTTCTCGCCCGATCGCATCCGGATCAATGTGGTGGGTGAAGTCACAGCTCCTGGCGTTGTAGAAGTTCCACCCAATACGCCGCTAAACCAGGCAATTTTGGCAGCGGGGGGCTTTAACACACGAGCACGTCGCGGCAGCGTTGACCTGATTCGCCTGAATCCTGATGGAACCGTGACGAAGCAAGATATCGATATCGACTTTGAGCGCGGAATTAACGATGCTGGTAACCCAGCGCTCCGCAACAACGATGTTGTGATCGTACGGCGATCGGGCTTGGCAAGCGTTGGGGATGCCCTCGGTACGATCTTGAACCCACTGAATGGTTTGGTCAATGTGATTACCGCGCCTTTCCGGTTCATCGATATCTTCGAATGATAAGAGAAGAAAGGGGGTACGTCTGCTGTGTGGTATCGCTCGCCCCTTGCTAATCGTCCATTACACTCGCCCAAAGAACCATGAAGGCTGCTCAAACTCCTCCCGTTTCATCTACTCCTACCGTTCCGATGGTTCAACCGAGTGAAGGAGGACTCGATCTCGGTCAGGTTTTTGCCACCCTCAGACGAAAAGCGCTGTTGATTGCAGGCGTGACGATCGCCGTTAGCTCAGCAGCCGGAGCCGCTGCCCTGCTGAGTCCACCTAGATATGCCACGGGCTTTGAGATCTTGATCGAACCCAACAACGCTGAGTCAGCAGTAATTGCCTCAGTTCCGGGGTCGTTGACCGGGCAGACCGATCAGCCTGGTACGGTCAACACAGATTTGATTAAAGTTCTCTCTAGCCCTCGGCTGGTTAGACCCGCGCTGCAAAAGCTAGAAGCAGAGAACCCAGGAGCCTGTAGTGCGTTGGTCAGCGCTAGTGCCGGACGACCCGTTAAATTCAGAACGTTTGACGAAGATGCGCTAAATTCCTGCTATGGCGTAGTTGCGCCCAATCTAACGTTCACCATTGGCGGCAGAGATGCCAAAGCAACCGCTACCACAGGGGCTTCGACGATCTTAGGCGTTACATTTCAGAGCCAGGAACCCAAAGCCGCAGAAGCCTTTACCAGGCTGCTGGCGCAGGCTTATTTGGATTACAGCTTAGAGTCTCGGCAAGCCGATGTACGACGCGGAATCGATTTTGTAAACAAAAAGCTGCCTGACCTACAGGGGCGCGTTGAAGATCTACAGGGGCAACTTCAGCAGCTCCGACAAGACTACAACTTGATTGATCCCAACACTCGCGGCGCTCAGCTTTCTGGGCAGGTGGGCTCCTTCACCCAACAGCTCCTAGATAACCAGCTCCAGCTAGAGCAGCTCAGGGCAATCTCGGGCGATCTGCAAGCCCAGCTCGCCCAACAGCCCTCCGAAATGGCTGCTTCTTCTGCCCTCAACCAAAACCCTCGCTTCCAATCGCTGCTCAATCGAATTTTGGAGCTAGATAGCCAAATTGCTGCTGCTTCAACGCTGTATTTGGGCACCAGCCCGGATATGCAGGTGCTGCAAGACCAACGCCAAAACTTGGTGACGCTGCTGGCAAAGGAAGGCGAACAGGCACAACGGGAAGTTTTAAATCAAATTCAAAATCTAGAAACGCGGGATCAGGCGCTACGCCAAACGCTCAGTGAACTAGATGCCGGAGTCAACGATCTATCGGCTATTTCCCGCGCCTATGTAGATATCCAGCGGGATCTAGATGTTTCAACGCAGACCTACACCCAATTTCTGGCAAAGCGGGAAGCACTACAGATTGATGCCGCGCAGCAGGAGGTGCCGTGGGAAATTTTGACCCCTCCTTCGTCTCCCTCGCCTTCTGCTACCAGCGTCATGCAGAACCTGATTTTGGGGGCGCTGTTGGGCTTGCTGCTGGGGGCAGGTGCAGCGCTGGCAGTCGATCGACTCACCGATGTTCTCTACAGCCCCGAAGAGCTGAAGCGCATTACTCGGCTACCGCTTCTGGGCGCGATTCCGCTCAACCGCAACATTGAAGAATACCGGACGCAGAGAGTCCGCCCTGGGACAACGCAGTCGGGAACATCAGCAGAAACGGCAACCGTCAGACCTGATGGCTATCGCTCTGATCCGTTCTTTGAAGCATTCCGCTCGCTGTTTGCTAATATTCGCTTGCTCAATACAGATAGCCCTGTGCGATCGCTGGTGATTAGCTCCACAATTCCTGAAGAAGGCAAGTCGATCACTTCGACTTATCTAGCGCAGGCAGCGGCGGCAATGGGTCGACGGGTGCTGCTGGTCGATACCGACCTCCGCAGACCGCAGCTCCATCAGTATATGAACCTGGAAAATGTGCGCGGACTCACAGACATCATCTCGGATGTGCGAGAGCTGTATGATGTGATTCAGCAATCGCCCCAGGAGCCGAACCTCTGGGTTCTCCCCTCTGGAAGTATTCCGCCTGATCCAACGCGCTTCTTATCATCGCAAAAGATGCAACATCTGATGGAGCAAATCCAGGATCAGTTTGATTTGGTGATCTACGACACACCGCCGCTGAGTTTTGCAGATGCCTTCCTAACAGCAGCTCATACCGATGGGCTTGTGTTAGTCGCTGAATTGGGTAGACTCAAGCGATCGCTACTGGAACAATCCCTAGAACAAGCCAATATATCAAATACACCAATTCTAGGAATTGTGGTGCAAAAAGCAATGGGAACGTAAAAGAGGGTCTCAGCCGCCGAGTTTTGGTTTTCAGGCAGTTGTGCTGGAAGCAGTTGTGCTGGATGACAAACCAAGACGCTCTATTTGCCCGTTCCCTTGGCAAAGGTTAAACTGTGCTAGCTAGCCGCACAGCTGACCGGAGAACTGTGTCTATGCCGGTCAGCTTTTAACTTTTGAAAAGAGTGTTAACGATCGCCACCGCATCCGCTGCTTTGAGCTAGATTGAAAACAAAGCATATAGTATCCAACTAAACAGGGTGAGAAAAGAGCTGCCTTTAGTCTAGAAGGTGGAGCTACAAGGTTGGGATAAAATCGCAGTGTTAAATGGCTGTCTTTGGATTGCGGCACTGGTTCGCTCTGCTTGCGCCGCACCCAATCAAATGCGGTGTCCAGAAGCTACGAAAGCAGCAAGCTATAAGAGCGGAATATATCCCAAAGGCGAGTTGCTCAATTCTTGGTTACTGATACTCTTTTTTCATACATTTCAACTCACTTGTGTCGCTGCTACCTGTGCAACACTCAAAGATCCAAAAAATCGATCCCACTGCTGAATACCCCTGCCCCTGCCGCCGTCGGGGGCGCTTAACACCGATTGTCTTAACGGAGGCGTTTGGCTGCGACCGGTGCCAGCAGATCTTCGTAGTACAAGATAATGGCTATGTCCTGGAACAGCTTTCGACAAACTACCCCTACAAACGAGCCTGGCGCTGGACAGGGCACCAGTGGAATATTGCCCATGCGAGTTTGGGGCGCGGCTATTTTCCACTGACGCTGTTAATTATTTTTGGGCTAATTTTTCTGTTAGTGCTGATGGCGTTGCAGTCACCCTTGAGTTCCAGTGTCACCATCCGAGTGATTGCGGCCCTGGTTGTGTCGATGATGATAGTCTTGATCCTATGGCTAACCTTTAGGCATTAATCCTGGACATTAACTTCCGGCGCAATCCCTTGAACGCTTCATCTGTTCCCACGACTGCATACCAGGCTTACCAAGCCTCCTTAGATCTGGCAGCGATGCGTGGCACCGATCGCACTCGTGCCTTGTTGCTTATGGCAGAGGCGCTGAAAGATCGCCAGGATGACATTCTAGAGGCAAACACGCTGGATCTGGAAACCAGCCGCGAGATGGCAATTCCAGATTTGGTCTTAGACTGGCTAAAGCTGACCCCTGAACGCCTACAAACGGCAGGACAAATCCTACAGCGGTTGGCAGAATTATCTGATCCGATCCAGCAGGTCTTGAACATTCCATCCCTGCAGGTGGATCAGTGCCAAACTTACTACCAGCTCACCCCGCTGGGCGTGATCGCCTTTATCTCAGAAGCATTTCCTGAACTGGGAGCAATTGCTGCTGGGCTGTGTATCCGCACCTCTAACAGCCTGATCCTGCGAGGCGGGGTTGAGGCAAGCCACACCAACCAAGTGCTTGCCGAAACGTTGAAGCTTGCTATTGAAGATGCCGGATTGCCTAACGACTGTATTCAGCTGCTTCAGCCTGACTACGGCGACCAGGTACGGGAGCTGGTGATGCAAGACCAATTCATTAATTTGGTGATTCCCTACGGGCGACCAAGCCTGGTTCAGCAAGTAGTGCGACAAGCTACAGCTCCAGTCTTGAAAACAGCCATCGGCAACTGCTACCTTTACTGGTCGCCCTCTGGCAGCTTGGAGATCGCCCGCTGGATGATCCTAGACAGCCATCTCAGCGTTCCCGATCCGGTGAATGCGATCGAGAAAGTGCTAATTCATCGACACCATTCCGCTTCGTCTCTGATGCTGCTGTGGGCAAGCCTCAGAGACAAGGGTTTTGTGCTGAAGGGGGATAACATTCTCACGGCAGAATTTCCAGATATTTTTACGGTAGAAGCGACAGAGCTAGAGTGGGATCAAGCCTACCTGAATCGATCGATCGCCTTCAAAGTTGTAAACGGCTTGGAAGCAGCGATTGCCTGGATCAATCGTCATAGCAGCGGACATGCAGACTGTCTGGCAACAGAGTCCTATCAGGAAAGCCGCCAGTTCGCCATCGAGATCGGTAGCGCTATGACCTATATCAATGCCTCCCCTCGGTTTTATCGCAACCCAAAGCGGGGCAGCCCGATCGCATTAGGCATGTCCAACCAGAAGGGGCAACGGCGGGGATTAATTAGCGTAGAAAGCCTGACCACGCTGCGCCACATCATTCAGGGAAATGGCATTGCCTGATTATGGCTGCGTTAGCCCTAATTGCCTTAGGGTTCCTGCTCCGGAAATTCTTCCTGCAGAATCGGCAAGGGTGCGAAGGCAGGACAATAGCCATCAGGTGTCACTTTAAATCCAAACAGCGGTGAGGCTTGGTTCCAGCAGCGCTGCCCTCGACAGTGGATGCAGTTGCCGCAGCACTCTACCCCCACTGAAGGAATCACCTCTCCTTGGGTCATCAGCTCCCGCTGGGATATTCCCCGCAGCACTAGATCTTCACCCTGCCAACGCGCCTCAACAATGCCTGTATCCGCAAAGTCCTGCCAGCGTGGATCGGCGGTAATGGTATCAGGCAGCGTGATATTTATTGCTGTGCCGTATTGAGTCAGCTCCCCTTCGTACTGGGACTCTGGCGCAGCAGGCTGCAAAAAGGTCTCGCCGATCGGTAGCTCTACAGGTGTTCCGGCAGAAGGCGTGTGCAGATGGTAACGGTTTTGCAGCTCTTCCAGCCCGGTGAGATCGCCGAGGTAGGCAGGTGAGCCATGAACAAAAACCACATGCTGTGGACGCAGATTGTGAATCAGCTGGGTGGTGCCGGCTCCATCGGCGTGATCGCCCAGTAGGTAAGTTTCGATCGATAGCTGACCCGATCGTAGCTGGGCTTGCAGCTGCGGCGAAGCGTCTAGCGTTTGAGCAACTGCTGTTTCTATGGAGCCAGTTCGCCCAGGCTGCTGAGGCACCAGCACTAGCCAAGGGCTCGACTGCGCTTGGCAGTATTGGCTCAAATCGGCATCTTTGTCGGTTAGTACGATATTAGGCGCCTGTGCCAGCAGCGCTTGCCTCTGGGCACGATCGGCTAAAGTGGGTAGCTGCCGGACGCGCGGACGAATCCGCTCATCCCAAAATAAAGGCTGATGGCGAGCAAAATTCTGCACCGTGCTAGGGAAATGAGACAGCATCTCTAGGTAGGCGTCGCAGCCCTGCGCTACATTTCCATCTACCCAGATGTTGATCTCCCGCCCCGTAAAGTGATGGTGGCTCCGGAGGAGCATCAGCAGCTCTTGCCCCAACCCTAGCGCAGGTGTAGGCAGCAGCACAGACTGCCCATCGGCAATGGCTCGCTGGATTCGATCGGCAAGCTGGTTTTCCTGCTGCCGCCGGTGCGGAAACCGCGCTGTGCCATAGCTGCCTTCTGCAATCAGCACGTCTGGCTTCAAGCCGCGTAGCTCTTCTAATGGCAAGCCATCGACTAAGCGCGAGCTAGACAGCAAGAAATCACCCGTGTAGAAGACCGTGTAAGCCCGCTGCTCGGTTGTATAGGTCAGCAGCAGCGCTGCTGCCCCTGGCAAGTGCCCCGCCGGAAACAGCTCTGCGGTTAAGCCTTCACGAAATTCCATGGGCGATCGCCAAGGCAACGCCTGACAGATGCCCGAATGAGCACCTGAGTCCGGCGATTGCCCCAGGGACAAGAGCTGTGTTGTCACCTCGCTGGCGTAAATCGGCAGTTTTGGAAAAGCTTGGCGCAGCGCAAACAAGCCTCTGGCGTGGTCAGCATGGGCATGGCTGCATAGCACCAAATCAGCCGGAGGAACCGAGTTCTGCTCCGCGATGAGGGGGTGAATACTGCTTAATCCGCAGTCCAGCATGATCCGATGAGGTCCCATCCGCAGCAGCAGACAAATGCCCTCATCGGCATGACCTACGCCAAACGGCAAGCATTCTAGCTGTTCCATCCTGCCTCAATACCCCCGCACCAGCCTGTCCAGGCTATATTCCTACATTAATGGCTGCGCTATCTAATGTGCCGAGCCATTGCCGTGGTAGTTATCAGTGTCATAGAACCCATTGCGGGTTCCGAAGAAGAGGCAGGCGAGGATGAAGATCGGGGTAAGTCCCAACAGAATCAATTTGACATCCATAAGCGATGAGTAGAGTGGATTCGATGGCGATAATCGGACTAATTCACAGCTGAGTAGTCGATTATCTTTTACGGTTAGATTATAAGGGGCTTTCCCCCGGAAGCCAGTCTCCCTACCAATAGACTTAAGGTACACCAGAAGGTATGTCAGGCTACATCGCGTTTAAAAAACTGATCGCGCTATGGAAGATCGGCAGCCGTGCCACCCATCAAGACTCCTCTAGCCGCAGTTCCTGCACATTCCACAACCCCCAACTCGGTAAACCGTTATAATCCAGCCCTTGGATGCGATCGCGCACTGCCATCAGCGCAATTTCATGCACCAGGTGAATCAAGGGCAGCTGCTCCTGCACGATCTGCTGAAATTCGCTATAAAGCTGCTTGCGTTTAGCTTCGTCTCGCTCTTGGGCAGCAGCCTTCAGCAGTCGATCGATTTGCTGCTCCCACTCTGACGCTACCCAACCCCGCAGCGGTGCCTGACCGGGCTGTGGACCCAGATTAAAATTGTGCGAGCTGCCCGTACTCAGCCACAAATTAGAGCCACTGTAAGGATCAACACCGCCCGTAAAGCCAATCAGGATGCAGTCCCAATCGCGGGTGTCGTTGAGCTTGCTAATTAGCGAGTTGAAGGCAAGCGGGTTAAAGTCCACCTGCATGCCAATTTTGGCAAGATCCGAACGAATCTGAGAGCCGAGCGCTTCCCGAATGCGGTTGCCTGCGTTGGTATGCAGCGTAAACTGGACGCGGTTGCCCTCAGCATCAAACAGCTGCCCGCGATCGTTGTACCGGAAGCCCGCCGATTGCAAAAGCTGCTTCGCTTTTTCTGGATTGTAATCATAGGACTTCAAGCCTGCTTCTGACTTCAGGTAATAAGGACTCTGCACCGAAACTGGTGAATCTTGGGGGGCACTGATGCCACGATAGATATTGTTAATCATGCGGGGGCGATCGATCGCGTGAGCCACCGCCTGCCGGAACGCCAGCGTGTTGAACCAGCGGGACTTGATGGGATTAACGACAGGCTGCCCCTGCTGATTCTGGGCTTGGTTGAGGTTGAAGTGGATAAATGTGGTTCCCGACCAAGCGCCGCCATTGTAGAGCGTGAATTTGCCGCGCTTTTCTTCCCGTTTTAGCAGCGAGTAATATTCTGGTCGCAGCGGACGCACATCCCCAATTGCATCTAAATCACCCGATCGAAAAGCGAGCAGCTGCGTATCGGTTGATTCTGCGATTTGCCAAACAATCCGATCGATATAAGGAAGCTGCCGCCCTGCTGCATCCTGCTTCCAGTAGTATGGATTGCGGCGAAAAATCAGCCGTTCTCCGGGGCGGTACTGCTCAATCAGATAGGGACCATTGACCACGATCTCTTGCGGGCTGGTATCTGTGCCCCAGGTCGAGAGAAACAGCGGGTTGCCTTGAGCATCCAATGTTTGCAGCGATTGCTCTAGCTTGTGCTTAGGCAGAATCACAATATTGGTGGGAGGCCCACTCGTTGCCCGCAGAAGCGGCGAAAATGGCTCTGGCAGCAGAAACTCGATTCGCCGATCGTCTAGCTTCTGCACCTGGGGCAGTGAGCGATTTGCGCCGATCCGCAGCGCGTCTCTTGCCTCAGCAGGCACCTTTTCGTTAAACACTACATCTCGATAGGTGAACACCACATCATCGGCGGTAAGCGGCTGCCCATCCGACCACTTCAAGCCCGACCGCAGGGTAAAGATAATGCGCCGATTGTCCGGCGAATACTCCCAGGACTCCGCTAAATCCGGCTGAATGTCTCCCGTTGTTCCTTCCTGCTGGGTCAGCCCCCGGAAGCAGAACAGGAAAATGCTGGGAAACTCCTGATTCAGCGCATAGTTAAAGGTTTTAGGGTCTTGAATGGTTGAAAGAATGATCTGGGTGCCGCGCGCTGCTTGAGTCCGAAGTGCCAGCGCCTGACAGCCCATCAGCAGACCACATAGAGCAATGCCGAGCAGCAGCGTCAGCCAAGGGCGGGGTAAACGAGACCGGATGCCAGCCAGAATCCTTAAAAGCTTCGGCATGAGGGGGAGCGATCGCAACTGTTGTTTTATTTAGCGTACCTATAGAAGAAAAATAAAGTGATACCAGTTCTCTAAATTTGATTTAGAGTTGCCGCTATGAGAAAAATACTGTGGGCACGCTCCGCGCCCACAGTATTTTCTAACTGCTATAGCAAACCATTTCACAACTCAAATAGGATCGCTACCTGGAGGTGCTATGTAAATTCTCCAAGGGACGAACTGTTGGGCGTCTAGGAGTTGCTAACGCGTGTTGCGTCTAGCCTTCTGCATTAGCTTCTTGCGTTTGGATCGATTCAATCAGCGATCGCACCTGCTGCGTGCCCTCTGAAGGTTCAAACACAAACGGGAATTTGCCCCGTACCAGCATTCGCAGCCCCAGCGGACCCAGGCTAGCCAGCCCTTTAACGTCACGGAAGGAATTGCCCACCACCTTGACCCCAAACCGCCGCTCGTCGATCCAGCCGCCTTCTTTAACCAGGTCGATCAACACTTTGCGGTGACGCACCGGACGGCTCGATTGGTCATCCTGGCGATCGAGAATTTCTTGCTTGATTTTGCTGATCTGCTCCATCGGCGCAACTTCCATCGGGCAAACAGAGTTGCAATAATAGCAGCGCGTACAGCCCCAGACTCCCTGAGTCCCCTCAGCGTATTTTTCGAGCCGTGCTTCGGTTTGGCTGTCTCTGGAATCGGCTACGGTGCGGTAGGCTTTGGCGAGAGCATGTGGACCCACAAACTCAGGATTGACTTCGCGGGCATTGCATTCTGAATAGCAAGCGCCGCAAAGAATGCAGTTGCCAACCTGGTTAAGACGATCGCGCTCCTCGGGTGACTGCAAAAATTCGCGTTCTGGAATCTGCCTGCCCGCAGTGCTGACGAAGGGATCGACGGCTTCCAGGGTATCCCAAAAGCTTTGCATGTCTACGACCAGATCTTTGATCACTGGCATGTTGCCCATGGGCGCGATCGTGAAGGTGGGGATCTCTGTAGCCCCCACAGAACCCGCTGAACTGGGTGCCTCCGCTTGGATAGCCTGTAGACGAGCGAGCTCGCTGCCAATGTTCTCTTTGCAGGCAAGCGCCGATCGTCCATTGATTCGCATTGCGCAACTGCCGCAAATGGTGTTGCGGCAATTTTTGCGGAAGGCAAGACCGCCGTCTTGCTCCCATTTGATGCGGTTGAGGCAATCTAAAATCGTATTTCCAGGTTCAACATCTAGTTCATAAGACTGGATATGAGGAGCCGAGCCAGTCGTTTGCCGGATCACCTTAAACAAAACTTGCATACTAACCTACTGCCGTTAAAACCGTGCTGTTAAAGAAGTGCCCGAATGTCTTTGAGTGCGATCTCTAGTCTAGACAAAACCTATTTGTGATTGCCATAACCGAATTACTTTAGATTAACATTACTAAAACTCATTCCTTCTAGCGAGCAAGATTGAGAAAACATTTGATAATGTCCAAACGCCCCAATCTAACTTTATTTCTAGAAGCAGTAAGTTAGGTCAAGCTATTTCATTTAACAGCAGAATAGACTTTGTAGGAGTCACTGGCTCATTCATTGCTGATAAGCTCTATTGATAGCTTCTGTTGACAGTTTGCGAAATTCATGCAGTCTTTCATCTATTAACAAGCTGCGAACAGACTGCTGCCTAAACTAACAAGCTCTTCTGCTTGATTTTGTATACTCAGCGTCCAACATTCAATTAAGTGGCGGTCCTCTCTGTATTAGATCTTTACTTGCCAAATTGTTGGATTTAATCACTAAGTTTTTGACTTGAGGAAGTGTCACATCTCAATCTCTTGCAAGAGGAACACCTCTGGCTTTCAAAGCATAAAGTATAAAATATACAGCCTCCAAATTCGCTTCTAAAGTCTCTATCTCTATCAAATATCGGAACTTTAGAGCTATAGTCTTTATATAGTCTTCACATGACTTCAGGTTGGTAGCACCCTGTACTGATAAACCCAATTGGGGATCTCTATAACCCAAGAGATGCTAAGGAACTTTGAACGGCAATGACTGACTCGGCACCTGTCCCTTTAACGGGAAAAGCATTACTTCAAAAGATTAAAGAACTCTCTGATTTGCCTCGTCGGGAAAAGGCGAAGCGCTGTGGCTATTATTCCACTGGAAAGAACGACCAAACTCGTGTTAATCTAGCGGATTTCCTTGATGCACTCCTGGAAGCAAGAGGGATAACGCTAGATGCAGAAGGCTCGAAAGATGGTCGAGGGCGAGAGCCAACCTATCGAGTTAGTGTTCATCAAAATGGGCAAATTGTAATTGGCTCAACCTATACACAAAAGATGGGACTAAAGCCCGGAGACGAGTTTGAAATCAAGCTGGGCTACAAGCATATTCACCTTATTCAGATCGATAACAACGATAACGACACAAACGGCAACGACTCAGACGACGATGAATTTTAGAGTCGTGCCAGCACTGATCAGTTACTGCTTCTTAGACGGTACAATTTCGTTTATTTGAACTGTGCCGCCTTCTTTTATTTTGATTACTCTAATCCCAGCAGGATTTGCGGGGTCTGTGTTAAAAGTCCTCGCTTTTTTTCTAGTGTGGCTGGGGCTATGGTTGCCGATTGCCATTCCCTTAGCATTTTGGCTCAAATGGCGGCCACCGCAGCCGATCGCCCCCGCCCAAAAGCTGCCCCTGCTGGCTTCGCTGTATCTGCTCGCGCCGCTGGTGCTATGGGGAGTGGTTCGGCTGGAAGATGGCTCCTTTGCAGACTATGGCTTGTCTTGGGCGATGCTGCAATCGGCAGGGGTTGGACTAGCGCTAGGCGCTTTAGGGCTATTAAGTATGTTTGCGGCTGAAGCACAGGTAGGATGGCTAGTTTGGCAGCCTTCAACCCCTGCTGGCTGGGGATCGACAGTCAAAACCCTAACGCTAACCCTGCTGCTGGGAGTTTGGGTCAGCTTTACCGAAGAGCTAATTTTTCGAGGATTTTTGCTGAATCAGTTCCAGCAGGGCGAGCCAGCCTGGACACTTAGCGCATGGTTGGCAGGGGCAATCGTCAGCGTCATCTTTGCCGTTCTCCACCTCGTTTGGGAAGGACGAGAGAATCTGCCGCAGATGCCTGGACTATGGCTGATGGGACTGGTGCTGGTGGTTGCCCGCTGGGTAGATCACAACCAACTTGGGCTTGCCTGGGGCTTACATGCAGGCTGGATTTGGGCGATCGCCAGCCTCGAAACCACTCAAGTCATCCGCTACACCGATCGGGCTTCACCCTGGCTAATTGGCTGGGGCGGCAAACCGATCGCAGGCTTAGTTGGCATCCTAGCGCTGCTGTTGACAGGTGTTGTGGTGGGGCTGGGTGCTGGGGTTTGAGGGAGTTGTGCTTGATCTAAGTCTAGATAGTAAGAGAGCCACGCACAGCGCGGCTCTCTTACTATTGGGCTCTATTTAGGTTAAAGCAGTTTTTAGCAATCGCTTAGTACTTGATGCTTAGTACTTGACGCTTAGTACTTGACGCTTAGCACTTTGGCTTGCTCTGCAGCCGGAACACTGCTGGACTGCATTGCCATCTTGTAAATCTCTATCATGCGATCAACCTTGCTCTCCCAGCTAAAGTGTTGCTTGACCCTCATCAAGCCTGCCTTTCCCAACTGCGTCCCCAATTCTGGGGAGTAAATGAGCTGTAGCATCGCCGCAGTCAACCCTTTTATGAAAGCCGGGCGAGACGTGGGATCAACCAGGATGCCGCAAGTTTCGTCTAGATAGTCGGCAGGACCGCCCCAATTCGTGGCGATGACTGGACGTGCCATTGCCATTGCTTCTAGCACCACCGCTCCGCCACACTCATACAGGCTGGGCAACACTAATGCCGTTGCCTCCTGTAAACAGGTAGCACACTCCGGCTGAGACAGCCAGCCTCGGAAAATCACGCGATCGCTCAATCCTAGCTGAGCAACCAACGCCTCCAAAGATGGGCGCATCTCTCCCTCGCCGATAATCTCCAAAATGGCATTGGTCTGAGCGGCAACGGGCTGAAAGGACTGCAGCAGAATGTCGACAGCCTTCCAATCGACCAATCGACCCATGAACAGGAATCGCGGTGTATCTGGCGGAGCAGGCACTGAGGATTCAGGCAAACGCCAGAGGTCTAAATCCACCCCATTTTCCACAAGTTCTATTACCGGACCCCGCAAGCCTGCTGGCAAAGCCGCTCCTGTTCGTGGGTTAGATACCAGCAAAACTTCTGCCTTGCGTTTGCCGGGAATCAAATAGTTCATCCAACGAGCTACCCACCGCCCCACTGAGAGCGTAATTTTCTCTACAGTGCTGCGCTCACTCTGGAAGGCAGGCGGAAAATTCATGCCGCCATTCATCGGACCAATCACTACAGGCGCACCTAGATCGAACATCAGCGACGGCTGTTTTGGCGAAACCGGAACAGGTTGATGCACAATATCAATTCCGTGGTCTCGAACGAGCTGCCGAACAACGCGCCGCTGTATCAGTTGGGTATATAGGTAGCCCAAGACGTTAGTTGTGAGTGAGCCAAGTCGGCTGGGGAGAGGGCGAGTTAACCGATGCATCCAGTAATGCACCTGTGTGTCTGGCACGAAGTGAATTCGATCGTGTTCATCGGGAAAGAGGGCTTGCAAATGCTCTTTGGTGCGGTCTTGCACAACCAGCTGCGCTTCAATCCCACGCGATCGTAATTTGCCAAAGTAATGTAACGGTAAGATTGCTTCTCCCCCAAATCGGGCAGAGGCATATTCAGCCACAATTAAAACTCGCATAGCTCGATGTGAAGAAACAACTGAACATCACGGAATAGTTAAGGTGCTGGATCAGGCATCGGTCAACCTGCGGCGCTTTGTATTAGGTCTGGTAGATAGCAAAGCTAAGTACGAACCTAACAAGTTCCGCCTTTGCGGCTGAACATGCAAAGGCCAGCTCAGACGAAATACTTGAAGACTGCCTGCTTCAATGTAGCTAGAACACAAAACAAGATTACGTTCAAAATAAGTTCAGCCTTGAAATTGACATAGTTGGGAATTCATCTACTCAATGAGTTTCATTGAGATTTCGCAATTTCACACTTGAAGAACTAGAAGCTGAAAATTAATGACAGTCGTCATACAACCCTAAATGGAACTCCATTCTGCCAAAGATTAGTTTCTACTCAATCTGCCTTGAGAGGTGCTTGAACGATTGATAACAAATCCAACCGAAATTACGTTAGCACTAGCATTGTGTCCCTGTCCGTTATTTCCCAAACAGAACTACTATCCTTATTCAAGAGATTTGTACTTCCAGATAGATTAGCAGCAGATATTTTCAAGCTCAAAGCTTTAGAGATAAGACTATAGTTTCTTAAGGTCGCGTATGGAGCGTCATGACCAGGGTTACACCTGAGAAACCCCGTCCATATGACAAAGCCACTATAGCACCATGGCTACAGAAGCAAATTAATACTCTAGTGGCTAAATATTGCTGCAATTCGCCATACAGCCATAGAAAAAATCGCTTTTCGCTTGTTGTTTGACGGTATGCTCTGCTATTTGCTTTCTGCAGTTGCCGTACTCAATCAAACCTGCAATTTCTATGATTTTTATGTGAAGAAATGGCTTACTTAATCAAGTTTTTATAAAGTTTATGATGTTCAGCATCAGAAAGATAAAGTTTGTCCAAAAACAGATGTCTTACTCTGTGTAGGAAGCAATATAGCAATCCGAAATGGTTTGTGAGAGGTGGGCGAGCTTCGCTTGCCCACCTCTCACAAACCATTTCACAACTCAAATAGGATCGCTACAGCTTAACGAGACGCAGTGCTACGTTTCAGCAGGAACATCAAATAACACCGTCGTTAGATAACGCTCTGCCCATTCCGCGCCAAAAGCTTTTTCCAAAACACGACGGGTTTTATCGTTTTGCTGCTGCTGGCTACAATAGCGGCGCTGCCCAGCAAGAATTTCAGGACGGCGATCGGGAGTTGGCGGTGTGGCGATCGCCTGCTGGCAATGCACCGTGAGAAAGTCTTCCACACGCCGCAGGAACTGCGCTTCTTCGGCGGCGCTGCCAGGACGAATCAGCACGCAAAACTCTGAAAAGATATCCCCCCAGTTGGGAACAGTGCGGGCTTCAGAAAACTCTAGCGGCGGCAGCGCTGTGAGTTGAGCTTGGTAAGCTTCGGGCAGGGCGTGATCGGTGCGTATGGGCGAGAGATCCGCGATCGCCATACTGATTTGCCCGCGCCCCCCAACTAGATCGCAGCCAAACATGGGCAGATCGTAGGTGGGATGTGGAAACATCACGCAGTGCAATATATCTAGCGACGTGCCTATTTTTGCTAGCTCCATATGCAGCTTGCGAAACTGAGGCGTTTGGTAGCAGTGATTCTCAATCACCAATTTCTCGCCTTCCAAACGTCCTTCTACATAGCCCAAATCTTCGGGAAGCTGGTAGGGGGAAAGCTCTAGGTGCCGTTGCCAAACCGCTTCAATGCAGCCAGCGAGCTGGCGAATTAGGGGATGCTGCTGTTCGCGGATTGAGGCAGTGGCAGAAGACATGAGTTTAGCTCTAAAAAAATCTAGAATCTTATGAAGCCCTAAGCATTACGGAGAACAGCGTATTGCTGTGAACAGCGCTGCAACATAATGGTTTAAACAGGCGGTAGGTTTAAGAATACCGCAGTTCGGCAAGCAAAGCCGGACGGAGTACCCGTTACTATCAGGAGACAGATGTATGTTCGGTCTTGGCTGGCCCGAAATTGGAATTATTGCGATCGCTGCTGTCTTGATTTTTGGACCTAAAAAAATCCCAGAGTTAGGCAGCGCTTTGGGCAAAACCCTCCGGGGCTTTAAGGAAGAAGTGAACAAACCAAACGACGAACCGGAAAAGCTAGAAGGGCAAGACGAACCCTAAAAAAATCGGGTATGGCATTGCCATACCCGCTACAGGAGCAAACCAAATCAACCACTAGCCGCCAGATTGGGCATATTCTTCTGCGCTGCTGTGCTGTAGCCCGTTAATGCCATTACTAGACAGCGACGGCTGTGCTTCTGCCCGGACACCTTGAGGCAAATCCAGACTGGGCAGCGGCTGTCGGGCTTCGATTAAGCCGATCGCCCGACCAACGCTTTCCGGAAAGATGACAACCAAGCTGCCTTCCGGGGCTCGATCGAGCGCCGTGTTGAGCGCTTCGGTTTCATCGAGAATAGTTTCAAAAGAAGCGCCTGCTGCTTCTAGCCCTTGAATGATCAGCTGGGCAGCCTCACCTCTGGGTCTGCCTCTGGTATCGTTGTCTTCTTTGACGATGATCTGATCAAATATTTGAGCCGAGAGCTTGCCCAGTGCCACAAAATCTTCGTCGCGGCGATCGCCAGGTCCACCCACTACGCCAATTCGCTGACCCGGCCAATTGCGGATAAACCCGCCCAGCGCCTCATAGCTATGAGGATTGTGGGCATAATCCACCATGGCATGGAAGTGACCCAGATTAAACAAATTCATCCGTCCTGGCGTCTGACCCACCGAAGCCTGGAACGTGGCTAAAGCAGTGCGGATGTCTTCGATCTTGACGCCATGAGCAAAGGCAGCAAGGCTAGCCGCTAGCGCATTGGCGATCATAAAGGGGGCGCGTCCGCCCATCGTTAGGGGAATTTGCGTTGCCTGCTCGATTCGCAGCGTCCAGTCGCCCTTGAGAATCGACAGATAGCCGTTTTCATAGACGGCTGCCAGCCCGCCTTGGTGCGTGTGGCTACGGATTAGCTCGTTGTCTGGATTCATCGAGAAGTAGGCGATCTGGGCTTTGATGCGAGATGCCATTGCTGTCACCAGCGGGTCATCGGCGTTGAGGATCGCGTAGCCGTTGGGTCGGGCGCTTTCTACAACCACGCTCTTGAGATGGGCTAGCTCTTCAACAGTATCAATATCACCAATACCCAGGTGATCGGCTGCTACGTTGAGGACAATACCGACATCGCACTGGTCAAAGCCCAAACCCGATCGCAGAATGCCACCCCGTGCCGTTTCCAGCACCGCCACCTCCACGGTCGGGTCTTGCAGAATTACCTGAGCGCTCTGCGGGCCGGTGGTGTCGCCCTTCTCAACTAAGTAGCCGCCGATGTAAATGCCATCGGTGGTGGTGTAGCCAATGATTTGCCCTGTCTGCTTAAGGATATGCGCCAGCAGGCGAGTAGTTGTAGTTTTGCCGTTTGTGCCGGTCACCGACAAGATGGGGATGCGGGTCGGCATACCAGGCGGAAACAGCATATCTAAGACTGGCTCAGCCACATTGCGGGGAATCCCTTCGCTGGGGCAGAAGTGCATCCGGAAGCCGGGAGCCGCATTCACTTCCACGATTACTCCGTCTACCTCATGCAGTGGCTTGCTGATGTCGCTGGTCACCACATCGATCCCGGCAATATCCAGCCCGATCGTTTTAGCCACCCGCTGGAACAGCCAGATATTTTCTGGATGCACTTCATCGGTGCGATCGATGGCGCTCCCGCCCGTACTCAGGTTGGCAGTTGCTTTCAAGTAACAGATTTCGCCCGGTTTGAGAATGGTTTCGAGCGTAAAGCCTTGCCGATCGAGCAGTTCCCAGGAGGTGCGATCTAACTGGATGCGGGTGAGAAGATTATCATGACCGTCACCACGGCGGGGATCGCGGTTAGTTTCTTCAATTAGTTCTTCGATCGTTGATTTGCCGTCGCCGATCACATGGGCTGGAACCCGCTCTGCCACAGCCACCAGCTTGCCATTGACTACCAGCACTCGGTGATCGCGCCCGGTATAGTAACGCTCGACGATAACACCCTTGGAGACTTCCTTGGCGGCATCGTAGGCATCTTCTGCCAGCTCCCAGTCGTTGATGTTGATGGTGATCCCGCGGCCGTGGTTGCCGTCTAGGGGCTTCACCACAATGGGGTAGCCGCCTACATCTTCGATCGCCTGCTCTAGCTCATCCAAAAAGTAAACTACCGTGCCGCGCGGCACCGGCACCCCTGCATCTCGCAAGATCCGTTTGGTAGCTTCTTTGTCTGAGGCAAGCTCAACACCCAAAATGCTGGTGTAGTTGCTCAGCGTCGCCTGAATCCGCTTTTGGTACACCCCCTGACCGAACTGAATAATTGCCCGTGCCCCTAGCTGCACCCAGGGAATTCCACGGGTTTCAGCTTCACGGACAATGCATTCGGTGCTGGGACCCAGCGAGGCTTGCATCCAAAAATCCTGCAAATCTTTCAGGTCTTTCTCCAGTTCCGTCTGCAGATAGCTGCCCGTTTCCACGATGCTTTGGCAAAGGCGAACGGCAGCCCTAGCGGCATAGCGACCTGCCTGTTCGTCAACATACTCAAACACAACCTGGTAGACTCCGGGTGTTGAGGTCGATCGGGTTCGCCCAAAGCCAACTGGCATGCCAGCAAGCGTTTGTAGCTCTAGGGCAACATGCTCAATTACCTGATTCATTAGCGTCCCAGCCTGAACCTGCTTTAAAAAGCTGGGTTCTTCTGCCGAAGCATGGTCTGCCAAACTGGGTAGGGCTTCTCGCAAGCCAATATAAAAATCTGGAATCTCGTGGGTATAGCGCTCCGCCAACTCTTCTAAATCCAAGCGAATCACAATTAACTTTTTGTACCTGATGCTCCAGTAGTTGGGTCCACGGAGTGTTTGGGTCTTAAGAATTTTCATAACTGGGTCAAAGAATCTGTTGGCAAGGGGCACAGTAATCTAGTCTTGACGCTGAACAGTCCCCGAATTTGTTTTCTGTGAACAGTTTGACCAAAAAATAATTTGTTGTTCACAAGTGAAGTGGCAGGTCTAGGTCAAAGCTACATGAGAACAGGTATAAACACAGCGGCTCAAGGGGACTGATTTATAAAAGCCATGAAACGGGTTATTAAACTGCCCCCATTGTGGAAAAATTGGGATCTCCTGTTATCGGCTCTCGGGCATAATTTGTCGTTTTTGCAGATCGTAGCGATCCCCATGGCTTAAAATGTGGAGACGCAGGTTATGCAAACTTAGCGGCTCTGCTGAGCCGATCGCTCCACAGTTTGTATAAGAAGACTCGCCTGGATCAACGATCGTCACTGTGCCTTTGCCGATCACCTGAAACGTGCCATTGTTCTCAAACATGGCGCAGGTATCTTCATCGATGCCAATCGCCAGCTTATCCATATGGGAGGCGAGTGCACTCAGCAGCCGCGCCATCCGATTGCGGTTGTGAAAGTGCTGATCCACGACGACTTCAGGAATGATTCCCAGCCCGGTGGTCATATCAACTAGCGATCGATTCGGCGATTCGCCGCTGCCACCACCTGCGATCATCTGCTGCCCCATGATGGCAGCACCAGCACTGGTGCCTGCCAGCGTAATTTCGCCAAGCTGCGCCCGCGTCCGCACACATTCCATAATTGGTGTATCTGAGAGCAGCCCGCAGAGACGAAGCTGATCGCCGCCTGTTAGAAACACACCCGTGCAGTCTTCGACAAATGCCTGCCAGGTTGGATCAGCGCCATGCTCGCGATCTCGGATATCAATGACCTCGATTGCTTTTGCGCCCATCTCTTCAAAAATCGTGGTATAACGACCGCCCGTAGCAGCAGGCTCCCGTGAGGCAGAAGGGATAATGGCGATCTTGGCATCTGTGCCGCCAGAGCGCTGAAAAAATGTTTGGAGAATCAGCCGTCCATGAATTTTATCTTCGGCTCCGCCGATAACCATGACGGCTGTTTTGGTAGGCTGAGGCATCCTTTGCTGAAGGAATTTAGGGTCTAGTTGCAGCATCATATCGCTTCTGGGAACACTTCTAGGCACAAGATGAGTAATACGCTCCAGTAGCCGATTGAAGGAGATGCCTTGCATATCTTGTCCGTGCCTAACTGAATAAGCTTTCCGGGCTGTAATCTGTGGCTTCTAGGAACACTATTCTACTCTTCCCTCTCAACATTTTTAAGAGTAAATTCCTTTGAAGCAAAATTAGAGCTAGCTTCCTCCACCCTTATCGGAGTTTAAGTTGAAGTAAAGCCTAGTGAACAAGTTCCAGACGCTCTAGAACTAGCAGCTCTAAAACTTAAGAAGAGCCATCAAGCCGCGAAAACCTTAAAACTACTCCAAATTTGCTCAGTTTGCAATCCACAGCCTGCTTTGCACTCAGTATCTCACCTTTTGTTCAATCCGGGCTCACTGTTCAACTCTGCTTTTGCAACGCTGCTTCTACGAAGGTTGAGCCCTTCCGAAAACATTAGAAATTGCCAAGCAGTTATACTCCACACTGTTCCCAGCCTACTTGCTTCAACTGCACCACATTGTGTCGGTTCTTACACGATCGCCAGAAAAAGGCTATCTGCTGAGAAGAGCGGACGCTCCACCCTTTAAAATCATCTTGGTACCTAAAATTCATCGCGCTATGCTGACCCAGCACCCCCCCTCCGAACCTATTTGGCTGACAATTGTTCGTTTATTACGCTGGGACAAGCCTGCCGGGCGGCTGATTCTAATGCTGCCTGCACTGTGGGCAGTTGTGCTCGCTAGCAAAGGCAACCCGCCGCTGTCCCTAATCGGCATTATTGTGCTGGGAACGCTGGCAACGAGTGCCGCAGGCTGTGTGGTCAACGACCTCTGGGATCGCGATATTGATCCGCAGGTCAGCCGCACTCGTACCCGTCCGCTGGCATCCAAAGCGCTTTCGGTGAACACGGGGATCGTAGTAGCGATCATCTCTTTTGCTTGCGCTTGGGGTCTGGCGGCTTATCTAAATTTCTTCAGCTTTTGCTTGTGTGTTGCGGCGATCCCGTTTATTGTCTTGTACCCGCTGGCTAAGCGCGTGTTTCCAGTTCCGCAGCTGGTGCTGTCGCTTGCTTGGGGCTTTGGCGTTTTGATTAGCTGGAGCGCTGTCACGGGCAATTTAGAGTTGCCCACCGGGCTGCTTTGGGGGGCAACGGTTCTCTGGACGCTGGGCTTTGACACGGTCTACGCAATGGCAGACCGAGAAGATGACGAGCGAATTGGCGTTCAGTCTAGCGCTCGCTTTTTTGGACGCTATGCGGCAGATGCGGTCGGTATTTTCTTTGCGGGTGCTGCAGCGCTGATAGCAGCGATCGGCGGGGTGCTATCGCTCAAGGTTTGGTTTTGGCTGGCGTTGGCAGGGGCGATCGGCGGTTGGACTTGGCACTATTTACAGCTGCGTTCCCCGGCTCCTGAGCCAAGCATCTATGGTCAGGTGTTTGGGCAAAATGTCTGGATTGGTTTTCTGCTGCTGGCAGGGATGGTTTTGGGTAGTTAGATGTTAGGCAATCCAGGCGTGAAAAAAGGAGGGAACCGAGCTACTCTTCGCCTTTTCAGAGGAGCTTAGACCATTAACGGTGGAAGAACGTTGCTTCTAACAGCTGCTTTGGCGAGCGCAGCCCTACTTTGGGTACAACTACTCTCTTTCCGATTGTGGAGGTCTCTTGTCCTGGGTCACGGATTATGATTACAGCAGAGTTACGTAATCATACGAGCTACGTGACTTCTCTCCAAGCAGTCAAGCGCCGGATTGGAGGCGGAGGATCGCGCCATGCAGATACGGTTCCGCGATCGCCAAGATGCAGGACAACAGTTGGCAGCTAAGCTCAGCCAATATGCCAATCGCTTAGATGTACTGGTGTTAGCACTGCCGCGTGGCGGTGTGCCTGTGGCATATGAGATTGCCCAAGAGCTCAAGGTGCCTCTAGATATTTGTCTGGTTCGTAAGTTAGGTGTGCCCGGACAAGAAGAGCTAGCGATGGGTGCGATCGCTACGGGCGATATTCTGGTGCTGAATCAGGAAGTGCTGCAATCAATGGATATTTCCCGATCGAGCTTAGTGGAAGTAGCAGCAGCAGAAAAGCTAGAGCTAGAACGACGCCAGAAAACCTATCGGGGCGATCGGCTCGCCCCAGAGGTGAGCAACCATACGGTGATTCTGGTGGACGATGGCATTGCAACCGGCTCAACGCTGCGGGCTGCCATTGCTGTTCTGCAGCAGCAGAATCCTCGCGAGATTATTGTTGCTGTGCCGGTTGCACCGCCCTCCAGCTACGAAGCGCTAAAAACAGAGGTAAGTGAAGTAGTTTCTCTGTTGACTCCTACTCACCTCAATTCGATCGGGCAGTGGTATCGAGATTTTTCGCAGACCAGCGATGAAGAAGTTTGCCGATTGCTAGAGCAAGCCGCTAAATCACTTAAGCCGTTATAGCAGTTTCCAACTCTAGCTTTGCCAGCAGCCGATCGACATCAAAATACTTCGCCATCATCTGACAAACGGCTTGCACTTTAATGGGTTCGTGGAGCCGCACCTGCCCAAAGGCACGATCGACAATTTCAACGGTCGTCAGGGTATCTAGATCAACCGAGAGAATGGGGATCTCCAAATCTTCAGCCCGACTAAGGATGGTCCTGGAAGGCCGAATGTGTCCCGTGAGAATCAGACATTGGGTAGAGGTTTCTAGTGCCGCAAGCTGAATATCTGTGCGATCGCCGCCGGTAATTACCGCCATATTGCGGGCTTTCCGAAAATAGCCCAGCGCCGAGTTGACATTCATTGCGCCGATCTTCAAGCTTTCTACCATCAGATCTAGCCGATCGGGACGGCAAAGCACCTCTGCACGCAGCTGATGTACCAGTTCTGCAACGCTGACGCTCCGCAGCAAGTCATTTCGCGGCAGCAGCGCCAGCACCTCGATGCCCTGCCCTTCCAGAAAAGGTTTGATCTGGCTGGTCAGTAGATCAAGGCGATCGCGCGGAATGTCATTAATCAATACACCAATTAGGCGATTGCCCAACTTTTGCTTAGCGGCAAGCAGTTCCTCAACGACCAACTCAGAATGGAAGCGAGACACCAGCACAACAGAGGCATCTAGCGTCTGCGCGATTTGCGGTGTCGACAAATCAAACAGCCTACCTTCTTCCAAGGTTCCGGCTCCTTCTAGCAGCACCAAGTCTCCCCAACCTGTCTGCAGGTACTCTTGGAGGTGCTGCGTGTAATTTGTTGGGTCGGCTCCAGTCAGGCGCCTGGTAATCGTCGGCTGGCTGAGCGGCAGCAGCATCGGCAGAATCCGCGTTTGGGGCAATTCCAGCGTTTGTGCGATGAACTGGATATCTTCTTCAACGGGAGTTGCTGGAGGCTGAGCCTGACTGAGGCAAGTGCCGATTGGCTTGCCATAGGCAATATCTAGCCCTTTTTCCTTGAGCCGATGAGCTATTCCCAAAACAATTGCAGATTTACCGCTATAGGCTTCGGGCGACCCAACGATTAGATATTTGGCAGATTTTGGCACGTCCCCACTCCTAGATCAAACTCGCTGAATCAATCCTGACAACCAAACACTTTAGCAAAGTAGATTGAATACTTCAGTAAAGTGTAGGGGGTTTAACTCAGTTTAAGCAGGTGTCCTCAACAAATTGCCAGTTTATTGAGGAGACGTCTAGCAAGACTGCCGAAACGACTAGAGCCGCTGCAGTAGGTTCAAGCCGTGTGTGTCGGTGCCGCAGGTATTGAGCAGCTGTTGAGCAGAGCCCAACGCTTTAACAACCTCAGTTTGTTTGGGGCTGGGCGACCAAGGGGAGGGATTGTGATAGGCGTAGAAAGTCTCGATGCCATCCACACCGCTCTGCGCTGCTGCTGGAATTAGCTCAGCGGGCGATCGACGATATCGCGCTGGATGTGCCAGCACCGCTACACCGCCTGCTGCATGGAGAGCGGCAATCACGCTAGATGCCTCATAGTCCTGCCCAGTTGTAATGCAGCTCTGAAGATAAGGCTGCAGAGCAGAGTGTGACGGGTCAAACGCGTAGCCCAAAATATGCACTTCGTCTTCAAGCAGGGCAGCACTTATTTCTACGCCTGTCCAGAGCCGAGGCAACGTTGGGGCTATCGGCTGCTGCGACAGCCACTGCTGTGCCCGCCGATAGCCCTTGACGCTGTGATGATCAGTGATTGCCAGCCCTCGCAGCCCGATTGCCACCGCTTGTTCCATCAGCTGCTCTGGCTGAAGCCTGCCGTCAGAGCAGACGGTATGCATGTGGAAGTTAAAAGACCTAGGACAACTTGCAGCAGTAATTGTTTCAAATACCGATCGCAGCGCAGCAGCATCCTGGGCAGATCTTTCGGCATCCTGAGCCAGATTGGCAGCCATAGTTCCCTTAACGGTTATTTACATTGCTGCTACCACTATAGCTTGGGGTTGATTGGGGGTGATGTAGAACGAGGCCCGCCCCTAAGGGTTGCCCGCCACCAGCAGCGCCACTGCATAGGCAGCAATGCCCTCTTCCTGACCGATTGCATCAAGCTTTTCGTTAGTAGTGGCTTTGATGCCGATCTGATTGGGGGCAATTTGGAGAACGCTGGAGAGACGATCGCGCATGGCGGCAATGTGCGGTTTGATTTTAGGGCGTTCCGCTACGATCACGGTGTCTAGGTTGCCGATCTGCCAGCCCTGCTCTTGAATCAGCTGATTGACCTGGGCTAGTAATTTGAGGCTGTCAGCATCCTTCCATTGCGGATCACTAGGCGGGAAGTAGTGCCCAATATCGCCTAGACTCAGTGCGCCTAACATAGCATCCATGATCGCGTGGGTGAGCGCATCAGCATCGCTGTGCCCTAACAAACCAAGATCATGAGGGATGTGAACACCCCCCAGAATCAGGGGACGACCGCCGACTAAGCGGTGAATATCATAACCATTGCCAATCCGAATATTCATTTCTTGTCCGGCTAAACTGCTAATTTTGTCTAGGCAACTGCTTGGGTAACGCTGCCGCTTCCTAAACAAAAATACAGTATTCCAAAAAATCCATCCTTCCCTTACTGCCTCTGTGTTCTTACTGCCTTTGTGCCCTCTGCAGTGCCGTTTCACTATTTTGCCGATACTGCTGTACCCGGTTTTGGGCAGTGGCATAGCGCGAATCGGTTGACGGAATTTGGCTCATTAGATCTGAAGCGCGCTGCCAGCGCGTTGCCACCTCTAGCCAATCTGCAGAGGTTTGGGCTGATTGGCCAGCAGTCACAGTTTCTTCGGCAAGCCGCACTGCTTCCGCAAAAGGATCGACTTTTGCAGGGGCGGCAGTTGACGGAGGGCTAGGGGCGACTGGAGCGGCACTGGGAGCTTCTCCGGAAGCTGTTTGGGATGGAGCCGTTTGTGACGAGGCTGCTTCTGACAGCCTGGAGCTAAGCCAGTTGTAAGTCGCCCAGCCCAGCAGCAGCAAAAACAAGCTCAAACTTGCGCCGCCTACCAAGCCCCGCCAAAACAGTTTCTTTTCTCTGGCTAATCGTTTGGGTGTGGGTTTCGGCAGGTCAGACCGCGCCGGGTCAAACTGGCGATCTTTGGCATCTTGCGTTAGCCGCTGCATGAGGGTGGGCTGCCGCAGGGTAATTTCTTCAGACCACAGCAGTTGATTATCTGGATCACGACTAATTTCTTCTAGCCATAGCAATTGCTGCTCTCGAACTACGCGGCAGTTGATATTAACTCGGCGAATATTACGAGGCCGCAGGGATTCCAAAATTTGTCGCACCTGAGGAACCACAGCCGACTGCTCTAATTGGTCTGGTTTTAATCCTTCACAGAGCAATTGCAAAACGCCTTGAGCAAATATTGCTCTTGTGCGAATTCCAGAGCTAGCCAGCTTTTCATTTAAGACTTGAATAATTGCAGAAACACTACCCTGGCGGGCTTGTCTTGCAATATCGTCTATTGGATCTACCATGGTTCCGTTTAGCATTGGGTTAAGTTCAACCCCTAAAATTTTGAGAATACTAGTTAAAAATCAACGCCCATATTTTAGCTATAACTTGTCTACTAAACCTAAAGATACATTAAATTTATAACTTGATAATTAAAGATATACAGCGCTTCCTAATCTTGTTGGGTGCAAGTTAGGTGCGAATTTGTTGTTGGGTACGGTGCGGAGTGCGGCACCCAACAGACTCCAGCCAACCATAAACTCCAGATAGAGCAGCAATCTGATGAGATGCAGTTTGCTTAGTGAGCTTCCCTATTCTTCTTGAATTTTGACGATGTGTTGGTAGTCGTTAAAGCGGCGAATCTGCCAGAGATCTGTGTTGAAACGATTTTGATCAGTTTGCTGCCAGCGCGATCGATCGATCCAGAATTCAAATAGCGCGGTGTTGCGGGCGTGCATCCGCCAGGAGCGATCGCAGCCCAGCAGGGTAGAAATGAGATGCTGCAAGATCCAGCTATGGCTAATGATCCAAATTTGTTCGCCGTTGGTATGCCGCTTTAACAATGTTTGGATAAAGCGCTGGGCACGATCGCGAGCATCTTGCAGGGATTCAGCTCCGGGAATGGCAATCCAGTCGGGCGTGCTTTCTAACGCTTTGCAGAGATCAGGATAGCGCCCCATTGCTTCTGCCCAGGTCAGCCCCTCAAAAATGCCGTTTTGGTGTTCGCGCAGTTCATCGGCATAGTGAATGGGGATTCTTTGAGGATGGTCGGTGGTGCTGAGGACACCCAGTGGTTCATCTACTTCACCGTCGATTAGATCGCTGACGACTGCCGGCAGCGGTTCTGCCAGAAAGGGAGCCAGCAGGATTTCGGCAGTCTGCACGGTGCGTTTGAGAGGGCTACTGTAAACGCAGGACGGATGCCAAGCCTCTGCTAAAAGGCGCTGCGCTAGCTTCTCTGCTTGGCGCTTGCCCAGCTCCGAGAGTTCAAATTCGCCGTTGCCCTGCATTCGTTTTTGCTGATTGCCGATCGACTGGGCATGGCGAATAAACAGCAGTTTTAGGGGAGTCATAAACGTGGTGTGGACAGGAGCAGCTTTAGAGTTACCTCGAACCAAACTTAAAGAGTGTGAGGAAAACGATAGATCAACGTTGCAGCGTTGAGGCTGTTGATTATAAGCAAAATTTTGAAGAAGAGCGAGTTCTGCAGCGGCAATGCCAGCAAAACCGTCATAATTCACGAAATTTAATGGGATATCTAACCCCAGATGGAAGCTGGTGAAATGAAATCCCCGCTAGGGTTTATGCAATAGGAGTTATGACTCTCGTAACCTTTGGCTTTTTCCAAGAACGGCGAAGCCTTGGGTTTTTCCTCATCAATTAAGATTTTGTAGGAGTGGGTGTGGTATGAGTAGCAAAAATTTTCGGCATGTTATCTTCTCGTTAAGTATTGCCGCTGTAGCGATCGGCTTGAGTGAATTACCTGTTAAAGCCGAGGCTGAAAGCCCTCTCTCAAACAGTTCAACAGCTTTAGGGGCTGAACCGATCGAGCGTTCGGCTGCTCCTTTAAGCGTAGAGACAGGCGAAGTGGCGGGAGCAGTCTTTTTACCAGAATTAGCCCAAGCTGCTCCTCAGCAGGCAGAAGGGGAATTTTCATTAGCTCAAAGTATAACCCAGACGCCCACGGAACCCCGCCCCTCTACTCCCTACGAAACTAACCCTGATACAAACCCGGCTGCAACTTCACCGCGTCCTGCTGCGCCCGCTACACCCGGAGCAAGTATGCCTGACACCACCACACCGGGCACCACTTCCCCAGGAACGCTTTCCCAGGACACGACAACTCCCCGTCCGCCGCGTCCTACCAATTCCCCAGGTGAAGACAATCCTGAAACCAATCCCAGCGCCACCCCTGATCCCGATACCACGACACCGGGCAATAGCAGACCGGGTACTACTTCCCCAGGTACTACTTCCCCAGGGACCACCACGCCTGGCACCAGCAGACCGGGCACTACTTCCCCAGGTACCACTTCCCCAGGAACATTTCCTCAGGACACGACAACTCCCCGTCCGCCGCGTCCTACCAATTCCCCGGGTGAAGACAATCCTGAAACCAATCCCAGCGTCACCCCTGATTCGGATACCACGACGCCTGGCAACAGCAGACCGGGCACAACTACACCCGGCAACACGACACCCAACAATACTACGCCTGATACAGATACCACGCCCGACGATACCACGACACCCGACGAACCTGGAGTCGATCGCACCCCACCTGGAACTTTCACACCAGATACAAGCGACGTTTCTCCGGGAAGAGCAACGCGATCGGGTTCTAGCTACATCGGCGTGGGCGGCAGTATTGGCTTAGGCGATGGCGACACTGCACTGGGCGAAAGCAGCTTCAGCGTGTTCAGTAAAGTGGGATTGACTAGCAACATTTCTGCTAGACCTGCTGTTCTAATCTCAGACGATCCAACCATTTTGCTGCCGCTAACCCTTGACTTTACGCCCTTTATAACAGGGGCAACAGAGGATTTGACATCAGAGATCGGTCGTCGGGTTTCGCCTTATCTGGGCGCAGGTGTCGCCATCTCCACCGGAGACGATAGCACCGTTGATTTTCTAGCAACGGCAGGCTTAGATGTGGCACTCACCTCTGAATTTACGGCAACGGCTGCAGTCAATGCGACATTATTTGATAATCCAGCCGTTGGGCTACTGCTGGGGGTTGGCTTTAACTTCTAAGCTTTAACGCTCAAGCTTTGCAGCGCCTTGCGCTACACCTAAACTACTAAAGCCGCGCTTTGCGCGGCTTTAGTAGTTTGGAGCCGATCTGTTTATTGACCGGCGCGAGTCACTTCAGGTCAGGCAGCGCCAAATTGCGCCTGTAGCGCTTCGTCGTGATCGTCTGCAACTGTAGCGACGATCGTGATGTTTCGCGAAACTTCAGCCGGAGAAAGCTCGGCTAGAGTTCGTTTGGCACAAACCACAACTTGGCTGTCAACAATGGCAAATTTGGATTCAAACGTGCTACTCCAGTTCAGCTCCATCAGCTTCCGAAATAACCCCGTTTCATCTTTGGCAGGCAACTTGATCACAGACGCCCAGACGGTGAGTTCGTCTTCTTCGCTCAAGCCCGGAAGCTGGACAAACACTTCAACGCTGCCGTACTTAAATTTCCAGACATAACCGCTGTCGGAGTGGCTAACCATCGCGCTCTGGTCTTCTTGGAGACTGGCAATTACGGTCTCAATGATCTCGACATAGTTAAGCGAGAGTTCGCGATCGGCATTGGGGTTATCGGCGGGTTCGATATCGAGTTCGTAGGCGCTCATAGATTCTCGGCGTGTAATTTCGCGTAATTTTTGTCGTTTAAAGGCTTGCCTCCCCCAACTCTACCGTTTGCAGAGGCGATCGGGCGGCAGACGCAAAATTTTCTTTGGGTTTTGTTACCTGCTGGGCTGGGCGGGTGTGCTGCATTCAAGTAGTTTGAGGCTGCCATAGCTTGAGCGGCTATTGCTGCTGCTCTTTCCGCTGCTGTAGCTTCAACAGTATTTCAGCATGGACAGTCCGGGTGATTGGGTAAAAATAAGCCAGCACCAGCCCCACCAGCAGCGCAATCGTTGGCACTGGCCCAATCGATAAGCGAATCGCCAGCAGCACACTATTGGGCTGAATCGGCAGCGCGATCGCCTCAGTAGGTTTGATGTAGCCTGTCCACTCCAAGCTTTGTAGCACCAGCGCCACCGCAATGCCCAAGCAAACTTTTTGCAGAAAGGTCATAAAGCTATAGAAAATGCCTTCGCGTCGTTGTCCAGTTCGCAGCTCGTCTAGTTCGATCACATCGGGCAGCATCGACCAGGGAATCAAATAAGCGACCGAAATGCCAAACCCAGCCATCACCGCCAGGATGTACATCAACGTAACCTGACCCGGCTGCAGAAAGAATAAACCCGCTTGGGCGATGATCCAGGCAGCCATGCCCATACCATAGACGCCTCGCTTTCCTACACGGTGACTAATCCTGCTCCAGACGGGCAGCATCGCCATTGCCGTGAGCTGCACTGCCAGCACCACCGAAGGCACTGCCCAAGGGCTATTGAGCCGCATCCAGCTGCCTACGAAGTAGGGAATAATTGCGGCGGTGAGCTGGAAACTTAGCCAGGAGCAGAGATAGATCCCTACCACAAACAAAAATGGGCGATTGCTCAGCACAATTCGCACCTGCTGCCAATAAGGTAGGGAAACGGGCTGTTCGGCTTCGGGGTGCTGCAGTCCCACGGCCTTCATCCGGGCTTTTGTGCCCCAAACGCACAGGAACAGCGGCAGCACCGAAAGAATGCCGCACACCAAACCGATCGCCAGATATCGCTGACCCGGATTAACAATCAGAGAGCCAATGACGCCGACCAGGATGATCGAAAGAATGCCGCCGCCAATCGAAAAGGCAAACCGGAAGCTATTGAGACTGGTGCGCTCATCGTAGTCTTGCGTTAGCTCTGGGGTAAGTGCCGTGTAAGGCAGGTTAACGATCGTAAAAAGCCAGTTGAAGCCGATCGAAACGAAGGTGTAGTACCAGAACATGCCCCACTGGTTTTGGGTTGGCACGATCCACTGCAGCAAGAAAAAGATCCCAAATGGAACAGCTCCAAAGAGAATCCAGGGATAGCGCCGCCCCCAGCGCGATTTGGTTTTGTCACTCAGAACGCCCACCATCGGGTCATTCACTGCATCCCAAACTTTGCCAATCAGCTGCGTTTGCCCTGCCAGTCCGGGGCTTAGACCCGCAACATCGGTGAGGAAAGGCGAAAGATAGAAAATCAAAATGTTTGAGGTGATCGCTGGTCCCAAATCCCCTGCCCCAAACGCCAGTTTTGTGCTGAGGTTTATTGGCTCGATCGACTGCGGCACAGGCTGAGAAGAAGAGGAAGTCATAGGGGGGCGAAAATAAAGCTGCCTTCTATCTTGCCGTATGAGTTGGGCGATCGGATGTTAAGAAATCAGCCCTACGTTAAAAAGCGGCGCTTTTCTAATAGAAAAGCGCCGCTTTAATGCATTTAATTACGTCAATTGATTCTACAGTCTGGGATTGACTTCTTTTGCCATGTCTCGATACTGATCAGGATCAGCGTCTGATTCAGTCGGCTCCGATCTCATCTCTTTTGCTTCAGGCACTTCGAACTTTGGAGCGGTTGCTTCGTGGGCAGCCTTGTCCCCTGCTTCAGTCTTATCAATGTCGGCAACGGCGAACTCTTTAGACAATTCATAGTCAGATTCAACATTTACTTTCGGCTGCTTTTCTTCGCCTTTAGCAATGTCTTCAGACAATTGTTCTGCATCGAAATTATTGGTTTCATCTAAATTCGCCATGATGAATTCCTTTTATTCAAATTGATGCACCCATCATACAAAGGCAAATTTTGACGTTAGACCCTCTGAGGATAGATCTAAACTCTCCTGCCTCAGGGAGATTTTCTCCTAGAAACAAGCTGGTACATCTAGAGGCAGAAAAACTAAAAAATTAGGATAAATTTATGTCAGAAGGCGCTAATTCTCAATTTCTTTCTCAAGAATCCCAGGGCATTTTCGATGCTTATTCTGCCCTTGGCGTTGATGAAAAGCTGGCTTTGCTTTACTACATTTATGAAGAGATGGGCAAGTCAATTACGCCCGCTGCTCCTGCTGCCGCCAATCCAGAGCTAGCGCCAATTTTACTTGGAGATTACTATCAACTATCGGACGAAGAACAGCTAAACATCATGCGGCAAATTGTTAGCGGTGAAGAGAATGAATATTCTCACGCTTATGGCTCGCTAACGGCTGATAACCAATTGCTTGTATGGTTCGCTTGGGCGCAAGGCATGGGTGAAACGATTGTAGATATGCCCGGAGATTACAATCCTGCTGAGGCGATCGGCAACGTCCTCGGTCAGATCAAAAAGCTAGACTTTCAAGAGCAAATTTCGGTGCTGCGGGAGATCGCCAGCAAAATGGGCTATAGCAATATTAAGCCCGCACCCAAGCAAGCCGAAACAGGCAAAACAGCTAGTTTGTAGGCTCAGTTTAAGTAGCTTTTTAAGTAGCGTTGGCTGAAATAGGGCGGCAATTCTGCCGCCCTATTTGCTACCTTTCATTTTGTCTTTGTTAAAAAAACCATTGCTTGTTCCCCTCGATCGCCTCTGCCTCGATAAAATAGGGCAGTTGGGTTGGATGACCAAAACATCGGTCAAGCGTATCTATCGAAACAATTTACGGACAGCTTCAAGGCTTAAAACCAAGTCAGCTCAAGCAACTGCAGCGGCTCTATCATCAGCGATTGCCGATCGATCGCCTGACAACGCCAGAGTTTGCTCAGCGGCTAGCAGCAGCCAGCACCGAGATCGATCAGCCCGTCTGCGCCTACGTCAATCGGCGGGGGCAGGTGATTCGGGTAGGGGTTGGCACGGTGCGGCAAACGCAAATTCCCCTGCTAGAGCTGCCGCGCTACGGGGCAGAACGGCTGAGCGGCATTCGCTGTATTGCTACCCAGCTCAAGCCAGAAGCGCCCAGCGACGCGACACTGACCGCAATGGCGCTACAGCGGCTTGATGCACTCGCGGTGCTAACCCTCTCAGGTGGTGGCTTCGAGCGGCGCGGCGGCGGCGCAACTGGCTATATCAAAGAAACTTATCTAGCGCATCTGGTGCCTCATCCCGAAGCCAACTGGACGGTTTCGCCGCCGCTCAGCCTGGATATGCTGACCCAGCAGGATTTTCTGGATCTGACGGAAGGGCTAGAAGAGGAATTTCGGCGTGAGTTTGTTGCCCAGCAGGTCGGGGTGGATCGCGATCGCGTTCTCTTAGTGGGTTTGCTGACCGATCATACCAGTCCGCTCCGGTTCCAGAATGGCTTGGCAGAGGTGGCAAGGCTTGTGGAAACGGCAGGCGGGGAAGTGCTGCAGGTGATGCGGCAACGTCGCACTCAGCCGCATCCTCAAACTGTAGTGGGGGAAGGAAAAGTTCAAGAGATCGCGCTGACGGCGCAAACGCTCGGTGCCAATCTCATTGTGTTTGATCGTGACCTTTCTCCGGCTCAGATTCGCAACCTAGAGCAACAGATCGGCGTGCGGGTGGTCGATCGTACCGAGGTTATTCTCGATATCTTTGCCCAAAGAGCGCAATCGGGAGCTGGCAAGCTGCAGGTAGAGCTGGCTCAGCTGGAATACATGCTGCCCCGCCTCACGGGTCGCGGTCGGGCGATGTCTCGGTTGGGGGGCGGCATCGGGACACGGGGTCCCGGTGAAACGAAGCTGGAGACCGAGCGCCGCGCCATCCAACGACGCATCTCGCGGCTGCAGCAAGAAGTGAATCAGCTTCAGGCACATCGATCGCGTCTACGCCAGCAGCGCCAGCATCAGGAAGTACCTTCAATTGCGATCGTCGGCTACACGAATGCGGGCAAATCCACACTGATGAATGCCCTGACCAACGCAGAAGTCTACACGGCAGACCAGCTTTTTGCTACACTCGACCCCACCACGCGTCGGCTAACCATCCCTGATAGCCGTACTCAAGAGCCGCTGTCGATCGTCCTCACGGACACGGTAGGGTTCATTCACGATCTGCCCCCCTCTCTGGTTGATGCCTTCCGTGCCACGCTAGAAGAAGTGACCGAAGCCGATGCCCTGCTGCATGTGGTGGATCTCTCCCACCCAGCCTGGCAGAGCCAAATTCGCTCAGTCATGGCGATCCTATCGGAGATGCCAATTACACCGGGTCCTGCTCTGCTTGCTTTCAATAAGATTGACCAAGTAGAAAGCGACACGCTTGCGTTTGCCCAGGAGGAATACCCGCAGGCGGTGTTCATTTCGGCAGGCGATCGGCTGGGCTTGGAGACGCTGCGGCAGCGATTGGCACAGCTGGTCAAATATGCCATGTCGCCCTAGTTTTGTGCTTAATTTATAGGCTGCACTTGTTTAACTGCTCATCCAACGCGGCGATCGAGTTAGAACAATTGCAGTTGTGCTCCTGAGCGCTGCTGTAAACCACAGGTAAAAAAAATCTTAAGTAATTCGCCTGGCATCGATCTCTTTTGTAAACTTTTACGAAGGTTAAGCATTAATACCTACCAGGCAGGCGAAATTCCTGCGAAGTCCAAAGTCAGAGAGGTGACATGTACCTTGCGCTGTTTTGAACCCAAAATAGCGCTGCTTGTCGCTGCGATCGTTTGTCTAATCTATGCAAAGAATATCGGTTGAACAATTGCTAGCTGACTATGCGGCTGGCAGACGAGACTTTATAGAAGTTGATTTGAGCCAAACAGATTTATTTGGATGCGATCTGCAGGAAATAAAGCTGCAGAGGAGCAACCTGAACCAAGCGTATTTACCCTACGCCAACCTCAGCCGCGCCAGCCTTGAGGATGCTCGACTGCAGGGCGCAGAGCTGAGCAATGCCCGCTTCCAGCTTGCCAACCTGGCAAATACTAATCTGCAGCAGGCAATTCTGCTGAGAGCTGATTTGGGCTATGCCCAGCTGCAAGGTGCAAACCTAGCAAATGCCAACCTGCAGAGCGCTGATTTGCGCGGCGCAAACCTGACTGCCGCCGACCTAACCAACGCCAACTTAACCAACACGAATCTAGACCAAGCAAATTTGGCGGGCGCAAATCTAAGCGGCTGCAACTTATCGCGGGCGCAGTCGATTAATTTGAGTGGGGCGATCGTTGATGAAACAACCATCTATCCGAATGGGCACCGGGGGTGAAGATCTGGGCTATCTTTTTCCAGCTGGAAAACCAAATCTTCGGGTACGGGTGCGCGTGCAGTCACGCGTGCAGCCAGTTATGAGCGGTCTGCCTGCAATGATTAGTCGATCAAGCCGGTCGGCGGTGTAATCTCAATTCGTCGCTGTGGCAGGTCTACCACTGGCACGATCGCTTTCACAAATGGAATCAAGATTTTGGGTGCTTCAGCATTATCAGTGGGCTGCACTTCCAGCAAATCATTTCCTGCCGGAATGACATCTGTCACGATCCCAATCAGCCGCTGGGTTGCCTGCTCAAACACCTCTAAACCCAGCAAATCTGGCACATGAAACTCGTCCTCCTCCAATAGAGGACGATCCCCTTCTGGTACAAAAATGCGACAGTCTCGCAGCGCTTCGGCTTGAGTGCGATCGTCAATGCCCGCGAATCTAACTAGATACAATCCTTTGCTGTTGAGATAGCGCCCAGATTTTAATTCAATTGACTCTAGTTCAGTGCTGCCGGGGCGCAGAATCCAGCGTTTTCCAGGCTGCACAAAGCGTTCCGGAAAATCGGTGTTGGGATAAATTCGCAGTTCGCCTTTCAGCCCTTGAGCGCTGACAATTTTACCGATTTCTAGCCATTCGTTGGGTTGCATGGGCGATCGAAGAAGCACGATCTGACTGAATTACAGTGATGAAAAACCAAAACTTAGAAACCAAAGTACGGCAGATTTGGGTTGCAAATCTGCCGTATTCTTTAGGGTTAATCAAGTGTCGATCAGAGTCAGGCTGACATATTTCAGGCTGATAATACTACAGAACCTGCTCTACTTCGGCAATTTCTGGAATGAACTCGCGCAGACGGCGCTCAATGCCCATCCGCAAAGTCATGGTTGAACTGGGGCAAGAACCACACGCACCTTGAAGCCGCAGCCGCACAACAGGTCCGTCAATCTCAACGAGTTCCACATTGCCGCCATCGGATATTAGGTAAGGGCGCAAATCATCTAAAACGGTTTCAACGTTTTCTGTCGTTAGCTCCATCGTTGGCATAAGTTGTCTCACTCACGATATTTGGCTTTGGCACAGGAGGTGAGGCAGAAGCCCACTCTTTATCATGTTCCTGTGTAAAATCATATCCCTGCATAGTCGCTCTAGTTTGATCCTAGCTTGGTTCCCTGAGAATTTGCTGAGGATAGCTGTGGTGAAAACCCTCTAATTAGCGACTGTTTTATTAATCTTCCAATCAATTTTTGCTGATTGAGAGCAAGTCATTTCTGAAGAAGCACACAGGCAAGGTCCAGAAACACCTCGTGCTAGTTCAATTGCAAAGCGCAATGCTTACTTCAGCAGCTCAATGTTGGAGAACAGGAATTCGCTGGTTGTCTGTTGACCATCTTGCTCGGCTTGAATTGAACGACGGCTCAAAATATAGTAGCCGCCCACGTTCTCGTACTCATCTTCAAACACCTGTGAGCCTTTCTGCTCGCCCGTTTGAGCATCGTGATACACGGAGTCGTAGCGGTGCGATAGATAGCCCTGACCCGTTTGGTGGCTGCCGAAGGTGTTGATCGTCACCACAACATTGTGAATATGACGATGCACTAAAGAAACTTCGTTATTACGGACTTTGTAGCGATCGCCCATCGCCTTCCCGCTCACAAAAATCTCCACTGCGCCTGTTTCATCCGTTTCGCCCAACGTGAAGCGGTTTTCGCCGTGGCTCTGCTCAAAGGTATTGCGGACACGGTGAATGGCAATTTCCCAGGCTTGCCCCATCAGTGCCTTTTTCGCTGCTTCGTCTGACACCTCAGTAACTTCGTGCGCTAAGTTGCCGTCGCCTTTCGGGTAAATCTTGAGTTTGCCCTTGTAGGTTTGGTCTCCTTCCTTCAAGACGACATCTGCCGTGTAGCCCGGAAACTGCTCGTCCCAGGTATAGCGGTTCTCATATGCCGCCCGAAACAACGATCGCGCCTCTGGCTGCTCGGTCACTTGCTCAACGGTTTTATCAATCAGTTGTTCAGACATGCGTTTCCCTTGTTGACACCAGTTCTCAGTTTAACGTGACTTCGACAGGGCTGTTTTAGCCACTCAACCTTGCTTTCGCCTCTCGACGCAGCTTTTGGGCATTTGCATCTTTGGGGTTTAGCTGGAGGGCTTTGTCCAGCGCCACGACCGCCTCTTCATAGCGTTGGAGGTTCAGCAGCGCTGCTCCCCTAGTTTTCCAGGCTTCGGCAGAATTGCGCTGGATGCGGATTCCCTCATCTAGAGCAGTCAAAGCTTCGGCAGAACGTCCTAGCATTTGCAGCGCCACGCCCCGTTTTACCCAACCGTTAGCAAAGTCCGGTTTGGAAAAGGTCACTTCTTCATAAATTTTTAGCGCTTCGTAGGTGCGGTTTTGCTGAAGCAGCGCATTCCCTTTGCTCCAGAGGGCTTCTGGGTAGTCAGGTCGATAGGCAAGGGCATCATTGCAGGCAACAACCGCCTCTTCTGGACGCTTCAGCAGGTTTAGCGTTTCGCAGCGTCCGGCGTAAGCTTCGGCAGAGTTCACATTTAGCGCGATCGCTTGGTTATAAAGCGACAGGGCGTCTTGATACTGCCCTTTCTGCTGAAGCTGTCCGGCCCGATTCACAAAAAAGGCAGCTCTTTTGATCGGATCGCTTGGTGGAGGCAGGTCGGCTGCAACCGAGGGATCGACAGTGGGAGGGATGGAGGGATCAGAGCGCTCGCTCTGATATTGCACAACTTTTGTGGCTACCAACGCTGCCCCGACTGCCAGCGCGATCGCCAGCAGCAACCCCCAGCGCCACCGAGCAGGACGCGAGCTGTTGACAGGCTGCTCTGCTGGTGGAGGTGGACGGCTAACAACCTGAGTGAAGCCAGTACCCATGGTGTTGCCAGTGCCGTTGGTATTGCCAGTGTTGCCAGTACCATTCCTAGTACCACTAGTGCCACTATACGTACTGCTGTAAGCACCACTGTACGTGCCATTGTGAGCAGCGCCGCTATGATTGCCGGTGTGATTACCGTTATAGCCGCCATTGCTGGCAGTTCCGCCATTTGAGCTAGATGAACTCCCCACCGGAGATTCTTCAAAATCCCAGAGCGCTGTGGGCGTTAAGTCATCGGCAGAGAGCGTAAAGTCTGCTTCACTAAAATCTGCGATTGGCAGCGGCAGACTACCCAACTGCCCCATTGGAGCAACTGTCGTTCCGGGCTCTACTGTGCCGTTAGTGGAGACGGGCAGCGGAAACAGCTCTAACGGATTGACAATGGCCAGCGGAATCATCTCAAGCGCTTCTAGAGCTTCGATCGCCGTATGGTACCGCTCCCGAAAGTCGTAGCGCACCATTCGATCCAACACTTGAGCCAGCGTCGGGTGCAGGTTAGGAACATGGTGATGCCAGGCAATCTCGCCCTTGAGATCTTCACCCAAATGTCGAGGATGGATGCCCGTCAGAGCTTGAATTCCTAGAATTCCAACGGCATAAATATCGCTGCTGAAACGCGGCTTCCCGGCCAGCTGCTCGTTGGGCATATAGCCCTGCGTCCCGATCGAGATAGTGATGTTGGTCTGTCCTTCTTCCGGTTCAACTCCTGGGCTGCTGACCTGTTTAACTGCGCCAAAGTCAATGAGAACAATGCGGCGATCGACAGTGCGGCGAATCAGGTTAGAGGGTTTTAGATCGCGGTGAATAACTTGGCTTTCATGCACAAATGCCAACACCTTCAGGATGTCTTTTAGAAAAAACACGACCTGATTTTCTGACCAGAATTTGCCCTCTACTAGTTCTTTGGTGAGTGGCTGACCTTCGACAAATTCCTGAGCCAGATAAAATTCTTGCCGATCTTCAAAATGGGCAAGCAGCCGGGGGATCTGATCATGATTCCCAAGCTGATAAAGAACTTGCGCCTCAGTGTTGAAGCAGCGTCTTGCCATCTGCAGCGTGTCATCACTGCGGATCTGCGGTTTGAGCTGCTTGACTACACAGCGCGGATGACCAGGCAAATGCAAGTCTTCTGCGAGAAACGTCCGACCGAATCCGCCCACTCCTAGCTGGCTGATAACTTTATAGCGCCCGCCCAGAGGCTTGTCTGAGCTGATCGGGGAAGAGGAGCGACTCATGATGAAATTGGCTTCGCGAAAGTTCAGTCACAATCAAGCCTCAGAAAATGAAGCCATAAGAGGCAGAAGGCGTTTCAGAGTCTTGCCCAGAGGCAACCGATTAGAACAGATGGCTGTAGATGCGGGACGTAGATGCGAACTGTAGATACGCGAGAGACAAGAAAGCCTTATAAATCTTACTTCAGCCTGAAGAAGTAAACCGGATTCATTCCCCTATCTCTGCCTAAACTTCAACCCCCTGAATGTCAATAGGGTTGGTGATTGAGTTTCAACCTGTCGGTGGTGGGAGGCTTTTGCTCGCTGACCACCGCTCACACCACAAAATCTACACTGCACCCAGCATTGACTAGAATCAAAGCTGTATTTTTGAAGCCTCATAGCGCTCTCAAAAACCAGTTTTTCCCCTGAAATGTGCCCTCTGCTGCTAATTTAATAGCAGCTTGCTCGATGTCAACCTGACGTTCAACTTTTATCTTTCATCCTAATCTTAATGTATAGCCGAAGCAGTACACGGCAGAGGATTTTAAGGAAGGATGCAGGATGCTACAGCAAAGCAGCCGTTAATCTATTGGAGATAAGTAGAACAACCTATTCAAATTGCTATTTAGTCGCTGTGATTCTGTTTTTCACAGCCCAAAAGCAAATGACGCAGTATTCAAAAAATCTCCACACCTGCTAAACCCCTGCGCCAGAAATGTAACAAGAAATTTAATAAAGTGCAAAGCGGTACGAATCAGCCGCTAATTCACTAGTTTTGCGTTGATACCTCGTTGGGGTGTCGCCGCTTAAGTTCTACCGATTCCGATCGCGGCAGCAAATCAAACACTTCCCGTAAGACATCATCAACGGTTTCATAGGCGATTGTTCCCTTCTCGTTGAAGACGACTTTGCCAGATTGATCGAGCACTACGGTTTGGGGTACATAGCCTTCATAGTAATAGCCTGGTTCGCTGGGGGTGTAGCTGGGTTTAGAAGGAATAGAATCGGCGCTAACAGGCACAAGGTTGGCAGCCCGACCGTAAAAAGCGTCGATCTGCGTTACAACCGAGGCATATTGCTTGCAGTCCTTGCTGTCGTCAATATAATAAACCAGCACAATTGGGCGTTGACCGCGAAGAGATTCGGCAAGCGTCACTCTGGGCGGCACAAGCGACCCGTTGCCAGCATACAGCGGAAAAATATTGCCATCATAGCGATCGTCATCTATCCCTGCCCAAGCAGCAGGTGTTGCCAGCAGCAAACCCAGCAGCATAACGATGAGAACAGCCCCACCGCGGCTCGATAGCTGCCGTAATCGGTGTGAACGACAGATGACTTGGTAAAACAATGGAGCTTTTGCCAGAGACGCAGCCAGCCCTGCTGTTAAAAAGCAGCGCAACTGGGATAACTGCTTAATAATTAGAAATTTCTTGAAATTCATCGAACAGATCGTAAGTCGTGAGGAAGTACCTATGCCATTGTGCAGCATCAAGAGCCAGTCTTTGTGGTTTCTGGCAGAGTAATTAAGCTCTTGTTCCTCAGCGCCGCTCCTGCAGGGCATTGCCCAGTCCCTTTAGGATGCCTCGCCCAACCAAACCAATTCCCCGCCCTACCACTTCAGTCAAGACATAGATCACGCTATTCCCAACCAATGAAATGACCGATCGCAAGCGAGGGGCAATTGCATCACGAGTTTCCAGGGCAAGCGTTACGGCAAAAGGAATGCCAGAAAGCTGCTCTAGCTCTTGGTTGCGTGGCGCATAGATCGCAGTTCGCTTAATGCCTTTCCAGGAGAAGACAAACAGTCGATATTGGCTTTCAAAGATCGCCTGTGGATTATGGAAGTAGCGCTCCACTCGATATTTCCAAGAAAGATTATTGCGGAACCGCTCGATCTCGCGGCTAGAGAGCAAACGACGGTGATAAAAGGCTTCTTTGATAAGTTCTACGTTGGCAAAACGATTGAGCAAGGGCTGAATCACTGCGTTTGCCAGCTGGATCAGCAAATTTTCGGTGAGTAACTCGGCGCGGGCTAGCGCCTCAGGATTGCCAGAGGCATAGGCAACACTATCCACAACAAGCGGCGTTTGAAACAGCAAATGGTTTAGCAGTTCCACGACACCCGGAATTCTATCGAGAATGGCAAGCTGGACGATCGCTGTATCTGCCAGCAGGGTGTTTACGACTTCGACCTCCGCTCCCTTGAAGCTGATAGTGTAGTACTTGCCAAAAAAATCCACGACGATCGCCTGCCACAGATCCACCAGGATGAGCGATCGCTTTTGGGCGAGCTGAGCAGGCTGCACCTCGGAATAGCGGAGTTCGCTGAGTAAGTCCTCTAGCTTGTGCAGCACCAAGTAGAACAGCTCTCGCTTCTTGTCTTCCCGCAGAATATCTGTTTCCATCGGTGTTTCTGTTTCGTTCTCTAGGTTGGTCTGCAGCTTTGCCAACACAGAATCGAACAGCACAGATTGGAGGGTACGGGTATCGGTAGGGGAGGAAGAGAGACTGGATGAGGGCACAAGCGCACTGGCGGAGGGAGCTGGGGCAGTAAGTTGCGGGGGGGAGGAAATGGGGGTTGGTGGTGATTCTTTAAGTGGCTGTGGTTCGGACGGCTGTGATTCAGATGGCTGTCGTTCAGCCAAGAGCCAGATTACTAGCCGTCGGGAGGCTCGCAGTTCGCGTTGCTGTCCGGCGAGGAGGGCGCGATCGAGCAGCGAAAGCTCTAGGCGTTGTAGTTCAGCGTTAACTTGAGAGAGGGCAGCATCAATTTGCTGAATGCCAGAGTTTCGCAGAGAAGAGCGGAACTGACGGATAAAGGAACGCTGCCTCACGGAAACGGCAGGACGGCGCAAGATTGAATCAGCAGAATCAGCACTTAGAGCAAGCACGCTTCTGCGGCTCTGGGGTTCTGCACCCGCCTCTACAAAGCGGGATCGACCACGTGCTACCTGCCGAATCGCCGTTACCAGCTCACCTGCCGATAAGGATTTAGCACAATAGCCCGTTGCACCTACCTGCTGAGCGGCAGCGACCAATACAGGTTCTGCGGTAGCACCCAAAAAAAGGACGGGAAGTTGAGGATAAAGTGTCTTGATCTGCTGACAAAGCGTAAGCCCCTGCGGGCGAGTGGGCTGTGTTCGACCTAAACCGATGTCAAGAATGACTAGATCGATTGCAGGCACAGCTCCTGTCGCTTGGTTTACCAAGTACTGCAGTGCCTCTTCTCCGTCTGCCGCTTCTGCCTCAATCTGCAATTCTGGATATCGCTCTAGCCAAACTCGCAGCCCCAGCCGAAATACTGCATCTTCATCAATTAACAGTAACCGAAAGCGGCGATCGGCAATTTGAGGCAAGGCACCAGCACTCATAAGCTCCTCTAACTTATCTATCCCCCTTACTCATAGTACCGCTCGTCATAATACCCTTCGTAAGAGGCTCGGGGTCGCAGGGAACGTTCTTCAACTGGGGGCGGAGGCGGGTTGTCGGAGGGGAGCGGGTCAGGTTCTACGATGATCGGCGGTTCGGGGTCAACAGGTTCAGGATCGATGGGTGCCTCAGGGCTGGTTTCAGCGGTGGGGCTGGGCGGTACAAGGTCAATACTGGGCAACGGTTCGGGGTCTGCCGAGAAAGGAGACTCTTCGGGTGAGTCCGTCGGCAAGTCGGGCGAGTTGGGGTCAACATCGAGATCGTAGGAGTCTAGATCGGGTAATGAAGGCTCTTCGATAGGGATAATTGGTTCTTGTGCTCGCCGCCAGCCGGCAATTGCCCCTTGAGCTTCGTTATAGAGTGCTCGCCCAGATGCGATCTGGCTGGCAGTGTTGATTGCCGCAGACAGATCGCCATTTCTGGCTTGGGCACGGGCACGTTCGAGAATCGGCTGATCGACAGCAAGCTGAGCCTTGATAATCTGCTGGGCTTGCCAATCAGCGATCAGCCCTTGAGCTTTTGCGTAGAGGGCACGACCCGATTGAATATTGGTGGCACGGGCGATCGCTGCGTCCAGATCACCCTGGCTAGCAAGCGCCACTGCTTGATCGAGGAATGGCTGGTCTTCGATCGCTTCAATCTGGTCTCGCCAAGTCGCAATCAAATCTTGCGATCGTCCCCTTAGAGCTCGTCCTTTAGCAATGTGGCTAGCTTGAGCAATCGCGGCTTGCAGGTCAGGTACTTTTCCAGATTTGGCGAGGGCTTCGGCGCGGGCTAAATAAGGCTGGTCTTCCATGCGCTCGATTTCGTCAACCCAGTAGGAAATCAGCGTTTGCGCCTGTCTCCGTCGGGGGCGATCGGCTCCAATTTCTTTTGCCTGGGCGATGGCTAGCTGCAAACTCGATCGCTGCCCCAGACTAGCAGTAGTCGTTGCATACTGGAGCTGGATCATGTCTTGCAGCTGTGCCTGCCAGTTCTGCTGATGGATTTTGGCTTGCTTATAAAACGGGCTATCTGGCTTAATTTGTTTGATTGCTGCAACCGCCTCAGTCATATTCCATATTTGCGGCAGTGAGGGCAACCAACGCGAGTTAACCTGGCTAGCTAAACGGTAGGCGTTTCCAAACTGGAGCAAATCGACAAGTTCAGGGCTGGGCTTAATATTATTTGGCAATTGCAGCAGTGTTGCCGCTGCCGTCGTGTCGCCTTGTTGCCATTTCTCAATGCCCATGCCCAGAAGCTTTTGGCTCCACTGCTGCACCTGCACTCGGGCATCAGCCTCGGCAAAGGTTTTTTGGGGTACTTGCTGCGCCAAGACGATCGCCTGAGTGAGCTGGGGGGCTGCACCACCCACCGCTGCTTTTTTAGCCTGGCTGAACACCTGCCACGCTTGCTTTTCAGCACCTAGCTGCTGCGCCAAAGCGCCTGCACGGGTGATGCGCCAATAGTCTTGGCTGAAGTCATCGAACTGGGTAATGTGCTGGTAGGCATCATTCCATCTCTGCTGCTTCATCGCAGCATGGGCTTTAGCGACGATCGCTTCTCCGGCTTGCCATTGCTTATTCCAGTAGGCAAGCGCTTCTTGGGCCTCGGCGTAGGTTTCGGTTGTTTTGGGGATGTGACTCAGGATGGCGATCGCGCTCTTGAGATCGCTCTGCAGCACTTTGTCGCGGGCGATCCGCAGCAGCTGCTTTGACCATTCTTCTTGAAGCCGTTTGGCTTCGCCCTGCAGCGGGTGGTCATTGTCCCAGCGTTTCACTAGGTTCAGCCCGGCGATAATTTTGTTTTGTTCACCCGATTGGGCAGCCTCACGAGCGCAGTAGAGCCGTTCGCCATCGAGCGTTAGCTCAGCCGGACTCCCGCAGTCAATCGGCGGCGGCAGCGTAACGAGCCACAGAACGGCAGCCGCTCCCATGCCCCCAAACAGCCCCAGTGCTGCTAGCCACAGCAGCGACCAGCGCCAAGGTTTCGAGCGGGGATCGGGTGGGGGAGGGGGTGAAGCAGGCGCTTTCGTAGGAGCAGGGCTAGCAGTGTCGTTGGCAGGGCTACTCGGTTGGGTAGAGGCTTGGACTTCAGAGGCTTGGACTTCAGAGGCTTGGACTTCAGACGCTTCGATATCGCTGGCATGACTAATGGGCAGCTTCCCGGAAGCAGACTGAGGCGATCGTTCCTGCTTCGGGTGATCCAGGGGCGATCGGGTTTGCTGTAATTTGGTTTTACCTGCCAGAAATTTAGCAAATCGATTTTTGCCTATTCCAGAATTCAATTGCTGCTTTGTCATGAGTCCCCATCCCACACCGCACCATTCGGGCTAAATCAATCAACCGTTGCTAAAGGCTGTAGCGCTGCTATATTCGGTTTGCTGAGCTTGCTTGCAATCTTGCTGCTGAAGCTGCACTGCTATCTCTTACCCTTCATTATCTACATCTACACAGGTAGTCAGCCTCGTCCAGCTCAAAATATTGAAGCCTGAAATGCTAAGAATTCAATATCTTCTTCAGCTCTCTTTCAGATCTCTGCCTTTTGATGTCTGCTTAGAGCTGAGAAGTTGCTTTTTATGCTTTGAGGTTATGCCTCCCCCTAACCCGTTTACAAAAGGGGGAACTGTTCAAAATTGCCCTTTCACTTGAGGCTGTGGATACCCCAGTCTCTCTTAAAAAGGGGAAGCCGTTCGGTAACGTTGACTTAGCTACCCTGAAAAGGCTAACGCATCACCGTTCAAAATCATCCTTCTCAAGTGGGGGCAAACCCCTTAACGGATGAAAATAGCTTTTTCAGATATCCTCTACAGCTGTGAAGCTTATTCGATTGGTGCTTCTTCACTCTCCCAGTCTTCAAATATTTCAGTTTCGTTTGTTTCAGTTTCGCTGGATTCTTCGATGGATTCAAAGCTGCCGTCTCGTTCCTCTAGCCAGGTTTTAATTGACTGCTGCGCTTGGTCATACAGTTCCCGACCGGGCTGGATTCGGGCAGCAAGGTCGATCGCCATGGTCAGGTGTCCTTTGGCGGCAAGTGCGTTTGCCTGGGTCAGAATCGGTTGATCTTGAGCGATTTGGGCGTTGCGGATCTGTCCCTGCCAGGTTTGGATCTGTGCCTGCGCCTGCTCATGCAGGGCCCGACCAGGCTGGATTTTGCCTGCCGCTGCAATGGCATCATTCAGTTTGTTTTGTTTAGCGAGAGCGATCGCATCGTCCAGCAGCGGCTGGTCTTCGATGACTTCGATCTGTTTCTTCCAGTCAAGGATTTGGGTTTGCGCGGTTTGCCACAGGGGTTGATCTGTGGGGATCACTTGTGCTTGGGCGATCGCCTGCTGCAAATCAGCTTTTTCATTTGAGGCTGCCATTGCCTGCGCGCGAGCCAGATAAGGACGATCGCGCAGCTTTGCTAATTCTTCCTGCCAGCGAGCGATCAGCGATTGGGCAGTCAGGCGACCCGGACGATCCGGGGTGAGTTGGCTAGCCCGCTCTATCGCGGCTTCTAGAGAAGTCCGATCGCCTAAACTTGCCAGCACCTCAGCAAACTGCAGAGCAGTAATGTCTTGAAGCTGAGCAACCCAAGACTGCGATCGCGCCTGTGCTTCTGCATAGAAGGGGCTATCTGCGTTAATTTGCTGAATGGCTGCCGTGGCTTCCAGCAAATTCCATAGCTGCTGGGCGATCGGCAGATTGGCTAAGCCACTCGTTTGCTGCTGCGCTTGGCTAAATTGGATCAAATCTTTGCCTGCTGGCGGCAAGTTTGGATCAAAAGGAATTTTTTGGGCAGCGAGCAATGCAGCGTCGGTATTGCCCTGTTGCCACTGCTGCAGCGCCCAATTTAACAGAGTTTGGCTCCACTGCTGACGAGCAGCTTCGGCTTCTGGGGATGCCATTGTGCCAGGGGAAACAGCCTGAAGCAGGACGATCGCCTCTCCCAGTTTGGCAGGGTCGTTGCCCTTTGCTAGCTTCTGGGCCTGCGTTAGGGATTGCCGCGCCTCTTTTTCGCGTAGCACCCGCTTTCCCAGTGCATCTGCCTGCTGGAGGCGCCAGTAGTCATACTTCATGAAACCCATTTCTATGACCAGCGCTGAGGCTTCTTTCCAGTTTTGGGTTTGCATTGCCACTTCTGCCTTAGCATAGAGCACATCGCCCTTGTGCCACTCTGCTTTCCAGCTAGCGATCGCCTCTTGCGCCTGCTGGTAAACCCCGCTAGAAACAGGAATCTGCCCTGCTGCCTCCAAGCCGCCTGCCAGATCGTTTTGCTCAACTTTCTCGCGGGCATTTAGCAGCACCAATGCTGACCAATCATCTACAGACTGTCGCGCTTTTTCGTAAAAGGGCTGATCGGGCGACCAGCCTTTGAGTAGCTCAATGCCCTGCAGCAAATCGGTGAGCTTGCCCGATCGGGCAATTTGCTGAGCGCAGTAGAGGCGCTGCATGGGCGATGAGTCAGATGCAGAAGGAGACACAGAGCGGCATTCAGGCAGCGGCGGCAAGCCAGTTAGCCACAGAAAGGCAGCCGTGCTCATGCCACCCAAGATGCAAAGGGTACTCAACCAAACAATGAGCCAGTTCAAGGATTGCCGCGTCAGCCTGTATCTGGGCAGGTGCAATCGTGGAATGGGCGGAATCACCTCGATTACCAGTTGTTCGGTGAGTTTTGCCAAACGATTGGGAATCGGGGCAGCACCAGCCGAAATTACGGCTTCTGCCTCTGCCTGATCAAACGGAGGAGGCACGCTAGGCGACTCAGCGATGGGTGGGCTGATCGGCTGCTGCTGCCAAGCAGGGATCTTTAAGGGCTGAATGGGAGTAGAGCGCGATCGACGGCTCTGATCCATCAAATTGAAAGATAATGAGGCAATATCTTGAGATTCTTTAGAATTTGATGAGTTAAGCGACTCCTGTCCCATATTTCGGCTCTGAAGTAATGTGAGTATCTGGGATATGCGTAGGCTAACCTGATGAAGCTAGTCCAGCTTACTCAGAAATTTCAGATTTAAACCATAAATGTGGATAAAGTTTAGCAAGTTGTGTCGCTTGCTACGCTATGAGTAGCGCTAAGTAACAGCATCGAGATTAACGAGTCTTGCAACAGTCCTGCCCGATCTAAGGCTCGCTGCCTTCAAGGGTCAGGAGCGAGAGCTGTACGAAGTCGGAAGGGGGCTTAGCCCGAGTCGTGCGGGGCTTGCGCGGGCGCGATCGATGCGGCGGGATACTGACATGCGCCGTGAACCAAGTTCGGAGCGCTTGGGCCTGCACCAAATCGAGGCTATCTAGATCGAGCGGTGCGGGAAAGAGGGCGCGATTGCCGAGCAATGCCCAGCCAATTTCACTGCGGCGATCGGCACCAAAGGGAACGATCGAGTCGGGCAATCTTGCTAGATGCGGCACGACGTTATCTTGATGTAAAAAAGTCTGGCGCTGCCGCTCTAGCTGAGCCACCCGACGCTGACGGGCAGCTTTATAGTTCAGGATCGGGGCGGGATAGTTTTTGAGACGAGGGGGTGCGCCCAGCTGGTCGGCTGGCAAATGCGCCACCTCAGGCACCCAACGCTTAATAAATAACCCATCCGGATCGCAGCGATCGACTGCTACCTGCTGGGGGTTATAAATCCTGGTCCAGGTTTTATCAACGCAGTGCGTTACCCCCGCCTGCATTGCCCACTGGTAATGGTCAATTGGGCAATCGCCGTCGATCAGATGCTGCATGAAGTGAAGCGCTCCATAGCGCCAATCCATGCAGAGCAGGTTACTGAGGAAGCTGGCATAGATAGCGCGGACGCGGAAATTGAGCTGCTGCCAGCCGCCTGTAGCCTGCAAACAGCGAGCGGCGGCATCCACGACTGGGAAGCCGGTTTGCCCAGTTTGCCATGCCTGATAAAGTTCTGCGTTGAAGTCCCAGCCATCTGCATCAAAAATGCTGTAGAGCGATCGCAACTCCAACTGCGGCAAGTAGCGAAATCGCTGGGCAAAGCCACTGCCCCAGCGCAGCCGAGAAATGAGCTGCTGGCGGCTGCGTTCGGCGCGGGGGTTAGTTAAGGGAGTGCGTTTGGCGATCTGAATGCATTCGCGGGTGGAAATAACGCCAAACTTGAGATGGGGACTCAACCCGGTTGTGGCTTCGGCACCTGGATAGGAGAGCTGCCAGTAGTAGCGATCGACTTTTTCTGACAGAAAAGCCTGCAAGATCTGCCGAGCGGCGGCGGTGCTAGCGGGCGGGATGGGCTTATTGTCGGCGATCAGCCCCAGATCGGCCAGTGAAGGCAACGGCTCACTATGAACTTCTGGCGGGACGAGCAGACGAGCCGGCGTGGGAGCGGGGCTGTCCTGCATATCGCTGTACCAAAAATCTCGATAGTCTGGGTAGAACAGCAGATCGGCTGTGCCTGCGGCTGGCTCAAACCAGCGGATTTTCATCTGCTGATCGGCTAAAGCTTGGTTGAGGCGTGCATCACGGACGCGCCCATAGATGCGTTCGTAGTCAATGTGGGCGTAGATGCCTTCGGCTTGGGTTTCGCGCACAAGCTGCGGCAGCACCTCCACCGGATCGCCGTAGCGCACGATCAAACGTCCGCCGTACGATCGCAAGTCCTGATCGAGACTCGCCAACGCTTCTAACATAAATGCAACCCGTGCTGGGGCCGTTTCAGGATGGTGCAGCAGGGCGCGATCGAACACAAAAACAGGAATAACGGCTCCCCGGAGTGCCGCTCGATACAGCGGCGCATGGTCGGCAATTCGCAAATCTCGTCGAAACCAGACGATCGTACGGTTCATCCCATCTCAAGCGCGTAGATCCTGTTAACCACTGTAACGAAACCTCAAGGATTGTGTGGCTTGAGAGGATGTTTGAAAAGTGTTTTTTAATACCCCTATGTTGTTCGACTCCCCTAAATCCCTCTACCTTTCTAGGAGGCAAAGCCGGTGCTGCTGATTTCTGGGATGATTTTCAAGTGAGAAGGGCACGGAGCGCCCCTCACTTAAAAATCATTCCCCTGATAAGCAATGCCGCAAAGCCTAAGAAAAGAGGGACTTTGAATAGGTCGCTTCCCCTTTTTAAGGGGAGCCAGGGCGATCGACAGCGCTAAGGTGTAAAAAGGATTTTTCAAAAATCCTTAAGGCGGCAGGGGTGATCGAAGAAGCTGCACGCTGCGCCACTCTTCTAGGAGATCGTTAGCTAAACGCTTCCAGGTTCAAGGCTTAACTGTATAATGGCTTGTCAGCTCTGAAGAATCGTTATCAAAAACGAACGCTTCAGATTCTCAAGCTTCCATAAAATCTCTATAATCGCCTCAAGGCTGCGCTGGTGCAGCAAGACTCGATCGAGCCGCTACGAGATTTAACGAGCAGCCCTTCTCCTAAATTCCATCGTGATTGCACTTTATCCCGGCAGTTTTGACCCTATCACACGTGGACACCTAGACATCATTGAGCGGGGATGTCAGCTGTTTGAGCGAGTGGTCGTTGTGGTGTTTCGCAACTCCAACAAAACACCTTTGTTTAGCGTGGCGCAAAGGATGCAGCAAATTCGTAGCGCCACCCAGCATCTACCCAACATAGAAGTCGATAGCTTCGATGGTTTGACTGTCACCTATGCCCAAATGCGGCAAGCTAAAGTGCTGCTGCGCGGACTGCGAGCCGTCTCTGACTTTGAGATGGAGCTGCAAATGGCGCATACCAATAAGACCTTGGCAACCGATATCGAAACCGTCTTTCTAGCGACTTCTACCGAATTCAGCTTCCTCAGCAGCAGCCATGTCAAAGAGATTGCCCGCTTCGGCGGACCGATTCATCATCTTGTTCCTCATACTGTCGCGTTAGATCTTCACCAATGCTACGCCAAAACTCCAATCGACCCGGCTCCAAAAAGCGATCGCCCAGCACTTCCGGCGGAGGCGGAGGAACCGACCGCCGCAACACATACGGAGAAACCCGCCTCGGAGGGGTCGATATTCAGCGGGAGCTAAACAAGCTGGAGGAAATGATCCTCGACAGCATCCGAGTGCCGCTGAGCCGCTTGACGCTAGTGGATGAGGAGCAACTGCTTGATCAGCTCGATTTGGTGCGGCTGAATCTGCCGACTGCCTTTCAGGAAGCGGTTGAGATCTCGACCCACCGAGAAGAAGTGCTGATAGAGGCAGAGCAAATTGCCCAAGACATCATCGCTACCGCTGAGCAAAGAGCTGCCCAAATCCTAGATGAAATCAGTATTATTCGCCAAGCTGAAGCCGAAGCCCAGCGCATCCGCCAGCAGGTGCAGCAAGAATGCGAACTGATGGAGCAGCAAACCCTTGCAGATATCGAGCAAGTGCGGCGACGGGCACAGCAAGAGCTAGAAGAGATGCAGCGATCGGCGCTGGCAGAGTGCGAACAAATTCAACGTGGGGCAGACGACTACGCCGATCGCGTCCTGCGTGACATGGAAGAGCGTCTCAGCGAAATGATGCGGATTATCCGCAACGGGCGGCAGCAGGTGCAAGCCGCGCCACGCTCCCCCGACCCAGAAGGCTATCCCCCCGATCGGCTGCCGCCTGCAGGCGGGCGGTATTGAAACCCGCCCCTCATCCCCTCCCCCGCGCTGTACGATGGAACTAGAGTCCACTCAACCTACCTATGGCTTTAGATAATCTGCGCGATCTCTATCAACAGGTGATTTTGGAGCGCTATAAAAAGCCCCGCAACCGTGGCAAAACAGACCCCGTCGATCGCTACCAGAAAGGACACAACCCCTCTTGCGGCGACACGATCGAGCTAACGCTAAAGCTAAACGGGCAGGGCAACCAGATCGAAGAGGTCAAATTTGAAGGCGAAGGCTGTGCGATCGCCATGGCATCTGTAGATCTCATGGCAGATGCTTTGCGCGGCAAAACGGTTTCTGAAGCGCTGGAGATGGTGCAGCGATTCCAAGCAATGATGCGCGGCGAAGCGGAATTTCCACCAGACCTCCGTAAGCTCAATGTTATGCGGGGCGTTGCTCAATTCCCTGTTCGCATCAAATGCGCTAATCTGTCTTGGCACACGCTGAAGGCAGCGATCGAGCAGGCTGCTCAGCCCGCCGGATTCGTCAGCAACGAGTAGCACGCCTCTTAATCCCTCATCATCCCTCATCCCTTTTCACCCCTCATCCCCCCATGTTTTCTCCTTCTACCTTCCAAACTTACGCCCAGTGGGCGGGTATTGCTGCGCTGGCGTTTGCGGCACTCACAGGACTTGCTTTTTTGTTCAAGTGGGGCATCCGCTTCCGGCTGGTGGGCGCCACGGGGTTCACGATCGTGCTGATGGTGGGGCTATTTGCGCTGGGCGTAGTGCCCTTCACCCGGACGACGATTCCGGGTGCCGTTCGCTTTTTTACAGTGTTTGACTCTGGCGCCACACAGGCGGTCATTGCAGTTCCAGCAACAATTACCGAAACAGAGCTAACTGCCACCCTGAAGCAGGCTGCTAGCGATCTCTTTTTAGTGGGTCGGCTGGGGCGGCGAGATGAACAGCTAACGATTCGGGCAAGGGCAGTGCTGCATCCCAGCGAGGGGGTGACGCAGCCGCTCTATTTGGGACAAATCCGGCGATCGCTTGCTGTGCGGCAGGATGAGCAGATGGAGATTGAGATTTACCCGCAAGCGCTGGCACAGTTGCCGGCTGCGGCTAATGAGTCGCCCGTTGATGTCCAGACTTCTGAGAATTAAGTCTGCATCTCCTGACAAGACACCCTCGAACGGTTAGCTAGAATACAAACGAGTGTAGTAAATTAATCGTTACCTCACTGCAGGCTTTTTGTAGGTTGCGATAAGAAAATTCAAAGCATATGGCAGATTTAAGTTTGTCCCAGAATCAGGTGTCCGGTGTCGCATCCCCTGTTGTTCTGCCGCTTGCCGTTGCACCTGCTCAGGTTGTGCGCGGCGCAGGCATTTTGGCACAGATGGGAGCGGCGATCGCCCGCTTGGGTCAGCGTCCGCTGGTGGTAGGAGGGTCTCGAACACTGAAAGTAGTGGAGTCCTTTCTGTATCCCCCGCTTGAGCAAGCTTGCCTCTCGGTGACTTCTGCTTCATATGGGCTGGACTGCAGTGAACCAGGGCTAGAGGCACTGCGGCAGGCAGCACAGCAGCATAGCGCTGATGTGATCATTGGCGTAGGCGGCGGCAAGGCACTGGATGCCGCCAAGCTGCTGGCGTATCAGTGCCAGCTACCCGTCGTCACCGTCCCGACGTCGGCTGCTACCTGTGCCGCCTGGACGGCGCTGTCGAATGTCTATTCTGAGCAGGGAGCCTTTCGCTATGATGTCGGCTTGCCCACTTGCCCAAATCTGCTGATTCTAGACTATAACCTGGTGCAAACAGCGCCCCGCCGCACACTAGTGGCGGGCATTGGGGATGCGATCGCTAAGTGGTATGAAGCCTCGATCAGCAGCGGACATTTGGAGCAAACGCTGATTGTGGCGGCAGTTCAGCAGGCGCGAGTCTTGCGGGATCTGCTGTTTCAAAAGTCGGCGGCAGCGCTTCAGGCTCCGGGCAGTGCCGTTTGGCGCGATGTGGTGGATGCGTCCGTACTGATGGCAGGTGTGATTGGTGGGATGGGCGGTGCGCAATGTCGTACGGTGGCAGCCCATGCGGTTCACAACGGGTTGACCCAGCTGCTGCAAAGCCACGGAACACTGCACGGCGAAAAAGTGGCATACGGTATTCTGGTACAGCTCCGTTTAGAAGAGATTATGCAGGGAAACCGGCTTGCCGAAACTGCCCGCCAGCAGCTGCTCAAGTTCTACAGCGAGATTGGCTTGCCTCAAAGCCTGGAAGACTTAGGGCTAACCACGGTCACCCTAGCCGATTTGCAAGCAGCAGCCGAATTTGCCTGCCGCTCTGGCTCAGACATCCATCATTTGCCGTTTGAAGTGACACCCTCTCATTTGATGGCCGCCATGGTTTCCACAACAGCTCCTGGGGTCACTTCTTCTGTAGAATCAAAAGATCGCTAATTTTGAGGACTGGCAAGACATTCTTTTATTGCGCCTCCTCACCCTGCACTCCATTCCACCTTGAAACATGAAGCCTGACTGGATTACCCCCGCCGATCGCCTCTCTGCTCTGCCCCCTTATGTATTTGCTCGTCTGGATGAGCTGAAGGCGCGAGCGCGGGAGCAAGGGCTAGATTTGATTGATCTCGGCATGGGCAACCCAGACGGGGCAACGCCGCAGCCTGTGGTAGAAGCGGCGATCGCTGCCCTGCAGGATTCTGCAAACCATGGCTATCCGCCCTTTGAAGGCACTGCCAATTTCCGCAAAGCCATCACCGACTGGTACTACCGGCGTTACAATGTGCGGCTTGACCCAGATGGAGAAGCGCTGCCGCTGCTGGGGTCGAAAGAGGGGCTAGCGCATTTGTCGATCGCTTATGTCAATCCGGGCGATCTGGTTCTGGTTCCCAGCCCGGCCTATCCCGCTCACTTCCGGGCCCCAGTGATTGCAGGCGGCAAAATTCACCCTATTGTTCTGAAGCCGGAACAAGATTGGCTGATCGATCTGAGTACAATTCCTGATGCGGTAGCTGAGCGAGCCAAAATCCTCTATTTCAACTATCCCAGCAACCCGACGGCAGCCGTTGCTCCGCGTGAATTTTTTGAGGATGTGGTTGCCTTTGCCCGCAAGTACGAGATCATGCTGGTGCATGACCTTTGCTATGCAGAACTGGCGTTTGATGGCTACCAGCCCACCAGCCTTTTGGAGATTCCTGGCGCCAAGGAGATCGGCGTGGAGTTCCACACCCTTTCAAAAACCTACAACATGGCAGGCTGGCGCGTTGGCTTTGTGGTGGGCAATCGCCATATTATCCAGGGCTTACGGACGCTGAAAACCAACCTGGATTATGGCATTTTTGCTGCCCTGCAAACGGCAGCCGAGACGGCATTGGGTCTGCCAGATGTCTATTTGCACGAGGTGCAAGCCCGCTACCGTACCCGCCGCGATTTTCTAATCCGAGGCTTGGGCGAACTGGGCTGGAGCATTCCCAAAACCAAAGCGACGATGTATCTCTGGGTGCCTTGCCCGCCGGGCAGCAGCTCTACGGATTTTGCGCTGTCTGTGCTGCAGCAAACGGGCGTGGTGGTAACGCCGGGGAATGCCTTTGGTGCAGGCGGCGAGGGCTACGTGCGGATTAGCCTCATCGCCGAGTGCGATCGTCTTCAGCAGGCGCTCGATCGGCTGAAACAGGCAGGCATCCGCTACGAGTCGGCGCTAGTGTCTTGAGCTTATCTAGCGTCTTGCACTTACTGGCGTCTTGCACTTATTGGCGTCTTAGCTTACTAGCGTCTTGAAATTACTCTTCGACCCTGTAGCCCAGCTCTGCCAAGCGGGTGCGGGACTGCCGCCACTTTGGCTGCACTTTGACGAAGAGTTCAAGGTAAACCTTGCCCATCACCAGCTTTTGAATCTGCTGGCGGGCATCTGTGCCGATCGCCTTCAGCATCCGTCCCCCTTTGCCGATCAAAATGCCTTTCTGCGAGTCCCGCTCGACATGGATAGTGGCAAGGATGTGGGTGATGTCGGGGTCTTCTTCAACGCGATCGATGGCGATTGCTACAGAATGCGGCACTTCTTCGTGGGTTTGCAGCAAAATTTGTTCGCGGATCAGTTCACCCATAATGAAGCGCTCTGGCTGGTCGGTGACGAGGTCGGGCGGGTAGTAGTACGGGCCGACCTCGAGCCGATCGATCAGCAGCGTTTGCAGCGTCTCCAAGCCCTCGCCTGTGAGGGCAGAAAATTTGGTGGTCGTCCAGCCTTGAGCATCGGCAAGCTGGAGGTAGGTTGGGTCGATCGTAGTTGCATCAGACTGCTGATCGGCTTTGTTGATGCCTAAAATAATTGGGGCTTGCGTCCGCTGCAGCAGCTCCGTAATGAAGCGATCGCCACCGCCTGCTGCGGCTGTGCCATCCACCACAAACAGCAGCAGATCGACCGAGTCGATCGCAATGCGGGCATTTTTCACCAGCACTTCGCCGAGCTGATGATGCGGCTTGTGGATGCCTGGCGTATCTACAAAAATAATTTGCGCGGCGGGTGTCGTCAAAATGCCGCGGAGCCGATTGCGAGTCGTCTGGGCAACGGGTGAGGTAATGGCGATTTTCTGCCCCACCAGCTGATTCATCAGCGTTGATTTGCCCACATTGGGACGACCAATAATGCCCACAAAACCAGATTTGAAGTGAGGTGGGGCCACTGGGATAGGCGGCTGGTCGGTGTAATCAGCGTAATCAAGGGACATGGGGTGAGGAGGGGAGTGAGGGAATGAGGCAGCGGAGATGCCACCGAGATAAGTACATGCTTACAGGATACCTAAGACATACTCGCCTTGATTGACTGCCGCATTGATAGACAGATCGTAGACAATGCCCGATCGCTCCGCACAAACCTCTGTCACAGCGGGTAGCTGTCCCTCTTTATTGAAGGTAAGAAGCTGGTAGAGCAACTGTCCGGCTTCTACCATTTTGCCGAGCGGCACCCGGTTTTGCACCATACCGCCAACAGGCGCGTAGTATTTGTGTAAATCGGTGACACAGACTAGCTTCATAGCCGCGATCGAGGGCATTGCTGTTGGAGTGGCAGGAACGCGCAGAATCCCCTTCTGCAGCAGGTAGTTTTTCACTGCCTGGAAGCCGCGGTCGACGGCTTGCGGATCGATCTGCATAGCACTGCCCAGCTCCAGCGTCCAGGCTTCCAGGTCAAACTGGAGCTTGCGTCCAAGCTGGGTAAAGCAGTCTTCTAAAGCCAGCCAGGGCTTGAGGAAGGCTTCATCGAATGCGCCGCCTGCATATTCATTCAGCAAAATGCCGATCGGCAGCATAAACAGTTTGGCACTGGCTTGGCGATCGCGGAAGTAGTACAGATACGTTAGCCCCTGATCGCCGGACGTATGCAGATCGATCACATACTGAGCATCTAGGCAAAGCGACTGGAGCTGAGTGCGATAGTGTTCGCAGAAGGGAGCAAACCGAGCTGATCGGAGAGCTTGGCGCTGCTCTGCAAAGCTGGCTTGCATCTGCTGCCGAAAGGCTTGCTCGATGGTGGACCGATCGGCTTCAAGATGCGTTTTGGCAAATGCCAGTAGCGCCTCGGCGGTGGGCTGGTATTCCCAAAAAATTCGATTCCAATTTTCCCCATCGTATGGGTTGAAGCGTCCGGGATTGAAGTGATGAGCGCGATGATTTGTGCCAATCGGGTTGCAGGCAGGCACCAGCCAAATCTGACCTGTTAGCTGGGTTGGCTCTAGCGTGGTCAGCCAGTCGATCAGCCGATGAATGACGGCGTTACCCGTAATTTCTGACCCGTGCAGGTTGGATTGGATATACACTTTGCGTCCTGGTTTGGCAGCCCGGTTTACCCCAAGAAACTTGTAGACCTGCAGCGAAAGGCGATCGCCAGAGGCTAGGTGTATCAATGGAAGCGTTTCAATTTCTGGAATCATAAAAACCTGCACCAAGAAAAATCTCAAACGGGTAAAGCCGCTGATTGCACAAGACTCATCCGTTAAAAATAGTTGATTCTGGGAGATATTTGATCCTGACTTTTTGCGGCTGCTCTTATGCTTAGGATTGGCGAACTGCCGCTCCGCAGCAACATTCCTCGCCCGGAGGTAGAAGCGGTGACGCATCCGGCGATCGGACTGGTGGGGCAGTTGCACCGAGGCACGTGGAAGCGGTGATTCCGATGGTAATTCTCGATTCGCTCTATCGATCGCTTGCCCTGCCGCTGCTGGATTTCATCCAGAAATACGAAGCGTAATATCCTTGCGTGTTCTCTACGGTAATTATTACAGGATCTGTGACGCGCAACTGGTGGGGAGCCTTTCTACACAACCAAACGTCATTGTTTTTGCGATTGGGATTGCGATCGAAGCGGAGCCACGTTATGACCACGGTGTATGACCACGGTGAGATATTATCTGTAACCCGGATTATCTGTAGCTCAGCCGTTCTTTTTCCAGTGTGGCAGCTGCAAGCCAATCTTGTAGATTTGGCAGCGTCCACAGAATATCAACGTAAGCAGAGGCGATCGGATCTAATGGCACGTTGTAGGTCACAAAGCGGGACACTACAGGCGCAAACATCGCATCGGCGATTGTGAAGTGTCCAAACAGGAAATCGCCACCCGTCCCGTACGTTTGCCGACAGCTACGCCAAAGTTCGCAGATACGATCGATATCTGCCTGTAGCTCTGGTGAATCACCGTTCCAGGGATAGCGAGCGCGACAATCCATCGGGCATTGCTGCCGCAGGGGCAAGAAGCCACTGTGCATCTCGGCGCTCGCCGCCCGACAAATTGCCCGCACCTCAGGATCGGCAGGCAGCAGCCGACTGTCGGGAAACAGCTCAGCAATATACTCACAGATAGCGATCGACTCCCAGATCACCAGATCGCCATGCACTAGCACCGGCACCTTACCCGTCGGCGAGTACCGGAGAATTTGCGATCGGGTGTCTGGTGTATCCAGCGGAATCCGAATTTCGGCAAACGGTGTGCCCGTCTGCTTCAGCGCTAGCCAAGGACGCAGCGACCAAGAGGAGTAGTTTTTATTGCCGATCACGAGAGAGAGAGGAAGCATAAAAGAAGACGTATAGCTGTAGCCAAATAGCTTAGGGCATTTTTGGAGGTACGCAAAGTACGCCATCGCTATTGCGCCATTACTATCGCCATCCCTATAAAGTACGCCATCACTATGAGGGTCTACGCTCGCCCACCTCCGCCCAAATAGAGCGCTCCTACTTTGGGGTCATCCAACAGGTCTGCACCCCGCCCTTCGACGCGATCGCGCCCTGCCTCCAGCACATAGCCGCGATCTGCCAGCGCTAATGCTTTGCGGGCGTTCTGCTCAACCAAAATGATCGACGTACCGGTGCGGTTAATTTGCTGAATCAGCTCAAATACGCTGTTGACCAACTGCGGCGACAATGCAGCAGAAGGCTCATCCAGAATCAGCAGTTTGGGCTGTAGCATCAGCGCTCGTCCCATCGCCAATTGCTGCCGTTCGCCGCCCGATAGCGTACCTGCTTTTTGCTTGCGCCGCTCCACCAAACGCGGAAACAAAGCAAATACCTGGTCTTTCAACTCTTTCAGCGAACCACTGCGGGTAAACGCCCCCATTTCCAGATTCTCTTCAATGGTTAGCGCTGGAAACACGTTGGCGATCTGCGGCACGTAGCACATGCCCCGCAGCACAATTTGATTGGGCTTTAGCCCGGTAATGTTTTCATCTTGAAACACAATCTTGCCCCGGTGCGGCGCTAGCAGCCCAAAGATCGTTTTTGCCAGGGTAGATTTCCCGGCTCCGTTGGGACCGATCACCACAACCAGTTCGCCAGACTCAATCCGAAAATTGACTCCCTGGAGGATATCCAGATCTTTAACGTAGCCAGCGTAGACGTCTTCGACTTGAAGGAGAGGCATACAAATACTTATGGATTAATGAGGCTGCACCTGCTGCAGCCTCATTAAATACTATTACGGTGTGTTCTGCAGGTCTGGTCGTTCTTCAGGGACGATCGCCCCTTCCACAGGGCAAACCTGAAGACAAATTCCACAGTCGATGCAGGTAGAAAAATCGATCCAATACCAGTCTGTACCTTTGGTATTTTTGCCAGGGCCTTCGTGAATGCAGGCAACGGGGCAGGCATCTACGCAATCAGCAATGCCCTCACAGGTGTTTGTAACGATCGTATGCGGCATAGTGTTCTCGTTCTCTTTAGAAAGTCGCTCCGTTTCTAAGGGTATCAGGAAGGATGGGTAGGAGTGTTTTAACACCCCACTGAATGAAATATCGCCTCAAGAGATCAATAAACCTAAACACAGCAACGAAAGACTCAAAAGCAGCGTTTGCAAGCCTAATGGAGTAAGTGGAGCAATAGGCTGACCACTGCTTATTCACTACATCCGCTGCTAACAGATTTCTCAGCATTTTTTGAAATAGCTGGCTCACGCCTGTGCCTGAGCGCCGCTCATTCGATCGTCTGGCTCCGTCTCTGCTGGGGCATTAGCTTCGCCAGAACCGAGTAGAGCACCGCAGCCGCAATAATGCCGTTGATCGGTTTAATGCCCGGCGAGTAGTAGGCGATCGCCGAAGCAATTGCGTAAGCAATAATGCCAGCCCAGTTAAATGCGGGTTGAGGCTCGTCCAACGAGGGGAACTGTCCGCGTCGATGCAGCCAAAAATCTGCCATCACCACACCTCCGATCGGCGGGATAAACGTTCCCAGCAGAATTAAGAAATTAATGAACTGCTCGCTGCCGTAGATGCCGCCCCAAGTTAGCGCCAAGGCGATCGTTGCTCCCAATAGCACAAAGAATGTCCGCTTCTGGGTGCGGAACATGTGGCAAAAGGCGATCGAAAATGCGTAGATGGTGTTGTCCTGCGTACTCCACATATTAAGGAACAGCAGGATAAAACCAGGAATGAGCAATCCTTGCTTTGCCATCACCGAAACCATATCAAAATCCTGATACACCAGCGCACAGAAAGCGCCACCAAAGACCACAAAGCCATTGGCAATGAAAAAAGCCGCTAGGGTAGCGAGCGTTGCAGTGCGGGGAGAGTTGGCAAATCGGCTCCAGTTAGTGGCTTGAGTGCCGCCCGAAATAAACGTGCCAACAATGATCGTCAAGGCTGCACCAATGGGCATTGAGGTAGTGGGCTGAATTGCCTGCGCGCCAGCCAATCCACCCACCTGATCTACAGAAATGGATAGGCTCCAGAGCATCAAAATAATGATGGCAGGAACCGCAATGCGACTGTACCAATCCATTGCCCGGTAGCCGATATAGGCCGTGATGCAGAAAAAGTAAGTAAAAAACAAAATGATTAGCCAGTTCCAAGATTCTGGAATGCCTGCCAATTTATTCAACAAATCAGCAATCAATCCCGATCCCCACGCATACCAGCCAATCTGCGTGAATCCTAGAAGAAAATCTACCCAGCGTGACCCAACGCTGCCAAAGCTAAAGCGAGCCATTAGCACCGTAGACAATCCAGTTTTGGAAGCGATATAGCCCAGAGCAGCGGCATAGCCTCCCAAAATTAAATTGCCAATCACCAGCAGCACAACCAAATCCGGGAAAAAGCGGAATGACGGACCCACTAATCCACCTGCAAAAAACGTCCCTGAATAGAGCGTGAAGCCAAGCAGCATAAACGCCATCGACAGCAGCGATCGTCGAGCTTCTAGGGGTACAACGGTGAGCGGATAGTCTTCGTTAGCTTGCGACTGAACAGCCGCTTGAGATTCACTAATGCTACTCATTTCAGGTATCTGCCTCCCCAACCCAGTTTGTAGTGTTAATGAGGCATATTCTGCGGGGTGGGCAACGCAACAAACGGTATAGTAAGGCACGATCTGCTTGGCAATCTGCGACAGATCGCTGCACCATGGGCAGACCGCCCAATCAGCCGCACTGCACGGTTGACTGAGCGATCGCAATCTTGTACCTCATCTTCCTTGAATACCGTTTTTTGGGGCGGTACGGCACACCGAAAACTTAGTCACGCTGCCCGTTGCTGTTAGCAGCAGCAGACGCGCAGCTAACCGCCACCCTGGGACTAGCAGCCTGGAGGCTGAGGGGAATTTTAGCTCTTTTAGCCACCCTGCGTCATGCTGTTGCAGGGTGGCTAGTTTTTTGGCTTTCCTTCAACAGTCCAAAAACCAAGAGAAATATCATGACTTAGATAGATCTCGATGGGATGCGCGATCGTTCATCCTCTAGTTCACGTTTGGATGCGCTCCTGTCTGCGTTAACTCATTCCCCGCAAACAGGACGATCGCGAACCCGCCTAATCGCGATCGGCACTCCCGAAGATGTCTTGCAGCAAATTCATCGGCTGCATCGTTGCGGGCTAGAAGTGCCCCAATAGAGCCCATCCCAGCTCATCCCCAGCACTGATCAAGTGGTGCGGGTGTACATCCAGAATAGCCAGCGTTACTTCATTGTTTTGAGCCTGAGGTTATTAGATCCGGACCATGGGGGGGAAGCCTTCCCCCCCACACCCCCCCTGCTGGAGGACGGGCGCGTCCCCCAGACCCCCTCCGCAAGGAAATGTTGGTGCGATTGCATAAGTCGCTTCGCATTACCTCCTCGCTGGAGGTTGTAGGTCAAGCAGAGCATCTTGAAAAGATTTGCAATTCTCCTCTACCCATACACCTCCCCTTCTCCCGTCTAATGCGAAGCGACCTCTCCCTCCCATCATCCACCTCCTCTGGAGGGGGTGTCGGGGGACGCAGCCGTCCCCTGACAGGGGGTGTGGGGGTCTCCCCCCACGGTTCGGATGCAAAAACAATTACCTCCATTCAGACACTTGTATACACAGTAGCCTTCATCCGTTCTTCATCCTGTATCCGTCCATAATCCATCTTGTTCCGTTCTTTTCGTCTGACCTTTTCCGGCTTTCTCAGACTGATGATTTGATTACACCTGCTTATTGTGGAAGTGTGCCGAAGAAAGACTCGTTTTTCTCCAAAAAACAGCCCCTCTGGCAGTTCTCACATCACTTCCATCAATCCAAGAGATTATTATGGCTATTGTCGTTCCTACTGGATTTGGACGTTTATCACCTGGTGAAATCAACGACTTTAAACGACTTTAATGGATTCCTGAACCCCAACCGCACTAGAGAAGCGGTACATTTTAGAACGGGAAATATTGCCGAAACAGCAAATATCTTATCCGCTCCCCGTGGTAATGCTAGGGCAAAGCTAACATCCGCATTGTGCGCGATCTAGATGCTGATAGCGCAGTAGATAGAAACGAAGTGATTGCGAAAGACCTTAGTAATAAGAGCGGGCTTGACAAGGTTTCGGTGAGCGGCAGGGGCGACTAGATTCTGCAAGTTTGCCAATCGCAGGGAACTGCGAGATATCAAGCAGCCTTTGATATAACCAACACTGCCGCACTCAAAATTTAGAGCGAGTATCTGAGAAGTTCCTTTTTACTGCTTGGCGTTGTCGATCCCCCTTAGCCCCTTTGCGAAAGAGAAAAAGAGAACCGTTCAAAATCTCTCATTTCTGGAGGATTTGGGAGGCAATGCAAAACCTTTGATTGCAAACATCCTCTTAGGAGAGATCGAACAACCTAGCAGTGTAAAGAAGCTTTCTTAAATCTTCTCTAATGATTGGCGCTCGTTAGCCGATTCCAAAGCTCATAGCTCACTTCTGTTTTGGGAACATAGTAATGCCCCGCATCAGCCTCCATATTGCCCATAGCGGTGAATTCTTGCCGGGTAGAATCCATCAGGTCAAGGTAGGTTGCGCCCTGCTTTAAGCGCTCGCCATGCGCAAGAACAGTAATGTCCTTAAGTTCATCTGAGGCAAAATCCTTCAGCGTTTCGTGCAGTTCTTCAATCTCGTAAGCGTTCAGAGCTGCTTTCTCTGACTGTGCCTCGTTGGCTCCATGATTTTGGCCTGCGTCTGGGTTCGGGTTCAGGTCGTTTTGCCATTCGTCCTGCCGACGATCGTTTGGTGTTCCAACTTTTTCCGTCATAATTCCTTTAAGCGTCAAGAGCCATCCCTTTCACCCTAAAGTCATGTCCTTTAGAAAAGCCCTATCTTCAGGCTTAGATCCACTAATTCAGGGCAGTGGTTACCAGTCGATATGAGCCATTCTCAATCAGAATATACAGTCCCAGCCCGATGAGTACCCACGGAACCAGTCGATCGCCATAGCGCGAAAGCAAGCGAGCGATCCCAGGCTGCTGAGCGAGCCGCTGCGCCACATAGCACCAAACGCCGATCAGCACAAAATATACTGCTAAAATAACCCCCAGTTCAGCGGCACTGCTGCCTGCAAACAGCGGCACATAGATGCCAATATTGTCGCCGCCATTGGCGACCGTCACGGCTACCACGCTGTAGGTTTGGGGAGACAGCTTGAGAAAGCGGAACCACTTATGCGATTGCAAAAACTGTTCTGAAACCGTCTGAATTTCTTCCTCTTCGTCTTCCGGCTTGATGAGCTTGAGGATGCCAATGGCGATCGGCATCAGCCCCAGCAGCCCAATCCAAGCCTCGTCGATTAGCAAACCGCCCAAAAACCCCGGCAGGCTCAGCAAAATCAGCAAGGCAAATCCGAGATACTGCCCCACAACAATCTGACGTGTTTGCAGATTTGCCCCGACCTGCCCAAAAAACAGCATCAGGATGAAGATGTCGTCAATATTCGTAGCCGCGAATGAGGTTATTCCGGCAATTAGCGCTTGAATCAGCAAGGCTTAGGAACCCTCCACCTACGATTCCTCTAGCTTGGCACGTAGCTGCTCTAGTTCTTCATCCACTTTGGCACTAGCTGGTCTGTTGGCAGGCAGGCTAGCTTTTGGTGCATCTCCGGAAGCGAGCTGTGCCCGCAGTGTCGCCATCTCATCCTCCACATTGCCGCTCTCCAGCGCCTTGAACTGCTGCTCGACCACATCACCCGTGTTTAGCTCCGCGATCGCCTCCGACTGCGCCTCTAGCTGAACAACTTTTTCCTCCATCCGCTCAAACGCTGCCATTGCTCGGCTTGTCCCCACCCGATCTAGCATTTCGTTGAGCTGCTGCGAGGCTTTAGCAGAGCGGGCGCGAGCAATATACATATCTTTCTTCGTTTTTGCCTCAGACAGCTTGCTCTCCAGCTTGCTCATGTTCTGCTTGAGCTGCACCACCACAGTGCTTTGCTGCTGGATCTGGGACTGCAGCGCATTGGCAGTGTCTTGGTAAGACTGGCGGCGAGTCAGCGCTTCCCGTGCCAGATTTTCGTCACCCTTCTCCATAGCGAGCTGCGCCCGTCGATACCATTCTTCAGCAGTAGAGCGGGCTTGCGAGGCTTGCCGCTCTGTGCGCTTTTGGGTGGCGATCGCCTGTGCCACTGCCTGCCGCACCTGAATCAGGTCGTTCTGCATTTCTAGGACTACCTGTTCCAGTATTTTTTCTGGGTCTTCGGCTTGGTTGACCAGACTATTGAGATTGGCGCGAACCACTCGTCCAATGCGATCGAATAATCCCATAGCAGCAACTCCGGCAAGGCGGCAAGGTCTTTGTTTTATCGTAGCGGGTTGGGGGGGGAAGGAGAAGATCGGCGGCGGCGGGATGGCAGGATGACTAGCTGAATTGGAAGCTTAAAATGATTAACCATAGAGCTAAATCAATGAAACAAGAGTTTGATATAGATTGCACTATGGTTAGCTTGAGTAAAGTTCGATGAATGAATCTACACAAAGCTTAGTAAAATGACTGTATTCATCGATAGGTATTTATTCTTATTGCCATGATAGCCACCCCATTTCCCTGGCTGAGCGCGATCGTTCTGTTGCCGCTCATTGCAGCCTTCTTCATTCCCCTCCTGCCCGACAAAAACGGCAAGCAGGTGCGCTGGTATGCTTTCAGCGTTGGCGTTGCAGACTTTATGTTGATGTGCTACGCCTTCTGGACTCATTACGATCGCAGCAGCGCCTCTTTTCAACTAGTAGAAGACTTTGCCTGGATTCCCCAGATCGGACTGCACTGGGCGCTCTCGGTGGATGGTTTGTCGGTGCCGCTGGTACTGCTGGCAGGGTTAGTCACAACGCTAGCCACCTTTGCCGCATGGCAGGTCGATCGCAAGCCCCGTCTCTTCTATTTCCTGCTGCTGGTGCTGTATTCAGCGCAGATTGGGGTATTTGTTGCGAAGGATTTGGTGCTGCTGTTCATCATGTGGGAAGTGGAACTGATCCCGGTCTACCTGCTGGTTTCGATTTGGGGTGGGCAAAAACGACGCTATGCCGCCACAAAATTCTTGCTATATACAGCGTTGTCTTCCATCTTTATCCTGGTAGCGGCGCTGGCAATGGGTTTATATGGCGATGGGGCTGTCACGTTTGATATGGCAGCGCTGGCGCTGAAGCAGTATCCGATCGGACTAGAGTTGCTGCTATATGCTGGATTGCTGATTGCCTTTGGAGTGAAGCTGGCAGTTTTTCCGTTGCACACCTGGCTCCCCGATGCCCATGGTGAAGCCTCTGCCCCGGTTTCCATGATTTTGGCGGGTGTGTTGCTAAAGATGGGTGGCTATGGGCTGATTCGCCTCAACTTGGAACTGCTGCCCCAGGCCCATGTCTACTTTGCGCCGATCTTGGCAATTCTCGGCATTGTCAACATTATTTATGGTGCGTTTAGCTCGTTCGGGCAAACCAACATGAAGCGACGCCTAGCATATTCCTCGGTTTCGCACATGGGGTTTGTGCTGCTGGGCATTGCTTCCTTTACCGAGGTGGGCATCAGCGGGGCGATGCTGCAAATGATCTCGCACGGGTTGATCGCGGCAGCGCTGTTCTTCCTGGCAGGCGTGACCTACGATCGCACCCATACGCTGTCGCTTGAAGCAATGGGCGGCATTGGCAAGGTGATGCCTAGAGTATTTGCGCTGTTTACAGCGGCGGCAATGGCATCACTGGCGCTGCCGGGCATGAGCGGGTTTGTCAGCGAGATTTCAGTGTTTGTGGGCGTGACGACCAGCGATCTATATAGCTCGTCGTTCCGGATTGCGATGGTGGGGTTGGCAGCAGTAGGGCTGATCTTGACCCCGATCTATCTACTGTCAATGCTGCGGCAGGTTTTTTACGGAGCTGCGCCCACCTGTGAGCTACCAGGCGGACAGAGCCCCGACACTCAAGAAGCCGTCTGCTTTGGCACGAATTGCGTTCTGCCTGCCGATGCCGACTACAGCGATGCCAAGCCGCGCGAGGTCTTCATCGCTATCTGTTTCCTAGCGCTGATCGTTGGCATTGGCTTTTATCCTAAGCTGGCAACGCAGCTATACGACGTGAAAACGGTGGCAATCAACGCAGAGGTGCGGCAAGCCCACACCCAAATTGCCCAATCCCATCCCCAGATCTACGCGGGCTTGCCGTCCAAGCTCTTCCCTCACGTGGCAGAGGTAGAAGTGGAGCCAGTGTTGGGGCTTGTTGAATAGGTTGTTGAGCAGGTTCTTGAATAGCAGTGCGAAACACAGGATTTGCAACAGTCCTGTGTTTGCTGCTTTAAACGCGATCGGCTTCTAGCAGCTTCACCCGTTCTAGCACCAGCATCGAAGCCCCCACAACCGGACTGCGGGCAAGCAGCACACCTTCTGCATCCGTTAGCTCTAGCCGATCGAATTTGAGTTTGTGCGATCGCTTCAACACATCGTTGGCTAGCTTGTCCTGTTGGTCTGGCGGCAGCGTATACCAGCTATCGTTAACAATCACTTGTAATCGATCTCGGCTGCTGGCGTCGACCGACTGCACCAAGCCCACTGCATAGGGATCTGTGACTGCTATCAGTTGGTCTTGAATTTTCGCAAGTTTGGCGGCATCCACCGAGGGAGATTTGGGTGACTCAACTGGGAGCGCCGGCTCATCAGTCCGGGCAATCTCAGCAGGCTCATCAGGCGCCAGCCAAGACGGCACCGATAGAATGAGCAGCAGCAGCAGCAGGGCGATCGCCGTAAAGACCTGGTTTGGCAGTCGAGTTTTCCAGGGTTCTGGCAGCAGAGCACGAATTCTGGGCAGCACAGCGTTCCAGGTTGTCCATACCCATTTCAGCACTTTGATCAGCAGGTTCAGCACCAGCGGCACGGCGGTCGTCACAATACCCAGAAGCTGACGGGTCATCTGAAGCAAGGCTTGCCCCCTACCGCGGCTCTCGGCAGTGGCTGCGGCAGGCTTGGACTTGGGTTGAGTAGCGGGCTGAGTAACGGGTTGAGGCTGGCGCTGGGATTGAGGCTGGGACTCAGCGATGGGCTGAGTAGTCGGCTGAGTAGTGGACTGGCTCTCAGGCGAAGCATCGGGATGAGTAGTGGGTGGCTCCGATGTCACAGGCTCAATTGAGGGTTGAGGTAGTTCTGATTGGGATTCTGGCGGTTGAGGTTCAGTTGACATGGCATGTGCCTCGACGATCGGCGATAGCGTTTTGAGTTAGCGTTTTGAGTTAAAGCTTAGACCTTCCCTGCCGATCTTGCACTGGGCAGATGGGAATACACGTTAAGATTTGAGGCGGTAAAAGTTTAGCCAATTCAAACAAGCACCGCTATGAACTTAAACCGTCGGCAGTTCCTCATTTTGGGAGGTGCGTTTGGAGGGGTGGGGCTGTCGATCGCCACGCACCGCCTCTGGGCAACCCAACAGGTCGATGCCCAGCAGCTCGATCAGCCGCCCAGTCCTGCCGCTAGTCCCTCGACCGAACCGGGCGGGATGGTGGAAGTTGTGGGCGTGGGGGAGGTCTTCAACCCGCCCAGAGGGGATGTGCGAATTGTGACGATTAGCGATCTCAACAGCCAGTACGGTTCCACAGAGTATGAGCCAGAAGTCGACAAGGCGATCGCTCTTCTGCCCGTTTGGCAACCTGATATTGTGCTGTGTGGTGGCGATATGGTAGCTGGACAAGCGCCATCGCTGACCACGTCCGAAATCCAGGCGATGTGGGCAGCTTTTGATCGGCATGTCAGCGCACCGCTGCGGCAAGCAGGCATTCCTTACGGCTTCACGCTAGGCAATCATGATGCATCCAGCGCTCGGTCGATCGATGGCGGCTATTTGTTTGCCAACGAGCGCGACCAAGCTGCAGCCTACTGGAACAATCCAGCCCATGAGCCAGGGCTGTCATTTGTCGATCGGGCTCAGTTTCCCTTCTACTACACGTTTCAGCACAAGGGAATTTTCGGTTTAGTGTGGGATGCCTCTAGCGCTCAGATTTCAGCCGAGCAATTAGCATGGGTGGAGCGCAGCTTGGCAAGCGAAATGGCACAGTCCGCCAAACTGCGGCTAGCGATCGGACACCTGCCCCTCTATGCCATCACTGTGGGACGGGAAGACCCCGGTGAATATTTGGAAAACGCCGAAGCGCTGCGATCTCTTTTGGAGCGCTACCAGGTTCACACCTACATCAGCGGACATGACCATGCTTATTATCCCGGGCACAAAGGCAAGCTAGAACTGCTGCAGTGCGGCATCCTGGGGTCTGGCGTTCGTCCCTTGCTGAACGGGGAGGTCGTGCCGATGAAGACGCTGACGATCGTTGATGTGGCGCTGGATCAAGCAGAAACCACCTACACCACCTTCAATATGAAGACAATGGAGCTGGTGAACCTGCAGCAGCTCCCCCGCCTGATTGCCAGCCCCACGGGCAAAGTCCTCCGCCGCGATCTGCAAGAAGCAGACCTCACCCCAGCCGAGCAGGCGATCGAGTATGAGCCATCGGCGTGAGCCTTCAGACGACCCTCACCGCTCCAGCAAAATTGCCCGCATGCCGAGCGCCTGTGCGCCCTCATAGTCCTCTTTGAGGCTATCGCCAACGTGCCATGCGGCATCGGGCAAGCAAGCATGTTTTGCTAAGGCAGACTGAAAAATTAGCGGGCTGGGCTTAGCGGCGCCCACTTCGGTGGAGATCGTCACCGAGGCGAAGTAATCGGTTAGGTTGAGCGATCGCAGCACGCCATGAATCCGCGTGTCAAAGTTTGACAGCACCCCCAGCGTTACGCCCTGCCTGCGCCAGTAGTTGAGAAACGGCAGCGTATCCGGGTAAATGAACCAGGGATCGGGGCTGGCAAAGTAGCGGTAGAGATCGGCAAAGAAGGCAGAAAAATCGGCAAACTGGTCGTAAATGCCAGCCTGCTGGAAGGTGTCATAGGCGATCGCCTCCCACCATTCATACTCTTTGCGGGGAACCTCTTCGATCGGCACGCCCGGAAACGCCATGGGAAACGGCGAACTGGTAAAGCTCCGATAAAACGCTCTATCCAGCACAGCCGGGTCAACTTCTACCCCAAAGCGGCGGGTCACGTTGAGATACATCTCACCGACGCTGCCCCGCACGCCAAACAATGTCCCTACCGCATCCAGAAAGATGACCTGCGGTCGCTCTTCACTCCTCACGGCAACAACAGCTCCCGAATTGGTTGCACAATCCAGTTCAGCCCCACTTTAATCTGGTGGTCTAGCGTCGGCATCCGGTACAGGTAGAGCAAGCGGCGGGCAATGTGGGCAAACGGCCCGTCTAGCTTCACGCCCAGTCCGGCGAGGGTGGCGTTGTCTTTGCCCAGGGTCATTATTTCGCCCAGCGCCTGATAGCGGAAGGGCAGCAGGGGCTTACCGACGATCGATGCCCACAAATTCCAGCCTGCATATTCGGATTGCTGGAAGGCAGCTTGCGCAGTGCCAGGCACTCTTTGCCCATCGGCATCAATACATTCCGCCAAATCGCCCAGCGCAAAAACTTCTGGATGATCTACTACCTGCAAAGTCGGCGTGAGCACGAGCTGTTCTCGCTCGTTGTGCTTCAGCGGCAAGTCCCGTACAATCGGTGCGACTCGCGTGCCCACCGTCCACAGCACCACATCGACTGGAATCGTGTCGACCTGCCCTCGGAACTCTAGCGAGATCGTATCAGCCTCGATCGACTGCACCTTTGTCTCTAGGTCAAGCCAAACTTTGAACTTTTGCAGCGCTTCATCCGCCGATTTGCGGTTGAACTCAGGCGAGGTGCGTAAAATCTGATCGGTCGCTTCCACCAGCCGGATGCGTCCACGATCGCCTAGCCGCTCTGCTAGCTTGCAAGCCAGCTCTACGCCGCTATAGCCACCGCCCACGATGGCAACCCGAATTTTGTCTCGCTCAGACTGCTCCAGCAGCCGCAGCCGTTCTTCCAATCGGTAGGCATCGGCGATCGACCGGAACGGAATGGCATGTTCGGCAGCTCCCGGCACCAGATCGAGCGGCGTTTCGCCGCCCATCGCCAGCACCAGGTAGTCGTAAGGCAGGGCAGTGGCAGCGTCTTGGATATGGACGTGCTTTGAGTCAAGGTCAATGCCTGCAACTTCCGCCTGCACAAATTGAATGTCTGTATTAGCCAGCAGTTCGGCGTAGGGCGGGGCGATCTCCCAGGTTTCTAGCTCACCTGTGAGCAGTTCGTAAAGCAGGGGCGAGAACAAAAAGCGATCGCGCTGATCGACCAGCACGATCTGTGGTTTTTCTGGCTTTGTCCAGGGCAACTGGCTGAGGCGAAGTGCAGTATATAGCCCCCCAAAGCCTCCCCCCAGAATGCAGATACGAGCTGATGGTTGGGTCATGGTTTAGGCGCAGAACGGTAACACCTATTAGGATAGCAACTCTGAAATAGCACGATCGCCAGTTCGGATAACCGCTTGCTGCCCCACAGCTCATCCTCAGAGCCAAGTGATACGATGAACGTATTGCGATGTCAATAACAATAGAGATATAGAGATATTGGTTCAATGTCTCTATTGACAATGAACAAAGCTAGAATTATTGACGCCTCTGTTTGCCCTATTTCATCGAAACTTCTGCCGATTTTGCCATGCTAAAGACTCTGCTGGGCGATCCAAACGCTCGTAAGCTTAAGAAATATAAGAACGACATCGTTGAAATTAACCTTCTAGAAGAAGAAATTCAAGCCCTCAGCGACGAGCAGCTCACCGGCAAAACTGCAGAATTCCGGCAGCGTCTCGAAAAAGGTGAATCTCTCGATGACATTCTGCCAGAAGCTTTTGCCGTAGTGCGAGAGGCAGGTAAGCGAGTTTTGGGGATGCGTCACTTTGATGTCCAGCTGATTGGTGGCATGGTGCTGCACGATGGGCAGATCGCCGAGATGAAGACGGGAGAAGGCAAAACGCTAGTTTCTACGCTGCCTGCCTACCTCAACGCCATCTCTGGTAAAGGAGTGCATGTCGTGACGGTGAACGACTACCTTGCTCGCCGTGATGCCGAGTGGATGGGACAAGTCCACCGCTTCTTGGGCTTGAGCGTGGGGCTGATTCAGCAGGGCATGAGTCCAGACGAGCGCAAAAAGAACTACGCCTGCGACATCACCTACAGCACCAACAGCGAACTCGGCTTCGACTATCTGCGCGACAACATGGCAACCCACATGAACGATGTGGTGCAGCGCCCGTTTAACTATTGCGTCATTGACGAAGTAGACTCAGTACTGATCGACGAAGCCCGCACGCCGCTGATTATCTCCGGGCAAGTCGATCGCCCCAGCGAGAAATACACCAAAGCCGCTCAGATCGCCAACGCTCTCGTCAAGAAGAAAAACGAAGATGACCCAGAAGGACACTACGAGGTAGACGAAAAGCAGCGGAACGTCATTTTGGCAGACGAAGGCTTCATTGCCGCCGAGCAGATGCTAGAGGTGACTGACCTGTTCGACCCGCAAGACCCTTGGGCGCACTATATCTTCAACGCCATCAAAGCCAGAGAGTTATTCACCAAGGATGTCAACTACATCGTCCGTAACAACGAGATTGTAATTGTAGACGAGTTTACAGGTCGCGTAATGGTGGGTCGTCGCTGGAGTGATGGCTTACACCAGGCGATCGAAGCTAAAGAAGGGGTAGAAATTCAGCCGGAAACCCAAACGCTAGCCTCGATCACCTACCAAAACTTCTTCTTGCTCTATCCCAAGCTGGCAGGCATGACAGGTACCGCCAAGACGGAAGAAGCCGAGTTTGAGAAGATCTACAAGCTAGAAGTAACGATCATCCCTACCAACCGCCCTACCGGACGGACGGATCTGTCAGATGTGGTTTACAAAACTGAAGCTGCTAAGTGGAAGGCGATCGCCCAAGAGTGCGCCGAATTCTATGAAGCAGGCCGTCCGGTGCTGGTCGGCACTACGAGTGTTGAAAAATCTGAAGTGCTGTCGCGGCTGCTGGCGGAGCTAAAGATTCCCCACAACCTGCTGAACGCGAAGCCAGAAAACGTGGAGCGTGAATCGGAAATCATTGCCCAAGCGGGACGCAAGCAGGCAGTGACGATCGCCACCAACATGGCAGGACGCGGTACAGATATCATCCTGGGCGGCAACGCGGACTACATGGCTCGCCTAAAGGTGCGCGAGTACTTTATGCCACGCCTGGTACAGCCCGAAGATGAAGACGGCTTCGCAGTCACCAAGGTGATGGATGGGACAGGCGGACGCAGCGGCGGCAAAGGGTTTGCCCAAGCCACAGGCAAGGTGAAAACCTGGAAAGCCTCACCGCAAATCTTCCCCACCGAGCTTTCGAAGGAGACTGAAAAGCAGCTCAAGGAAGCGGTAGAGTTTGCTGTGAAGCAATATGGGGAGCGATCGCTGCCCGAACTCTCTGCCGAAGATAAAGTAGCAACGGCAGCCGAAAAAGCGCCCACTAGCGACCCTGCTATTCAAAGGCTACGGGATGTCTACAACCTGCTTCTCAAAGAATATGAGCAGTTCACCCACGCAGAACACGAAGAAGTGGTGCAGCTAGGCGGCTTGCATGTCATCGGCACGGAACGCCATGAATCCCGCCGGATTGACAACCAGCTCCGTGGACGTGCCGGACGGCAGGGCGACCCTGGCTCGACTCGCTTTTTCCTCAGCCTGGAAGATAACCTGCTGCGGATCTTTGGCGGCGATCGCGTTGCTAATATGATGAACCTGTTCCGCGTGGAAGAAGACATGCCGATTGAGTCGGGGATGCTGACGCGATCGCTGGAAGGCGCACAGCGGAAAGTGGAAACCTACTACTACGACATCCGGAAGCAGGTGTTTGAGTACGATGAGGTGATGAACAACCAGCGGCGAGCAATCTACGCCGAGCGGCGGCGGGTGCTGGAAGAGCTTGACCTGAAAGAGCAGGTGATCAAGTACATCGAGAAAACGATGGATGACATCGTAGATGCCTACATCAATCCAGAGCTGCCGTCGGAAGAGTGGGAGCTAGACAAGGTGCTGGGCAAGGTGAAAGAGTTCATCTACCTGCTGCAAGACTTGGAGCCAGAGCAGCTAGCTGATTTGTCGGTGGGCGAAATTAAAACCTTCCTGCATGAGCAAGCCCGGATCGCCTACGACATGAAGGAAGCCCAGATCGACCAAATCCAACCAGGATTGATGCGGCAAGCAGAGCGCTTCTTTACGCTGCAGCAAATTGATACCCTCTGGCGCGAACACCTGCAGCAGATGGAAGCGCTGCGGGAGGCGATCGGTCTGCGGGGCTATGGGCAAAAAGACCCGCTGATTGAGTACAAGAGCGAAGGATATGAGCTGTTCCTGGAGATGATGACGAACATTCGCCGGAATGTGGTCTACTCACTATTCCAGTTCCAGCCGCAGCCGCAGCCGATGGTGCAGTCGCAAAGCGCAGTTTAAGCTCAAGACTAGATTGAATGAGAAAGGGGGTGGTGACACCCCCTTTTCTAATTTTTGATGCCCCTATCAATCGCCTCAAGCCAAAAACGGTAAGATTCCCTATAGCGCTCTCACTCCTTCTGCCGCATGCTCTCCTTCCTCCTCGATCCCTTCAACTACGACTTCATGAAAAACGCGATCGCCGCTGGGGTGCTGGTGGGGATTCTGTGTCCGGTGGTGGGGACGTTTCTGATTGTGCAGCGGATGGCGTTATTGGGTGATGTGATTGCTCACGCCATTTTGCCAGGGCTGGCGATCGCCAACTTCTTGGGTATTGACCTGCTGATTGGGGCATTTGCCTTCGGCATGGTGAGTACGGCAGTCATTCATTGGATTCAGTCACAGTCTCGCGTCAAAATTGACGCGGCGATGGCGCTGACGTTTGCCAGCTTTTTTGCTTTCGGCGTGACGCTGCTAACGCTGCTCAAGAGCCGCCTTGATCTGCATGAGCTGCTGTTTGGTGACATTCTCAGCGTTACCCCTGCAGACGTTTGGCGAACAGGCATCCTGGCGGTGCTTATTTTGGGGCTGGTGGCGCTGTCCTTTAAAGAGCTACTGTTCTACACGTTCGATCGCACGGGGGCAGAAGCTTCTGGCTTGCCGGTGGGTGTGATTAATTTTTGTTTAATGGCGGCCATTACGCTCACGCTGATTGTCGGGATGCGGATTGTCGGGGTGATTCTGGTGGTGTCGCTGATGGTGGGTCCGGCGATCGCCGCTTATCTGCTGGTCAAAGAGTTGCACTGGATGATGGTAGTTGGCTCAGTGTTGGGCGTAGTTTCAAGTGTCACAGGCATGTACGCTAGTTATTACTTGAACCTGCCGTCGGGTCCGGCGATCGCGCTGGTGGTGTTTGGCTTGTTTTTGCTTGCCCTGCTGTTTAGCCCCACCCAGGGGATCCTCACCCGCGCTCGGTTCCAACATCGGTGAACTTCACCAGCCCCCTATCTTTCCTAAAACTGCATGACTGGCGGCACATTACCTAATAGCACTCTCCAAGAATTTACCTGGAGCTGGCAGAAAAAGCCAATCACCGTAGTCTACGAAGTGATTGGCAGCGGTCAGCCAATTTTGCTGCTGCCTGCTTTCAGCAGCATCTCTAGCCGTAGCGAAATGTACGGTTTGGCAAGCGAGTTGGCGCAATACTACCAAGTAGTGATTCCAGACTGGGTTGGCTTTGGCGACTCTTCCCGTCCCCGGCTGGACTATCGCCCTGCTCTGTATCACAACTTCTTGAAGGATTTCGTGCGTACCGTTTTTGATGAACCTGTGGTAGTCATCGCTGCTGGACATGCGGCAGGCTATGCCATGCAGCTATCAAACAATGGCCATGGCGGCCTGTGCCCTTGGTCATGGGTTGTGCTAGTGGCTCCCACGTGGCGCGGTCCACTGCCGACTATGATGGGCGATCGGCGTCGTGTTTTTCGGGCGCTGCGATCGCTAATCTACCTGCCGCTGATGGGGCAGTTCCTCTATTGGCTCAATACAACACCTATTTTTTTGCGCTGGATGGCAGGGCGGCATGTGTTAACAGAGCGTGCCCACCTGACGCGCGACTGGGTGAATCAAAAGTGGCGCACCACGCAGAAGAAAGGCGCTCGGTTTGGCTCGGCGGCGTTTGTCACAGGTAGCATTGACCCGGTACACAAGCGATCGCACTTCTTCGATTTCTTTCAGCCGCCGCTCAAAGCACCTGTGCTGGTTGTGATTGGTGAGCAGGCTCCCCCCAAATCTCTTGAAGAAATGGAGATGCTGGTGCATTTTTCGGGGGTGGGCTTGCAGCAGCATCGGATGCCCGGTTCGCTAGGGCTACATGAAGAATATCCAGAAAAGCTAACGGCAGCGCTTTTACCGTTTTTGAGGAAGTATCTATCTGGAGGAACCTCAGGAGGCACAAAAAGCAATCGACCAATTCTTTAATTTTCCAACGAATAACTTTAACAAACCGCCAGGCAATGGCATTCTGGCATCCAACCCCCTTATCAACCCTCTATTAGGAAAATCCCATGAGCGGACTCGGCGGACTCAACAAATCTCCCAACGGCGTTGTGCTTGGACTCGTTCAGCTCCAGTTACCTAATGTGGTAACGCCCGACGATCTAGCAGCGCAAACGCAGCGAATTTGTCAGATGGTGGGCAAGGCGCGGCGCAACATGCCGACAATGGATTTGGTGGTGTTCCCGGAATACTCTCTACATGGGCTGTCGATGGACACCAACCCAGAGATTATGTGCCGGCTGGATGGAGCCGAGGTCACAGCCTTCCAGCAAGCCTGCCGCGATCACCACATCTGGGGCTGCTTTTCGATCATGGAATACAACCCCAACGGTAATCCCTACAACAGCGGCATCATCATTGACGACAAAGGTGAACTGAAGCTGTATTACCGCAAGCTGCATCCTTGGGTGCCGGTAGAGCCGTGGGAACCAGGTAATTTAGGAATTCCCGTTTGCGAAGGACCCAACGGCAGCACGATCGCCCTGATCATCTGTCACGACGGCATGTTCCCCGAAATGGCGCGAGAGTCTGCCTACAAGGGCGCCGAGATCATGATCCGTACAGCAGGCTACACGGCGCCGATTCGCCACTCCTGGCAAATCACAAATCAGGCGAATGCGTTTTGCAACCTCATGTATACTGCCTCAGTTTGTATGTGTGGCACAGATGGTTCGTTTGACTCGATGGGCGAAGGAATGTTTGTTAACTATGACGGCGTGCCGCTGGTAATGGGTAGCCACCGTCCGGATGAAATTATTACGGCTGAGCTGCGTCCAGATCTGGTACGCGAAGCTCGCAAACACTGGAGCGTTGAAAATAACATCTATCAGTTGGGACACCGGGGCTATGTGGCGGTGAAAAGCGGTGCTCAAGACTGCCCCTATACCTATATGAAAGATATGGTGCAGGGAAATTATCGACTGCCCTGGGAAGATGAAGTGGTGTACAAAGACGGAACTTCTTGCGGCTTCCCAGAACCGACGCGATCGTACCAGGGAGAGGAACTGCAGATCGTTGATGTAATCGGCTGATCAAGGTTTTGAAGTGCTATATGCCTTATATTTCTGCTGACCCCTACAAGTATCCGTTCAATGGCGATCTGCGTCCCGAGAACACAGTGCTGCTCATCATCGACATGCAGACTGATTTCTGTGGCAAGGGGGGCTATGTCGATCAGATGGGCTACGACCTTTCGCTAACCCGGGCGCCGATCGCCCCGCTGCAAAAGCTGCTAGCACTGATGCGCCAGCAGAACTTTCACATCATCCACACCCGGGAAGGACACCGCCCGGATTTAGCAGATCTGCCAGAAAATAAGCGATGGCGATCGCGGCAGATTGGCGCTGGCATTGGCGATGTGGGCCCTTGCGGCAAAATTTTGGTGCGCGGCGAACCGGGCTGGGAGATTATTCCAGAACTCGCGCCGCGACCCGGAGAGCCAATCATTGATAAACCGGGCAAAGGCTCTTTTTACGCTACCGATCTCGATCTACTGCTCAGAGGCAGAGGCATCCAAAACATCATCCTGACCGGCATCACCACTGATGTTTGTGTCCACACCACTATGCGAGATGCCAACGATCGGGGCTACGAATGCCTCCTGCTTTCCGACTGCACTGCCGCAACAGACTACGGCAACCACCTTGCCGCCCTCAAAATGGTGACGATGCAAGGCGGTGTATTCGGCGCAATTGCTGACTCGCAGGCGGTGATAGAGGTGATTGAAGGAATGAAGGGCGAGGGATAAAGCAATTTGCTTCCATTTCTGCTCGTTTCGCGTCTCATTCACCCAACCCAACGACCCCACAATCTTTTTTAACCCCCTTTGCCTTCCTTTATCCCCCTGCCATGACCTCTACCATTACGACCCAACCGATCGTTGAAGTTGATGCTCCGCCTGAGCTGGAAATCATCAACATGACAAAGCAGTTTGGCAACCTTGTAGCGCTCGACAATGTTTCCATGCTGCTAAAGCCCGGTACCTTTCATGCGCTGCTCGGTGAGAATGGGGCAGGCAAAAGCACGCTGGTAAAGTGCATCATGGGGTTTTATAAAGCCGATCATGGGGATGTGCTGATCAACAAACATGCCCACGAAATCAACAGCCCCCGCGATGCTCAGCGCTATGGGGTGGGGATGGTGTATCAGCATTTCACCTCAGTTCCGGCCATGACGGTTGCTGAGAACTTGGTGCTGTCGCGCATTGACAGCCCAACGCTGATCAACTGGAAAGAAGAGTACGATCGGCTGAGTGCCTTTATGTCGATCGCGCCGTTCCAAGTGCCGTTGGATGCGCTAATTTCACAGCTTGCTGCGGGACAAAAGCAAAAGCTGGAGATTCTCAAGCAGCTCTACCTGAAAAACAAAATTTTGATTTTAGATGAACCAACCTCAGTCCTAACGCCTGACGAGGCAGATGAGGTGCTGGGACTGGTGCGGCAGCAGGTGACGGCGGGTCACTTGAGTGTGCTGATCATCACCCACAAGTTTCGGGAGGTGACGGCGTTTGCCGATGAGGTGACGGTACTCCGCAAAGGCAAATTTGCAGGGCATGGGTCGGTCAAAGACTTGAGCATCGCAGATATGGCAGAAATGATGATGGGCGAACGACGCGAGCCCCAGCCCGTCCCCAAAGTGGCGCAGCCAGAACTCAAGCCTGTGCTGGAAGTGCGCGATCTCCACGCCGACAAAGACAACGGGCTAGAAGCCGTAAGCGGTATCAATCTAACCGTACACAGCGGCGAAATTGTGGGAATTGCCGGCATCTCTGGCAACGGACAAAAAGAACTGGTGGAAGTGCTGGCGGGCCAGCGATCGCCCACTTCTGGGCAAGTGCAGGTCAATGGCGAACGCTACAGCGCAACTCGGGCAGAGATGTTTAGGCACAAAGTTTTTGCCTTGCCCGAAGAACCGCTGCGGAATGCCTGCGTACCCCACATGAGCGTGGCGGAGAATATGGCTTTGCGAACGTTCGATCGTCCGCCCCAAGCCAAAGGAATCCTGCTGTTGCTTAATGCAATCCGCCAGGTAGCGCAAGGGCTCATCCAACAGTTCTCGGTCAAAACGCCATCGCCTGAAACCCCGATTCACAATCTTTCTGGCGGCAATGTCCAACGGACTGTTCTGGCGCGAGAGCTATCGGCGGATCACATCAACCTGCTGATTGCGGCCAACCCTTGCTTTGGTCTAGACTTCAACGCAGTCGAATTCATCCATGCTCAAATCATTGAAGCGCGTAACCGGGGGGTGGCAGTGTTGCTGGTTAGCGAAGACCTAGACGAGCTATTGAAACTTTCCGATCGCCTCATCGTGATTAGCGGCGGCAAGTTTGCCTATGAAAGTGCGATCGAATCAGCAGATTTTAGCGAAATCAGCCACAGTATGGCAGGACATTGATTGAGAAATGAGGCTAAGGCTAGCGGTTTAGTTTTACATGAACCGCTAGCCTTAGCCTCATTTCTCAATTAAATATTCTGTCTTATCCTTTATCCCCTCCCCCCCGTATGCCGCTTCCAGATGCTTCTACCTTACTCGTCTTTGTTCTGGCGACGATCGCCTTTTTGCTGCTGCCGGGTCCTGCAGTGCTCTATGTCGTGACTCGCAGCATTAGTCAGGGGCGGTTAGCGGGGGTGCTGTCGGCGCTGGGCGTTGAGACGGGTAACCTGGTTCATGTGTTGGCAGCGGCGCTGGGGCTGTCGGCGGTGCTAGTGTCATCGGCGCTCGCCTTTAGCATTGTTAAGTATCTGGGCGCAGCATATCTGATATACCTGGGTGTGCAAAAGCTGCTCACCCCCGAAGATACACCACAGATGGTTGCAGCGCAGACTAAATTGGGACGTACCTTTCGCCAAGGCGTTCTCGTTGGCGCTCTCAATCCAAAAACTGCTCTATTCTTTTTGGCGTTTCTGCCGCAGTTTGTAGATGTGAGCAAGGGTGGTGTGGTAATTCAGCTGGTGCTGCTGGGGCTGCTCTTTGATCTGCTGGCAGTTGTGATTGATTGCTCCTATGCGTTGCTGGCAGGAACGATCGGGCAATGGCTACGAACGAACCGCACCTTTTGGCGGTCGCAGCGCTACTTCAGCGGCAGCGTTTACATCGGGCTGGGTCTCTCGACTGCCTTTGCCGCCGGACATGAACAGTGAGGCACATTATGACCGCGATCGTTGCTCTTCCCTATGACTACGACTTGCCGGATGATCTAACCCGCTTGGCGCTGGTAATCATCGATATGCAGCGCGATTTTCTAGAGCCTGGTGGCTTTGGCGATGCGTTGGGCAATGATGTGGAGCGGCTGCAAGCCATTGTCCCGACGCTGAAACAGCTCCTGGAATTTTTTCGGCTGCACAAGTTGCCCGTTTTCCACACGATCGAATGTCATGCACCCGACCTGTCTGATTGTCCTCCTGCCAAGCTGAAGCGTGGCAATAGCAGCCTTAAGATTGGCGATGCGGGAGGCATGGGGCGAATCTTAGTGCGGGGTGAAGTCGGTAATGATATCATTCCAGAGCTGCAGCCTCTACCCGGTGAAATCCTGATTCCAAAACCCGGTAAAGGAGCGTTCTATAATACAGAGCTTGAAAAGCATTTAACAGAAAAACGCATTACTCATTTGCTCATCACCGGTGTGACAACTGAGGTATGTGTGCAAACGACGATGCGCGAAGCAAACGATCGTGGCTATGAATGCCTGATGGTGGAAGACTGCACTGAGAGCTATTTCCCATCATTCAAGCAAGCAACGCTAGAGATGGTGCGAGCGCAGGGCGGCATTGTGGGTTGGACGGCAACGGCAGCAGCGGTAATGGCAGGCATAGAGGCGGCGATCGGCGTGGCTGTGCCCTGAAACTTTGCTTGAATGATTCCGTCTAGACATTTCCCTGTCTCTCCTGTTATTCTCTGGGTCTCATGGCTGACCTGGAATCAATTCCAGCGGAGTCAATCTACACTTTTCAGAAATTTATTTATGTCGGTGCATCCAGGGGCGATCGAATCTGAACGCACAAGACTCGCGCAGCATCCTCTCCGCGAGGCAATGCTGTTTGCCACGCTTATGTGGGGGTTGAGCCGTTTGGTGGTGCTGTTGGGGCTGCTGGTAATTGCGCCGATCGGTCATGATCTAGATTCATCCATTACCACAACACCGGGATGGGAAGCTTTTGTCCAGTGGGACGGCGAGCATTACCAGCAGATCGTTTCTCAGGGCTACCAGTTCAAAGACGACGGCAAAGGCTATAACGTGGCATTTTTCCCGCTGTATCCACTGCTGATTCGCGGCATGATGCAGCTAGGTTTGCCGATTGCGGCAGCAGGAGTGCTAATCAACACGGTGGCATTTTGGGGAGCGCTAGTGATGCTGTACCTCTGGGTGAAGCAGCGGCACGGGCAGCGGGCAGCCCGGTGGGCAACGGCAGTGCTGGCGTGGTGCCCGTTTTCCCTGTTTGGCACCGTGGTTTATACCGAAGGCTTATTTCTGCTGGGCAGTACGGCAGCACTGCGGGCGTTTGACAACCGCCGCTATGGGCAGGCCATGCTGTGGGGAGCGCTGACGACTGCCATCCGTCCGCCGGCAATGGCGCTAGTGCCCACATTTTTGATTGTGGCATGGCGCGAGAAGCGGGGGGCGATCGCTTATCTAACGGCGATCGTCTCTAGCACGGGTCTCTTGCTCTATATGCTCTACTGTGGGCTACGGTTTCAGCAGCCGCTGGCGTTTTTGCTGACGCAGCGGGGCTGGCAAACGCCGCAGGAGTTTTACGGGGGTGCGTGGCTAGATTTGCTGCTGACTGTGCTGCTGGGCGCAGCCAACGAAGACGAGAGCTACATTGTCAATCCGCTGTATCCGCTGACCATGCTGCTGATTGTGGCAATTGGCGTGGGGTTATGGCGCTTCCGACAGACGATCGGCACAACACGAGCAGGCTATGGCTTTTGTGTGTTGGCTGTGCTGCTGTGGCTGGTGGGCGGTTCACCGCTGATTACGCTGGTCATGGTGGTGGGCGGTGGCTTCTTACTGTGGCAATCGCGGCATCTGTTAGGACGAACCGCCTTTGTCTACGGCTGCAGCAGCTGGGCGCTGCTGCTGAGTCCAGGCAAAACGATGTCGACCGATCGCTATGCCTATGGGGTGGTGGTGTTGGCGATCGCGTTTGGGCTGTTGCTGAGCCGTTCTACCCGCTGGGGCTACTGGACGCTAGCCTTTTTTGCGGTTTTGCTGGGCAATTTGTCGGTGCGGTTTGCCCAAGGGCTGTGGGCGGGCTAAAAATTGGCAAAAAAAATCCCCAGCCTTTTGGGCTGGGGAGTAATCAGGGTGCATCTACCATTCCCTTATCCATAGATATCTGTGCTGTTTCTGGAGAAAGCAGATGAGGGAATGATGAAGAGAAAGGAGATTTACTTGGAGTTTTTGCAAACCCCTAGAAAGTTGCCCGCTTGGACGAGTCTTTCTAGGGCTGCTGCCCTGACCAACTGTTGGGGTCATTGTTGGGGTCAGCGATCGGCAGGCTGGCTTCGGTGGGCGGACGGTACACTTTAGCGAGCTGGGCAGCAGTGAGCGATCGCACTAAGCTAACCGGCAGCAGCGCTTGGCTGAGCAGGCGGGTGTAGGAGGCAGTCAGGTAGGGGCGATAGCCCGGCTCGTTGGCAACATAGGTTGTAAAGAAGGCAACGCCAACCGCCCTCAGATAGGTTTGGGCGAGGACGGGATCCGGGCCAACGACCTCGGACGGGATGGGTACGGCTTGGTCTTCCGGAGCAGGCGGCGCGATCGTAGAAAAGTGGGTGCCGCGCGCAAGCACCATCAGATATTTGTCGGGCGTTTGTAGCCAGGTGAAGGGCTGGAGCTGCTCCAAGAGCGCTGGCGCAACCGTATCAGCGCCACTACTGACGATCATGGCTGGAACCTGAATGTTTGCAAAACTGGTCTGCCCAAACAGACTGCTGCCGATCGGGTTGATAGCGATGATAGCTTTGACGCGATCGTCCTTTAGATCTGGAATAGGCTGTGACAGCTCCAATGCTCGGCATTGCAGCAGCAGCGACAGGTTGAAGGTATCGTTTAACCTAGTGCAGCCGGACTGAAGCTGCTGAATGTTGATTTTGGCTCCAGCCAGCGCCAGTGCCGTATAGCCACCAAACGATTGACCCACAACGCCAACCTGCTGTAGATCGAGCCGTCCAACAAAGCGCGGATCATTGCGCGATCGCCGCTCTAGGGTATTCAGCAAGAATTTGATGTCCAGGGGGCGATCGACAAATTCTGCAGGTTCCGTGACCTGGCTGGCTCTGCCAGAGATTAAGGCTTGCAGCTGCTCGGCGTTGCTGCCGGGATGTTCTGGCACTGCCACTGCAAAGCCATAGGAGGCAAGCTGCTGCGCTAAGTAGACGAAGGAGTCTCGATCAGACCCCAACCCATGAGAGATGACGATGACTGGTGCGTTAGGCAGGGGTTGTTGATCTGGAGTGAGCGGCAGGTACAGGTCAGCCGGAAAAATGCGGTCTCGCTGTCGATCGCGCAGTTGGATCGTGTACTTGTCCCACGTAAAGCGACCCCGCAATCGCAAATCTGGCAGGGCCGCAAACTCAATCGGGGAGATCGCTTGTGCTTCTAGGTCTGCCTGCTGCTCAATCAGCGCGATCGCCTCTTGAGTTTGCCGAATCAGCGTTTCTAGATCACCAAAAATCCGCAGGGCACGGCTAAGATCAAGCCGAATTGTGCTGATGGGAAATTGTTCGAGCGTGTTGATTACGGTCAAGCCATCTGGCTGGGCCGCCGCCTGAATCAACGCCGATCGCATGGCATAAAAGCCAGATAAATTAGACTCGGTGCGAATGACTTCTCCCAGCCGATTCAGCAAAACTTCGCCTTGATCGGTATAGAGGAACTGCGAAACCGCCACGGGCGATAGTGCAGCTTTGGTTTGCAGCACTTGCCGCAGCTGGCGCAGTTGCTCATCGTTCAGGTAGCGAGTATATCGTTCTAAATCCTCTGAAATTTTGCCTTGCTGGGCGTAGACCTCTAGCGATTCAATGGAGATTGACCGCTCCAACAGCCCATAAGACAAAGTGATGCGATCGGCTGCCCATGCAGAGCCGCCAGTAACCAAAACTGAGGCGATCGACAAGAAACTCGCTCTCCAAAACGCCTTCATAATGCTCTGGGGATAAAAGGCAAAAGGTGACTACACATGTTCTGTGTAGATTTACATGCTTCTTTACTTGTATCAGGCGATTAGAGTTGCCGAATCAGTCAAATGGTTGCTTATGGCTACTTCTCCAAAAGCTGCAATAGCTCCGCCTCAGACAAAACCCGGACGCCCAATTCTTCAGCCTTGGTCAGCTTAGAGCCTGCCTCTTCGCCTGCCACTACAAAGTTTGTCTTGGCGCTAACCGAGCCTGTCACCTTGCCGCCTGCCTCTTGGATCATGGCTTTGGCTTCGTCGCGTTTGAGCGTGGGCAGCGTTCCCGTCAGCACGAACGTCTTACCTGCAATCGCCCCATTCACTGCCTTCGCCGTTTTTGCTTCGCCTGCTAGCTGCACCCCTGCTGCCTGTAGCCGCTCGATCAGCGCTTGGTTGGCAGGCACCCGAAACCATTGATACACCGATTGGGCAATTTCTTGACCAATGCCATAGACCGAGGCGATCGCACCAATCTCGGCGGCTGCCAGCGCTGTTACGGTTGGAAAAGAATGCGTCAAGGTTTCGGCATTAACGCTGCCCACATGCCGAATGCCCAAGCCATACAGCACTCTTGCCCAAGGCTGCTGTTTTGAGTGGGCGATCGCCTCTACCAAATTTTGCGCCGACTTTTTGCCCATCCGCTCCACGGTCATTAGCTGCTCCACGGTTAGGTCATAGAGATCGGCAACCGTGTGCAGCAAACTGCGATCGACAAACTGCTGCACCCACTTTTCGCCTAAGCCGTTGATATCCATGGCATCCCGCGCTGCCCAATGCACCAGCGCTCCCCGCAGAATGGCTGGACAGGAGGCGTTGATGCAACGGGTAACGGCTTCTCCAGCTTCCCGCACCAGCGGCTGACTGCATTCTGGACAGCAGCCCGGCAGCTGGTAGGGCTTCGAGTCTGCCGGACGCAGATCGAACAACACCCGCAGCACTTCGGGGATGATCTCGCCTGCCTTCCGCACCACCACCGTATCCCCAATTCGGATATCTAGCTCGGTCACCCGATCGGCGTTGTGCAAAGTTGCCCGCGAGACGGTTGTGCCTGCCAGCTGCACTGGGCGAAGCTCTGCCAGCGGAGTGGCGGCTCCGGTGCGACCCACATTCACGCTGATGTTTTCTACCAGCGTTGGGGCTTCTTCTGCCGGATACTTCAGCGCGATCGCCCAGCGCGGAAATTTTTGGGTAAAGCCCAACTGCTGCTGGAGCGCAAATGAATTTAGCTTCACGACCGCGCCATCGGTCAGATAAGGGAGCTGCAGCCTTGCGGTGGACCAGTGGTTGTAATAGTCTGCAACCGCTTCCAGCGATCGACAGCGATGGCGATTGGGATTGACCCGGAAGCCCATCTGCTGCAGTAGCTCTAGGGAGTCCCATTGAGTCTGCGGCAGCGTGGAATTTTGCGCAGGAGCGGATTGACGATCTGCTGCCGGTGATGGCTGCACCGCTTCGCCCGATACCAATACAGCAGTTTCGCCGCTCTTTTCTTCGATTTGCAGAGTATAGGCAAAAAAATCGAGCCGTCGTTTTGCCACTATGCGCGAGTCTAGCTGGCGCAGCGTCCCGGCTGTAGCATTACGGGGGTTGGCAAACAGGCTTTCTCCGGCTTGTTCACGCTCCTGGTTAATTTGTTGAAACACATCTAACCCCAGAAATGCTTCACCCCGCACTTCCACGATCGCCGGGGGGTTTTCTAGATTGAGGCGCAGTGGGATCGAGCGGATTGTTTTGACGTTTTGGGTAATTTCTTCGCCCATAATGCCGTCTCCGCGGGTAACGCCGCGCACAAAAATCCCGTTTTCGTAGGTAAGCGCTAGCGCGTTTCCATCGATCTTCAGTTCACAAACATATTCAACCAGGTCTTTTTGAACTTGGTCTTTTTGAACTTGGTCTTTGGCAGAAGCCACTCGCTGCCAGCGCTCTTGCCAGTTGCCAAACTCTTGCAGATTAAAGGCGTTTTCCAGGCTGTAAAGCGGCACATTGTGGCGGACTGCACTAAACCGGACGGCGGGTCTTTCGCCAACTCGCTGCGTTGGGCTGTCTGGTGTAACCAACTGCGGATATTGCGCTTCCAAATCCTGCAGTTCGCGGTAGAGCTGGTCATACACAGCATCTTCCAAATCTGGTGCATCCAGCACATAGTAGGCATAGCTGGCTTTTTGGATAACCTGCCGTAGTTCTGCAATGCGAGCGTTAGCCTTAGACTCGTCCATGATTCAAACTAGCGAAATTTTAGTTCGATTGTACTTACTTTTCCGAATCTCGATCACCTTGCTGCAAAACTCACTGGATCAAGATGCACCTTGTCAGTGTATTCTCCTTTTGTGATATTGCTATACCTTTCGAAAGTGGCGATCGGCTGGCAATCAGGCTGTGCATTTTCAAAGTTATCAAATGGGTCTAAAATACAGTCAGTTTCGTCTTCAAAAACAGTGGCTGATTTATGCATTGGCTTGTGTAGTAGCGTTGGGTGTCTTGCTGCGGCTGAGCAATCTTGATCAAAAGCCCTACTGGTTTGATGAAACCTATAGCCTGCTGCGGGTGTCTGGCTACTCAGAAAAAGAGGTGATGCAAGCGCTGTTTACAGGAGAGCCGATCAAAGCAGGTGATTTTCTGAAGTACCAGTCTCCCGCCTCGGAGAAATCGGCAGCTAGCACGATCGTCGGCTTAGCCCAAGAAGAACCGCAGCTACCACCACTCTATTTTCTGCTGGCAAAAGGCTGGGCATCAGGGTTTGGCAGTTCCAAACTGGCGATGCGAGGTTTGTCTGCGATCGTCAGTCTGTTGAGCTTTCCAGCGCTGTATTGGCTCTGCTTGGAGCTGTTTGCGGCTCCCTTAGTTGGGTGGATGGCGATGGCGCTGTTTGCCGTTTCTCCAATTGGCTTGCGATATGCCCAAGAGATTCGACAGTACAGCTTGTGGATGGCGCTGATCCTTTGCGCTAGTGCGCTGTTGCTTCGAGCTATTCGCAGGCCAACGACGTTGAATTGGGGACTGTATACGGCAGCAATCGGCGTAGCGCTCTACACGCATCTACTCAGCGGTTTAGTGATTCTGGCTCACGGCGTATATGTCTTAGCGATCGCATCTTTAGCAACTACATCAGGACGGCGATTAAGGTTCAACAAACCACTCATAGGCTACGGATGTTCCGTCTGCATCAGCCTCTTATGTTTTCTGCCTTGGCTCTGGATGGTGGTAGTAAATCGGGTGGCTGTTGCTCGCATGACGGCTTGGGCTGCCTTGCCTTTGTCGCTGTCTGAGTTAGTTCAAGGTGCAGGTGCATCGCTGTGTCACGCATTTATAGCCTGGCATCTGAGGTATCACGGTTTTTTGATTTACTCGAGCATTCCAATCTTTGCACTCATTCTGTATGCAAGCTATTTTCTTTATCGTTATACGCCAATGCGTATCTGGATATTTATTTTGAGCCTGATAAGCGTCACGGTTCTGCCTTTCCTGCTTGCCGATTTGTGCCTAGGTGGAAGGCGTATGTTTAGCGAGCGATACTTTTTTGCTTGCTATGTAGCGATCTACCTGGCTGTTGCTTATCTGGTAGTCTCGAAGATTACCGATCGATCGGCTCCATTTCAAGCTAGGCTCTGGAGCTTATTAACGGCTCTTTTGCTCTCAGGCGGTATTCTCTCTTGTGTGATGGGCTCTTTTGGCAAAACCTGGTGGGGCTGGTCTGAGTTCGATCAGGAAATTCCAGCAATCGTGCAAAAATCTTCCCATCCCTTGGTAATCTCTGATATGCCTTTAGGTATGGTGATGCCACTGGCGCGGGAATTGCCACCTGATGTTGAAATGATGCTGTTTAGCGGATCGCCTCAGCAGGTCGATCGTCTAAAATTGCCGGACGGATTTAGCGACTTTTTTTTGTACCTGCCAAGCGATCGCTTACTGGCTGCCGTACGGCAAAATAACGCTACAGATCTAGTGTATTTCTTTAGAGATCCTGCTACTACTAATCAGTTTTCTTTTTATCAGGTTAAGCAAGGCGATGCAAGCTGATCCAGACGGTTGCTCTACCGACTCAGGGTTGCAACTGGAGCTGCATCTTTTGATATTGGTGTATCTTCGAGCGACTTCAAAGCAGAGTTCTCCAAATTAGGATCGCTTAAACGCTGTTTTCGTACTGTAGGTAATCGCCACCAGGAAACATAAGGATATTCATGGTGTTCTTCATGGTATCCAAAGTGGTAGCAGGTTACAAAGGATAAGAAGAACGAAAAATTACTGCTTTGAGTCCGATGAGGATGGTGGTATCCGCCATCAGGTTCCCTATGGGTTAGAAAAGTACCAAAGTAAAATAGCTGAATAGAGCTTAATACTAGTGGAACAATCCAAAATAAAATTAGGTTAACGTTGGGGACATGGAATAGATATTTGATTCCAGAAAATACCACCGTAAACCCAAAAAATTGCGTCCAGCCCCAGTACCTCTTCATGAAAGAAAAGTACCATAGCCACGGTTTTTGAGATGAATTAGCGTGGAAATCTGGATCAAGCGCGCTTGCAGGATAGCGGTGGTGCAAGCTATGCTTTTCAAACATTTTTTGGTATGAGAGAAAAGCATAGACAAATAGCGCAACTGCCCCGATCGCATCATTCACTTTAACGTTTTGCGGAAAAACCGATCGATGCATAGCATCATGAGCGGTTACAAACAGCCCCGTAAAAAGAAAGGCTTGAACTACCACTGCTACAGGAATCCAAACTAACTGAATGCTCGAAAGATGCAGCGAAAATAAATAGATTAAGCTACTTGCCCACAGTCCAAGCAGAGTGAGGGCAATCAAAAGCCCTTTAAAGGTTGGCTTGGTTTGTATAACTTTCGTCGCCCTTTTAGACTGTAAAGTCGATATAACTAAGTTCACCGCTTTCGCTCCACAAGATTCGTTCAGATAGTAAACAAGCGATTTCCAACGCTAGCGATCGCTCAGCGCTGCCTTACTCAAGTGCAAATCCAGTTATCCTTCGGCTCTGGCAATTGCTGACCGAGCAGGCTGTCAGGAGGCAACCTGAGCGGATGAGCTCTGTACACCTAATAACTTGATTTAAGAAACTGGCTTATATGCTTTGAAGCTGTCTTAATAAGCGCTTCACAGGGCTTTATCAGTGCAAGCTTTAAAGGTTAAGTCCTAAGAGATCTGTAGCAGCGCTACATTTCTTAACGTTATTTAATGATCACATCCTAAATGATTTACCTGTTTACTGAGGTCCATCTATGGATTTAATTTTTAAGCAAGCCTGAAGTTTGAGGCTGAACAAAGCCTTGCCTATCAATCGATATAACCATCGCTAAGACGCCGTTAAGACATCACTAAGACGTTCACGACAGAGACATCTGCCCGTGCGGAAGCGCACCCGCAAAAGGTTCTAAGCTTGCTCTAAGCTACTGGGCTACGGCTATACTACATCCAAAGATCTGCTCGACTAGCTCAATCGGGCAGTACATTCTAAAATCAGTCGTTGATTCATCAGCGCGTAGGGCTGGATCTCTAGGGCGCGGCGGAAAGCTTGGATGGCAGCCCGATAATCTTCTAGCGCAGCGTAGCATAGCCCCATGCCATGCAATGCGCCAAAATGAACGGGATTAAGCACAACAACACGCTGACAGTCCGACAGTGACGATCGATAGCTATGCTGAAGATAGCGAAGCACCGCCCGACGATTCCACGCTTCAGCGAAGTCTGGCTGGTCTTCGATTAAGTCAGTCAGAAGAATTTCAGCCTCTTCTAACTGCCCAGCTTCTAGCAGCATCTGACTTTTGCGGAGGATTTCTAAGCCGTAGGTTCCCTTCTGCTGAAACCAGATCTGCCAGAGGCTCTGAGTTGCTTGCTCCCGAATGGTTTCGTCAGGATTTTTCAGGTCTTCTAGAAGGACTTCGATCGCAGAATTATCCATGCATTCTTTAGTAGGGCAAACGCTTCCAATGTGAACTAGGAGGCTTCTAACCTTTGCGGCTTCCTGGACCTCAGTCTTAACCCCAGTCTTGACCCCGGTAAGGTTCAACAACGCCAGCGCAATCCCCTTTATAATCGCAAATTTTTCTAGGTATGACCACTGAAGCAATTCTTGATTGCATGAAGGGCCGCACACTTTTTTGAGAGTGATGTGAAGCGCTGCAGCAAAAACAAAAATTAGCGAAAACAAAATCAGGGTGAGGTTGCCCACCCTGACTGCAGAAGAATTTTTGGTTGCAGAAGCAATTAAAGCTTCGCTTCTTCCTTCACCAACTTATTCCAGCCCAGATCCTTAAGCGAGTTATTACGGCGCAACGGACGGGTGACCAGCTCCAAAATATCGCGGGCATTGGTGAAGCCATGAATCTGCGCGAAGGTGAACTCCACCGACCACTTGGTGCTGATGCCTCGTGCCTCTAGGGGATTTGCATGCGCCATACCAGTAATCACCAGATCGGGCTGCAGGTCATAGATTCGTTGGATCTGGTTATAGTTGTCTGGCTTCTCGACGATCCTGGGCAGCGGCACGCCCATTTCTTTGCAGGTCTGCTCTAGAAAGGCGAGTTCTGCCGCTTGATAGCGCTTATCCATATAGGGGATACCAATCTCCGGCACCGTCATGCCACAGCGAATCAGGAAGCGTGCCAGCGAGATCTCTAGCAGGTTATCTCCCATGAAGAACACCGACTTGCCGCGAATTAGCTTGACATAATCCTCCAGGCTTTCCCAAATTTGGGCTTCCCGCTCTGCTAAACCTTTTGGCTCAATATTGAACACCGAGCAGATTTTTTCGATCCAAGCGCGAGTTCCATCGGGTCCGATCGGGAAGGGAGAACCGATCAGTTTGCACTTGCGGCGGCGCATCAGTGTGGTGGCAGTCCGAGATAGGAACGGATTGATACCCGACACATAGTAGCCTTCCTCTAGCACAGGCAGCTCTGTAAACCGTTTGGCAGGGAGCCAGCCGTCTACTTTAATGCCCTGCTTCTTCAGCTCTAGGGTCAGCTGCGTCACCACTGGATCAGGCAAGGAGCCAAACAGCACCAGCGGTGGATGATCGACATACTCCGACTGTTCTGCTGCCACATCTTCTTTCTTGCGGCCGAAGTTGAGCAGTTTTTGGATCGCATTGCGATCGGCTTTTTCAGCTTCCGAAGTTGGTGCTTTGCTGGGGCAGCGCTGCGCCATCGCAGCTAGCACCGTGTCTTCCCCCTGCGTGAAGGCATAATCTAGCCCGTTAGCGCGAGCCACAACGATCGGAATTCCAATTTCGGATTCTAGCTTGGGCGCGAGTCCTTCCAAGTCCATTTTGATGATTTCGGTCGTGCAAGTGCCAATCCAGACAATCACAGAAGGATTGCGATCGCGCTTAATCTGGTCGCACAGCCGCTTTAGCTCTTCGTAATCATTGAGCTGGGCGGAGATATCCCCTTCTTCCAGTTCTGCCATTGCGTAGCGGGGTTCGGCAAAAATCATCACGCCCATTGCATTCTGCAGGAAATAGCCGCAGGTTTTAGTGCCGATGACCAGGAAAAAGCTATCTTCAATTTTTTGGTACAACCACGCAACACAGCTAATTGGGCAAAACGTATGATAGTTGCCGGTTTCGCACTCAAAATTAAGCGCTTGGGGTTGGGTATCTGCAAGGGTCATGGTGGTTCTCTTGTTATAGTCTCTTGAAGTTGCAGCGGGGTGAAAGTTAGAGGCGGGCAGGGTCAGCGGGGTCGAGATCTTCTGTATCTCGATCGGGGAGCTGCCCGGCAGAGAGAATAGCGGTATCTAAAGGTGGACGGCGATGGCGGTTGTCTGGAGGGATGCTAGTTGGCAGGCGGCTGGGCAAATTGGGCGGAGGCGGAGGCTGAGGCACACCAGAGGGCTTGGGCAGGGCAGACTCGCGGTTGTTGGTTGCCGTCTTTGGCGCTGGTGGATCAACAATCTTCCTAACGGGAACGGTGACTTGATCGGCTGCTTGGTCAGCTTCAGACAGCGGTGATACAGAGCTTTCTAGGATCGGCTCTGGCGTTGGCTCTGGGAGCGGCTCTGGGAGCGGCTCTGGCATTGAGCTGACTTCCGGGATGTTTGCAGGAGGCGAAGCGGGTTCTGACGGAGGGGGTGCGACCTGACGTTCTGGCAGGGCTGCCTTAGGAGCTGGCAAACTGCGCGGTGCGACGCGATTAAGTTCGCCCATCGCCTCTAGCTCCTCGTCTGGGTTAAAGTTCAGCCCCAATGCCAAAACAATGCGATCGGGATTGCTGCTTAAATCCACCACCAGCGGCAAAATCTCCAATAGCTGCGGCTCCAGCGTAGACAGCGTCGCCAGAATAAAGCTTGAAGAAGGTCGGCGTTTGCCTTCGCAGTTGACCCAAATGCCCAAGCGAATCAGCCAACTGCGATTTTCTCGGTAATAATTCAACCACTGCGCCTTCAGCGTTGTGCGGAGGTGCTCAATGTTCATAGGGTGCGGAAATCGAAATCATAGAGTGCATCAGTTATGAATTTTGAATTTTGAATCGATCGATTCAACTTAAAGTTCAAAACTTGTAACTCAAATCTCGATTTCCTAATGGCTACAAGGCAGTGATAAGCATTAAAGCCGATCGCCAAACGATCGCTTTGGCGCTAAACCATCATTAGATCTAGCTCTTCTTCTGCTCTGGGCTGCGGCTGGGCAGGGTTGAGGTAGAAGTCTGACAGGAGGCTGAACAGTTCGCGATCGGGGGCATCGTTAGGAACCACGCCTTCCGGACGCGCCAAGATTTGATCGGCGATATTCAAGTAATAGTCGCAGACGTAGTTGAGCGAGGGGTCTTTTTCAGCCATCTCAAACAACGTCTTGCCTTTGACGCGAGACACGCGAATGTCTTCAATCAGCGGCAGCACTTCCAGCACGGGCATCGGCACTGTTTCAATGTATTTGTTAATCAGGTCGCGCTTGGCCGTGCGGTTGCCGATCAAGCCAGCTAGCCGCAGCGGGTGCGTCCGGGCTTTCTCGCGCACTGAGGCAGCAATCCGGTTGGCCGCAAACAGCGCATCAAAGCCGTTGTCGGTGACGATCATGCAGTAGTCGGCATAGTTCAGCGGAGCCGCAAAGCCACCGCAGACCACATCGCCCAACACATCGAACAGAATCACATCATACTCATCGAAGGCGTTCAACTCTTTTAGCAGCTTCACGGTTTCGCCCACCACATAGCCACCGCAGCCTGCGCCTGCTGGAGGCCCACCTGCCTCAACGCAGTCCACACCACCATAGCCTTTGTAGATTACATCTTCTGCCCACACATCTTCGTAGTGGTAGTTCTTTTCCTGCAGCGTATCGATGATGGTGGGGATCAGGAAGCCCGTAAGGGTAAAGGTGCTGTCGTGCTTCGGATCGCAGCCAATTTGCAGGACCTTTTTACCGCGTCGCGCTAAGGCAACGGAGATGTTGCAGCTTGTCGTGGATTTGCCAATTCCGCCTTTCCCGTAAACTGCTAATTTCACAGAAGGTTCTCCTAAACGTTCGTTTCAAACCTGGACTACTGATAGAAGTAGTTTTTATCTAGAGAGGGGCCGTGCTGACGACCAAGTTGTCTCTGCTCAAGCCACGATCGAATAATAACGATCGCCTCAGTCACGACCCTCAGCCTTAATCTCAAGCCTCACTTGGTCAATGCCTGCATTATTGTCTAATTCTCACAGCAAATAAAGCCTGCTGGAAAACAATAAGGATAGCTTCGCTTTGCTAGAACTATAGAAAAAGGTATTTCCAGAGCAAAAGTATTCTAATCAATTCTCAGGTCTAAAAAACTTACCTCAATCAAATTTAACTATCCAAATTTAGATAAATCAGAACAAAAGACAAACAGCAGAAAAATTCTCTAATCAAGCTCTGTAGCTAGTTTCCTAACACTGGGTAAGACTTGATAAAAACTGTATGCGATAGGGGTGTTGCCGTACCGCTGCTGCCTTTCTCTCAGCACAGACTGCAGGAGTTAGCGCCCTAAAACTGAACTGAACTGGCTCGATCCTCTAAATTCCCCTATGCTTTCCAGAAAGCAAAATCTAGAAAAGAGGAGCTTGGAGTAGCTCAGTTCCGCCTTTTTGAGGGGGACAGGGAGAACCAGCAACCTCAGGAAGTTAAAAAATAGCCTTTAAACACTCCCCAAATCAGGGCTTTGTTAAAAATGATAAATTTTTGAATTGCTTATCCTTTTGTCTCTTTCAATCTATTTCAATTACTCCAGGGGTTTGAATTGCTCAACAGCTTAATCAAATAGATCTTCTAAATAGTTTTGGCGATACGAAAATCGGCGCAGCCAAACCATAGACGATTCACCCACAGAATTAGTAGACGCACTTAAACTTCCTAAGATAAAGTGGTAGTGAGTATGATTTAGAAATAGGGAATCGGGTCAGTTTAAGCTTCAACTTATTAACGGTGACTATTCTGCTCAACTGCTCCAATCCCACTGAGCTTTTATTGATATCAGTATCAACCTACACACCGCACATCGATAAATCCTCCTATTAGAATAGAAAGTAGAGATTTATATGAAAAGCCGTATCGCAAACATCCTGGAGGGTGGCAGCCATGCAAATTAAAGCAGCTGGGAAAAAACCTGTTCGCTCTCTGGAAGATGCGATCGATCAATGCCAAACGCTAGGAATGCGGCTGAGCAAGCAGCGCCGCTTCATTCTGGAACTGCTCTGGCAAGAGAAAGATCATCTATCTGCCCGCGAAATTTACGATCGTCTTAACCAGCAGGGCAAAGACATCGGGCATACCTCGGTTTACCAGAATTTGGAAGCTCTGTCGGCTCAGGGCGTGATTGAGTGTATCGAGCGGTCGGACGGACGGCTTTATGGCAACATCAGCGATCCACACAGCCATGTGAACTGTCTGGACACTCAAAAGATTATGGATGTTCATATCGAGCTGCCCGAAGAGCTGCTGCGCCAAGTGGAAGCACAGACAGGCGTGCGGATCACAGACTACAGCATCAATTTCTATGGCTATCAGGCGGCAGACGCCGAAGCTTAAAAATGAGGTCTAGAAGCATTGAATCTCTACCGCTGTCCAATGGATAGCGGTAGATGTTTAAAGGGCTGAACTGAATTAAAGGGCTGAACTAACTGCCCCTGTTGCTTGTAATTCGTCAAGCTTTGCCAAAACTTCTGTGCTGTGGATCGCAGGCCGCACACCTAGAAAGCGCTCTCGCAAAATCCCGTCGGGATCTACTAGGTAGGTATGCCGCAGCGAGCTGTAGCCCATCCAAGACCCGTACGCCTTGCTGACTTTGCCCTCTACATCGGCAAGCAGCGGAAACTTAAGTCCTTCAGAGTCACAGAATTCGGCGTGAGAGTCTGTATCATCGGTGCTGATGCCCAAAATCTGCGTGTTGCGATCGAGATACTTGGGCAGGTCTTTCTGAAAGCGCTGTGCCTCTAGCGTGCAACCGGGCGTAAAGTCTTTGGGGTAGAAATACACCACTACCCATTTGCCTCGATAGTCCGAAAGGGAAACTTTGCCATCGCTGCTAGGCAAGGTAAATTCTGGTGCGGGCTGATCGATCGGCGGTTGAGTACCCCCTAGAGCAATTGCGCTGGGTGCAACACTCAGCGAAGTGAGCCAGATACAGCAAAGAACCCACAAAACTTTGAACAAAGCGCGGCGAGAGATCATCATTACGAGAGAGATTGAACCCATAAGATAGCTTTAATATAAGTTTACAGAGATAAGTCCCTGTTTTTCTCGCTTTGCCAAAAAGCGAATCCAATCTTAGCTGTCTGCTAAGCCATAGAGATGCATTCTGAAAACTGAAGCCTATCGGGAGGTCTTTATGCTAGAGCTTTATCAGTTTGAACCTTCCCACTACTGCGAAAAGGTTCGTTTGATTCTGGATTACAAAGGCTTGGAGTATCGCAAGGTAGAAGTAACGCCTGGATTAGGGCAGTTTGACTTGTACCAGATGTCGGGGCAGCGTAAAGTTCCTGTTTTGAAAGACGGCGTCGAAGTGATCGCTGATTCAACTGCGATCGCCCTTCACCTGGATAAGAAACACCCCGACCGCCCGATTCTGCCAACCGACCCAGAACAGCGTGCCCTCTGCCTGCTCATGGAAGAATGGGCAGATGAATCGATCGGCGCAAACAGCGAGAAAGTGATGCTGGGAGCACTCAACCAAGATCCAGCCTTTCGGACTGCGATGCTGCCTTCTTCCACCCCTGGCTTCCTGAAGACGATCGTAGAGGCTGTTCCTGGAGAAGCACTCAGCCTGTTGGGAACCGGTGTTGGTTTGGGATCAGATGCCGTGAAGTTGGCTCGTAAGGCAATGCAGCAAAACCTGGAAGCGCTGAGCGTGCTGTTAGCCCATCGCCCTTACCTCATTACCGACCACCCAACGCTGGCAGATTTTGCCGTAGCAGCGTTAACCATGTACGTGAAGTTTCCGACCGGTGCGTACTTGGATCTACCTGCCGCACTGAAAGGAAAAGGCGTACCGGGGCTAGCAGATAACCCAGCTTATGAACCCTTCTGGACATGGCGCGATCGTCTCTATGCCGATTACCGCAAGTTCTCTATGGCAACCGCTTCCACGTCATCTTCTCCAAAGTCGATCAGCATTGACTGATGTAATTAACTAGTGCTGTAGGCTGGCTCTGCCTTAGGCTGTTGTCGCTTGCAGCGCCAGCACAGCACTACCATAGGCTGCCTCTGTTTGAGGAGAGGGTAGCACGGGTGTTTGCAAACGGCGCGATCGAATCTTTGCCCAAGCTAGATTTTTCGCGCCGCCTCCTGCTGTATAAACTCGCGCCAGCGGAGTTGCGCCTAGCTGTTGCAGCAAACTGTAGCCTTTTGCTTCGATTTGCGCCATGCTCTCTAGCAAACCCTGCAGAAACTCAACTGGATCATCTGGGCGAGGTAATAGACGGGGCAGCAGGGTTGGATCGTTGATGGGAAACCGTTCGCCTGGTTTCAGCAAGGGATAATAGTTCAGCAAACTGGGTCGAGTGGGATCGATCTGCTGGCTTAGCATTGCCAGCTCTGCTTCGCTAAAGAACTGCCGCAGCACTGCCCCGCCCGTATTAGAAGCGCCGCCGACCAGCCACAGATCGCCCAATCGATGGCTGTATATGCCATACTGTGCCGCATCTACCCGTATTTCACTTAGCAGCTTCAGCACAAGCGTAGACCCTAACGAAGTGACTGCCTCACCCGGAACTTGGACACCACTTGCCAAAAATGCAGCGATACTATCCGTTGTGCCTGTACAAACCCAGCATTCCGGCATGTCTAACTCCGCTGCGATCGCTGGCTTCACAGGCGCGATCGGCGTTCCTGGAGCCACCACTTGCGGCAGCTTAAACGGCAACGTCAGAGAAGAAAGCCAGTCAGGATAACGCAGCTCACCCACGTCATAGCCTAGCTTCAGCGCATTGTGATAATCGCTGATGCCCAATCTGCCGTGCAGCAAAAAAGCCAGCCAATCAGCCTGATGCAAAAAATAGCCGTTAGCTACATTGGGTTGATTTGCCCACCAGAGCAGCTTGGCAAGGCTAGAAGTGGCGCTAATAACCGTGTGATCAGCAGGCGCAATCGCCTTGACGCGATCTAAAACTGCAGCACCCCGATCGTCGTTGTAGAGAATCGGCTGTTCCAGGGGATTGCCCGCTCCGTCGCAAATCAGGACAGTTGAAGAAGTGCCATTAATCACGATCGCCCGGGAGACCTGCCGCAAAGCTAAAGGAATGCTGCCCAGAAGCGCAAACAGCGTATTTTTCCAGGTCATCGCCCAGTTTTCAGGAGCAGGTTCAAAAGAGAGGCTGTAGCTAGCCTGAATCTGGCGATCGCTACTAATAACAATAGCTCTGGCTCCAGAGGTTCCAAAGTCAATGCCAATAAAAGTTTCTGTTTCAGTCATAAATCTGTATCTATCTGCTGAATCTCCTGGCTGATTTGTTGAACGACCTGTAAGTTTCCGGTTTGGCTAAGGTGAATTGAGTCGATGTAATGTGCTTTGAAATTGGGGTCATCCACAAAGGTCGGCAGGATATCGATAAAGGGAATCTGCTGCTGCTGTGTAAAGTTGCTGAGTCGCTCTCTAGCCGTTCTTTCGTAGCTGCGGGAGCCGTTTTCTACTTCGCGTAGCAGCGGTGTGATCACCAGCAGCAGTTGGGCATTGTTTTGGGCCGCGATCGCCTGAGTTTGCCGAATAGCTTCCAGATTAGCAGCGACACGATCACCGCCTTCTTGCTGAAGCTGATTGAGTTCTGGAATGGCTACTGGTTTGCTGAGATAGCGGCTCAACACTTCAGCAATAGCAAGCGGTGGTTTGCGATCAGGATAGTTTGGGTCACGTCCCACGACAACAGAATAGGGCGCGATGCCAAACAAATCATCAGTATTAATCACCTGTACAACTATTTGGGATTCAAACGTGCCAAATCGCTGAAGATACGCAAGTTCGTTTCGGGGTGACCAAGAGTTTGCAGATGCATTCAGCACTTCTACGCGATCAAATATTTTTTCTGTATCCTGGAGCTGACGCTGCAGTAATGTAGAAAGAGTCTTATCTTGATCTGTCCACCAGCCTCCATTCACGATCGAATCGCCAATTAGCAGAATTCGCAGCGTTTTAGCAGCGCGGGTTGGTGCAACATCAGGACTCCGCATGGAATACTGATTGATGGAGATCAACTTACCGAACCGGCGCGTAGTTTGGTTGGGAGATAGCAAATAGCCGATTTCTGGATCGGCAAGATAGGTGAGCGGGTTGCCAAACCCAAATAGCGATCGCAGCACTGCTTCCAGAATTGCCAGCGCTGCCACAGCGCCAACTGCGATCAATCCCAGCCAATTAAGCCAAACCCTCTCCATTCACTCAGCCTTCTTTATACAACAGCGATATGCCAGTCATTGATAACAAAATTAGCCCTGCTCCAATCCATTGAGCGTTTGACAAAGTTTCATTCAAAAACAAGGACGCACCACTAATAGTAAAAAGAGGAATCAAAATCAGGAACAATGCAGCGAAGCTAGCAGGCATATTTTGAAGAACAATCGTGTGAAGCCAGAAGGGTAAAGCATGAAGCATGATTCCAGAAAGCGATGCAACTGCTAGCGTGATGGGCGTAAACCGAGCCAATCCTGAGCTGAACCAAACTAAGCTTACCCCCCAAACCAGCAAAACGCCCAGCAAGCCGATCGCCTGGTTCAATGCTGTAATGAGCAGCGGACTAGCATAAGCAACTCTGTCACGCACCAGCACGGTGTACAGAGCCGCGCAAAAAGTGCCAATGAGGATTAGCAAGTTACCCAAAGCTGAATTACTACCTGCTGCTGTGGTGCTACCTGTTACCGTCACCAGTGCCACCCCAGAAACACCTAACAGCGCCAGCAACAGCAGCGGCACCCTCACTCGCTCACCCAGAATCACCCACGCTAGCGCCATAATCAAAATTGTTTCTAGCGACCAGATCAGCGCTTCCACGCTAGCAGAGATCAGCACTAACCCTGCGATCGCGGTTGTAAACGAAAGCCCGGGCTGCAGCAAGCCTGGTAAGCCGAGCTGCCATGATTCCGCAAGGGGCGGCAGCGGCGATCGCCGTCCTACTATGATGATCCACAGCAGTAAATTGCTGCATAGCAACTGCACCAGCAGTAGCGTCAAAGGTGGCACAAACTCCAGCACCCCTTTTGTCATCACGGTTGCGATGCCCCAACAGGCAGCTGCCGCAACCCCAGCCACAATACTTTTCCGACGCAATAAAATAGGAGAGTCTGCCACTTTAACAGCCCAAATATGGCGATTGAGATAATATCACTCTGCTGCAGATTGAGTTAATGCCCCCAACGTATGAAAAGGAGCTGCGGTTCTGATTCTGCCAGAAGTTATAAAAATTCTTAAAAGTATGTGTTTAGACCCAGGGTTTCTGTGAAGTATGGCTAGAATTAAACTGTTTTATTTTCAACTTGGCTTCTAGCCTTAAATCCATAGTGTTTCTCAACTTTTATAGCCATACTCACCCTCAGAACGAACCGCTATTCGCTTCTGCAGGCGTACCATGTTTGGTTGAGAACAACTATAGTCCACCACTTGCAAAACCAGCAGGAGAATACGTTATGACTGACTTCAACCGAGGCATCATGAAATTTAAGGGAGCAGACAGCCCGATTGCCGTTGTCCTCTCCGGGACATTAATCATCGGCTCGATCGCCTTTCTCATTCTTTGGGCGCTCCGCTCAGCTTATGCCGTTTAGACGCGACGTTGGGAATAATTTTGTGTGTTCCACAGTTGTATAATGGAATACACAAAATTATCTTATTGATACCTCATTACAGTGGTAAAGCCGGTAATCGTATCCGTGCATTTTGGGGCGATCGACTGTATCCAACGTACAGCCTTCTAAATCAGGTTGCACCACTGGCAAGAAATTAACTGTCCATAGATCAAAGGGGCGAGGCAGCCGTAATACAGTTTGTTGAAGCGCTTCCACGGCAGTATTAGAGCGGGGTGCAAGATGCGCCAGAAAAAATTGGGGGAGCTGCGCCGCTGGATTGGTTTCGCTTTGCCGATGATATTCCAGCGCCAGCCCCATCAACTCTCGGGTCTGCTCATAGGTCTGATGTGCTGTGGCGATTAAGACCGGCACTTGCGATTCGTGAATCAGAGGCACAAGCTGATCGGGGCGATCGGGCTTTTGATAGGCAAAATTAGTAACCACAGTCAAGCTCCCCAACAGCGGCAGCAGCAGTAGCGGCAGGGTAGCTCGTTTCTGTAGCCCCCCAACTGCCCCTCCCGCCAGCGCCACCAGAACTGGAAAATAGACAAACTGGTAGCGGGCAGCGATCGTCAAATCAGCTTGCAGCCCGTAGGTTAGAACCAAAATAAACCCGATTGCTGCTGCCCCCACGCCCGCAACCGCCTGCACCAGCAACCGTGTCTGAAAGTCGCTAACCGCCATACTCAACCCCCGCCTCAACCAGCGCAGCAGCCAAGCAATATAGGCAAACACAACCACTCCAGACCCGATCGCTACACCAGACGACACGCCTTCCACAGGTAGCAATGCCACCATCGTAATCATCCAGCTCACCAAGCGAACAACCGGCTCAACCCAGCTGCTAGACAAGGCTTCATCATAAATCCACTGCGTCAGCTGATTATCTGAAACGGTGCGCCAAATGGGTAGCCAGGCTAAAGCGCAGATCAAAGTGCCGATCGCCACCGCATACAGCCTCAGCCAAGCCGCAGAAAGCAGCCGTTTGCCCTTTTGCCAAGGCCGGCACAGCAGCCCAAATCTACAAAGCGCGATCGCCTCTGCACCCAGCACCAGCGCAAAAAAGTAATGAACCGCCACGCCCAAACCATTGATGCTAACCCAGACGAGGCACAGCCAGCGAACGAGCGGCCGATTCACCGTTAGCGATCGCACTGCTACGCTGAAGCAGCTCAGCGATGCAATGATTAACAAAACAGCAAGCGTGTAGTGCCGCGCCTCCTGCGCTAGATAAATGCCATAGGGCGAAACTGCCATCAGCGCTGCCGCTCCTTGCCCAGCCCAGCGCGATCGAAAAATTAGCCTGCCCAGCCCAAACATTGCCGGAATTGCCGCCACGCCAAACAGCGCCGATAGCGATCGGGCTGCCCAAACTGAAACCAGCCCTCCTTCGGTTGAAAAAAGCTTTAACCACCAATGCGTCAGGATGAAATAGACAGGCGGGTGGGTGCTTTCGCTCATCAGCCGCTCGACCACATCTGCAATGGTGCGATTGGGCTGGGGCTGAAGCGGTGCAAGCAGGGTATCGAGTGCAATCGGCTGATCTAACGGCATTGATCGCAGGCTGTTGCCCAAGCTAAATACTAGCGTTGCCAGTTCATCGTTCCAGGGTGGTTTAGAGTCTAGCCAAACAAATCGCAAGATTGCCCCAACAATTAGCCATAGCAACAGGAGGGCAGGATGCAGCCAGCGGGATCGGAACACAGAGTTTTTGAACGCAACTAATCCAAATTAAACCGTATTGCTTGTAGTATTGCCTATCGTAGTTTGCTGCTTTGGATGATTGCGCCCAGCCTTTGCTGCGATGGGATAAGCGGCTGAGCCGACCTGCTGGAGAGTAGTCTTTTAGCTTTTGTTCGATCGCTTCACGCTAATATGCTACATACATGTTACAATACGTAGTCACAAGCTTTTCAGGAATAAAAGCCATGTTGTTCATCCTATCTGGTGATGCTACGGCAGCTGCGCTCGCGCCCATCAGCTCACTCAGTACAACTTCTTGCGCCTGTGACTTAGCTCGTTTGTATCTGCTTTAGGTTTTCGCTATTCCTCTACTGCAGAAGTTTAAGTTGAAGTCTAGAAGCTCAGTTGCTGCCGAAATATAATTTCGGCTTTTTGTGTCGGCTAGTTTTGGGTGGCTTTCAACTTCATTCGCTGTGTTCTCGCAAATCCAGGAATTTGCTGCTGTTTTGTAGAGCCGCTTTCACTGTCGATTAGGATTCACTGCATCTTCCACTCTTTATCCTGCCAGCATTCGGCAAGGAGAAATTATCATGGCAAAATTACGCGATGTGATCGATTACTACCGATCGTACTGGTCGCTATCTATCTTTAGCATGACCACCAGTAGTGCGTTTGAGCTTATCGATCTAGCTGTTCCTTATGCAATCGGGCAATTGCTGAACGTTTTGTCTCAGCAGCCCATTGATCGGCCTTTGCAGCAGTTAATCGATCAGATCGCAGCAATAACGGGACAAAATAGCGATCGTAATTTCGGGCTGGTCGTGCTGCTCGGCATAGTCTTTTTGGTGACGGTTGTACGGGCACCAATTCAACCGTGGCTAGGTGGCTGGTTTCACTGGAGTATCGCCTTTCAAGCCAGACGCGATCATACTGTGCAATCTGTTCGCAAAATCCTGATGCTGCCGCTGGAATTCTTTGACGAAAATAACGCTGGGCGGATCGCCGGACGGGTGGCACGCGGCTTATCAAACCATACCTGGACTTATCCTGAGATTGCTGGACAGATGGTACCCAAGTCTATTCGAGTCTTGGGTATCTTTATCATGATTCTGCTGATTGAATGGAGAATCGCCCTTCTCTTCTTACTCTCGTTTATTCTGATTCTGACGTTCACAATCAAGAATCTGGCTAAGCTCATCAAGAAAGAGCAGCAGCTAGACAAGTATGAAGAAAATACCGAAAGCCGTACCGCTGAGATCGTCACTAACATTAAAACGGTGAAAGCCTTTGCCGCTGAAGCCCAAGAGCTAGAGCGCCAAAAGCAACGGATCGATCGAGAGTTCAAATTCTTGAACTACCGCATCCACATCGGCTACACCAAGTTGTTTTCCTGGCAGCGCTTGGTGATCGAGTCCTCGGTGTTTGCGGTGCTGGCGCTGACGCTGTGGGCAACAGTGCGGGGACAAATTTCTTTGGGGCACTTTGTTACTACGCTAACGATCTCTAGCATGGCCTATGCCGAACTCGAGCCGATTAGCCAGCTTGCCGAAGTGTTTGTGCGGCGTTATGCCTCCATGCAGCGGCTACACGAATTCATGGAGCTGCCTGCCGGAACAGATGCCGCGAGCCTAGAAACATCCCCAGAAGCCGTGCGCCACTACCAGTTCAGCGGCAAGGTGCATTTCGAGAATGTCTCGTTTGGCTACATTGCCGATCGCCCCGTGCTGCAGAACATCAACCTGCTGATTGAACCAAACCAAACGGTGGCGTTAGTAGGGCGATCGGGTTCGGGGAAATCTACGCTGGTGAAGCTGCTGTTCCGCTACTTCGAGCCACAGTCGGGTCGTATTCTGATTGACGGGCAGGATGCTCGCCAGCTCGATGTGACAGGCTACCGCAAGCGGCTGGCGATCGTTCATCAAGAAGTCGATGTGTTCAACGGGACGCTGCTGGATAACCTGATTTATGGCAATCCTGCTGCCACCCAAGCAGAAGTCGAGTCTGCCTGCCAAATTGCCAGAGTGGATGAGTTTCTGCCTTTGCTGCCGCAAGGCTTTAAGACAGTGGTGGGGGAACGGGGGATTCGCTTATCAGGCGGCCAACGACAGCGCTTGGGCATTGCCCGCGCCTTGCTGATGAATCCCGATGTGCTGGTGTTTGACGAAGCGACTTCTAGCCTGGATTACGAGTCAGAGCGATCGATTCAGCTGGCAATGCGGAGCATTCTAGGCACACGCACCACGATTATCATTGCTCACCGGCTCAGCACCGTCCGCGAAGCCGATCAGATTGTGGTGCTCGATCAAGGACAAATTATCGAAGTTGGTAGCCACGCTGAGCTGCTGAACCATGGCGGCATCTATCAGCGACTGCACAAGCTGCAGGAAACCGGCGAACTGCTGGTGTAACGGGCTTGAGATATAGCGCTTCGCGCATGCGTCAGGACATATTTTTGTGTAAAAGCCCCGCGTAGCGGGGCTTTTACACAAAAACAGATTTTGATCTAAGTGCAGAGCATCATAAATAATCTGAGCTGTTCGTGCAGCAATGACATACTGCGCTTTCAGTGGCTGCCCAAATGCTTGCTCTAGAATGAAAGCGGCATCTTTAAAGCTCAATCTAATCTAGTTGCGGGAGGATCAGCGATGCAGGTGAAGCACTATCTTCATACCGCGCTCTTAATTTCTGACTTAGAGCGATCGAAGCACTTTTATGGCACGGTGCTGGGCTTAGCGCAGGTCGATCGGGTTCTGAAGTATCCCGGCGTTTGGTATCAGCTTGGTTCTATCCAAATTCACTTGATCGTACATCCAGAATTGATCCAGGCGCTAAACAACCCTGATAAATGGGGACGTAATCCACATCTGGCGATCGCTGTTGCTGACTTGGAAGCCGCTAAAGCTGAACTGTTGGCGCATGGCTGCGAGATGCAGCTCAGTGCATCAGGACGGGCTGCACTGTTTACGCAAGATCCAGATGGGAATGTGATCGAGATTTCGGAGGGATGAGGGTCTAGGTCAAGATTTGAAAATCTGCTGCGGTGAGGGTGGGGTTGCCAGTGAGGGTGGCGAATTGCCCGCCTGTGCCGAAGCCTGCTTTGGAGCGATCGCTGTTGTAGAATAAGTTGCCGTTGCTGTAGACAATTAGTGCTTTGCTGCGGCTGGCTGCTCGCTGGCTATTGACTACAGCAAAAGTTTTGCCTTCCTCTAGCGTTTTGAATTTCTTGAGAGCGGTAAACGTCGTTTTGTCGAGGCTGATTTGATCTTCGGTCGCCTGAAAATCTTCAAGCACATCAACCCCGATCGCTGTTCCCAGAAAGCGAGCGTCGGTATCAAAGGCAAACACATCTCTTCCAGTGCCGCCTGTCAAGCGATCGTTGCCATTGCCGCCCACCAAACGATCGTTGCCCGACCCGCCAATTAGCTGATCTATCCCATCTGCCCCAAAAAGGCGATCGTTGCTCGCTCCACCCCGCAGCAAATCGTCGCCTGCGTCAGCATAAAGCTGGTCGTTGCCTGTGCCGCCGTCTAGCGTGTCGTTGCCATCGCCTGCAAACAGCGCATCATTGTCTGCTTCACCGGATAGCGTATCATTGCCAGTTTCGCCAAAGAGACGATCGCCTTCTGTGCCGCCTTTCAGCGTGTCGGTGCCGTCGCCTGCAAAGAGTTGATCGCTGCCTGCGCCACCCGTGAGCCGATCGTCTCCCACTTCGGCAAAAAGTTGGTCGTTGCCTGCGCCGCCATCGAGGCTATCAGCATCAGCGGCGCCATAAAGCTTGTCATCACCGCTGCCGCCGCTGAGCGTATCGCTGCCCGCTTCGCCAAAGAGTTCGTCGTTGTCGCCCTCGCCGTTGAGGCTGTCATTTCCTTCGCCGCCAAACAGCTTGTCGGTGCCGGTGCCGCCTGCAAGTCCGTCATCGCCCACTTCACCGTAAAGTTCGTCGATGCCGTCGTTCCCCGTGAGGCGATCGTTGCCTTCTCCCGCAGAGAGGCGATCGTTGCCTGTGCCACCGTCCATGGCATCATTGCCTGTGCCGCTGCTGAGCGTATCGTTGCCCTCGCCGCCATTGAGGATGTCTTCGCCATCTGCCCCAAATAGCTCGTCGTTGCCGGCGCTGCCGTTGAGGGTGTCATTACCCGCTTCACCGTAGAGCTTGTCGTCTTCTGTGCCGCCGTCTAGCGTGTCATTTTCTTCGCCGCCGTTGAGTTCGTCTTGCCCTGCTCCGCCGCTGAGGAGGTCTTGCCCACCTTCCCCAAAGAGGATATCGACGCCATTACCACCGTCTAGGCTATCTTTGCCCTCGCCGCCTCGTAGGGTGTCGCTATCGTTGCCGCCGAGCAGGGTGTCGTTACCCATTTCGCCATAGAGCAAGTCGTTTCCGTCGCCGCCGTCTGCGCTGTCGTTGCCTTCACCCGCGAAAACTACATCATCTCCTGCCCCTGCCAAGAGGCGATCGTCTCCGGCACTGCCGTTTAGCTCATCGTTTCCGGCTTCGCCCGTCAGCAGATCGTCTCCTTCTGCGCCCGTGAGCAGATCGTTCCCTAGTCCGCCGTTGAGCGTGTCGTTTCCGGTTTCCCCAAACAAGCGATCGTTGTCATCACCGCCGTTGAGCGTGTCTTGATCAACGCCGCCGCGCAGCACATCTTCGCCTGCGCCGCCCGACAGGGTGTCGTCTCCGGCTTCACCATTGAGGAGATCGTTGCCGGCGCCGCCGTCTAGCCTGTCGCTGCCCTCACCGCCGCTGAGGTCATCGCTGCCGCTGCCGCCCTGCAGGTCATCGTTGCCCGTGTCGCCAAACAATTTGTCATTTCCATCGCCGCCGTCTAGCGCGTCGTTGTCATCACCACCGTAAAGGAGGTCATCTCCGGCGTTACCGCTGAGGCTGTCGTTGCCTGCAAAGCCGTTGATCGTATCCGCTTCTGAAGTGCCAACGAGACGGTTATCCGATAGGTCGCCTGCGATGTATGCCAAGTTAGTATCCTTTCGTGCAGTTGGGTAGTTTTGGTAGGTGTATTTTGAATCAACTTAAACGAACACCTATAGTTCACCTTGCACTAGCCGCTTTGCAGAACCGGATAATTCATGTTCGGGGCATCAAAGCTTTAAACAGCCCTTACAATCTGTGTTCTTTCAGACAGGTTCTCTCAGGCAATTCTTTCACACATGACTAAGCTTCTTCGATGTCGCGCAGATGCAGATTGAGCGCTTCGATCGACACCTGAATCTCCCGGACTGAAAGCGCCAGCGACAGCATCATCAGCACTAAGCTAGTGGCAAACAGCAGTTTGCTGAGCATCGCTAGTCCGGTAAACAAAGCAAACATGCTAATGACGCACAACAGCAGACTCAAGACACCAAACGCCTGCATATTGCGGATTAGCCGCAGCCGATAGCGCAGGCTGGCAATCTCTTGTAGCACAAAGGGGTGGGGCTGAGCTTTGTGGCTGGCGTGCAGATTGCGAACCACCGAAGACAACGCTACAAACCGATTGGTGTAGGCAAGCAGCAGCAATGAAACGGTGGGAAACAGCAGAGCAGGCGTAGTCAGCGTGAATTCCATAGTTGCGGCTAGGTCAAGATGGTTCCACCCATTAAGCGCTGATAGCGATACTCCAGCTCCGATCGCATCAACGACCAACGCTCCAAGGTTGCATCTAGTTCTATCACTCTTTCGGCTGCCTCTCTTGCCACTTCCAGCACTTCTTGATCTTCTACCAGGCTGGCGAGCGCAAAATCAGGCAAGCCCGACTGGCGAGTGCCCAGCACCTCACCCGGACCTCGGAAGCGCAAATCCATTTCGGCAATAAAGAAGCCATCTTGCGATTGCTCCAACACCTTCAGCCGCTGTCGCGCTGTCTCAGCCTTAGAACTGCTCATCAGCAAACAAAAAGACTGATCTGCACCCCGCCCCACCCGACCGCGCAGCTGGTGGAGCTGCGACAGCCCAAACCGTTCGGCATGTTCGATCAGCATCACGGAGGCATTTGGTACATCCACCCCTACTTCAACTACCGTTGTAGACACCAAAATCTGCGTTTGGTTATCCCGGAACTGGGTAATTGCCTCGTCCTTCTCGGCGGAGGATAGACGACCATGCAGCAGTCCCACTTTGAACTCTGGAAACACGTCTTGGAGGTGCTGATACTCTTCGATCGCCGACTTCAGGTCTAGCTTCTCGGATTCATCGACTAGCGGCAGCACCACATAGACTTGCCGCCCCTGAGCAACTTCGCGGCGAATCAGATCGTAAGCATGATTGCGATCGCGTCCCGCTAACGCCGTCGTTTGGATTGGCTTCCGTCCGGGCGGCAGTTCGTCAATCTGGCTGACATCCAAGTCGCCGTGCAGGGTCAGCGCCAGCGTCCGGGGAATTGGCGTGGCGGTCATCGTTAGCACATGCGGAAAATCGCCCTTTTGCTGGAGCCGCGCCCGCTGCTGCACGCCAAACCGATGCTGTTCGTCGATCACCACTAAGCCCAGCTTTTGAAACTGGACGGGATCTTCGATCAGCGCATGAGTGCCGACCAGCAGCGGCAGTTCGCCTGTTGCCAGCTCCGCGTGAATTTGCCGGCGCTTAGCGGCTCTGGTGGAACCTGTCAGCAGTTCTACCGGCAAATGTAGCAAGTTAAACCACTGCACTAGCTTGCGATAGTGCTGCTCTGCCAGTACTTCGGTGGGAGCCATCAGCGCCGCCTGATAGCCCGACTGGATCGCCGCCAAGATCGCAATGACGGCAACGACCGTCTTACCCGATCCAACATCGCCCTGCACCAAGCGATTCATCGGCACTGGCTCTTGGAGGTTGTTGAGAATGTCGTTGACCACCCGCTGTTGTGCGCCGGTCAGCTCGAAGGGCAACACCTTGTAGAACTGCTCGATTAGCTTACCTGTGGGTGCAAGGGCGGCGCTGGTTTGCTCTTGCTGCTGCAGCATCCGGCGCTTCAGCAACCCGAGCTGCAGATAGAAAAATTCATCAAACACCAGCCGATGACGAGCATTGTCCAACGCTACGGCATCCGGCGGAAAGTGAATGTGGGTGATCGCCTCCTGCAGTCCAATCAGCCCGTATTTCGCTCGCAGCCCCTCGGGCAGCGGCTCTTGCAGTTGCCCCACGGCTGGCAATGCCCCGATCACTGCTTTGCGGACAATATCCGCCGGTACGCCTTCAGTCAGGGGGTATATGGGCAGCACTCGCCCCACTTTCATCGACTCGATCGATGCACCCGCATGGTCGATCACCTCAATCTGCGGGTCTTCTAGCGTCACGCCAAATTTATCGCGTTTCACCAGCCCAGAAGCAGCGATCGTCGCCCCGATGGGATACTGGCGCTTTTGCTGCTCTTGCCAGCCGCGATTTTGAAAGCGCGCCCCCGGAAAGAAGCGGTTTAGCTTGATTTGTCCGCTCTGGTCTTGCAGGGTTAGCTCAAAGATTGCCAGTTTGGTGTTGCGCGGACTGTTGAAGCAATTGCAGCGCTTGACCGTACCCACGATCGTCACCGTTTCTCCTGGCTCAAGCTGCCGGATATTTACCTGCCGCGCATAGTCAATATGGTCACGCGGATAGTAGTACAGCACATCCTTAACGGTGTATAGCCCTAGCTTTGCCAAGCGTTCGCTATTTTTGGCACCAATACCAGGTAAATAAGTTACCGCCTGATCGAGCCGCACTTCTGCTTTGCGCTTTGGCTCTACGATCGGCTTTGTTTTAGGTACTTTGGCAGGCTTAGCGGCGATCGTGCCTCCGGTCTTTTCTACAGTGCTTTCGGAGACTTGTGCAGCTTCGCGCTGCTCCTCCAGCCCTTTGCGGACTTGGTACACAAAGCGACGGGTATCTGCAACAAGATGCTGCCGTTCGGCAAACGTTAGCTCAGAGTAGCGGGCAAACGCTTGGGCGATCGTCTGCGATTTGGTGCGCTCGGCGGGTGGCAGAACTTCGGAGGGCTGCCCTAAGCTAAAGCTGAGGAATTCGCTAAAGCGATACTGCTTGCCGATCAAGTCGTTAAAGCCTTGGTCGGCTTCGACGGCAAGGGCTTTTTGCAGGCGCTCCCAGTCCATTGTGGCTCCTGGATGTGGCAATGCTCGATTGCATGAAGGACAGGTTTTTGAGAACTGCGATCTGTGAGATTAGTCTCTGCATTCTCAAAAATAATTTAATTCTATCGAAGCGCAGAGCACCTGGATGGCGACTGTTCTGGCTACAGCTCTGTGGCTACGACTCCTCAAACCAGCTTGCCCTCCAGGCAGCTTCGGCTTGGGCGATCGCTTTTTCGGTTTGGCGCTTTTGGTATTCGCGCATTAGCTTGTTGAGCTGGGCAAGTAGACTGCGAATTTTCGATCGCCAAATCCCAACGTTGGTATCGCTAAACTCAATCTCTGCCAACCGCAGGCGAATCGTTAGCAGTTGAGTGACAGACGTTTCATCGTCTGATTCACTCTCAACTAACAAACTCAGCAGGTTAGGCGGGCTAGCAGCGGTTTCAGAGACAATATCAGCTTTGGCAGCGACTTCTAGAACGGGTTCGGGCAACCGGCTCGGCAGAATCTTTGCCCGTTGCAGCAGCCGATTGGCAGTATGTGACAACGTTTGGAGCTGTTCTACAATCGATTGCTCTAGCTGGCTTTGCCACTGGGCGATCGTCTTAGGATAAATGGGTAGATCGCTCAGCTCCTCTGGAGTGAGGAATTGGCTAGGAGATTCTGGCGGTAGGGGAGTGGCTTCTGAGCCGGAGGGTGCAGCGGTGTCGGCTGAGTGCAGCAAGGCTTCCGGTGGCTGTTCGGGTTCCAATACATCTGGCGCTTCTTCATCAGCGGAGAAGGCAAGTTCGTTTGGCGTTAGGGCAAGTTCGAGGTTTCCTTCTTCAGGAGCGATTTCCAGCTCTAGACTGTTAGTCTTTGAACTGTCCTTAGAACTGTCGATCCTAGAGCTGGAAATCGCCGCTTTAGTGCTTTCAGCAAGCTGTTGCTGTAAGCTAGCGAAGGCTTGAACCGGCTGGAGCAGCTCTTGCAGCTCTGTTTGGGTTTGCTTAGCAAGGTGCTGAAGCGCCTGCTGCAGATCCTGTCGCTGGCTAAGCGAGAGCGCCAAAAACTGCTCTGGGTAGCCGTGGGTGCAGAGATGGTAGCTTGCCAGAATCAACTGCTGCCGGACTGCTTGGCTAAGTACCGTCAGATATTGACTGTAGGCTTTCTGAAATTCGGTAGCGATCGCAGCAACCGATTGGTCAAGAACAGTAAGCTCTTGTTCTATCTGCTGAATGGGTCGAACCATTAGAGTGCTGAAGTACTGATCGGTTAGACTCCAGGATAACGACTTGAAGCGCAATTCTGCTCAATTGCACCAGAAAAGCTTATGCCTTGTGCTACAGAAATTAGTGAAGCTTATAAAAACAGTTAGGCGCAGCAAAGAATTTTGCTGCGCCCTTCAAGATGCGGTAGGTGAAGCCTAGTGAGAACCGCCTAGCCAATCTTGTGGTTTCAGGAAGGTGTCGTAAAGCTGGGCTTCGGGCGAGTTGGCTTCTGGCTGATAGCTATACTCCCAGCGCACCAGCGGCGGCAGCGACATCAGAATTGACTCAGTTCGACCGTTGGTTTGCAGCCCAAACAGGGTGCCGCGATCGTAGACCAGATTAAACTCAACGTAGCGACCACGTCGATAAAGCTGAAAATCGCGCTGCCGATCGCCCCATTCTAGAGACTTACGACGATCAATGATTGGCAGGTAGGCAGGAAGGAAGGAATTGCCGCAGTCTTGCACAAACGCAAAAAGCTCTTCCCAGCTGCGTGGCTCTACCTCACCAACAGCATCGCTATATTGCCCAGCAATGCCATGCGGGTTCTGCCCATGGTACAGCTTCGAGCGATTGCCATCCTGGTAGTCGAAGAAGATACCGCCAACGCCACGCGTTTCCTGACGGTGCTTGAGATAGAAGTATTCGTCGCACCAGCGCTTAAAGGCAGGGTAATATTCGGTGTGATGCCGATCGCAAGCATTCTTCAAGGTCTGGTGAAAATGCACCACATCTTCAACAAAGGGATAGTAGGGCGTGAGGTCGATACCGCCACCAAACCACCAAACCGGACCTGCCTCAAAGTAGCGATAGTTGAGGTGGACTGTGGGAATGTAGGGGCTACGGGGGTGCAGCACCATCGAAGTGCCTGTAGCGTACCAGGAGTGTCCGGCGGCTTCTGGACGCTGTACCAGAATGGATGGAGGCAAGTCTCTGCCCCAAACTTCCGAAAAGCCAACTCCCCCTTGCTCTAAAATTGCGCCTGCTTTCATAACGCGCGATCGTCCGCCGCCGCCTTCTTCGCGCTGCCACGCGTCTTCCTGAAACTGGCCTTCTCCGTCAACGGCTTCTAGTCCTTGGCAAATTTGGTCTTGTAGCTGCTTTAAAAAAGCGCTAATGCGCTGACGAGAATCGGCAGGGGGTGCGGAAGCAGAAGAGACTGCGCCGGAAATGGGAGATTTCACCATAGCAATAAGAATCGTCGAGATTAGCTAAATGAGGTTGCCAAAAGCCGGATGGAGAAATTTAAGTTTAATTACGTTGAGATGACATTCGTTAACACAAATGCATTGGCTTACATCTGGCTAACATGGCGTGAACCATGGGTAGGTCTGGCTTTGTCTCGATCTAGCCTATACCGAAGTGGCCACCTTCAACACAGAATTAACGTATGTAACGAAGGTAAAAAAATATAACGAATACTTCGCAACCAATCAACGATCGAACCTACATAGACCCTCCACATTCTAATGATTTGCTTCCTCTCCGACAGACCGTAACAAAACATCATCATGTTGCACAGGAGCAACAGCAGCAGTCAGAGTCTCAGATTGCTGAGTGCTGTGGATTACAATGTTAAAGCTAGGTTAAAGCTAGTTTTTAAGTACAGTTCCGTAGGTTAGAAGTTTTTAAGGTAGAAGTTTTGCTTCAGGTGTACTAAAGCTGACAGGGTTATCTACAAACGCTACATCCACACACGACAAGCATTGCTGAGTTCACTGTTTCATTGGATCTTGTTGGCTGAGGGAGGAATGAGTCATGTTGGGCTTTTGGTTTAAGTCTATCCACCGAAACTTGTATGAGTTTCCGCCGATCGGCACTTATCAGGTGTTGAGTTCTGCTTCAGTAGATGATTTGTGGCAGAAAGTAACCGATTTAGCTGACGTCTCATGGCATCCTCTACTGGCGAAAACCAACGTTCCCTATGGCTTGATTCCCAAGCCGGGGCTAATTTACCAAGCCGTTAGCCGCTTGTTTCCCATGCGAATCCAGATTTTTGTGGAGCGGGTACTGCCCAGAGAGCTGTTGAGCATTCGGGTCTTTGCGCTACCTGGCATTGAAGAACGGGTGACTTACCGAGTCGAATCGACCCTATGCGGTACTCGGGTCTCTTATTCGGTGACGCTACGGGGCTGGCTGTCGCCGCTCGTATGGTCGGTGATTCGTCCTTATGCTGAAAAGGTAGCCAGCGAACTCGCGCAGGCAGTCGAGCGGGAGCTGCTGTCTAGCCCATCCCCTCGCCGTAAATTTCCCAAGTCCGATGCCTGGGATTTCTTGAGCATTGTGCTGGTGCTGGTTGGGGTGGGGCAGGTCTTGATAAATGCCAGCATATCGCTGCCCGGGGGGCAGTTCGTTTGCTAAAGGCGTCTTAACAGCGCGAATTGCCATAGCGTTGCAGTGGGCATACTGAGAAAAATCTTTCAACGGTTGCCCATGCAAAATTCATCCGATCGCAACGGCAGAGCGTTAGAATACGCGGTCGTTGTCCAGCTTGAGCAGCGGCTTTCACCAAAAAAAGCAAGATTAACGACTCGCGCCGTTCAATCTCAACTCAAAGATGAACAGAAATATCTCAGTTTATCGGTCTACCAGCAGCAGCAATTTCAGGCTTGGGCGAATCTGGTGTATGACTGGTTAGAGGCCAAATTCCTGATATCGAGTCAAGATTTGACGATCGATCGCCTAGCTGATACTGATGCTAGAGCAGGCGATCCAACGGATGTGCGCCTTGAGAGCAGCCTACAGAAAATCAACCTATCTATCAAACATAATCATAAAGCGTTGAAGCATCAGCGTCCTGCTTCAACTGCTCAGCACTGCGGCTATTCAATCAAGACACCTGAAGACCTGCAGTTTAGAGAGCAGTACCAGGCAGTTATTAAGGCTTTCAATGTCTTCACATCTGGCTATTCATACTTTCGCGATCTAGAAACAGGGATTGTTTCAGCTCATCTTTATCAGCCAATCTGCGAGTTGGTAGCTCGGTCGATTAATCTTTTCTGCTGCTATCCAGAAAAAGCCAACCATTTATTTAGATTTTTGGTGAGTGATACAAATTTCTACAAGCTGATTCTTGACCTAAGAGAACAGGAATTACGTATTCAACCGTTTCACAAACCTGAATTTGTAGATGCAGTCATCGCAAAGAATTTTAGAAATTATGTTCATTTAGATTTTTCAAACGCCTGGCGGATTTCTATGCGGCTACATACAGCCTCCAGTCGAATAACTATTAATCCTAACCTGAAGTTTGATACGCAGCTAGACGATCAAACTTCTATTGTTGAAGAGCGGCTCAGGATTCAATAGTTTTTGATAAATAGTTCTTGACCCTTGAGGGCATAGTTTCTTCCGTAGTTATTCATGCCGTACTGTAGCTCCCAGGAAATAACGCTGGCAAAGCTAAACAGCTCTCGAATTACGGGTGAATCGTCATAAGTAATTAACCACGGATGCGTGCATCGCTTCATATTTTCAGCAAACCGCTGGTGATCGAATCCTAAATGCAGATCTCCCTTGATGCCATAAAGCTTTGATTTTGTTGCTTTCCAGTAAGGCGGATCGAGAAATATAAACACATCTTTTCCTTCGGCAAAAAGTAAGTCTTCATAATCACCAAAGGTAATCTGCACAGAGGACAAATGAGCCGTCATGAGCTGCAGACGATCGATCGAAGAGTCTGTAAATCGCTTCTCGAAAGCTTGCTGAGAATAGCCGCCCGAATCCATGACGCCTGAAAAGGTAATGCGATTCATGATGAAAAAACGAACGGCGCGATCGAAGGCAGAAGGGATGTTTGTTTCACTCTTTAAATAAGCATAGAGTTCTTTGCCATCTGTATATTTTGCTTTGAGTGTTCTAATTGCGTTCAACAATTCTTGAGGTTGATCTCTAGCAGATTGCCAGAAGCAGCAAAGATCATAATTCAAATCGTTGATCCAATATTTCTGAATGAGGGCGTTGTACTTCGATTTAACGGCTAGAAAAACTGAGCCTCCTCCTACAAACGGTTCTCTAAATTCAAAAGTGCTGGTAGGGATTTGCGGCAAAATCAAGTCGATCGCTTTTGATTTGCCACCTGGATATCGAAGTGAACTTTTAACCATAAAGATAGAGAAGAGCTGAGAGCTAAGGTTTAGAATACCGTCGCTGCAGCCCAATGGTATCGAATGAGTCGCTGAGGCTATAACTTACTTCTGCGATCGACTGCTTAAATCGCTGATCTTCCGCCAGTGCTAAATCCATTAAAAATCTGATCTCGGTCTGAATCCGAGACATTTCAGTCTATCCCTCTGAATCTGTCCTATCTACCATTTGCAAAGCCTATGGTGTTCAACCAGGCAACTGCCTGGAATACATCAGCCAGGACTCCGATGCTTAAAAAGCTCTATCCAAGCCCAGTTATTAAATTCACAGAACGGTAAGATGGGGATTGAGAATTTATGCTTACGATTTCCTTGGTGCCGATCGCCAAGGGGGAGACCCTAATGCCGACAATGCTGGATACTGCTGCTGTTCTGGAGGTATTGCGCCCCGTCCAAGACCCTGAGCTGCGTAAAAGTTTGGTCGATCTCAACATGATTCGTCATGTGAAAGTGGAAGGCGGCAACGTCAGCTTTACGCTGGTGCTGACAACGCCCGCTTGTCCACTACGGCAATTTATTGTGGAAGACTGTGAGAGAGCTGTAAAAACTCTACCGGGCGTGGAAAGTGTCTCGGTAGATGTAACGGCCGAAACGCCGCAGCAAAAATCATTGCCCGATCGAACAGGAATTTCAGGGGTTAAAAATATCGTTGCCGTTTCTAGCGGTAAAGGAGGGGTGGGCAAAAGCACAGTTGCGGTAAACGTGGCGGTTGCCCTTGCCCAAGCGGGTGCAAAAGTAGGCTTGATTGATGCGGATATTTACGGCCCGAACGCACCAACTATGTTGGGCTTGTCCACTGCCAAAGTGGCTGTGCGGCAGGGTGAGAAAGGCGAGATCCTAGAACCTGCCTTTAACCATGGCGTCAAGCTGGTTTCAATGGGCTTTTTGATCGACCCCGATCAGCCCGTGATCTGGCGTGGTCCTATGCTCAACGGCATCATCCGTCAGTTTCTCTACCAGGTGCAGTGGGGCGATCTAGATTATTTGATCGTAGACATGCCGCCCGGAACCGGAGATGCTCAGCTAACACTAGCGCAAGCCGTACCCATGGCTGGGGCGGTCATCGTTTCGACGCCCCAAACGGTGGCGCTGCTCGATGCTCGACGCGGGCTGCGTATGTTCCAGCAGATGCAGGTTCCTGTGCTAGGCATCGTGGAGAATATGAGCTACTTCATTCCACCCGACCTGCCCGATCGTCAGTACGATCTGTTTGGCTCTGGCGGCGGTGAAAAAACCTCTAAAGAGCTGGGCTTACCGCTTTTGGGCTGCATTCCGCTGGAAATGTCTCTGCGGGAGGGAGGCGATCGCGGCATTCCCATCGTGGTAGCTGCGCCAGAATCTGCCTCAGCAAAGGCGCTGACGGCGATCGCTCAACGCATTGCAGCAAGCGTCTCGGTGGCGGCCCTCACCTGAGCTGACTTAAGCTAACTTGAAGAGTGACTTGCGTAGTCCAATCTTTACGCAAATCCATCATCCTGGCATTTTTGACTGGAATTTCTGAAAGTCATGCTCCGCAAATCCTTTAGCATTAGTTGGAAATCGTTGGTTCAGCCTTGGCAAGAAGTCGATTGGCTGCTGCTGCTATTGGCAATTGCCATGATGATTATTGGCAGCATCGCCATTCGGAGTGCTGTGCTGCACACTGAACAAGTTGCCTACTGGTGGCAACACCTGGTCACGGGTGGCATTGGGCTGCTGGCAACGCTGATTGTGGCACGCTGGCGCTATGAAAATCTGATTCAGTGGCGCTGGATTATCTATGGCATCACCAATCTGGCGCTGCTGATTGTTGTGTTTGTGGGAACCACGGCAAACGGAGCGCAGAGTTGGGTCGGCGTGGGTGAGTTTTTCATTCAGCCATCTGAGTTTGCCAAGGTGGGGGTGATCATTGTGCTGGCGGCGGTGCTGCAAGAACGCGGTGCTTCTACAATCCCTATGGTGCTAAAGGCGATCGCCATTACTACCTTGCCTTGGGTTTTGATTATGCTGCAGCCCGATTTGGGCACATCGCTGGTGTTTGGCGCAATCACGCTGGGGATGCTCTATTGGGCAAATGCTAATCCGGGCTGGCTGCTGCTGCTGCTCTCACCGCTGGTTTCGGCAATTTTGTTTGGTGTATTTCTGCCGGGCTGGTTCGCTTGGGTGGGGTTGGTGGGGATAATTGCTTGGCGGACGCTGCCCTGGGCATGGAGTGGCACGTTTAGCTTCACAACAATCAACCTAGTGGCAGGTGGCGTGGGCAATTTTGCCTGGGAGCATGTGCTGAAAGCGTATCAACGCGATCGCCTCACGCTTTTCTTAGACCCCGACAAAGATCCACTGGGCGGCGGCTATCACCTGATCCAATCGCGAATTGCGATCGGCGCGGGCCAGCTTTTAGGACGCGGACTCAATCAAGGAACGCAAACGCAGCTCAGCTTCATCCCCGAACAGCACACAGATTTTATTTTTTCGGCGATCGGCGAAGAAATGGGATTTGTGGGGTGTATGGTGGTGCTGGTGCTGTTTTGGCTGATTTGTCTGCGGCTGGTAATCATTGCTCAAAACGCCAAAGATAATTTTGGCTCACTGTTGGCGATCGGCGTATTGTCAATGATTGTGTTTCAGGTGGTGATTAACATCAGCATGACGATCGGACTGGCTCCGGTAACAGGAATTCCGCTGCCTTGGCTCAGCTACGGGCGATCGGCGCTGCTCACAAATTTCCTGGCATTGGGGATTGTAGAATCGGTAAACAACCATCGGCATCGGCTCAAATTCTAGACAAGCGGTGACACTGCCTAGATTGGAATGAGATTAGCAACCGTGGCCATCAAGACATCTGGATCGATCGGTTTGGCTAAGTAACGCTGAAAGCCAGCAGCTAGGGCTTGCTGCTGGTCTTCTATTTTGGCGAAGGCAGTCAGGGCAATTGCTGGCACCGGGCTAATTTGTTCAGTGCGGCTCTGCTGGGCTTCACGTGCTCGAATTCGTCGCATCAGGGAGTAACCGTTTTCCTCTGGCATACCGATATCGCTAATCAGCAGCTGAGGCTGGAAGCTTGGCAGCAGATCAAAGGCTTCACGGGCAGAAGCGGCTTCTCTAACTTCAGCCTGACACTGCTCCAAAATAAAACGAATCAGCTCGCGGTTATCAGCATCGTCATCCACCAGTAGCACCCGCAAACCTGCCAAATCTGTGGGGCGGGCAGCAAGCTGGGGGGCATCGTTCGATTCAATCCGAGTGGGCTGGGTGGGCAGCTCGACGGTAAAGGTTGCCCCTTGCCCTTCGCCGCGGCTGGCGGCTGTCACCGTCCCGTGATGCAGCTCGACTAAACTACGGACGATCGCCAAGCCCAGGCCCAATCCGCCTTGAGTGCGGCTATGGCTGCTGTCTGCCTGCCGAAAGCGATCGAACACATAAGGCAGAAAGTCTGTCCGAATTCCCTGCCCGGTATCGCTAACAATGATCTTGACATAGGCAATAGAAAGGCTAGTTGCTCTGGTGCCTCTGTCTGCTTCCACTTTTCCGGGCTCCAGCCGCACTTGTACCTGTCCGCCCTCCGGCGTGAATTTGATGGCATTGGAGAGCAAATTTCCCACCACCTGCTGCAGCCGATCGGGATCGCCCATCACGGGAGCTAGCTGTGCATCAAGCTGAGTATTGATTTGGATGCGTTTTGCTTCGGCTGCAGGGCGGATATCTTCAACAACTGCGTTAATCACCGGCGGTAGATATACTGGCTGAAACGTGAGCTGTAGCTTGCCCTGCACAATTCGAGAAATATCGAGGATATCGTCAATCAGCTTGTTTTGCAGACGAGCATTGCGCTCGATCGTCTGAAACGCCTTGCTCATCGTTGCCGGATTCATGCTGCGAGTCTGCAGTAGATTTGCCCAGCCCAAAATTGAATTCAGCGGCGATCGCAGCTCATGAGAGACGATCGCCAAAAACTCATCTTTGATCCGGTTAGCATTTTCGGCATCGGCGCGGGCAGCCTGCTCCCGCCGCAACAAGTCTTCTCGCTCTTGTTCTGCCTGTTTGCGATCGCTTACATCTTCAAGCAAGCCATCCACAATTTGAGTGCTGCCGCTAGAAACCAAAGTTTTGCTGATCCGCACCCACAGGATGGAGCCATCTGCCCGCTGTAGCTGCGCTTCTTGCTCCTGCATCTCGCCATTCTGCTGCAGTTGCGCCAGCAGCCGGCTGTATATCTCTGGCTGGAAGTAAGGCTTTAGTTTGAGCTGGGTAGAATCTTGGATTGGCACTCCCAGCAGTCGAAAGAAGGCAGAATTTGCTTCTATTAGCTCCCCTTCAGCCGTCAGCCGATAAGACCCAACGTTGAGCCGATTCAGCAAGGTTTGGTAGCGCTCTTCTAGTCCGGCTGTCTTGCGCTTGTTGTCGGCTTCTTCTAGCTCTCGCCGCACGGAGATTGCTAAGCGACCGTACCGATTCAGCGATTTGATCACATAATCATCCAGCCCAGATTTCATTGCCTCAACAGCAACTTCTTCGCTGCCGCTGTTGGTAAACATGACAACGGGAATATCTGGGGCGATCGCTTTGCTGGCTTTCAGCACCTCTAGCCCATTGCTCCAGCGCAGCTCATAGTCCGTAACGACCAGATCAAAATCGGTCTGCCTAAGCGCTTGAGTTAACTCATCTTGGTTGCGAATTTCGGTAACTCGCAGGCAATCGCCAAATGACCGTTCTAGTTCACGAATGACAAGTGTGCGATCGCTGGGATTGTCGTCGATTACCAGAATATGTAATTCACTCATTGAGGCTAAGGTCACAAATCGGATAGGCTGCAAGCTTGCCCTCGTCCCTCACGCTATAAGGGGGACGAATTTAGCGCTCTCTTCAAAAGCAGAGGGCAGGATAAACTCAGGCGGCTTGGGGCACTAACAGCTTCGCCAAAGGGCAAATTTCAGCATAGAGAAAGATGCCACTTTGTAATACTCTCTTGAGACAGACCTTTTTTCTAGCCACAAATTAGACAAAGTGTAGCCATTATCATGACGGGGAAAACATTTCTGTGATTGGGCTTTGTGGCTGCAGAAATATCTTTGTACTGACTGCTATGGCGGCCGTTATATCCTGCTCTTGCTACTCTCGCAGCATAGCAGTTTTGCGCATTCGTTTCTCAGGTTATGCCTTCATAGCAGTAAGGAGCGTCCCTCCAGAATTACATTACGGGTTGAAGCCAGCAACGAGAGAAAAGATACAGTATTTGAGCGACAGTGGTCGAATGACAGTATTTGACAGTATTTGAATGATAGATTGGGGCGATCTGCAGAGTAGTACAGCGCACCACTCTGCAGATCGCCCCAATCTTGTACTCTTTCGGCTAGCTGTTTATAGCCATTTGCGATCGGGTATGCCTGTACACCCTCCGGCAGTCTTTGCTCGTTAGGTAGGTTTTGGTGGTTGATTCAGTCTGCCTGAAAGGTTCTTGCAAATGCCTTAAACAGAGTGGGATAAGCCTGATGGCTAGTACGAACGGTAGAAAGCGTGGAGTCCTTCGCTCCTTGACAGACGATAGTAGCTTGAGGCATGAAACTGGGTGCTTCCTCAAGAACTGTGTTCGCCTTTGTAGGTGCAGTAATCGCCAGGGTTGCAGCTACTAAAGTTGCAGTGCAGAATGTTCCAAGGTCATAGCGTAAAGAGTTCACAGAACTAAGCTCCTCACCGACAAGTTGTGAATGCAGAAGGCAAGAGAATTAGGCGTCGGTAGCTGCACTCATCAACAGAACCGAATGAACGATTGTGTCTGTCGCCTCATGGTAGAAATACTGGCACACGCTCTTCGCTTGGCACCAGTAGTAGCCTGCAATCTTTACGTCACCCACACTTTTTGCAAAAGCTTTCTAAAGAAAAGGTCAACGCGCCGGGTCAGCGATCCCCGCCTGATCCCCTTATTGAAGCGCAATTTGGCGATCGCTATACATCACTATGCAGAGTTGCTTCTGCCTAACTGTGTCTTAAGGCATTGCTTAACAGGGGGATGATTTTTAAGTGAGAGGGGCGCGGAGCGCCCCTCTCACTTAAAAATCATCCCAAAAATCAGCAACGCCGTATCTTAACGGCTGTAGCGGTTGCTAGGTCAGCAAGCAAAATGAAGTTCGGAAACCCGTACTTCTTTAGGCAGAGGAAAGGTTGCAATGCTCAGGGTTCGTCCGCTAAATTAGCACTCAGGAGTCGAGAGTGCTAAACTTAGACTCGAACTTAAGGATTTCCAAGGTTTGCAGAGATGATGCACCAGTTCCGACCAGGGGCTGGATTTCTGCTGACAGTCTAAATTCTACAGGACTGTCTGAACCGCAGGGCAACCTCAACTCTAGTCTGAATTGTTTTGGAGAATTTCATCTATGGCAGCAGTCTCTTTGAGCGTTTCTACAGTCAAGCCGCTAGGCGATCGCGTATTTATTAAAGTCAGCGCTTCGGAAGAGAAAACGGCAGGCGGGATTTTCTTACCCGATGCAGCAAAAGAAAAGCCTCAAGTGGGCGAAGTGGCGCAGGTGGGGCCTGGCAAGCGCAACGATGACGGAAGCCGTCAGGAATTAGAAGTGAAAGTGGGCGACAAGGTTCTTTACTCCAAGTACGCCGGAACCGATATCAAACTTGGAACTGATGAGTACGTGTTGCTGTCTGAGAAGGACATTTTGGCAGTCGTTGCATAAGACACGCTTCTCCCTCACGCGAAGAATTGTCCGTCCAGCTAGTTGAAAATCAACGGAAGAACATCTGAGAAACTATGGCTAAGCGCATTATCTACAACGAAAACGCTCGTCGCGCCCTAGAGAAGGGAATTGATATTCTGGCAGAAGCAGTTGCGGTAACGTTGGGTCCTAAAGGTCGTAACGTGGTGCTAGAGAAGAAGTTTGGCGCACCGCAAATTGTGAACGATGGTGTCACAATCGCCAAAGAAATTGAGCTAGAAGACCACGTTGAAAACACGGGCGTTTCGCTGATTCGTCAGGCAGCTTCCAAAACCAATGATGCAGCAGGCGACGGTACCACAACCGCAACCGTGCTGGCTCATGCCATGGTCAAAGAAGGTCTGCGGAACGTGGCAGCAGGTGCAAACGCCATCTCGTTGAAGCGCGGTATTGAAAAAGCAACGGGCTATCTGGTAGACCAGATAGCAACTCTGGCTCGCCCTGTCGAAGATTCCAAAGCGATCGCTCAAGTGGGTGCGATCTCCGCTGGAAACGATGATGAAGTCGGTGCGATGATTGCCGAAGCCATGGAGAAAGTAGGACGAGAAGGCGTCATCTCCCTGGAAGAAGGCAAGTCCATGACGACTGAGCTGGAAGTCACCGAAGGGATGCGCTTTGATAAAGGCTACATCTCGCCCTACTTTGCCACCGACACCGAGCGGATGGAAGCTGTTCTCGATGAACCCTTCATCCTACTGACCGACAAGAAAATCACGCTGGTGCAAGACTTGGTGCCTGTGCTGGAGCAAGTCGCTCGCTCGGGTCGTCCGCTGCTGATCATTGCAGAAGACATCGAAAAAGAAGCGCTAGCTACCCTGGTTGTTAACCGCCTGCGGGGCGTGCTCAACGTGGCAGCTGTGAAGGCTCCTGGGTTTGGCGATCGCCGTAAAGCTATGCTGGAAGACATCGCCGTGCTAACAGGCGGTCAGGTAATCACCGAAGACCTCGGTCTGAAGCTGGATGCCGTTAAGGTTGATCTGTTGGGCAAAGCTCGCCGCGTGACGATCACCAAAGACACCACCACGCTAGTTGCAGAAGGCAATGAGGTTGCTGTCAAGACGCGGGTTGAGCAAATCCGCCGTCAGATCGAAGAAACCGAATCTTCCTACGACAAAGAAAAGCTGCAAGAGCGTCTGGCAAAACTGTCTGGCGGTGTGGCAGTCGTGAAGGTTGGTGCAGCAACCGAGACGGAAATGAAGGATCGCAAGCTGCGTCTGGAAGATGCTATCAACGCAACCAAGGCGGCTGTGGAAGAAGGTATTGTTCCCGGTGGCGGCACAACGCTGGCTCACTTGACTCCAGGTCTAGAAGACTGGGCAAAGGGCAACCTCAGCGGTGAAGAGCTAATCGGTGCCCTGATCGTGGCTCGTTCTCTGTCAGCTCCTCTGAAGCGGATCGCCGAGAACGCTGGCCAAAACGGCGCGGTAATTGCAGAGCGCGTCAAAGAGAAAGAGTTCAACGTGGGCTACAACGCAGCCACCGATGAGTTTGTTGATCTGTTCTCGGCTGGAATCGTTGATCCTGCTAAAGTGACTCGTTCGGCGCTGCAAAACGCCGCTTCGATCGCCAGCATGGTGCTAACGACTGAGTGCATTGTGGTTGACAAGCCCGAGCCCAAAGATGCAGCACCAGCAGGTGCTGGTGCTGGCATGGGTGGCGACTTCGACTACTAATTCAATTACTACTTGTGCAAGGGCTGGAAAGTCTAGCCCTTGCTTAAAACAGCGATCGCCCTTCCAAAAAGGCGATCGCTGTTTTGTTTGTTTAGATTTTGTTTAGATAAAGAGCAAAGATGAGAGCACCCACTCATCCCGTTGGTTTTAGTTCTTAAAATTTAATATTTAAAATTCTGCCCTGGGTCTGGTTTTCAGGATTCTTGTCAGATCTAACAGCGAAGTAAACTTCATTCGTTGTTACAATCATTGAAAATAATTTCGGGGAATTCAATAATATGCCTTATACCGAGGAAGAAGGCGGTCGCCTAAACAATTTTGCCGTTGAGCCAAAAATGTACCGGGCAGAGCCACCTGACTCAAATCAAAAGGTACAATACCTCATTTTTGGGGTCGGTGCAGTTGCTCTGATCGGCGGATTGATTGCAGTCGCCGTCTCGATCTCCTAGCTTGCCAGCTCCAGCAGCCCGAAGCCTCAAAAACAAAACCAGGCGTGCCCGCTCCGCCTGGTTTTGTTTTTAACCCAATCGCCGCAGCACGACGATCGCTCTGTCCTGTACGGCGATTGGCTTGTCCTGCTGGTAGCGTTTGCCGTATTGAACAAATCGCGGTTCTGTGGTGTCGATCAGGGTTTCCCATTCCCATTTGCCCAACCCCTCCGGCAGAACAAACTCGATTGGCTCATAGTGGGCGTTGAAAAACAGCATGAAGCTGTTGTCAATAATGCGTTCCCCCCGCTCTCCTAGCGTCGGAATTTCTTCACCATTGAGAAAGATGGCGATCGCCTTAGCAAAGCCCTCGTTCCACTGCTCCTCAAGCATGGCTCCGCCGTCCGGGTTGAACCAGGCAATATCGTGAACCGCGGAGCCATGGATCGCCCGACCCTGAAACCACTTGCGCCGATGAAACACCGGGTGACGGCGCCGAAATTCGATCAACTGACGGCTAAAGTCCAGCAGCGCTTCATTTTCTTCAGGCAAATCCCAGCGAATCCAGGAAATTTTACTGTCCTGACAGTAGGCATTGTTGTTGCCCTGCTGCGATCGTCCCATTTCATCACCCGCCAGCAGCATCGGCACACCCTGCGACAGCATCAGCGTCACTAACAAATTGCGCTGCTGACGCTGGCGCATGGCGTTAATTTCTGGATCGTCCGTTTCGCCTTCTATGCCGCAGTTCCACGATCGGTTGTGGCTTTCGCCATCGCGGTTGCCTTCCCCATTTGCTTCGTTATGCTTTTCGTTGTAGCTCACCAGATCACGCAGCGTGAAGCCATCGTGTGCCGTTACAAAGTTGATACTGGCGCTAGGATTACGTCCGTTGCTTTGGTACAAGTCAGAGCTGCCCGTAAAGCGGTAGGCAAACTCTGCCAAACGGCTCTCTTCACCGCGCCAAAAGTCGCGCACGGTATCCCGGAATTTGCCATTCCACTCTGACCACAGCAGCGGAAACTCGCCGACTTGATAGCCACCCTCACCCACATCCCACGGTTCTGCGATCAGCTTTACATCCGCCAAAACTGGGTCTTGATGAATGATGTCGAAGAAAGCTGCCAGTTTATCGACCGCATAAAGCTCTCGTGCCAAAGCAGATGCCAGATCAAACCGGAAGCCATCTACATGCATCTCCAGCACCCAATAGCGCAGGCTGTCCATAATCAGCTTCAAAACCTGTGGATCGCGGACATTGAGCGAATTACCGCAGCCTGTGAAGTCCATGTAATAGCGGGAATCGCCCTCCACCAGCCGATAGTAGGAGGCGTTATCAATTCCCCGCAGCGATAGGGTTGGGCCTAAATGATTGCCCTCGCCGGTATGGTTGTACACCACATCCAGGATCACCTCGATGCCTGCCTGATGCAGCGCCTTAACCATCTGTTTAAACTCGGTCACCTGCTGCCCGGTGCTGCCACCAGCGCTGTAGCCAGCATAGGGTGCAAAGTAGTTGATCGAGTCGTAGCCCCAATAGTTGCGGAGTCCCTTGCCTTGTAAATGCCCCGGATAAGCCAGAAAATGATGAACAGGCATCAGCTCAACTGCCGTGATGCCGAGCGATTGCAGATGGGCAATGGCGGCAGGATGCGCCAAGCCTGCGTAAGTGCCACGCAGCTTTCGTGGGATGTCAGGATGAAGCTGCGTGAAGCCTTTCACATGCAGCTCGTAAATCACCGATTCATGGCGCGGTGTTTGCAGCGGCATGTCATCACCCCAATCGAAGAGATCGTCAATCACGATCGCCTTGGGCACGAATGCAGCATCATCCTGCTCATTGTAAGACAAGTCAGCATCGGGATGTTTGAGCTGGTAGCCAAAAATTTCGGGGCTGTGCAGCACATCGCCGTCGATCGCCTTGGCATAGGGATCGATCAGTAGCTTATTGGGGTTGAAGCGATGCCCTTCGGAGGGAGCATAGGGCCCATGTACCCGGAATCCATACCGCTGTCCAGGTCCAATCGAGGGCACATAGCCATGCCAAACAAAGTTGCTAATTTCAGTCAGGGGCAGCCGTGTCTCTCGTCCTTTCTTGTCAAATAAACACAGCTCAACACCTGTGGCATGTTCTGAGAACAACGCGAAATTGGTTCCCTTACCGTCCCAGGTTGCTCCTAGCGGGTAGGGTTTGCCGGGCCAGAGTGATAGGTACATAGACTTCGTTGTAGAAGTTAGACGTTACAGCTTCGAATGACACGATCGTTAGGTGACTTCATCGTAATTCCACCTGAAACTTGCCATCGGCAACGCTGTTACAATCTTAAACAATCCTAATTATTCTGCAATGCTCTATCCAACTCGATGAACCAAGGCAACCCAGTCGTTGAGCCGCTCGCAGTCAATCATCTGGAATCCTGCAGCCGTTAGCGCTGCCTTCACCTCATCTTCATAATCAGTCGAGTATCCAGCTGTAATCAAAAGTCCGGCTGTTTGTTGTAGAGCGTTGTAGTAATCGGCGGCAAGAGCGATGTGAATGCGTCCTAGAATATTAGCGACGACCGCATCAACCGTTACCTGAGGGACGATCGTTTTTGTCACTGAGGACAAGGCTTCTCCCATCCAATGCCCCAGCTCGTTGCCGTAGCCCAAGCTGCCCTGCTGAACAACCACCTGTGAGGCTACATGGTTTCGCTCGACGGCATCTTGAGTAGCTTGAACGGCAATAGGATCATTGTCCAACGCTAAAACCTGTGCGCCCAGCTTTGCCATGGCTACACTGAGAATTCCAGACCCACAGCCCAGATCAAGAGTGCGTATCTGAGGCAGGATGTGTCGCTCGATTAGCCTCAGGCTCAGCATTGTTGCAGGATGGAAGCCGCTGCCAAAGCTGTGAGTTCCACAGAGCTGCAGCGAAATCTCTGTTGCTTTAGCTCTGTAGGAAGCCGCAGGTGCAAGGATGACAAAGCGATCGCCCACTCGATGGATCAGCGGCGCGGCAGCAGTGCTAGCTCGTTCCTCCACGACTGCTAGCTGCGGCGCCGAGATTTGCTCCGCCCGATGGAGGGAAGTCAGGCGATCGGCAACAGTTTCGAGCTGTCGCTGCGCTGCCTCTGGGAAATAGAGGGCAACGGTAAAGCTCCACTGCAAAGGTTCGGGGCAGTTAGCGATCTGAATTTCGTCTGTATAGTTTGTGGAAGCGAGCAGTACCCTAACCCAGTCGATGGCTTCAGGGGTAGCGTTAAAGCTCAACTCTCTCCAAGGCATAGCAGGGGTTTGACAATATTTTGGGAACCTGAACTTGGGAATTTGGGCCGTCGTCACCTCAGTTTTAAGGGGTTTTGCAAATAGGTTGGTTGCCCACAGTGCGGCAGACCCACTTGCAAAACCCCTCTAATCAGTGATTAATGAATCTAGCGATCGACTGATCCCATGATGATATCGATGCTGCCCAGAATCGCGACGATATCTGCTACCTTAACGCCTTTAAGAATGTGCGGCAGAATTTGCAAATTGTTGAAATCTGCTGCCCGAATCTTAAAGCGCCATGGGAAGACATTATCATCACCAATCACATAAATGCCCAGCTCGCCTTTGCCTGATTCCACGCGGACGTAATGTTCGCCCTTAGGAATCTTAAAGGTAGGTGCGATCTTTTTGCTAATGAACTGGTAGTCCGGGTTTTTTGCCCAGTCTGACTTCGGACCTTCCGCCATCCGCTTCGCTTCCAGGTTTTCATACGGGCCTCCTGGTAAAGCTTTGAGCGCCTGCCGCAGAATCTTCACCGATTCGCGCATTTCCCGAATCCGCAGAATATAGCGAGCAAAGCAATCTCCAGCGGTTTCCCACTGAACTTCCCAATCAAAATCGTCGTAGCATTCGTAGTGATCGACCTTCCGCAGATCCCACTGAACGCCAGAGCCGCGCAGCATCGGACCTGATAGCCCCCAGTTGATTGCTTCTTCACGGCTGATAGTACCGATGCCCTCGATCCGACGACGGAAGATGGGGTTGTTGGTGATTAGCTTCTCGTATTCGTCTACTTTGTCTATAAAGTAGTCGCAGAAATCTTCGCACTTATCCACCCAGCCATAGGGCAGATCAACCGCCACGCCGCCAACCCGCCAGTAGTTGTTGTTAACCATCCGGTAGCCGGTTGCAGCTTCCCAGAGGTCATAAATCATTTCCCGCTCACGGAAGATGTAGAAGAACGGCGTTTGAGCGCCCACATCTGCCAAGAAGGGACCGAGCCACAGCAGGTGGTTAGCAATTCGATTTAGCTCCAGCATAATAACGCGGATGTAGCTGGCACGCTTGGGAACGGGCACACCTGCGAGCTTCTCGAACGCATTTACAGTAACAGCTTCATTAAACATCCCAGCTGCATAGTCCCAGCGGCTGGTGTAAGGGATGTACATGACCGGGGTACGGTTTTCGGCAATTTTTTCCATGCCCCGATGTAGATAGCCAATGACGGGTTCACAGTCCACCACGTCTTCGCCGTCGAGGGTGACAATTAGCCGCAAAACCCCGTGCATGGAGGGATGGTGCGGCCCCATGTTGAGCACCATCGGTTCGGTCTTAGTTTCGATCATTGACATAGATCAGCGTTCTCCCCGGTTCAAGTGATGTGCGATCGCACAGTGCCCACAACACAGTCTTCAAAATGGTTTTCCAAGGGTGATTCAAGGCTAGAACCCTTGAGTTTTGTAACATTCTCTAGAAATTATGATAGCGCGGCGAACGCCAGTCAATTGGTCTTTGTGGCAATTGCCTTTGCAATCCAGATAGCTCCGATCGCCAGTTTCCGCATTCTGCCATTGTCAAAGGGCAATTGCGCTGCCCATTGCGGCAAAAGCCTATGGAAACCTAAAGAAAATATTAGGGTGGCGATCGGGGGTGAACACTACTTGGCTCGCGTCGCTATTGGGTCTTTGCCTCCAAATTTTCCAAGCGGCTCCTGAGCTCCTGGTTGTCTTTTTTCAACTGCTCCAGCGTTTCCTGGAGCTGCTGGACTGCCTGATCAGAACCAGCAGCTTTTTGAACGCGCTGTACAGCTTCTTCAGCAATGCGACGAACTCGCCCATCTGCTGTTTGGTCAGCCAGCCCCTGCAGAATGGCGGCTGCTTTAAGGGTTTCCATCCGTCCGAGGGCAATGACGGTTGCCACCTGCGTTAAAAAGAAAGACTCGCGGGAGAGGTCTGCCAGCCAACTGAGAATCCGCTCTAGATTTGCGGCCGTTTGCCCCGTGGAAATAACCCCCAAGGCACGAATTGCTGCAAGCCGTAGTGCCTGCGGTGTGGCAGCCGTTGTGTATTGCAGGATTAGCTCCAGCGCTGCTTCTGAGGTCTTGAGGTGGCTGAGTCCCGTGATCGCTCCACTCCGCACGACTTCGTTCCAGCCCGATCGCTGCTGCAGCACAGCGTCAAATAGCGCGATCGCTTCAGCTTCTTGATCTTTGCCGTTGAGCTTCAAAGCAGCCGCTTCGCCCAATGCAGCGAGGGCAGCCGCTTCAGTGTAATAGCTCGCATCTCCTTGTTCTGCCACCGATCGAATTGCCTGGTAGCTCTCGGCGCTGTTGAACTGGGGCAGGGCTGAAATCACTGCTCGCCGAACTCTTGTATCTGGATCATGCAGTCCTTTGAGCAATAGCTCGATCGCTTGATCAAGCTTAATTGAGGCAAGCTGACCTGCTGCTTCGGCTCTTACTCCCCACAGAGCATCGTTTACAAGGGCTTGTGCCAATGCTTTGGCGGCTTCTAGTCCGCCTTTTTTTGCCAGAGCTTCGGCAGCGTAAATTCGAGCGATGGGGTCAGGATCGTGTTGAATCTGTGCTTTGAGTTCAGCGATCGGATAGTCTAACGAAACGGTTTTAAGGCTGTGGTTACCCACATCAAAACTAATAAAATCTGGCTTTTCAGCTAATGGAAAATAAAAAGTTTGCTCACGTTCGTGAATGCGAACTGTAAATGATTTGAGAACAGGATCATTTCCATTCCCAATATAGCCAAACCCAATGGGAATTTTTAGATCGAACAAGCCACTGGTACTGCTGCGATCGCCCTCTTTGGCTTGCGTTTGTGTCACGGTCAGCTTGGCTAGGTGACTATCGCCATCCCAGCTATAGGCTACTTTATAGTCTGGATGTCCACCCCGAAAAACGTATTGATCGAACAAAAACTGCAGATTGCGCCCGGTAGTTTTTTCGATCGCCCTCAGCAAATCTACCGTTTCCACAGTCTTATGTGCGTTCTCTTGTACAAAGGCTTGAATCGACTTGAAGAATAATTCATCGCCCAGCTCTGCCCGAATCATATGATAGACGCAGCCGCCCTTCTCATAAAGGTGACGATCGTACAGCTCGATTGCTTCTCGATAAATATGGGTGACAATAGGGCGGCGATAGCGGGTGCTGTCTTCAGCCAGATAGTTACGAATGACCCCAAGGCGATAGTAGGCGGCTTCAGCTGCGCCATGCTCGTGGTTAAACCACAGGACTTCTGAGTAGGTTGCCATTCCTTCTTTGATCCAAGCGTGTGACCAGTGCTTGATCACCACCAGATCGCCAAACCACTGGTGAGCCAGCTCGTGTGCCACCAGCGATTCAGAAGTGCGGTTGTCAAGTGCCGCTCGTTCATCCAGCAGGCAGCGATCGGTTAGCAGCGTCGTGGAGGTGTTTTCCATGCCGCCAAAGATGAAGTCTGCCACGCATACCTGCGCGTATTTTGGGTAGGGATAGGCATAGCCAAACGTTTGGCTAAAAAACTCGATCATTTTGGGCGTTTTGCCCATAGTGCGCCGAGCCTCTGCCTCTCGACCTTTGTCAACATAGTAGGTGACGGGCTTGCCCTGCCAGGAATCTTGCAGCACGGCAAAATCACCGATTGCTAGCGTCATTAAATAGGTCGGGTGAACCTGCTGCTGAAACCAGTGATAAATTTTGTCGTTGCCCTCGGCTCTGGTTTCCACCAGTTCACCATTAGAGATCGCCAAGAAGTTTGCAGGAACCCGCACCTGAATTTCTGAAGTGGCAAGCTGCCCGGGGTAGTCAAAACAAGGAAACCAAAAGCGGGAATCCTCATCTTCACCCTGCGTCCACACCTGCTGTGGCTTATCTGGCTGATCCGCATCGGGTGCAATAAAATAGATGCCGCGCTGGGGTTGCTCTGCTTGATAGGTGATGGCGATCGTAATTGGACTGGCGGCAGCCGTTGGCTGGCTGAGGCGCACCTGTAGCTGTTCACCGTCATACTCAAAGGTTTGGGCTGCACCATCAATCTGCACTGACTCGATTTGCAAATTGACGGCATCTAGGGTGAGGCGATCGATACCACTCCGCACCGGATTAAGCCGAATTCGGCATGTTCCCCGATAGCTTTTACGCGGAATATCCAATGCTAAATCTAAGAAAATATGCTCAACTTGTCCGGGTCGATCGGGTGTGTAGTGGGGTTTTGCACCTGGCAGCTCAAAGGATCTTCGCCCGTTGTGGTCTGTGGCTAGGTAGGAGGTTAGAAAAAAGTTTGACATTCGATCGGTATCTGAGGGGTAGGTTGAACCGTTGACACTGCGGCTCTGGCAGCTTTTGGTCAAAGAGGATAATCCAACAGCAACAGGAATTTCTGATACGAGCCCCCGACTACCAACAGCCTGCCAGAAACTCTTCTAGCAATAGGGAATTTTCCTTGGGGCGCGTTCTACGCTTCCTGAAGGAAAAATTTTAGCTCTATAGGGACTTAAATGTTTCTAAACTATAGCGATTCTTGATCGCGTCAGGTACGGATTTTTTGCAAGGCTCTCTTGAGTTGAGCGTCTATGGGCTATGGGTTACTTTATGAGTGGAGCGGAGGCAGTGCCCTCGCCATCGCGTTTTTTAGAAATACCGATCGCCTTGGCAACCCCAATTGTTTCAGCAGCAGCGTAGTGAGAAATTAAACGATCGAGCCGGGGCGCATTCTCTAAAAACAATCCACTCAGCAAAAGTGCAGTTTTGCTGTCGAGTTTACTAGTTTCCGGAACACCCACTGCTTGCTGAAAGGCGCGTAGAGCTTTTTTTAGTGCGGCTGATGTAGCAGTGCTAGTTGGCAGATAGCCTAGTCGATGCAAATAATCTGCCGCTTTAGCGGGGGTGAGGCGATCGTCGCTGGGACGAAAGATTGGAACATACTGACTGCGCCAGTAGCGCTTAAGAAAGTCACTTTTGTTGACCTGGAAAATTTCACCAAAGGCAGGATCGGCAATGATGATGGAAGTACTATCTATCCCTAGAAGGGCGATCGCATGTGGTGCTCTGCCTGTATCAGAGTAGAGCCAGGTCGCTAAAACGCCAGGACGGTTGATCTGCTGCATCTGGGTCCAGGTGGGTGAAAGCTCAATGCCATTCATACCAAACCCGTGTGCCGCGATAATCAGCTGTGGCATGGAAGTACCCAGCAAACTGGTTTTAGCCAGCCGCGCTACGCTTGACTCTGTTGCCTCAATGTTCCAAAGCCGCAGAACTGTTGCTAAGGCAGAGGGAGCACAGCTGCTGCTGGAAGTTTGCTGAAATACACCATTTGGACGCAAATTGTTCTCGAGTGAGGCGTAGATCGGTGCCAAAAAATGTGCTTCTGCAGTGGTAAAGCTACCTATCCCTACTAGCCCCAGCAGCAGCACTGCAATCACCTGCAGCCGCGCCGTATGCCAACTCACTATAAATCCAATTCCACAAAACCCCATCAAAATGACCCGCATCAGCGTCCAGGTAATTTGCATCCCTGAGACTCGCCACTCCAGAGGCAAAATCTGAATCTGTGGGACATACAGCGCTAGCAGCAGCAGCCCCATGTATAGCCCCAGCGCTAGCAGTGAAACAGAGGTCTTGCCCTTGAACAGGTTATTGGCAGTTGCGCCTCGGCGCAGCAGTACCCGTCCGAGCCGTACTCCTGCTGCAAAAGCTAGAGTGCCAAACAAGGCGCTGAGGAGAAGCTCTAGAAACATGGTTCAATCAACTGGAGTAGTTAGAGCACGTAGAACAGGCAAGTTTGTGCAAACGACCGAAGCACTAAGGGAGTGTTAATTTGCCCAGGATTTGCCCAGGCGAGTTGTGTTTTGCACGACACCTTACAAACACACCGTACCTCATGCTATTGCGAACCGCTACAGAAACGAGTCAGCAGGACTTATAGTGCTTCTTCATTCCATTAAGCCTCGATCCGTAACGTTGCTGAGTTGCAGCGCTGCAACCCCATGGTTTAAGCATGCGGATTCGATCTGTCCATCTGTAGTACCCGAAATCATCCAAGCCGAGCAAGCTGCAGCCCGAACTGTTAGAACTATGAAGAAGCAAACTGGCATCAGCTGCTAATCTATCTAATTTGCTCTACTATGCATGAACTAGGAAAAAGCTATAAAAAGCTAAAGAACGAACTGGCAGAAGCTTTTAGCAAACCGAAAAATTCATTCTCTAAAAAACTGAAATCTGCTGCAGTTCGCAAGCGCCTCAGAGGAACAGCGCTAATTGAGACCCCTCAAGGCATCTTGTTAGTGTCTAGCAATGGCGATCGCTTTAGCCTACCGGGCGGTGGTGCAGAAAAACAAGAATCTGGTGAGCAGGCCGCCATTCGCGAACTTAAAGAAGAAACAGGATTAGAAGCACTTTCAACCCAGTATTTGTTCAAGCATGTAGGCGGGCTGCGGATGCGTAGCTCTGGTTTAGCCAGAAATCATCATCAGGTTTTCTTAGTTGAAACAAAAGGCGTACCCTGTCCAAATCAGGAGATTAAAGCCATCCATTTCTACCAACCAGGAGATGATATAAATATCACAAATTCTGCTCGTGCAATAATTGAAAAATATTTAAAGATGAAGAAAGAAGTGTAAAAGCTTGCAAGCATTTTTGTAGCGGTAGTCTTGCATTGCTGAGTCCGAGATGCTTGAGCACGAGACACTTGAGGCTAAGACACCTAAGGCTGAAACGCTTTCTTGCATAGCTTGATGTATTTGTTCGAGCAACTGTTGTTTAATTGCTTCTACTGCTTAGTTGCGTCTACCATAGCCCTCGCTTGCCGCTGGGATGGATCGTTGCCCAGTTTGTCCTTGCCATCGCTAGCTGCTCGTCCGATATCTTTGCACCTGTCAGGTCAGCCCCACAGAGGTTCGCACCTCGCAAGTTGGCATTGCTGAGATAGGCATAGCTAAGGTCAGCACCCCGTAGATCAGCCCCTGCCAGATCAGCATGACTCAGATAGGCTCTGGCGAGATTGGCGTTGCGGAGCATTGCTTGGCTAAGGCTAGCGCGACCAAAATCAGCATTGCTGAGGTTTGCACCCTGGAAGTTGATCTTAAACAGCTTAGATTGGTGGAAGTTTGCGCCCGACAGATCGGTTTTTTGCAGCAGCAAGAGGCTTAGATCATGGCAGGTGAAGTCTCGCTTGCCTTTAGCATAAGAGGCCAACAAATCTGCTGCTGCAGGCTTGGCTACCAACGGTGCCGATCGCCCCGTTGAATTCGTTGAACTGGCGCTGGTTGCGTTTTGGATATTGGTAGCGGTTGGGGTGGGGGCACTTTGCAAAATTGATCGTCTTGCTGGCGCGCCGGGCTGCAAACGCGTGGCATCCGAGCCGGGGCGGGTCACCTCCGATCGGGTAGCTCTTGCGCGAATTGCAGCGGCCATCCGAGCGCTGGGGGAAGATGACATAGAAGGAGCGGTATTTTCAGTGCGTTCGCCGCTATTGCGAATCCGGTTGTTTGACTGGCTCACCATGCCGCGTGCCAAGCTATCTAAGTAAGGCTCTAGATCGAGCGCCCGCAGCACCTCGGTAGCGTTCTGATAGCGGTGACGAACAGAAACCTCCAGCATTTTCTTGAGGACTTCTGCAAAATGATCGCTGACATGTACCTGACTGCGCCAGAGAATTTCGCCTGTTGCGGGGTCATAGTCCATATCTTTGGGCGACCGGGCCGTGAGCAAATAGAGGCAGGTGACCCCCAATGCATAAATATCACTGGCATAGACCGGGCGCATTGCCATCTGTTCTGGCGGAGCATAGCCCGGTGTGCCGATTGCATACTGCGTCAAGGCAGTTTGTTCTGAAGCGCTTGCCGTGGACGGACCAACCTGATCTTTCACGGCTCCAAAGTCGATCAGCACTAGCTTTTTGTCTTGCGATCGCCGAATCAGGTTAGCAGGCTTGATGTCGCGGTGGATGACCTGCTGGCTGTGGATATATTGCAGCATCGGCAGCACTTCGCTAAGAAACTGCTTAACTCCCGCTTCACTAAACGGGCCCGATCGCTTTACCTCTTGCTGCAGGGTGGAGCCACTGATGTATTCCTGAACTAGAAAAAATTCTTGATTCGCCTCAAAGTAGTCCAGCAGGCGGGGTACTTGTGGATGGTTGCCCACCTTGCCAAGCGTCTTGGCTTCTCGCTGGAACAAGTCACGCGCCATTTGCAGCACGGCAGAAGAACTGGCAGCAGGTCGGAGTTGCTTGATCACACAGTAGGGGCTGCCGGGTAACGACTCATCCTTCGAGAGGAAGGTGGCACCAAATCCGCCTTGCCCTAGTGCCTGCACAACGCGATAGCGATTGCGCAAGAGTAGATTTGCACCACAAGCTTGACAGAGGTCTGTATGGGTTGAATTTTCGGGATTCGTGCAGGCTGGATTTAAGCAGTAGCTCATTGCGGCATCACTCGCTGGGTCAATCGATGGTGTCGCTGTGGTCGATTCCGCGCAAGCTGGAGTCTGACACCCTATTAGCAAGACCTTTATCACCAAGACTTACGCGAGCCCTTTATAACAGGATTTGTTTTTACAAGATGGGCGAAGCCCCTCCGGTAAAGACAAACACGTAAGCCCTGTTACCTTCAATTATCTTTCCAACATCGCTGGGATGGAGCGCCATTCCTGCGGGAAATCTCTTGAAGAGTTGCTAAAGTTTGCTGTTATTTCCGTTAAAGCTAGATGAAAGCCCATGGATCTACGGGGACATCGAGGTAGTAATGCTACCTCAGTGCCCAACCTTCTATCCTGGTTGCAAAAAAAACCTTTCATCCTAAAGCCTCACCTGCTGTAAGTCTGCACCCGTTGTAACCCAATCGTTTGCAGCACCGGTGAGGGGTGAATGCCCCTTATCCAAATCTCCCTGCTCCCTGTTCTAAATCAGAGTGTGAGAGAAACGGTAAGCCTGCCGATACCGTTGCATCAAGCTGCATCAATCTATCCTTAAAAGGAAAGAGAACCGGTACGATAGCCATGCCGATTCTCTCACTATAGTCCAAGTTTTGGAAGGGACTGCAAGAAACCTTAAGGTTTCTAATGTTTCATGTAGTCCTGTAGCGCTTTTACTTCCAGCGGTTGAGACTGGAGCGATCGAATCGCGGCAGCGGTGGCTTTGGCTCCAGCAATCGTCGTGACGATTGGGATTTTATAGGCTATGGCAGTCCGGCGAATCGAGCGATCGTCAATCTGCGCGGTTGCCCCAATGGGCGTGTTGATGATCAGCTGAATTTGCTCGTTCTTAATTGAGTCAACGATGTTGGGTCGTCCTTCATGTAGTTTCAAGACCAGATCCACCGCCAGCCCATGCTCTTGTAGTACCTGCCGAGTACCTGCTGTGGCAACGACTTTTAGACCCAGCTCGATCAGGTCTTTGACCACAGGCACAGCAGCGACTTTGTCTCGATCGTTCATTGACACAAACACAGTGCCCTTCAGCGGCAGCATTTGGGAAGCAGCCAGTTCAGCCTTGGCAAAAGATTTGCCAAAATCGCTGTCGATGCCCATGACTTCGCCCGTCGATCGCATTTCAGGTCCCAGGATAATGTCTGTACCAGGGAATTTAGAGAATGGCAGAACTGCTTCTTTAACTGAGACATGTAACGGAACAATTTCAGCCACATAGCCTAAATTTTCCAGCGATTCGCCCGCCATAACCCGCACTGCCATCTTTGCTAGCGGTACGCCGATCGCCTTAGAGACAAACGGCACGGTGCGTGAGGCGCGGGGATTGGCTTCCAGGATGTAGACCTGTTCTCCCTGAACAGCAAACTGGACATTCATCAAGCCGATGACATTCAGCGCTCTGGCAAGGGCGGTCGTCCAGGTGCGAATAGTCTCCAGTACTGCCTCGGATAGGGTAACAGTCGGCAAAGAGCAAGCCGAGTCGCCAGAATGGATGCCTGCCTGCTCGATATGTTCCATGATGCCGCCGATCACTACCTGCCCGGTTTGGTCTGCAATCGCATCCACATCAACTTCGATCGCATTTTCCAGATATTGATCGATCAAGATGGGATGATCGGGTTCCACCTGAACGGCGTAGGTCATGTAGCGCTGCAAGTCGTCGTCTGAGTAGACGATCTCCATTGCCCGACCGCCCAAAACATAGCTAGGACGCACCACCACAGGATAATTGATTCGTTTGGCAACCGTGAGCGACTCCTCGAAGCTGCGGGCAAGCCCATTGGCAGGCTGCCGAATATCTACCTTCCGCAGAATTTTCTCGAAGCGTTCGCGGTCTTCGGCAGTGTCAATTGAGTCGGGTGATGTGCCCCAGATCTTCGTGTTTACTGAAGGATTAGCTTCCAAATATTTCTGGAGCGGCACTGCCAGTTTCAGCGGCGTCTGCCCGCCAAACTGGATGATCACGCCTTCTGGCTGCTCTGCCTCGATGATGTTCAGCACATCTTCTTTAGTCAGTGGTTCAAAATAAAGGCGATCGCTAGTGTCATAATCTGTGGAAACCGTCTCAGGGTTTGAGTTAACCATGATCGTCTCGAAACCGGTGTCTCGCAGCGCAAAAGAAGCATGGCAGCAGCAGTAATCAAACTCAATACCTTGCCCAATGCGGTTAGGCCCACCGCCCAAAATCATGACTTTGCGTCGATCGGACGGCATCACCTCTGATTCAACTGTGCCGGTAGCTTCATCTGCGTCAATCTCCAAAACTTCTGACTCGTAGGTGGAGTAGTAGTAAGGAGTGAGTGCTTCAAACTCAGCGGCGCAGGTATCAACGGTTTTGTAAACCGGGAGGATGCCCAAGCTCTTGCGGTAGGCGCGAACTTCATCTTCACTGGTTTTGGTAGCAAAGGCGATCTGCCGATCGCTGAACCCTTGCTGCTTGACGGCATAGAGCTGCTCGCGGCTGAGCTGCTTCAGCGGCGTTTTCTTGAGGGTTTTCTCGGTCTCTAGCAGCTCTTGTAGTTTGTCTAGGAACCATGGATCGATTGCCGTCAGCTCATAGATCTCTTCAACGGGCATGCCCATCAGCATTGCCTGCCGCACCGTAAAGATGCGCTCTGGGTTAGGGGTCCGCAGTCCGGCACGGATCTGCTCTAGGCTAGGCAGCTTCTCGCTGCGATCGCAGCCCCAGCCTGCCCGTCCTGTTTCCAGCGATCGTAGCGCCTTCTGAAACGATTCCTGAAAAGTCCGCCCGATCGCCATTGCCTCGCCGACTGATTTCATCTGCGTGGTGAGGACGGGTATAGAACCAGGAAACTTCTCGAAGGCAAAGCGAGGAATTTTGGTGACGACGTAATCGATCGTTGGCTCAAAGCTAGCGGGCGTTTTTTTGGTAATGTCGTTAGGAATTTCGTCGAGTGAATAGCCAACCGCGAGTTTTGCCGCCATTTTAGCGATCGGGAAGCCTGTTGCCTTGGAGGCGAGAGCAGAACTGCGCGAAACACGCGGGTTCATCTCGATCACAATGACCTCGCCTGTTTGGGGGTTGACGGCAAACTGGATGTTGGAGCCACCCGTTTCTACGCCGATCTCGCGAATGATTTTGATAGAGGCATCGCGGAGACGCTGATACTCCTTATCAGTAAGGGTTTGAGCTGGTGCAACGGTGATCGAGTCACCCGTGTGAATGCCCATCGGGTCGAGGTTTTCGATCGAGCAAATGATCACAACGTTGTCTGCTAGGTCGCGCATCACTTCTAGCTCGTATTCCTTCCAGCCCAGCAGCGATTTCTCGATCAAAATTTGGGAAACGGGGCTGGCATCCAAACCAGACTGAGAAATTTCTTCAAACTCTTCCTGGTTGTAGGCGATGCCGCCACCCGTGCCGCCTAACGTAAACGCCGGACGAATGATCAGCGGATAGGAGCCGATCTGCTGCCCGATCTCTTTTGCTTCTGCCATGGTGGTTGCTAAACCCGATGGACAGACCCCCACCCCGATCCGCTCCATCGCTTCTTTAAACAATTTGCGGTCTTCTGCCATTTCGATCGCAGGCAGCTTGGCACCAATTAGCTCCACGCCGTATTTGTCTAAAGTTCCGTTCTTTGCGAGCGACACCGCCAAGTTTAATGCGGTTTGCCCACCCATCGTCGGCAGCAGCGCATCTGGTCGCTCTTTTTCAATGATCTTGGCAACAATGTCTGGCGTGAGTGGCTCAATGTAAGTGCGATCAGCAGTTTCTGGATCGGTCATGATCGTGGCTGGGTTAGAGTTGACCAGCACGACTTCATAGCCCTCGTCTCGCAGCGCTTTGCAGGCTTGTGTTCCAGAATAGTCAAACTCGGACGCTTGCCCAATCACGATGGGTCCAGAGCCAAGAAGTAGAATTTTGTGAAGATCGTCGCGACGTGGCATACGGGGTTTGCCCAAGTTCAATTTAAATCCACACAATTGTAAGGGCATTCAGTCGATCGTTTTGAAGCGATCGCTTCATGTTGAGAACGAATTGTCTGCCACAATCGAAGGTTTGGGCAAAAGCAAGTCAGATTTGATTCTAACGATTCTGTTCTAACGATCGAACCACTGCAGGAACCACTGCCACCAGTAGCTCTCCTCTGTCTGCCATGCCCAATGCTCGTAAAGCGAGCGATGTTCCATAAAATGCCCGTAGCGCCCACCTGCCACTTTTCTGTCTACCTTGATGAGCGGACAGGGGAAGTAACCTTCTGGAGTATCCAGGCTATAGCAAATTTCATCTTCATGTTGCAGCCGACGAGGGAGCGACCAATCCACCAAAAGGTTTTCTCCAACCTTCATCCAAGTTTGTTTCTCATCGGCAGGCAGCTCAACGCGCCAGCCCACCCGATCCAAAAAAGCGTCCCACACCAATGCATCGCGCTCACCTTTGAGTTTGCCGCCGCACTCTAGATAAAGCCGCCGCTGTACGCTAAAGCCAAATCGCCCTCTACTTTGTTCGACCCACAGCCGATCGATGGTCAGCAAGTCATTCTTTGGGAAACGCTTGAGTCGTCGATCACTAATCCAGCTCCTCTCGGGCGTCTTTAAAGCTTGTTGGAAGTGGAGGTAGGTGAGGCGATCGGCAATTTCCCAGTCTTGTTGTCTTAGTGCATCCCGCAAAGTTTTATAGTCAACGCCGCGATCGGACTTCAGCAGATCTGAAGGAGTTGATAAAGTCATTATGAGGTAGAGGCACAAACGCCTGATTCAAATGCTATTGCAGGTTTACTCTACCGCTTGTACTTCTGGCTGTCCAAGCGGCAGTGCTAATTTCTAGGTATAAATCTTGACGTAGGGGTATAACCCCCTGCTGCACCTCATCTCTGGATATCGTTTTAGATATCGCTAGCCGACCACCTTCTGAGATGCCCAAGATATCATGCTAGATATCACTGAAGCTAATAGCACTTTTAGTTCTCCGTAGACCTGTGTTAGTCTACCGGGCAAATCCTGCTTATTACGCCAATTAGGGCTAGATTGCAATTCAGACAATCGCTCCTGCTTACGACTTGAGCAGAGGCGATCGTTTACAGTTGTAAATATTTATTACTCTTTTCGAGATTACCTTTAAGAACTGAGGACTATGAATAAATTGCCTGAAAGATTTTTGGTAAGAACCTCTGGCTCTATTAAATTACAGGCTTAAGCTGCGAGTTTCTGTGGCTCAAGCCCTAGCGACAGAATCGCTTAAAGCAACGCGGCTTTGAGTTCTGCATAGACACGCCCCAGATCGGCAAGCTGGTAGTGCGCATTTAGCCCGCTTGGGTTAGGCAATACCCAAACTATGGTGTCCTGCAAATCTGCCTGCCGTCCAACGATCGCCTTGGGCTGGCGAAATGCCGTTCGGTAAGCCGAAATTCCCAACACCGCTAGGCAGCGCGGGCGGTACTGCTGGACTTTAGCTGTAAGAGATGCAAACGCAGACAACAGCTCCTCAGCAGCCAACTGATCAGCAGTGGCTGTCGCACGATCCACAATATTGGTGATGCCATAGCCCACTTTCAGCAGGTCTTGGTCTTCAAAGGGGCTGAACAGGCGATCCGTAAAACCTGCTGCATGTAACGCTTTCCAAAAGCGGTTGCCGGGGCGGGCAAAGTGATGCCCCACAGCAGCGCTGTAGAGGCTAGGATTAATGCCGCAGAAGAGAACTTGTAGATTGGGCGCAATAATATCTGGAACCGTGGTATTTAACGCCGCCTGAATTTGAGCTTTTGTCGGTTTATGAGGAAGCATTCCCTACTCGATCGCCTACAACCTAGATCACTAGTGTTTAATTCGTGAAATCCACTAGATTCAATAATCTGACTTATCTACCTGATTTGTGTCGGCTTTTTGCAAGTTCTAGCGATCGCTCCACCCCAAACGTAACAAACCTTAAACATTCTCTCAGCCTTGCCCCCGCTATCCTCTATGATTTGCTCTATGAAGTGAGTCGGCATAATACATAGATCTTAATAAAGGCATTGTAGGAACCCGAATCGTTCTAATTTAATAACTGAGCCAGTTGAGCTTGGGCAGTCGTTTCTAGTGGCGCCTTTCGGAGGAGGGCACTACTGGGGTAAGGCGGCAGCCAAAAAACATCTAGACGCAACCATTATTTAGGGAGCTTTTGAAATCCAATGAGTGTTAAGGCAAGTGGTGGAAGCTCTGTTGCACGTCCGCAACTCTATCAAACCTTACCCGTCGCAACTATTTCTCAAGCCGAGCAGCAAGATCGTTTTCTGGGACGCGGAGAACTCTCTGAGCTGTCGAGCTACTTCAACTCCGGCTTAAAACGAATCGCAATTTCACAAGTTCTTACTCAAAATTCAGAATTAATCGTCTCCCGCGCTGCCAACCGCATCTTCACGGGTGGCTCCCCGATGGCGTTTTTAGAAAGACCTGTGGAAGTGTCGGAGCTAGTCCCTGCAGGTGGCAGGACGCAAACAACGCAAGACGCGATGAAGCTGGGTACAGCAACTTATGTGTCGAGCGGTGGTGGCGGTATTTTTGACGGTCTACGGGCGCTCTTCCTAACGCCCGGTACCGCCGATCCTACGCCTGCTGCGTTCCGCCCGATCAACGTGGCGCGATATGGCCCACGCAATATGCAAAAGTCGCTGCGCGACCTTAGCTGGTTTTTGCGCTATGTCACGTACGCCATTGTGGCGGGCGACCCCAATATTATTGTGGTCAACACGCGTGGCTTACGAGAAATCATTGAAAACGCCTGCTCCGGAGATGCGACGATTGTGGCGCTTCAAGGGATGAGGCTAGCGGCTCTAAGCTACTTCCGGCAGGATGAAGACGCTACGGCGATCGTCACGCAATACTTCGATGTGCTGCTGACAGAGTTCAAAGCGCCGACCCCTTCCGACAAGGTGCGCCAGCGTCCGACGGGTGACCAGCAAGGACTACAGCTGCCGCAAATCTACTTCAACGCGGCAGAGCGTCGCCCAAAATATGCAATGAAGCCAGGTCTGTCTGCCACCGAAAAAAATGAGGTGATAAAGGCAGCCTATCGGCAAATCTTTGAGCGGGATATTACTCGCGCTTATTCGCTCAGCATTTCTGACCTGGAATCAAAAGTGAAGAACGGCGACATCTCCATGAAGGAGTTTGTGCGGCGGTTGGCGAAGTCGCCACTGTACCGCAAGAACTTCTTCGAGCCGTACATCAACAGCCGTGCCTTGGAACTTGCCTTCCGTCACATTCTGGGTCGGGGTCCTAGCTCCCGTGAGGAAGTGCAGAAGTATTTCTCGATCGTCTCTAACGGCGGGTTACCTGCCTTGATCGATGCATTGGTCGATTCTTCAGAGTATTCTGATTACTTTGGTGAAGAGACGGTGCCTTACCTGCGTGGGCTAGGGCAAGAGGCGCAGGAGTGCCGCAACTGGGGTCCCCAGCAAGACTTGTTTAACTACAGTGCGCCGTTCCGCAAGGATCCTCAGTTCCTCATCACCTTTGCCCGCTACACGCAGCCACTGCCCGATCAGCATGTGTATGGCTCTGGAAATGACCCGCTGGAAATCCAGTTTGGTGCCATCTTCCCGAAAGAGACGCGCAACCCCAGCAGCAGTCCGGCTCCCTTCGGCAAAGACACCCGCCGAATTTTGATCAACCGCGGAGCAGGCATCAACAACCAGCTCAGCAATCCGGGTGCTCGCGGCGTTGCTCCTGGATCGTTGGGTCCAAAAGTGTTCAAGCTGGATCAAATCCCCAGCTACACGGGCACCTTTGCCAAGCGGGGCGAAGGCTCAAAAGGCGTTAGCGTTAAGTTCTCAGAAAGCTCGACGCAGGCAGTAATCCGGGCTACCTACCTACAGGTGTTCGGACGTGACGTGTACGAGGGGCAGCGGCTCAAGGTATCGGAAATCAAGCTGGAGAACGGCGAGATTCCGGTGCGTGAGTTTGTGCGGCAGCTGGCGAAGTCAGATCTATTCCGGAAAATGTACTGGACTTCGCTGTATGTCACGAAGGCGATCGAGTACATTCACCGCCGTCTGCTGGGTCGCCCAACCTACGGACGCCAGGAAATTAACGGCTACTTCGACATTGCCTCTAAGCAAGGCTTCTATGCGGTAGTAGATGCGATCCTGGACAGCCTAGAGTACAGCGAAACTTTTGGCGAAGACACTGTACCCTACGAGCGCTACCTCACACCGGGCGGTTTGGCACTGCGAACCAATCGTGTGGGCAGCATCTACGATAAGGGCACGAATGTGGATCAAGAGTCCACACCGCGCTTCGTGGAGCTAGGTACAGCAACGGGAATCCGGACAGAGCCAGATGTGCAGTTCCGCATCAATCAGGGCGTTGACAAGAAACGCGAACAAACCAAGGTGTTCAAGCTGACAGGTCAAACTCCTGATGAGGTGAATACCATTATCCGGGCTGCCTATCGCCAAATCTTCGAGCGCGACGTAGAGCCGTACATCGTCCAGAACGAATTTACAGCGCTGGAAAGCAGACTCCGCAACGATGAAATCAACCTGAAGGAGTTCATCGAAGCGCTCGGAACCTCGCGCCTCTACATCAAGGAGTTCTACACGCCTTACCCGAATACGAAAGTAATTGAGCTAGGCACAAAGCACTTCTTGGGACGTGCGCCGATCGACCAAGTGGAGATCCGCACGTACAACAAACTGCTGGCGACCGAAGGCTTGGGCGCATTCATTCGGGCAATGACCAATAGCCCTGAATACGCAGAGGCGTTTGGGGAAGACACTGTGCCTTACCGCCGCTACCCAACCCTGCCTGCTGCAAACTTCCCCAATAGCAACAAGCTGTATAACCAGCTGACGAAGCAAAATAACGATCTTGTCGTCCCTAGCTTCAAGCCGGTCAAGTCGCGCATGGATATCGCCAAATTGCCGTTGACCAGCAAAGCGATGGCAGATCTGGAGAAGCAGTCGCGCCAGATGGATATGAGCAAGCCCAAGTTCATGGAACTGGGTCGATCGTTTGCTAACGGCAGCGGTCAATCGGTGGAAGTGGGGGTTGGAACCTCCCGCCGCAAGCCCGCTCGCATCTATCGGCTCAACCCTGATGCCAGCACTGCCGACAAGGAGCTGGTGATCAATGCGCTGTATGTGCAGGTGATGGACGTGTTTAGCGGACAGGTACCGCGTGAGATCCGCCGATCGGATCTGGAAAGCAAGCTGCGGAACGGCGAAATCTCAGTGCGCGAGTTCGTTAAGGCGCTGGCAAGCTCTGAGATCTATGTCCGTCGCTTCTACACGCCCTACCCAAATACCAAAGTGATTGAATTCCTGTTCCGTCACATTTTGGGTCGGGCACCTGCTACGCAAGCAGAAATCCGGCAGTACAACAAGCTGCTGGCAGACAGCGGCTTGAAGGCTGCCGTCAACACCATGGTGGATAGCCCAGAGTACGCTCGCTACTACGGTGAAGACATCGTGCCTTACAAGCGCTATCCCAACCTGCCTGCGGGCAACTATCTGGGTAGCCTGCAAGCTGATGCTGACCTAGTGAAGCAATCTTGGTCGAGCTTGTCGCCTGCCTACCTGACGGGTCGCTTTAGCTAACCCAATCTGAGCGGTCGAAAAACGATCGCTCAATCTCTAAAGTGGTAAGTGTCTGGAGCCCCTCTCATCTGTTTGCAGATGAGAGGGATTTTTTGTTTGAAGAAGGTAGAGTATTTCTACACTCTGTAAATTTACGGATTTCGCGAATTTATGGTTTTGTAGAAAACTAATGAAGTGTAGGTTGATTCGCTAAGCTTTTCCTTTAAAATGCACTCAAGCGCACCATTAAGTTTTATAGACAAATTTTTAGAGGGTGTAGACACCTTTTTGTAGAATTTTCAGAAACAGTGGGGAAGTAGGGTGGAAAAACTGGACTCAACTCAGTTGGAGCAGCTCAAAGAAATTGGCGCACAGCTCCGTCAGGTTCGCCAACAGCAATCGAGATCGCTCGAAGAAATTGCCACCAAAACCTGCATCCGGCTCCCCTTGCTCCAAGCGATCGAGAATGGGCAAGGTCAAATGTTACCGGAGCCAGTGTTTGTGCAGGGGTTTATTCGGCGCTATGCAGAGACGCTTGGGCTAGATGGCACCAGCCTCTCTCATACCTTTCCCGTTAACCGAGGCATGATTACCCATCGGGAAGTTCCAGTTCGCCATGCTGAAACTGAGTATGCAGCAGCGCCAGTTAGCACTCTTGAAGAACCAAAATATGCCCTGCCAGACCAAAAATCTGGATGGGAAGAACGATCGCCCTTGCAATCTAAAGGCGCATACCTGCTTTATGGACTGCTGGCATTACTGACGCTAGGCGGCATTGCCTATAGTTTCTTTAGGTCAGGCTCCCCCACCCAAACGGCTACACCTCCCAGTCCAGCCCCCAGCACAAATTCCAGCCCGGCTCCGAACATAGCATCCAGCCCCGCTGCCCCAGCTGCCCCATCCCCAGCATCCCCTGTGCCTCCGGCGCTGCCTACTGCAAAAGCATCCCCTGCGCCGATCGCTTCACCCTCTGGCAGCCCTAGCTCTGGTGTATCTGGTGATACACCGGTTAGTGCAAACGTGCGCTTAACAGATACATCTTGGCTGCAGGTGGTTGTAGATGGTCGGTTGGACTATGAAGGAACTTTGCCTAAAGGAACTGAGCGAAGCTGGTCGGCAAAGCGCGAGATTATCGTAGTGTCGGGCAATGCAGGTGCAGTTTCAGTGTCGGCGAATGACGGTGCGTCGAAGCCCATGGGCAAACTGGGGGACGTGCAAGAGCTAACCATTAAGCCGAAAAACTAGTATGCGATTGAAAGCGGTGCTGTCCCTTCCAGCTTGAGCCATGCCAGAGGGACCTGAAATTAAACGCGCGGCAGATCGAATTGCTCAGGCGATCGCCCAACAGCCGATCACAAGCCTATTTTTTGCGTTCGATCATCTTAAGCCTTACGAACAAACGCTGAAGCAGCACCAGATCCTCTCGGTGCAGCCCAGAGGAAAGGCATTGCTAATCCGGTTTGACAATCAGCTCAACATCTACAGCCATAACCAGCTTTATGGCGTTTGGATGATTCGCAATGCCCACGATTATCCTCAGACAAAACGTCAACTGCGGCTAGCCATCCACACTGCCAAAAAATCTGCTCTACTTTATAGCGCTTCCGAGATTGAAGTACTCGATCCGGTTGCTGTAGCGCTGCATCCGTTTCTCAGTAAGCTTGGCTTAGATGTGCTGGATGCTTCAACTAGCGTAGAGCAAGTCATTCAGCGTCTCCAAGACAAGCAATTTGCTCGGCGGGGACTAACTGGATTGCTGCTCGATCAGCAATTTCTTTGCGGCTTGGGCAACTACCTCCGCAGTGAAGTGTTGTTCGTTGCTAGGGTGCATCCGTCTTTCCGTCCAATCGACTGCTCGATCCAGCAGACTGAAGCGCTAGCAGAAGCAGCGATCGCCGTGTCTCAACAGTCTTATCGATCGGGCGGCATCACCAATAATTTGCAGCTTGCCGAACAGCTCAAAGCTGAGGGCAAGCTGCGCCGGGACTATCGGCACTATGTGTTTGGGCGAGAGGGTAGACCCTGCTATGTATGCGGCACGACAATTGTGCGTGAAATGCTAGCAGGCAGGCGGTGTTATTACTGCGCGCATTGCCAGCAGGTAAAATAATTGGGAAAGCAGTCTATTTTAACTAAACTTAGTAAAACTTAAGATTTTGTTTTACGGTAGCTGAGCTGCCAAATTTTTTCTAAGCTCTCGATCTGTCGACGGAGGCGAGCGCTTCGAAAACGACGATAGCTAATTACACTAGCAATTAAAATAATTGGCAAGGCAACTGCCAAGATCGCAATTGCAGTGTCACCGTTGTTAGGGCTAACGGAACTTGGCGTAGGGGCTGTTTGGGTCTGAACCTCGGTTTGCATGGTTTCTCCTAATTAGTAAATAAAATCAGTACATTTAGTGACGTTTGGGGCTCAATTAAGGCTTCATCGCGCAAGGGAACGCTTGCTGGCTCAATGTTGTGATCCTGATCAACTGTGATTGTGATCAGCTTGAGCAAGTGCGGATGGTTAGGTAAGCAGGACAGCGCTCACGCTGACACATTGCTTATTCCATGAACCTAGCAAAATCAAACCGAGTGCAACAGCATCCGTTGGTTGAAGAACAGCCTGTAGGATAGAAAACAGTTGCCTTTCGTTGCCCTACCCAGCCTATGCAACCCTCGATCGATCTGCCTGTTCTGTCTCAGACCCACCTTGCTGATGCTTTGCGACAGCGCCGCCGTAGCCTTGCCACCCGTCTCAAGGTTCCGGTGGTACTTTGGTCTGGATGCAGCAGCGCTCGCAACTTTCCGGCGAACGTCTACCCCTACCGAGCCAGTAGCCATTTTCTCTACTTTGCAGGGCTCCCCTTGACCCAGGCTGCCATCCGGCTAGACGGAGAGCGGCTAGAGCTGTTTATGGATGACCCCACACCGGCTGATATTCTGTGGCATGGCGAATCGCTCAGACGAAACGAAATTGCTGCACAAATCGGCGCAGATGCTGCTTACCCGCTTGCCCATCTCAAATCTTTGGCAGCAGATGCTGCTACGATTCCAGCGCAAGATGCAGCAACACGCCTGCTGCAATCACAATTGCTCAATCGAATGGTTACGCCCGCCAATGCAGTGCAGGGAATTGATCGCGAGCTGGCGACTGCCATTGTAGAACTACGTTTGGTTCAGGATGAGGCGGCGATCGCCGAGCTGCGGAAGGCGGCAGCAGTCACCGTGGCAGCTCATCAAGTCGGTATGCGAGCCACACGCCGCGCCAAAACTGAGGCGGAAGTCCGAGCGGCAATGGAAAGCGTCATTCTGTCGCACAATATGACCTGCGCCTACAGCAGCATTGTGACGGTGCACGGGGAAGTGCTGCACAGCGATCGCTACCATCACCTGATTCAACCAGGTGATTTGCTGCTGGCGGACGTGGGCGCAGAGACAGAGACGGGCTGGGCAGCCGATGTGACACGCACTTGGGCAGTCTCCGGTAAGTTTTCGCCGACACAGCGAGAAATTTATGAAATAGTGCTGGCAGCCCATGATTTGTGTATTCAGAAGGCACGTCCGGGGGTAGAATATCGCGATCTGCACCTGATGGCGGCAACGGTGATTGCAGGAGGCTTGGTTGATTTGGGGATTCTTAAGGGTCGGGCAGAGGATCTAGTAGATCTGGATGCCCATGCATTGTTCTTTCCACATGGAGTTGGGCACTTACTGGGGTTGGATGTGCATGACATGGAGGATTTAGGCGATCTGGCAGGCTATGCAGCCGGACGAGAGCGGAGCAATCGCTTTGGTTTGGGCTACCTGCGCTTAGATCGTCCTTTGCAAGCAGGGATGGTGGTGACGATCGAGCCAGGCTTCTATCAGGTTCCAGCAATTCTTAGCGATCCGGATCGACGCGAGAAATATCAGGATGTTGTGAACTGGGAACGACTGGCGCAATTTGCCGATGTACGGGGGATTCGCATTGAGGATGACGTCCTAATTACCGAATCAGGAACCGAAGTTTTGACGGCTGCACTACCCACAGCAGCAACAGAGATTGAATCCCTGGTTCATTAGGCTGCTTGCCAGCATATGTACCAGCGCATGCCACCAACGTATGCATGCCACCCACCTCTGCATGTCACCCACCTATGTGCATCGATTCTCTGCATTGATTTCCCTTCTATCTGCCTCGCCATGACCTCGACTATCAAATTTCTGCAATCGCCGACCTCCACCGCCTGGATTGACCAAGCGATCGCCCACCTCGATACAATTCTGCTGGATCACTCCCACTGCGAGCGGAAAGCGGCAGGCGTAGCGCTGAATTTAATGTTTCGCTATCCCTCTAGCACTAAGCTGGTGCGGACGCTGACGACGATCGCCCAAGAGGAGCTAGAACACTTTGAGCAGGTAAACCAATGGCTCGATCGGCGTGGCATTGCCTTGGCTCCGCTATCGGCTCCTCCTTATGCGGCAGGGCTAAAGGCGCAGATGCGCTCCCAAGAACCCGATCGAATGCTGGATGCACTATTAGTTTCTGGACTGATTGAGGCACGAAGCCACGAACGGCTAGGTTTATTGGCAGAACACTGCCCAGAGCCAGAGTTGGCGAAGTTCTACCGTGGCTTGATGGCGTCGGAGGCGCGGCACTATGGGGTGTATTGGACGCTTGCGACAACTTACTTCGATCGCACCAAGGTCAATCAACGCTTAGAAGAGCTGGCGGCAGCGGAAAGTGAACTGCTGTCTACGCTGCATCCGGAGCCACGCATTCATAGCTAGCTTACAATCTTTACTACACCCGACTTCTTTTTACTGGGTAGCACATGAGCCGACACAGCCAAGATGACTAACCATCCCAGCGTCAGGAAAATTTTGGTCAAAGTGACACAAGGGGACGAACGACCGTGAGGAGCCGACTTTAGCTTCAGCAAAATCAACTAAACGACAAGAAGTTTATGCCCGCTCGCGTTTGGATTCGCAGACCGATCGAAGCTGACTGTCAGGCGCTCCTGACGATGCACCACACTAGCCGCTTGCTGCATTTCCCTTGGGTGTCTCCACCGCTAACAGAGGACGAGTGCAAAACCTATCTTCGCCGCTGCCAAACCGAGAATTTTGAAGGGTTGTTGATTTGTCTGATTGGCTCTCAGCGAATTGTAGGCGTTGCCAACCTTAGCCAGATTTTCTATGGTGCATTTCAAAATGCTTATCTGGGCTACTACGCAGCGCTGGAGTTTGCAGGGCAAGGCTTGATGACAGAAGGGCTGCGTTTAGTCATTTACCATGCGTTTTGGGAACTGGGGCTGCACCGCCTGGAAGCTAATGTTCAACCCAATAACAGCACTTCGATCGCTCTAGTCAAACGACTAGGCTTTACCAAAGAAGGCTTTTCTCGGCGCTATCTCAAAATCAACGGCGAGTGGCGAGACCACGAACGCTGGGCGCTAACCGTTGAAGATTGGATTGAAGATAAACAAGGAATCTGAAGTATACGCTCTGCACTTAGATTGAATTTTTTGTGTAGAAGCTTTGCTAAGCGGGGCTTTTACACAAAAACCTGCCCTGACACATGCGCGAAGCACCCAACAAAAAACCTGTACTTCACGTGATTGAAAAGCCTACATAAGCAAGAAACCCCGCTTGGCGGGGTTTCATCAAACAGCTGTGCGTAGTGCTGTAATCGATGTTTTGCCTATTCCTGCCAGCCCATAGGCGGCTCGATCAGCGTTTCATCTGCCTTGCCTGCTCGAACTCCAGGTTTATTCACAATTTGCACTGTGCTAGCCTGAGGACCCTGCTGCCCTTCCACGGCAACATATCGAACCCCTGTTCCAACTTCGATTCGATCGAAGTCATCATGAGCCACGCTATTCCGGTGGAAGTAAATTTCTTGTCCGTCATCTATGTTCTTGATAAAGCCATATCCCTGCTCTGGAAACAGCTTGGTCACCAGCGCGATCGTATCTTGAGCGGCTTCGTGATCCTTGGAATGTTCACTTTCCCGCTGCTTTTGGGTTAGATCCTTAAGCTGACGCTCCATTTTGCTAAAAGCATCTCGGATAACGCGATCTAGCGCCACATACTGTTCCTCGGTGCTGGGACTGCTATCTGCAACAAGCTCATGACTGGGAGGGACGGTCAAGTCGATCCGCACGCGATAGGGAGAACCGCTGCGAGGTCGATCGTGTTGCTTCTCGACCGCAATCTGGCAATTGCTAATGTAGCTACACAGGCGCTCTAGCTTAGCGATTTTTTCCTGGATTAAATTGTCGATCGCGGCTGTCTTTTCGACTTCTCGGTAGGTAACTTCGGGTGAAACTTGCATAGTTAATTCTCTCAATGTTGATAAAAGCTTTAGCGGTTTGAAAGGGTTAAAAAGGGAACTGGAGCTACCTTCCTAACCCGCAAACTACAGATCCTTCAGCACCGGAGGACTGCCGATATCGGGGCATCATCCAGTACTTCGTCAGGCTGAAAGATATAGATCAGTCCGCTACTGAGTAGAGTTTGGATAGCAGCAGAGTTGACCACCGCCCTTGGGATTGCTCCACCAAAGACTTCAGTTCATCAATTGACAATAGACTCATAGGCTTTCTCCGATGTCCTAGCCGATCGCAACTTACCGCGACTAGAAGATACTTGCTCAATTCGTTTTGCTTCTCTATCGTGTTCTCATAGTAAAAAGGAATGCGTTCTCTTCCCTCTGACTTATGACGGTGATACTTTATCTCACCGCTCTATCCAAAGACTATGTTGGAACGAACAGATGACGGATAGACCACGATGCGTAATTCTGCAGTAAAAATTATTTTTGGATTCTCTGGTTTTTCGCTGCCCAAAGCTTCTGGATAAAGCCCTCCTATCTATAGATTTCTGCTTTGCCATCCGACTGCACACTAGAAATCATCCCAAACAAAGAACAGAAACTAGAGTCAAGAGGCAGAACGATGAGTAACAAGAAGAATCAATCGACTAAGCCTGACCAACCAAGCGACAATCGCCAGCCTGAAGCTAAACAATCCACTCAAGACAACATTGTGGATGTCATGGATTTGGTCTACGCAGGGGGCTACGATCGAGACCCGCAAGAGATATTAGGAAACCCTGCCGTAGCCCCCGAAATGCTCTCAGATGGGCGAGATCTACGACCCGACCTTTTTAGAGAAGCAGAAGAAGCAGCACCCAACGATAAAGAAGCAGAGTAAGCAAAGAGGCAGAGTGAGCCATCACCGGAAAGAAGGCTAACCCAACCCCGTTAACCTTGCCAAGACAATTCCACGGGTCAAACTACCCATCAGGAGAGGCGAACCAAGGAGGCAATCTCAGCTCTCCCTAACCTCTGACCTCTCCTGGTGTTGCAAACAGCTCTTGATAATCTTCAGAGAAATTAGCGCGCACATCTGCAAACTCACCGGGTGTAACTGCTGCGTTGAGAACGGTAAATACCGTTCTGGTATACAGCGCTGCTACAGTGGGTTCAACGCCTGCTTTCTGACTCACACGCTCATAAAATTCAGCTAAGGAGAAGTACGTCCCATTTTCTCCTTCGTGTCCTCGCAAGAACGAACCTAGCTGAGCCGGTAACTGAGCTGCCAACTGGCTCGCCTCATTGCCAACAATCCGTTCAGCGATTGTTTCTAAAGTGGCGCGAACGGCTTGTTCGGCAGTTTCACGAGAATCAAGCTGAGCAGAGCTTTGGACATGCTTAATGAATTCGTCATACTTCATGGTTACGATTCCAATCAGGGCTTCAATCATTCACCGTAAAAGGGTATTACAGGGGATGCCTCTACCAGAGGGTAGCTTTGGCTGATGTGGCGCTCACAACTAGCGCCTAGTTACAGCTAGCATTCCTTTCATGGTGCTACGCGCCTAGATCAAAATTCTTTTTGTGTAAAAGCCCTGCACAGCGAGGCTTTTACACGAAAAAATTGCCCTAACGAATGCGCCTAGCGCTGTGCAAACCTGACTTTGGAAGGACGCTTTTCTAATCCAGCCTGCCTAGCATCGGGTTGAACTAGATGATTTGGATACTTAAGTACCATGACCACTGCGATTGAAAAAGACCAACAGATTCAAAAGCTCCGGAATCTAGTCAAAGATATTGACTACTGCATGTTGACGACAATTGATACTGATGGCAGCTTACGCAGTCGTCCAATGTCTACGAATGGAGAAATTGAAGCCAACGGAGATGTCTGGTTTTTCACTTATGCCAGTTCTCACAAGGTAGAAGAAGTCGACCGGCGTGAGCAGGTTAACGTCAGCTTTTCTGCGCCCAATAAGCAAACCTACGTTTCCCTTTCCGGAACGGCAGAGATCGTCCGCGATCGCAGCAAAATGCAGGAACTTTGGAAGCCCGAACTCAAGGCATGGTTTCCTCAAGAGCTGAACGAACCGGATATCGCCCTGCTCAAGATTAATGTAGAAAAAGCAGAATACTGGGACTCTCCGGCTGGCTGGGTTGCCAAAACGCTCGGCTTCGTCAAAGCAGTTACAACCGGCGAGAAAGCAGGCAGCGGCGAAAATGCCAAACTGAATTTGAAGTAAACCCTTCCTCAAAAGCGAGTTGGGCTAGAGCTATAGCCCTACGCACATAAAGATTTGTTCTGTAGCAGTGTCCCTACGGCGCTAAGATCAAGACATTTAACTTAGGAGACTTGTGGGAGCGCTTTGCGCTCCCACAAGTCTCCTAAGTTACTTAGTACAGCTATAAATTATTGATCCACGGTGTAAGTGAATCCAAAGATCTGTTGAATTCTTAACCGCTGTCCTCTAGGTGGATAAATAAGTGGATAACTGCGCTGATCGGTTGCGTGACTATTAGCAGCAGCAATCAATTCTAACGCCTGAGATTTAGAGATTCCATCGGCATACTGCGAAAATATATCCGCAACACAATCGCCGCGTCTACCCTGTTCCTTCAGCCGATTAGGGTTTTGATAAAGCTGAATAATATCTTCTAGACAGTTGCTATAGGCAAGCGCAGTCGAAAATGTGAACTGGTAAGGAACCGCGATCGGCTGTCCATCGGGCGGTGGTGTATAGGGTACGAACGGCGGTGGAGCACTATTCAATAAGTTGATTCTGGCATTAAGCGCTTCTGCAGCAGCGATCGCTCCCCGCCCATCTGCTGCCGTCAGAATCAGCCCTTGCGGCGCACATTCACCCCGCTGATATTCAATTTGTCCCTCGCTCAGCATCACATTGGCAGCACAGACCACATTACGATTTGCCACACGGCTCGTCGTAATTTGAAAATCGCGCCCCAATACCCGATGAATCTGCTCCAAGTTGGCAGATACTAGCCGACAGCGATCCGTCGTCGAAAAATTGGGAATTGCGGTGTCAGGAGTCCATTGAATTAGCCACTCTACAAGCCCGTCTTTGCGCCGAGCCATTGTTTGTGGCACACTGCCCGCCTCATCGCAGAAATATCTTGGCAAGTTGGCTGCTTGAGCACTGGCTGCAGCTGCAGCTTCAGGAGCGGTCGTCTGCAGACTCAAGCTGTAGGCTCCTCCACCGCTGCCGTAGGAATTGACATAGATAGTATATTTACCATCAGTAGGCAAGCTATACACAATTTGAGCATTTGAGTTACTGCCACCGTCGTCATTTTGGCTAAGGCTGTTACCCTCTGCATCTAGCAAAATTAGATATGGATCAAACGCTTGACTGGTTAGCGTAATGACGATCCGCTGACCGGTTTCTCCCTCGAAGGTGTAGCTGTCTAGGTAGCTATTGTCCCGCGAGAGTTGGACATCACCTGCTTCTAGGTTACCTGCTACCGTTGAGTTAATTGCAATCGGCAGCTCTTGAGCAAGCGCGGGGGGGGCTATACTGCCCAGAGCGCAAGCTACTCCGAGGGCTAAAGGGGCTAAGAACTGGAATCGCATCATAGATTGACCCTTAATCGTTTCACTCAAGTAGTCATTTTAGGGTTGATAAGTGGCTCAACATAGTCACAGGCAAGACGTTTGAATGTCACACGTTTTGATGGAGGAGCTGAGTCAGTCCTGCTTAATCAGTTTAGTTGTGCAAGATTTGGGTTTAGACGTGCAAGAGCTATCAAAAGATTCAGGATAATTATTTCGTTTTAAGTAGATCAACTCAATAAAAGTAATATAGGAACGTTATTACCACCCATAGGGCAACCACATCCCTATAGGTTTTGCATTTCAGCTCGTTCTACTTATTCTGCTTAGAAATCAGGTACAGGGAAAAGAGGAGCTTCTGGCTCTGGTTCTGGTTCTGGCTCTGGTTCTGGCTCTGGCTCTGGCTCCGGCTGATAATACTCAGGTTCCGGTTGCACATACTGCGGCTCTGGCGGTATGTATTCCGGCTCTGGTGGCACATATTCCGTTTTGCGCTGGGTGGGCGGTGGCACCGCCTGCCTTGCAGCAATCTCAGCATTAGACTGCTGAATGATCGGATCGGCTTGCTGTTGCCAATAGGGTGTTGTGATCTGATTGGCAACATCGATCGCCTTCTGCCATTCACCGTCATCAAACGCTGCCTGAGCTGCTTTGAGGGCAGCATCGTTTGCCTTCCACTCCGTTTTCCACTGCTCGATGGTGTCTAGCGCCTTCTGATAGACCGAATTGCTTTTTGGCACGAGTTGCGCCATTGCGATCGCTCTATCCAGCTCTCCTGCTTGGTATTGCTCTGTCGCCAACAGCAACATTTGTTCAGACCATTCGTCTAGAAGCGTTTGAGCCTTGGGATAGACCGTAGCCTGCCTTACGACGAGGTTGGCTGTAACAATGGCATCCTTCAACCGCCCCTCTTTGGCAAAATACTGCGCCTTGCCAAGCTGGCACTCACTCAACAGCGCTTGCACCTCGGCATTTACCTGCTGCTTGGGCAAAGCGCTAGCTTGGCGAATGCACTCCTCAAACTGGCGCGAGGTTTGCAGCGTCTTGAGCTGCTTGAGGGCAGCCTGTTGCTGCAGCTCAACGTTCGATTGAAATAGGCTATACCCAATACCGCCTCCCAGCAGAATCACACCAGCAGCTACCCCTCCCCAAATCAGCCAGCGTCGCTTCTTGTTAAATACATAGGTAGGCGGATAGGTAGGAGCGATCGCGGGTTCAGCCACAGTGGGTGCAACGACATGCGTCACTTTATCAGACAAATTATGCGACGAATTGGGTTGCGGTATGAGATGCCCGTTAGACGATGAAGCGGCTTGAGTATCAGCCAGCGGTGGATGATGCGTCAAGCCATATTGTGAAGGGCTGGCATACTCCGTCGGCAGATAGCCAAACGCGCTTGCTACCTGAGGCAGAGCATAGCCTGGATATGACAACGCCGTTGATATAGGCGCAGAGGCACAAAGGGGGCGCAGATCCTGAAGCACCTCCGCCACACATTGGTAGCGGTGCTTGAAGTAGTTCCGCACCATTTTTGTCAGAATGTTGGCTAGCTCATCGCTGACCTCAGCGCGATCGCGCCAGATCCACTCGCCGTTTTCATCTTCGTGCAGGTCGGTGGGCAATGCTCCCGTAAGCGCCTGAATTCCCACCATTCCCAATGCATAGATATCACTGCTTGGGCAAGGCTTTCCTTTTAGCTGCTCGTTAGGCATGTAGCCGGGTGTACCGATCGCCACCGTTTCGCTAAAGTGCCCACTGGCTGCCGTCTGCTGGAGCCGCACCTGCTTCACCGCGCCGAAGTCAATTAGCACCAGCTTATTGTCTCGACGGCGACGAATGATGTTGCTGGGCTTAATGTCCCGGTGGATCACGTTTTGGTCATGGACATAGACCAAAATGATCAACACTTCCTGCAAAAGCCGGATTACCTCTGGCTCTGACCAGCGTTGCCCTAGCGGCATTTCCTGGCTAAGCGGCTGCCCATCAATTAGTTCCTGAACGAGGTAGAATTCTTGGTCTTGCTCAAAGTAAGCTAGCAGCCGAGGAATCTGGTCATGGCTGCCTAGCTGCTCTAAAATTTCAGCCTCGCCGCTAAACAGCCGTCTCGCCATCCCCAAAAATTTAGGATTGTTGCGAGCCGGTTTCATCTGCTTCACGACGCATTTAGGATTTCCAGGGCGTTGAGTGTCCTCAGCAACGTAAGTCCAACCCATACCCCCTGCACCCAGAATGCTGACAATTCTATAACGCTCGCTTAGGAGCTGACCAATCATAATAAGGTCTCTCTACTAAACGAGGAGTGGCTTGATCAGGCAATCCAGACGGGTCTGGCAGTAAAAAGCAAAAATACTAGGCTGAGCCAAAATGCAGGCTACATTTTGAACAGTTATAAATTTAGACATATAAATTTACACACCCCAGTTATTTTCAATACTCTATCAGCTATAGGGGGGTCAGCCCGGAATAAATGTTTAACCGTAAACATTTTTAAATTCGGACTAGAGCGTTTTTAGTAAAAGCGAGGTGAGCAAAGAATGCTGTACCTCTTATTCTGCCTCATAAATTTTGGATCATCGAGGGTTAACTAGCGATCGACCCGCAAAGCGTCGAACTGTTAAGGAAAGCTGTGACATTATGTAAAGTTTTATAGCAGAACAGCTCTATTCACAATACATCTATCTAAAGATATATTTCTGTCCTGTGAGCGACAACAATCTTTCAAATTCGCAGGTTTTAGTATTACCTACAGATGCGGATTGCGCCTGCTGCATGGCGAGCACCAGCCCGATTGCAGCCTGTACTCAATTAAGCAACAGCAGATAGGGCTTTTAGGAAGCCTTAAAATCAAAACCTCCTGGAGCCATGGACTCTAAGAGGTTTTTGCGGGCGGCTTCTATTAAGAAGCGGGTGACGCGATTCGAACGCGCGACATTCACCTTGGCAAGGTGACGCTCTACCACTGAGCTACACCCGCATTTAGTACGTTTTCTATCTTGCCAGGACTAGAACGTTTTGTCAAGCAATCTAGAATTTTGGCTTGGTAGATTTGGAGTAGGCAACCCACAAACTGGGAAAAACCTTGAATCCAAGTCTTGATCCAATTCGGGATCGCGCCTGCACCTGCTCCAATGCAAGCCAAAATTCATCGCTAGCTAGGTTCAGTAGGCAGGGCGCTTTTCAGCGCTCCTGGCAAAGGCTGGGGATTCACAGCACCTGACAAGCTACTGCCGTTTGCCTCGGGGGCAACGGCTCTCACCTGCCGCATCAGACTTGCCATTTCGAGCGCGCTCATGGCAAAATCCCAGCCTTTGTTGCTCTTGATGCCTGCCCGCTCTAGCGCTTGCTGCATAGTATCCGTCGTCAGGATGCCAAATATAACTGGCACCCCAGTCTGGAAACCTGCTGCTGCCACGTTTTTTGAGACTTCTGCTGCCACATAGTCAAAATGGGGCGTGGAGCCTCGGATCACGGCACCGATGCAGATGATCGCATCATAGCGACCCGATAAAGCCAGCTGACGTGCCACGAGCGGCACCTCAAAGCTGCCCGGAACCCAGGCGTAGTCTACCTGCGTTCCCTGCGGATCGGTGTCAATGCCGTGCCGCTTCAGGCAATCCTGACAGCCCTCTAACAGTTTGCCTGTCACCAGATCGTTAAACCGCCCGATGACGATCGCAAACCGCAAGGGATCAGTGTGAGTGAACGTCCCCTCAAAAACTGTCATGTTAATTTTGTCTTGCTAAACCAAACGAAAAGCTTTACACCACGAAGGAGCTAAGCCCACCCACCAGCAGCACCAACACCACCCACAGCCCTGAGCCCAGAACCAACAGCCGCTTCGATTGATCCCAATTGGTGGGCGAGGCATAAGCAACCGGCACTGCCACTACCATGATAAAAGACAGGGCGACTAGAGCTGCAACAGCAAGCTGGAACAAAATCAGCATTATTTTCCTCCCAAAACAGCGATACCAGAACAGCGCAGGGAATTAACCCTTGTAGTAGGCTATCAGAAAGTGAAACCGTTAGGAAATAAGAGAGGAGAGGCAAACTGGCGCTTGTCTCAGGTTCTGCAGACTAGACTAGTAAATAGAGAGTTGTTTTGCCGTGTGGAGCGATCGTATGACTGAATCTTGGCTGCGAATAGTGAAGTCCGCCTATCGTAGAGAGCAACTTTCTAGCTTTGTGCTGCTGGTGGGCTTAGTGGATGCTCTAATTGGCGGGATCAGCAATCATGGGCTGCTGTTAGGACTGGGGCTGGCTACAGTGGGTGTGGCGATCGTGCTGCGCTGGACGGCGCTACAGCGGCAAACTCTACAGCTCAATCCAAAACCTGTACGAGTGCTGCCAGAGCGCTCAACTCGTCCTTTGCCGCCGCTCGATCTATCGCAGCGCGGCAAGTTATAGCGCTACGCATCTTCATTAAAACGACTTTTTTTGTACAAGTCCTGTTGCATGAGGCTTGTACAAAAAAATCTGGATCTGGGCGCGTAGCGCCAACAAAAAAGATTTCAATCTAGACGCATAGCGCTATGCTAACGATCTTCTGCCAGCCTCACCTCTTGAGCGACTGCTAAACCCGCCATCAACGTCCGGTCTTCGCTGAGGTGAGGGAACTTCAGCAGGTCTTCTGCCACTCCCCGCTGCAGCATCCGTTGGCGAAGCTTAGCGAAACTGCCAGGCTCCAAAATCCGCAGGCGTGGCGGCGGAATTTGGTCGCGCCGTTTGATTTCGTAGAAGGCTTGCACTTCCTGCATGGTGGCATCAAAATGCTGCAGAAATTTTTCTGGGTCTAGCAGCTCTGCTCCAGGCGCAAGTTCAATATTGACCAGGTAGTACGGCGGAATCTTGTCTTCAGATAGCGTGATGCAGAAATTTTCCAGAGCAATATCAAACGTTTGCTGCAACCGCTGCATCACTTGAATAGCATGAAACTCTGTGGTTTTCTCAGTTGAAGCAGACATGACACCACCGCGCCGATGCCGAAAGATCATCAGCGGTGCGCCTTCAAAAAAGCCGTCGATCTCAACGACATCGCCTTGGTCATATCGGTAGAAGCCGCTGTAGTTGGTGAAGACAATTCGGTAGCGCTCGCCTACTTTTACCTGCCAAGGCAGCAGCGTTTGTGGATGTTCTGCATCCCACTGATCGACAGGAATAAACTCGAAAAAGCCACTTTCGATCGCCGGAATCACGCTGTCGGTGTTGAAGTCTCGGTGCACCCCCAAAACGCCTTCTGCACAGGCATAGGTGCCGCCAAAGACAGGAGTATCGCCAAAATACTCTGGAAACCGCTCAAAGTAGAAATCAGACGTGCCGCCGCGCGCCGTAATAATGAACGATAAACTCGGCCAAGCTGCCTTGGGCAACAGCCTCCCCTCCGTTTTGAGCACCCGCTGGAGCTGAGCTGCCCGTTCTGGCGCAGGCGACCACCGCCGCTCAAATTTAGCCCGCAGTTTGGGTTCTAGCTTCAGCCAGCTAGCAATTTCGCCGGTTTCTATATCCCGAATCAAATCTTCTGCGTTTTCTTCCAGTGCGTTGCATAGCTTGAGGGCAAGGACGGGCAAGGTGGCGCTAATCACGCGCAGATTAGCATTGCGGAGGGCAAACAGCAGGCAGAGATAGGTGCGAGCGGCGCTATCTGACACCTGAAACACTTCAAACGGATAGCTGAAAACCTGCCGAGACAGAATATCCATCAGCTTCAGATCGCTAGTACTGACGGGCGCATAGGCAATGCCGCTGCTGGTATAGCCCAACGGCTGCACCGAGAGCGGAAATAGCATCTTGCCGACGGGTCGATTGGCACGGCTAGCAGCATCAACCCCAAACCCCATGGCAGTACGGTTAGCGCGAGCAATCGCCTTGCGCGATCGCTTCGTCACCGGAATTAGCTTGGGTTGTCCCGTGGAGCCACTGCTTAGGTTGAAGTAGATCAGCGGGTCTGGCGTCAGGACATTCGGTTCGCCTTCTGCCATGCGCTGGGTGTAAGGGGCGTAATAGCTGTAGGGCTGAATGGGAATCTGGCTGCGAAACTGATCGATTGTTTTAATTTCAGCGAGTCCATGTTCTCGCCCAAACGCTGTGTCTTGATGAAGCTGCAGCAGCGTGAATAAAAACTGCTCTTGTACCTCCTGGATTCGACGAGTTTTGCGGATAAAATCTGACTTGGACTGGCGAGCGACCGCCATCAAAATAGACAGGACTGGATTGGTCATGAGTTACTGATGAATCAAACTTGAACGACCACTATAGCTTGGGGTTACTCCGACACAGGCAATCCAGCGGTAATGTAGTTTAAGCAGGTTTTACTTACCTAAGCCAGATTAACCGAGTGCAGATCGCAGCTTATGTGCGAGTTAAGAAGTTTAAGCGATGGCTCATGCGCTCTGTGACGATCTCAGGAGTGATCTCCTGTGGCGAAAACACAACATCCGGCTTGAGATACTGCAAGGTGTGATCCTGCTGGATTCGCTCAAACCCACCGTTGGTGATGTTGAGCATGATGCAGTCTTGCTTAGGAACCTTACCCAACTCCACCGCCCGAATCAGCGCTGCCGTTGCGACGCCTGCCGCTGCCCCAATATCGATCGCCTCTAGCTCTCGAAACAAAAGTCTTGCCTGTCCTAGCTCTTGGTTTGTAACCGCATACATTTCTCCCTGGGTGGCGGTCAGTGCTTCGTATAGCCCACCCGTAAGCGAATAAGCGGGTTTGCGATTGGTGAGAACTTTGGCATCGACCTGGTTAATCTGGGATTTGGCGGCTGTTTCCTCAGTCTGGGGCAGCGATCGACTCTGCGCTTTCCAGGCATCGACCATGGGATTGAACGGAGCGTTTTGCGCCAAGTGCAGCTTCATCCGCTGTGTGCCAAATCGTCCATCTTCGAGCAGGCGCAAATTCGCTTCCCAGGCTGAGATGCCGCCTGTGCCAGATCCCACCGCCTGAAAGTAGTGATCGGGAATGCGTCCCAGCGTTGCCGCTGCATCCAAAACTGTTAATCCCATGCCATCTCGCCGCGCTACGTTGGCAGCACCGCCTTCTGGGAAAAAGCCCTCCATCTGGCTAATCAAGTGTCCGAGGGCGATCGCGTCAGCATAATCTCCGCCACCGCTGACAACCACCAGACAAACATGAGGATGAAAGCTATGCGTTGACCAGATCGCCGACAAATTCTTTTCTGGGATCACCAGGCACAGCGGAATCTGCAGCCTGGAACAAACGTCAGCAAAAGCTCTGCCTGTGTTGCCTGCTGAAGCGATCACCAGGGTTTGCGGGTTATCTTTGGGAATTCTTGCTAGCACCGAGGGCGCTTCTAGCTCTTTAAAGGAACAGGTGAGGAGGTATGCTTCTCGTTCAGGCCAGTAGCCATTGAAGCTGATGAATAGCTGTTCTAGCCCTAGATAAGCTGCAAGATGTTTGCTTTGGTAGGTAATGGGTCTGCCAATGATCTCCAAAGGGTATTCAACCGGAAGCCAATCAATGAACCGGAACACTCCCGGTAAAACAGATTTAATCTCTAACTGTTTAGCATGATGCTCGGCACGTAAAAGAGCAGGTTCGTGATTTAGATCGCAGTGAAGCCGAAACGGATCGGGTTCGTAGGCTGCGCCACAGGATAGACAGCGTAAAGTATATTTGGCTGGCTTTAGAGATGGACTTAGTGCAGATTCACTTAGAAACCGCTGAAAGGGCTGCTGAAGAAACTGACTGAACGAGCGCCGAAAGTTCTGTTGCATCTTGATCTACAGGGGGTTGAATCAAGCCTGGTTGTCCTGGCAAGAAATTATTTGAGGACTATTGAGACATGAGTGCCAAGAGCAATACTTCAGCTATCTCAAGGCTGTAGAACTTTGCTTTGACAATCTCCAATTGCGGAAGGGATATGAAAGCTGAGCCATGAAAGTTTCTTTGATTGGCTCACCACTAATCCCAAAGTTTTTGGGCTGTTCTCCCTGAGGCATATAAAACGTGCCAAAGATTAGATCGAAAAGGGGAAAAAGCCCAGCAAAGTTTTTACCTAATCCTGCTTCATCTTGCGTATGATGCCAGCGATGAAAGACAGGACTTGCAATGAGATAGCGGAAGGGTCCATACGTCCAAGAGACATTGGCATGAATCAGAGCAATGTAGCTAGAGAGTAGCGGCACATATACCTCAACTGCAACAGGTGAAATGCCCAACAGCAAAACTGGAGAAGACTGACAAACCCGCGAAATCATGTCGTTGATCGGGTGCAAACGAACTGCCGTTAGCCAGTCTATAATTTCGGCGCTGTGGTGAACGGCATGATAATCCCAAAGCTGTTGAGTGTGATGCCAGCGATGCGTCCAATACCCCACAAAGTCACCGATGATGATCGCCATTATTCCCTGCAGCCACAGCGGCAATTGGGCGATAGGTCCATAGCCGGCCAGAACATCTTCCCAAGCCAGCGATCGCCCCAGCAGTAGGTAGATAGGCAGAAAGATGAGGGCGATCGCAACCATGCTCAAGATCTGAATGACCATTGGTGTGAAGAACCAATAGAAGGTGTCTAGCCAAACACCGCGTCGCCATTTGGGCTGATTGGGGACACTTGGAAAGAAGTATTCGAGGATACCGAAGAGAACTGTCAAAACGATAAACAGAACCAGTGTTCTAATAAAACGTCCTTCCATAACTTGGGCACTACTAAGTTCCTTTCAGATTTACCTGATAGTTGTATATATGGCAAGCGTTAGAAGAATAATTAATTTGCTGGAAGCAAAACGAACGGAGCGATCAGCATCATCTGCCGCCCCACCCTGTTGATTGCATACGCTCGTCTTTGCCCAACAAACAAGAACGTGGCATGACTTTAAGCCCTGCCACGTCCCCCTATTGAATGCCCAATCTAGCTCAACCTCGAATCATCGCCGTCAGCGTTTGCAAGTCTGGCACTTCTAGATCAGGCTGAGCGATTGCTGGCAGCGCAGCCCCTGAGCCTGCCTGACCTGTACGACGGTTGACCCACACTGTAGACAACCCTAACTCTTTGGCAGGCACAATATCGTGATAGATACTGGCAGCAACATGCAAAATCTGTGCGGTGGGCAAACCGAGCCGATCGAAAGTTACCCGAAAGTTCTGAAGCGAGGGCTTATAGCTTTTGGCTTGTTGAGCCGTAACAACCGCTGCAAATTCAACCTCTAGCAGTTTGGCAGTGTTGGCGAACAGATCGTCATCCACGTTAGAAATAATCGTAAGCTGAAAAGTTTGCTGGAGCAATCGCAACGCTGACACCGTATCGGCAAACGGCTGCCAATACTGAATCGAACTGGGTAGAGCATCTTGTTCGTCTAGCGACGGTTGGAAATGGAAGCGATCGCCAAATCGCCGCACAACGCCGCGTAAAACATCGCGATAGGATTTGTACTCTTTCTCTTCTACCGATTCAAACTCGGCAAACAGCTCCAGAATCTTTTCTGTTTCGAGCTGAACGCCGTGATTGACCAGAATCGGCTTTAGTGCAGCCAGCATGCCCGATTCCCAGTCAATCAAAGTACCGTAGCAGTCGAATGTCAAAACCTTGTACTGCTCAAAATTCAGCATGATGTGCCTCTAATTTTGGTTGCAAAAATTCAGGTTGCAAAAATTCGGGAATCATCTTTGAATGACTTGAACTCCAGCGCGTTACCGCTGGGGTCTTGAATAAACAACGTTGCCTGTTCTCCTACTTCACCCTGAAAGCGAATATAAGGCTGAATTACAAAATCCATCTGCTCTGACTTAAGGCGATCGGCTAGCTGGTGCCAAGTCTGCCAGTCCAGAATCACGCCGAAATGCCGTACGGGAACAGCTTCACCATCTACTGGATTCGTTGACACGCTGCCCAAATCTGACTGCAGGTGCGCTGTAATTTGATGACCATAAAAGTCAAAGTCAATCCAGCGATCGCTCGTTCGTCCCACCGTGCAGCCAAGCTGATTGCAGTAAAATGATCGGGTTTCTTCTAGATTGGTGACCGGAAAAGCGAGGTGAAATCGAGGAATAGTTTGAGTCATTGGAGTTGAGGGGTCTGGGTTAGGAGGGATGGGGTGGGGCAGTCGTCTCTGCTGCAATGCTTTGCTCTGCTGCTTGTAGCTGCTGAATCAGGGTTTGCCCTTCGCTGTTGTGGTCTTTGGCAATTTGTTCAGCGATCGCTGCATTACCAGAGCAAATTGCTTCAATCAGTTCTCGATGTTGTTCGATTAGTTTGTCTGGGTTTGATTCAAGCGCATTGCAGGAGGCGATATATAACCGTATTTGGTGTTCTACGATTTTGTATTGCTGCTGCAGCCGACGGTGTTCAGAAATCTGAAGGATAGTTTTGTGCAGTGCAAAGTCTGCATCGGTGATCGCTTTCCAGTCGTTTGTTTGGACGATAGCGATCAAGTGTTCAAGGGCAGCCTCTAGCTGATTGGCTTTTTCAGGGGTCATGGCTTCAGCTGCCAACCGAGCTGCCAGTCCTTCTAGAGCATTTCGCAGAGTATAAAGCTCCCAAGCGTCTTGGGAACTCAGCCCTGCCACCATGCAGCCGCGGTAGGGAAACTGGATTACCAGTCCCTCATAAATTAGCTGTTGCAAAGCTGCCCGAATCGTTCCACGGCTCAACTGTAGCCGTTCTGACAGGTCAGTCTCCAGTAGCCGCGCTCCGGGAACCAGTGCCCCGCTCAGAATCTCATCTCGCAAAACATCCGCTGCCTGTACGTCTAGACTACGGGGAATAATTGGAAGCGCAGATCGATTGGGCATAAAGCAAATAGAGATAGAAAAACTTAGTTGGGGTGAAAGGCTCGTTGCTCGAAGCACAATACTAAGAAATCAATCGCGATAAGAGGGATCATCTCGATCGAGCAGCCGCAGCAATGCTCCCCACTGCAGCTGTCCCAAGTTTTCCATATCAATATCCTGCTGCTGTGCCGCTTTTCGACAAACAGCTTCCGATGGAATGACCAGCTTGTTACCCGTAGACTGTGCTAGAACTTGAATCTCGCAAGATTTCTCTAGATAGTACGCCAGGATAAATGCTTCGGGAATTGTCCGTCCTGCAGTGAGTAACCCGTGGTTGCGGAGAATCATTACTTTGCGATTCCCCAAATCCTGCACTAGCCGATCGCGCTCCTCTAAGTCCAGCGAAACGCCTTCGTAGTCGTGGTAAGCGACCCGATCGTAATACTGGAGCGCAAACTGCGACACAGGCAGCAAGCCGCAGTCCAACAGCGAGACAGCAGTTCCATAGCGAGAATGCGTATGCAAAACGCAGGCAATATCTTCGCGAGCTGCATAGACTGCACTGTGAATCACAAACCCAGCCGGGTTTACAACCCAGTCGCTGGGCCCGATGCTCGCTCCTTCCAGATCCACTTTAACCAGGCTAGAAGCAGTGATTTCATGGAACATCATGCCGTAGGGGTTAAACAAGAACTGGTTGGTTCCAGGCAGACGAGCAGAAATATGCGTATCAACTAAATCGGACATGCCGAATTTGTCGATCAGACGATAGGTAGCAGCAAGCTGGACGCGCAGACTGGCTTCGTCGATCGCGGTTTCTGCCTGAGGCAAGCAAGATTGGATCGTTAGCTCAATAGGTTGTCGCATAGAGGTAGAGAAGTTTCGCTTTTCTGTAGCTTAGAAGCAGCGATTGTAGATTGTCAACAATCTACAAAGCAAAAAATTACGCAGTCATTTAGCCGCTGCATTCGCTACAGCCGCTTGCCCCCATCAAGAGCGCTCAATTGCCTCTTGAAGATCGGAGAAGTTTTATCTAAATCATGCGGATGAAAGGACTTGAACCTTCACTTCTTGCGAAACTAGAACCTAAATCTAGCGCGTCTACCAATTCCGCCACATCCGCGAGTGCCAGTAAACCATAATAGCAGATTTTATAGAAATTGTTCGATCGCTTTAATTGCCATTTTTCTGCTTCAAGTGGAATGAAATTCGCTACTATTTTCTTTCAATTGAGTTTTAGATTAGAGCGAGGCTTTTGAATCTAACCATTCGAACATCTCGCGGCTTCCCTGTTTGCTTCAAAGGGCAACTACCCAGGAGTCAATTTTGCTGAGAGGAGTGAAGCATGACCCCTTATGGGAACGAGCGATCGGTTTGGCTGAGAGGCAGTCATAAGCTAGCTGTCTTCTTTGTTGTGGCTACATGTTTGAGCAGCGGTGGACTTGGCAGCCAGGCAACCGCCGCTCCGCTTACATCAGCGGCTGCGGTTCGCTCCAGTTCAATTCAGCCTATGCCCTCCAACATTGCCACTGCTGTCATTGCCACTGTTGTCCCTCCAGAACGCCCCTTGTTTACGGAAACACAGTCTACCGTTAACATCTCTGCTAATTCAGGGTTGTATCGAGGGGCTGTGCAGCTGCTCTTCGCTGGGCTGATCGCCTGGATTATTGTGCTGCTGCGAGGCAGTAAATAGGCATATTGCAAGCTGCTGAGGCAACTTGTGACACAACCAGATAAACCAAGCTGAACGCTAATAAACCATTCTGAGAACTTTTGCAAATCTCTGCAACTCTATACCAGGGAATGCCTTGCGGTTTAGGATTAATTAACATAGCTCACTTGCCTTCAAAGCTGAACTTATGACTCTAGATACCCCTACAGATCAGCCTCGACTTTGGTACACTTTTGAGGCGGACAAGGCGCTTGCGCTGCTGCAAAGCGATCGTCAAGCCGGTTTGACAGATCAGCAAGTTGCTGAACGACAGCAGCAATACGGGCTGAACGAACTTCAGGAATCAGGCGGACGCAGCAACTGGACAATCTTGCTTGATCAGTTCAAGAACATCATGCTGATCTTGCTGATTGTGGTAGCAATCATTTCAGGTGTTTTAGATCTGCTAGATTTGCGGGCAGGCAATGTCAAAACTAACGATATTCCGTTTAAAGATACGATCGCCATCCTGGCAATTGTAATTCTCAATGGGGTGCTGGGCTATGTGCAAGAAAGCCGCGCCGAAAAAGCGCTGGCTGCGCTCAAAAGTTTATCATCCCCGCGAGTTCGAGTTTTGCGCGACGGCAGACTCAGCGAAATCGACTCCAAAGAGCTGGTTCCGGGCGACATCGTTCAGCTTGAGGCTGGTGTTCAGGTGGCAGCAGATGCGCGTCTGCTAGAAGTGGCTAACCTGCAGATACGGGAAGCTGCCCTGACTGGCGAAGCCCAAGCGGTCAACAAACAAGCAGATCTAGCTCTGCCCGACGACACGCCAATTGGCGATCGACTCAACCTGATTTTCCAAGGCACTGAAGTAACTCAGGGGCGGGGGTTAGCACTTATCACTAATACAGGAATGCAGACAGAACTTGGCAAAATTGCCACAATGCTGCAATCCGTTGAGTCAGAGCCAACCCCTTTGCAAAAGCGGATGGATCAGCTCAGCCGTGCCCTTGTCACAGGAGCGCTAGCTTTGGTGGGGATTGTTATCATTGGCGGTTTAATTGTTGCCGGCTTTGGTAGTTTGCGACAGCTGCTGGAAGTGTCACTTAGTATGGCGGTTGCAGTGGTGCCAGAAGGCTTACCTGCCGTTATCACCGTCACCTTGGCGCTGGGAACACAGCGGATGGTACGCCGCCACGCCCTAATTCGCAAACTGCCCGCCGTTGAAACCCTTGGTTCTGTGACCCATATCTGCTCCGACAAAACCGGGACGCTGACCCAAAACAAGATGGTGGTGCAGTCAGTGCATCCGCTTGCCAATTCCTTCGAGGTTACAGGGTCAGGATACAGCCCAGAAGGACAGTTCTTCTTCCCAAGCGATCGAGCATCCGATCGCTCTCCCATCCCCAACCCGCAAGACTATATCGACCTGCAGCGCCTTTTGCTAGCCTGCGTCCTCTGCAATGATGCTATTCTCCAAAAGGAAAATGGCGAATGGGCGATTTTGGGTGACCCTACAGAAGGAGCGCTGCTGACGGTTGCTGGCAAAGCCGGACTGCGGAAAGACCAATGGGACAATCAGCTCCGGCGCATTGCTGAGGTTCCCTTCTCATCTGAGCGGAAGCGCATGAGCGTGATCGTTCAAGCAGAAAGCGGCAGGCAAAAAGATGAAGCTGCCCCACTGTCTTTTACTTTATCCCTCTTCTGTAAAGGCTCTCCCGAACTCGTTCTAGAACGCTGTCAGCAGGTGCAAGCGGGAGGACAAGTTGAAACCCTCACTCCTGAACAGCGCGATCGAATTCTGGCGCGGAATAACGCTTTGGCAGGGCAAGGTTTGCGCGTCCTGGGGTTTGCCTATAGTCCGTTAGATGCGATTCCATCAGAAGGCGTGACAGAGCAGATGGAACAGGGAATGATTTGGCTGGGGCTGGTAGACATGCTAGATGCACCCAGACCCGAAGTCCGAGAAGCAGTTTCCCGCTGCAAATCAGCAGGGATTCGCCCGATTATGATTACTGGCGATCATCAGCTAACGGCGCAGGCGATCGCCACTGATCTAGGGATTGCTAACCCAGGTGATCCCGTGCTGTCGGGTCAGCAGCTCGAAAGAATGAGCCAGCAGGAGTTGGCTGAGGAAGTCGATCGGGTCAGCATTTATGCCAGAGTTGCGCCAGAACACAAGCTACGAATTGTGCAGGCACTCCAGCAGCGGGGCAACATCGCCGCCATGACGGGTGATGGGGTCAATGATGCGCCTGCCCTGAAGCAATCAGACATTGGCGTAGCGATGGGCATCACAGGAACAGATGTGAGCAAAGAAGCCAGCGATATGGTGCTGCTAGACGACAACTTTGCCACCATCGTTTCGGCGGTGGAAGAGGGGCGCGTCGTTTATACCAATATTCGTCGCTTTATCAAATACATTTTGGGATCGAATATTGGAGAAGTGTTGACGATCGCTGCTTCCCCACTGCTGGTGGGTGGTGGAGTGCCGCTGACTCCCCTACAAATTCTCTGGATGAACCTGGTGACCGATGGGTTACCGGCTTTAGCACTGGCAGTGGAACCTGCAGAACCCAATGTGATGAAACGCCCGCCCCACAGCCCTAGCGAAAGTATTTTTGCGCGCGGGCTGGGGCTGTACATGATTCGCATTGGTATTGTGCTAGCAATCTTGACGATCATCCTGATGGTCTGGTCGTACAACTACGTGAATGCCACGGGCGGCGATACCGAACGCTGGAAAACGATGGTATTTACCATGCTGTGTTTGGCTCAAATGGGTCACGCAATGGCTATTCGATCGAATACCCGCATGACGTATGAGCTAAATCCCTTCTCCAATCCGTTTATTTTGATCGCCGTTGGTTTAACGATCGTCTTGCAGCTGATGCTGATCTATGTCGCACCGCTGCGCGATTTCTTTGGAACGCACTATCTGAGCCCAACAGAGTTGGGCGTGTGCATTGGCTTCAGTTTGCTGATGTTCGTTTGGGTTGAGCTAGAGAAACTGTTTATGCGGTGGTATTTTCGCAATCGGCAGTAAATTTCTGGTTTGAACAGTTGAAGCCACTAGTCACACAATTATCATAGAAACCGCGCCCTGCGCAGCTTCCATATAGCATTACAGCAGTTTTTTCTCGTTAGTAAAAACTGCTGTAATGCTGCAGGATCTCTATTCCGGCTTGGGTACGCTTGCGTTGTTCTGAGTGGCTGAACTGGGTGAACCTGGCGAAAAAGTTTTTTCTTCTACTGCACCGGGTGCGCCCATCAATTCTGCGGCGCCGCCATTGTAAGCCAGCTCAACCCCGCCTGCATTGCCTGCACGGATTCGCAGTTCCTTATCTGCCGTCCAGCTACGCTCTGCTCCCTCTGGCAGCACTTCCGCCAGTTTTACCTCCCCATCCACTTCAACTTCGATCCAAGACTGTGCCGTTAGCTTCATCTCCACTTGGACGGGCTTAGCTGAGGTGGCAGGACGACTGGGGCTGGGCGATGCTGCTATCGTCGAGAGACCTACTGCGGCTGGGCTGTTTGCGGTTGCGCTGGTGTTCTGGGCAGGTTGTGCTGGAACGGTAGCAGCTTGGGGACTTGCCGATGAACTTGGAGCCGTAGCCGATCGCTCCACAATATGAGATAGCAAACTCACGGATGCCACAATTAGCGCAATATACGCGACATAAAGATGCAAGGGTCGCAGCTGTGCGGCAGGGCTAGCTGTCCAGGTCGCTTGGGCTGGAACGCGCATCGCCTTCTCAGTGGGGAAAGCCTCTGCACAATCGCTGCCGTCTAGCCCCAGGCTGTCAGCATAGCGTTTGATAAACCCCTGAATGTAGACTGGCTCCGGTAGCTGATGCATTTCGCCAGACTCGATCGCCCTCAGCAGCCGCGGCTGAATTAAGGTGCGAGCAGCAACTTCCTCCAGAGAAAGCGCGTGGTCTTCCCGCACCTGACGCAAATAGGCTCCAATCTGCATCAGCCGTTGGATTTGCTCTTGTTGAGTGAGGGGATTGTCTTTTGTCATCATGAACCGACCTCTAATTGCTCGCGTTCTGGCATCTGGGGGTGTGATTGAGCATTGAGCTGAGCTTGGATGTAGGCTAGTTCGGATTCATTCAAAGGGCGATAGGCTCCCTTGGGCAAAGTGCCTAGTTCGATCGCGCCGATCGCCAGCCGCTGCAGCCGCGCCACTGGGTAGCCCAGCTGAGCTGCCACCCGCCGGATCTGCCGATTTCTGCCCTCGCGCAGCACCACCTGTAAACAGGTTTGCCCTTGCGGACTGGACGCGGTGGAGGGGTACCGTCGCAAGACGCGCACTTCAGCAGGGCGCGTGGGCTTGCCGTCTAGCAAAATGCCACGCCGCCACTGGGCTAAAGCCGACTCTGAGAGCTGCCCTTCAACCCAAACGCGATAGGTTTTGGGAATATCATGGCGGGGATGAGTCAGGTGAGCAGTGAGTTCACCATCATTCGTTAGCAGCAGCGCACCTGAGGAATCAGTATCTAGCCTGCCGACCGGATGAAGACCGGACTGATGCTGCAAAGCCTCTGGCAGCAACTCTAGCACAGTCGATCGTCCCTCTGGGTCAGCACAGGTAGATACCACACCCAGCGGTTTATGCAGCAGCAAATATAGCTTAGCAGGGCGTTGGGGCTGAATCAGCTTGCCGTCTACTTCAATGCGATCGACAGCTGGGTCGGCTTTTTGCCCCAGGTGCCCCACAGCGCCATTTAGCCGCACGCGCCCCTCCAGAATCATCTGCTCTGCCTGACGGCGAGAGGCGATTCCCCACTGCGACAAAATCTTTTGCAATCGTTCGCTCATGCGGTCTGCTGTTTTATCTGTTTCGGTTCTGTTTCAGTAATACGGGCAATATGGCTTGGCAGGCTTTAGCGATCTTCAGCTTATAGCAGTTCGCAACTGTATAAAATACAAAAAATTCTCCAAAATTATCCAAGCCCATGCCTGCCCTACATGTACCGATATTACAAGACAGCGCTGTGCTATAGGAGGTTTCTTGAGTTTTGGGGCTGCTTGCTGCCAATCTTTTTTGAAGGTTATTTTTTTGGGCGCTTTGCGTTCGGAAAAATAACCCTTTCAGCAAGATCTAAAAGGCGATTTAGCTTTGTTTAACTTAGCTTTGTTTAACAAGGTGCCAGGGCAATCGCACCTGCAGCCATGCGCCGTTCGTCTCGGGATGATTACTTGCCCGGACTGTTCCCTGATGTACCTCCACAATTTGATGAACGATCGCCAAACCCAATCCGCTGCCCCGCAGCTGCCAATCGGCTGCCACCGAATTTGAGGGCTGGCTGTCGCGGGTCTGCGAGTCGGCTTTATCATTGCCTGTCCGCGATGGCGTTTCAGGAACTGTCTCTGCCAGCGGAGTACGAGCGCGAGACAAATCAGCCCGATAAAACCGTTCAAATACATGGGGGAGGGCTTTCTCGGGAAAACCAGAGCCATAGTCAATCACATCAAGGCAGACCTGCCGATCGCTGTCATTGTCTTCGGTCTGAAGGCTATCGGACAGCGGTGGATCTAGCGCGATTTGCACTCTAATCGGCTGATGCGACGGGCTATATTTAATGCTGTTGTCCAGCAGATTAATCAGCAGTCGGTGCATCCGGGGCAAGTCTGCCTGCATCAACAGGCGATCGGGTCCGGTGTAGCGCAGGTGGAGATGCTTTTTGCGAGCCAGTGGCTCCAAACTATTCCAAACTGAGTGCACAAGTTCGACTAAATCAACAGGCTGGAACTGCAGGCTAGCGCTGAGGCTACGTCCGCCGCGGCTCAAATCCAAGAGGTCTTGCACCAGGGTACTGAGGCGGACAGTTTCATTGATCAATCGGTCAACCCACCCCCTGAGCGGTGGCTGCAGGCGAGACTGTAGCGTTTCTGCTACTAGCCGAATCGAGGTGAGCGGCGTTTTTAGCTCATGTGCCAAGTCGGACGTCCAGCGATCGTGCTGCTGCACTAGCCTTAAGGCTTCTTGGCGGTTCTCTAGAAAAATACCGATTTGATGGTCTGGCAGCGGCAAGCCATAGCCCCGTAGCGCATATGCCTCTTGCTCTAGGAGGCGGGTGGGGTCGGCATTAATTGGGTAAAAAATCCACTCGCTTTGGCAGGGTTCACCAGCATCACGGGTCCACTCGATTAGCTCGTCTAGCTCATACGATCGCACCACTTCTAGCAGCAGGCGGGGCTTGCTGGGAAAAGCTTCCGGAATACCGAGCAGCTTTTGGGCTTGCGAATTGCACCACAGAAAGCGGTTTTCGTCGTCAACCTGCAGATACCCGACGGGTGACCTCTGCAAAATTTGCTGATAGGTAGCAACCTGCTGTTCTAGCTGCTGCTGTGCCCTCTGTTGCTCTGCAATCGCCAGTGCTAGCTGAGAAGTCGAAGAAAACGGATAGCCTGAAATCTGCGGGTTGAGACGCTGTACCAAGCTTTCAACTCTGGCATTAGCACGCGATCGTTGCCACCAAAGCAAACCAAGTCCAACTAGCAGTCCTAAAAGAAAGTCGATCACAAACGCGGCAAGGGAGGATGTTATTAACACCTTACCTCGCTTTGCTCATGAGTTGATTTGGAATGTTCTAGACCTGCAGCCGGTTCTTTCAAGAAGCAGATCAGGCGCTTTTAAGGCAGGCGTTAAGACAAACGACTATCCAAAGCGGTAGCCAAATCCTCGCACAGTGAGCAAATATTCTGGGCGGCTTGGGTCTAGCTCCAGCTTTTCGCGCAGCCAGCGGATATGCACATCCACGGTTTTGCTATCGCCCATAAAGTCAGGACCCCAAATCCGCTCAATGAGCTGCTCGCGCGACCAGACGCGACGCGGATGAGAAATAAACAGTTCTAAAATCCGAAATTCTTTGGGCGAGAGCGTTACCTCTTCCCCCCGCACCGTAACGCGACACTCCTGCGGAAAGAGAGTAATATCGTGAAACCGCAGGGCTGCCTCTGGAGTGGGCGCTTGGGTATGGCGATGCCGCCGCAACAACGCTCGACAACGAGCCACCAGCTCCCGCATCCCAAAAGGTTTGGTTAAATAATCATCAGCGCCAACTTCTAGCCCCACTACGCGATCGGTTTCTGTGCCCTTGGCGCTCAGCATCAGAATAGGGACGCTATTTCCTTCGTGGCGAATCAGCCGACACAAATCCAGCCCGTTCACATAGGGCAGCATTAAATCCAGAATAATTAGATCAAAACCGACAGCTTCCTTAAAGCTGGTTTCGCCTGCTTTGCTACAGACTAAATTTAAGCCACGCCGCCCGTCCTCGGCCGTCATCACCTCGTAGCCTTCTTCGGTCAGGGCAAGGCTGATCGTCTCACGAATCAGCTCCTCATCTTCAACTACTAAAACCCGTCCCAATTTAATGTCTCGCTGAAATCTCGCAGCCTCTGGACTCAGTGTAAGTGTCATGTTAGTTGGTGTCTTTGAGGGCAGTGGATCTGCTAAAGGCGTTCCATGGTCATACTAGCAGAAGATATTTACGCGAATGGATAAATACAATCGAAATAGTTAATACTTTCTGTTAAAAGCAATACAAAACCGTAGCCAACCTAAGCAAAAGTTAACAAGTTTTCTGTCTATTCTCCCTCTATAAGGGGATGCGCTCTATAAAAACGCTGAACTAGCTGTTGGTTATCCTTGCCCACAGCAGCGATCAATTCCCAAGCTATCAAGCAACAAATCGCTAACGGCGTTTGCTACGGCAAACTCGCTATAGAAGCTTTTGGAAAAATCAAAGCCTTGCAGCTCCGTCACGATCGCAATCACCAGTGACCCCAAATCATTTTCGCCCTCCATCCGCTGGCGGACAAAAACCTGAGCAGCGCGATGCGCGATCGTTTGGTTGACCGCTTCTGGGATAAACTCTTCATCTAGCCATTTCTGGAGACTTGTCTGGAGCCACTCGCCTTCCTGCTCGGGGTTTTGGGCGGGAGGCAGGGTAATTGCTTCGATCGGTTCTGTCATGCTACGCACTCACGAACTTAGATGCTATTAACGTTAGAGGCTATTAATGCCATTAAGCTTTAGATGCCATTGATCATAATGTTGGCATAGAACAGTTCAAGTCATCTCGATGGAGTATTTCGTGATATTGCACTGTAATAAGTTGAATTATTTTTGAAAGCTGTCTGCAGTGCGGCTTCCAAAAATAATTTGTAGTCTATTCAAGCGAAAATTGCTGTAACTCTCCTCAAGTCCAATAGTTGCGACCGCTTAGAGTGAACGTATGAGTTATCAGTACAACATTCCTGCCATTCTTGAGGCTTATGCTCAGGGCTATTTCTTGATGGCAGATGACGAGGGCAAAAACTTGGGGTGGTACACCAGCCCAGATCGCACTCTGATTCCGTTAGACGATCGCTTCCGCTACCCCACGTCACTGCGGCGAGTCCTCAATCAAAACCGTTTCAGCGTGGCGATCAATCGGGATTTTCGGGCGGTTGTAGAGGGTTGTGCCAACCGAGATGAAACTTGGATCTCAGCGGAGCTAAAGGAAATTTATTGGCAGCTGCATCTGACGGGCTGGGCGCATAGCTTTGAAACTTGGCAGGGGGATGAGCTAGCAGGCGGCATTTTGGGAATTGCGATCGCCGGAGCCTTCATCGGTGAATCGATGTTTTACCAAATTCCAGAGGGATCGAAGGTAGCAATGGTCAAGCTAGTGGAACACCTGCAATCGCAAGGTTTTATCTTATTCGATGCACAAATGATGAACCCGCATCTGGCTCGCTTTGGTGCTTATGTAATTCCCGATCGGCAATACAGAGCGATCTTAAAACAGGCGCTAACGCTTGACTGCGACATGGTGTAGTAAGCGGCAACAACACAGCACCAGAAAAATACCACCAGAAACACAGATTCAGAAACGCAGCACTAGAAACGCAGCCTAACGCACTGCAAACCGCCGCACTGCAAATAAACTGCCCATCAGCCCAACCGCCATGCCCAACCCCAACAGCGAGAGCGGCAGCAGAATCAGCTCCTGGAGAGAAAGCTGCATTCCTGCCGTGAGGAACTGAATGAATTCTGGCTGCTGCGCCAGCAGGTTTTTAACAAACTCCTGAAGTCCGGCGATTAGCCCCCAAGCAATGCAAGCGCCCACCGCGCCTAGCACCAGCCCCTGCAAGATAAACGGCAGATAGATCCAGGCGGTGGTTGCGCCTACGAGCTGCATCACCTCGATTTCGCGGCATCGAGCCATCACGATCAGGCGAATAGTGGTGGTGACAACGGCGATCGCTGTCAGGCTTAACACGGTCGTTAGCCCAGCGCTGACCCAGTTCAAACCGCGATTGAGTTGGGCAAGTCGCTGTACGGCTTCGTCCACATATTGAACTTTATCAACACCTGGCATGGCTTCAAGCTGAGCCGCGAGGGTAGGAACTGCATCGGCTTGTTCTGCTTTGACTTTTAGCTCATCAACGAGCGGGTTGCCGTCTAGCTGGTCGGTGACGCCCTGCAGATCAGACAGCCCCATTTCCTGGACTAGCTTTGCCCAAGCGGCTTCTTTGGGAACGGCAGTAACCCTCGCGACGCCCGGAAGGGTGGTGGCGATCGCCTGCACATCTGCTGCCTGTATGCCTGTGTCTAGGTAAACCGACACCTCTAGCTGGCTGCCAAACTGATTCAGCAGTCCTTCTAACTGCCAGGAAGCCTGCAGACTAATGCCAAATAAAAACAGCAGAACGGTGACTGTACTTACGGCGGCCCAGTTCATCCAGCCGCCGCGCTTGAGTCCCAGCAGGGTTTCTCGAAGCAAGTAATCAGATTTAGTCAGGAACTTGAGGACGCTCATAGTCACGATCGGAGTGAGAACAGATCTAGCAGCGATCGCCGCTTTACAACGGGCAATCCGCTTATGATAAATCGCCTCTGCTGATTTGGACACTGACGCGTTTAGGCATAGAAGCTTTTAGGCATACACGAGGGCTGGAACTCGCTTGAAGGCCGGCGTTCCCGATCGCTCGTCGATCCGCGCTTTAAAGATAACGTTCACCTCCGGGTAGAACATCAGGGCTGAGCCTTCGCGCACCATCCCCTGGATGATTTCTACGTTCTCTAGTTTTCCGGCATCTGCCTGTACGGTGACGCGATCGTGTTCTTTTAGCCCAGCCCGACGAATATCCCCCGCATTCATCAAAATACAGTTGCGGTGCGGCATACCACGATAGCGATCGGCAATTTTGTAGACTACCGTATTGTGCTGTGAGTAGCTGCGTCCGGTCATTAGCGCCACCACAATGCCGCGAGTTAATTCAGTAACGCCAAAGTCCGACGGGCTGGGCAATGACAGGTGGGGCAGCGGCGTAGGCATCATTTTGGCTTTGCCTGAAGCCGTGGCAAAGTAGGGCTGGGTGAAGATGCGATTGGCGATCGTAAATTCTTCCTGGGTGTCGTCGATCGCCCCAATTTTTTCATAGCCCGGAATCGTTTGGGCAATCAGCTGCCGCACGTATTGGGTATCTTGCAGCCTGCGCCAATCTACGGGATAGGTTCCGTGCAGCCGATGAGCAAGCTCCGAGAGGAATTCTACTTCTGAGATTAGATCGGCGTTCTTCAGGTGGGTGGTGCCTTCGTCGTTGAGCCGCACAAAATTGTTGCCGGACTCTGTGGTGGTTTTATGGGGATTCTCGAAGCGATTGAACACTGGAACGATGATCGTGTTTTGCTGGGCTAACCCGTGGAAGTGCCCCAGATTGGGCTTGGTGGCAAGGTAAACGATCGTCTCGATCTGGTTGAGGGCGCGTTTTGCCTGCCCTAAGTCAGGGTTGGCAGCGTACAGGTTGCCGCCCAAGCAGAGCAGTGTGTCCACTTTGTTTGCATCGGCAGCTTCGATCAGGGCACGAGTATCATAGCCCTGCGGCAAATCGAGCGATCGACCCAACAATGCTTCCAGCGCCGTTTTGATCTCCTGCTTCAGCGTTGCCGAAACGCCCATTGAGCCAAAGCCTTGCACATTGGAGTGCCCCCGGATAGGCATCACGCCTGCGCCCAGCTTGCCCGCCTGACCCGCCATCAGCGCCGTGTTGGCAATGCTGTAGATGTTATCCACTCCGTTGTCCTGCTGGGTCACCCCCATTGCCCAAGCAAAAACCGCGCCTTGAGCCGTACCGATCATCGTTGCTGCTGCCGCAATTTCTTCTTGTGAGATGCCGCAAGTGTCTATAATCGTGTCCCAGTCCGTATTCTGGGCTTGCTCCATCACGGTTTGCCAGTCTTCGGTGTGCGCCTGCATAAAGTCCAGCTTGGCCAGCCCTTGCTCCAGCAGCGCTTTCTGAATGCCCACAAACAGGGCCACGTCGCTGCCTGGAATCACCTGCAGGTAAAGCGTGGCGATCTCGGAGCCTGGAAGCAGCGATCGCACCGGGAAGGCAGGCGAACCAAATTTGACCAGCCCCACCTCAATGACCGGATTGACCACAATGACTTTGCCACCACGATCGCGCAGCTTAATCAGCTCGTTCATCAACCGGGGATGATTGGCCGGTGCATTGGAGCCAATCAGTACCACGCAGTCGGACTGCTTGAGGCTTTCCAGGCTGACGATCGAGGTGCTGGTACCAAAGACTTGTTTTAGCCCCACGGTAGAAGGGGCATGACATAGATCCGAGCAATCTGCCAGGTTGTTGGTGCCCAGCGTCCGCAGCATTAGCTGCAGCAGATAGGCTGCCTCATTGGACGATCGCCCAGAGCTGTAAGACGCGACCCGCTCAGGCGGTTTGCGAAAGCCCGCTTCGGTGAGCTGATAAATCTCTTCCCAGGAAATTCGCTCATAGCGATCGCTGCCTGCTCTGAGGATGACTGGATAGCTGAGCCGACCGAGGCGATCGGCTTCTAGAGAGGAGAGCTGCTGCAGTTCGGCGATCGAGTAGTTTGCAAAGAAATCATCTGGCACAGCCGGCATAATCTCTGCGGAGATCGCCTCGACGCTCTTGGCGCAGCGCTGCAGCTTTTCGCCGTCTTCGTTGGTGAATCCGCCTTTTTGTCCGCCTGTTCCCCAGGCGCAAGACAAGCAGGCGCTGTTGTGCAACAGGGTTTGCCAGAGCTTGGGCGCTTCTGGGGAGAGGGTGTGGGCTGCCCAATATTCAATAATCGGCAAACCGCCACCCATCGCAGGCGAATTAGGGTTGGCTTGGATTTCGTGGAGGGCGCGATTCTCTGGAAGAGGGGCATTCTCGCCGGCTTGTGTCGCCTCTGGTTGCGTTTCCATGCCTTTCCCCCTGCCGTAGATTGCCCAAACCGACTGTATCTACATTCTAGGCTGGAACCACGACTCGCTCAGTCCCAGACAAGCCAAACGCCGCATGCACCGCCTGCAGCGCCCGCACGCCATCTTCCTCGTCTACCACACAGCTAATCTTGATCTCAGAGGTGGCGATCATCTGGATATTAATGCGCTCGGCTGCTAGCGCCTCAAACATGCGGGCTGCTACCCCTGGCTGCCCCACCATGCCCATTCCCACAATGCTGACTTTGGCAATTGCCCGATCCACCACAATTTCACCGCAGCCCACCTCCGGAGCCGCCTGCCGCAGCGCAGCACAAGCCTCATCTGCATCACTCTGCGGCACCGTAAAGGCAATGTCGCGGGTGGCTACACCATCCACCAAGCGGCAGCGCTGCGACTGGATGATCATATCGACGCTGATATTGTGGTCTGCCAGCAAGCGAAAGATTTCAGCCGCCATGCCGGGGCGATCGGGCACATGCCGAATTGCCAGCCGCGCCTGTTTGAGATCAAGGGCAGCTCCCCGCACCGGCTCTGGATTGACTTGCCGTTCCACATGCGGATCGCGCACCGGCGAACTTTCCACCTGAAATGCCTGACATAGGGCTGCCACCGCTCGATCGCAGTCTTCAGCCGCTACCGCACAGCTAATTTTGACCTCAGAGGTGGAGATCATCTGGATGTTAATGCCTGCTGCCGCCAGCGTAGAAAACATTTCTGCTGCCACGCCCGGTCGTCCAATCATGCCAGCTCCAGCCAGGCTCACCTTTGCCATCTGCCGTTCTACCAGCACTTCCGCTTCGCCTGAATCTGGATCGACTGCATTCCGGAGGGCGGGCGCGATCGCCGCTGCCACTGCTTCTGCTCGGTTTAACGAATGCTTTGTGACCGTAAAGGCAATGTCATTTGTGTTGCCCTCGTGAATCGATTGAATAATCAAATCCACATCCAGATCTTGACGAGCAATTTCGCCAAACAGCCGTGCTGCCACACCGGGGCGATCGGGAACCCGCAGCATAGCGATCTTCGCTTGATCGGTGTCAAACTCTACCGCATCAACCGGATGCACGATCTCTAACCCTTCCAGGGGGCGGGGCTGCGGCACAGGCGACAGCACCCGCGTTCCAGGATCGTCCGTCCAGCTAGAGCGCACGACGAGCAGCACGCCATAGTTGCGAGCAATTTCCACCGCACGTGGATGCAGCACTTTTGCCCCGAGGCTGGCTAGCTCCAGCATTTCGTCAGACGTAATCTCGCTCATGAGCTGGGCATTGGGTACAAGGCGAGGATCAGTTGTGAGAATGCCTGGAACATCGGTATAAATTTCGCAGGCGTCGGCTTTGAGGGCAGCTGCTAGCGCCACCGCTGACGTGTCAGAACCGCCTCGTCCCAGCGTTGTAATTTCCAAATCGATCGGGCTGCTAACCCCCTGGAATCCGGCAACCACCACCACCCGCCCCGCCTGCAGATGTTGCTCTATGCGCTCGGTGGCAATACTTAAAATCCGGGCGCGGGTGTGTTCTGCCTCTGTCACAATGCCCACCTGTGCTCCCGTCAAGGAGATCGCAGGCTGCCCTAATTCTTGCAGCGCCATGCTCATCAGAGCGATCGACACCTGCTCCCCGGTTGACAGCAGCATATCCATCTCCCGCCGGCTGGGCGTGACGGCGAGCTGATGCGCCAATTTCACTAGCCCATCGGTGGTTTTGCCCATGGCCGACACCACCACGACCACCGAGTGCCCCGCCTGTGCTGACTTGACCACTCGCTGCGCCACTGCCTGAATTCGTTCAACCGAGCCAACCGACGTACCACCGTACTTCTGGACGATCAGTGCCATAATGCCCTACCTCTAGCCGTTCCTCCGGGTCGGGTTCTGGGGCCAGGTTCAGGAAGGGTTCGCAACTTCGTTGACTTGCGACCTACTCACAGAGGGCTGACGGCTGAGAATGACCCTGAGGCGATCAAACGCTATCTCTACAGCCTCTTAAGGTAACAGAATTTCAGGCATTCAGGCGCACTCAGCTGCCTGAAATCTTCGGGGTCACTGCACCTAAATTTCCAAATTTGCGCTAATACTAACTGGTACAAAGATAACTGGTACAAAGATATCGCTGATATCGCCCCGCTAGCCGCCCTTCATCCCTCACTCCCCTCATGGCTTACGAACCGCTCCACCACAAATATCGCCCCCAGACCTTTGCTGAACTGGTGGGGCAAGCCGCGATCGCCACCACGCTCACCAATGCCCTGCGGCAGCAGCGGATCGCCCCTGCCTATTTGTTTACAGGAGCCAGAGGAACCGGCAAAACATCCAGCGCCCGGATTTTGGCAAAATCGCTCAACTGCCTCAATTCAGATGTGCCTACCGAGCAGCCCTGCGGCATTTGTGAGGCTTGCCGATCGATCGCCAATGGCTCTGCCCTGGATGTGATTGAGATTGATGCTGCTAGCAATACCGGGGTAGACAACATCCGAGAATTGATTGAACGATCGCAGTTTGCGCCGGTGCAGTGTCGCTACAAGGTGTATGTGGTGGATGAATGCCATATGCTCAGCACTGCCGCCTTCAATGCCCTGCTGAAGACCCTTGAAGAACCCCCCGATCGCGTTGTCTTTGTCCTCGCGACTACCGACCCTCAGCGCGTTCTTCCCACTATCATCTCTCGCTGTCAGCGTTTTGACTTCCGCCGCATCCCGCTAGAAGCCATGGTGGCGCACTTGAGCAAAATCGCCCAGCAAGAGTCGATTGCCATCGCCCCTGAAGCGATCCAGCTGATTGCTCAAATCTCCCAGGGTGGCTTACGCGATGCCGAAAGCCTGCTTGACCAGCTCAGCTTGCTGGAAGGGCAAATTACCGTCGAGCGCGTTTGGGATTTAGTGGGAGCTGTTCCAGAACGAGACTTGCTGACGCTGCTCCAGGCGATCGCTGCTAGCGATGCCACTACCGTAATTGAGCAAACCCGCCGCCTCATGGATCGCGGGCGCGAACCGCTCACCGTCTTGCAAAACCTGGCCAGCTTCTATCGGGATTTGCTGATTGCCAAAACTGCGCCCGATCGCCTCGATTTAGTGGCACTCACGCCTCCCACCTGGAAAGACCTCTGCCAGTTTGCCGAAACTCTGGAGATCCAGACGATCCTGACCGGTCAGCAACGCCTGCGCGAAAGCGAAGTGCAGGTCAAAAATAGCACTCAGCCCCGCCTGTGGCTAGAAGTGACGTTGACCGGGCTACTTCCCTCGGCGATCGGGTTAGATATGGTGTATCCAGTTCCCACCCGCAATGGCAAAGCGAGATCGCCCCAGCCCACGCCGTCCAGCCCCACTCCCCCACAGCCCAGCCAGCCCCCTACAGCAGTTGCCCCAGCCTCACCGCCCAGCCCAATCTCACCGCCTAGCTCACCGCCCAGCTCAATCTCACCGCCTAGCCCACCGCCCACTGCACCTCAACCCTCGTTTGAAGCTGAAGCTGACGATCCAGCACCAGTCGATGAAGACGTACAAGCTCCTCAGCAAGAGCCTGCGGCAGAGTCACCTGCTGCAGCGGCTCGAGCAGATGCGGCTGCCCTCCAGCAAATTTGGGATAACATCTTGAATCGGCTCCAGCGGCTAACTCATGCCCTGTTTCGTCAGCAGGGCTGTTTGCTTGCCTTCGATGGAGCACAGGCAAGGGTCGGCATTAGCTCACAGCCTTTGTTTGGCATGGCAAAGCAGCAGCTTCCCAGTGTAGAAGCAGCCTTTGAGCAGCTCTATGGTCACAAAATAAGAGTCAGTATTGAGGTGACCAATCTGCCTAGCCCAGCTGCGACAGCCGAAGCAGATGCTGCCCCTCCTCCCCAAGCTGGGACTGTCGCAGCTATGCCAAACGCTTCTAACGCTTCTAAAGATCGCCCTATCGTCAAGGAGCCGAATGCTCCACACTCTCCCCGCACAGGCGCCGAGTCTAGCTCAGCACAAGCCGATCGCCCTGCCTATGCTGCCCCATCCAACCCTCCTCCACTTACTGCGCTCCCGAGCCCCAGCAACGTTTCCTTGCCTGTGGTTGAAGAAGACCTTGTGAGCAGAGCTGCCAAAAGCGTGGCACAGATGTTCAATGGGCAAATCATTGACCTGGAAGAGGAAACCCCGATCGATCCAGCATTGCCATCCCTCAATACCAGCCCTACTGATCACGTTGCTCAACTAGAAGGGGATTCTGAGGATTCTGAGGAGGATGTCCCCTTTTAGAGGATGTCCCCTTTTAACAGATACAGATACAGCTAGGTGCGGCTGCAACATCACCTAGCTCGATAAAACTAGCAATGCCAAAAAATGGGAAAATAGATTAAGCCAACGTAAATAATCGTTAAGGAAAACAGCATGGCAGAAATTCAGTTTTCTAGAGGTGTGACCGAAGAAGTTGTGCCTGATGTTCGAATGACTCGCTCTAAAGACGGCAACAATGGGCAGGCAATCTTCTACTTTCAAAATCCCAAAGCCTTAAATAGTGAAAGTACCGACGACATCACTGGCATGTACATGATCGATGAAGAAGGCGAAATCTCAACTCGGAACGTTAACGCTAAATTCATTAACGGTAAGCCGGATGGTCTAGAAGCCGTTTACGTGATGAAAAGCGTAGCCGATTGGGATCGCTTTATGCGGTTTATGGAGCGCTATGCCGAAGAAAACGACTTAGGCTTCAACAAAGCTTAAACGCAAGGTGGGATGTGGGAACCACACAGCCTAACGCTTAAAATCAGGCAAATCATAAACCTTTTTCATCCCCCATCCCTCCCCCATGTCACATACACCCCATCCCGATCCCCAGCCAATCTCCCTCCAGTGCGCCGTCATCACGGTAAGCGACACCCGATCGCCAGCCACCGATCGCAGTGGGCAGCTGATTCAGGAATTGCTTCAAGCTGCGGGGCACCAAATTGTAGATTACTTGCTGGTGAAGGACGAACCCGCTCAAATCCAAACCCAGCTCAAGCGTCTGGGGCAGCAATTGGATCTCAATGCCGTCATTCTCAACGGGGGAACAGGCATTGCACCTAGAGACACCACCTACGATGCGATCGAGCAGCTCCTCGATAAAACACTGCCCGGATTTGGTGAAATTTTTCGTTGGCTCAGCTACCAAGACATCGGCTCGCGAGCAATTGCCTCTCGATCGATTGCCGGGGTCTATCAAGGCAAGCTTATTTTCTCGCTGCCCGGATCAAGCAATGCTGTTCGGTTGGCAATGGAAAAACTAATTTTGCCAGAGCTGGCGCATCTAGTACGGCAGCTGCAGCCTTAATCAACGACGGCGATCGCGGCGGCGTTGCCCGATCTCTTTGCTCATTTCCAAAAACGCATCGTGTCTTAAGTAAGGATAATCTGAGATCCAGAGATTGCATTCTGGCAAATAAACGTCTGACACTTTGTTAATAAGGCTTAGATCTGGTCGGCTAGACATCACGACCATCTCCGCAATATCGCCAACCCGAATTGCACGGTGCTCGCGCTTCAGCGGCACTAGCAGCTTCGTCTCAAACCCGCCCTTATCCCCCACAATCAGATTCAACCGCCGCTCGCGGTTCTCCACAATTACCAGCTCGCCCAGCTTGTTCACCGTTTCTTCCTTGCCAACCAGCTCTTCTGAAACAAATCGATCCAGCACTCTTCCTTGCCAAAAGCCACTGTATCGATAGCTGCGACACTCCAGATTCCGTCGACTGGCGAAATACACCGGACTCCAAAGCCAGTAAAAAGCTACCCCAAACCCCAACGTGAAGGAGATCCACCACAGGTCATCGCCCAGAAAGAGCTGAAGAATAGATGCTGCCACCACACCTGCCACGGAGATTAACAACCGCCGCAGAAAATCGGGCAGCTTTCCCCAGGCGTGTTTGTACTGGTCGCCTGTTGCAACTCTGGGAATCAGCTCCTCAAATTTTTGGCGCGTTAGGGGAATTAACATAGTCCAGCAGTGCAACACATTGACTTCACTGAATTTGAGCCTAGCATTTCTGCCAGTGGGTTTGCGTAGAACGAGATTAAATCCATTGGCGAATGTAAATCTACGGAAGTTGGCGATCGCCTGCGTATACTCTCTGCTCAAAAGTTCCGTACTTGTCTCTAAGCCAAAGCCAGACCCTACAGGACACAATGAATTTACTTCTGGAGAACGCAACGTTCAGAAGGGCTAGGCAGTCAGGGGGCAATTCGGCTGTTTAGTTCATCTGGTTAAGCTAGCGTCCTTACAGGTGATTCATTGCCTGACCTTGGGGGCTTATAGGGTCAGGCAATTTTTTTGGACAAAACGGCTGCCCCATTGGAGCAAGCAGCTTTAGGACGTTTGGCGTTTGGTCTTCAGGAAGCGGTACAGCACATAGCCCAGACTGAGGAGATTCGCAACAAACGTCACCCATTTTAGTAAAGAAGCCCCTTGCAGCAGCTCGTAGATTTCTGGCGGCAGGCTGAGGCTCAGCAGCGCTATCACCAGCAGTTCTGCCCAAACTTTCTCATACCATAAGCCGATCGCCTCAATAGCCGTCACTATGGCATAAGCTGCGGTGGCAATCCCGCTTAACTTCAGCGTTCGCGGCGTTAAATCAAGCAGTCTGCTGAGCAACCAGCCAACGATCGCTTCCTTGCCTGCTTCCACAAAATGAGCTTCAGCAAACGCCTGCAAAGCACGATGATGTGCCAGCGTCAGAAAGATAGCAACTGCTGCTGATGCAAGCACTGCGGCAGCAAAGACTTTGTAAACGACGATCGCTACTAGACCGATCGGGCGTTTCCTTCTCATAGCAGCTTGTCTAGTCCATAGACCAAAGATTTGAGCTGTACCACTTTGCGAATACTCAGCAGCACACCAGGCATATAGCAGGCGCGATCGCTCGTATCGTGCCGCAAGGTGTAGATCTGTCCGGGCGCACCAAAAATCACTTCTTGATGGGCAATTAATCCCGGTAAACGAACGCTATGGATGCGGATACCATCTTGAGTCTGTGTGCCTCTAGCACCTGCAAGTTTCTCGGTTTCTTCAACGGCAGGCGGATTATAGAGCTTGCCAAATTCTTCCAGGAGCTGTGCCGTTTGGATGGCAGTACCGCTAGGCGCATCGGCTTTTTGGTTGTGGTGCAGCTCAATGATTTCAACATGATCAAAATATTGAGATGCCCGTACAGCCGCTTGTTGCAGCAGCACCATGCCGATCGAAAAATTGGGGACAATTGCCGCTCCTGTACTCGCTTTGTCAGCAAAGTCAGCGAGGTCTTCTAGCTGTTCGGGAGACAATCCAGTGGTGCCAACAACGGGACGAACTCCATAGGCAATTGCTGCTCGCACATTCTCATATACTGCATCCGGATGAGTAACATCAACCATCACGGCTTGCCCTTCCTGCATCGACATTGCCAAAGTTGCCTGCAGATCGGCAATGACTGGCACTTCCAATGGGCCGCAGCCAATTACTTCCCCAATGTCTTGTCCTTGGAGAGCAGGGTTGCGGGCAACTGCCCCTATCAACGTCAAATCTGCGGCCCCTGCCACGGCTTTGACGATCTCTCGCCCCATTTTGCCCGTTGCACCATTCACAACCACTGGTATTTTGCCCGCCATCGTCATCACCGTTGAAACATAAGGGCAATTTTAGCCCGCGCTGTAGGGGCCTAGCCTGTTGAATGAAACAAAACAGTAATGTTTCAAGCGCGTTGTAAATTGCTTCCGCAGGGCTTGCGCGAGGAACTGAATCAATATCCTGCCGCAGCGTTTAGGCGTTCCTCGCAAGCTGATCTACCAACCCTTATAGCCCGGCTCGGTTCGTACTGAGGCAGTCCAATCGTTTGTCTGACGATGGTATAACCGAGTGGTTATGGTGCTCGCACCTAGAAGGAAATAGATTATTTTTGGAACCTGTAAGGAGTAGGGCTTCCAAACAATTATCTATCCTTTATGCAATTGAAGGTTGCTGTACTCCTGAATATAGAGGCGATTTGCTGCTGGCAACCTGACTGCACGGAAGCCATACACTGCCCTTGTTCATTTGCAGTGGTGTCGAACTGTCTTTAGCGGCAGCAGCCCGATCGAGCCTTACGATTCTTGCTGTTGTCTCTGATTTATCTACCTGCCCTGCCGCTGCCGTTCCGTTAGTTTGTGCGGTGGGTCAGTTTGCAGAACAAGCTTTTTACGGTAGCCCTGCTTACCGTTTAATCGATGTCTTTCTCGCTATGATTCACCGCTATTTGGCATCGATTTGTTTCTCCCCCTGTTCGTCTACGATTTGGTTGGCACATTATGCTGGCACTATGCTTTTCACAACAGCAGACGTTTTGATTGGCAGTGGCAAACACAATCTAGTTCACGAATGTGCCGCACTGAACGTTCTGTTACTCTCCTTGGCGGTTTCTCGGCTGTGTTGATCGCCCATGCCGTAAGACACAACGCTACAGTCATCCGGTAAAACCCTAGAAAGAAGCAATTGTTGGGCTGTAGCAGTGTCTTAAGCAGCGTCAGCCTCAACCCCCGATACAATCGCTCCCTTTTTCCCAACAGTGCAGTTCAGGTTGTGCAAATTGATCCCGCCTATCGTAATTCAGGCTTCAGCTCGTTTCGTCTAGATCGCGATCTTTTCACATCGCATCTCTTTCAACACATTGCTACTCAATCGATACAACACTTCCTATGCAATATGGCTGATTCTGATGCCTTGCTGGGATTTTGTTCTCAAATTTCTCGCGATTTGCAAGAATTAACTGATACAAAAGATATCTTGATAATGTATAAAGAAATGAACTTCGTTAATTGGATCGATTGAGTCGTCTATTTCGTCTTGATCATTAGGAATAAATTTCCTAAGCGACGGATTGATAAAACTGACTTACACTAGAGCGATTTCTGAAGTTTCATTCCATCTTCAATCAAATAGGAATTCAACTATGGCAACAACTCGCAAACGTTCATCTGCCGCGGCAGCAGTTACTAAGTCTGCGATTGCAGAAGCAAGCACCTTGCTGAAAGAGCTTCCCGAAAAACCCAAGAACAATTGGTCTCTGCGGGAAGCTGTCTCGTTGCTGCAAGAATCCATTACCGAAGCACTCGATCGGGGCTACACCTACGAAGAAGTTGCGGTGCTGTTGGGTAAGCAGGGTGTTTCCATTGCGGCTCCTTCACTGAAGCGCTACCTTGCTGCTGTCAAACGCGATAAAGGCTCAACTCGCCGGGGTGGACGGGGCAAGAGCAACAAGGCTGCGCTTGAGGCAGCTGATCTAGCAGGCGTGGCAACTACCCTGGAGAAAGCGCCAGTGGCTGAAAAAGCAGTTGAAACAGCACCCAGCAAGCGGCAATCTAGAACCAGCGGAGGCACGGCTGCCAAAGCTGAGCCAAAAGCAGCCGCTAAGAAGGCGAAAGCAACGCCTACCGCAACTGCAAAAACCGCTGCTGAAAAACCTGCTGCTGCGAAAACCACGACTCGCGGACGCAAGAAAAGCGCATCTTAGGAGGCAAACTCGTCTGGCATGACTTTCATTGGCGTTCAACAGGTCAAATCGCCTAGTTTTGCACAGCTAGCTATCCTTCGAGATATTGTGCAAGACGGTCTAAGAACTCCTGTGCAAGACTGATTCTGTGAATCAAGCGAAGCAGTTTCAGAGCCTTATGGCTTTCACGCTGCTCTCAGTCAAAGTTCTTAGTTTAAGTTCTTCATCAAACTAGGCGATCGGAACCTGTAACATTGTCGGGCTGAATTTTCTACGCCATCACCATGCCACCATCCACGTTAATGACTTGTCCGGTGATATAGGCAGCCGCTGCATCTGCCGCTAAAAAACGAATCAGTCCTGCGACTTCTTCGGGCTGCCCATAGCGACCCAACGGAATAAATTTCAGTAAATCATCCGTCTTCAGATCAGCCGTCATATCGGTTGTAATAAAGCCAGGTGCAACTGCGTTCACGGTAATGCCACGCGGTGCAAATTCTTTTGCCACAGTTTTGGTGAAGCCAATTACGCCTGCTTTGGCTGCGCTGTAATTCGCCTGGCCAGGGTTTCCCATTTCACCGACCACAGAGGTAACATTCACAATTCGCCCAGTGCGTTGCTTCAACATCACTTTGCTAACTGCTTTGGTACATAGAAATACACCCGTCAGGTTCAAATCAATCACAGCTTGCCAGTCTTCTAGTTTCATGCGGAGCAGCAGCGTATCCCGTGCAATTCCCGCATTGTTCACCAAGACATTGATTTTCCCCCATTTATCCATCACAGCGTTTACCATTGCTTCTACCTGATCGGCCTGCGCCACATCTGCCTGCAGCGCGATCGCCTGACTGCCCATCGCTGTGATCTCAGCCACAACTGATTCAGCCGCTTGACTGGAGCTGGCATAGTTAACCACCACATCGGCTCCTTCCACTGCCAGCGCCAATGCGACGGCTCTTCCAATTCCCCGCGAAGCTCCGGTGACGATCGCCACCTGCGATTGGAGTCTTCCTTCTGAAGATGTCATGATTTCTCCTCAAACAATGTAAGTTACAAAGTAAATCACCAACGATAGGTGCAGATGGATTGTTTTACAAGGTAGCCTGTAGAGCATTTGCTTGGCGCAAAATGCTGTGAGTTGGCTAAAGTCTTGAGTGAGACTCTGCATTTCCACTCAGTCTTCAATCCATCCTCCTCCAAAAGGTGTCGTCAGTTCCACAAAACTAAGGCAGTCCAGAAGACGCTTTGACGGTTTGGGATGGGGGCAAAGCTGCCCTCCAAAAAGCTTGATGCCCACTCGTCAATATAGCGGTCGCTATTGTGCTTACAGCAAGTTCCACTGGAATAGACTACAGATTATTTTTGTTTCAGCGCCATAGAACATTAGCGCCATAGAACATTTTTGTGGGCGTGTGGAGCACACCCACAAAAATGTTCCCATCCTAACTTCTGCAGCAATTGCCATAGCTGATTTTTGGACAACAGGTGTTAAAACTTTTGAGAACTTATGAACAACTCTGTTAAGAGATTTAGGGTGTCCTCGACAGCTGCTTAAAATTTTCACTAGGATTGGAGGGTGGTTAGCGGGCTGAAGCAGGCGTAGCAGTTTTACATTGTCGCGCTTTCGCAAATTGTTACATTGCCTCACAAAAGAGGGGGTACTGAGTTAATTAGGAGATTTTGTCTAAGGATTAGCATTTACTCTCTAAGAAATTGGTGCCAAAGATCGATATCACCTGTATTCAAGCTTCATTCATCTAGCGTTGCTTCAGAAACCTGTTTCAATCATTGACCGTCAAGCTTTTCGCAAGTCTTCTAGCCTCCATTCCTTTATCAACAATGGCAACGAAAAAGCAGTTTGGCAGTTTTCAGTCTCTAGTCTCTGACTCCAAAGTCCCTCTGGTAGTGGACTTTTATGCTCCTTGGTGTGGACCTTGCCAGCTAATGGCAAAGGTGCTGGAGCAAGTCAACGCCGAACTGAAAGACAAGGTGAAAATCGTTAAGATTAACACCGACAACTATCCGGCTCTAGCCTCACAGCACCAAATCCAAGCGCTGCCTACACTGGTTGTCTTCAATCGCGGTCAGGCGATCGATCGTATTGAAGGTGTTGTGCCTGCCGATCAACTTATGCATCGGCTGCAGGCTCTGACCTAATGTTGGACGCAGCTGCTGTGTCTTGAGGCGATCTAGCTGAAACGCCTGCCTAGGCTGTTCCGGCTAGCAATTGCCGTTGCACTCCATAGAATGAGCCAAACGGGAGAGGACACGATTACGTGAAACTTCTACGTTACGAGTGGGGTGATCCTTGAAATCTTTGAATATTGTTGAAGCGCTACTCACATATGGATACGGAACGCGACCCGATTAAATTTAAATTCCCACTTTGGAAATATCTCACTCAGCCCGTCTTCAGTCCTGAGTTCAAATCGCTCAATCCTCTCCGGTTCTGGCAAATTTACAACCAAGAGCAGCTAGAAGCCTGCTGGCAAAAAAGTGCTGCACCAGAGCCACAATGGATCGACGATCCCGTCCAATTTCTAGAAGACTGCTTCATGAGTACGAGTCTTGGCATCCAGCTTATTCAAGACCCCAATGTGGTGCAGTTTTTAGAACGCTGCTGGGATCGCCAACCGCCGCCCTACAGAAACTATAAGACTGACCAGTCTTTTGGTGAGTCAGAAGAGTGTTACTAAATGAATTTTCGCAATTGGCAGATCAGGCAGGCTTAACCAAGCTGGCAAAACAGGTTGCCAAGAGCTGCCTATTGAGCTGGTGATAACGGGTTTGCCCATCTTTGCGGGTGTAGACTAGCCCTGATTCCGCCAGGATTTTAGAATGATGGCACAGAAGCGCTAAGCTGATCTCGGCTTGGTTAGCAATTTCTGAACTGCTCATTTCTCCTCCATCCACCAAAAGCTCTATGATTCGCAGGCGAGTGGGGTCGGCAAGTGCTGAAAAAATTTTTGCGCGCTGCTCTGTATCGGTTTTGGTAGTTGTCGGGAACAGAGAGGACTGAGTATTGCTGCTGGGCATATAAATATATTAACTGGTGCTAACGGTTGATATTGAGTTCGAGGTGAGCTTTGCCCACCTCGAATTTGTCATGTTTTTTACAGGAGAGTTATACGTATCATACTGCTGGGCGCGATCGCCCAAATCGCTTCGATGTTTCTGAAGGTAAAAATGAAACTTTGGAAGAGCGCAGCATAGGAGGAGCAAGTGTAGTGATCTCAAGGCACTTGAGTTATTTCGTTAACTCCGAGTGCTTCTATTGTAAGCCGCTATAGCTTTTACTGAAACAGTTAAATAAGTACTTGACTTTTCTAGAGCAGTTCTTTATGATTTTAGTTAAATGGTGGTTTAACTACTTCAGTTAAGCAGGCTTTCTCTTCAATCTGTTCTTCCTGCTAGCCGGAAGCGCTTATTCCTAGCAAATAGTGTTTGAGGTGCTGTATATGACAGACCATACTCCCGTCATCACATTAACCGATGACAATTTTCAACAAGAAGTTCTTGCCAGCAGCCTGCCCGTCCTAGTAGATTTCTGGGCGCCTTGGTGTGGACCTTGTCGCTTAGTTGCACCGGTCGTTGAGTCGATCGCTACAGACTTTGCAGGACAGGTTAAGGTCGGCAAATTAAACGTTGATCAGTTCGATCGCATTGCGACTCGCCATCACATTCACGCCATTCCGACGCTGCTGATCTTCCAAGACGGTAAAGTTGTGGATCAAGCGATTGGGGTGAGTTCTAAAGCTGAGCTGGTGGCTAAGCTGACGGCTTTAGGTCGGCGTCAAGCTGCCTAATCAGGTTTTGCGGGGGCTGCTAATTATTACAAGATTGAGCAGCCCCCGAATCATGTTCCTTTCTCCAATTTTCCTTATGACTTCTCTCTTTTCTCCTATTCAGCTGGGTCGCTATGAGCTGCCCAACCGGCTCGTGATGGCTCCATTAACTCGTAACCGAGCCGCAGCAGGGAATATTCCCCAAGAAATTAACGTCAAATATTATGCTCAACGAGCTTCGGCGGGTTTAATTGTCACAGAGGCAACGCAAATCTCACCGCAGGGAGTAGGCTACCCAGCAACTCCAGGCATTCACGCTGCTGAGCAGGTGGAAGGCTGGAAGCGGGTTACTGAGGCAGTTCATCAGAAGGGGGGGCATATCTTTTTGCAGCTGTGGCATGTGGGGCGAATTTCCCATCCCTCTCTCCAGCCCAACGGTGAATTGCCTGTTGCTCCCAGTGCGATCGCTCCTGAAGGGATGGCAAGCACTTACACAGGCGAACAGCCCTATGTAACCCCGCGCGCCTTAGAAACCGACGAGATCCCGGGCATTATTGAGCAATATCGCCAAGCGGCTGAAAACGCACTAGCGGCTGGCTTTGATGGTGTAGAAATTCATGGGGCCAACGGCTATTTGCTCGACCAATTTTTACAAGATGGCTCTAACCAGCGAACCGATCAATACGGTGGGTCGATCGAAAATCGTGCTCGTCTCCTGCTAGAGGTAACAGAAGCAGTGGTAGGGGTGTGGGGAGCCGATCGAGTGGGCATGCGGCTGTCGCCCAACGGCACGTTCAACAGTATGCAAGACTCTGATCCAGCGGCACTGTTTGATTATGTGGTGGGTGCGCTCGATCGCTTTGGGCTTGCTTATCTGCATTTAGTTGAGCCACGCTGGGCAAGCGCTACAACTGAAACTGATATTGCCGCTTTGAAGGTCACTCATTTTCGAGAAATTTACCACGGGACGCTGATTACAGCAGGCGGCTACGATCGCGAACTGGGCAATGCAGTGGTGGCAGGCGGGAAAGCCGACTTAGTAGCTTACGGCAGACTATTCATTTCCAACCCTGATTTGCCAGAGCGGTTTGCCCAGGATGCGCCGCTAAACCCCTACGATCGTTCTACCTTCTATGGCGGTGACGAGCGAGGTTATATAGACTACCCAGCGCTAACGCTGCAAACTGCCTGAGCTGTACCGCTAAAAAGCCGCTGACAAGCTGCCTCTGAGGCAGCTTGTCTTTCACGTTAGCAGAGGATTTGCATTAGTTCTGTAGAAAACAAAAAATCCCTGACGGAACCGCCAGGGATAATTAAGGGTGCATCTACCACTCCTGTATACAGAGCAAGGCAGGTGGATCAGGAAGAATAGCCGAGAGAATTAGAAACTCAGTTATGGATAGAAGCTTACTTGGGGTAAGCCCAGCGTTTCTTCCCAGCCCATCATCAGATTGAGACACTGGATTGCTTGACTTGCCTGTCCTTTCATCAGGTTGTCGATCGCTGATAGGACAATGACTCGATCGGTGCGGGGGTCAACCTCAATGCCGATGTAGCAAAGATTGGTGCCCAATACCCATTTTGTTTGGGGATAGGTGCCGCTAGGCAAAATTTCGACCCAAGGAGAGGAGCGATAAAATGCTTGGAAAATGGTAATCAAATCGTCTCGCACTAGGCCCGGATCGCGCAGCGTGGCATAAACCGAGGCAAGAATGCCGCGAATCATAGGAATTAAGTGAGGGGTGAATTGGATCATCACCTCATGCCCTGCTAAATCACTGCACACCTGCTCAATTTCTGGCGTATGACGATGGCGAGCCACATTGTAAGCAGCTACGGACTGATCGGCTTCTGCTAAAAGCATACTGACCGATGCTTTGCGTCCAGCTCCCGACAAACCCGTTTTAGAATCGATCACTGCTGTTTCGGGAATGATCAAGCCCTGCTTCATCAGAGGGGCAAGCGCCAGCAGGCTCGCCGTACAGTGGCACCCTGGGCAGCCGACTAGCTGCGCCTCGGCAATTCGATCGCGGTACAGCTCCGGCAAGCCATACACAGCAGTTTCGGCAATTTCCTGGTCTTTACGCTCTTTGCCATACCAGGCTTCATAGGTTGCCAGATTGCTAAAGCGATAGTCGGCAGAGAGGTCTAGCACCTTAACGCCCTTTGCCAGCAGCGTTGGAGCCATATCGCAGGCAAGACCGTTTGGCAAAGATAGGAAAACAGCCTGACAGCGATCGCCAATTTGCTCTAGATCGATCGCCTCAACCTTTAGCTGGGTTCTGTGATTGAGATGGGGATAAATATCTGAGAAGGGTTTACCAGCGCTGCTGTCTCCGCCCAAATAGACTAGCTCTAGCTGGGGATGATCTTGCAGCAGGCGCACCAGCTGCACACCACCGTAGCCTGATGCGCCAATGATCCCCACAGGTATACGTCCTGAATCGCCCATACAGTCTCACCGCTAATTAGTAGAAATTACAATAAGGTAGCTCAGCTTAAAGCTTAAGGGTAATTCTGAGCATTGCATCTATATAAAGCCTGCATTGTAATACGAAGTTCCTTAAAATTTGGGTAGCAGTTGATGCACAGTTGGGGCAATAGCAGCAATTGCCGATGTGTTGCGGATTCACTATGCAGTCAAAATACCCTATAGCAGAGCAATGCATCCGTCCGAAGTGGCTTGAAAGCGATAGGATTGAAGAAAGGGAAACACTTAAAGAAAATTTGCAAATAGCGATCGACCAGCGTGGTGGTTTATGTCGTTTACGTTTATTGTCGCTTAGTGCTTTTGGGCGTTATTGCTGCAAAAATGGCACTTAAAAAGATGGCACTTACTCAAAAGCAACGCCGCTTTTTGTTAACTACTCAAAACGGATAATTCTTGTGGAACCGCTTCAACGCCTAGACGGAATGAATTCCGCACTTCCTTTTCAGTTTGATTCGATCGAATCTGCCTTGGCAGATCTCAAAGCGGGACGATCGATTGTCGTGGTTGATGACGAGAACCGCGAAAACGAAGGTGATGTGATTTGTGCCGCTCAGTTTGCTACACCAGACATGATCAATTTCATGGCGGTAGAGGCTCGCGGCTTGATCTGCCTGGCGATGACGGGCGATCGGCTAGACGAGCTTGATCTACCGTTAATGGTCAGCAGCCGCAGCTTTGAAGACAGCAATGAGCAAACAGCGTTCACCGTCAGCATTGATGGGTCATACCATCTAGGCGTGGGAACAGGTATTTCGGCAGACGATCGCGCCCGCACGATTCAAATTGCCATCAATCCCAACTCTAAGCCCAACGATCTGCGCCGTCCGGGTCATATCTTTCCGCTGCGGGCAAAAGAAGGCGGTGTGTTGAAGCGGGCAGGGCACACCGAGGCAGGGGTTGATCTGGCGCAGCTGGCAGGACTCTATCCAGCGGGTGTCATCTGCGAGATTCAAAACCCTGACGGCTCCATGGCACGTTTGCCGCAGCTGATTGAATACTCCCAGCATCACAACCTAAAGATCATCAGTATTGCTGATTTAATCAGCTATCGGCTGCAGCATGAGCGATTTATTCAACGCGAAGCTGTCGCACAATTGCCCAGCCAGTTTGGTCAGTTCCAAGTTTACGCCTACCGCAATTTGCTAGATCGCTCTGAGCATTTGGCGATTGTTAAAGGCGATCCTGCCACCTTCAAAGACAAAGCGGTGATGGTGCGTGTCCACTCAGAGTGCCTGACCGGAGATGCGCTTGGCTCGCTGCGCTGCGACTGCCGGATGCAGCTTCAGGCAGCAATGAAAATGATCGAAAATGCTGGACAGGGTGTAGTAGTGTATCTGCGGCAAGAAGGGCGTGGAATTGGGCTAATTAATAAGCTCAAAGCCTACTCGCTTCAGGATATGGGATTGGATACCGTTGAAGCCAACGAGCGCTTAGGGTTCCCTGCCGATCAGCGCAACTATGGCGTTGGGGCACAAATCCTGAATGATTTAGGCGTTAACCAGTTTTGCTTAATCACCAACAACCCCCGTAAGATCGCTGGACTGAAGGGCTATGGGTTGGAAATGGTCGATCGGGTGCCGCTGCTGATCGAAGCTACCTCCTACAATGTGGACTATCTCACGACCAAAGCTGAAAAGCTGGGGCATCTATTGCTGAGAACCTATTTGGTTTCAGTGGCGATACAGTGGCGAGAACCAAAAGACGAACAGGAGATGACCCAAACGGCAGCCGCCGAATTACCTGTTTCTGTATCAGAGCGATACGAGCGGCTAGAGAAAATTCGCCATCTCGCTAAAACCTTCGATCTGCTGGTGCAAGAAGAAGCCAGACCGCTAGCAACAGCACTATTTGGCAAAGCATCCCTTATCTTTCATCTTGGTTTTGACCAGCCGACGATCGTCAGTCCAACCTGGTATCAAGACCCCCATCATCCCTGTGTACAAGCGATCATTAAAATTCTTGATTCTCTAGCAAGCTGGAACACGATTGAACAGCTAGAGTTTTTGGTTTCTTCTGGGGGTGATCCGCTGGTAAATCTGCAGGTGCAGCTCAATCGGCAAATTTTTAGATTGGACAAAATGCCCAATTCAGAAGCAGTCGTGCCCTCTAGCCTTAGCGATCAGCTAGAAACTCAGCGTATCTATGTATTCTCTAGCCACACGCCTGTCGATTAATGGCTTTGAGGCAGCTGATCCCATCACCATTAGATCTGTATGATATCTTGGTTGATATCTCGGCTTGTAGCTATCGATATCATTTTTTGTTAGGGTTAAATTAGCTCTATTTGGTACGCTAATTAATGATAGTGTATTGCTTACCGCCAGCTATTGAAAAGCCTGTAGAGTGTAGTGTGTCTGTATGCATCTATCGCCACAAATATTAGTGAAACAAAGCTAATGCTTTTGGAGTCTGAGGAGAGCAAGATTAACGCTTCTCCTCACAGAATTCGAGTAATTTACACTCACTTTATATTCAAAACCTATTCCTAATAGTAGGATTGTAGCCTGGATTCTATGGCTATAACTGTGGGGGTTCAGCCATACGGCGCTTACTAACAGAACTGTTATTGTGCTTATTGTGGATTCATTAAGCTAGTTGTAGAGTCACAGCGTGTACGCATTCTGTGATTCAAAATGCTATGGGTATGACTGATGGGTATGACTAATGAACAGAGTAGAGCTGTTCTAGGAAAATCAGCTGCTTAGAACTTAACGCATTGATTTAATTTCTATATTTAAAAATAACAACGCAATGCCTAAACGATTTACGATCGGTCCGCTTGGAGAACATGATGACCATTGGCTGGCTGTGTGGGCAGCGCTCACGGGAAGGAGTAAGGCAGCTTTGGCTACATCAATTGTAGGAATACAGGTTAATCAGTATAAGGAGACGATTCGGGAACTGTTGGAACACTCTGCCAGACTCAGGGGTGTTACCTCAGACGAGCTATTTAGCGCTATTCTTGTAAACCCTCGATACCTAGAAGAAAATTCAATCGTTGAGGAGGAAGAAGACGACGATCTCCCCTCAACCCAATAGCCCCTGGAAGGCATCAGATACTACTCCTCCACCCAAACCGATACCGAGCCGCCTTTGCAGTAAAACTCACCCCAGCCGTGCTCGTTGGTGTATACAGGATAGGACGAATGCTCTGTCAGGTCATAGAACACTGTATCTGGTTTGCCCACCTCCATCCACTTGCTGCCGCCCCAGCCATCGCTCAAAATTACCGCCATCGCCTTGGGGTGCTGCTCGTCTCCTAAACAAGTCCAGCCGATCACATTAAAGTGATCGAAATAGTCATATTGCTTGCCGTGGGTAAAATGCTTGCGGGCATAGAGAAACTTATCGAGTATCCAACGGTGGCGCGGCATCCAAACTTCCCAATCTTTATCCCAGTAGTGTGTCCCGTAATAATCTGCTGCAAATACACAGGGATATCCCTCCTGGCGCAGCAGAATCAATGCATAGGCGATCGGTTTAAACCACGGCTCCACTACAGACTCCAACACCTGTAGCGGCTGAGAATCGTGATTATCCACAAATGTAACTGCAAGACTGGGCTGCTGTTGCATCAGTGTGCCGTCGAAAATCCGCCGCATGTCATAGTAGCCACCCGATCGACTTGCCCGATGAAAGTTGTAGTGGAGCGGCACATCAAACAGCGACCAGTTGCCACCCGTCGATTGAATAAACTGGTGCAGCAGAGTGATATCTTCTGCCCAGTAGTTTGCAGCCGTAAACAGCGATTGGCCCGCATGAGCGCAGACAGCCACCAGCCACTCCTTGCAGAAATCAGCATGGAGATGTTTGGCAGCATCCAACCGAACCCCATCGATCCCAGTTGTTTCAAGAAACCAACTGCCCCAGCGCTTCAGCTCTGCGATCACTTCTAGATCAGCCGTATCCACATCACAGGCAGTTCCAAAACTTTCCTCAGCATGACGAGGATCAAGCTCAATATCAAAACAACCATTCTTAAATCGATACACCGTATTGTCATCTGGGCGCAGCACATTGTGATTCACCGACTCAAAATGCCGTCCCTCCCACTTAAACCCCGAATAAGCTCCCCCCCGTCCGTGAAACGTGAAGCGCGTCCAAGCCTTAATCTGCTCCGGCTCTCCAATGCTAAAGTTGCGATCGCCCGCCGCTACAGGAACCGCCTCCAACTCCTCAACCTCATCCCCTCCGTGCTTATGGTGCAGCACACAATCTCCATACACCTGCATCCCCACCGCCTGAATTGCCTGGATTGCGTCTAGCAGCTGCGATCGCGTTCCATAGCGAGTCCGCACCGTCCCACACTGGTCAAACTCACCTAAATCAAATAGATCGTAGACCGCATAGCCCGTATCATCTATCCCATTGCTACCCTTACACGGAGGCGGCAGCCAAATCGCCGTAAAGCCCGCTGCTGCTAGCTCAGGAGCCGTCGATCGCAAAAGATCCCAGTGCGTTCCGTCATTTGAAAGGTGGGCATGAAACCCTTGCAAAATCACACCATTGAGAGGAGGTTGGCTCATTTGTTCTTAGGTCTACCGTTGCGTATCGTGCTCTAATCGTAATCAATAAATTAATACCCAACTTTTCTCATGCAACTTCTTCAGAAGACGAAATCTTTTTTCATCAAGGACTGGTTCGATCCTGCTTGAAGTGCCGCTTTCAGTTTGTTCAGTTCGTTTTTAGCTGGCATGGCTTCACTTTCCGCTAGCCCAGTTCCACAGCGAGACTGCTTGACTTCGCTTCTAGCTGGCATGGCTTCGCTTTAAACTGATTCAGTTTCGCTTTTGGCTAGCTCAGCTTTGCTTTCCGCTAGTTCAGCTTCACTGCGAGACTGCATGGCTTTGCTTTCCGCTAGCTCAGCGTGGCTTTTGAGGCACCGTTGCATTGTGGGGATTGGCAGAGTCGATTTGCTCCCTCAATCCGCCAATTCTGGCTACTGTGTGCACAGAATTTGCTGTAGATTGCTGGAGTTTCTGCATTCGAGCCGTGGGGGAAGTCTTCCCCCACGGCTCGAATGCAGAAATAATCGTCTCTATCCAGGCACTTGTGTACACACGGTAGCCAATTGAGAGAACTTTGAGCAGAACCGATCGGGAGTCCCCTAAAATAGGGAATTTAGAGGGCAAATACAGGACGTTTAATCCTTCTCAAATATTCATACGATCGCTACCGCCCTTCATTCTGGATATAAACCCGCACCACCTCTCCCGGTTCCAGAATCAGCTGCGGCGGACTCTAGCTCGGCACTTCCAGCCCACAGCGATGCAGCCGATAAATCTGCTGTAGCACATCCTCTGAGCGTGCCGATCGTAATCAAGCGAATTCGAGATTTACCTATCTGCGGTGAACCAGTTATTGCAGACAGCAGCGCATCCAAACGCGAATCAGCCGACAAACGATCGTCCATCCTATCACAGCACTCTGTCATGTTTCTATCTCTCTGTTTTTGGCGTTGTCAGGAAAGGCGCTGTAATACTAGCTGAGTTCCTGTTTTTGTTCTTCGGTAAACTGCCAATTGTGTCCAATGTTGCGATCGCCAATTATCAACTCGTTGAAAGTGTACAATTCACCCTCACCGTTCACTGTCGCTCCTTGGTTGAACTGATTAGGACTCATTCATCGGCGAACGCAACTTCCTCCAGCCACAACGACCCCACCAACCCCGCCGATCAACAAAACTAGCCTAACCAATCACCCCCTCGATCTCGCTCCCTCAAAACACAACCCGCCGAAAACCCAAACCCCACATAAATCCTTCCGCCTCCCAACCCTACATACCCAACCATTCACCCGATCTGGAGGGGGTGTCGGGGGACGCAGCCGTCCCCTGACAGGGGGTGTGGGGGTCTCCCCCACGGCTCGGATCAAACACCCCGAACCCACTCCGATACAATAAAAAAAGCCCAACCCCCCAACCCCCCATGCTCGAACCCCTCCAAACCAAACTCTATCAACTCGAACAATTCGCCGACACCCTCGTTTCCACCCAGCTCACCCACCTCACCCCCTTCAGCATCGGCATCATCTTCCTCGCAGGGCTCCTCACCAGCCTCACCCCCTGCATGCTCTCCATGCTGCCGATCACCATCGGCTACATCGGCGGCTACGAAGCCAAAACTCGCATCCAATCCGCCATCCAATCCATTTGGTTTGCCCTCGGCTTAGCTACAACCCTAGCAGCACTAGGCATTCTAGCCGCCATCGCCGGACGCATCTACGGACAAGTCGGGTTAGGACTGCCGATCGCCGTCAGCCTGATCGCCATCCTCATGGGGCTAAACCTGCTAGAACTACTGCCGCTACGCCTACCAAGCTGGGGCGGCATGGACTGGATTTCAAAAGAACTCCCAGAAGGCGCCCGATCCTACCTAATCGGCTTAACCTTCGGGCTAGTCGCCTCCCCCTGCAGCACCCCCGTGTTAGCCTCCCTACTAGCATGGACGGCCGCAACTGGCGATCCAATATTAGGCGGAGCCCTGTTGCTCTCCTACACAATCGGCTATGTCGCTCCGCTAGTACTAGCTGGCACCTTCACCGCATCAATCAAAAAACTTCTAGAAGTACGGCGCTGGTCAGGCTGGATTACCCCCACCAGCGGCGCACTGCTCATTGGCTTTGGGATATTTTCGCTGCTGTCCCGCCTGTTTCCAACCGGATAAAATACAATATCTGTCAAATATCGCCTGCCTTTTCAAATAAATTTCGCCTTTAAATCCCTGATTGATTCATGACCCCAAATCACGCCTCAGAACCCACCCCAGAAAAATCATTTAACCTATCGCGATCGCTGCAATACTACTTCAAACGCGAGCTAATTCCGCTACTAGCCGATCTGCGACTAGCGATCGTGCTGCTGCTAGTCATCGCTGCAGTCAGCGTTTCAGGCACAGTAATCGAGCAGGGGCAAACGCTAGACTTTTATCAAGCAAACTACCCAGAGCATCCAGCGCTATTTGGCTTTCTATCCTGGAAAGTAATTTTGACTTTGGGCTTTGATCACGTCTACCGAACCTGGTGGTATCTGGCGCTGCTGATTCTGTTTGGCGCTAGCCTCACAGCCTGCACCTTCAAACGCCAGCTTCCTGCCCTGCGCTGGTTCTCACGCACCTGGAATTTCTACAGCCAGCCCCGCCAGTTCCAAAAGATGGCGCTTAGTGCAGAACTCCCACAAGGCACGATCGACACCCTAGTCCCCCTCCTCCAAAAACGCCGCTACAAAATCTTTCAAGACGGCGACAAGCTCTATGCCCACAAAGGCATCATCGGGCGGATCGGACCCATCATTGTTCACGCTGCCATGCTAATTACGCTAGTCGGCGCGATCATCGGTTCAATGACCGGCTTCTTTGCTCAAGAAATGGTTCCCAGCGGCGAAACCTTCCGAATTCAAAATATCTTCGATGCTGGACCCTTTGCCGCCTCACAGATTCCCAAAGATTGGTCTGTCAAAGTCAACCGATTCTGGATCGACTATACCCCCAACGGAACAATCGATCAGTTTTATTCCGATCTCTCCGTATTGGATGTAGCAGGTCACGAAGTCGATCGCCAAACCATTCACGTCAATAAGCCCCTGCGTCACAACGGCGTAACACTATATCAGGCAGATTGGGCAGTCGCTGCAGTTCGCTTCCGGCTCAACAACAGCCCCACCCTACAGCTACCCATGGCACCGCTAGACACAGGCGGCAAAGGACGGCTTTGGGGCACTTGGGTTCCAACCAAACCAGATCTAAGCGATGGCATCTCGGTCGTGGCAAAAGATCTACAGGGCATTCTGCTGGTTTATGACAAAACAGGCAAGCTCGTCTCAACGGTGCGGCAGGGTATGTCTACCGAAGTCAATGGCATTACATTATCGATCGCCGAAATCATTGGCAGCACAGGTTTGCAAATCAAAGCCGATCCAGGCATTCCAATCGTTTATGCCGGCTTCGGGCTGCTGATGTTGGGGGTTCTCATGAGCTACATTTCCCATTCTCAAATCTGGGCGCTGCACACCTCAGACGGCAAGCTCTACGTGGGCGGCAGAACCAACCGTGCTCAGGTTGCTTTTGAGCGAGAAATGCTCGAACTCCTCGAGCGACTCAGTCTTCCCCCCCACACGAAGGAGCTTGAGTCTGTCAAGCCTTAAACATTCAAGCCTTAAACAATTCTGTCCTCCAGAAACGGTAAAATCGCACCACACCCCTCTGCCACCCCCCATGCAAGGCTTCATCATTTCTCTGATCATCTTTACTGCCATCTTTGCCATCTTTGGTTTAGGGCTAAATTTGCAGTGGGGCTTTACGGGTCTCATTAACTTTGGACATGTGGCATTTATGACGCTGGGCGCGTATACAGCCGTGCTGCTGAGCCTGCAAGGGTTGCCACTGTGGTTGGCAATGGTGGGCGGCAGCTGTGCTGCCGCGCTGTTGGGGCTACTAATCGGCTTTGCCACGCTGCGATTGCGGACAGACTATTTGGCAATCGTCACGATTGGGGTCTCCGAGATGATCCGGCTCGTTGCGGTCAACGAAGAATGGCTGACGCGCGGCACCTTAGGGTTTCAGAGCTTTCCATTACCTCTAGCCACGGTCAACCCCAGCTTGCCCCTGCGGATCGGCATGATTGCAGCTTTCACCACTGCGGTCGCCCTCGGCTACTGGCAGCTTTGGAAAGGGCTACGGCAAACGCTCAAAGCTATATCCCGGAAGGCGATCGCGGCTGGCTCTCTAGCGGCACTTGGCTACGCCAGCTCTTTGGGATTGCTCCTAGTTGGCGTTGGCTTAGCCGCCAGACAGCTCAAAGCCACAAATGCACTTGCACCCTGGTTGCTGGGTGTCGCGCTGCTGCTTGCCCTCGCTGCCCTCACCACCTTCTACGTTTGGCTCGCCCAGCGGCTGAGCGCTCGCATCCCCACCTGGTCAACAGGGCTAACGGTCGTCTTTACGCTGGCGATCGCGGCGATCGGCGTTTGGATCTACGGGCTTGCCATCGATGCCCTCTATCACTACGAACAAAACCCCTCCAAAAACGGGCTAATGCTCATCACTGTGCTGGGGCTAGCGCTGTTGTACTGGGGCTTAGAAAAACTGGTGCGATCGCCCTGGGGTCGCGTCCTCAAAGCTATCCGCGAAGATGAAGAAGTGGCAAGAGCGCTCGGCAAAAATGTCTTCTGGTACAAGCTGCAATCGCTGATGCTGGGTGGGCTGATTGCTGGGATTGCCGGTGTCCTCTATGCTTGGCAGCTCACCACCGTCTACCCCGACAACTTCCAGCCCCTCGTCACCTTCAACGCCTGGACGATCGTGGTGCTGGGCGGAGCTGGAAGCAACGTTGGCACGCTGCTTGGCTCGGCAATCTTCTGGGCATATCAAACCATCACCCGTTTCATCCTAGAAGATATCATCCCGCTAGATGCCCCCCGCCTCGCGGCTTTTCGTATCATGCTCATCGGACTGCTGCTGATGATTCTCATGGTCTGGCGACCCCAAGGCATTTTAGGCAAAAAGGAGGAACTCACCCTTGGTCGATGAAGATTCTAGAAGGGCAAATCGAGAACTCGTTGAAGATACCTTCCCCCTTCCCCCTAAGGTTGCTCCACTCCCCCACGCCCTCCTTTCCGCCCACGCCCTTTGCAAAAACTTTGGCGGCATCCGCGCGGTGGATAACGCCTCGATCGAAGTTCCTCAGGGCAGCATCACTGGTTTAATCGGACCCAACGGAGCCGGTAAAACAACGCTGTTTAACTTGCTTTCTAATTTCATCCATCCAGATAGTGGAGAGGTGCTTTTTGCGGGCGAACCGATTCAGATGCTTCAGCCTCACAAAATCGCCCAGCGCGGTATGGTGCGCACCTTTCAAGTCGCGCGGGTGCTGTCTCGCCTATCGGTGATGGAAAACATGCTGCTGGCAGCTCAGCACCAGACTGGTGAAAGCTTTTGGCAGGTGTGGGGGCGTCCGGGGCAGGTAGCAAAAGAAGAGCGGCAGCAGCGAGAGTATGCCAGCGAAATTTTGGAGTCGGTTGGGCTATCGCACATGGCACAAGCCTATGCAGGCGCGCTTTCGGGTGGACAGCGTAAGCTGCTAGAAATCGCCAGAGCGTTAATGGTGCGCCCCAAGCTAATTTTGCTAGATGAACCCGCCGCTGGCGTCAACCCAACGCTAATCAATCAGATCTGCGACCACATTACCCGCTGGAACCAGCAGGGCATCACCTTCCTGATTATTGAACATAATATGGATGTGATCATGTCGCTGTGCGATCGCGTCTGGGTACTTGCCGAAGGACGCAATCTGGCAACAGGAACTCCCACCGAGGTGCAACAAAATGCCCAGGTTCTGGAGGCGTATCTGGGGCAATAAGCGCTGGGTGGCTGTCCAATTAACTGTTTAAGAGGTTGCACTTTAGGGCAAGCTAAAGAGCAATTAACTCAATCAGGACGCAGCCTATAAATCGTAAAATAGACCACAACCATTAGGGGCACGGCAGTCTGGCATTTGCCAGTTCTATTTGTGTACTGTCGGATCGTTAGAATAGCTTTAATGGAAAAAAGACGCCTGCTCTTGTAGAGCCTCTATAGCTCACAAGGAAAGAATGACGTCTTGAAACCGATGACACGCTACGAAGTTAGAGCAGCTGTTGCTCAGTTGGTGCTTTCTACAGGTCTTGCAGTCAAATCTGTTGTTCAGTCAACCGATTGACTGTTTGTATTTTGGGTGTAGCTCTGGGTCTAGTTAGAGCTTTGGCTGGCTCTAGCTTGTCTCTAAATTTGGCTTGCTTGCATTTGGCTAGCCGGATGTGCCGTCCAAGCTAGCGCTGCATCATCAGGCTTAAATTCTTCAGCCAAATAATCAGCAGCATCATTTACACATCTTTAATGTGCGCTTCGAGGTTCGCGGTGATTTTGGCAGATCGTATAAATTTGGAATTAACAGACTCAGTGCAGCAGGTACTCCCTAGCTTAAAGCCCAACTCATTGCGGGAGGTAACCCCATGATGGTGGATGCCAACATCGGGCGAGTGCTGCAAAACCGTTATCGACTGTCGCGCCTGCTGGGGCAAGGCTCTATGGGGCGGGTCTATGGCGCAGAAGATGTGGCGTTGGGCGGCATTCCTGTTGCAGTCAAGTTTTTGGCGCAAACGCTTCTCAACCGCAAAATGAGCGATCGCTTTGAGCGAGAGGCGAAGACCTGCGCTCAGCTCGGCCAGCGCAGCATCCACATTGTTCGCGTTACCGATTACGGCGTTGACGAAGACGAAATTCCGTTTTATGTGATGGAATATCTGCGGGGTGAGAGCCTTAATGAGGTTATCAGCCGCCGGGCGATCGTTCTACCGCGCTTTCTCAGCCTGATTCGCCAAATTTGTCTGGGGCTGCAGTGCGCTCATCAAGGAATCGCCATTGACGGTAAACTCTACCCGATCATCCACCGCGATATTAAACCCAGCAATGTGCTGGTGAGCCAAGACGAAAGCTTAGGCGAACTCACCAAAATCCTCGACTTTGGCATTGCCAAAATCCTGCAGGACGAAGGCAACCAAACCCAGTGCTTTATGGGTACCCTTGCTTACTCCTCACCCGAACAGATGGAAGGGCGGGAGCTGGATGGGCGATCGGACATCTACAGCCTTGGTGTCATGATGTTTCAGATGCTCACGGGCAAAATGCCGCTCCATGCAGACACGCACTCCTTTGGCGGCTGGTACAAAGCGCATCACTTCTACCCGCCTCAGTCGTTTGAAGCAGCAGATGCAGGGCTGCGAATTCCTAAAGCGCTGGAAAATTTGGTGATGGGCTGTTTATCTAAGTCGCCTGCCGATCGCCCCCAAACAATCGGCGAGATTCTGCAGGCGCTGGAGCCGTTAGAAGAACGATTTGGAACAGGGCGACAGATTGCTCGCCGGATTGGTGCATCTCTGTCCCGGCTGCCGATCAGCCCGACTGAGACAATCATTTCAGAAACCCCTTCATCTCCTCCCTCTCCGTCTAGCCCTTCCACGGCTTCTAATGAACTTCGTCAAATTGCCGTTTGGCCGAGCAACATGCCGATCGCCGAGATCGTTTTTCCCAAAGCCGTGCCAGTTGGGCAAGGCAGCCTACCAACTTTGTGGGTGATGCTGCCACAGCAGGAAATTGACAAGCGCTTAATCTGTACCCGTTATAACCAGTTCTTGTTCATGGAAGCCCCTCACCCTATGGCGCTTTGGCTCACTGTTCTCTACAACCGAGAACACGAACCCCGCTGGCTTCCTTGCTTTCTAGATCTAAAAACAGCTCAGGGAAGGCAAATCACATCGCTGCTTGGCAAAACCGGGCAGTACCGCATCCTATTCTTTGCCCAGGAAACCCCTCAGCGCTGCGGCAATGTGCAAACAGTGTCGGTCGCCTCGGCTCAGTGTAAGCTGCTGCAAGATTGGGTGAGTATTGGTCAGTGCTCTAAAGGTTCACCCAATCCTGCAATCAGTAAAGACTATTTGCGATCGGCGTTAGAAGAGCTGAAGCCGCAAATTCTGCTGAAGCTAGAATCGATCTACAGCGAGCGTAGAAATCACTTGAATTAGCCCAAAAAAGCGCTCATAGCCTTTAGGCTATGAGCGTTCTTCAATTTAGAATCTTTTTGGGTAGAAGCTCCATGTAGTCAGGCTTCTACTCTATCAGTTAGTTTGTGATCGCTTTAGCAATCAGCTTGGCTTCACCGCCCACTAGCCGCTCGTAAGTTGCCCGCATCTTCAAACCTGTCAGGACCTGGAATAGCCCAGTGCCGTTGTCAGAACCGGGATACTCTTTGTGCTGAAGCAGCAGCTCGGTCATTTCGCCATAGAACTTGGTAGAAGTGCTGCTGAGGTGGCTTTCCAGGTAAATCATTTCTTCTAGGCGATCGAAGCGTCCATCGACCTCCAGAATCGAGACGCTGTTCCCCAGATACTCATCTGGGCCATAGTGCATCTTGATGCCGGGATAGGAGCAGGTCAGCTTACGACCACAGGGAATCCAGTCGATCGTCGAGCCTTCGTCAAACAGGTAGACTGGCTCCAGCCCTTCTACCCCATCCTTCTGAATCAGACGGACACGCAGCACTTTGCGCTCTTTGTCGTTAGGGATCAGATTGGTGGGCAGCACCTGGATCACCATGTCGGCATGCTGCTTTTGTGGATCGATGTAAGCGCTGAAGTCAGGACGGCGAGAGTTAATGGCAGCAAGCACGTCTTCGTAGGTGTGACCGCGCTCGGCCATGTCGCGCTGAATCTTCCAGGCGATCTTTACTTCGTCATCAATGTCAAGGTAAACGCTAAAGTCCAGTAGGGCGCGAACGCGTTCATCGTACATCGGGTGTAGTCCCTCGATCACGACGATCGGCGTTGGCACAATCTCCTCTGGCGGGTCGATCAATCCCGTCTCGTGGTTGTAGATCGGCTTCATGATCGTTTCACCGTTCTTGAGCGCCTCCACCTGCTCTGCCATCAAATCAAAGTTGTTGGCTTTGGGATTGAGAGCAGTGACGCCTACTTCTTTGCGCTGCTTTCGATCCAGACTGTGGTAATCGTCGAGGCAGATCACAGTCATCATCTCTTCGCCGAATAAATCTGCCAAACGACGGAGAAACGTCGATTTGCCGCATCCGGAATCTCCGGCGACACCGATTAGAACCACACGGTCTGGCTTAGTCATGAGCTTCCTCTAGATACAAAAAAAGTAGAACAGCTTGTAAAGTTAGAATCTTGACTTCATGAAGCAAGATAAATGAACAAACGGGTGGACAAGCGAGCAACTATCACTGCCCTCAGATCCCCCAGAACTCCTAGCCGCGTCTGCGATCGAGCCAAGCCGTGTCGGCATACCCATTCCTCAGCGCAACTTGAACCTTCGCAGTAGCCCTACATCCCCAACGCATTTTTCCTCGATTGGCTCGATTGGACAAACGCTTGGATTTAGTCAAGCTTTGGGATTGCTGGATCGAACCGTTAAACGAAGCAATTTGCGATCTTAGTAGGTATTAATACTATCTAATGCATTGAATTCTACCAAAATGTGACTTTCCCCACAAGGCTACTTTCAAGGCTAGACTTGATCCCCGCCTCTTCATGCTAAGGGCTGGTGGATTGTAAGGGAATACTTTCTAGAGAAAGTCTGAAACTAATATAAAAATGCCTCAAGGATTACAGCCCAACCGATAAGCTGGTCGGTATGCTGGTGCAGGAGTATGGGGTCGATTTTTGCCGCCTGACCCCGATCGCGTGTCTGAGGAGCGCCTTGCTAATGCTACGCTACTATACAAGCCAGATCTAACGCTCAGACTTGCTTTCGACAGACTTAAACACAGATTTAAACTCTGTTCAGATTTATGTTTTGTGAAGCTGAGGCTCTGAAGTTTTTGTTAGACACTTTACTCTAATGGGCGCATGGAAGCGCCTGATGAAAACGGGTTAGGAGACTATTGAATCACGATGTACAATCCAAGCGCAGCGGGTGGTAACACAGCATATGGCAACCGTCTCTTCGTCTATGAAGTAGAAGGGTTACGCCAAAATGATGAGACTGATAAGATGGGCTTCCCCATTCGCAAGAGTGGCAGTGTGTTTATTACCGTGCCTTACTCTCGAATGAATCAGGAGATGCAAAGGCTGACCCGCTTGGGTGCCCGGATTGTCAGCATTCGCCCCTTCGACGGTAGCAGCATTCCCGCCAACGGCAATGGCAACGGCAAGGCTTCCTCTGCTCCTGAAGTTCAAACTGAAGTCCAGCAAGCTCAGCCTGCAGAAGCAAGCAAACCTATGACTCAAGCACGAGAAAAACCAGCAAAGGCAGATGTTCCTGTCAATACCTATCGCCCTAATAGCCCATTCATTGGCAAGTGCATCTCGAATGATGAACTTGTGGCTGAAGGTGGTATCGGCACCGTTCGCCATATCAAATTTGATTTATCTGGCGGCGATCTAAAGTACGTTGAGGGTCAAAGCATTGGCATCATTCCAGAAGGAACCGATGACAAAGGCAAGCCGCACAAGTTGAGGCTCTATTCGATCGCCTCCACCCGCCACGGTGATGACGTCGACGACAAAACCGTCTCACTCTGCGTTCGTCAGCTAGAGTACAAGCATCCCCAAACGGGCGAAACCGTTTATGGCGTTTGCTCTACCTATCTCACCAAGCTTGAGCCCGGTGCAGATGTTAAGATTACAGGCCCAGTGGGCAAAGAAATGCTGCTGCCTGCTAACCCGGAAGCCAACATCATCATGATGGCGACTGGTACTGGAATCGCCCCGTTCCGCGCTTACCTCTGGCGTATGTTCAAGGACAACGAGCGGGCTGCTAACCCCGACTATCAGTTCAAGGGCTTTGCATGGCTGATCTTTGGCATCCCTACTACGCCCAATATTCTCTATAAGCAAGAGCTGGAAGAGCTACAGGCGAAGTATCCAGATAACCTGCGCGTCACCTACGCCATTAGCCGCGAACAAAACAACGCTGAAGGCGGCAGAATGTACATCCAACACCGTGTTGCAGAACATGCCGATGAGCTTTGGAATTTGGTGAAGGATGAGAAGACCCACACCTATATTTGCGGTCTGAAGGGCATGGAAGACGGCATCGACGCAGCCATGTCGGGTGCTGCTGAGAAAGAAGGCGTGACCTGGAAAGAGTACCAACGCTCGATCAAAGAGCGCTGGCACGTTGAAACCTACTAGGTTGTCCCCAAATTCAAACAATGCTTTACAGCAAGAGCCAGCTGGGCGATCGCCCAGCTGGCTCTTGCTGTAATTTCCGAAATTTGTTCTACCTGTAGCCATCACACAAGAATTTTCCTGTTCCAACTGCCATAGCGGTTGCTATAGAAGAATTTTGCACGCTCGACTGCGTACCACGCTCAACTGCATACCACTATGGTCTATGAAGCCAAAGTGGTTTTTTTGCGTGAAAACTTTGCTGCATGCACTTCATAGACAATGGATTCCAATTAGGCGGTTAGCGCCATATCTTTGCAGAATCTTTAACGTTTACCTCAGTATTGTCATCATTGTTTTTGCCGCTTGATTTAGGGCTGGTTTGCTGATGAGCTTGGGCTATGATGTGACGGCGAGCAGTAAGGAGAGTTGTGATGCGTATTGCAATTGTTGGGTGTGGCTTTGTGGCGGACTACTACCTGAAAACGCTGCCGCGCCATCCCCAGTTGGAGCTGGTGGGGATCATGGATCGACTGAGCGATCGCGCCACTAAATTTGCCGCATTCCACTCGATTCCGCAGGTGTACCCTACCCTAGAGGCACTGTTGGCAGACGATCGAGTAGAGATTGTGGTGAACTTGACTAACCCCAGCAGCCACTACGAAGTCTCCAAAGCCTGTCTAGAAGCCGGGAAGCATGTTTACTCTGAAAAGCCGTTTGCAATGGATATGGCACAGGCAAACGAGCTAGTGCAGATCGCCGAGCAAAAAGGGCTGCACCTTTCTTCGGCTCCCTGCAACGTCCTCAGCGAAACGGCTCAAACCGTCTGGAAAGCTCTACGCGAGAAGCAGATTGGTACAGTTCGTTTAGTCTATGCCGAAATGGACGATGGACTGGTTCACCGAATGCCCTATCAGAAGTGGGTAAGTGAATCTGGTGTGCCTTGGCCCTACAAGGACGAGTTTGAGGTGGGGTGCACACTGGAGCATGCAGGCTACTACACCACTTGGCTGACTGCTTTCTTTGGCGCGGCTGAAAGCGTCACTGCCTTCTCCTCCTGCCTTGTGCCCGACAAGCAAACCGAAGTCTCATTAGACTACAATGCCCCCGACTTTTCGGTTGCCTGCATCAAATTTGCCTCCGGGGTTGTTGCCCGTTTGACCTGCAGCATTATTGCTCCCCACGACCATGCGCTCAAAATTATTGGCGATGAAGGTATCCTCTGCACAGATGATTGCTGGTTTTACGGCGCACCCGTCTACATCAAACGCATGATCAAAATCCGTCGTAAAACGCTGATGAGCCCTTTTAAGCAGCGCTATCCGCTGATTAAAAAGCCGGAAGGCAAGTTTAGATATCGGGGCGCACAGCAGATGGATTTCTCGCGCGGCGTAGCAGAATTAGCCGCTGCAATTGAGGAAAAGCGTCCGAGCCGCCTCTCTACAGCCTATTGTCTGCACAACAATGAGATTGTGTTGGCAATCCAAAATGCTCTAGAAACAGGAGCACCTTATAAGCTCACAACGACGTTTGACCCGATCGCCCCGATGCCGTGGGCAAAGCCATAGAAACTGGGCTGAGCGGCTTGCTCAGCCGATCGACTTTTGCTGGTGGCTCTTCAGCGCATAGTCCTGAAAGCGTCGGAGATCTGCCTCAAGGGTGGATTCCACCACGCGGCTGATGAACGGGCTATTCATAATTCTGGCAAGGAAGCCAGGAATGGCGTAGGCAACGGTCATTTTGACGATGCTGCTGTTGCCGCGATCGTAAAACCGAATTGCTCCCCGATTTGGTAAGCCATCCACCGATTCCCATTGAATAATTTGGTGCGGGACTAATCTCGTAATTCGAGACTGCCAGTGAAAATCAAATCCACCCGTTGCCAGCTTCCAGCGCGATAAATCTGGATTATCCTGCCGGACTTTGACTGATTCGATCCATTTCATCCAGTGTGGCATCTGCTCTAAGTCAGACCAGAGATCCCAAACCACCTCGATCGGTGTCTCTACTTCAATCTGGACGGTGTGTTCAAGCCATTCGGACATAGGAAGGAGATGAAGGATAAAGGGGTAGGGAACATGTAAGAAAGACTTTTCAATTATCCCGGATTTAGAGCGCTTGGCGCTTAAATAAAGGGTGGTTTTTGAAGTGTGCTAAGGAGAGTGCAGTACACTTCAAAAATCAGTACCTCACGCATTGGAAACTGCTGTAAAAACTGCAGGTTGTAAAAAATTGCTGTTCATTACTGTTCTGCACAGCGCCGCATCTAACGCCAATAGCCGCGCCGCAAGTCTGACCGATTGGATCAACCTAATGGATGAAGGGCACAGGTCTACTATTAGTTAGGCTAAAAAGTAGGACTACAAGCTAGCTGAATGGGTATTCTGTGGACACAATACCAATATCCTATCCGTCTAACTGTTCAGCGTTTACTGAACTTTCAGAATGTGATAAGATTATGGTAACAAAAGATTACGAATTCACCTGTTGCAATAGCTTGAGCGGGAGCCAGAAATTGAATATCGATCAGCCCTTTGAACAAATGCATTTCATTGAAGAAGTGGGTTTGATGTTCGAGATGGTAGGAATGCCGCGTATGTCGGGGCGTATCTTTGGCTGGTTGCTGATTTCTGATCCAGCCCAACAGTCTAACGCAGCACTTGCCGAGGTCTTGCAGGCTAGCAAAGGCTCAATTAGCACGATGACTCGCTTTTTGATTCAGCTTGGCTTAATTGAGCGAGTCAGCTTACCGGGCGATCGGCGGGACTACTTCCAGATCAAAGACCACGCTTGGTCTCAGCTTACCAAACAACGCTTGGTGCAGATTGGTGCATTCCGTCAGCTTGCCGAGCGGGGACTAGAGCTGCTCAAGCAAGCACCACCACAACACCGTCGTCGCCTTCAAGAAATGCGCGATATCCATGACTTTTGGGAGCGTGAACTGCCTTTGCTCGATCAGCGCTGGGATCACGAGCAAGAAAAGCGACGACTGCACGAGAACTTCTAATTACATAGGTAATTACTTCAGGACACTTCATCAACTGGTAGTCAGGAAATCAGAGGTAGTGCAGTGAATTTGTAGGTGGCTCTCCTGCTAATACGCTAGTGAAACTTTTATCAAATTACTCTGCAACTTGAGATTTATGACAATGCAACTTCCTCTGATTGGTAAAGTCCGCCGACCTAATCCCTGGCTGATTGGGCTACTGGCAGCGGGGTTGTTGGGCAGTGGAGCTGTAACTTACTCGCTGGTGCAGCGCAAAGCGGAAGTTCCTGATCTCGCGACGATGACAGTACCTGTGAAAGCTGAACCGCTGCGGGTGCAGATTGATGCAAGTGGAACTGTCCAGCCGGTGCAAACGGTGAATCTTAGCCCCAAAGCGGCAGGGATTGTCTCAAAGCTGTTTGTGGAGCAGGGCGATCGCGTCACTCAGGGGCAGGTAGTGGCGCAGATGGAAAATACTGATATTGAAGCGCAGTTGATTCAAGCTAGAGCCAGAGTTGACCAAGCCAAAGCTAATCTTGCTCAGCTTAGAGCCGGCAACCGTCCCGAAGAAATTGCTCAAGCCGAAGCCAGAGTCAACCAGGCAGAAGCAGGCGTCGCCGATGCCCAAGCGAGACTGAGGCTGGCAGAAGATAAACTGCGCCGTAATGAATCCCTGGTGGCGCAAGGTGCGATCTCTAGCGATCGCTTCGACGAAATCCGCAGCGATGTTTCCTCTACCAGAGCCAGCTACGAGCAAGCCCAAGCTAATCTTGCTGAAGCGCAGCGCAGTCTGCAGCTTTCGCGTAGCGGCAGCCGCGTTGAAGAGATCCAGTCGTCAGAGGCGCAGCTGCAAGAGGCAATTGGCAGCCTACGAGCGGTGGAGGTTCAGCAAGAGGACACGCTAATTCGTGCTCCCTTTAACGGCACAATTACCCAAAAGTTTGCTAACGAAGGGGCGTTTGTCACACCGACCACTAGCGCCTCTGAAGCCACCTCTGCGACATCAACGGCGATCGTTGCGGTTGCCGAAGGGCTAGAAGTAATTGCAGAAGTGCCCGAAGTCGACATTCAGCAGCTCCGAGTAGGGCAGCGGGTAGAAATCAAGGCGGATGCTTTCCCAGACCAGACGTTTCAGGGGCAGGTTCGCTTGATTGCACCGGAAGCTGTCGTCAAGCAAAATGTAACTTCCTTCCAGGTCCGGATCACGCTCACTAAAGGGCAAGACAAGCTCTTATCAGGGATGAATGTGGATACGGTCTTTTTGGGAAATGCGATCGATAGTGCTGTTGTAGTTCCGACTGTGGCGATCGTCACTCAAGATGGTAAAACGGGCGTTCTTGTGCCAGATGCCGAAAGTCAGCCCCAGTTCCGCCCAGTCACTCTAGGAATTGCGGTCGGCGATCAGACTCAAGTTCTAGAAGGGCTGCAGCCTGGAGAAAAAGTCTTTACTGACATTCCACCCAACAGCACTTGGGCAAAAGCTAACAGCGCGCAGTAGCCTCCACTAGGGCAGCCCATTGTCTCGCTTCATTTATTTCGCTTCATTCATTTTTTTCTTTTGCTATGCACATGCTTGAAAGCGTCAACATGGCAGTCAAAACGCTGACTGCAAACAAGACGCGGAGCGCCCTGACGATGCTAGGCATCATTATCGGCAATGCCTCCGTGATTATGATGGTGGGTGTTGGGCAGGGAGCGCAGCGCTACGCCTCAGAGCAGTTTGAATCTTTGGGTCCAAACGTGTTGTTTATCATTCCGGGAAGCGATCGTGCCCAAAACCGAGGTGTTGAGCTACCCCGGACGCTGACCCTAGAAGATGCCGAGGCGATCGAGTCTCAAGTTCCCACGATTAGTGAGGTTGCACCGCAGCTCCAGAGCCAAAATCTCATTACCTACAGCAATAAGCGATCGGACTCATCCGTCTTCGGCGTCACGCCAGAATATCTGCCGGTGCGAGACTTCGACGTTGCTAAAGGGCGGTTCTTTACTGACCTAGACGTGCAGCGACGCAACCGAGTCGTGGCGTTGGGAGCCGACCTCGCTAGAAAGCTGTTTGGCAACACAGATCCGATCGGGCAAGAAATCCGGATTCGCAATATCAGCTTTCAGGTGATTGCGGTGATGGAAGCGAAGGGCGCGTTTTTGGGCAACAACCAGGATGACGTAGCATTGATTCCAATTACCACGATGGCAAGCCGCATTGTGGGGCGCACTTCTCCTTACGGAACCTCAATCAGCTTCATCAACGTTAGCGCCCGAGACGAAAAGTCGATCAATGCCGCTCAGTTCCAGATCACAAATCTACTGCGGCAGCGTCACAAAATTGTCAACGACAACGACTTCACTATCCGCAACCAGAAAGATGCCCTCGAAATCGTTGGCAACGTCACAGGGGCATTGACGCTGATGCTGGCAGCGATCGCCGGTATCTCGCTGCTGGTGGGCGGCATTGGCATTATGAACATCATGCTGGTTTCTGTGCGAGAACGGACGCATGAAATTGGACTCCGAAAAGCGATCGGCGCATCCCAAAACGATATCCTCACCCAGTTCATGATTGAGGCAATTATCCTGTCGGCGATCGGCGGCATGATCGGCACGGGCATTGGCGTTGCAGGTATCACGCTAGTTGGCGCAGTCACACCGCTTAAAGCAGGCGTTTCTGTCACGGCGATCACCCTGGCAGTAGGTGTTTCGGGCGGCATTGGCTTGTTCTTTGGCGTCTTCCCGGCTCGCCAAGCTGCCAAACTCGACCCGATCATTGCTCTCCGCAGCGCCTAGCATAGCCCCTTCGATCTGGGAAGCCTCATCTCGCCCTCCTCACCCCCTCCCTCTCATGCAGACCATCATCCGCCTTGAACACGTTAACAAAAGCTATGGCACGGGAGATATCCAGGTCAATGCCCTCCTGGATGTCAATTTGACCGTTGAGGCAGGCGAATACTGTGCCATTATGGGTCCGTCTGGATCGGGCAAGTCTACGGCAATGAACGTGATCGGCTGCCTCGATCGCCCGACTTCTGGAGCCTACTATCTAGACGAGGTGGATGTATCGCGCCTGTCTGACGAGGAGCTTGCTCATACCCGCAATCGTAAGCTGGGCTTTGTATTTCAGCAGTTTCATTTGCTGTCGCAGCTCAGCGCCATGGAAAATGTGATGCTGCCTATGGTGTATGCAGGCATTCCTAACAGCGAGCGCAAAGACCGCGCCGCTGAAGCATTGACGCGAGTAGGTTTAGCTAACCGCCTCAACAATAAACCCAACCAACTTTCTGGCGGACAGCAGCAGCGGGTGGCGATCGCCCGTGCCATTGTCAATCGCCCTGTATTGCTGCTAGCCGATGAACCTACGGGAGCACTCGACTCCCACACCACTCAAGAGGTGATGAATATTTTCTCAGAGCTAAACGCCTCTGGAATCACCGTGGTGATGGTAACGCATGAACCAGATGTGGCTCGGTTGACTCAGCGCGTGGTTTGGTTTCGGGATGGACAAGTCATTCATCCTCACCTTGCACCCGCAGATCTAGCCCAGATGACTGTTGCGTCTTAGGACTACAACCCACCTATTGAGAAAGTTGTCTTAGCTATTTTCAGCAGGTATGGCACTACGTGCCCAAATCAAAATTATTTTTATGTAAAAGCCTCGCAAAGCGAGGCTTTTACATAAAAATAGCGTCTTAGCGTAAGCACGTAGCGCTATAAATTGTCGCCCAAGGCTACGGATTTGTACTTCGCCATAGAAAATTTGCGCCTGGTGGTAGATATATCGAGCGACCTTGGAAAGCTAGGATAGCTTCGCCCTCTCAGGAGCCACCTATGCTAGATCTCTGGTATAAAACCGCTGTTATCTACTGTCTAGATGTAGAGATTTTCAAGGACGGTAACGGAGACGGCATTGGCGATTTTGAGGGATTGATTCAGCGGCTTGACTACATCGCTGGACTAGGCATTAATTGCATTTGGCTAATGCCGTTCTACCCTACGCCAAATCGTGACAACGGCTACGACATCACGGATTACTACAGCGTCGATCCAAGGCTGGGGACGCTAGGAGATTTTGTAGAATTTACGCGGCAGGCAAATCGTCGGGGGATGCGAGTGATCGTCGATCTGGTGATTAACCACACTTCGACAGACCATCCCTGGTTTCAGGCAGCCTGCCAAGATAAAAATTCCAAGTACCGAGACTTCTACGTTTGGTCAGAAGAGAAGCCTGAAGATGCAGAGGAAGGCATTGTGTTTCCGGGCCGCCAAGATAGCACCTGGACTTACAATGAAGCGGCTGGTGCCTTCTACATGCACCGCTTCTACGATCATCAAGCCGACTTAAATATTGGCAACCCAGTTGTCCGAGAAGAGCTTTATAAAGTGATGGGATTTTGGCTGGAGTTGGGCGTGTCTGGCTTTCGCATCGATGCAGCTCCCTTCTTAATTGAGCTGAAGGGCATTGAGGAAACAGCAGATATCACTGATCCCTACCTCTACCTGCAGCAGATCCGAGAGTTTCTTTCTTGGCGGCAGGGAGATGCCATTATCTTGGCAGAAGCGAATGTGTCGATCGATGAGATTCCCAAATATTTTGGCGACGGCAACAAGATGCAAATGCTGTTTAACTTTATCGGCAATCAGTACTTGATTCTGGCGTTAGCCCGGGAATCTGCTGCACCTCTGATCGAAGGACTGAAATCACTGCCGCAAATCCCGGCGATCGGGCAGTGGGCGCAGTTCGTCAAGAATCACGATGAGATGTCGCTGGATAAGCTCTCGAAGGAAGAGCAGGAAGAGATCTTAAACAACTTCCAGCAGGATAAAGAGCAAGCTTGGATTTTCGATCGGGGTATTCGTCGTCGTTATCCGCCGCTGGTGGCGAATGATCCGCGGCGGGTGCGGCTTGCCTATAGCCTGATGTTTACATTACCAGGTACTTCTGTGCTGTTTTATGGCGAAGAGATCGGTATGGGCGATAACTTGGCGCTGGAAGAGCGGCATTCTCTGCGTACCCCAATGCAGTGGTCGGATGAATCGAATGGCGGTTTTTCTACGGCTCCAGCCGACAAGCTGATTCGTCCAGTCATTAACGAAGGGGAATATGGCTATCCGCAGCTCAACGTCATCGCCCAACGGCGTGACTCAGATTCGTTGCTCAACTGGATGGAGCGGGCAATTCGGATGGTGAAGGAATGCCCAGAAATTGGCTGGGGAACTCTACAAATCATCGAAACTGACAATCCTGCCGTGTTTGCTCACTGCTGCCAATGGCAAGGCGGTACGGTGCTCGCAGTTCACAACTTGTCTCGGCAGGCGTGCAGCGTCACACTCAAGTGGAGCAGCGATGAACACTTGATCGAGCTGCTAGGTGATCGTCCTTATGAGGCAATTGGCAAAGCGACAGATGGAATTCAGCTTGAGGGCTACGGCTATCGCTGGCTACGGGTCGGTACAAATAACCTTTAGTCTCTGTCCCGGATCGCCTCTAGCAGGTGCTGGTGAACTGGTGGAGAAGTGGCAACCAGCAGCCCCTCAAATCGGTAGTCCTTGCAGGTGTGAAGCGGGGGCAGGGGAGTTCCTTCGTGCGTAGTAACAACGCAGCCTGCCTCCTGTGCCAGGAACGCTAGGGCAGCGCCATCAATCCATTGTCCAGCTCGAAAGACAGCTCCTGCGAGTTCTCCGGTTAGCGTGCCATAGAAGTTAGGAATTTGCTGAGTTTTTGAGTAGTTTGTGGATACTTCAATCACCGAGTAGCGATCGCTTAGCTTTGGTGCAAGCCATTCCATTCCCCATCCCAGCAGAATTGTAGAACTTGGTTCAGCAATCCGCAGGGGTTGACAGTCTTCTAGGCTAGCTTCTAGCGCTCCTTGCCAACAGCCCTGACCCCGGAGTGCGTAGCAGTAGAGATTTTGGGCGGGCGTGATGGCGATCGCTGCTTCATAGGCATCCCAATTCAGTACGCTCAAAATAATCTGATAGTTTGAGTGTCCATCTAGATAGAATCTTGTGCCGTCGATCGGGTCGAGTGTTACGAGGTAATCACCTGTTTCGCCCAGGTCGATCGCCCTAAAATATTTTGTATTGTAGGACTGTTCATATTCTTCCCCATAGAAACGAATATCGGGGAATGCGCCCAGCAGTGCTACTTCTACTGCCGTTTGAATCGAAAGATCGGCGTCACTTAAGGCAGCAGCAAAGAAGTTATCTGCTGCTTTTTCAGGGCGGACGACAATTCTAGATTGAATTTGGCGGGCATAGGCGGCGGCAGTCCTTAAATGTGGCAGTAAGGTTTCTAGAATTTGGCGGGGCGTTGGCTGCAGCATTGATCATCGTTATCAAGTATGGAGAGGATGATAGCGGCAATGGTTATCCAAGATAAAGATCAGCCGGATACTAACTCCACCAAAAATCCTCCTTCGATTGCTCAAAAATGCCGGCAAATCAGGGCTATGTGCATCAGTTAAGATTGTTTCTGCACATCAGGAATTTAAATTCAGGCGCGTAGCACGACAAGATTTTTAGCTAGCAATTTTTTGTTCTAGCTCCCTGAGGAATTGCTGCTCCAGCATCATTACCACTGCTAATTCTTCAGGGCGCAAAGCGTATTCATCTGCTGCTTGTTTGCTAACGTGCTGTTTCATCACCTCATGCAGCGATCGATCCAGGTATGCTTCCAAAACAGCAGGATGCACATAGTACTTGCGGCAGGTTGCAGGGCGGTTGCCCAAGTGGGCAGCGACCGCTTTGATCACCTGGGTAATGCTCTTCTTGGCAGCCGTTTCTGAGGTGCAAATCTCTGTTTCAGCCAGGTGCGAGGCAGCTAGCACTGTTCCTGCCCAGGTACGAAAATCTTTAGCCGTAAAATCCTGACTCGATATCTCTCTCAGATAATCGTTTACGTCTCCAGAGCTGATCGTCTGGTGATCACCCTGTTCATTAACGTATTGAAATAAATCCTGTCCGGGAATATCCTGGCAGCGCTTGACAATTTTGGCTAATCGGCGATCGTTTAGTTTAATCTCATGCTCTACGCCACTTTTTCCGCGAAAGCTAAATTTGATCTTTGCACCTGTAACATCTACATGTTCATCCTGGAGCGTGGTTAGACCGAACGATTGGTTAGTACGGGCATATTCTTCGTTGCCGACTCGGATCCGGGTTAGCTCCATGAGTTTAAGAATTGCCGCCAGCACCTTTTCTTTGGGCAATCCGGGCAGCGCTAAATCTTGCTCAATCCGCTGCCGAATGGCAGGCAGCGATTGGCTAAACAGAATCATGCGGGTGAACTTAGTTTGGTCGCGCACAGTGCGCCAGAGGGGATGGTAGCGATACTGCTTGCGACCTTTGGCATCGCGTCCGGTTGCCTGCAGATGCCCATTGGCGATCGGGGAGATCCATACATCCCGGTAGGCGGGCGGGATTGCCAGCGCATTAATTCGGCGGATCTCGTCTGGGTCTTGGATTTGCTTGCCGTCCAACCCTATATAAACAAATTTGTTCTTGCCTCTAACCTGCCGCTGAATGCCAGGGCGATCGTCTGAGATATACTGTAGCCCTGCAGCTTCGGCAGACTCAACCGGGTCTGAGCTGATCACTGCCTGAATCTGTCGATGGATCGATCGCCTGTGGGTTCGTTTCATGGTGCGAGAGGCAGCTCATAGTGCGAGAAGCAGCCGGATTAGACGAGAAGGGAGGCTGCTGCGCTTAGATCTACAGCGTAGTTAGCGTATTTCAATTTCAGCCTCTTTCTTGCGAGTGAAAAAGCAGCCTGCAGCAGAGTCAATCCTTGGGGCGAGCAACCTGCAGTCGGTTAACTGGCGCCTGACGCCGCACCTTCTGCCAGAGCGCTTCATAGGCAGCAGTCATGGATTCTACTGTCCAGTAGTCAAGCGCCAGCGATCGGGCCTTTTGCCCCATCTGTAGCCGCAGCGCAGGGTTATCGCGGAGCTGTCGCAGGGCGTTAGCTAAACCTGTTACATCGTTTTTGTCGATCAGCAGCCCGGTTTCGCCTGGAACAATTGCTTCTGGCATACTGCCTACCCGCGTCGCAATCACCGGACGTGCGGCTAGCATTGCCTCCACCATCGCCAGCGGAAAGCCTTCTGAGCGAGAGGGCAGCGCGACGACATTGAATGCAGGCAGATGATCGCGCGGATTCTCCACCCAGCCTGGTAGATGGATGCGATCGCGGATGCCTAACTCGGTAGCGAGCTGCTCCAATGCCGATCGTCGATCGCCCTCACCCAAAATCACTGCTTTCACGCCTTCAACCTGGGCAACGGCTCGCAGCAGAATATCATGGGCTTTCATGGCGTCCAGCCGTCCAATGCTGCCCACGACCATCGGCACTTGAGCTGGAGGCAGAGAAGGGGGTGCAACATCTGGAACGCCATTAGGAATCGAAACAACAGAGTCTCGTCCCAGTGCATAAAAATCTTCCATCCGCCGAGCGCTGGCTTCGCCCACTGCAACATGAGCATCTGTGCGCAAACAGAGGGCGCGGGTTCGCCAAAGCGTGGCAGCATCAGTCGTGCGGAGCGGCAGCTGATCAACGCGGACAATGCGCACTCCCGGGCAAAAAAGGGCAGCGGTTAGACCCGTGGCATTTGCCCAAGGGGTACAGCAGTTAAAGTGAAGAACCTGAGGACGTAAGCGGCGGAAAGTTTGGACATGAGCCAGGAAAGAACGGAAACCTGACGGAGGTAAAATCAGGCGATCGACCTGTGGACGGTTTCGGGTAATCGCTTCTACTACATCTGGCACAACTCCTATAACTGTAAGTTGAATCTCCCGAGATACAGTTGCGATCAGATGCCCCAGGCTAATTTCTGCACCGCCAACGCCTGCTGCATCGGTGTAGACTGCCACATGCAATGGTTGGTTGGGCGCAGCGCGATCGTTCAGGCGGGTCATACGGCGGAATGGGACGCAGAGGTGAGTTTTTGCAAAGCCGTTTGGTAGACCGAGCGATGGGTTTCGCCAATGCTTGACCAGCTAAATTGACGGCTAAACCGATAGGCGGCTACCCCAAGCTGATGCCGTAGATCGCGATTTGCTAAGAGCTGGCTGATTTGAGCGGCGAGCTGCTCCACGTTTCGAGGGGAGACCAGCCGCAGGAGCCGATCGTTTTCTAAGTCTGGATCAGGCGGCGTGGCGCGAGTGGCGACGATCGGCAGCGCATGTGCCATCATCGCCAACAGCGAGCCACTTTTCAGCGTCACCCCAGGATTGAATGGCAAAACGCCCAGCTCTACCCCTGCCAAATCCTGAGACACGGCATCAGGCTGCAGATAGCCCGTTAGATGCACGGTATCGTTCAGCCCAAGCTCAGCAATTAACTGCTGGAGCTTTTGCCAATATTGGGCTGCCTGCTCCTTCGGCAACGCCAAACTCTCAACGCCACCGATAACCAACAGCCGAGCGTTGGGATGGCTAGCTAGCACCTGCCGAAACGCAGGCAGCAGTGTTTCTAATCCTTTCACCGGATGCAGAAACCCAAAAAAGGCGATTACCTGTGCCTCAGGTGCCCAGCCGTAGCGCTGTTTAAGCCGCTGTTGGGCCGCCTGACGATCGTCTCGCTCGATTGGCATAACATCAACATTTGCGCCAATTGGGATGCGATAAACCGGGGTTTTGAGGTGCGGCAATCGCGCTTTAATCACGGTTTCAGCGCTGGCATTGGTGGTGATGATGGCATCGCTTTGGGTCAGCAAGAAGCCGTCTTCCCGATCCCACCAGCCCTGTCGCTGTCCCCATGTTTTTAGCCCTTCCAGCAGGCGGGGGGGAATGACTGGAGGCTGCCACTCCCACCAGCCATATTCATGGATGGTGGTGACGATCGGCGCAGACCAACCTGTCAGCCTGAGCCAGAGCGGCAGCAGGAAGATAGATCGATCGAATCTATAAGTTCCGGCGGCGTGCTGGATGTGCAGAATATCGGCTTGGGTGGCGTGGAGCGCCCGGATCAGGGGGGCTAAGCAAGAAAGTTTCCACTGGTCGATCGCTCCGTGAACCGTTGGATCGGCAGCGGCTTGGGCTGCCTCATGCGTGGTTAGGACGATCGTTTCCAGTCCATGTTGGGCAAGCTGCTGTCTCAGGCGGGCAGTGTAGTCAGCAACGCCACAGTGCTGAGGCTGATAGGTTCCGGCGATCAGGGCAATTCGGGTCATCACTTGAGTCCTGCTGCTTGCAATAGCTCTAGTGCCGCTGCCACTACTGCGTCAGGTGCAATCTCTAAACATTGCAGCTGATGGGGGCAGGTCATGGCATAGCAGGGGCTACAAACCGTGGAACGGTTTAGAAAACGGTTCCACGTATGGCGAAGATACCACTGAGATTTTTGCTCGGTGCCGGCAAATAAAACAACGGTTGGAGTTTGCATAGCGTCAGCAATATGCATAACAGAGGTATTGCTGGTCAAGACAAGCTTGGCGCTGCCAATCCAGCTGGCTAATTCCGTTAGATTGGTTTTGCCAATTAAATTAACGGCACGATCGCCCAGAATCTCCAGCAGGATTTGGGAGCGATCGCGGTCTTTCTCAACGCCTGTAACCACGACTGACCAACCCGTCAAGTCGCTAAGCCGTTGGGCAGCCATGGCAAAGCGATCGGCTGGGTAGTTGCGGGATTGACAGCTTGTCCAGGGGTTGAGCAGGAGGTAGGGGTCGGGGTTGGCTAGCGGGGGAGCGGAAAGGGTAAGGTGGCGATCAGCAATGGGGATACCGAGGGCTTCGATTAGGCGGAGGTTGCGCTCAGCTTGATGGAAGTGGTCAGGGGCGGGGGGAATGGCGTGGGTGAGGGTGTGGCAATCTTGCTCTTTAGATTCGCCTGCCCGCAGCGGGATGCCTGCCAGATTGCAGACCAACCCTGCCGGATGGGGAGACTGGCTGAAGCTAGTGAAGATAATAGCTGCATCAAACTGCTGATCTTTTAACGTTTTGATCAGCTGCCACTCTCGATCGACATCGAAGGCTAATTTGCCCAAATCTTGCCATAGGACGCGCCACGGTAGAACGTGATCAACCCACGGCAGCAGCGGCGCCGTGAGTGCCCCCGCTGGGCTTGCCATCAGGGTAATTTTGGTCTGGGGCAGAGCTTGTCGTAGGGCTTTCAGCGCAGGCGTGGTCATGATCACATCGCCAATGTTGTCTAGCCGCATCACCAGCAGGTGACGAACCGATCGCCAGTCGAGCGGAACCGATGGGACAGGTGCGATCGCAGCAGGTGATTCTATGATCTGCACATGCTTTTCCGTCAAAAGCTTTTCTGCTGCCTCCAGCACCGTTTCTGGAGAAATATCTTCCAGACAGGTTTGCCAGTCATAGGGACACTGCCCCCTATACCAGCAGCGCTGCTGGGTAAAGTTGCTGATGTCTCGCTCTGGACAGGCGGGAAACCCTTGTAGATCGATGTGAGGCGCAGGATGCCCATATCGTCCTGCCCAAGAGGGCCCGAACAGCGTTACGGTAGGAACATGGAGAGCGGCAGCAATATGGGCTAACCCAGTGTCACCAGAAACGACAAGATCGGCTTCTGCCAGCAGGGCGGCTAGGGCGCGCAAAGAGCCACGCTGCCAAACTTGGGCGGTTCCACCGATCGCTGCTGCAATTTGGGCGGCGGCAGCAGGATCTTCGCCAATCGGGACAATGACGGTGGCTCCATAGCGCTGTTGCAGGGCTTTGCCGAGGTGGATGAAATGGGCAGACGGCCAGCGCTTGATCGCCATGCCTGCGTCGGTGCAGAGAAAAACCAGCGGACGATACAGCGCGCCAAGCTGCTGACGGGCGATCGCCTTTTCAGATGCGGTTAAATGAATTTCGGAGACAGTGCTGGAGGTGGCTTCTGGAGTAATCACACCTTCAGCCTGTAGGATATCTAGAAAACGCTGACTGACTCGCCGATCGGGGGGCGGCGATCGCCATAGATTTGTGACGACTTTAGGTGGAATTTTATATTGCTGGGAGTAACGCTGGATTGCATCAGCGATTCCGTCATAGTTTGTATCTGAAATAATTAGATCAAACGATTCCTGCAGCAGTTGATCGACCGCTTGCCGCGCTTCTCCTTTAGGGGCGCAAACGACGCGATCAATCAGCGGATCGGCAGTTAAGAGCTGATCGCCAGGGGCAAACGTTAGAACGGTAAGCCGGGCGGCAGGGTGCGATCGGGCAACGGCATGGATGGCAGGGAGGGCGATCGCAACATCTCCGATTCCTCCCAGCAATTCAATAAATAAAATGCGCTGTTCCGCCATTTGCCTAGCTGCCAAGTTTCAACAAATGCGGAGCGTCTTGACTGCGATCGACGATCGTAGTGGGCAGCTCTTGGTGATAGGCTCCAGAGGGCAGAATGCCGCAGCCGCCGTATTGCGCCATTACTCGCTGCTGAGCTAGTACATCTTCACCACAGTGGTTAGGCGGGAGGTCTTGCCAAAATTCAAAGCCGCCAATGCTTCTGAGCTTATTTGTGTCATATAACGTGCAGGCCGCAATCCAGGCAATCCGATACTTGCGAACGTTCTCTGGCGTGAGCTGGAGCTGTTGCTGAACGTGGTAAACGTTGGCAGCGTTATGCAGTTTATAGCGTTCCCATTCTGGGGTTCCTGCCCGAATCACTTCTGGCTGAACTGCGCCTTCCCAAAACTCGATCTGCTGCTGATGAGGACGGATATCTTCTCGAAAGCTCAATCCAATCACTGCCGATCCCACAAAGCCACACTTTTCTGCTCTGATTGTATTCATCAAATTCTGGACGATCCAGGGTTCCAGGATCAGATCGTCATCCAGATAAAGCACGTAAGGTGCGGTGGCTTGATCCAACAAGAACTGCCGCTGTTCTGCAATGCCTAACCGAGGTAAATGCCGGTGTAAAACAACCGAGTGCCCATGTGCCTGCAGAACACGAACAGCGGCTTTTACTTCTCCAGCCTGCAGAGAATCGCCGTCTTCAGTTTGGTCGGAGATAATAACCCGAAAATCTCGGTAGGTTTGGGCACACAGGCTGGTTAAGGTCACAGCCAGAGCTGCAGGACGATTGTAGGTTGGAATCAGGATATCTAACATAACAGCAAACGAATGAACTGAAGAACGTTTTTTAGGAGAAGACGGGACTTATGGATGATAATTCTGGCTTTAGTGGATTCAACAGCTCGATCGCAGCTTCAACCACCGTCTGTGGTTCAACTAAGCGTAAGCAATGATGATGCTCTTCGGGACAAATACTCTTATAGCAAAGACGACAAGGAACATCGTGATAAAGAACACGATGCGGAACGCCCCAAGGCGTATGCTGCAAATTGGTGAGGGCGTATAGATCGACAATCGGCGTGCCAACGGCTGCGGCGAGGTGAACGGGTCCTGTGTTGTTGGAAATGAGGAGGGGAGCCAGCGAAAGGAGGGCGGTGAGTTCGGCGAGGTCTAGCCGATCGACCAATGAAAAAGAGGGAGCTGCCATGGTTTGCTGGATCGACTGCACCAACTCTTGTTCAGATTGAGTGCCAGTGAAGACAATTTGTAATCCATGAGTTTGGGCTAGTGTGCGAGCGGCGATCGCAAATTGTTCCGGCGGATAGCGACGAGAAGGGGCAGTGGCGCCGGGGTGGATAACCAGCCAGGGTCGATCGAGCTGGATGCCGATTTGCGCCATTTTCTGCTGAACGCGATCGGTTGCCGACGGGAGAACCTGTAGCTTCAGGCGGTCATCAGCGATCGTATAGCCAACGCTTGCTACTAGCTCTAGCTGGCGATGGACTTCATGCCGCATGACTTCAGCGGGTTCTGGATCTTTAATCCAGTGGGTCAGCAGCTGATAGGGATTTTCGTGGCAGTGCGCCAGCCGCAGAGGAATGTTTGCCATGTAGCAGAGAAAGGCAGAAGGGAGCGGGTTCTGGCTATACACCGTAAAAATAATTGCCGCATCAAACTGCGCCTGTCGCAATCGTTCGATCATGGCAAATTCGGGTTCGCTGGTTTTTCGCAGAGCAGTTGCCTTTAGCCAAGGTGCATCGTAGACGATCGTCTGATCAATTTCGGCAACCAGCGGAACGATCGCGGCTCCTGCGGCAGAAGTCATCAGCGTAATTTGGCGATCGGGATCGGCAGCTTTGAGGGCGCGAATAGCGGGTGTAGTCATCACGACATCACCGATCGTGTCGAGACGAATACAGAGAATATTTTTGGCGGTGTCCCAGTTCAGCATAAAAAAGAATGCAGCGTGGCTCAAAAATGCAACGCTCGAATTTGATGAATTAAACGGGTTGTAGAACGGTTATCCACATAAGGTAGAATTTTGACGATGCCGCCTAATTCCTCAACTAGTTCGGTTTCCGGCAGGGTTTCTCGGGTGTAGTCGCCGCCTTTGACGTAGATATTCGGGCAAATAATCCGGATTAAATTGTGGGGTGTCAGTTCGGCAAACGGCACCACGTGATCGACACAGCTAAGGGCTGAAAGCAGCGTCAGACGATCGCTCAGCGGGTTGACAGGTCGCCCTTCGCCTTTGAGCCGCTGCACGCTGGCATCGGTGTTCACCCCAACAATTAGCACATCGCCCAAGGTTTTAGCTTGGGTGAGGTAGGCAACATGACCGGGATGGAGAATATCAAAACAGCCGTTGGTGAAGACGATCCGGTAGCCTGCGGTACGGTACTGCTGAATGGACGTGGCTAAGTCGGATTGATCGATAATTAGCTTGTCGCTGCTGTCGCGGATTAAAGCCTGCCGCAGTTCTTCCTGGTTGCAGGTTGTCGTTCCGGCTTGCTTGACGACGATCGCCGTGGCGCTGGCAGCTAGCGATGCGGCAACCGTGGCGGAGGCTCCGGCGGCAAGGGCAAGCGTCAGTGCGCTGATGAACGTGTCGCCTGCACCAGAAGTTTGATTGCTGGGGGCAGGCTGAGCGTAGGTGCGGAAGGGGGGTTGCTCGGATTCAAAAACGATCGCACCTTCGGTATCAAGCGTGACGGCAACGATCGCGGCTCCAGTTAAATTGAGCAGGGCGGCACCGTGGGGGGCGATCTGGTCGGCGCGTTCGTGGAGCTGCTTGGGCAAGCCCAAAAGCTGAGTCGTTTCGTCGTAGTTGGGCTTGACTGCGGTAGCGCCCACCGTTTGATAGCGCTCTAGATGACGAGAATCGATCACGAGGGGACGGGGATGCTGGGCTTGCAGCGCGGCTAGCGTTTGGATCAGGCGGGGAGTGAGAATGCCATAGTCATAATCCGAGATAATCACGCCATCACACAGGCGATATTGCGCAGTGAGGCGATCGATCAGCTGCTGTTCCAAATCGGGAGCAATGGCGCTGGTGCTGCCCTGATCAAGCCGCACTAGCACCTGAGAACCTGCCACGACTCGCTGCTTTGCCAGCGTTTCTCGGCTGCTGCTCGCCAACATGGGAGCAGTAGAAACACCCCGCTGCTCCAGCCCAAAACGCAGCCGATCGCCTTCTGGATCAGCCCCAATCACTGAAAACAGCGAGGGCTTGCCGCCCAAACTGGCCACATTTGCGGCTGTGTTTGCCGCTCCACCCGGCACATCCTGCCGCTGTGAAATTGCGACGACTGGAGCCGGAGCCTCTCGACACAGCCGGTCGGCACTGCCGCTGAGATAGCTATCGAGAATGGCATCGCCAATCACTAGGATATTCAAGGATTTCCAGGCATCGATCCAATACAGGAGATCAGAACTCATAAGGCTTTGGAGTGAGGAGTGGATGTGTGAAGGCTGGGTTCAACAGCCCCAGAATTAAGAGACGCGCTGGAGGGCGCTAAGGCGTTCTGTTGGATCGGGCGCTGAGGAGGGGATTGGAGAGTCGATCGCCATAATCACCCGTGCGGCTTCGTGCAGATCGCTCACCAAGTGGTGAGGCAATCGCTCGGCAGAGAGCTGCCATTCTGTTTCGTTGCCATTATCTAGAAGAATGGTGCGGCAACCTGCCGATCGCCCTGCGGCAACATCATGCAAAATATCGCCAATAAACCAGGATTGGCTGAGATCGATCGAATGCTCACGAGCAGCCTGCTGTAGCAAACCGGGCTGTGGTTTTCGGCAGCCGCACTGAAACGTATAGGCTGGAATGCTGCCCTCTGGATGATGCGGACAGTAATAAAACCCGGAGAGCATTACCCCAACTTTGCTGAGCCTGTCTTGCAGCCCTTGGACGACTGCCGAAAGCGCAGTTTCAGCAAAGTAGCCCCGCGCAATGCCCGATTGATTGGAGATGACAATGAGTTGATATCCTGCTTTGTATAGTAACTGCAACCCAGTGAGTGCGCCCGGCGTAAACTGCAGGCGAGCGGGATCGACATTATAAGGGATATCCTCAACGAGGGTTCCATCTTTGTCCAGGAAGACAGCGCGATGATTCATAGGGTCAGGTGCCGGTGAATGGTTTATTTAAGGCCAGGAGCTTTCGCGCATTGGGAGAACCATCACTTCCGGAATCACCGTTTCACCAGGCTGCATCAACACATAGCGAATCGTGTCCGCCACGTTGCGCGGATCTTGCAAAACACCGGGATCGATGTCGGGAAAGCGATCGAGGAGAAATGGGGTTCTCATACCACCTGCCACAATCGCCGTGACTTTTACCCCCGCCGGTCGTGCTTCTACATGCAGGGCATGATTAAAGCCCATCAGCCCCCACTTGCTGGCATGGTAGACCGAGGCATTTGCCCAAGCGCGTTTGGCAGCGGTGGATGTGACATTGACAATATGTCCACTGCCCTGCTGTTTCATGATCGGCAACACCAGCTTGGACAGCACAAACGGCGCTCGCAGATTCACCTGCATCACCCGATCCCAATCTTCGATCGAGAGTTCTTCGATCGACAAAGTCACATCTGTGCCAGCGTTGTTGATCAATCCATCAATGTGTCCATACTGTTCCACAATCTTTTGAATCGTGGTTTCAACCTGCTGATCGTTGGTAATATCCAGCGGCATAGCGATCGCTTCCATTCCCCGCTCGCGGATGTCGGCTGCTACCTGTTCCGCCAAGTCAACCCGAATATCGGCAGCAATGACGATCGCGCCGGCTTCTGCAAGCGTTTGGCAAATGGCAGCTCCTAAACCGCGTCCGCCGCCTGTCACCAACATGACTTTGTTGCTCAAGGTATCCATTATTGATTGAAGCTCCTTAATGTTCAGTACAGTGTGTTCACCTGCGAAGTTTGAGCGGTTCCAAAGTGCTCTAAATTCAGGCAGGGGTGGGCGTATAAGGTACGACAGCCCCCGGTCGCGGCTCCGTCCGGTTTGGCTGAAGCGCTCCCAGCTCCCAGGTTCCCAGGGATTCTGTCCGAGCGGAGGTTGCCAATAGCTGCTCCTCGATCAATTCACAAAGCAAATGAATAATCAGCAGCTGCACTTCTTGAATCCGCTGTGTCTCCAAAGCAGGAATCACAATGGGAATGGTTGCTTTCGCCCGCAGATCGCCGCCATCTTTGCCCAAAAGCGCGATCGAGGTGAGATTGAGCCGATGGGCAGCATCAAAGGCCGCAATCAGATTGGCAGATCGTCCGCTCGTGCTGATGCCCAGCAGCAGATCGTGGGGCTGGGCAAAGGTTTCGACCTGCCGCGCAAAGACATCATCGTAGCCAACATCGTTTGCCCAAGCGGTCAGAAAAGCGGTATCGGCAGTTAATGCCATCGCAGGCAAGCCAGCCCGATGCGGACAGCAAAACCGCCCGACCAGCTCTGCTGCCAGATGTTGAGCATCTGCTGCGCTGCCGCCATTGCCGCAGATCAGCAGTTTGCCCCCCCGCAGGAAGCAATCGCTGATCGCCTGTGCCGCCGTTTGGATCGCCGGACGCAGCAGCCGTTGCGATTGCTGTACGGCTCTGATGATCGACTCAAAGCCGCGATCGAGAACGGCAAACTGGCTGGCGGCTGTATCGGCAACAGGTTCCAATCCTCTCAAAACTTCTTCGTATAGCGCTGCCACCGAACTGGTCACTTTTTGCCAGGTAAAGTGATCCTGAGCGCGACGAATTGCCTGTTGCCCAAACAGACTCACCAAATGGCGGTGGTTGAACAGATGGAGTAGGCGATCGGCAAGCATTTCCGGCTGATTGGGCGGAATCAGATAGCCCGTTTCCCCTTCTTTGACGGTGAACTTGACACCGCCAACATTCGCCCCAATGACCGGAGTGCCGCACGCCATTGCCTCGATCGGCGTAATCCCAAACGGTTCATACCAAGGCGTCGTTACAAACACATCAGCAGCACTGTAGTAATACTTCAGCACCTCGCGCCCTTTGCGTCCCACGAAGGTAACCTGGGATGCCACACCTAGCTCTTGGGCGATCGCGTTAAGCCGACCGATCTCAGGCGTCAGGTCTGGATCAGGCGTTTCGGTTTCGCCGCCGACGATCAGCAGCCGAGCGGGAAGCGCCTGCTGCTTTTGCCAATGGGCAAAGCCGCGAATCACCGTATCCACTCCTTTACGCGGCACCATGCGACCGAGCTGTAAGATTAGCCATTCGTCTGGGGGAAGCCCTAACGTCAGGCGGGCGCGCACTTTGTTAATCGCCCAAAATTCGGTTGGGTCAAAGCCACAGGGAATGATGCGAATCCGTTTGGGATCGGCATTATAGAGGCAGAGTAAATCTTCTCGATCTTGCGGACATTCGGCAATGATTGAATCGGCTTCTCGCACAAGCCGCTCCTCAATCTCAAACCGCTCGTCGGGGAACTGGTCCGCATCGCCTTGATACTGTCGTCGCACTCGTCCCAGTGCATGAAACGTGATGACAAAAGGAATGCCAGTCACTCGTTTGATTTCTGCTGCCACCAACCCCGACATCCAAAAATTGGCGTGGATGAGATCATAAGGCTGCGCCTGACACCAGCTCAGCACAAATGCAGTGAACTCCTGCATGTAAGGCAACAAGCATTCTTTGGGAATGCAAGTGGGCGCTCCAGCAGGAACGTGAATGACTCGCACCCCTTGCTGCCAATCGACCACTTCCGGCAGATGCGGCTGATCGCGTCGGGTAAACACATCTACGTCATAGCCGATCGCCGCCAAATGTTTGGCTAATTGCCCGACATAAACATTCTGCCCACCGCTGTCTACCCCACCAAAAATCCCTAAAGGCGTGGCATGTTCACTAATTAAAGCAATTCGTTTTGTCATGTTTTGAGGAGATTTGAAGGTTAATTAGGAAAACCGTGAAGCGGGACTCGCAGCATGAACCACTCCTATAGTAGGGAGGGCTTTAGTGCGGCTGATCGCCTGTTCAAAAGCAGCCGTCCAGTCTTGGGTAAACCGCTGGATATTGAAGCGCATCTGCGCCTGCTCTCTGGCGGCTTTACCGAGGCGATCGGCTCGTTCAGGATTGTCAATTAACTCCTGCATCCGTTCAATCAAAGTTTCAATATTGGTATCGATGTATCCAGAAATGCCATTCTCTATAACGGTGGCAAGTTCGGTGGTCGCCAGTCCGACGATCGGCATCCCTAGCATCATTGCTTCGCAGACGGCTAAACCCAAGCTGGTGTAGCGCACCGGATGAAAGAAAAACCGATAGCGAGACTGAAAATCGGGCAGTTGAGCATGCGGGATTTCTCCCAGTCCGCCGAGCGATTCTGCATCCATGCCGACTAGATCGAGGGGAATCGATCGGCGCACCTGCTGAAACACATCGGCTCCCAGTCGTCTGCCGCGTGTCCGCAGTCCGTTGGCAACGACTAAACCTTTGGGCAATGTGCCGCTATAGCGTGAGGTTTCAGGGACGGTAACGCCATGTTCGATCACACAAGTCGGGGTACTGCCGCAGTCCCACATCAGCCGATTGAAATGGGTGACATGCACCAGCAAAACCTCTGGATCGTTAACCACATGCGCGGTATCAGTGGGGTGTTCGCGGGGTGGATCGTGCTCCAGATAAAGCCGGGGCAGCTGCCGCTGTGCTTCTGACAAAATCTCAAACTGATCTTGCAAATAGTTGCGCCGCGACTGGAACAAAATACAATCAAAATCCTGATATTGCACCGCTTCAGCAGGAATATCATGCACATTGTCTCCCCAGGCAAATCCACCCAGCCGTCCGCCATAGCCTTCTGGCTTGCCCGGTTTGGTCGGCAGATAAAACTCATGTGGGGATTGAGTTAGATAGTAAAGATAGCTGCCGTGAATATGCCAGGTGAGAATTTTCAATCGCATAGATTTTAAAAGGGAGACACTAGGGAAGGATGATCTTTAACAACAAAACCGATCACCTGAAGCAGATGCAGATGGTATTCCACTGGAGAAACCGGATCGAGCGGCGGCTTAACCTCAGTAGATAATGTTTTACCACCAAATTCCAATGACTGACCAACTCGTATAGGAATACCAGCAAGATAGCAAAGATACGCCAGGGAGTAGGGAGATTGACCGGGCGCTGTAAAAATAACGGCGGCATCAAAAGCTCGATCGCCAATCGTTTCAATTACCTGCATCGGGCTAGCGATCGAAATGCTGAAAGAATGAATCTGATCCAAAGATTTCAGCTTATATCCTGTCGTTTCGCAGGTCAAAAGCAGCAGGCTAGCAGCGGGCAGCGATCGCCGCAAAACTTGCAGGGCAGGATCAAGCTGCTCCGCCGCCATAGTTTGATCGCAGCTACAGGCTATCAGAATGCGCTCAGCCGTTTGCCAATCTTTAGGACACATAAATAGCCTCCCGCTGCAGCAGCGCTTGCGCTTCTTGCAGAACGATCGCCGGAGTAGGATAGCTTTCGGCAAGCAGGCTATTCCCGCCCACAGCTCGATGCAGTTGTCGATCGAGGGGTGCCCAACGATGTGGATCGGAGTTTGTAAAAATGACGACGCTATTCACCCGCAAAGCGGCTGCCAAATGAGACACGCCTGTATCATTACAAATCAATAGCTGCGCCTTTTTTAGCAGTGCAGCCATGCCACCTAAATGCGTTTGCCCTGCCAGGTCAACGACCGGGAACCGCATTCTTTGAGCAACCGCTTGCGTTAGGCTTGCTTCTGAAGCCGTGCCCGTAAGAACAATCTGATACCCTTGTGCCGCTATCGCATCTGCAACGGCTGAAAAATGCTGAGAAAGCCAACATTTTTCAGCTGCACTTGCACCAGGATGAATGCAAATATAACGCCCCTGGTTTAACCCATAAGCGGCAGCGAGTGCTTCCGCTGCTTGCCAGTCTGCTCGTTCCAAGGGGAACTCTAGCTGGTCGCCCTGCAACGGCATTCCCAAAAACTCCAGCAGCCGCAGGTGCCGCCAAATTTCTGGTTCTTGTTCCGGGTAAGGCAGAAAGCGATCGGCATTTGGGCAAACATGAGCCGCAGGAAAAAAACCAGCGGTGTCTTTTGCACCCAGGAGCAGCGCAAAACCGTTGATATGAGAGCCACTCCCATGCATTTGCAGCACCAGATCGAATTTTAGCTGCTGTGCCTGAAGCAGGAACGCAGTAGTTCGAGCGGGTAGAAACGGCATTTCTGAGATGCCGGGAAACCCAGGAAACTCTAAGCATCGATCTAGATAGTGACTAAACCGTTGCACAAACTCTTTTGCGCTCGGCAATCCAATTAGCGTCAGGGCTGCCTCTGGGTATGTACTGCGGATTGCACGCAGCGCAGGTACAACACAAAGCAAATCTCCCAAGCCGGGTAATGCTCGCACGATTGCAATAGTTTGAGGCAAAGTGTTCTTCAAAGGCGCATCAGTCATAAGCAAGCCCACGATAAGAAGTTGACTTACTATCAATCCATTTGTACTGATGTCATCCTAAGAAGCTTGCCTTACTGAATCATTGGGCAATTGCATAAAGAAAAATATGGATCTGCTTTGAAGCGTTGTTCAATTGCACAACCTATTAAAAATTCAGCAATAGTTTGTATTGTGTATAACAATATTTCCTAGAAATTATCGTCATAAGCCAAAGTATATAACAAAAGATAGATAGGAAAAAACTGCCTTTGCGTGTATGAGCAGCTATAGGGTAATGTAAATTTGGGCTGCAAATGTTACATCACAGTGATGTAACATTTGCAGCCCAGCTATTTATCTAGCTGCACCTGAATTTATACATCGGTATCTGTCTAGACCACCAATGTTCAGATGCTCGTAATTATTTCTCTATTATTTCTCTGTTACCCTATTGCAATCACTGGGGAGATTGTAGGTTAGATAACTGCTGCCGCAGCTCACGGGGAATTAGCACTCGATTGACAACATGAACAACCCCGTTGGCGGCTGGAATATCAGCTTGCACAACGCTACCGTCATTCACAATGACTCGTTCTGGCGTTACCCGTACAGCAATACCGCCTCCCAGCGTATCTACAAGTCCAGTTCTTAACTGGTTTGATCTAACTTCACCTGAGACAACATGGTAAGAAAGGAGCTGCCGTAGGAGATCGCGGTTTGCAGGCTGCAGAAGCTGCTCTAGCGTTCCAGGGGGAAGCGCAGCAAAAGCCTCATCGGTAGGGGCAAAGATCGTATAGCGACCGCCTTGATTCTGTAGGGCGGTATCTAGTCCGGCAGCTTGTACTGCTTGCGCTAAAGTGGTAAACGATCCTGTCTGAGATACTTGCTGAAGCAGATTAGACAGGGGTTGATTGCCAGTTGAGCCAAGTGGTGCAGCGGGCGCTGCAGGCGCTGTGGTGTTGGGCGCCGTTTGGCTAGGTGCTGTTTGAGTCGGTGCTGTTTGGTTTGGTGTAGTTTGACTAGGTGCCGTTTGACTGGGCGTAGTTTGACTGGGCGCAGTTTGGGTAGGCGCAGCTGGGGTGGCAGGGCTAGCGCTGGGCGCAGTTTGAGCCGGTGCCGTTTGGTTCGGCGCCGTTTGAGCGCGGAGTGGTAGGCTACTCAACACAATAAGTCCTGTCGTACCCGCTGCGATCGAAAGCATACGGGCGATAGGCAAGCGATTTTGATCCATAATTTCAACTAATTCCTGAGCGAATACTCCACGAATACTTTGCTACTACTTTGCTACTGTTCATCCCGACCGTGAACTTGGGCAGGTGGGCTGGTTGCCTCCACGGCCGTAAAAGGCTCTAGAATTTTGTACGTATGGCTTGTTTTGGGGGGTACAACCCAAGAGCTACCTGGCTCCAATAGCACCATTTGACCTTCGATATGCAGCTCAGCCCGTCCCTCGATTACAAATCCAACAGTTTCATAGTCTCGCTGAGTTTCTGGTTTAGGTTCTGCAGGTTGCTCATTTTCCCAAAGTCGCATCGAGACGTGAACGCCGGAGGCAAGGTATTTTTGCCCCATTTCACCTTTAGGTGAAGCAGCAGAGTCAACTTTGATGACGCTTTTATTAGTCATAACTATTACCTCAGCGGAAGAAAGCACAGGCGTATTCTAAGAAGTTAGACAGATGTTTCCCTCGTCCTTCAGTTGTAGGATGCTGACAATTTGCTGCAATTATCAGCATTTTTCTCACTTCATTTGCACTAACAGCTCGGTCAATATGGCTATAGAAGGGGAATGCAAAACTTTAGTGTGATTTAGATAACACAAAAGCTTCACAGAGTTCACGACTAAAGGCGTATATAACCTGGAGCGGCTGAAATGACTTTTCTTTCTTTGGAAGGACACGTAAAGCAGATAACAAAGCTTACATAAGTCAATACAGACATGACATTCGGTGTAGAAACACAGTTCTGCTTGCGGGCTAAATTCAACATCATAAATGTTCATTCCAAACTTTAATCGCTCAAATTCCCTTCTTCTTTCTTTGCAATGACAGATATTCAACTCAAGCCAATCAACCAGCAGGTTGTTGCGGTGATTGGTGCTTCTAGTGGTATTGGGCGAGTAGCTGCCCTAGAGTTTGCCAAGCGCGGTGCTAAAGTCGTTGTCTCGGCTCGCACTCAGTCAGGATTAAATTCTTTGGTAGACGAAATCAGGCAATCAGGCGGAGAAGCAATGGCGGTTCCTGCGGACGTTGCTGTGTTTGAACAAGTTCAAGCCATCGCCGATAAGACTGTCGAATGGTATGGACGGCTAGACACCTGGGTACATTTGGCTGCTACTGCGGTAATTGGGCCGTTTGAGCAGGTAACACCAGAAGAATTCAAGCGAGTTATCGATGTCAATTTTATGGGTCAGGTGTATGGCGCAAAAGTGGCTTTGCCTTATTTGCGGCGCGAAGGACGAGGGGCACTGATCCATGTTTCTTCTTTAGAAGGGCGACGATCGCTACCGCTTCAAAGCTCTTATTCTGCCTCTAAGCATGCCCTTGAAGGTTTTCTAGATTCCTTAAGAGTGGAGCTACAGCACGAGGGTGTACCCATCAGCGTTACCAATTTAATGCCTGCTACAATCAATACTCCGTTCTACAACAAAGCACGAACAAAGCTAGGAGTGCAGCCCACAGGCGTTCCACCCTACTACCAGCCAGAACTAGTCGCTAAAGCAATTTTGCATGTTGCCGAGCATCCCACCCGCGACATTATTGTTGGTGATGTAGGTCGTGCGCTGGATATAATGCAAAAAATCTCACCGCAGTTCCTCGATTGGGTGCTGCAGCTGATTGCAATTGAAGGTCAGAAAACGCAGATTCCTAAAGGCGAAAACGATCCAAACAATCTTTACGAGCCGATCGAAGGCTACAATCGCGCTCGGGGCGATTACGGTGACAAAGCGATTCCCAGCTTCTTGGATTGGTTTGACTGGCATCCGGTGGCGAAGTGGGGAGCAGTTGCAGGGCTTGGGGCACTCGCACTATTGGCGACCCAAACCTTAAAGGATATGAATCTCGACAAATAAGGAGATCCAATATCGCTACATCTGAGTAGAAAAAGTTGATGATTTTTGAGAGGGGCGATCGGCGTTCCTCTCAAAAATCATTGTTGTGTCTGAAACCCTACCAAAAGGATTCATGGTGGAAGTATCTGACGGATTTACTCAAATTGCTAAGGTTGTAACGAGCAAAGTTGCTGAGCTGCTGTATGCCCCTGTGGTTGTTACAAACGATCGGGGGGTTGTGATTACGAGCAGCCAACCTGTTCAGGCTGATGTTTGGTTTCATCCCTCTAGCTATGGCAGGGGGCTGAACAATACGCTACGCATCCCGCTTTGCCATGAAATGGAAATGGGCGAAGTGATTGTGGGGGAATCTCTTACCGAAAAGCCAATCTCCCATCAGCTAGCGCATGCGCTAGTAGAACTGGTGATCCATCAAACTACTCTTCAGGATAAGCTGCCCAGTCAGCACAAAAAGAATCAGCTGATCGAAGACCTGCTATTGGGTCGCATTGAAGATGAAGTGATCGTTTTAAGTCGGGCTAAACGATTGGGAATCGACCTAAACCCGCCTAGAGCAGTAATTTTGGTTGATGCAGCGAACTATATCCTGTCAGGCGAAGCGAATGCTAACGGAGACTATCTAGAGATCACGGAACGCCAGCGGGCACAGACTGTTATTGACAGCATCGTTAGCTTTTTCCATCTGCCCAATGAAACAATCTGCACACACTTGGGGCAAGGCAAAGTCTGTGTTTTGAAGGCAAGCGATAGCAAGAATCTGGATCTGTGGGCAGGCGATGGAGACATTCCAAAACGACTAGATTCCTCCTGGGCAAATTTGATTGCGCTCAAGCGGGCGGCGATCGCCCTACGCCTGCGGCTGCAGAAAGATACAGGAAGCGCGATCAGCATCGGCATTGGGCGCTATCATCCTGGGCTTGAGGGCTTAGCCCGCTCTTACGAAGATGCTCGTGCTGCGCTAACGTTGGGCAGTCGGCTGCAAGCCTGCAACTCAGTCCACTGTTTGGCAGAGCTAGGGATCGCTGCTTTTGTAGGAGTTTCCGATGAGGTCACTAAGATTGAGCTGGCGAAATATCTCTTGAGTCCTTTGGATCACGAACCTGAGCTATTAGCCACAATCGACGCCTTTTTTGCAGAGAATTGCTGCTCCTCCTCCACTGCCAAACGGCTCTATATTCACCGAAACACGCTTAGCTATCGTCTTGACAAGATTGCTTCCCTGACTGGCTTAGACCCTCGTAAATTTGATGACGCAGTGCAAATTCGGCTTTCTTTGCTGTTACGATCGCTAAATCAAGAACGGTCGTAAAAAGTTCAACGGTCAAAATGGCTCATTGGCTTTGCTCTGCTCGGTTGGCTCCCTTAGCGTTTTCTTTAGGGTTAGCTGCTAATTCGCTCTCTGCTTCGCCCACATTTGCCAGCCCTACTATTCCAGAGGCAACGGCGGCAGCTAGAGTCGATCAACGCCAGCAGCAGGTTCGGCAAGTCCGTCCAGAAAGCTACGATGTAGCTCGCTACCCGATCGCCAATTGGGATCATTGGCGCAATATGCTGTGGGTAACGGCGCTCGTTGAGCCGCGCGAAACCTATGTAACTGAGGCAGTCGCCCGATTGATTTCAATGCAGCACTCTGATCTTTCAAGCTCAGAGAAACGCACCCTCGATATGGCAATGACGATCGCGAATCAGCTATATCTCAGCGATTCAGCCTTCTACGCTAGCCTCAGACCGCCGCTTGAACAAACGCTAGCACAAAGTTCAGATTCGTACTGGGTGGGAATTGCCCTTTCAACCTTGACACAGGTAGGCTCAACGGCTGAACAGCGGATAACGTGGCGCAACCAGGTGATTCAGCGGTTCCCCAACTGGCAAAATGATGTCTATCTATACAGCACGTTGCGCGATGTTGGGGCAATCGACCAGCCTACAGAACTACCGCCCCTGCGGGATTTGCTGCAATGGTCAATCGCGCCTAATGAACCGCAGCTATATGTGTTTTGTCGTCCCGATCGAGGCGTGCTATGCCAGACGGTATTAAAAGATGCTAACGGTGAATTTGTGCGGCAGGAGGGAACGCTTTGGTCTATACCTTTGGTCTTGCGATCGCTACACAATTTGCCCTGGATTTTTACCCGTGGGCAGTCTCCTCAAGGTATCTATCGCATTGAAGGAACCGTTCCACAACCGGATACAGAATACTTTCGTCCGTTTGGGCTGTTCTCATTGGTAAACTTGTATATTCCATTTGAGTCTGGCGTTCAAGCATTTGTGCCGGGTAGAGCCAGCCAGCTAACCAGCCTGCCTAGCTACCAGTCTTTACTGCCGCCCTCTTGGCGCAACTACTTTCCGATTCAGCAAACCTACTGGGCCGGGAAAGCCGGACGCAGCGAATTTCGAATTCATGGCACCGGTGAATCTCCTGGTTTGTTTACCAGCAACAGCCGCTACACTCAAACTGCAGGCTGGAACCCGTCGATCGGCTGCTTGTCTGCCCTAGAGCTTTATGATGAGAATGGGCAACTCCAGCAGGCAGATATGCCAAAGATTTTAGAGGCGCTAACGGCGGCAAGTCGGGCAGAATTGACTGGCTATCTCATCGTAGTGGATGTACCCGGCGATGATACGCCTGTGTCCTTGGCAGAGATCGAAAGCGCACTTCAGTAGAAACAGATTCAGAATCAACAGCCCGGTTTTACAGGCGCTTCACATCTGTAAAACCGGGCTATTGAACTGACACTACTTTAACCTGCTTTTTGCTCGTAGTAGCTCGAAATGTGCTCGTAAACGTGATCGGGAAACTGTAGCTCTCGGTAAACGTTGCAGCTATCCGGATCGTCAGCATTCGGGCAAATTTGAAAGTCCTGCTGACTTTGCCATTCCAAAATGCGATCGCGCTTGGGCGGGTTGTAGTCTTTGCCCTGCACCTGTTGAATTAGCGCTTTTGCTTCGATTTCATTAAAGTCCTTATCCTTCTGCAAATGCTTCAACAGTTCTTCTTCACTTAGGAAATGACGTGCGATCATCGCAAACGTTAGTCGTCCATAGTGACCGATGTCTTCACCTTGATCGAGGGCATCCAGTAGATGCGCCATCATGGGGCTTTTGCGTAACTCTTCGATTGCCATAATTCTCAATAAAATCAGTTCTGCTTTCCCTGTTATAAAAGCTAGGCACAGTGCTGCCGTCTACCAAAAGGTATTACTTTAGTGCTTTTGTACTATAGGAGCCGATCGCCCAGCTGCAGTTAATATGAAAAACCCCCGGTAGCTATACCGAGGGGCTCTGTTGGTGTGAGGAGTGTGTAATTGAAACTTATTTATTAAGATAAGGCTGGGTTGTGACATTATCAGCACAAGTCTATGTCAGTCTTATGACAATTTTGCAGCTGTCATAGCTGGCAGAGCTTTGGCAAAAGCGAAGGCGCTTTCAGCTCTTTATGCTTTATTTGCGCTATCCTTCACCCCAAAGTCAAGAGACAATGAGCAATGGTGCAATCAGTCCAAGCCGTTCTTCGGGTGGATCCACAGCAGGGAGACGATAGCGCAACCGGTGAACCCACAGCCCCCGTCAAAACCCTTTCCCAAGCCCTGCGGCTAGCCGTAGCTGGAACGGTAATTCGTCTCAGCGAAGGAATCTATACCGTAGAAACCGGCGAGGAGTTTCCGCTGCGGGTTCCGGCAGGTGTGACGCTGGTAGGCAATGTGGGCAACCGGGGCAGTGCTGTAGTGATTGTGGGCAGTGGCCCGATCGACAGCATTAACTTTGGACAACAAACGGTTGCCCTGCTGCTAGAGGCTACTGCACAGCTACGGGGCATAACGGTCACGAATCCTGCCCCCCAAGGAACCGGCATCTGGATCGAATCTGCTCAGTCTTCACTTCAGCTCTCACTTCAGCCCATAGTCGCCCATTGCACAATTGCCCGCTGCGAACGGGAGGGCATCTTCGTCTCTGGAACTGCCTTACCTGCAATTACAAACTGTTTGCTGCAGGGTAATCGAGCCAGTGGTATTGCCTTTGTCCGTTATGCCAAGGGCGAAGTTCGCCGCTGCGTCCTTCTCGAAAATCACTTTGGGATGGTCTTGAGCGATCGCGCGGCCCCCTTACTCGTCGATAACCAAGTTCACCACAACCGAATTGGCATTGCCCTTTCCGGAGCAGCGCATCCGGTGCTACGGCACAACGTGATCGAACACAACAGCCGCGCAGGATTAGCTGTGTTTGGTGTTGCCCAACCCGATCTCGGCAATCCACAAGCGCCCGCCAGCAATCAGTTTAAAGATAATCAGGCTGCTGATCTTGCTAACCACACCTCTACACCGCTCAACAGCGTCGGCAACCAGCTCAACCCGCTTCAAGTTAGAGGAGCCATAAATTTTCAAAGGGTTGCTTCTGCTATTCCTCCTGCCCCTCGCTCATTGGAAGCCACTGTCCCTCATTCTCCTCCGCCTCGGTTTCCCCACACTCCCACCTCCCCCATCTCACATAGTCGCTTCGCTGCCCTCCTCTCAAAAGCATTGCCCAATCCAATTTCCTATAGTGCAGCTGAGACAGCGGATCTTCCTCTAACTCGACTACAGGCGATCGTGCTTCTTTGCCAAGCTTTAGGTTTAACAGCAGGGAATCCAGCGCTGCTGGATATTTATCGCGATCGCGCTCAAATTCCTAGCGAGTTTGCCTTGTGGGTGGCAGCTGCAACACAACATCGGCTGGTCGTGCTGTTTCCTCCAGTTGGGGGTGGAGCTTTTCCAAAGGAAAATCGGCTGCAGCCGCTGCAGCCCCTCACTGAGGCAGAAGCGGCTGCCATGCTGCATCAAGCGCTAGTTATGCAGGGAAAAGCCCCAGCGATCGACGATCCCTGGATTGTGCAACCCTCGCCTGCAAATGTTGCCTTTGCAGATGTACAAGGGCATTGGGCAGCGAGTTTTATCCAAGGGCTGGCAAGCCGAGGGGCAATTGCAGGCGATCGACGGGGTATTTTTGCAGCCGATCAGCCGATGTCTGGCGGAGACTACAGTCAGCTTTTGACTTGGCTTTTTAGCACAGCTCCCACCGTTGAGCTGTCACCGCTGTCGCGGCTTCAGATGTGGCAGTCGCTGTTAGAAGGGCTGGCATCGAATGGTCTTGCCTTGCCGTCTGTCGATCTAACCCTGCTAAATCGCTATAAAGATGCGGCAAATCTTCCCACGGAAGCTCAAGTCACGATCGCGCAAGCTACCCAACTGCGGCTCGTCGCCAATGCCCCTCAACTACGACAGCTCCGCCCTCACGAAACTGCAACTCGCTCAGAAATTGCCGTGGTTATTTGGCAAGCGGGCATCCTGCTGGGGCGATGTGCCCCGATTGCTTCTCCTTTCTTAATTGATCCCGATCGTCCAGCTCAGCCACAGCCCAGATTAAAGATGCCCCATTGTGTCTTGCTTAAGCTGGGAGCGGCAGAAGGGGTGCAGGCGATCGCCCAAGCGCTAACTAACCTGCTACAACAGCAGGCAATTGAGGTGCTGCAATTGCCCGATGCACCCCCAACTTTGGCTGCGGGGCAAACTGCAATCCAGCTAGAAATTACGACCGCTGACTCAGATGTCCAGAATCAAAGCGGTGTTGCCGTGTTTTACCCGACTGGGGCGATCGACAGCGCCCGGCTAGCTCATCGACTACACAAGACGATCCTGCAGATACTAGATGCTCCCAGCCGCGGTGTTCAGGCTTACCCAGCTGAAGCGTTGCCACCGATTGCTACTGCCCGAATCGAGGTTGGGATACTGTCGCATCCTACCGATAGCCGTAACCTTGCTGAGCCAGAGTACTGCAAATCAATGGCAGAAGCGATTACCCAAGGAGTTCTGCAGGTTTTGGGAAAGCAAGTTTTCTTAGCTTGATTAAAATGTCATAGCTTCATGACATTAATTTAGATTCAGGGAGCTATTGAGGATCAAAATGTCACAGTTTCATGACATTTTGATCCCCGTTTGCCTTGAAATTCCGTTGGAAGCTGCTTTTCTAGTGTTGCTACCCCTTGATTCGACTAGGAATTTTCTGCACTATGAAGTAAATCTTGATCCCAACGATCAACAGTTCTAAAGAAGAAGCTGAAGCAGCGATCGAAAGAGTACTCATTTACTCCCCGTTCTTGATGCTGAGCTAGTCCTCTTGGCGTTTAGCAGCCTTCTGCTCTGACAGCCTTTTTAACAGCGCACCTGTGCAAAGGTATCCCCGTGACTGCAATCCGAACATTAGGAGGTTTCTTACATGTCCTCATCCTCAGAACGCCCACCTTTGGAAGAAATGACCCTGCGGCAGCTCCGCAGAGTCGCTAGCGAACTTGGCATCTCGCGCTATAGCCGCATGAGAAAAGAGCAGATGCTCAGCGCGATCTTGGAGATTCAACAGCGGAATCAACAAACTTCGTTGACGGAGAATGAGCCAGTTCCTAGTCCATCTCGCACTCTGGAGGCACAGGCAGAAGTGGAAGCAGCAAAGTTTAATGTAGGGCAGATCGACCGCACAGGCGGTTCTTTAGCAATGGTTGATGAAATGCTCCCTGATCTCCCCGATGGCTATGGTGACAGCCGAATTGTGCTATTGCCTCGCGATCCCCAATGGGCTTACACCTATTGGGATATTTCAAATGAGACGAAGGAGCTGATACGGCGGCAGGGCGGTGTTCGGTTGGCGCTGCGTTTTTATGATGTAACGGATTTGAATCTGGATCTTCAGCGCCCCCACAGCATGCAGCAGTACGAGTGTGATGAGCTAGCGCGGGAGTGGTATTTGCCTGTGCCCGTTAGCGATCGTGACTACATGACTGAAATTGGCTACCTGACGCTAGCTGGAACTTGGCTAACACTAGCGCGATCGAGTTCTGTCCGCATTCCACCGATCTACCCCTCTGATTGGCTCGACGACCAATTCTTGACAATCGAATGGGATGAAGAACTGCGCGGCAAAACGTTTTTCAAGCTAATTCAAACTTCTAAGCAACTCGAAGACGCTACTGCACCCGTTCATAAAGAAGCGTTTGCTTTGGCAGAAATGGCAGAAGCTCAGCGAGTTGCAGGGTCTGTCTTTAACTCAGTTCAACAGGCACCCGAGGAAGCAGTTAGCTCCTATGTCTTTCCGTCGGGCGTTGGACAATGGGCATCAGGAGCGGGTATCAGTGGTGTCAGTGGTATGTCGGGCGTCGGTGTGACGGGGATGTCGGGCGCAGCAGCAGCAAGCATGTCGGGCGTGGGAATAGCGTCTGGCGTCGGATTGATGTCTGGTGTAGGTGCCATAGGGCTGTCTGGCGCAGGTTTAATGTCTGGCGTAGGTTTAATGGGACTGTCCGGTGTCGGGCTGGCATCTGGTGTTGGGCTAGGATCTGGTGTCGGGCTGGGGTCAGGTGTAGGCATGTCGGGGGTCGGCATGTATACCACTTCAGGCATGGGTATGTCGGGTGCAGGCTTTGGGATTGCAGGGATGTCTGGTATTGGACTATCAGGCAGCGGCATTTATACAGCCTCCGGGGTCAACACGATGTCGGGGGTCGGCATGTACACCACTTCAGGTGTGGGCATGTCGGGGGTCGGTATGTCTGGCGTGGGCATGTACACCACTTCAGGCATGGGTATGTCGGGTGTGGGTTTCGGGGTTGCAGGCATGTCTGGCATTGGCATGTCGGGGGTCGGCATGTACACCACTTCAGGCATGGGTATGTCAGGTGTGGGCATGTACACCACTTCAGGCATGGGTATGTCGGGTGTGGGTTTCGAGTCCCTCTCTACGATGTCTGGGATTGGAATGACCTCTGGCATCGGCATGTATACGACCTCTGGCGTGGGCATATCTGGCGTGGGCATGTACACCACTTCAGGCATGGGCATGTCAGGTGTGGGCATGTACACGATGTCGGGCATGGGTATGTCGGGTGTGGGTTTCTCCGCCTCTGCACCCCCTATACAGCCGCGCCAGTTCTGGTTATTGGCAGATGCAGAGCTAATTATTTATGGAGCAACGGAGCCAGATGCTACAGTGACGATCGGCGGTCGTCCAGTTAAGCTCAATTCTGACGGTACGTTCCGCTTCCAGATGTCTTTCCAAGACGGCAAGATTGATTTCCCGATTATGGCGGTGGCAGCAGATGGGGTGCAAACGCGATCGGTTCATCTGAAATTTGAGCGGGAAACACCAGAACGCCGTACAAATACCAAAGAGGAAGCAGTAAAGGAGTGGTTGGTTTAGGTCACCCGACCTGCCTAAACCAAAATTTTTATTAGAAAAGTTCCCCTTCAACAGGGGAACTTTTTTAAGGGACATTTTTGTGGGCGTGCATAGCACGCCCACAAAAATGTCCCTGTCTCAATATTTCGTATTAGCCAAATAACAGAGGCTAGGCTTCTAGCGCCAAAATTCCATGCTGCTGAGCTGGAAAGAGTCCAAAAAATTTACTTAAACTTTAAAAAGCAACTTTATTAATCTGCCTGCAGGAAGATTCAGTAAGTTTCCTGGCTTGTCCGGATGAGCGGTTAAGACCGTTGGATTAGCGAATTAAGTGTACATAAAGCCAGGGGAAAACCATAGTAATGAGTTGACGCGATATGTGAAAATCTGAGCGAAATTTGTATGATATTGCTCTCAACGATAGAACAAGTTTTTGAGCGAGAACTTGAGCTGTTTGAGCGGCTAGTATCTTCTACAAATGATTCCTCCATTGTCTTCGGAGGATGTCTGAAAGATTGCTTTTTGCGCCTTGAGATTTCGATCGAACAAGTTCTTTCAAACATCTTCTTAGAGCCAATATCGATAATCAACTGTTGCCAGGTTGTCAATATTGTCTCAACGCTACCTAACTCTTTACACGCGCTGTCACGTTTCAGGTTCCGATGAAGCATTTCTCTAAATCAATTGGGCAGTGTCTGATGACTGTCCTGATGACTTCTACCATTCTCGAAATCTACACCCTACCCCTCTTCGGTTCATCCACTTCAGAGGCTGCTCCTGCTCCACCTGAAGCCGATCGCGTCACCCCTGAAGCAACACCAGCCTCAGTTACGGTGCCAATAGTTGCTCCACCTGAAGCAGTCTCGATCGAGATTTCCCCTGCCGCCTCAGCCCCGATTGTAGAGATTGCTCCCGCTCCTGCGGCTGACACGCCTCCCTCCCCTGAACCGTCCTCTGAAGTTCTCTCCCCTGAAGCACCGCCTCCTGCGGCAGCCTCTGTTCCTCCCGCAGTGCCGAGCGCTTCTCCTGCACCAGCAGCTCCTTCCCCAGCTGCAAGTCCAGCAAGTAGTGCTCCGGCATCCCTTGGCACCAATAGCTCGACTGCAGCACCCAGTAAAAGACTAGCTGCCGCTAGACAAACAATCGCTGACAAGCTAGCAACCTTAGTCAATCGCGATCGGGTGGCGCAAGAATCGCAGCTTCAGCAAAACCTGATGGCATTAGCCGTCTATTATGCGCAGATCGGCGAATTTGAAGATGCTCGCGAAGTTGCCCAACACCCCGCTCTGTCGCTAGAAGTGCAGACGACAATCCTCGCCGAAATTGCACAAATTGAACAGATTGTGGCTCAAGTTGGCGAGCAACCGCAGCCCGGACAACCTCCTCAAGCAGATCAGGCTGCTCAAGGAGCTGCTGTTGCCGTGAACAGCGCTGAAGACTCTAGCAAAACAGCTGAAAACACCAACCCTACACCCACTACAGTTGCCACAGCCGTTAATACTGAAGCTATTGCTGACCCAGGCTATTGGACAGTTCCCGCTACACCCGAACTACTCCAGCCTTATCTTAGCGATCGCTGCCTCAAACCATCGGTGGCTACCACGTCTGCAGTTTCCACAACCCCGAAACCTAGTACCGCTGCCTCATCCACTCGCCGCTCTCCCTTTCTAGCGATTGGAAAACAGGCAGCTACTCGCCTCAAAACCCTCAGTGGAACGTTGACCGCAACTGTATCCCCCACTCAAGCTCCCACTCAGTCAGCTCAACCCAGTTCTCAGGCTGTCAAACTGCCTGTGACTATTAACCAGACTGTAATCGTCAGCCGAATTGCACCCATCCGCCCTGCGCCTGCTGTGTCTTCTCCGATCGCTCAACCCAGTACTACTCAGTCAGCCCAATCGGGTAGGCTAGCTGAACGCCCAGGCGAAAACGCTCTGAGTAATGCAATTGCCAAACCCCTGCTGGAGGCACCAACGCTGGCGATTGGTTCTGTTGCAGAGCAGACTGATATCCAGCTGCAACCCCTCCAACCTAGTTTCAGTGAGAGGGCTCAGCTCCCTCCGCAGCTAGAAGTCGATCGGCTAGCAGAAAATGCGATTGCTACGTCTTTTGATCAAATGGGTGTTGGGATTCCAAAATCGCTAGAGTCGCTGGTTGCAGGCTGGTTCCATGGTAGATCTGGGCTGCCACTCGAGATGAATCGCCAGCCGCTTTCGGTAACTCTAGAAGCTTCACCAGCGGATGGTTCACTGCTACCAGAAGATTCCTACATCCCTACGCAATTTCAAATTGATAGCACGGTTCTGCCGAGTTTCATTAAGTTAACAAGGGGGGCTACAAAGCTGACATCGCTGCCGCAAACGGCGACTCAACCGACTGCGAAGTCTGTTGCCGCACCCTCAAATCAGGCTTCTGACTACTGGCGGACGATCGCCACAAACTGTGGAGGGTTGGAATCTGCCAATGCTCAGCAGACCTACGTGGTAAATCCTGCTGTAAGTAGACAGCTAACCGGCAGCAACATGATCTTCCCCTTACCCATTCCTGCCCAGTTGACCTCTGGCTTTGGCTGGCGGATTCATCCCATCCGTGGGGATCGCCGGTTTCACCCTGGCATCGATCTGGGTGCACCATACGGAACGCCAGTGCTGTCAGCCCTAGCGGGTCGAGTAGTTGAAGCAGGAGAGATGGGCGGCTATGGGCTGGCTGTGATCGTGGAAGCAGCTTCAGGACAGCAGCAAAACCTCTATGCGCACCTGTCGACGATTGCGGTTAAACCAGGCGATCAGGTACAGCAAGGTAGTGTTTTAGGATTAGTAGGCAGCACGGGCAGCTCGACGGGTCCACACCTCCACTTTGAAACGCTGCTGCCTACTACTGAAGGCTGGACTGCAGTTGATCCGTTGGCGGCGGTGACGCTAGCAGCGGCTTCCCAGTAGTGAATGGCTGCAACGACGCAGTTTTCCTCTGGCAATATTCACATGTTTGCATTCGGACTTTGCACGGATGCAAACATGCGGATCTCTACCCATTCCTTCATCAAGTAGGACTTACTCAATATTGCTGAAAAGCTGTCAATCTCAAAACAGTAGCTCCAACACTTAGGTGAATTTACCGTTTTCTTAGAATAAAGATTTCATAAAAGTAGAGGGTCTATTAGTAAAACCGTCCAAATTTCTGCAAATCTGCTGTAAATGTTATAAAAATATGCCAGCTTGACCCATATTGCCTGTTCTCAACCTGCTGGATCTTCTGTAGAAAACTCAAAAGAATCGGGCACCCTAAAAGCAATTTGGTTCTGCTGTTGCGTTCCTGTATACCCCATTTCATCAACTATGCGAATTCTAGTGACAGGCGGTGCGGGCTTTATTGGTTCCCACCTGATCGATCGCTTAATGGCTCAAGGGCATGAAGTGATTTGCCTAGACAACTTTTACACTGGGCACAAGCGGAACATTCTCAAATGGATGAATCATCCTTTCTTTGAGCTAATCCGGCATGATATCACAGAGCCAATCCGGCTAGAAGTGGATCAAATCTATCACTTGGCTTGTCCAGCATCGCCAGTCCACTACCAATACAACCCCGTCAAAACCATTAAAACAAATGTAATGGGAACGCTGAACATGCTGGGTTTAGCGAAGCGGGTCAAGGCGCGGTTTCTTTTAGCGTCTACCTCTGAAGTCTATGGTGATCCCGAAGTTCACCCGCAAACAGAAGACTATCGGGGCAACGTTAACCCGATCGGTATTCGCAGCTGCTACGACGAAGGCAAACGAGTTGCAGAGACGCTAGCGTTTGACTACCATCGGCAAAACGATGTGGATATTCGCGTGGTGCGAATTTTCAACACTTATGGTCCACGGATGTTGGAGAACGACGGACGTGTCGTCAGCAATCTTGTGGTACAGGCGCTCAAAGGACAGCCCTTGACGGTATATGGGGACGGTTCTCAAACGCGTAGTTTCTGCTATGTCTCTGATCTGGTTGAAGGACTGATGCGCTTGATGAACGGCGATCATATTGGTCCAGTCAACTTAGGTAACCCCGGTGAATACACTATTCTAGAGCTGGCAAAAACTGTGCAAGAAATGGTAAATCCTGACACTGAAGTTAGGTTTGAACCCCTGCCGCAGGATGACCCCCGCCGCCGTAAGCCAGATATCACTAAAGCACAAAGCTGGCTAGGCTGGCAGCCTACCGTACCGCTTCATGAAGGGCTCCGGCTAACGATCGACGATTTTCGCTCGCGCATGACCGATCCAGCTCCTGTTGAAGCTATATCGTCTCCAAGCAAAATCTAGGGAAATATAAACTGTCTGGTTCAGACTTGCTTGTTTGAGTTTGAACCTGTAGGTTTGAAAGCTTTGCTTATTTGCTGTTGAGCTGTCTGAACAAGTTTGTACACATTCACTGCTGAGGATCTAATATGCGTGTATGCGTCATTGGTACGGGATACGTTGGCTTAGTAACAGGCGTTTGTTTAGCACATATTGGACATCATGTAATCTGCGTTGACAATAATGAAGAGAAAGTCAAGCTGATGCAGTCTGGGCAATCGCCAATCTTTGAGCCAGGGCTCTCGGAACTAATGCAGGGTGCTATTCAAAGCCAGCGAATTGAATTCACTACCGATTTAGCAGCAGGCGTGGCGCACGGCGAGGTTTTATTTATCGCCGTTGGTACGCCTCCTTTGCCCACAGGTGAAAGCGATACACGCTACGTAGAAGCAGTCGCTCGTGGTATTGGCGCTCATCTTAACGGTGGCTACAAGGTGATCGTGAATAAATCAACGGTGCCGATCGGCTCTGGTGACTGGGTGCGGATGCTGGTGCTGGACGGCGTCGCAGAACGGCAGCAGGCAACGGTGACAGCGGGCGGTGGTACAATCACCACAGAAATTACCGCAGATTTTGATGTAGTAAGCAATCCGGAGTTTCTGCGCGAAGGCTGTGCCATCTACGACACCTTCAACCCTGACCGAATTGTGTTGGGCGGCAACAGCCAGCGAGCAGTCGGCATGATGCGAGAGCTGTATGCACCGATCGTGTCTCGTGAGTTTGCGGAAGATAAGCATCTGCCAACTGTACCGATCGTTGTGACTGACCTTAGTTCGGCGGAAATGGTGAAGTATGCTTCAAACGCCTTCCTGGCAACCAAAATTAGCTTCATCAACGAGGTTGCGAATATCTGCGATCGCGTGGGCGCAGACGTGACTCAGGTGGCTAAGGGAATTGGTTTAGATTCGCGAATCGGCAACAAGTTTTTGCAGGCTGGCATTGGCTGGGGCGGCTCCTGTTTCCCCAAAGATGTGTCAGCGCTGATCCACACGGCAGATGACTATGGTTATGAGGCCCAACTGCTGAAGGCAGCGGTAACAGTGAACCAGCGCCAGCGGATGATCGCGCTAGAAAAACTTCAGCAGGTGCTAAAAATCCTCAAGGGCAAAACGATCGGTCTGCTGGGTCTAACCTTTAAGCCGGACACAGACGATCTGCGGGATGCGCCTGCCCTCGACCTGATTGAGCATCTGCACCGTTTGGGAGCAAGAGTCAAAGCGTATGACCCACTCGTTTCTCAAAGCGGCATGCGCTACGGATTGTCAAATGTGATCGTGGAGACAGACGCAGAACGCTTGGCAGATGGCTGTGATGCCCTTGTGTTAGTAACAGATTGGAGCCAGTTTCGGACGCTCGACTACAAAAAGATGGCTCAGCTCATGAGCCATCCGGTGATGATCGATGGTCGTAATTTCTTAGATCAGCAAGCGCTAGAAGCGGATGGCTTCCGCTATGTAGGGATCGGTCGCCAAGGCTAAGGGTTCTCTCAAAAGTTGAATGGTACAGCAGTGCCGCTGCTGTACCATTACTGTATGAAAATTCCTCGTCATGACTGGAACCTGACTCCTGAAGCAGCGATCGCGCTCCAACAGACTCTCCGTAGTGAAATTATTTTAGAGGATCAGCTGGGTGAGGTGCAGACCGTTGCAGGGGTTGATGTGGGGTTTGAGGATGACGGCAGTATCACGAGAGCGGCGATTGCCGTCCTTCATTTTCCATCTTTGCGACTTCAGGAGCGGGCGATCGCCCGTCGTCCGACTAGCTTCCCTTACATTCCGGGTCTGCTTTCGTTTCGGGAAGCGCCTGCCGTTTTAGAAGCATTAGAAAAGCTGAAGACCCCGCCCGATCTACTGCTGTGCGACGGACAGGGCATTGCGCATCCTCGCCGTTTTGGGATTGCCTGCCATATTGGGCTATTGGCAGATCTGCCAGCCATTGGCGTTGGAAAATCCCTGCTGGTGGGCAAGCATGCCGAAGCACCTGATGAAAAAGGAGCTTGGACCCCGCTGCTGCATAAGGGCGAGACGATCGGCGCAGTGCTGCGGACTCGTCTAGGAACCAAACCGCTTTACATCTCTCCGGGACATCGGATCAGCTTAGAGAGATCGATCGACTTTGTAATGCGCTGCACAACTAGGTACCGCCTGCCAGAAACAACACGCCAAGCCCATAAGCTTGCTTCAGAGACACCTCTTGCAGAACTGGAGGCTGAGCAAACAGAGGATGCACAGCTATCGCTGGGATTTTAGCGCTGGGATTTTAGGACGAACGCGCCTCTAACCTTCCTCCTTGACTACATCTAGCCAAACCTCATCGCTGCCGTGATGCACCGTCTTTACCCACTTCAGCCGCTTTGGACGCACTGCCATCCGGGCTGTAGTGCTTGCCACTACAGGCAGCCAGTGCAGCATATAGAGCGTACCAAACAGCGTATGGATTAGCGTCAGCAGCGCCAACGGCAGCCGCCTGTGTTTGTTACCCTCTTTTGGCTGAGAGCGCCCACGCGTGCGGCGCAACCCTGCATACATACCCATCATCGACAGAGTGATCGTAAAGCTGGTGACAGGCAAAAGCATCGGCGAGCTATTGCGGACAAACGCCATCAAAAAGTCTGGAACTGCTGCTGTGGGCAAGGCATATTGAAATAGCCAGAACAAAAACAGGTCGATCGTCTTCTTTGTACCCAGTCGGTTTTTGGCTATTAGCCGCCAGTAGTCAAAATAGCGCTGATAGCCGCCTTCTGCCCAGCGATTGCGCTGATGCCATAGGCCAATTGCCCGTGTCACCCCTTCTTCGCCCACAGCAGGGTGCATCAGCAGATCAATTTCCCACTGATCCAAATGCAGGCGGAAGGTTAGATCCAAATCATCAGTAATAGTCTTCTCATTCCAGCCGCCGCAGCGTTCTAAGGCTGCCCGTCGAACAAATTGACCATTACCGCGCAGCTCGCCCAGCCCACCGATGGCAATTCGCCGCCGTTGCAAAACACCATCGATCGCCATTTCCGCCTGCTGCCCTCTTGTCCAAAGATTAGTGGCGGCATTAACAATTGCCTTTCGCACCTGTACCGCGCCTAGCTTTTCACGCTGAAACATAGGCACGATTTGCCGCAGCAGATCGCTTGGCACTTGGGCATCAGCATCAAAAACGGCAATAATTTCGCCTTGAGTTGCAGGCAACACTTGGTTTAGTGCCCCTGATTTGCCACCGCCTGCGTTGGGCAAGCGATGAACCACATTGAGCTGCTGGTACTCTCTGGCAAGCCGATCGAGGACTAAAGCGGTTCGGTCGGTGCTGGCATCATTAATAATCCACAGATCATATCGATCGGTAGGGTAATCCAGGCTACATAAATCCTCAACCAATGCCGCGATCACGGCTTCCTCGTTTTTTGCCGCTACCATGAGCGACACATAGGGATAGTCGTCAGGATTATCGCTGTTGAGGGAGGCAGGCACGGGAATTTCGCGGGCACAAAGCAGCCGCAAAAAGTGCAAGCCAAACACTGTCATTAAGCCCCAAACAAACCAAACTCCCCAGGCTGAAAGGTGGAGAGCAATTGTGCTGCTCCAGATCAGGGAGAGAGCGATCGCGGCTTTCTGTCGACGTCCCTCTAAGCCGCGATCATAGTCATGCAAGGTTAGCTCATTCAAATCGGCAGATGCACCCAATTGACTAGACGGGCGTGAGTGGATTGGCAGATCGCTGTAGGAATCGCTTTCGAGCCAGGAATTCTCCTGCATAGGTCATTTGATTAAGGAACCAATACTTGTCTAAACCCTTGAAGAAGCTGGGGATGAGGTAGCACCAAACCGTACAGCCTTCACACACCGCTAGTTTGCCCTGCGACTGGCGGAATTTCTCGACCTCTTCTGACTCGCGGTACAGCTCATACAGCTTACCCGCGATCGGTACAGCAGATTGGGCAAAGTGATAGCAGGGGAGGAGCAACTCATCGTTAGGTGAGATTGCAATCACAGCATCCACCGCTTTACAGCGTGGATTGTTCGTGTCGTTGCCTCCCGCCTCAATGAACGCCAATGCAGCTTTATTGTAGCCAACATTACGGTACTGTCGGGCAGCAGATTCTATCGCTTTGGCGATCTCAGGGGTGGGATTCTTCTTGTTGTTGTAATGTTCGTGGGCGGTAAAGGCGGGATTGAGCCAGACTCGTACGCCCAGCTTTTCGCCCAGTATGGCAATCTCACCAATGCGATCGAAGTTCTGGGCGGTAACAGTGTGGTTGAGGACGGGGAACTCCCCCAGCGACAGAGCGATCTTGACAGATTCTACAAGGGTGTCGAAGATTTTGGTACCACGGGAGTGGTCGTGGGTTTCGGCATCGGCTCCATCTAGCGAGAAGTTGAGGAAGTCTACTAACCCCCGCATTGCCTCAGCTTTTTGAGGATACAGGATGGTGTTGGTCGTCATACTGGTCAAAAAGCCTTGCTGCTTAGCTTCGGCAAAAATTTCTGCAACATCCGATCGCAGCAGAGGTTCACCGCCAGTAAAGTCTACGTACTTTGTACCCAACCGTCGCAAATCGCGCAAGTTGTGCTGAATTGTTTCAAAGCTAGCTTCCTTTCCAGGCTCTAGCGCCCAGATGTCGCAAAAGTGGCAGCGAGCATTGCAACGATAGGTCAAATAATAGTTCGCAACAAGAGGGGGCATAGGCGTTGGAGGGAGTTATCAAGGGTAGAGGCTTTCCGCTATAGTCTTTTGTCGATGATATATAAAAAAACCATTGAACTTAATCTAGCAGCTATCAACCTCTAGAAAATTGCTTCCAAGAAAATCAACAGCATGAAATACTACTTTACAGCCGTGCTGGAAATAGTTTACCAAGCAGGCAGACCCAAATGAAATCATAAAGAAAATCTATTTGGAGGCAAGCGATTTGGAATTTGAGCTGTGGCTTGACGGCTTCATGACGCCACGTAAGACTTTCCAGCACCATAGCAGTACTTTAGCGATCTACTTAGGAGCAGCGATCTGGTAAGTGCAATGAAGACAACCGCTCACGAAGGACAAGCCAAAAACAAGGACAAGCCAAAAATCAAGACATCTGCAAAATTTGGTTGAGAGCAATTAGCCCTGTGGATGAGGTAAGTTCTAAGGATTCGCTACACCAGCGCCACACGGCCTCTCTGTGAGCACGCATCAGCATATGAATTACGTTCTGACATAAGACATTCGAGCGGCTGATTACGTTGCACAGTAACAAACTTGCGGTTTGCCTTAAAGCATTGGCGATCGAACATTGCTTTGATTCAGGCATCAAGAAAAAGTACTTGTAGAATTGTCTGCTTAGAGAAGCGGCATTAAACTTAGTGAGAGTCACAAAACTCTATCTCATAGACATACCAGGAGTAAGCAGATATATGCAAGTTGAGCGTAAGAATTATCCTTATCTCGACGCACCCGTCGGACCATATGTTCATGCGGTCAGCTATAACGGCTTGCTTTTCCTCTCGGGCTTAACTGCATACAATACACCAGCACAGGATAAAGATATTGCAACTCAAGCCGAAGCAATTTGTAGCCAAATGAGAAGCATATTTGAAATGGAAGGTATTAGCTTTAATAATCTGATAAAGGTAACGATGTTTGTAACAGAGCTTGAAGAGATAGATAAACTCAGAAGTGTTTTATCCAGTAACTATGGCAACAATCTGCCAGCCAGTTCACTAGTTCAAGTCAAGAGTCTATTTGCACCGGAATTAAAAATAGAAATTGAAGCGATAGTAGCCGTAGCGCATTCATAGTTGCCATCGACTTTATGAATCACGCAGGGTACTTCTAAGATAGAGAATCATACTGAAACAGTTAGGCAGATTCTTGGGTTGAGCGTGACGAGTGGAAGCACAGGCAAGTCCTTCTGCAGACCCTTCTACTGTCTTAAGCCCAAAACTTTGTAGAGCTGTTTTATTTAAACAAGATTTGAGCGATCGCTTCCTCTAGTTCTGGCTGGTTCAAACTTGTCAACACAAACACCTCTTGAAATGTTTTTCCTTTGCGAGCAATCAGCTTGAAGCCGCCTCGAATTGGCACAGACACCTTTATTTTCATAGAGGGTGAATTAGATTTGGCGTGACCTAACACGGCAGGCGTGATCGTTTGAATCGCCTCAAGCCGAGCTAGGCGCTCCAAAAGGGGGATTAAGCCGGGCAGATGCGTTGAGTGGTTCCAAACAATTCTGCCCATTAATTCTCTAATCGAGTCAGTGAAAAGACAAGACCCAGCGTCATCAAGCTGCCTCAAGTGGAGCCATCGTTAAACCTGCCCGCCCTAGCTGTTCGTGATACAGTTCAGCCTGCTCTTGCGGACCGACCCAAACGATCGCTTGCCCTTCAAAGTGAATTTGATTAGTTAATCCCCAAGCCCGATCGCTGCTCATGCCAGGAATGTATTTCATCAGGCACTCTGCCACATGCTGAAAGGTATTGAAATCATCATTGAGGACGATTACCTTGTAGTTAGGGTAAGGTTTTTGGGTAACTTGGGTAGCGCGATCAGGTGTGACGATCGGCGTAGTTGCCATCGCTCGGGCAAACTCTGCTTGGGTGGTCGTTGCTTTGACTGTAGAAGCTGCCGTTACCGAGATCATGGGCGCTGTTACTAAAAACTTAACAGAACTATAGTAGCGGATCAATTTAGTTGAGGGCAGGTTGTTCCAGCACAGAAGTAATAGGCTTTCTAAAGCAAAAGGGCGGCAAAGCCGCCCTTTTGCTTTAGATTCCGGCTCCGTCTAGAAATTGCTCGATGATTTTGTCTTGCGCTCGATGGTCATGCAGTTCAGCCAAGCTACTTGAAGCCCTTGCATGGGCATAGGCAGGCTGCCTGTCCTGCTGCAGGGTCTGAAGCTGTTGCTCTAGTGCTTCAATGCGATCGACAAGTGCGCGGATAACCTGTGCCTCTGAGTCGGGGAGTTGCCCGTGATCGAGCGGACCAACGCGTTCTCCAGCACGATAGACGATCCGACCCGGCACACCGACTACTGTGCAATCAGATGGAACATCGCGCAGCACCACCGAACCTGCACCAATGCGGACATTACTACCAATTTGAAGGTTCCCCAACACCTTGGCGCCAGCCCCTACTACCACATTTGTCCCCAGCGTTGGGTGACGCTTACCAATTTCCTTGCCTGTTCCACCCAGCGTTACGCCCTGGTAGATTAGGGCATAATCTCCAATGATCGCCGTTTCACCAATCACCACCCCCATACCATGATCGATGAATACGCCTTTGCCGATCGTTGCGCCAGGGTGAATCTCAATGCCCGTCAGAAAGCGGGCAAGATGGGAGATCAGGCGCGGAATGAAGGGAAGTCGCAGACAATAGAGAGTATGGGCAACTCGGTGGAGCAGAAGCACCTGGATGCCGGGATAGCAGAAGAGAACCTCTAGCCAGTTACGCGCCGCTGGGTCACGCTCAAAAATAATCCGAAAATCAGTGGTGAGTGCATCCAGTACAGACTTAAACACAGGTGGTTACCCCACTTTAAAAATGAAATTACTAAAGATTCTGTCAAGAGTGATTGCTAGAAGAATCTATCGCAGTTTAGATTGGGTCGATTGCCATTCACCATCTTACCGTTCCTCTGGTCTTAGAAAGATGAGAGCAAACTGAGGAAACCCTGAATAAAACCGATGGGGTTTAAGCCGCCGTTGATTGAAAGCGTGAAGGATGGCAAAGCTTCGCCATCCTTCACGCCACAGAACTGGATTGATATAGCGCTACGCGCTTACATAAAAACAATTTTGATTTAGGCACGCAGTGCCATAACTGAATCTGAATTAGTTTGGGGACGATCGCGCTTGCAGGAGCTGATGAATACCCTGTAGCTCGGTCAAAATGGCTTGCAGGAGTACTTGAGTTGCTGTTTCCGGGGGTTGCTGAATGGCAATCGTCACCGCTTTGATTCCCAGGATATCTTTGGCAAAGCGAGCGACTTCATTGGGGTGAAACAACAAGGGATCGTCCTTGTCAGTACGGTGTTCGGGATTGAGCCTGCGATGATCATAGGGTGGGTTGAGCAGCTCAGGGCTGGTATTAGCGTAGCGGTAGACAGAGGCGCGAGAACGGTTTAGGGCTTTTTGGGCGGCTTCAATAGTCATTAGCCCCTGAGAATTTGTAGAAATCTCCATGATCGTGCAGATGAGCGAGATCGAATAGTAAGGACGCTCAACTATAGCAGATTGTCTCGTTGTTAGATTGCAGGTCTCAACGTGAGAACGATTTGAGAACGCCGATTATTTTTCCTTCTTGTAGACTGGCAGCAGCAAGGTAAAGGCAGATCCTTCATTGACTTTGCTCTTAACCGCAATTGATCCACCGCAGCGCAATAAGAGCTGCTGCACAATCGACAGTCCCAGCCCTGAGCCGCTGGAGTCTTCGCCAGATGCAATGCGAACTCGGTAGAAGCGATCGAAGATGCGGGGCAGATCAGCAGAGGCAATGCCAATCCCGGTGTCGCGGAACTCAATCTGGACGTAATCGCCCTGCTGCTTAGCCCTTACCCAAACTTGCCCGCCATTAGACGTAAATTTAATGCTGTTATGCAGCAAGTTAATCACAATTTGCTTTAGCCAGTGGCTCACGCAGGAAACTGGCTGCAAGTCTTCGGGAATCATATAGCCCAGCATGATTCCCCGTTCTTGGGCAAGCGGCTGATAGGTACTGACCACACCCGGCACAATATCTGCTAGCCGCAGGGCTTCCATGGGCGCTGGATCAATCATGCTCTCAATTTGAACCAGATCCAGCACGCTGGTAATGAGAGAGCTTTGACGATCGCACTCTTGGCTGAGCATGTCCATATATCTTTGACGCTGCGGCGGCTTCAGGCTAGGAGAATTTAACAGCGACAGGGCAGTTTTCATCGTACTAAGGGGTGTTCGTAGCTCCTGCCCCATGATCTTCACAAACTCGTCTTTCTGACGCAGGTTAAGCAGCAGGTCTTCATTGCCTTGACGTAGCGAGGTGGCGTTTTCAGCTTGCCGCCGATGAGCGGCTCCATTGCGCCAGATATCTTCCTGGCGCTGAATTTGCTTGGTCAATAAACTGCCCAGCAGCGACGGGTTCATCGGTGTGAGGTTGTCTGCTGTAAGCGTTTTCCAGTCAAGCAGGAGTGAGGCGATCTGCTCACTCGATTTGGTTCCTGGTTGCCCAAAGCAGATGGCCCGGTTAATGCCTTCCAGCACTCGTTGTAAGGTGCTGGGTTCAAATGAGCATAGCCCCAAGAGCAGGTGCTTTTGCTCTAGCGTTTCGTCGCTCAGGCTCACTTTAGAATCGGGTTTAGGACGGCTCGATCTCGGTCGGTGGGTCAATATCAACCCCTGAAAGCCAGGAGCGGCAACCAGCAAAAAATATTCCCGCTTCAGCTGGCTTTCCGATGACAGCGGCAGTCGATGCACAGTGCAATTTTCGGCGGCAGGAAATTCATTCCCATCGATGGCTTCTTCTAAGCTTGGTTCTGGCGTGTCGCTTTCCCAAGCATTTGCCTCACTCACCTCCACCTTCTGCTTACGATCGTCAGTGTCTTGATTCGTCTGCAGGCTATAGAGGGAGTAGGGCGCAGTTGCCTTCTGGCAAAACTGCTGGATCTCTGCCTGCCATACCTCACCTTTGGGTAGCTTCAGCCAGATCGTTGCAGGAAGGCGCTGATCAATCAGTAAATCAAGCACCAGCCCAACCATTGATTTAAAGGTTGTTGGGCTGATTTGCAACAGTTGCGGATTTGGTTCAGATTCGATCGCCAACTCATATAGAGAGGCATCAGGAAAGCGCAAAAGATCCATAGCGTTACACTTTCAATCGCAAAAGCGTGAAGGTCAGTAGAGTTTTCTCTATGCATAGCGCTTTTTAAGCCATTTTGCGACCGAGAAAGTCACAGCAATAGAGAAAGTCACAGGAGAATCATGCTCAGTTTTCCCACCAATGACAAAGTAATAGACATTGTGGTAACTGTTCTTGGATTTAAGTCTTGAGCTTGATTCGCGACTTCCCCTTCCGCAAACCTTCTGCTCTTAGTGCATTTTGTCTAGTGCAATCTGTAGGTGCAGCTCAGCTATTGGACATTTCTTGAAGCAAGCCGCACCCCTAACGCCGCTCGTGCCTGCTCTCGATCGTCAAAATGCACCTTTTCAGTACCCAGAATCTGGTAATCTTCATGCCCTTTCCCAGCAATCAATACGCCATCTCCCGGCTGGGCATTTAAGATCGCTGTGCGAATTGCCTCTGCCCGATCACCAATCACCGTTGGATTAGTTTCAGCCGGGATACCCTTTAAAATATCCTGTAAAATCCGCTCCGGGTCTTCAGTGCGGGGATTGTCGGAGGTGACGATTGCCCAGTCTGAGAGCTGAGCCGCAATGGCTCCCATCTTGGGGCGTTTGGTGCGGTCTCGATCGCCACCGCAGCCAAATACACAGATCAATCGCCCTGGGATAAACGGACGCGCTGCCCGCAGCATATTCTCTAAGCTGTCGGGCGTGTGGGCATAGTCTACGACTACGCTGATGTCTTGTTCGCTGTGGGTCAGGTCGGGCGGGAGCTGTACCTGCTCCATCCGGCCTGGCACACCTGTAAACTGCGGTAAGGCCTGTGCGATCGTCTCTAGCTCCACTCCCAAGTTCAGCACCGCCCCGACTGCTGCCAGTAGGTTAGCTAAATTGAACTGTCCTACAAGGGGCGATCGAAATGCTATATCGCCTTGGGGCGTATGCAGGATGCCCTGCACTCCTTCGGGTTCATAGGCGAGATCGCTTGTCCACAGATCGGCTGAAGTGTCTGCAACGCTGTATGTCCATACCTGATCGGCGGGCAACGACTCGATCAGCCGTTTGCCGTAGGGATCGTCTAGATTAATGATCGCGCGTCCCTTTAAATAGTCTGGACTGAAGAGCAGAGCCTTTGCCGCAAAATAGTCCTCTAGATCTTTGTGGTAATCCAAATGGTCTTGCGTCAAATTGGTGAACACAGCCACCTGAAATGGACAACCCCATACTCGCCCCTGTGCTAGCGCATGCGAGCTAACCTCCATCACTGCTACCTGACAGCCCGCCTCCACTGCAGATTGGAGCTGTGCTTGCAGATCTAGCGCAAACGGTGTGGTGTGGACAGCAGTCTGTTGATAGCCTGCCCAGCGCGTATAAAGCGTTCCCAGCAGCGCGGTGGCTTGCTGCGCTTGGTTGAGCAAGAATTCGATGAGATGGGTGGTGGTAGTTTTGCCGTTGGTGCCAGTCACGCCGATGAGCTGGAGCTTTTGCCCTGGATAGCCGTAAAAGGCAGCGCCAAGCTGAGCACAGGCTTTCGCCATGTCAGGGTATGGCACAACATAAGCAGAGTGAAGATCGCCGGCTTTTTGGGCAGCAGCAGGAGAAACAAGGGCAGCGATCGCCCCTGCCTCGATCGCACTCGCCCAAAACTCGCCGCCATCGACTCGCGTTCCGGGCATCCCGATGAAGAGATCGCCGGAATGGCAAGCGTGCGAGTTGGTTGCTAGACCTGCCACTTCTTGCTCTAATGCCGGATGTTCAGGCAAAGACACAGAGGGCAGCGTCGAGAGTAAGTCTCTGAGTTTCATTGTCCAGACCTCTTTACGCCTTTTGCGGTTGTGCATGTGTCGCTTTGATTTTTCGGGCAGTAGTACTGCCAATCTCGATCAAGCTGACACACTTCCTTGGGGTTGCGCCTATTTTGCCGTATTTTCTGGATTTTCTGACAGGTAGCGCTGTAACATCTGTGCCACTTGCTGCACAGATGCCCGAGGAGAGAGGCGCGGCAACAAAGTGCTTTGCCCATCTCTGATGGCAAATAAAACTGGAATTTCGTACTGGTAAGCGTTGAACCACTCTGGGCGAGTCGTGATATCTCGAACTTCTAGCTCAAAGGTAGGAGACGTGACTTGTTCTAACTTTTCCAGTAGCCCCTCACACAGGTGACAACCTAGTTTGTTGTAGAGAATTAGCTGCACAAACATACTCCCTTTTCAAGGCTCTTTTATAAAGTTAGAACTCAGAACTTATTTAAGCTTCTATTCGCATCGCTTTTTGTAAGGCGCAGCAACGCGATTTAAGCAAATATACTTAGAACTCCTTATCTCCGATCGGCTTATGTGCCTTTCCACGATAAAATAGGTAGCAACCCGTTAAAAACACATAACACTTGAGCGAACCGAGTATGGTGTCTTATTCTGTCGATCCACAAGAGGTCAGCATCACCAGTTTTGACTTAGAGACGCTGAATCAGCAGTTTGAAACAGCGCATCCTGCCGAGATTCTTGCTTGGGCTGTGGAGAATGTCCCCAAGGGACTCGTTCAAACGAGCGCTTTCAATGTAGACGATTTAGTAATTACCAATATCCTCTATCGTCAGCTTAAGCCCGCTCAACCCACGCCCGTCATTTTTCTAGACACGCTGTATCACTTCCCCCAAACATTAGAGCTGGTTGCCAAAGCTAAAGATCTCTACAACTTGGATTTGCGCGTTTACAAAATGCCAGAGGTGAACAGCCGTGAGGCATTTGTGGCTCGTTATGGCGAAGCTCTCTGGGATACCGACATTCAGCAGTTCCACCACATTACCAAGATTGAGCCGCTGCAGCGCGGTTTGGATGAGCTGAACACAGTTGCTTGGATCACCGGACGGCGACGCGATCAGGCTGTCACTCGTGCCAACATGCCCGTTTTTGAGCTAGATAATCAGCAGCGCCTCAAGATTAATCCGATCGCAGCTTGGACGCGCAAAGAAAGCTGGGAATATGTTGCCGAACATGGAGTCATCTACAACCCACTTCACGATCAGGGTTATCCCAGCATTGGCGATGAGCCAATCACAACACCGGTCAAAGAAGGGGAAGATGAACGGGCAGGACGCTGGCGCGGTACTGGCAAAACTGAGTGTGGCATCCATATCTAGCGAGCTCCTACAGCAACTGTTACAGCATTTGAGACAGGGACGTTTTTGTGGGCGCGGTACGCGCCCACAAAAATTGCTGCAGGTTTAATGGCGACATCTATAACTTTGTGAATTATTTTTGCCTTATTGCCCTTATTGCGAAGTGAAAGGGTTGCAAAGCACGCCTTTCATTTAGCAACAGGATAAGAATTTGGTTATTCTTCTAGCCTGCGATTCTCAAGCGGTAGGAAGATCGTCAACACTTCTCCTTGCTGGGGACGCTGTTTTACAATCAGCTTGCCACCAACAGCCTGAAACAAATTTTTGGTAACCGCCATACTCAAGCTGAGATTGCCCGTTTCCGGTTGAAACATTAGCAGTTGCCCCAGTGACTTCAGGGCAGGCGCAAAGCCAAACTTTTGTTTGTCTTCCTGCTGCGGATGCGACTCTAGCTGTAGTTTGAGCTGATGCCCTGCCTGAGAGACGTGAATTTGGATGTGGCTACCGGGCGGCAGGGTATGAGTAATGCGATCGACCAAGCCTGTCAGCATTTGATCCAGCATGGTTGGGTCAGTCACTACCATAGGCAATTTCTGGGGCAACGTCACATCTAGCGTATGGCTGTGCTGACTGGCTTGCTGCTGCCACCGGGATATGTTCTGCTGCAGCACTTGCGTTAGTGAAATGGGCGCAAGTGCAGTCAGCGAATTTTTGCCTGCCATTTCTAGCTCTGCTGCCCGGAAAATCAAGCTAAAGCGATCGATTTGCTCACTGCATTCGCGATCGATAATCTCTAACCGCTTCAGGACATCAGGATGCATATCTTTGCGACGCAGCAGCAGCCGCGTCAACGTCCGAATTGTGGTGAGTGGCGTGCGGACTTCATGCGCGATCGCCTGTAGCAGTTCTGTGTCAAAGTGCGATTCTGCTGAAGCTAACGGCTCAAGCTGTTCTGTTTTTGTAGCTGCTGCTTTGCGGACATCACTCTGAGCCACGAAGCGAGCAGTAGATCCTGACTGAGGCTTGGCAGTGACCGACACTGCTGGTTCTGGCGCAGGCGCAGGCAGGGAGCTAGCAATGCCCTGTAGGGCATGACCTGTTTGAATGGTCCGCTTCTCTTCCAGATCGGAAGGGTAGGGCAAGTTTGCCAGCATCAAATGGCTAAACTGCGTCACCAGTCGATAGTCAGGCGTCACAAAGCCAAATTGTTCAACCAGCTTGTTGAGTACCGTTAGTGCATAGGGAGCAGTCATCTTAAGACGTGCCTGCAGCGATCGCCATGCCTGCTGCACCACTTCTGGGTCAAACGAAAATAGAAAAGCAGGCTCCCCTTCTGGGGTTTCACCCAGCACTAACACTACGCTAAACCTTGAGGTTAGCGTCAAACAAAACTGCTCTGCGGCAAGCGGATCGGTCGACAGGAGCGGCAAGGTGGGAATGGGTACATCAGTGACCGCGCCTGCTGCTTCAGGAGCAGGCAAAAGCTGCAATGGCATCTCCCCCGGTCTGCCTACTGTAAAGGTCCAGGTGGAAAGCTGAGCCAACAGATCGGGCTGATCCAGGATGGGGAAGGGTCCTGAGAGCAACATCCCCTGCATTAGTCCCTCAACCCAGCAGCCTTCCTTTGAGTTCTTCGAGGAGCTGTCTACAGGCGGTAAAGTGGATTGCAAAAGCTGTTTGAGTGCGGCGATCGCTCCACTCCACTCGCGCTCCGCCCGGAGTCGTTGCTGTGCTGGAGACTGAAAGCCATTCCCAGCTTGGTCACAGCTAACTGGCTCTGGGAGCATTGCACTCACAGCAATAATTTCACTAAGGGTAGGCAAGTACCATTTGTACATGGAGCAGACCTGAATCCGTTAATACCTGAATCTGACTGAAGATTATCTTTCAATGTCTTAGCGCTCTAGGCAGATGCTTCTACCACGCTACTTACGACAATACTTGCAGGAACTGAACAGAAACAACCTTAAAACCGAACCCTCTGTGTCGCAATGTCCCTCCGTAGGGCTAAGCATGTTCTAAACTTAATGTTCTAAACCTGTAGTTAATTTTCCCAAACGCGCGTGCAGCAACCTTTTTAGAAAATCAACCGCAGACCGACTTATTCTCTCGTATAACAACGCTACAGCAGTTGGGCTTGGACAGTTGAACACCTAAGCTTAGAGAGGACAGCCATTAGGTAGTGAGGTAGTGGAGGGACGGAGATGAAAGTAGTCATTTGCCCAGGAGTGCATGAGGTGGCGCTCACAGCGGCTTTTCTAACAAATATGGGTAATTTGCGAGAGCCACTCGTTTATCCAACCGATCGCTATCCCGCTTACTCCCCGTTACATCTCCTAACCTTCCTTCACAGCAAACTCCCTCAAGCTGCGGACGCTGAACCCTTACTGCTTTTAGGCTTCAGCGCGGGCGTTGTAGCAGCAATCGGGGCGGCGCGTCGGTGGCAAAAGGCAGGGGGACGGGTGCTGGCGCTGATGGCGATCGATGGCTGGGGGGTTCCTTTAATTGGGGATTTTCCGCTGCATCGGCTGAGCCATGATTCATTCACGCATTGGAGTTCGCTGGTTTTAGGAGCAGGGCAAGACAGCTTTTATGCCGATCCAGCCGTCGGACATTTAGAACTATGGCGGTCGCCGCAAGCTGCAAGCGGCTGGTGGATTAACTCTGTTGGGGGCGATCGAATTGCTACAACAGCGGAACAGTTCCTCCAGGACTGGCTACGCTTTTACGAGCAACAAGGTAGCGCTGATGCTTGAGAAGCACGATGGGATCTCTTGACCTATATCGAAGTACGGCTTTATAAGGCTGGCATACAGGCTTTCAAAAATCATTCACTCAAGAATCCTTTACAGAAAAATTTAGATCTGGCAATTATAGTGACTTTTTTCTACCCAACTTCATCTTTAACTTATGAACGCTGCTAAATCTTCATAGAAAGAATAAGAGAAGCCCGGATATCTATAAATTTAATTTCAATTTGGGCAAACTCTCTTAAGATATTCCAGAGTTATTGCATTTGGTTAGGGCGAGCATGAACAGACGACCCAGAGCGGACAGCAACGGTCGAGGAGAAGCTAATGGCAACGGTCGAGGACATCTAAATGGTAAAGGAGCATTACGGACAGAGGTTAGCCGGAGATTTCCAGTTCGACCGCCTGTCCGCAAGCCTGCCTCTGCCTTGCCAGTGCTGTTGGTGTTGAGTGGAGTTACTGCAATTGGGATTATTTTGGCAATTGCTGCTCAAGATCCACTGGTGATGCCATCTGCCTCTCCCTCCCCTGTGCCCAAAGCGCAAGCGTTTCGGCTGGGCGTTAACCGTGCTATTAATGCTGCGGAAGTCACCCAAACCGCCAACTCCAAGGCAGAGTGGCAAACGATCGCGGCTTGGTGGGAAGAGGCAGCTCGTTTAATGCAGTCGGTTCCGCTCTCTAATCCCAATGCAGCAGTCGCTCAGAGCCGAATTCCAGACTACGAACGCAACCTTGCCTATGCCAAACAGCAGCTTGAGCAGGCTCCCCTATCTCAGTTCTCCAGAGCACTTTGGACGAAAGGAATGCGCCGCGCCGAGGTGATTCGCATCCAGGGTAAGCCTGCCCAAAGCGAACGCTATGATGCGCTCTGCAAAGAAGTGCTGTACTACGGCGGTAGCACGGTAGAACTCAATAATGGCATTGTGGTGCGCTATGAAGACACCGATCGCAACTTAAAGGCCAGCCTTAGCGAATTACCGCTTGTCACGACTGTCAGCAACACTGCTTGGACACTCGACTCCCCCGAAAGCGAACTTTTCCGCATCCAGGGAACTCCAACCCGCGTCGTTCGCTACGATTCTTCTCAAAGTGATGTGTTGTATTACAGTGATAGTCAAGTGTACGTTGCCGACGATCGAGTGGTGGGCTATGACAACTTGAGTAATAATCTTAGAGTTACCGTTGCGCCGAGCGGCAGCAACTCGGTTAATGCTTGGTCGATCGACTCTCCCAGAGACGAGATTTTCCGGGTGCAGGGCACTCCCACTAGCGTCAATCTGGATGCCGCTTCTTGCAGCGAAACGCTGCATTATGGCAATAGCAGCGTCGAACTCCGTAATGGTTTTGTAGCAGGATACGACGATTTAGATGGTAATCTGCGAGTCCGCGTCAAGTAGCCAGACTGATGCTGCGGGATATGCAGCTTGGAATGTTGCACCATTGAGCGCACTGGGGGCAGCTCTTTGGCAAACTTCTGGTTTCCTACAGTTTCGGCAGTTCTATTTCACGTGGGTAAAGTAGCCAACTACGCTGGCGCGGCTCAATCAGGGCGTGAATTAATGGCGATAGATCGCTGATTTCCTGTAGCCCCAGCTCAGTCTGCAGTTTTATCCCCCGCTGATATTGCGTGTATCCCCGACTCCAAATCGTTCGCAGTCCTGCATAGTACTCTGGCGCTAGCTCAGTCTGGGCAAGCGAATATTGGACTTTTTCTAAAACCTGCTGCTGCTCCTCACTGCTAAGCGAGGTGATATCAAACGCCTTTAGCAAATCCCGGTTGATAAACCGCCGACACAAATCCCCAAGGGTGCGATCGGCATGGTGCTGCCAGCGCTGCAGGTGATAAAACAATACGCCATCATCTGCATCCAGGTATTGTGCCAGCGGCAACTGGTTGCAGTCTTGCTGAAGCCATGCCGTGACCGTTTCGTCGGCAGGCAGTTCCCCGATTGCCATCAGCTCCCGTGCTCTACGGAACGCCTGCTCCAAAATCCAAGAAGCTGCCAAATTTTTGGAGTGGTTGTAGATCTGGCCATACATAAAATGGCGAACAATCAAATAATGCTCGATCGCTGCCATTCCCTTTTTAGCCACGACTAACTGCTGCGTTACTGGATCGTAGTTCAGCGCTAGCAGGATGCGATCGAGATCGAGCCGTCCGTAGGAAGTGCCCGTGAAGTAGGTGTCGCGCATCAAATAATCTAGGCGATCGCAGTCCAACTGGCTGGTGACAAGCTGCCAAACAAATGGAACTGGATGTCGCTTAAGAAAAACTTGCTCTAGCTGACTTGGTAGACCCGGATCGAACGCTACCAGCAAGGCTTGGATTGGCGCAGATTCTTTAAGAATTCGCCCTGTCCACAGCTCGTGCTGGCAACCAAATATCTCTTCACAGGTGTGGCTAAAGGGTCCATGCCCAATGTCATGCAGCAAGGCAGCACACAGCACTACGGGTCGATAAGGCTGAAGCTGCGGATATTTAGCGGCAAGCCGATCGAATGCCCGCCGCGCAATTGCCATGGCGCCAATGGAATGGGTAAACCGACTCGACTCGGCTCCATGAAAAGTGAGGCTAGCCGGACCTAGCTGGCGAATCCGGCGCAAGCGCTGAAAGGCAGGCGTATCAATGAGCTGGATTAGCAGCGTTTCTGTGGCATTGCCGCCATCGAGCACAATTGCCCCATGCAGTGGGTCATGATACGTTCTTCCCCGGCTGTGCCTGCTATGCTGCACCTGCCACCACGGCTCCCTGCATTAGCACTTCGACAGCAGCTTGGTACTGGCGATCAGCACTGGTTGCGACTTCGTCACGGCTAATCGGATCGAGCGGCACGGTGATATCGGGTGGGATACCCTGCCGATTGATGTCATGATGATTGGGCGTTTCGTATTTGGCGATCGTCACTGCCAGCCCAGACCCATCTGACAGATTGAACAAGGATTGGATTAAGCCTTTGCCAAAGGTGCGTTCGCCAATGAGCTGAGCCCGTCCATTGTCCTGCAGTGCACCTGCCAAAATTTCGCTGGCGCTGGCGGTTCCCTGGTTGACTAACACCACTAGCGGATCATCTGTGAGAGCTTCGCCCGTTGCCGTGAAGCTGTCCTGAATGCCATTACGGTTGACTGTGTAGACGATCGTGCCATCTGCCAGCCACAGCCGCGCAATCTCGATTCCCGATTGCAGCAGTCCACCCGGATTGCTGCGGAGATCTAGCACATAGGCATCCGCACCCTGAGACTCTAGCCGCCGGATGGCATTGGCAACTTCCAGGCTGGCATTAGCGTTGAATTGATTGAGCCGGATATAGCCAATGTTCGTGCCATTTTCCTGGCTGCGGAGGTCAGCATAAACGGGATTAAGACTAATGCGGTCGCGCACCAGCAACACGTCTTGTGCTTGGGTACTGTCTTCCTCGGGGGCAACGGTCAGCGTTACCTTGCTGCCGATGGGCCCGCGCATCCGCTCAGCAGCATCATCTAGCGTCAAGCTGTCAGTGGGGAAGCCATTGATCTTGAGGATGCGATTGCGGGGCTTAATGCCTGCTTTTTCAGCAGGTGAGCCTTCAATAGGAGAAATCACCCGCAGTCCGCCAGCTTCATCTTGGGTGATCTGTAAGCCAACACCGGTCAATTCGCCAGAGGTATTGGTTTGCAGACTGCGGTATTGGTCTGGCTTCAGCAGGCGTGTAAACGGATCTTCCAGGCTTGCCAGCATTTTTTGAATGGCGCTGTAAGCCTGCTCCCGATTGTTGAGAGGCTGCTGGAGTGCTTTTTGCCGCACCAGCCACCAGTTTTGATGGTTGAAAGTGTCATCTACGTAAGCACGATCGACGATGCGCCAAACCTCACTTAATAGCCGCTGTTCTTCAGTCAGGGCTGAAGCGGGCGACTGGAAGCTAAAGGCAATGGCGATCGCCAGCGTACAGACTAGTACGATACCTAGTGCAGCGCGAAAGAGTGGGATAGCCCGAAAAATCTGTGCAGAGCAAAAAATCCGTCTTCTCATGATACATATCTTAAGGGGAGTCCGAACTCCTGGCTACTGAGTAGCGGCTGGAGAAAAGCGTTAGTGCTTCACTTGTTCTAAATGTTGTTTTAACAAATAGCTTTATGCAAATCTACTCAAACCCTTGATTCTCTAAGATCTTACGGCGTGCAAACTGTCTTAGAGGTGTGTTACATTTATTGACAGTAATCATATTCCCCCCTGGAATTTCCGTTTCATGTTTACTAAACAAGTAACAGACTCCAAACCTTACAAGTGGTTTGACGAGCGCTTGGAAATCCAAGCGCTTGCTGATGACATTAGCAGCAAGTACGTTCCTCCTCATGTCAATATTTTTTATTGCTTTGGTGGAATTACCTTGGTTTGCTTCCTGATCCAGTTTGCCACTGGATTTGCAATGACTTTTTACTATAAACCGACGGTAGCTGAAGCTTTTTCCTCTGTGCAATACCTGATGACCGATGTGAACTTCGGTTGGTTGATTCGCTCCATCCATCGCTGGTCTGCCAGCATGATGGTGCTGATGATGATTCTGCACGTCTTCCGTGTTTATCTAACAGGCGGCTTTAAGAAGCCTCGTGAGCTAACCTGGGTGACGGGCGTGGTGCTGGCGGTGATCACCGTGTCTTTCGGTGTGACAGGCTACTCCTTGCCTTGGGATCAGGTTGGCTACTGGGCGGTGAAGATTGTGTCGGGTGTTCCGGAAGCCATTCCCGTTGTGGGTACGCTGATTGCTGACCTGCTGCGCGGCGGCGACAGCGTGGGTCAAGCGACGCTGACTCGCTACTACAGTGCTCACACTTTTGTTCTGCCTTGGCTGATTGCGGTCTTCATGCTGCTACACTTCTTGATGATCCGCAAGCAAGGTATTTCTGGTCCCTTGTAAGAACTGCTGCAAGAATTGCGGCAAACGGTCCCTACCGATCTATTCTGTAATTCCTTTGAATTCCCGCCCTGTCAGAGATCTGCAACTTCCGGAGAGCTGACAGCCTTGGAAATTCCTGTTATCTTTTTCCTAAAAACTAATAGGAGAACGCTTACTCATGGCAACTATCAAAAAGCCGGATCTTGCCGATCCCGTCTTGCGCGAGAAACTGAAGAAGGGCATGGGTCACAACTATTACGGTGAACCCGCTTGGCCCAATGACCTCCTCTACATCTTCCCGGTAGTTATCCTGGGAACGATCGCCTGCTGCGTTTCTCTGGCAGTCCTTGATCCTGCGATGGTGGGCGAACCTGCCGATCCGTTCGCAACACCGCTGGAAATTCTGCCGGAGTGGTATCTTTACCCTGTATTCAACATCCTGCGTTTGGTACCTAACAAGCTGCTAGGCGTGACGCTAATGGCCTCTGTGCCCCTCGGATTGATGGTCGTTCCCTTCATTGAGAACGTTAACAAGTTCCAAAATCCTTTCCGTCGCCCCGTTGCTACCACCGTCTTCCTGTTTGGCACACTGGTAACTCTATATCTGGGCATTGGCGCGGCCTTCCCGGTTAGCAAAGCGCTGACGCTGGGCTTGTTCTAAGGTTTGGCTTCCAGGCTTTAATTTCTCTACAATTTGACACCCGTGGTGGTCTTGAGTGCATATGGCATTTGAAAAGATCATTACGGGTGTCAACTTTTGTTTACCCTACAGTAGGCTAAGTCGGGTCGCCAGCGTAGAGCGCCTCACTTACAGCAACTACTCCCTAGAGCGTCAAACCTATTAGCCAAAGTAGGCAAGACCTGCTAGTGTGATAATTGTCACTGATGTAAGCTGGCAACGGACTCACCACTCTGACATCGTGAAAGCTTTGCTGCGAGTAAAGGGCGTGCGCGATTAGCCCTTTGGCTCTACAACGTTAGTGAGGGTAGAAGTGAGGGTAGAACGGGCATGGCTGGTAAGCAGCTTGCAGGCGCTAGAAGAGTTTGAAGGAGCAATCGTTTCTCCGTCCTGGGAGTTTTTTCTGCATCTTGCCAATACTGGGCAGAGAAGCTCTAGCGCTTCTCGTTCCTCTCTGGCAAGCGCCATGTTTTCCACTGCCAAACAAAATTTGCTCCAAAACCCTTCGAAGGCTGCAGAATCCCCACCTTATCTATTTGTGTTTCTAGAAATCTTCAGCCATGAAGGTGGAATCCAATCTTATGTGCGAGAGCTGTTGCAAAGCTATCTGAGCCTGAGCGATCACCCCAAGGCAGACATTTTTCTGCTGCGCGACGGTAGAGACTGCGAGAATCCGCTTCAGTCCGACGTATTAAAATTTCACTACTTCAAAACGCAGTCTGTGTTCTGGAGCCGTTTCAGGCTGGCAGCTGCGATTTTGTTCTACCTCCTGCGCTATCGACCCCAGCACGTTTTTTGTGGGCATATGCATCTCGCTCCGTTGAGCTGGCTTGTGTGCAAGCCGCTCGGCATTCCATACACGATCATGACCCACGGCAAAGAAGTTTGGCTACGGCAACCGCTTTTAGCGCGTCTGGCACTTCAGCAAGCTGATCGCATCTGGTCGGTGAGTCGCTATAGCCGTGATCGGGCTGCCCAATCAAACCAGCTTGACCCGCAGAAGATGCAGCTGCTGCCTTGTCCGATCGATGGCGATCGCTTTAAGCCTGCTGCTAAATCTGCCGCGCTGATTGACCAGTATGGGCTAGCAGGCGCTAAGGTAATCCTGACGGTGGCACGGCTGTGGTCGGGCGATCCCTACAAAGGGGTGGATATAACAATTCGGGCACTGCCTGCTATCGCCGCAGCTGTCCCTAACGTAAAGTATTTAGTAATTGGACGAGGAGACGACCAGCCGCGATTGGCAAGTCTGGCGCAGGAATTGGGAATGGGCGATCGTGTTGTCTTTGCAGGCTTTGTGTCCGCAGCAGAACTAGCAGCACACTATCGGCTAGCAGATGCTTATGTGATGCCCTCTCAAGAAGGCTTTGGGATTGTGTATCTCGAAGCGATGGTCTGTGGCGTACCGGTGCTGTCTGGAGATGCTGATGGCTCTGCTGATCCGCTCCAGGATGGAGAACTGGGCTGGCGGGTTGCTCATCGAGATTCGCAGGCCGTAGCACAAGCCTGTATCGAGATGCTGACGACTCAAGACCCTCGCACCGATGCAGGATGGCTCCGGCAGCGGGCGATCGAGCTATTTGGCAAAGCAGCATTCACCCAACGGCTGCAGGCTTTGCTAAAGCCACAGGCTACCGATTAGCAATATCCACACCTGATACGGGATTAAATCAACCCATCTTCATGCCTTCCGTAGCCTGTCTTTGCAGGGGCAATTCGTCTATTGTGGAGGAAACAAATTTAAAAGCAGCTTAAGTTCTGAGACATCAGCGATCGCATCTGCTAAATGTAAAAAGACTAGGCACAGCAGCAGTTTACCCAAACCTGTTTCCCTGAACCTATGCCTAGCTCAAAGGATGGATTGCCAGCTCTATCCAGAATGGCAAAATAGCTAACAATTATCACTATCGCAGGAGGCCGCCGTGAATCAGAATAGCTTTAGCCGACAGTTTAACCTGGCAGGGCTTCGCTTCTGGATCGCCCTGTTTGCGGTGGTATGGCTGCTGGGAGCGATCGGCTTAGGCTGGTTGGTCAAGTCGTTTTTAATTCTGCTGGCGCTGCTGCTGATTGCGCCTGTCGTTGCCTTTTTAGGGTTTCGCTGGTGGTTGCAGCGGAACTTGGTGATGGATCAGTGTCCTGTCTGTCGTTTTGAATCAGCGGGCATTAACGGCACGCAGATGCGCTGCCCCAACTGCAGTGAACCGTTGCGCATTGACAAAGGACATTTCTATCGATTGACACCGCCTGGAACAGTGGATGTCGAAGCGATCGATGTCTCCGTGAAGCAGCTCGAAGACTAGCTTAATCTTGTAACTAACTGCAAACACAAGAAGCGCCAGCCGAACGGCTGGCGCTTCTTGTGTTGACCGATTTTTACCACCAACGCAATTCTAGATAGCCGCGCTGCGGACGGTTCAATTCTTCTTCAGTCAGCCAATCTACCGCTTTGTAAGTGCCAAAGACATGATCCCACCAGTCCACCGCTAGACCAAAGTTGTGATGCCACATCCCGTACTTGTGATGAACATAATGGACGGGCATTTTCATCCAGAAGCACTTTTGGGGATTTTCGTGCTGGAGCTGGTGCGCGTAGGCTGAGAAAGCCGCATAGACTAGCGCTCCTAGAAACCAACCCAAGCCCGCCTGCCAAGAGATGAAGAACACCAAGCACATGACGAGCGCGCTCCCCTTCACATAGTCCCGGAATTCCCAAATCACCCCCTGCCCTTCGTTGCGGCGATGATGATCGCGGTGGCGTTCGCCCAGTTTATTAGTGGAGGGCTTGTGCATAAAGCGATGCAGCCAATATTCCACCAAGCTGGCAAGAACGAAAGCAGTAATAAAACAAGCGATCGCAACTATCCAGATCATGACCGTTCTCCTGACACACCAATCCCTAATCGTTGAAAGTAAACTTTAAACGCTACGACCTCAATAACCAAATCAAGTTCCCCCTTAGTCTTCCTCAGCAGGAAGCTGCGCCGAAGCTAGTTTTGCTTCTAGGGTTTTTGGGCGATCGAGCTTCAGCATCAAAACGCCCAATGGCGGCAGGCACAGATCGATTGAATAGGGGCGATTGTGGTATGACCATTCCTCTGCCCACTTGCCGCCCAGGTTACCCATGTTGCTACCGCCATACTCGCGGGCATCGCTGTTGAACAACTCAGTGTAGAAGCCAAATTCGGGAACCCCAACGCGATAGTGAGAATGGGGCTGCGGCGTGAAGTTACAGACCACCACCACATAGTCTTCTGGATCATCTTTCGCCTTACGAATAAACGCAACGACGCTGTGCCGGTTGTCGCTACAGTCGATCCATTCAAAGCCTTCGTAAGAGAAGTCGTTGGTGTAGAGGGCTGGCTGGCTCTTATAAAGCGAATTCAAGCGACTCATAAAATACTTCAGCTTTTGATGCGGCTCATACTGAAGCAGATGCCAATCCAAGTCACTCCAAACGTTCCATTCCGTCCACTGCCCCAGCTCCATGCTCATGAACAGAGTTTTCTTACCGGGATGGGCAAACATGTAGGTGTAGAGTGACCGCAGATTAGCGTATTTCTGCCATTCGTCACCAGGCATTTTGCCGATCATCGGGCTCTTACCGTGAACGACCTCATCATGCGAGAGCGCCAGCATAAAGTTTTCGCTAAAGGCGTACATGATGCTGAAGGTGACATTGTTCTGGTGGAACTGGCGGAACCACGGATCCATGTGGAAGTAGTCCAGCATGTCGTGCATCCAGCCCATATTCCACTTCAGGTTGAAGCCCAAGCCGCCCATGTAGGTGGGCCAAGATACCATGGGCCAAGTGGTAGATTCTTCTGCGATGCTCAAAATGCCAGGGAAGTAGCTAAACAGCAAGTGGTTCATCTGCCGTAGGAAATCGGCTGCCTCAATGTGTTCCCGCCCACCATATTGATTGGGCAACCATTGGCCCGCCGGACGCAGATAGTCGAGATAGAGCATCGAAGCAACCGCGTCCACCCGAATCCCGTCGATGTGGTACTTATCGAACCAGAAGAGGGCGTTTGCCACCAGGAAGTTACGAACTTCATTGCGCCCGTAGTTGAAGACTAACGTCCCCCACTCTTTGTGTTCGCCTTTGCGCGGATCGGCATGTTCATAGAGGGCAGTACCGTCAAAGTTAGCTAGTCCATGCCCGTCTTTGGGGAAGTGTCCTGGCACCCAGTCAACGATGACGCCAATTCCATTGACATGACACTGATCGACAAAGTACATGAAATCTTGCGGCGATCCAAAGCGGGAGGTAGCCGCATAATAGCCAGTCACCTGGTAGCCCCAAGAGCCATCAAAGGGGTGTTCGGCAACGGGCAGCAGCTCGATGTGGGTATAGCCCAGCTCTTTGACGTATGGAACCAGCCGCTCTGCTAACTCCCGATAGGTAAGGAAGCGCGCCCCTGGCTTATATTCCGAGACAATGACAACCTCGGTCGGGTTGCCGTTAACATCTAGCGGTGGTTCGGAGGCAGCTGCATGCAGCCAGGAACCCAAATGAACTTCGTAAACAGAGATCGGCTGTGCCAGCGGATCGTTTTGGCGCCGCTTTTCCATCCATTCTTCGTCTTGCCACTGGTAGCTGCTGAGATTGGCAACGATCGATGCCGTTTTGGGTCGGGGCTCCTGCTGGTATCCGTAGGGGTCAGTCTTTTCGTAGATGTGACCCGCTTGGTTCTTGACCTCATATTTATAAGCAGTGCCAACGCCTAAGCCCGGAATAAACAAATCCCAAATGCCATTAGAGATCTTCCGCATTTGATGGTCGCGCCCGTCCCAGTGGTTGAAGTCGCCCAGCACAGAGACGTTGCGGGCATTAGGAGCCCAAAGCGCAAAGTAAACTCCTGAAATACCGCCCACTTCGCTGATGTGCGCGCCCAGCTTTTCGTAGATGCGGTGGTGGTTGCCCTCTGCAAACAGGTGAATATCGAAATCAGTGAGGAAGGGCGATCGAAATGCATAAGGGTCGTAAATCACCCGCTCGTGTTCGCCTTCTTTGATCCGGAGCTGGTAGTTTTTTAGCTCTAGGGTATCTAGAATGCACTCAAAAAAGTTGGGGTGATGGACAGGCTCCATCGGAAACTCTTTGCGATCTTCTGGGAAAACGACCCAGGCTTCATTAGCGCGGGGGAGGTAAGCCCTTACAACCCAGACCGATTTGCCGTCTCGCTCAACCTGATGAGGTCCCAAGACTTCAAAGGGGTCTTGGTGCTGGTTCCAAACAATCCGTTCAATCTGATCTGGCGCAACGGTCGTTACCATGAGGCTACCTACCTAAACTGATTTACTGAATCGAGAATTGCTAGCGCAAATTCAAGAGAAGAGATCGCTGGAATAGGGGCGATCGGTTGGGAAAATCTTGCACCCGCAAAGACCGTTAAAGTTGATTCTAAGGCTTGTCGTGTAGCAGATTCATCTAGCTGTGGAAATTACGTAGGTGGTCTAAGGTACCACCTATCGAAATATGTTGATCTTATAAAGAACTGAGCTAAAGCTTAACAAAGCGTAGCAAATTGCGGGGGAAGTCTCAAATGAAATTTTGCAGCAAGCAGCGCTAAAACTGGCGCAAAGCTGAGATAGTCTGCCTAGATGATAAAGAAATTTAATTGTGATTTCTACTTACGTTCCGTCCCAGCGATAGTCTTTAAAGCTAATTTTGCCGCTGGCATTGAATTGGATTCCTTCTTGCTCTAGCAGCGATCGCTGCAGGTCATCAGCACCCTGGCGAAAAGGCGAATAGGAAATTTCTCCCTTCGCATTAATCACCCGATGCCACGGCACATCCTCTATCTGAGCGTGAATCTGGTAGAGCGCATAGCCGACCAGCCGCGCCTGACCCGGTAAATTTGCCAACTCTGCTACCTGTCCATAGGTGGCAACTTTGCCATAGGGAATTTGACGGACGATTTTGTAGATAGCATCGTAGGCAGACATGCCGCAGACCAAACACAACGTCGTGATTTTGCATAATTCTGATCAGTTTAGGGCATGTCGATCGTCGTTTGCCTTGGTATGCTCATAATCAGTGTCTCCTGCCGCTTTTGGGCAGATTCCTCTCGTGACTCAGGCAACTCCTCACCTTGATCAATTTGTCCATTGGCTGCAAGACTCATCCTCCTCAGTCTTGGCTTCTAAACGGCTTTCGCAGTGGCTTGACCGTCTTAAAGCACTGCAGGGCTGGCTGCTGAGCGGAGCAGTGCTGCTGGTGCTGCTGATCTGGAACTGGCAATTTGTGCTGTCAATTGGGCTAGGGCTAGCGGTGCTGATTTGGGTTTACCTGGCGCAGCAAGGCTGGTGGCAGCCCCCGCAGTGGAACTGGCAGCAAAACTGGCAGCGGCTGTGGAATCGGGCAAATCGATCGCTGACGATTGCCGCTATTAGCGGAGGTGGGGTAGCGATCGCCAGCTATCTCGCGATCGCCATTTGGCGAGAAGAGCATTTTTGGCTGGGAACGGCAGTGATTTTAGAGGGTTTGCTGCTGCTAGTAGTACTGGGGTTGCTTTGGCAGCTAGGGCAGCAGATCCGGATAGCACGGGAGGGCAACGGCAATTCTTTGCAAAAGGGTACAGAACGTCCAATCGATCCCTTGCTTGCCGATCTTTTTGCCGATCTCTCAAATGTCGATCCACTCAAACGCATGATTGCAATCCGCCAGCTCACCCATCAGTTCAGTAGCTCAACGGCGATTGATCGACCCATGACAGCCGCTGATCTAACAGACTGCTTCCGGCTGATGCTGAACCGAGAAACAGAACCTGCAGTGTGCAGCGCATTGTTAGATGGGCTGCATCGGCTGAACCATCTGCCCCAGCAGGTGCAGCTAGAAGCTGCAAAGGTGACGACGTTTCCGGCTGAGACGATTGGACGAGTGAAGGAACGAAAGGCGATCCTTGAGTAATTCATTCCCTACTACAACCTATGCGATACCAAGCGCTGGTGCTACTGACCCCCTTTATTTTGGGCGCCCCTGCCATTGCTCAATCTAGCGACGACGATCTACGCGAACTCTACAATCTCTGCTCCCGTTTTCCTTACAACTCTAAGTGCGAAGGCTACGACATTCCGATTCCGCTTGCCTACCGAACTGGGGATGAGGTGCGCTGCACCGTAGCTCTTTACGAGGGAGACCAAAAACAGCGGGGGCACTGCAAGCTGGCGATCGCCGATGATAGCCTGACGCTTTATGTGGAAGAAGGAGAGCCGATCGAACTGTTAGAAAACCAGTATGCCAGTCGAGAAATCAAAATCTCCACCAACCAGATTCTGGCGCTCACCTACTTGCTCTGGGATGAAGTGAGCGGCAACTTGTTCGATCTGGGCAACTCCTTCTCTATCATTAATAAAGACTTTGCCACACTGGAAGTCACCTACTCAACAGAACCTACTGAGGACAGTCAGGCGAGCGCCGGTAACCAGACCAACATAGTCAAGTTTGTCATGAATGTTGATGAGGCTACAGCGCTGCGCGATCGCCTCATGCAAGGGATGGCAGCGGACGGGCAATTGGGAATCGCTGCTGAGACCCCAACGACTTCCACTCCAGCGGTACAGCAGCTGCTAGACACAAACGCCTGTGTTCGCTGCGATCTGCGGGGGGCAAATCTAGAAAACACCGATTTGGATGGCGCAAATCTGGAAGGGGCAAATCTAGAGGGGGCGAATCTGCGAGAAGCGGAACTGGACAAAGCGTATCTGGTAGGGGCAAGCCTAAACGGAGCAGATTTAACAGATGCAGATTTAGAAAACGCGAAGCTGCTCTACGCCACGCTAATTGATGCAAATCTCACCAGCGCTTCTCTCGCAGGCGCTAACCTACAGTTTGCCGACCTACAAAATGCCAATCTGACGGAAGCCAAGCTAACTGCACCTGCGGTTCTGCAAGATGCCAATCTGCAAAATGCGAACTTAACGAGCGCTCAGCTAGGTGGAGCAGATTTTGAACGGGCGAATCTGGCGGGAGCAAATCTAGAAGGAGCCGACTTAAGCGATCTAAAGCTGGAGATCAACATTTCTGGGATCGGCATTTCAGCCGAAGAAGTGTTTGCAGGCATCCTGCTGGGAACAGATTCCCAAAAGAATTTCAAATTCAACACGAACCTGAGCAACGCTAACCTTAGTGGTGCCAACCTGCAAAGGGCCGACCTAGAGGATGTGATTCTGCTAAACACTAACTTCAGCAACGCCCAGCTCACCGATGCAGATTTGAATGACATAGATTTAGCAGAAGTCAATCTGTGCGGTGCCACGATGCCTGATGGAACGCAATCAACTCAGGGCTGTCCATAACGCTACTGAGATAGATAGGAGCACGATCCATCTCCTCCCAAAAAGTTGGGTGGTGTTTTGTGGAAGCTGGGCTACACCCAGCTTCCACAAAACACTGTTTCTAAACAACCAAAACCTGAAATAAAAGCTGAATTTTGATCCAGTTTTGAAGACTGCAGTTATGCTGTTAAACCATTGCGTTTCGCTGTGTGCCCTATGGATCGGTTTTTTACTGTTCAAGTCCTCTCTCAAACTACAAATCCGCAGCAGGTGATTTATGCAGCAATGCATCAGGACTATGCGGAGAATTTTGTCTGGAGCGATCGCGATTGCTTCCCCACTGAAATCGAGGCGGGGTCGATTGTAATCAAGCACCTGCTGGCAGGGAACCGGGGGCACTTTGGACCGCTGGAGCATCCGCAAATCGTTCTCAACTGCGGCTTTTTTCCCCATTCCACAATGCAGCAGATCCGGACACATCGGGTGGGCATGAGCTTTGATGTACAATCTTTCCGCTATACGGGCAAGCGAATCACTGATGTAGTAGAAGGCAAACGAGATATTGAAGAAGTGTTTTATCTGCGTCCGATCGGTTCCTACAGCGATCGCCAAGGCAAGCGCTATGACTACACTGAGGAATTGCGCCAACAGGATCTAGAGTGGTGTTTGAAAGCTTGCTACCGCTATCAAGAACGCATTCACCAGGGTTTCTCTGAAGAACATGCTCGCAGCATCATTCCGTTTGACGTGCGGCAACATTGGGTGATGTCTGCTAACGTGCGATCGCTGATGCATTTACTTGATCTGCGCTGGAAACTAGACGCACAGCTAGAAGCACAGCAGTTGTGCGAACTAATTTGGAAATCGTTCCAAGAATGGGTTCCGGCGATCGCAGAATGGTATGAAGCCAATCGCGCTAAAAAGGCGCGGCTTGCGCCATAGTTGAAGGTAACGACTTTCGTGTTTTAGAGAGAATGCACAACAGCTTGGAGCTACAGCTAAGCGCACTTGTAAGCCTAGAGAACTTGCCGAAGTTTTTAGTGAAACGGCCATGCGTTTAAGCTTCTGCATGATCGTCAAAAACGAGGCGGAAAACTTGCCTCGCTGCCTCAATAGCGTCAAAGCTGCGGCAGATGAGCTAATCATCCTCGATACAGGCTCTACCGATGCCACGATCGCCATCGCTCAGTCTTTCGGCGCTCAGGTCTACCAATCCACCTGGACAAACGATTTTTCTGTCGCTCGCAATGAGGCGCTGCGGTACGTTACCGGAGACTGGGTGCTGGTGCTAGATGCAGATGAAGTATTCGTTGCAGACGTGATGCCGTCGTTGCGGCAGGCAATGCAGCCAGAGACGATTGTCATCAACTTAATTCGCCAGGAAATCGGCGCGTCCCAATCTCCCTATTCTCTGGTATCCCGGTTGTTTCGCCGTCATCCAGACCTCTATTTCTCCCGGCCCTATCACGCAATGGTGGATGATAGCGTAGCCCAGCTCTTACAAAAAGAACCGCACTGGCAGGTTATCGACTGCCCAGAGGTTGCTATCCTCCACTATGGCTATCAGCCGGGTGCGATCGTCAGCCGCAACAAGCTGGAAAAAGCGCGAGCTACTATGGAAGGCTTCCTGGCTGCTCATCCTAACGATCCTTATGTTTGCAGTAAACTTGGCGCACTCTATGTCGAAGTCAACGAAACAGAACAGGGCATTGAGCTACTAGAGCGGGGTCTGGCCAGCAGCCAAGCTGATGCTCCTGTATGCTACGAGCTGTACTATCACCTGGGCATCGCTTACAGCCGCCTACGAAACCCGATCGAAGCAGAACAGCACTATCGGCAGGCAATTCGTCAGCCTATCCTGGAGTCGCTGAAGCTGGGAGCATACAACAACCTGGGCACTCTCCTGCAGGGTAAAGGAGACCTCGCTGCCGCCAAAGTGCTTTATGAACAAACCATCGCCATCGACCCTAGTTTTGCCCCCGGTTACTACAACCTGGGGATGGTATTAAAGGCAAGCGGACAGCTAGAACAAGCGATCGACCGCTATCAGCAAGCCATTGCCCTGAACCCTACCTATGCCGAAGCCTTTCAGAACCTTGGCGTTGCCTTGCTGAAGTTGAGCAAAGTTCCCGAAAGCCTGCTGGCGTTCAGCAGGGCGATCGCTCTCCACGAGCCGCAAAACCCTGCGGAAGCCGATCGGCTTCGCCAAGGGCTGCGGCAGATGGGCTTCCGAGTGGGAGAGTAGGTTGGAGGAAGAGAGCGGCAGAATAGGGCAACTGCCACTCCTCCCGCTCCCCCTTCCTGAAATTCCCTTTTCCCTTTACACGAAACCTCAGAAAATCCAGTTAAGCTATAGAAATCAGAGGTTGCAGTTGGGCAAGTGCCGACTTAACCCCCTTGACCCGATTCACTTCTAGGCTGGCGTTTCTCAACACCCTGTGGCAATGCTGCGAATCATAAATCAGCGGTCTGAAGCATTAACCGAACTACGGCGAATCTGCGATCGCACTCACGATGATCATGTTGTCCATAAAGAGGCAACGGTGCGAGAAGTGCTTCAGGCGGTCAAACGGCAGGGCGATCGAGCAGTGCTGCACTACACCGAAGAGTACGACCAGCTTACGCTGAAGCCCGAAGAGTTGAGAGTTACAGGTTCTGAACTAGAAGCTGCCTATCAACAAATTCCCCAAGAACTGCTGGAAGCAATCCGGCTGGCTTGCCGTCAGGTCGAAGCATTTCACCGCCAGCGGCTTCCCAAAAGCTGGGTCGAGTTTGGCGAAAATGAAATTGTGCTGGGCAAGCGCTATACGCCCGTGGATCGGGCGGGGCTATATGTTCCTGGCGGACGTGCTGCCTACCCCAGCACGGTGATCATGAATGCGATTCCAGCTAGGGTCGCCAAAGTTCCTAGAATTGTCGTGACGACGCCACCCGGCCCTGATAAAGCCGTGAATGCGGCTGTGCTAGTGGCAGCACAGGAGGCAGGTGTCCAGGAAATTTATCGCGTGGGTGGGGCACAGGCGATCGCTGCCTTAGCTTACGGAACTGAGACAATCCCTAAAGTAGACGTAATTACCGGACCTGGCAACATTTATGTCACGCTTGCCAAAAAATTAGTCTATGGCACGGTCGGCATTGACTCACTGGCAGGTCCTTCAGAAGTTTTGATTATTGCTGATAGTGCTGCAAACCCGGTTCATGTCGCGGCAGATATGCTAGCCCAAGCCGAGCATGACCCTATGGCAGCAGCAATCTTGATCACCCCTGATGCTGGTCTAGCAATGAAAGTGGTGACAGAGGTGAAGCAGCAGCTACTCAATCATCCTCGTAAAATGCTGACCGAAAAAGCGATCGCCCACTACGGTTTGGTGGTCGTCGTAGATTCGCTAGAAGCTGCGGCTGAATTATCTAACGATTTTGCTCCTGAGCATCTAGAGCTAGAAGTTGCCGATCCTTGGAGCCTGCTAGAACATATTCGCCATGCAGGGGCGATCTTCCTGGGAAACTCTACCCCAGAAGCCGTTGGAGATTATTTGGCAGGGCCCAACCACACCTTGCCTACTTCCGGCTCGGCTCGCTATGCCTCGGCGCTAGGGGTCGAAACCTTTATGAAGCATTCCAGCTTGATTCAATATTCTCCTACCGCGCTGCGGCAAGTCGCTAAGGCGATCGACAACTTGGCAACCGCTGAGGGGCTCCCCTCCCATGCAGACTCGGTGAGGCTACGCGTACAGGAACTTGACACAGAGACGTGAACCCCCCACGCTTCTGTTATTGAAAGCATCGACCCCACTGAAGGAGGCTGCAGGAGCCTGACATGCTCAAGAGGATTCTCGTTGCTTTAGACAGCTCCAATCTATCGGCACAGGTCATTACTACCGTGCAGCAGCTCCAACTGCCTGCCGATGCTGAAATCGTTGTAGCACATGTGTTAGACCAGTCAAAATCTGATCTAGAAGTGGCTAGCGATCGCCCACCCGTCTCAACGGAAGCCATCCCTAAAGATAGTCTAGAAAAGCTAGAGGCTTATCAAGCTGCACTGCCGACCGAGAGCAGCTTGGAAGTGGTAGCAGGCGACCCCGCCGAAGAAATTATTCGTCTGGCCAATATTCACAAGACAGATTTGATTGTGATTGGCAGCCGAGGACTCACAGGAGTCGATCGCATCTTACAGCGATCGGTGAGCAGCCAGGTTGTGGAAGAGGCACACTGCTCGGTGCTGGTGGTGCGCCCCATAGCTTGAACAGCTTATGCCACATGCTGCAGTTTACGTGTATTATCCACCAGACTGCGGGCGAAGGCATCAAATCTCTTGGATAGCGCTTCATCTAACAGCTTGCCATCCTCTCCAAAGGCTTTCCAGGCTTGCCCGATCGACACCTGTTCTGGAATCATCCAGGCGTGAACCCAGCGCATAATCAGCCGCAGATCGTTAAGCGCGTTGCTGTTGGGCTGTCCGCCTAATACACTAATTGCACCTGTAACCTTGCCATCTAGATGCTCGAAGGCCATTAGATCTAGCGTATTTTTGAGAACCCCACTGATGCTGCCGTGATACTCTGGGGTCGCCAGAACTAGCCCATTTGCCTGCTTTACAGTTTGGCGTAGCTTGTCCACATCAGGGTAGTCACTGTAGTCATCACCACCGTTGCAGAAGGGCAAATTAAGCGATCGCAAATCGAGGACTTCGACTTCGACTCCTAGAGCTGCCACCCGCTGCATCGCAACATCCAACGCTAAGTGGCTATAGGAACCAGGGCGCAAACTTCCAGCAATACCAACTATCTTGACCATGGTTTAAATCCTTGGCTTGAGCAAAATTATTTAGCTGACTTAATTACAGTATACCTAAAACGGACTCGTTATGACTTCAGAATAAATAGTTAAAGCCAAACTTTGGCTTAGTGCTAGAAAAAAAGCAATTTGCCCGTGATTATCGCTCTTGCCCTAAAATTAGCTCATCCGTCCTGCGGTTGACACTGGCTCATTTGAGCCTACTCCTATTGAGCCTGCTCCTCTAGAAACTTTTGCTTGTCTAAATCCCAGTGCTTGGAAAAGTCGTAGACGGTGGGCTTCCAAAAAATAGTCAGGGTTTGCTCCACACGCTGTAAAAATATTTCCGGTGTAAGGGGATGTTTGAAAAGTACCAAATGTTCTGCATTTACGCCCCAAATCGCTCAATTAAAAGAACTTCCAAACCAACTTTTGCTCAAAATCCTTTCAATTGGAGGGTTCAAGGGAGGGTTTGGTTTAGCAATCCGGGTAAGTTAATGCTCAAATAGAGAACATGGGATCATCGCGACGAGTCTTTTTACGGCAGATGGGGGTAGCGCTGGGTGCTTTGGGACTTAGCGAAGCTGGCTTGTCGCTGCTGGCAGACCAATATCAGCAGGCGATCGCGCTGCCCACCCCTCGCAAATTAGCGCTGCTGGTAGGCATCAACCAATACACTGAGCCAGTCTGTGATTTTGCGCCCAGCCGAGGGGCTGCCCTCAGCGGCTGCCTCACTGATGTAGAACTTCAGCGTGAGCTTTTAATCCATCGCTTTGGGTTTCAGCCCAATGACATTATTAGCCTTACCGATCAGCAAGCAACCCGAGCCGCGGTCGTAGAAGCGTTTCAGTCGCATTTGATGCAGGCAAAGCCGGGTGATGTAGTCGTGTTTCACTTCAGCGGCTTGGGCAGCCGTGTCAAGCTAACAGACGAACAAACAGAGTCGATCGTGGAACAGAACAGTCTTGTGCCTGTAGATGGCATGCTGCCAACCGAAGACAACCCTGTGATCAACGATTTGCGTGAAGAAATGCTGGGATTGCTGCTGCAGACACTACCAACGCAACAAATTACCACTATTCTCGATGCAGGCTTCACCACGCTAGGCAGAATTCTTCAGGGAAATCTACAGATTCGATCGCGTCCAAATGCACCCAGCGGTCGGATCAGCGACGCAGACCGGATGCTGTTGCAGATTAGCCCGCCCGCTACGGGACTGGGACTGTTAGGGCAGGCGTTAGGGCAGGCAAAATTTCCAGGAATTTTGCTGGCGGCAGCGGCGGCAAATCAGGTTGCAACAGAGGCGCAGTGGAATGGCTTCAGCGCTGGCTTGTTCACTTATGCTTTAACGCAGCGGCTGTGGTGGGCAACCCCTCCCACCGTGTTGCACTTTGTTCTCAACCAGGCAGCCGGAACAGTCCATCAGCTAGCGGGTGTTGAGCAACAGCCACACTTTGCAGGGCAGCTCCTGCAAAAACAACCGCCAGTTTACAACACTAATTCCACCTCTACTAGCGCTGAGGGATTCGTGCGGGCAATCGAGGAAGACGGCAAGGTACAGCTTTGGCTGGGGGGGCTGCCTGCTCCTGTGCTGGAAAACTATGGGGCATCGGTGTTGACGGTGGGCGAGACGGGCATGCTGCAGGTGCGATCGCGGGAAGGCTTAACGGCTAAAGCCCGTGCCACGCCAGACACTATATTGCAGGTAGGGCAGTTTGTCCGAGAGCGAGTCCGCTTGCTGCCACGCAACGTCGGGCTAACTGTGGCGATCGATACCAGCCTAGAACGGATTGAGCGGGTCGATGCAACCAGTGCGTTTTCTGCTATTCCAAGAGTGTCTTCGGTGATTGCAGGAGAACAGCCTGCTGATTTTCTATTTGGCAAAACTCAGGATCACCAAACTTTAACAGCTTCGCTGGAGCCTGAACTGTATACCCCAGTGAATGAAGCCAATTCCCTCAAGGCGGGTGCAGTCGCTCAGAATATGGCAAGTCCAGCGCAAAGCAGCACAGCCCCAAAAGCAAAGCTAAAGACGCAAACCTCCCCGCAAACTGGGTATGGCTTGTTTTATCCAGGGCGTGATGCCATTCCTAACACTTTAATCTCGATCGACGAAGCTGTTAAAACAGCAGTCAATCGGCTCACGCCACAGCTCCGCACGCTGCTAGCAGCCAAATTGTTGCGGCTGACTGAGAATGCTGGCTCGTCTCGGTTGGGAGTCAAGGCAACTTTGGCAACAGTATCTCCACAGGAGCAAATTGTGCTTCAGCAGGAGACTGCACGTTGGCAAAACCCTGCTGATACAGCAGCGTCTCGAAAATCGTCGGTGAGCAAGCTGGCAGGGCTGCTGGCTAGCAGCAACACAGTTGCAAACGGCAGCGAAATCCAGTATCGACTGCTAAACTACAGCGATCACCCCGTTTATTTCATTCTGCTGGGCTTGGATATAGGGGGCAACGCAATCGCCTTTTATCCCAGCGAAGCAGCGGATGAAACGATGATTGCCCCTGGAGAGACGCTGGTTTTGCCGCAGACAATCGCTACGTCAGATTGGGTAATTCAAAGAACGGGCTTGGCAGAAACTCATCTGATTTTTAGCCGATCGCCCTTGCGCCAAGCCTACCAAACGCTGGAAACAGAGGGACGATCGAAAACAGATGCTCGGCGGGTGACGCTGTTGCAAAATCCTTTGGAGGTGGTTCAGGCGGTTTTAGAAGATTTACACCAGGCAAGTACCGCTGTCGTTCCTAAAATGGAGATTGCAGCGGATACTTATGCACTCGATGTGAACGCTTGGGCAACGCTAAGTTTTGTCTACCAAGTCACCTGAACCATTAGGACGCTATGCGCCTAGATCGAGCTTCTTTTTGTATAGAAACCTCGCGCAGCCAGGCTTCTATACAAGCTGCCACACAAAATTTTTTGTCCTGAGATATGCGCGTAGCGTTATACCGCAAATATTCATTCACGCTTCAGCGTTTCCAGATCCGAGTGTTCTTCCAGGTAATCAAGCAGGTTAAGAAAATCTGCTTTGGGCAAACAGCGACCGCCTACCGAATTAAAGGCAAGCTGGTAGCGATCGCCGTTGTAGATGTGGTAGCCCCAGTAGAAAAGCTGCTTGCTGTTGCGAATCGCCACTTCTTCTGGGTCGATAAACTTAAAGCGATCGTCTTCTTGTACTAGTTCGGCAAAATATCGCTGATATTCTTCTTTGAGAACGCGGCTGCGGTTGCTTTCATCGTCAAAGTAGTTGTTGATCAGCACAAATAGATGTGCGGTGGGGTTTACCTGCCGAATGGCTTCGATCGTTCGTTTAATCACATGCCCGTTTTTGTTCAACCCCAGTGGATTAAGCGTAGTGGGAATGATGCAGTAGGAAAACTTTTTGACTAGCTCGACTGGATTTGCCTCCAGCACAGGCGAGCAGTCGCACACCACTACGCTAACATCGGGCAGGTGCTTATCATCCCATTCGTCAATTCCATAAACCGTGACAGTGTTTCCGGGCTTATGGTGGCTTCCGGGCAGTTTGATGCCTTCGCCCAGTAGTGTAGTCAGGTTACGCTGCGGGTCGAGATCTACCAGTGCAGCATCGTAGCCAGATAAAGCAAATGCACCCGCCAAATGGGCGCTGATCGTTGTTTTGCCCACGCCACCTTTGCAGGTAAAAACGCCCAAGTAGGTGAGCTGGCGCCGGGGTGGCTCTAGATCTTCTTCGTCACCCTTAATCCGAATGACTTTGCCATCGCGATAGAGTGCAAGCTGGACGCGATCATTATTCGCCTGCTTAAAATAAGTCAGCGCAGGGCGCGTGTAGCCGCTGGAAGCAATCAGGAAGCCTTTAGTGAAGCGATCGGCGATCGGCAGATCGAGAAATTCAAAGAACTTTTCGATCTGCGGCACTTTAATAGGCACCCGGTGATTCTTGAGCTGAATTGCTACCACATCGTTGCCGCGAGTTGCTTCAATGTCATAGCTTTTGGTGTTGAGCGGCGGCATCTTTACCGCCCAACCCGACCTAGCGAGCAACATCATAATATCTTGCTCGAACTCATTGGCTTCTTCAAATCCTGCCATAGTTGGCTCGACTCGTTTGAGTAAACTGCAACTGCCCAACCAGTGGATTGCGTTCTTGATGGTTTGGAGTATAGCTCAGCACTGGCGATCTGGTTCAATTAAACCTGTGCTAGGTAACAAAATATTCCGTTTATTTACTGAACGTTGCACTTCTGATGTTGCATTTTCAGGATATGGCGCTTCACGCTCGAATAAAGAGTGGTTTTTTGGGGTGCCCCACGCAGAGCGTGGGGCACCCCAAAAAACCAGTACCTCACGAACTGGAAATCTTTATAAATTGATCACCTGGTTGGGTTTTCAGCCATTGCCAGAGTTTTAAGGAACAAATTAGCTTGATTGCAGCATTCTATCTTGAGTTTTCCTCATGACCCCCAAGCCATCTTTCCACTCTCCCCAGCCGATCGACCGAGGCTTGAGCAGCTTATTTACAGGCGCTAGCTACCCGCTGCGGGCATTGCGACTGTTCCTGACCACGCCCAAGCTACGTGGCTATATACTGCTGCCCATTTTGATCAATGTGATTTTGGGCTTTGTCATCTATACAGGGCTGTTTTTGGCGGGCATGGAGGCGATCGATCGAATTATTGCTGATGTGCCGAACTGGACAGCCAGCCTGCCGCACTGGTCGGTGCATCTGCCTGCTTGGAACGTCAGCGCTCCCCGTTGGCTGCCAGCTTTACCCAGCCTGCCATCGCTGCCTCATATTGCTTTGCCTAACTGGAATCTCACCCTACCGGGCTGGTTTCACCTACCGAGTTGGCAGCCTGTCCTACCCGATTGGATTGCTTTCATTCCGACTGGGGCAGCGAGAGTGCTGATCTGGCTGCTGCGGCTCGTGCTGACTGTCGTTTTGCTGCTGCTGACGGGCTTTATTTTCCTGCAGTTCGGCGTATTGCTGGGCGCACCGTGGTATGGAAAACTCTCTGAAGAACTAGAGCGAATGCGGATGGGAAAAGTAACGCTCATTGAAGTGGGAATGGTTCAAGATATTTCCCGCGCTATTTTGTATGAATTGAAAAAGCTAGGGCTGACGATCGCTATTCTGGTTCCCTCGCTGCTGCTCAACTTCTTTCCAGGCGTGGGAACAGCAATTGGCTCGGTGTTGGGGGTGGCGCTGGGAGCAACGATTGTCTGCATGGATTTTCTGGATGCTGCCGTGGAGCGCCGCCGTCCTGCCTTCCGCGAAAAGCTGGGCATTGTTTGGAAAAGTCTGCCCGCCAGCGGCACGTTTGGACTGGTTTGTCTGGCTCTAGTCAGCATTCCGCTGGTCAATTTGCTGGCTGTACCGATCTGCGTTGCAGCAGGAACGCTGTTCTTCTGCGATCGCATTTTGCCCTGGTATGAGCGGCAGGAAGAAGGCTCTTAACCCTTGACCGACCCTGAGAGTTCATCGGTCTCGCATCAACTCTCGAAAGCGCTCGTCCTGCCGCAGCGCATCAAAACAAGCATCCGTCTGTGCCATCACCCGATACAGGTTGGGACTTAAAACGATCGCTCGGTGTAAATTCTTCAGGGCAGCTTCTAGGTCATCCTGAATTGCATAAGAGCAGGCTTTGCCATACCAGGCATTCGGATTGTCACTGCGGTATTGAAGGGATTTCTCAAAGCAAGCGATCGCTTCCGGATGGCGATCGAGCTTGGTTAACACTAAACCCCGGTAGTTCCAGGCATAGAAGCAGTTTCGCTTTAGGGTGAGAGCCGTGTTAAGGCTGGCAAGCGCTTCTTCATAACGGCGCAAAGATGCCAGTGAAACGGCGCGGATATACCAAGCCCGATGGTTATGGGGCTTGAGTTCGATTGCTTTGTCAAAGCTGGCGATTGCCTCTTTGTAGCGGTAGAGGCAGCTGTACGTGTGCCCCTGGTTGTACCAAATTTTGGCATCGTTCTGTTCAAATTTCAGGGCTTTGGTGAAGCAAGCTACCGCTTCTTCGTAGCGTTCCAGCTTGGCAAGGGCAATACCTTTTCCGTGCCAGGCGATCGCTTGCTTAGGCTTGCTGCTGATCGCTTTGTCGAAGCTAACGATTGCGTCTTCGTAAGCCCCAACTTGGTAGAGGGCACAGCCGCGCTGACTCCAGGCCTCGTAGTGGTTGGGCTGGAATTCCAAAAACTTATCGAATCGAGCGATCGATGCCTCGTATCGTCCCACCTGGTACAAGGCGTTTCCTTGGTCGTACCAAGTCTGTAGCTCTGGGATTTGGCTCATAGGATTGGGGTCAAATTTAGCGCAGCCTGACTCAGCACCCCTTTGAGCAGCATATCAAAGCCTTCAGGCGATCGCCATTGCTGCTTTCAGTATCCCCTGGAATAAGTGAATTCCATCGGTGTTGCCCAGCAGCGGATCAGCCGCTCTTTCAGGATGAGGCATCATACCTAGCACATTGCCGTGCCGATTGCAGATTCCAGCAATGTTGTGGAGTGAACCGTTCGGGTTGCTTGCTTCAGTCACCGTGCCTGCTGTTGTGCAATAGCGGAACAGCACTTGCTGATTTTCTTCAAGTTCGGCAAGGGTGTCGGGGCTGGCATAATAGCAGCCTTCCCCATGGGCGATCGGCAGCGTGACCACCTGCCCTGGCTGGTAGTTCTGCGTCCAGGGTAGATCAGTACGCTCAACCCGCAGCGGCACCCGATCGCAAACAAAATGCAGATCGCGGTTTCGCATCAGCGCACCGGGCAGCAGTCCCATCTCGGTCAAAACTTGGAAGCCATTGCAAACGCCCAACACCAGCTTGCCTTGCTTGGCATGTTCCAGAGTAGACTGCATCGCTGGAGAAAATCGGGCGATCGCCCCACAGCGCAAATAATCACCGTAGCTAAAGCCACCCGGCAAAATTACCACATCCAGATCCGACAAATCGCTGTCTTCGTGCCACACCATCCGAGTTGGCTGCTGCAACACATCCCGAACTACCATCGCAACATCTCGATCGCAGTTTGACCCTGGGAAGACAATTACGCCGAATTTCATCGCTGCTCCTTGTTACGCTTCTCCCTTGTGTGGGTTGGGGTCTAGCGGCATAAAGACTACTCTCTCAGAATAGCGTTAAAGAATTCGATCGAGGCACTCAATCAGCCGATCAACTTCTTCGATCGTGTTGTAATGCACCATGCTGACCCGCACCACGCCGTTTTGCGGCACAAGGTCTAGATCCTGGATTAATCGTTTGGCATAGAAGTCGCCGTAGCGAATCCCAATATGATGCGGATCAACCTGCGGCGGAATCGTGGCGCTGTCGATGCCGTCTACCACAAAAGAGATTGTAGGAACCCGTTTGTGGCGATCGGCTTGAGGATGCCCAATGATCTGCACCTTTGGCTTTTGTTGGAGATATTGCAAAAGGCGATCGCCAATTGCCTCTTCATGATCGCTGATCAGATCGAAGGCTTGGGCAAGCTGCCCCCTTAACGTGGGAGCTATGGCTGTTCCAGTGTGCCGCTTTGCGAGATCGCTGAGGTAATCGCAAAGCCCCAGAACGCTGTAGCTCAGCTCGAAATTGACATTTCCAGGCTGAAACTTGTAGGGCAGGTCGTTATCCTCGATGAAATAGTGGTTGATGCCCGGCATCTCTAGCAAATGCTGCCGTTTGCCATAAAGCAAGGCGTGATGCGCTCCATAAACTTTGTAGAAGCTGAAGACATAGAAATCTACATCCCACGCCTGCACATCGATCAAGCGGTGCGCGGCATAGCCCACCCCATCGACACACAGCATTGCTCCCTGCGCGTGCACCAGATCGGCGACTTCCCGCAGAGAATTGAGCGTTCCCAAAATATTGGAGGCGTGAGTCATGGCAACCAGCCTTGTCCGGGGCGTCAGCAGCGGAGCCAGATCTGCCAGATCGAACTCCAGCGTCACAGGATTCAGCTTCCAGGTTTTGACAACAATTCCCTGCCGCTGCAGATCCACCCACGGGCTCACATTTGCCTCGTGATCGCTGTTGGTCACGATCACCTCATCGCCGGGCTGCCAAGTTTGCCCCAGGCAAATGGATAGCAGCCGCAGCAGCAGCGAAGTAGAGTGCCCCATCACTACTTCTGTAGAATCAGCTGCGTTGATGAAGGTTGCGGCTGCCTGCCGCGCCTTGAGGACACGATCGCCCGCTAGCTGCGACACCCCATAAGACGCGCCCAGCTGCACATCAGAAGTTAACAGAAACTCGGAGATGCGATCGACGACCTGCCGTAGCGTTTGTGACCCACCCGCATTATCAAAAAAGACCCAATCTCCAGCGAGGGCAGGAAACTGCTGGCGCACATACTCAAGCTGGAGCGGGCACGTATCAAGTAGGGTCATGGATTCACCGTTGCAAGTTCTGTTAGCTCAAAGCGATAGTTTTCAATCACCGGATTCGCGAGCAGCTCATCACAGATGCGATCGAGCTGCTGTTGGGCGCTAGCTTCGTCAGGGGCAGTTAGGGTCAGCTCAATGTATTTGCCAATGCGTACCTGGTCTACGTTGTCATAGCCCATGTGTTTTAGCCCAGACTGAACTGCAACCCCCGAGGGATCGAGCACCGAAGGACGCAGAGTGACATAAATTTGGGCTTGGTAAGTTTGAGTCACAGTTGAAGGGCGATTGAATGAGTAGCGTGGAAAAGCACAGATCACAATTCTAGGCGCTCCGGGCTATCCGGGTCATCAAACGCCAACCTTTTTCCAACAGGTTTTAAGATGGAGTCAAGTTTCGAGTATGCGCCAACGCGATCGTTTCCCCTATGAAGTCTCAACGCACCCGCAGCCAGGATCGAATTCTCAGCCTGTTGAAATCTCTGAATCGAGCGATTTCGGCGCAAGATATCTATGTGGAACTCCGCAGCCGCAGCGAGAGTATGGGGCTGGCAACTGTGTATCGATCGCTGGAGGCGCTGAAGCTGGAAGGTGTGGTTCAAATGCGGACGCTGGGAAACGGCGAAGCACTTTACAGCACCGTGCAGCAAGACAAACACCACCTCACCTGTCTGCAGTGTGGCGCGTCAATGCCGATCGATGAATGCCCTGTGCATCAGCTAGAGCATGAGTTAAATCAGTCCTACCAGTTTAAAATCTTCTATCACACGCTGGAGTTCTTTGGGCTTTGCACAAAATGTCAGTTGGCCCACACTCCTGAATAATCGCTATGGTTCGACACGCTAAAAAAGCCCCGCTACGCGGGGCTTTCTCATTAAAGGGGAACTTGAAAGAGGAACCTGGTTTACTTTTGCTCTCCCTTACCGTTTTGCACCATCGACATCATGCCTTGCAGCGTAGCAGGGATGCTGTGCGGGTCCATGAACATGACTTTGCTGCTGTCGCTCTTGCCGATTTCTGTACCCATATCCAGGTAGTTGAGGGCAAGCAGCACTCTGCCAGCATCGGGGGCTTGGGGGTCTTCTTTCAGCGCTTGGGTGATGATGCGGATCGCCTCGGCGGTCGCTTGAGCTTTGAGAACTTGCTGCTGGCGATCGGCTTGGGCACGCAGCACCGTTGCTTTTTGTTCTGCTTCAGCTCTCAAGACGAGAGATTTCTGCTGGGCTTCGGCATCCAAGATTTGGGCATCTGCTTTGCCTCTGGCGCTATTAACAGCCGACTCGCGATCGCCCTCGGAGGTGAGAATGGCAGCCCGTTTCCGGCGTTCTGCCGACATTTGCAGCTCCATCGACTCCTGTACTGCTTTAGAGGGAATGATGTCCCGTAGCTCAACGCGAGTCACTTTCACACCCCATGGATCGGTAGAGATGTCCAATTCGCGCAGCAGCAATTCGTTAATCTCAGAGCGGGCGGTGAAGGTTTCGTCGAGTTCTAGCCTGCCCATCTCAGCGCGGATTTGAGTCAATACCAGGTTTACCATCGCAGCTTGCAGGTTCTGCACTTTGTAGTAGGATTTTTCCATATCGACAATGCGCCAGTAGACCACGGCATCCACCGAGATGGAAACGTTGTCACGGGTGATGCAAGACTGCGGCGGGATGTCTAGCACTTTCTCGCGGATGGTTTCTTGAAAGGCAATCCGATCGACAAACGGCACGGTGAAGCTGAGTCCGGGCGCAAGCTTGCGGTTGTAGCTGCCCAACCGCTCCACCAGCGCTTCGTTGCCTTGGTTAATAATGCGGACTGATTTGGCAACACCTGTACCGCCCAAAACCATCAGCAGGAGGGCATAAATGATATCCATTTTAAAGAGCTCCTAAAAAGGGGGATTTGTGTTTGAAAGCGCAGTCTTCGCGCTGAGTGTTTTTGAATAATTAAGGTTTGAAATGCCTAAGAATGCAGCAGATGTTCAGGCATAATAAGCAACGTTGTGCCACGCCGCCCCACGACATGAACTCGCTGGTTAGGGGCGATCGTCACCTCTTCATCAACACAGCGTGCCTGCCAAGAATTACCTTCGTAGAGGACTCGCCCCAGTTGCCCCGGTGCAATTTCTGTGAGGGTCTGCGCTTCTTTGGAATCTTCGATCAGGCGAGATTTGTTTTTGGGCATCAGCCGCTTTAGCAGCAGATTGAACAACACCGATAAAACCAGCCAAATCCCAACCTGAAGCCCCAATGAGGGCACAACTGGGGAAATTAAAGCCACAATGATTGCGCTAACGCCCATCGTTAGCATGACAAACGCAGTGGGGAGGATGAACTCTAGAATGCAGAGGAGCAAACCTGCGATCGTCCAGAGGACTGGGATACTCATGAGAGTAGTGAAGGGATGAAGAGAGTAGAAGAAGCGATACCGATGACAACAAAGATGGAAATAGGCTTTCCGGAACAGCCGTCCGGGTGCAATTTAGGTACACTTCCAAAGAATTCCCAAAAAGCCTTGCCAGTGAATTCAACAAGCGGTATACCTAGACCCAATCTAGCTTAGCTAGCAGCCGATCTGCCGAAAGCACCGTTTAATTTAGGTAGGGGATGCTCAACTTGAGTCAAGCTGAACCCGAAGCAAACAGAAAATCACCTAAAGCTGTACATTGCCTTAAATCCACTCAAACCAACCAAAAATTTTGCTACTCTTAGCCGATGAGCCATCCTGTGCAACTTCAATGTGCCAACCCGGAGTGCCTGCATCCTGATAATGCGAGCGGGCAGGCGGTTTGCAATCGCTGTCAGACTCCGCTGGTCTATCGCTACCTATGGGCAGTTGGTGCCGCGAGTGCGCCGTTAGATACACTCGTCAGTCAGCGCTATTGGGTGACCCAGCCGCAGATCTGGCTTGATACTAAGCCAGGAACCGTCGTCGGCTTGCCCGTGCTGATGCCAGAAGCCGTATTGCCCTATTTGCATTTGTATTTGCATCGGCTGCACTTGCCAGGGTTATATGGCTTTTGCAGCTTAGAAGAAGGTGCACTGCCAATCTTACTGCTGGATAACGTGCCAATCGATGCCAACGGGCAGCTTTTTCCTTTGCTGGAAGCAGCTTGGGCAACGGCAGCGCCAGCGCGTCAGGTCTATTGGCTGTGGCAGCTTTGGCAGCTTTGGCTGCCGCTAAAGGCACAGCGCATGGCGACAAGCCTCCTGACCCCGGAGAATCTTCATGTGGAAGGGTGGCGAGTGCGTCTGCGAGAACTGATTGCAGATGTGAACCCCCAAGCAGACGAAGAAACAAGTGGCTCCCTGGAAGAAGGCACTTCAACCGCAAGCCTACCGGCTTACCAGATATCGCCGCCTTTTCTCAAGGATCTAGCAGCAGTGTGGCAGCCGTGGGTAGAGCGATCTGATCGATCGATCGCCACTCCTCTCAAAGCAATTTACCAGCAGATGCAGACGGGCGAAGACAGCGAGGCAATTACCGCCCAGCTCAACCAACTGCTGCTGACACAAACGGCACAACTGCCGCTGGCGCTGGAGATTGCTGGAGCCACTACCACTGGAACCCAACGGGCCCATAATGAAGATGCCTGCTTCCCACTGACGGCGGCGGGCAATCCCCCTGAAACGAGCTCCAATGAGCCGCTGCTGCCCCATGTCGGCATTATTTGCGATGGGATTGGAGGGCATGAAGGTGGCGAAGTGGCGAGCCAGCTGGCGCTGAAGACGCTCCAGTTGCAGCTGCGTGTTCTCTTTAGCGAAATTTCAAACCCAGAATTAGAGCCGCGAGAACCCCTCTCTCCGATCGTAGTCAAACAGCAGCTCCAGGAAGTGGTACGGGTTGTTAACAATCTGATTTCTGACCAAAACGATAGCCAGGGGCGTGAGCTGCGGCAGCGGATGGGCACAACCCTGGTCATGGCGGTTCAGCTACCGCAGTCGATCGCCACACCTCCAGTTTCCCTAGAAACCCCCTCGGATATTCCCATCCACCGTCCTTCTCATGAGCTTTATCTGGTGCATGTGGGCGACAGCCGCGCCTACTGGCTAACGCCGGACTATTGCCATGCCCTGACGGTAGATGATGATGTGGTGACGCGGGAAGTAATGATGGGGCATAGTTCCTATCAGGAAGCCATCCGCCGACCAGACGGAGGCGCATTAATTCAGGCATTGGGAACCCGTGATGCCGATCTGCTAGATATCAACGTGCAGCGCTTCTTGATCGAAGAAGATGGGCTGCTGCTGCTCTGCTCAGATGGCTTGAGCGATTACGATCGCATCGAGCAGTTTTGGCAGCCGATTACCCAATCTGTGTTTGCCGGAGAGCGATCGCTGCTGGAAGCCGTGCAAGCCTGGATCGATCTTGCCAACCAAAAGAACGGGCATGACAACACCTCCGTAGTGCTGCTGCGCTGCCAGGTAGGCAATCGTTTTCAGCGGCTCAAGTCGCCTGCTCCTGCTTCTCTTTCTCTTTCGCCAACGATTCCACCTAGAGAGCCAGAACTGGCAGCTTCGTCTAAGGCGCTCCTCTACGACGAGGAGCACCCAGATCCTCCATCGCAACCCCATTCTGCCGATCGCCGTCAGCGGCTCTCTCCCACCGTCAAGCTATTGGGGATTGCTTTGCTGGTGTTGACGCTGGGCTTAGTAGGTACAGCAATGTGGCAATGGTCACAGGGGCGATCGACCATACCTGCGGGGTCGCCATCTGATGCATCATCAGGGCAACCGGCAACCCCCTAGAGGGCTGCTATAGCTACTTAAGAGAGCTATTTCTTAATCCTTTGAACTGCCATCCTCCCGAACTGCTGCACGTTCACGAAGGTTTCCTGAGGGAGCGCGGCGGGTTCTTCGGCAGAATACGACTAACTTATCAGCCTTTATTTCCCTATGCACTCGTGGCACTGGCAAACCTACCAAGACCTGAATTATCTCACCTGCAGTTTGCTGCAAGACTGGCAGCACGGTTTTTTTACAAAGCGATCGCGCCCTCCAGCCGAATTAACTGAAGCCATCCAGCCCAGTGCTACCGTTCATCGCGTTAAGCAAGTCCACGGTAACGGCATCTTGACGGCATTGGAAGCAACAGCAGGCACCACTCCAGAATCACCCGAGGGGGAAGCCCTTTATCCTGAAGCCGATGGGTTAGTAAGCGATCGCCTTTCTCAAGCCCTGTGGGTCTGCTCGGCAGACTGTACACCTGCTCTAATTGCCGATGTGCAAACAAAGCAAGTGGCAGCAGTTCATGCAGGCTGGCGTGGCACTGCACTAAAGATCGTGCCGATGGCGATCGCTCGGCTGCAGGCACAGGGCAGCCAGCTTCAGAACTTACGGTTTGCTTTGGGTCCGGCGATCGCGGGCGAAGTCTACCAGGTTTCAATTCCGGTTGCGGCAGAAGTTGGGGCAACGGTGTTAACGGGAGGTTTTTCCTCTTCAGAATCTTCATCAGAATTCATTTTGAATGCTCTAAAGCAATTTTCTAATCCGCCTATCTTGGATGATCCTCAGCCGGAACGAGTGCGGCTTGACGTGCGACGAATCATCGCTTTGCAACTAGAGCAGCTTGGGATTGCGCCAGACCAGGTGGCGATCGCCCCCTACTGCACTTACCAAACCCCTGATTTATTCTTTTCCTATCGGCGTGAGAAACAGAAAAAGGTGCAGTGGTCAGGAATTGTGAGCGGCAGGAATGATGAGAGATGATGAGGGGGAAAGATCTTCTGCCTGCCAAATTTCGGTAGCTTATGGCAACACACAACTATACACGGCAGATTCAGGGTGAAAACTACGTCATTGAAGCACTGGCAGACGAACCGCTTTTAGAGGACGGAGCCGATCGCTTTACCATGACTGCCTATGGCGGCAGCATTAAAACAGGAGATTTCATTTTGCTGCAGCAGCAGGGCAAAAAAGTCTGCTACCTGGTGGAGCAGATCGACTACTACTGTGATCAGCCAGATCTGTGGATTGCTCGATTAGTCAGAAAGCCATAAAGCCTGCAACCAAGCCCGCAAATTTAATCGCCGTTCACTTCCTATCCGTGCCAAACTCCAACGCTCTTCCGCGGACTTCGGTGTTGAGCTTGCCGTGGTCGTATACCACTTGCCCCCCTACGATCGTCACAACGGGATAGCCCGTCAGGTTCCAGCCTTCAAACGGACTCCAGCCGCATTTTGTTTGTAGCTCAGCGCGGGCGACGGGGCGATAGGTTTCTAGATCCACCAAAACCAGATCGGCATCGTATCCTGGGGCGATCGCTCCTTTGTTTGGGATGCGATAGGCTTGGGCGACAGCGGTAGACATCCAGTGAGCAACTTGGGCGACCGAGCAGCGCCCCTGCATGGCTTGAGTCAGCATCAGCGGCAGGGAGGTCTCTACTCCGGGCATACCGGAGGGGGTGTTGGGGTAGCCTTTGGCTTTTTCTTCCAGGGTGTGGGGGGCGTGGTCAGTGGCGATGAAGTCAATAACGCCGTCTAAGAGGGCTTGCCAGAGGACTTCGTTATCGTGGGGCGATCGCAGCGGCGGGTTCATTTGCGCCAGGGTACCGATCGTTTCATAGGCGCTGGTGTTCAGCAGCAGATGCTGGGGCGTGACTTCGGCAGTGACCCAGGCAGGCTTGTCTTGCCGCAGTAGCTCGGCTTCTTCTGCCGTGGACATGTGGAGGATGTGCAGCCGCCGCTGATATTTCTTAGACAGGTGGAGTGCCTGCTGCGTTGCTAGCAGAGCTGCCTGATTGTCTTGAATCTGCGAATGAATGGCAGGATCGGTGATGCCCGCAAACTGTTCGCGGCGCTGGCGGATGCGGTCTTGGTCTTCAGCATGGACGGCAATGAGCCGATCGCCTTCGGCAAAAATTTGCTCTAGCGCTGCCGCCTGATCGACGAGTAGCGCTCCATGCATTGACCCCATAAAGATTTTGATTCCCGGTGTGGGGTGAGCAAGCCGTAGATCCGGGTGATTTTCCGCCGTTGCGCCCATAAAAAAGCCATAGTTGACCAAGCACTTGGCGGCAGCGCGGCTCAGCTTGTCATCCAGCGCAGCTTGGGTGGTAGTCAGGGGTTTGGTGTTGGGCATCTCCAGAAACGAGGTGATGCCGCCTCTGGCGCAGGCGCAGCTTGCCGTGAACAAATCTTCTTTGTACTCTAGCCCTGGCTCCCGGAAATGCACTTGTGGGTCGATCGCCCCTGGCAACAAAGTCAGTCCGGCTGCGTCAATTTCTCTTGTAGAGGCTGAGCTATTGGGAATTGTGGGAGCAACCTGAGCGATCAGCCGATCGCAAATCTCGACATCTCCCCGTAAAAACTCGCCGCTGGGCAGCAAGATACGGGCGTTGCGGATTAAGAGGTTCTGAGGGGGGTTTAAAGAAGAATCAACCGTCATATTGCTTTTGTGGCAGGTCGAGCCGATCGTTTCCCAGAACAGCGGGAGGATCGTTTAAAGTAGAGGTCGCATTCAGAATAGCAAACTCTGACGATCGCTTATCATTGCTCTAATTCATCTTCCAGCCCTGAGCCTGCTGGTTTTAGTCTTGTAGGCAGTCAAACTACAAGTGACAAATCGTTAACTTCCAGCCTTGCCGCTGGGTATCGTAATTTCTGCAATGTCTCATCCTTCTGATCAAAACTTTCGCTTCAAACCAGATAATCAGATTTCGTCGCCCGGTTCTACTATCCCAGAGAAAGGCACGCCTTTGCCGCTTCCACCCAAGTCTCCCGAAAATCCTTGGGTAGAAGCCGCCAAAACGCTGGGAATCAGCTTGCTTTTGGCATTTGGCATCCGGCAGTTTGTGGCAGAGCCTCGCTTCATTCCTTCCTCCTCCATGGAGCCAACGCTAGAAATTAACGATCGCCTGATCGTAGAAAAAATCAGTTATTTGCTGCATCCGCCCGAACGGGGTGATATTGTCGTATTTTCACCGCCTGCCACCGTTGCAGCGGCTTGCAACAGTCCGGCAAGCGTGGCTCATGAAGCATTCATTAAACGGGTGATCGGCTTACCGGGCGATAAGGTGGAAGTCCGACAGGGCACGGTTTTCATCAACAACCAACCCCTTCCAGAATCCTACATTGCTGAGCTGCCTGAAGCTCCCACAAAGCCGCAGATCGTGCCACCCAACACCTATTTTGTTATGGGCGATAACCGCAATAATAGCTGCGACAGCCGTTTTTGGGGTACGGTACCCCACCAAAATATCATTGGGCGAGCGGCGTTTCGGTTTTTCCCGTTCGATCGGCTCGGCGAGCTGACCCCTTAATTGCAGCGCTGCCGCTCAATTCAGCATTCATCCTTAAAGATCGGCAACACTCCGCTAGCAATTCTATGCTGAATCTCCGAAATGGCGGTATCGTGTGAAAGAATTCCTGTAGATCCAGTTAACTCCGGCTCCCAGTCGGGACTGAACGCCAAAATCCTCTGATGCCGCACCCTTCTGACCCAAATCCCTCGCCCCAAAACTCTTCGTCAAAGCCAATGGGAAAACCAAACGGTTCTTCTGCACCTTCCCAGCCCAAACCAGAAAATCCCTGGGTAGAGGCAGCCAAAACGATCGGGCTAAGCCTGCTGTTGGCGTTTGGCATCCGGCAGTTTATTGCAGAGGCGCGCTACATCCCTTCAGAGTCAATGGTGCCGTCTTTGGTAATTGACGATCGGCTGATGGTAGAAAAAATTAGCTATCTGCTGCATTCGCCAGAACGCGGCGACATTGTCGTGTTTTGGCCGCCGGAAAACGTAGCGGAAGCCTGCAATAGCCCTAGCACTCACCGCGATGCCTTCATCAAACGGATCATTGGCTTACCGGGCGATAAGGTAGAAGTCCGAAACGGCGAAGTTCTCATCAACGATCAACCGCTCCAGGAAAACTATGCCGTGTTTATTCGTCCTGGAGACCAAGTGCAGGTCAGAGATGGGGCTGTGTTTATTGATAACCAACCCTTGGCAGCTTATGAGGCGACCGAAACACCGCCTCCCGGCACTTGGGGACCTGAAGTGGTTGCGTCAGGCTCCTATTTTGTGATGGGCGACAACCGCAACAACAGCTGCGATAGCCGGATTTGGGGCGTTGTTCCTAGTAAAGACATCATTGGACGAGCTGCCTTCCGGTTTTGGCCGCTCAATCGATTGGGCAGCTTGGGCAACTAGGGTGACCAGGGCAACTAGGGCAACTAGGGAGGAGCAATTAGTGCGGCTAGATTAAACCCTGTAGCCGTAGCCAGGCAATGTTGCTAATTTCCGCTAGGGCTTGGTGGCGTTCTGCCTCGATGCTATGCTGCAGTCGACGATCAAAGGCTTCTAGAATGCTGGTTTTGGTATGGTTCCGGACGGCAATGATAAACGGAAAGCCAAATTTAGCTTTGTAGCGCTGGTTTAGCTGCTGAAAACGATCGAACTCGGCAGGCGAAAGCCGATCTAAACCCGCTCCTGTCTGCTCCTGAACGGAGGCCTCCGCCATTTTCAGCCGGCTGCCCAAATCCGGATGAGCGCAAATCAACGCCAATTCTTCTGCTGGGTTGAGCCGTTGCACAACTGACAGCATTTTCTGATGCAAATCGGCAACATCAACGAAAGGACGCAGCGCCCAAGCCTGAGTTGCGATCGCTGGTGTATCCTCAAACACTGCGCCTACTGCTGCAACAAACTCGGCTTGGGACATTTTGTTGAGATCGGCGATCGAATAGGGCATGGGTTGTTACCGTCTAAAAATAGGTTGGATAGATCTAGGAGTGGATTCGCCTGCTGCGGCAGCGCTCAATGCGCAAGATCTTAGTTGCGCAAGGTTTCAGTTACGCAAAATCTTAGTTTCGCAAGATCTTAGTTTCGCAAGATTTTAATACTGTTCTGCTGCCAATCGAAACGAGATAACTTATCGCTTCGATCGGCAGTCACTTCTGAGCCTCACCTGAAACAGGAAGAAATACAGCCGTTCTTAACAAATTGGTTTTCAGGCTATATTGTGCCGAATAATACAATTTTTTCCCAACGGTTTCTATACGGTATGCGAGTAAGGTTGCATTCCTCACCTTAAACCTCAGTAATTGTGTTCAACAATTGTATACAGCATACAAATTGTTTAAATCGGTTGATCTTGGGTTACTAAGTAGTGCTCAGCAATAGAGTTGTGAGATGCCTGCAAAGAATTTTTTAACGCTAGAACAAATCAAGCGCCTGCAGTCGCTATTTAAAACCAGCGAGTTATCGCATGTCCGCGAGCGTGCCCTCATTCTATTGCTGCAAAATGATGGCAAAACACAACAAGAGATTGCTGATTTCTTGGGTTGCTCTCCCAGAACTGTTGCCCACTGGTGCAAGCATGGCGACCCCGACCGTGTAGGCAGCTTTTTGAACCAGCGCGATCAGGAAAGACACCGCAAAGCAACGCCAGAGTATATTGAGCTGCTGCTGGAAGTAAGCAATCAAAACCCTAAAGCGTTGGGCTGCCCGTTCGATCGCTGGACAGGAGAGCGATTAGCCGTTTATCTGGTAGAGCAAACAGGAACTCAATTAAGTGGCTCGCAAATTCGGAGGATTCTCAAGCAAAAAAAACAAATCAGCCCTCCTGAAGTAACTTACACAGCAGGATAAAGGGCAAAAAACTAAGTTCATTTGAGAAACAATGCTAAGCCAAAAACTGTAGTGTTTTTAACAAAAATCTAGCTGCTAGCTAAAGATAAACTGAAGAAGTTAAACAAACAAGAAATTGACGAATTGATCGAATTTTTCAATAGCTTGATGATTCCATTCAAAACTTGAATCAGTTAAGCTATGGCAAGGTTTTAATGCAAAAGATAGAGAGCTAGCGATGGGGGCATATCAGCTTTTGAGGCAGCAAAACCTTGTCCTAGCGTGGCGTGCTCCTGTCTAATTTCGATCTTTAGCGAAGACAAAATTAGGTTGTATCCGCTCAATTCTTGGCTGGGAGAAACAACATGAGCGAAAGCGTTGATCGATCGGATTTGGACACAGAGCATCCTGAACCACCGCATCCTTATAAAGGATGGCAAGCAGCCATTGCTAACTTCTTCAAGTTTGACTTCTACAAAACCAACTTTAAGACAGAAACGCTAGCAGGAATTACGACGTTCATGACGATGGGATATATCCTGATCGTCAATCCGATCATTTTATCGAACGCAATTTTTCTGCAGCAGCAGGGCGACTTGTTCGCTCAGCTCGCCGTTGCGACGGTGATTGGTTCTGCTGTAGGGACGTTCTGCATGGCGTTTTTTGCCAACTACCCGTTTGGGTTAGCGCCCGGAATGGGCACAAATGCCTTTTTTGCCTTCACCGTGGTGATTGGCTTAGGAATTGATTGGCGATTGGCGCTGTCCTGCGTTTTTGTGCAGGGAATTGTTTTTATTATTCTTACCTTTACCGATATTCGCCGTTTGTTGATTACGGCAATTCCGGCTTCGCTGAAACACGCTACAGCAGGCGGGATTGGCTTATTCATCGCCTACATTGGTCTGTCGGGTGATGTGGCAACGGGTGGCGCAGGCTTGATCGTAGCGAATGAAGCAACCAAAACTGCCTTTGGCAGTCTGGCACAGCCCAATACCTTGATGGCAGTGATTGGATTAGTCTTGACGATGGCGCTGGTAGTGCGGCGCGTCAAAGGAGCGCTGCTGTTTGGCATTTTTGCAACAGCGCTGCTTGCTTGGCTGACGGGAACTGCGCCTGCGCCCACAGGCTTCTTTGCGCTGCCCGAACTGCCCAAAGATTTGTTTGGTCAGGCGATCGGCGGGCTGTCGCGGCTGAATGCCCAGAACTTTATCGATTGGGTTGCGGTTCTACTGGTGTTTTTGTTTGTGGATATCTTTGACACGATCGGCACTTTAACTGGCGTGGGGATGCGGGCAGGCTACATTGGCCCGGATGGCGAGCTGCCAAGGGCAAACAAGGCGCTGATGGCAGATGCAGTTGCCAATACCTTAAGTCCTGTGTTTGGCACGTCTAGCGTCACGACTTATGTAGAGTCTGTTGCGGGTGTAGCGGAAGGTGGACGAACTGGATTCACAGCCGTGATCATTGGGTTGTTGTTTGTGTTGGCGTTGTTCTTTGTTCCACTGTTTCAAGCGATTCCGGCATTTGCCACAACGCCGACGCTGGTAATTGTTGGGGCAATGATGGTGGCAGAAGTGAAAGAGATTGACTGGGAAGATATGGCAGATGCGATCCCGGCGTTCTTAACGATCTTCATGATTCCGTTGACCTATTCAATCGCAGAAGGATTGGCGATCGGGTTTATTTCGTATCCGCTGGCGAAGGCTTTTCAAGGCAAGGCAAAAGAAGTGCCGCTGGCAACCTGGATTATTGCTGGCGTCTTTGTGGCACGGTTTGTCTTTATGACGCTACGCTTTGGCAAAGGATAGGGGAGCGTTGAACAGAATTTGATCGAACGATGGAAAAAAAGCTGGTTCCTTTGATTTCTCAGCAGGAGATTGAGCAGGCGGTGAAGCGGTTGGCGCAGGCGATCGATCACCATTATGAGGGTCGATCGCCAATTGTGATTGGGGTGCTAAAAGGCTCGTTCATTTTTTTGGCAGATCTGGTGCGCCAAATGCAAACGCCGATTCAGCGCATCGAGCTGCTTAAGCTGTCTAGCTACGGTGCGGCGACCGCTAGCACAGGTAAAGTAGAGGTGCTGATGGGGCTGGTGGAGGGTATTTTGGCAGAGCAGGATGTGCTTTTGGTAGAAGATATTGTGGATACAGGTCATTCAACGGCCAAAGCGATACAGCTGCTGCAAGCCCAGCATCCCGCTTCTATCAAGCTGTGTGCGCTGTTGGATAAGCCTGCTCGTCGTCAAGTTGAAGTGCCGATCGACTATCTCGGTCTCACCATCCCCGATCGCTTTATTGTGGGCTATGGCACAGACATGAATGAGCAGTATAGGCAGCTTCCTGCTGTTTATGCGGTGGCGGAGTAGGCGAGTTCTCCTAAGATGTAAGTCGCTTGAACTGCGCGATCGTCTCCTAGCATAACCAAGGCAAACGCCTGATCTGCCAATGCTTCCACGGTAGTTGCCGGATCAGGATGGCGGACTGCCATAACCGGAGTTGCTCTCAGATCTAGGACAACAAAATCTGCTTCTTTGCCTACGTCAAAGTTGCCAAGCTTCTCTTCAAGGCAAAGCGCCTTTGCCCCGCCCAAAGTGAGCAGATAGAGCGCCTGAAAGGCGGAAAGGTTTTGCTGTCGCAGTTGTGCTACCTTATAGGCTTCGCTTGCCGTTTGCAGCAGCGAGAAGCTTGTGCCGCCGCCGACATCCGTTCCAAGCCCGACTTTTATGGGAGTCTCTGTGGATTTGGCTTGCTCAATTTTGAACAGTCCGCTGCCTAAGAACAGGTTGGAAGTGGGGCAAAAGGCGATCGCCGCATTTGCCTCAGATAGCCGCCTGAACTCTGCATGAGTCAGCTGAACGCCGTGGGCAAAAACCGAGCGATCGCCTACCAGTCCGGCTCGATCGTAGGTATCCAGGTATCCTTCCGCCTCCGGAAATAGCGCTTTAACCCACGCCACTTCATCAACGGTCTCAGAAAGGTGAGTGTGCAGATACACGTCGGGATATTCTCGCAGCAGCTTTCCTGCCTGCTGTAGCTGCTCTGATGTAGAAGTAGGAGCAAAGCGGGGCGTTACCGCGTACAAGAGCCGTCCTTTGTGATGCCACTTTTCGATCAGCCGCTTGGTATCGCTATAGGCAGAGTCTGCCGTATCTCGTAAATATTCTGGGGCGTTGCGATCCATCATCACTTTGCCCGCAATCATGCAGAGGTTGCGACGGTCGGCTTCTTCAAAGAAGGCATCTACCGACTCTGGAAAAACAGCCGCGAAAACTAGGGCTGTTGTAGTGCCATTTTTAAGTAGCTCATCTAAAAAGAGATCAGCAATGGATTGAGCATAAGCTTTATCTTTGAACTTGCCTTCAGCGGGAAACGTGTATTTACTCAACCATTCCAAAAGCTGTACGCCGTAGGATGCGATTACCTCCATTTGGGGGAAGTGGATGTGGGTATCAATGAATCCCGGCATGATGAGTTTATCGGGATAGGCGATCACCTCCAAGCCTGTATACTGGTCAATCAACGTCTCATAGCTGCCCAGCGCTTTGACTTTACCCGCTTCCAAAACCAGCAACCCATCAGGAATATAGCGAACGCAAGAGGCTTCTGGCAGATAGAAAGGATCGCCAATGAAGTCTAAGAAAGCAGCACGAAAGGCTTTCAGGGATGGCGAGGAATGGGTTGAAGCGCTGTTCATGCGACAAAATCTGATGGGAGAATCGCTCTATTGTAAGGAATTTTGAACGACATTCGTATCAACCTTCTTTTTCCCTGCCTGCTGATGGGAGGTTTTGTTCATCACCAATATACTGCGCGAGTTCTGAAGTATACTCTTAGGCAGTGTAAGTCGCTCCCAGCCCCAGCGCTCCCAATCCTTTGCGGTAGGCGATCGAAGTTTGGTCAGCCCGGATATGCGACTCTGCCCGCAGATCAAGTGGTAAATCTTCAGGGTATTGTGCCTCTACCACTTCTTTGTCTTCGGCAAATACCTGATAGTTAAACTCATACACAGGTTCTAGCGGCATATCCTGGTCGAAGTTGCGGCAGATTGGGCAGAAGACCCGGGTTTTGCGGGCGAAAACTGGGGAAGCCGCATTCAAGATACAGAGTCGTCCATCGCCTGGAAAATGTACAGTTAACCGCGCCGTGAAGGGAAAAAATACATCAAACACACGCAGCCAATGAAAATCAGCGGGCGCTCGATCTTGTAGCGCTTTAGGAAAATTGCTGACCGTACTCAGGTATTCCATGTGAATTCCAGTAGGCGTTTGATTGACCTCGTAGCGGGGTACTACAGGGTTGTTGCGATCGCCGAATGAATTGGTATGCACCCAAGCGAAATGGGCAACGTCCAGAAATCCCTCAATCTGCCTGCCTGCTGCCGCATTCAAATCGACCGCATTGGGAAGGATCTGCTGATACGCTGGGTCGTCCCACTCGTGGAAGTCGGGCAGGGAATAGCCATCACTGCTGCCTAGCGAAGTCCAAACCAAGCCGTAGGCTTCTTTGACTGGGTAGGTTTTGAGGCAGAGTTTAGCAGGAATAGCAGCATCAGGATCTGCTGGAATCGAGACGCATTGACCTTCTGCCGAGTAATGAAAGCCATGATACTTACAGATCAGCTGATCGGCTTCCACACGCCCCATGCTGAGCGGAATGCCCCGGTGCAGGCAAATATCATTGGCTATCGAGATACCCGTTGAAGTTCGCCAAATCACAAGACGCTGATCTAGCAGCGTGGCTGAAATTGGCTGATCCTGGACATCATGACTGAAGGCGATCGGATACCAAAATGCAGAAAGGACATCCCAGTCTGATTCGCTAAAGGTGCAGCCTCTGGGATAAGTTGTTTTTTGAACCGTATTCACCATTGCGATACCCTGCAGAAACAACTGAAACCCTACCTATCGAAAACTCTACGTATCGCAGTGTAAGGCGCATTATATTCAGCCATAACTTGGGATTGCAGTCGTTCTTGCTACCGATCCGCCTATTCTCTCTGCCGCACTAGCCAAAGCCGATCTTGCGGTTCTCCTGGGTTTTCGTCTTCATCTTGGCAAAGCAACAGCAGCGGGTAACCCTGCCGACTCAGCACGTTCCGCAGCCGTCGCGAGGGATTGAGGAGAAATACATCAAAACCCTGAGGGATCTTTAGCTGCCGTGGCACTTCTACGAGTTGAAATTTGACCTCTGGCTTCAGCTCGTAGCTAAACGAAAGGATATCTTCTTCTTGAGCATCGCTAACCACCAATGGGCGATCGGCACGATTGATCCAGCCTGCCGCCACGGGATAGTAGCCGCTTTTGCGAATACTTTTACTCCAGCCGATCTGGGTTTGGGCATTAATCACGCAGGCAAACAGGCTGCCTGTTATCAGAATAACTAAGGCAATTCGCCAGAATTTTTGCAGCCAGGTTTTTGCCCAGGTGATTTGAATCGCAAATAGATATGCACAGGCAATTTGAATGCCCAGATACGAAGGAATCAAATAGCGAATCCGCAGCGATCGCTCTCCCCCTACCAAAATATCTGGTAACGCTAATGCCAAGAACGGCACAGCAGTTAGCGTTAGGATAAATAACCCTATACGCTTTGGTGTATGGCGGCAGAGAAAGAACAAAGCATACACCGATAGAAGTACCAGAACCAGGTTAAACGAATATAGTTCACCGTTGATAAATACTCGGTTGAGATTGAGAAACCACTGATTGAGTAAATATTTAAACGGAAATTCTCGCGTGGTGGCAGAAGTTGCTTCGTTGACCTGCTCTAGATTTTGCAGCAGCAGCACCAGCCACGGCACAAATGCTAGCACTGCGCCGCCCGTTGCCAGCAGGTAAAACCGCGCCGCCAGATACCAGCGCCATTTGCCCGCCTGTTTCTCAACGATCGCCACATACAGCGCATGGGCAACCACCACCAGTCCAAACAGCAGCTGAGTATATAGCCCTAGTGCCACCAACGTTCCATAGGCGATCCAACGCCTCAGGGATTGCCTGCGCGGAAGATTTCGTCCTCGTAGCGCCCACAGCAGCGAGGCGCTAGATGCTAAAGCCAAAACCGTCCACAGGCTGTAAGGACGGGCTTCTTGGGCGTATAGCACATGCAGCGGCGAAATCGCCATCAGCCCTAGCGCCACCCACGCTACCGCTTGATTTTGATAGGGCTTTTTGTCAGAGCCAAAATTGTCAAGATCAGATTTGTCCAGGGTAGATTTATCAGGATCAAATAGGAGGCAACACAGCCAAAACAAGCAAGGAAATCCTAGCAAACTAATCATTGCCGACAGGCTGCGAATCGAGCCAACCGAATAGCCAAACAGCTCTGTCCACAGGCGAGCCAGCAGGAAATAAAGCGGAGTATGTTCGGCATTACCTTTCAGCGCATGGATCGTATCTGCCCAGCGGGTATCATCTGGGCGTTGATATTGCTGTAGAGTTTCTAGATCGATGATTTTCCCGGTATAGGCTTCCTGCAGAAATTCGGTTTTGGTGTGCCCTGACATCCGCAGAGAGGTGCGGGCTTCATCCAGCCAAAATACTTTCTCGTCTAAGTTGTAGAACCGGAAAAACACGCCCAATATCAACAACAGCACCACTGAGTAGCGCAGCCAGCGGGGGAGCGATCGCGTTGGAGTTACGGTTTGGCTTTTCTGAATCTCCACTATGTTGACCCTGTGTTGACTCTAGATAGCGGCTGCCGAGCAAGCGACAGATGGAACCCCCAAGAGTTTACAGTAATCTGTGAGGGAGTGGGCTGATCAACTTTTACGTTTGATAGCGCGACGGGTAGTGGAATGAGTAAGCGACGATCGATTTTTTGGTTTAGTTTCAGCCTGATGCTGGCGCTGGTATATGCTCTGATGGTTTTGCGGAAGGCGTTTGATGGCGAATACGTCGTGCAAGACGATGTGCGGCAGCATGTGTTTTGGATGCAGCGCTTTGTCGATCCGCAGCTGTTCCCCAATGATCTAATTGCCGATTACTTTCAGTCTGTTTCACCATGGGGGTTTACGCAGTTTTACCGGCTGTTTGCGGCGATCGGCGTTCATCCTTTGCTACTGAGTAAGCTGCTGCCCGTCGGCTTGAGTATGATTGCAGCAACTTATGCGTTTGGGGTGGGAACTCAGCTCTTGCCTATGCCCTTCACTGGGTTCTTGGCATCGCTGCTGACCACGCAGGTGCTCTGGACGCATGATGATGTGGTATCTGCTACGCCAAGGGCATTTCTGCCACCTTTGTTCTTGGCATTTCTATATTACCTGCTGCGCTGGGATGGCAAGCTGATGCCAAAAGTAGCGCTGCCTTGCTTAGCGATCATCGTCCTGGAAGGATTGTTCTACCCGCAGTATGTCTTGGTGTTTGCTGGAGTTGTGCTGCTGGGGCTGTTGAGCTGGCGGCAAGGACGGCTGCGGCTCAGTCAGGACAAACAGGACTACTGGTTTGTTGGTATTTGCTTGGCAATGTCGTTTTTGGTGTTGCTGCCTATAGCACTCTCTACTTCTGCCTATGGGTCTGTGGTTCCCATTGCAGAGGCACGTCAGCTACCAGAATTCTCAGAAATTGGGCGCAATCAGTTTTTTCTGAGCGATCCGGCAGACTTTTGGCTGTGGGCAGACCGCAGCGGACTGTTTCCAGCATTCCGTCCTCGTTTTCTGGCGATCGGCTTTTTGCTGCCGGTTTTGCTGTTTTTTTCAAACCGATATCCGGCAAGGTTTCCGTTGAGTCAGCGGCTCAGCCGCAATGCCGAAGTGCTGTGGCGGATTGCTGCCGTGGCGATCGCCCTTTTTGCAGGGGCGCATTTGCTGCTGTTTAAGCTGTACTTACCCAGCCGTTACACTGCCTACACGCTGCGGTTTGTGCTCGTGTTTGCAACGGCGATCGTCCTGACGCTGCTGCTCGATGCCCTATGGCACTGGCTTCGGCAACAGCCTCACCCTCGTCTGCAGCATCGGCTGCCGGTTTGGGGCGTGACACTGCTGCTGCTGGGGGCGCTGCTGCTCTATCCCAGCTATGCCAAAAGCCAGGCTGAAGACAGCTACTCAATCGGCGATGAAACGAAGCTATACAAATTTTTTGCTCAGCAGCCTAAAGATGTGCTGATCGCTTCGCTGGCGCGGCAGGTCGATAACTTCCCAACGTTTTCAGCCCGGTCGATCTTAATTGGTCGGGAGTATGCGCTGCCCTACCAGGTGGACTATGCGCGGCAGTTTCGCAAACGGGCGATCGACACGATCAACGCTCAATATAGCCTGGATGCAGCGACGCTTTCTGCCTTTATCCAGGCATACAAAGTTGATTTTTGGATTCTCGATCGGCGAACTTCTTTCCGCCCTGCCCCGCTGCAAAAAACCTGGATTCGCCAGTATCCCGAAGCCTTTCAAACTGCCCTAGCCCATATGGAGCAGGGAACGCCTATCCTCAAAACCCTGACCCAACCCTGCCTAATTGCCCGCGATCAGGATTTGCAGGTGCTATCTACAAAATGCATCTTGAAGCGTCTGAATGCGGAAGGGCAGGGCTAAGTTTTTGGCGTTGCCGCTCCTCCTCAGCAGTCACAAGTTTCCTTTACCAAGTTCCCTTTACAATGAGAATGAGCCTTGATATATAGTCAAACAATAATTACTGTACTTCATGGATATTACAGAATTTTTCCAGCAGAGCGCTGGCAAATGGTTTTCTCAGCGGACTAGCCACCATCTCGCCTTCAAACAGGCAGAGAGTGGTAAATCAAATATTGTGATTGAGATGCTGCCTAAAGACGATCCGGAAGTTATTAAGCTCTGTCAGCAGTACGAAATTGACCCCGCATTGGCGCTCTGCGGTACGAGGGTAACTTGGGATGGCACGATGGAGTGGGATAAAGAACAGCACTCTGGCTCCTCGGTGCTGGTTCCGGTTGCCGATCCTGAAAAACCCAATGAGGGAAAGCTACTGCGGGACATGGGCTACGCTGAGAAAGCTTCAGTTGCAGGACGGTATGTCATGAGTGATGAGGCGCTGACGCTAATTACAGAATACGAAACGATGTACTCTGAGGAGCGGTTTTGGTTTGCCAGTCCTAACCTGCGGCTGCGTACCAGCGTTTTGAAGCGGTTTGGTGGCTTTAGCATGGCAACGTTCTGTTCAGAGATTCGGATGGGTGGAACACAGTCTCCTGCCAGTTCAGAAGCGGCAAGCCAAGTAAATTCTTAAGATACTGCATCATAAATCTGAACAACAATAGGGGGTTGCCATGCGCGAACCCCCTGTTGTTTTGCACTAATATTGAAGACCACAGCCAGCCGCAAAACTGCCTATCGCCGTTTTACCACCAGCGTACCGGCAATAATATCGTGCAGGGCTTGTCTCTTCTCAGTGAAGGCAGCAATGATGTAGCCGATTAGCAGAATAGACGACAGAAACGCTTTGCTGAAGTACCTGCCGGTTGCTCTGGCAAATGAAATGCGTCTACCGTTGAGATCAGTCACAACAAGACCTAGCGCCATTTTGCCCAGCGTTGCCTGCTTTGTAGAACTTTCCATCAGCGCTGAGTAGAGCCAAGCAATGATCGTGCCGATTACAGTTGTGATCAGCATTGCAGGCAAAAAGACTGACATAAATTGCCCTAGTGCTTCAGCCGCCTGGGTTTCATCTACGCTGCTGCCGGATACCGTTTCCAGTTGGGCAATGGCTTCATTCACATTAAAGATAGAAAAAACGATCGTCTGTAGAATCACGTTGGGAATATACAGAATAATTCCATCTAAAATCAAAGCGGCAAATCTTGCCCAAAAATTGGCGTATGGCATTTTGACCTCACTGCAATAACACAGAGGATTAAGCTTAGGTAACTTGAACAACTTGAACAACTTGGGAAACTTGGGCAACTTAGGGCAGCTTCTCAAAAAACGGGTGTGGGCAGGTTGCAGAAAATGAGTTGCCTGTTCCCTCTAAAATCAACCGTATTGATGGTACAAGGATCCAGCTGACCTAATTCAGCAAATTCTTAAATTCTTACAAAGAAAACATAGTCTCGCCGAAAAGCGGCACTAACTGTTTTGTGGCTTTGGTTTGCATCGCCCTGTAGGTCAGTCATACCCAGTGATCACTAACCCCCTTCCTCATGCTCCTTGCTGCCTTTGCCTTGCCCCTCACTGATCCAGTTTATGTGTTCTCGGTCTTGCTGTTGTTGATCGCCTTGGCCCCGGGGACGCGATCGTTCATCTGCAGCTGCCTCACGTTTGGCATTCCGTTTGCGGTGGGGGTGCTCTTGCCCTGCTCCTGAGCTACGAGCTGCTGACGGCTTTTCTGCTGGAAATTAATTTTGACGCTTTCGGGCTTGTTGGTTGAGCAGGCGATCGTGGGCGGCAAGCTTGGCATCGGGCTTTAGGTGAAGCTGATTATCGCTTTACCGATGTTGATTGCTCTGTGTTTTTGGAGTATCCCTCAAGTCGGTAAATTGATTCTCAAACTCAGACACAGAAACATTAATTCCACAGTTTCTTTAGTTTCTCTTTAAATTAACTTGTCTGTTTGGAGTTGCCTCTGCAACGCTGCTGGACGTAGGCTCAATCGCCGGGTTCTGCATCGCAGGGTTAGCGCTAAATTTCTCGCGGTATTAAAAAAACTTTTCAAGCATCCTCTTATGTTTAGCTCTTAGAGAGACATCTGCTGCGTTAAGAAAACCTTCTCTGTGTAACTCCGTTGTAACTCTTGTTGCGTCTTGTGATCCTGCTTCCCCCAGTTGGGGGATTCTTTCGCTACTGTGGGAAGGTGAAGAAAGTCTTAAGCGGAGGTTGCAATGAATCCCAAGATGATCCGCCAAGTCTGGAGGGTGGTTGATACCGGTGAGGCAGCCATTCCGCTCACGTTAGACGATTGCAGTTTGGTGCAGTGGCTGATTTGCCAACTTAGCTCCGATCGATGTCTCAATTCTCAAGAGATTGCAACGCTGAGTGACTATATTCGATCGCGGCTACCCTTGATTCGGGAGATGGCAGCCGGATACTAGGCTGTATGGCTTCGCTCGGTGTCAGAAATTTGAGCGTTGCCGCAACGAGAGGATATTAAAGCCGTTTTTGATACAAAATTAAACAACAAAACAAGAGATGCTGCGGGTAATGTTCTAGACCTGCTGTAGGTTACTGCTGTCTCTTTTGAGAGACACACAGTGCGCTTCTGGCTGGAAGTAGTAACAGGTTATGAAGCTCCATTAGGCAAAGGATACACCCGAAAGCAGAGAAGGCGTTAATATTAAATCGCCCAATCCTTAGCCTCTGTTCAGTCTTTAATCATCTTGAGCTCCACAGTCATCGATCAACATTGTAAAATCGGTAGAGCAGCATTGCCTCTAACCCAGTCCTGCTGCCCAATAGACAAACTGTTTGTGGATCATTTATTACAAATTTGAAACTAGAGTAGCTTTGAAACTGGAACACCTATGGTATTTCAGCATCCAAGAGGAATGCTGCACATATTTATCTTTGCCTTCCTGAATTCTTCGTCAAACAAGTGATTCAAGTTTTTGCAATATTTGTTCACACATGGGTTCTAAGCTGGCTAACGTTTAGAAACTATATGTAAACGTCTATCAAAAAGCTTGAAGTTTTGTACTGCAAAGATTCTTCAGCTTGCATTCTTCTTGGTGCAAATTGCGATCGCAAGTAGGTGCAGTTGCTTAACCCAATCACGTTTGACATTGTGGGTCGAATTCGATTGTTGAAATTGGAAATTTCTTTTCTAGAGATAGGTACAAAAAGTATGCAAAGCCCAAAAAGTATGCGCAAGTGGGGTACAACATTGCTGGCGGTCACACTTTCAGTGGCAGCGCTGACCGCCTGTGGTACATCAACCACAACGACTGCCTCTTCTCCAGCGGCAGGTGAAGGCTCTCCTGGAGCCGCAGCTAGTGCACCTAGCCGTCTAGACACCGTGCTGCAGCGGGGTACACTCATCTGCGGAGTAGAAGGCACCATCCCCGGCTTCAGCTTCGTCGATTCCAGCGGTCAGTACACGGGCTTGGATGTGGACACCTGCAAGGCAGTAGCAGCAGCCCTGTTTGGCGACCCAGAAAAGGTGGAGTACCGCAACCTGGATTCAACTGCTCGTTTCCCTGCGTTGGTGAGCGGGGAGGTGGACATGCTGGCGCGCAACTCCACCTGGACAGCCAGTCGAGATGCAGCAGGAGGCAACGGGTTGGACTTCGAGCCGACGACGTTCTACGACGGGCAGGGGATGATGGTGACCCGAGAGAGTGGCATCACTGACCTCGAAGGGCTCGAAGGTAAGTCCGTCTGCGTGGAGACTGGCACTACCACCGAGCTGAACCTGGCAACTCGTATGACGGAGCTAGGTGTTCAGGTTAACGAAGTCAAGTTCCAGGACTCGAATGCTACCTTTGCTGCCTACCAGGAAGGACGCTGTGAAGCGATCACCTCTGACCGTTCTCAGCTCGCCGCTAAACGCACAGGTCTTCCTAACCCGGATGACAACGTGCTGCTAGATGCGGTGATGTCGAAGGAGCCACTAGGACCTGTAACAGTGAACAACGACTCGCGCTGGTCTGACGCCGTCAAGTGGGTGGTGTTCGGCTTGATTCAGGCAGAAGAGTTCGACATCACCCAAGCCAACGTTGACCAGAAGCTGCAGGATAAAAGCCCGGATGTGCGGCGCTTCTTGGGTGTAGAAGGTGACTTAGGTCAGCAGTTGGGGCTGTCGAATGACTTCATGGTCAAGGCAGTCAAAGCCGTGGGCAACTACGGGGAGATCTACGAGCGCAACGTGGGAACGGGTTCACAGCTGAAGATCGACCGAGGGCTCAACAAGCTCTGGTCTGATGGTGGTTTGATGTACTCCCCTCCGTTCCGCTAAGCTGACCATAACTCTAAGTAGAGACGTTCGTTAGAGCGTCTCTACGGGTTTTAGCTAGAGTACTCACCGCAGTGTGAGCGGGTATTCAAATCAATATTCAAATCCTGTTTCAGTATGATCACGCTTGGCATATGACTTCTTCTGGCGACAGTAACGACAAAATTCCTTTCTGGCGAGACGAGCGCGTCCTGCGGATTGTTTTTCAGGCGATCGTGGCGCTGATTGTACTGGGCATCTTTGCTTATCTACTAAGTAACCTATTTCGCAACCTGCAGGCGCAAGGACGACCGTTCAATTTCTCTTTCTTGAATCAGGGTGCAGGGTTTAATATTGGCGAGTCATTGGTTCCCTATCAAACTAATGACTCTTATGCTTGGGCGTTAACGGTTGGGTTTATTAATACACTGCGCCTGATCTTGGTAGGCTTTGTCGCTACCACAATTATTGGCGTAGTAGCGGGGATTGCCAGCTTCTCAGACAACTGGCTGCTCCGCAAGCTCAACTTGATCTATGTAGAAATTGTTCGCAATACGCCGCTGTTGCTGCAGCTCTTCGTCTGGTACTTTGCGGTGTTCTTTGGCTTCTCCCAGCGTGCTCAAACGACACGGCTCCCAGGCTCAGTATTCATTAGCAAACGGGGCATCGTGATTCCTTGGCCTGCTGATACGCCAGTTGCTTGGACAAGTTTTGCGGTACTGGTAATAGGCGCGATCGTCGCTTACTTTATCTGGCGCTGGCGCATCAAGCTGATGGAGGAACGGGGAGCTTCTGGCAAGCCGCAGCTGTTTACCTTGATCGGCATGGGCGTAGCGGGCTTAATTATCCTGCTGTTTGGATTGGGCTGGCAGTTTCCCACGCTCGATGCTTCTGGTAGCGCAACCGGGGGTCTGCGGCTGACGCTGGAATACAGCGCGATGTTGGCGGGTTTATCGTTCTACACGGGTGCCTTCATTGCAGAAATTGTGCGGGCTGGAATCCAGTCTGTCTCTAAGGGACAGTGGGAAGCGGCAAAGGCGCTGGGCTTGCAGGCTGGGTCTTCTATGCGGCTGGTTGTGTTTCCACAGGCGCTGCGGGTGATCATCCCCTCGCTCAACAGCCAATATATGAACCTGGCAAAAAACTCTAGTTTGGCGCTGGCGATCGGCTATCCCGATATTTTCGCTACGTTCCAAACAACTCAAAACCAGACGGGTCGCTCTGTTGAAGGTATCCTAATCATTGCGGCATCATATCTGATTCTGAACCTGATTATTTCAGTTGCGATGAATACCTTGAATCGATCGGTTCAGCTGAAGGAACGCTAAACGGGGCACAAACGACCCGATTGCGCTAATCCCGGTTTGACTGTCTGCAAGAGGCTTTTTGCCTTCGCCATTCTACTCTTTCATTCTCCATCTCTCCGCTCCATGACCACAACTCACCCCACTACACCTTCTTCTGCCCCTCCTGTCAGCCAGGTTGGGGCAGTGGCTTGGCTCCGCAAAAATCTGTTCAATAGCTGGTTCAACACAATTTTGACGATCGTCATTGTGCTTGTACTGGGTAGGACATTGGTCGGTTTTGCCGCTTGGGCAATCACAACGGCAAAATGGCAAATTATTCCGGCAAACCTGTCGCTGTTCTTTGCAGGGCGTTATCCGGCGGCTCAATATTGGCGACTGTGGACGATCGTAGCGATCGTTTCGACGTTGGCAGGGCTAAGCTGGGGAATTTTAGCTCGCAGTGCGCCAAAGCTGTATAGCCGCAGGATTATCGTTGTTTTTGGCATAGTGGCAGCGATCGCGGTGCTGATGCAAATGCCTGTTACCTCCAAGCTGCTGGTGCTGGCAATGGAAGGGCTAGTGCTGGCAGGCGCTTGGAGCGGGCGATTGGGAGCACGAAAGATGCCCACGCTGGGCAACTGGCTGTCGGTAGCCTGGGGAGTTTCCTTCCTGGTGGTATGGTGGCTGCTGGCAGGCGGTTTGGGGCTGCCAGGCGTGAGCACGAACAACTGGGGCGGCTTGCTGCTGACGGTATTTGTCTCGGTGGTGAGTATTGTGCTGTGTTTTCCTCTGGGCGTGCTGCTGGCCTTGGGTCGGCAAAGCAGCCTGCCGGTAATTCGCTGGATCTCGGTCGCTATCATTGAGGTAGTTCGGGGAGTGCCGCTGATCTCGATTTTATTTATTGCCTCGGTCATGATTCCGCTGTTCCTGCCTAACGGAGTTCGACCGAACCTGGTGCTTCGAGCGATTATCGGCTTGACGCTGTTTAGTGCGGTGTACTTAGCGGAGAACGTGCGAGGCGGCTTACAGTCCATCCCTAGAGGGCAATCGGAAGCTTCCAGCGCATTGGGGCTGAGCACGCCGCTAACCCTGGGTCTGATTGTGCTACCGCAGGCGCTGAAGGTGTCTATCCCGGCGATCGTCGGTCAGTTTATCAGCTTGATTCAAGATACAACGCTGCTGCTGATTATTGGTTTGTTTGAGCTGCTGGGGATTAGCCGATCGATTCTGGCAAACCCGCAGTTTATTGGCCGGTATGCAGAGGCATACCTCTTTATCGGCGTAATCTATTGGCTACTTTGCTATGCCATGTCGCTGGGAAGCCGTCGTTTGGAGCGGCAGTTGAACACAAATCGCTAGCGCGGTCTGCCACAGAATCTGGGCAAGCGTGAATTTCTGCAACGCGATCGCGAGTTCTTCGCTGCAAGGCTAACTCTGTCCAGGTAAGCTAAAACCATGGACTGTTTGAGAAACTGCTAATAATCTGCTAACTAAGCGCTATTCACTAATTACACTGCTAACTAATCACCTAAAGGAAAGCACCCATGACGCAATATCAAACTGAACCATCTGCCACCAACAGCACGGGTTCCAGTCCGGTCATTGTCGCCGAGAATGTCGAAAAATGGTATGACAATAACTTCCACGTGTTGAAGGGGGTCAGCCTAACGGTTGCTAAGGGCGAAGTGGTCGTTGTGATGGGTCCTTCGGGTTCTGGTAAATCCACTTTTATCCGCACCTTCAATGCATTGGAGAGTTATCAAAAAGGCAGCATCACGATCGATGGCATCAAACTGTCGCACGACCTCAAGAATATTGATGCGGTGCGTCGTGAAGTGGGCATGGTGTTTCAGCAGTTCAACTTGTTTCCTCACATAACGGTGCTGCAAAACGTGACGCTGGCTCCCATCTGGGTACGTCGCTGGCCTAAAGCCAAAGCTGAGGAAGTGGCAATGCAGCTCTTAGAGCGGGTTGGCATTGCCAATCAGGCACAAAAGTTTCCCGGTCAGCTCTCTGGCGGTCAGCAGCAGCGGGTTGCGATTGCTCGTGCTCTGGCCATGCAGCCCAAAATCATGCTGTTTGATGAACCGACTTCGGCACTTGACCCAGAAATGGTGCGGGAAGTGCTAGACGCAATGCGGACACTGGCCAGCGAAGGGATGACAATGGTAGTGGTGACGCACGAAGTTGGCTTTGCCCGTGAAGTTGCCGATCGGGTGGTGCTAATGGCAGATGGTCTGCTGGTGGAAGAAGGAACACCAACAGAGTTCTTCAACAACCCCAAGGAAGAACGGACGAAGAAATTCCTGTCGCAGATTTTGCACTAAGGGATCTCGTACAAGATCTGGCAGAGGGCTAAGCGGCAGACGATCGAGGGCTGGATTGAGCAGCCGCTTTTGTCTGCTTGTCTCCTTCTCTGGGCTAGAATCAATGCATAGCAACTGTCCAGGATGCTTTTGTTGCTTATCTTATATGCCCTGGCACACTCGATAGATGGCAGCTTCTGAGTTACCTCATTCCCGCAATCTAGAGCATCTCCACAGCGATGAGGAGTCTCTGTACCCCCATCCAGCGACAGACCCAGGGCACCCGCATGTGCATAGCGAAGAGTCGCTACGGCGGATTGTTAATCGGCTATCGCGGGTGGAAGGGCATATTCGCGGCATTAAGCGGATGGTGCAGGACAGTGAGCCTTGCCCAGATGTGCTAGTACAGCTGGCAGCCGTGCGGGGAGCACTCGATCGCGTCTCTCGGATCATCCTGGATGAACATCTGACTGAATGCGTTGCCCGTGCCGCCAAAGAAGGCAACATTGAAACAGAAATCGAGGAACTGAAGGCAGCGCTGGATCGCTTTTTGCCTTAGTTTTACCCCAATTCTGCTCCAGTTTGCCCCGATTTTGCTCCAGTTCTACCTTAGTTTCGCTTTAGTTACTTTCGTCCAACTGATCGCTCTCAGCAACTCGCTCTACATCACCCCGACGATACATCCAGGTTCCACGAGTACCACGCCCCACAAAGCGGGAGGCAATGTCCGCTTCGGCAAGCCGCAATCGCCCTTCTAGCTCAGAACAGCCCAGCACTCTGGCAGCATATTTCAGCGGCAGCCACTGCCGCGCAAATCGTGCCAACAAAACTTCATCTTCTTCAGTATTGATTTCAGTCAGCAGTTGTTTTGCCAGCAGCCAGCAGGCGAGCGTATCTGCCTCGGCGCGGTGAGACTTGCCGACCTGAAAGCGGAAGTGCTGCACCAGATCGGGCAGCCTGCGCGAAGGCAGATCGGGCAGCATCAGGCGAGCCAGCTGAACGGTGCAAAGCTGCTCGGCATCAGGGCGGGTAAACTCAGTATCGAGCCGTCCAAGTTCAGCCTGCAGAAAAGAATAGTCAAACTCAAGATTGTGCCCTGTCAAAACACCGGAACTGAGCAGCGGTAGATAGGCTAACAGCACTTGGGATGCCGTCGGTGCAGAACTAACCATCGTTTGCGTAATGCCTGTGAAGCGGCTAATTTTGGCAGGGATCGAGACTTGCGGGTCAATGAGATGAGTCTGCTGATGCTGAATGCCCTCGGTTAAGGTAGCTTGCAACACAGAAATCTCCATAATGCGGCTGCTGGAGGGATAGCGCCCCGTGGTTTCCACATCTACTACCGTTAAGGGTTGCCGACTGAGCGATCGATAGTGGGAGAGCAACTGATGAGAAAGCACAGGAGATCTTGTAGATAAAAGGTAAACAGGCAGATACCAAATAGATAGAAGATAGGTGGGAGCAGTGAAGTAGACGTTCCAGTGTAGCGTGCAACACCTGCAGATTAAGACAATGGCGCGGGCAATGCCCGCGCCATTGACGCTAACTAAGTCCACACATTGCAAGCTTAGGGCTTAGAAGAAACCCGATCGCTAGACTTTCTAATGATAGGTTTTTGCTTGGGCTTTGAGGAAACCGAACGACGTCTTGGCTCATCGATCGCGGGATCATCAAAGCTCTGGTCAACCCGCATCCAGCTAGGACGAGCTTGGTCGTAGGCCATCTGCAGGGCTGCAGCAGCGATCGTGTGCGGCTCGAACTCTTCACTAAGCTGAGCAACGATCGGCAGGAACGATGCGACACGCTCTCCGGTCAACGCCTCACGCAGCTGATTTTGCAGCTTTTGCAGGTGACGAGCTTCAATTTCAGCGCGTGTGGGGATCGTACCCAGCTCGATCCGCTGACGGATGTGATGCTCAATATCGCGCAGCTTGCGCTTATCAAGGGTATGGACAATCGAGATCGCAGTTCCTTCTTTGCCAGCGCGTCCGGTGCGTCCAATCCGGTGGACATAGCTTTCCACGCTGTCGGGCAGGTCATAGTTAATGACATGCGTTAAATCCTCGACGTGCAAGCCCCGTGCTGCAATATCGGTTGCGACTACCCAGCGGACTTGGCGCTGACGGAAGCGCAACAGCAGGCGCTCTCGCTGAGACTGGCTCAGGTCGCCGTGATATTCATCAACGCTGTGACCTGCTGCCTGCAGCTGACGAGTCAACTCAGCTGCCGCCTTACGAGTCCGAACGAAGATCAGCGCCGATTCTGGATCTTCCATTTCCAGGATGGGCTGAAGCGCTCTGGCTTTTGTCCAGCCACGCGGCACAATATAGGCGACTTGATTGATTTTGGCGGGTGCAGCTTTGGGCTGCTCTACGTTAACGGTAACCGGGGATCGCAAAAACTTAGCCGTCAGCCCGCGAATCGAGGGTTCCATCGTAGCAGAGAAAAAGGCTGTCTGCCGCTCTGCTGGAGCCTGTGCCAAAATTCTTTCTACATCTTGGATAAAGCCCATGTTCAGCATTTCATCGGCTTCATCTAACACGAGCCAGCTCAATTTATTGAGCTTCAGATCGCCGCGGCTCAGCAGGTCTAACACACGACCAGGTGTACCAACTACAACTTGCACGCCTCGTTGCAGGCGACGAATTTGCTGATCGATTGCCTGCCCGCCATAAACAGGCAGCACATGCAGGCGACGATCGTCTGTAAGGGTACGAATGGCTTGGAAGACCTGAATCGCCAACTCGCGAGTTGGGGTAAGAATCAGGGCTTGCACAGCCGGATTGTTCATATCAATCCGCTCTAGCATGGGTAGCGAAAACGCAGCGGTTTTGCCAGTTCCAGTTTGAGCTAACCCCACCATGTCTCGCCCCGAAAGCAAATGCGGGATCGCCTGCGCCTGAATCGCCGTAGGAACGGTAAACCCAGTTTTTTCTAGATGACGAACACGGGCTTCAGACAGACCAAGACTATGAAATGACAACGTCATTGAAACTCCTTAAGGGTGTAAAAATTGAGGCTCGATCGAGCGCCCCTCTGAGCTGGGTCGGACGATCAGCAACGTGACCATAAAGGTCGTAAACATTAGCATCGGTAATTTCGACCGGAACCAGCAATCCCAGTCGCACATCGCCTTTCAGGTAAACTAAACCATCTACCTCCGGCGCAAAGCGAGCAGAGCGACCGACAAGCTCTCCGGTTTCCGGGTTCTCCTGTTCCACTAACACATCCACCACTTTGCCAATCTCTGCCCGGTTTTTCCGGAGTGAGATCGGTTGCTGCACGGTCATTACGGCATCCCGGCGGGCATCCATCACATCCTGCGGCAGGGGATTGGGCAGGCTGTAGGCAGGGGTTCCTTCTTCAGGAGAGAAGGTGAACACCCCAACGTGATCGAACTCATGGCGCTGCACAAACTCTAGCAGGTGCTGGAAGTGAGCATCTGTTTCGCCCGGAAAACCTACGATGAAGGTGGTTCGCAGCACCGCCTGCGGCAGAGCAGCTTTGAGGCGATCGATGATTTTATCGTTCACCTGTCCTTGCCAGGGGCGGTTCATTGCCTTCAGAACTGTTGGGTGTGAGTGCTGAAGCGGCAAGTCTAAGTATGGCAGAACATTTGGCGTTTCCTGGATCGCTTCGATCACTTTCGGGGTCAAGCCAGTGGGATAGGCATAGTGCATGCGAATCCACGGAACTTGAACCTTGCCCAGAGCCCGGAGCAGCTCGGCTAAGCGAGGCTCACCGTACAGATCTAACCCATAATTGGTGGTGATCTGAGAAATGAGGATAATTTCCTGCACTCCTTCAGCAGCAAGCTGTTCGGCTTCAGCCACAATCGACTCAATCGAGCGCGATCGCTGGTTGCCGCGCAGGTGCGGGATGATGCAGAAGGCACAGCGGTAATCACAGCCCTCTGCCACCCTCAGGTAGGCCACCCCTTCAGTCGTTGTGCGATAGCGGGGGATCGTTTCGTCAGCAATATAGGTGGGGTTAGCAGTGATTTCGTGCACCCGTTCGCCTGCTTCCGCCCGCTCAATCACATCGACAATTTTTTGATAGTCGCCAGTGCCAACGACGGCAACTGCTTCAGGAATAGCATCCAGCAATTCTTGCTGAAAATGCTGTGCCATGCAGCCAGTGATCACGATTTTTCTGCCGTCTTCTGCTAGCTCGACCAGCGTCCGCACAGATTCTTCTCGTGCCGCCTGAATAAAGCTGCACGTGTTTACAATCACATAGTCAGCAAGCTCTTCATTGGAATCTACTGGGTAGCCTGCCTGCACCAGCAAACCCAACATATGCTCTGTATCAATTCTATTTTTTTCGCAACCCAAATGAGAGACGGCAATCGTCGGTTTGTTGCCCATGCGGTCGTTCCTGCGGTTATTCTAAGATTCGCGAGACAAAAGATAAGTCTAAAATGCGGAGTGGAGCGATCGCGCTATCAACGGACTAAACTTCTGCCTCTGAATCCACGCTTGCTGACGGGACAAATGGGACGGGTCGGAGGTCGTTAACTGCAATCGCATTGCTTGCCTACAACAATCTTAACACATCTTTTGAGACCGCATGGTAGTTTGATACAGTTCTCCAGGGAATCTGACACTGTTCCTTAAACCTACTTCCGAACGACAGCAGTTCATGTAAATTTAAGTAATAGTAGAGCAGCATGACCAGCACCGTGCGATCTTCAATAAAAACGAATTGATTAGAACTGAAGTGCGATTTCAGCTTAAACCCAGTGGACTTGAAACAAACCTTTAAAACTACCAATCCCATCATTGGTGTAGTTCATTTACTGCCGTTACCCACTGCGCCGCGCTGGGGGGGCAGCCTCAAAGCCGTAATCGATCGTGCCGAGCAAGAAGCCGTTGCCCTTGCTTCGGGTGGCGTAAATGGCATTATCGTCGAGAATTTTTTTGACGCGCCTTTCTCCAAAGACAAGGTTGATCCAGCAGTCGTAAGCGCAATGAGTTTGGTGGTACAGCGTTTAATGCAGCTTGTAACGCTGCCGATCGGCATCAACGTGCTGCGGAACGATGCCCACAGCGCCATGGCGATAGCCGCTTGTGTGCAGGCTCAGTTTATCCGCGTCAACGTTTTGACAGGGGTGATGGCGACCGATCAAGGCTTGATCGAGGGGCAAGCCCACCAGCTTTTGCGCTACCGACGTGAGCTGGGCAGCGATGTCAAAATCCTAGCAGATGTTTTGGTTAAACACGCCCGACCGCTGGGATCGCCCAACCTAACGACGGCAGTTCAAGAAACAATCGAACGGGGCTTAGCCGATGGTGTCATTCTCTCTGGCTGGGCAACGGGTAGCCCCCCTAGTCTAGAAGACCTAGAGCTTGCTAGTGCTGCTGCAAATGGCACTCCTGTCTTTATTGGCAGTGGGGCAAGCTGGGAGAACATTCCACAGCTGATTCAAGCGGCAGACGGCGTAATTGTTTCTAGCTCTCTAAAACGGCGCGGCAAGATTGAGCAGCCGATTGATCCCATTCGAGTCAGCCAGTTTGTTGAAGCAATGCAGCGCAGCTTGACAATCCGAGAGCCACAGGCGATCGCCCCCTCGGTAGTCGTTCCTTCGTCAAACTAAAAGTCGCACTTCAACTGGGCCGTCGTCTTTTCTAAGAAGCACCCATACACTTTTTGGAAGCATTAGCAGGCTCCCTGGAATCTATCTGTCGTAAGCTTAATGGCGACAGACATTAAGCCTTACCTCGATCAGGCTGTAGGAGATATAACCGCGCTTCTCCTGCTATCTTGCTTGTCCTGATGGGCAAGATTGAGTTGTATTGAGTAAAATGCTCAAGTTGGGCACTTTCCGACTACCGTGGAGTCAGAAGAAAGTGCGCTATACCTCCACAACTTTGGTTTGGTGTCACAGTTTTCGATTGAGAAGATTTTTACTAAAGCTCTATGACTAGCCGTCGCCGTCAAGTTCCTTGGATGTACCGCCGCTCGCGTCTCTTAATCGCGGCTGTTGCGGTTCTCGGAATGTTGAACACTGGGTATCTGACTGCCAATAAACTTTTTGCGGGTGAAGCCGCCTGCCCCACTAGCGGATGTGAACAGGTGCTGTCTAGCCCTTATGCTACAGTGTTTGGCTTGCCGCTGGCGCTGTTTGGCTTTTTGGCATATTTAGCAATCGCCGCGTTTGCCCTCGTACCATTGGCGATCAATCCTGAAAAGGAGCGGCAACAGCGATCTACCCTAGAAAACCAAACCTGGCTGCTGCTATTTGCTGGCTCTACTGCCATGCTGGTCTTTAGCAGCTACTTGATGTACATCATGTTCAGCGAGTTTGTCTCAAAGTTTGGGGCAGGCGGTGTTTGTTATTACTGTGTAGCATCTGCCCTGTTTGCCCTAACGCTGTTCGTGCTGACGCTGCTGGGGCGTGATTGGGAAGACCGAGGGCAGCTCTTCTTCACAGGGGTGATTGTGGCGATGATCACGATCGTCGGCACGTTAGGCGTTTACGCCAATACAACAGGCACAGCAGTCGCCAACCCAAACACAGCCGGGCAAGTGGGTCCAGCCATTACAACTACATCGGGACCGGCAGAAATTGAACTGGCGCGTCACTTAACTAGCGTCGGAGCCAAAATGTATGGGGCGTACTGGTGTCCGCATTGCCATGACCAAAAACAGCTCTTTGGGAAGCAGGCAGCCGCACAAATTACCTATATCGAATGTGCGCCAGATGGACAAAACGCTCAAACCCAGCTTTGCCAAGACAAGAAGATCGAAGGCTTCCCTAGCTGGGAGATTAACGGTCAGCTGGTGGCAGGAACTCAAACACTCCAGCAGCTTGCCGATTTAACGAATTATCAAGGTTCGCGAGAGTTCAAAAACTGACGCTCCGTTAGCTCTGTTCCCATTCAGTAACCCAAAAATCTGCTCATCGAATTTACGTTATGCAAAAAGCAGGAGTGAAAGTTTTCACTCCTGCTTTTTGCTAAATAGCTCAACATCATTAAAATCAATTCGATGTTACTCTATCTGCACCCATGTCAAGTCCTTTAAATCCCTTATGAATACCTCCTCACCCGCTTCCTTGAGTCTCGTGCGCGGCTGGTTCTCGGCGATTCTTCGCCCGTTGGGGATGCGTCGAGCTTTGATTAGCCTAGCCTTGGGCGCTGTGGCACTTCTGTCCGTACTCAGCAGCGCTGCTCAAAGCAGTCCAGCCCAAATCCAAGTCAGCCCCACTAGTCCGCAGCTTGGCGACACTCTCTCGATCGTGATTCAAGCAGACACTAGCGGCACAGCCCCTACCGTGGTGTTGAACCAGAAAACCTATCCGACCTTTGCCATCGCCCCCAACCGCTACCGTGCCCTTGTGCCCACCACACCACTCGATCGCCCCGGTCAACTAACGCTGCAGATCAACGGTGCTGGAGATCCCCAAAACATTGCCTTACAGCTACGCGATCGCGACTTTCCCACCCAGAGCATCTGGCTTAGTGGGGGTGGCTTCGATGGCACAGATTATGAGTTTGATAAAGTAGATGCCTTCAAAGCGCTGGTCACACCAGAGAAACTATGGAATGGTGCCTTCCAGCGTCCATCTGAGGGAGAAATCAGCACGGTATACGGCGTGAGACGCTACTACAACGGTGAATTTGCTCAAGACTACTACCACCGTGGTGTGGACTATGCAGCTGCAACGGGCACACCTGTGGTCGCTCCTGCAGCTGGGAAAGTGATGCTAATTGGACGTGAAGCGGATGGATTTCAGCTCCATGGCAACACAATCGGTGTGGATCATGGTCAAGGGGTGTCCAGTATTTTGATTCACCTCAGCCGGATTGATGTCAAAGAAGGAGACGTGGTACAAGCAGGACAACGGCTTGGAGCAGTGGGCGCAACCGGAGCTGCCACAGGTCCTCACCTGCACTGGGGGCTGTATGTGAACGCGCAGTCGGTTGATCCGGTGCCATGGCGCTATCAAGGGTTCCAGTAGAGCACTGTTTGATGGTCTTGGGGCGCTTGTCGAGCCTGCTGTCGTAACCAGAAGGTTTGTACAACCCCCCAACCTATTTTTTGCGCTGTCGATGATTCTCAAAACAACCAGGGAATACTAAGGCAGGTAAAAATTTTGACCACACGCAAGTGTCGTGGAGCGTAAAAGCCCTATGAGTATCGAAAAAATTGTTGATCAAGCTCTACAAGACGGTTATCTCACCCCAGCCATGGAGGCGGAAGTAGGGCGGATTTGTGATACTGCCTCCGAACTGTCGATTGAAGAGTACATGGCGCTCGATCGGCTGATGAGTTCCTTGTTGACGGGCGAAGTGGTGGCAGTTCCCCGCAAGCAGTTCATTAATGTGATGGAAGAGCTAGTGTTAACCGAGGCGATCGCCCGCGTTGCCGAAATTGAAGCCACTAGTGATTGCACTTTGGATCTGGGTGATATTGCAGCTTATGCCCTCAACCGGTTGCCGCCCCTGTACGCCACGACTGAAGAAGGCGCAGAATATCAACGGACGCACGCCAAAGATGCTCTGCATGTGCTGATTGTGGAACAGGTGGATGAGGCCATTACCCGCAACATTGACCAGCCAGAGTTCTTTCCAGAGCGGCAAGCCCTTGGCAAAAATGGGGGTGACGAAATTCTCAGCCAGGTCAGTATGCTACTCAAGAGCTATGCCCATAAATTTGAGCTGGCTTCACAGCACTAAGCTAGAAAACCTTAAGGTTTTTAGAAGCAATACAGGGCTGGAGCAATCTAGATTGCTCCAGCCCTGTATTGCTTTCGTCGTCCTGTGTTCTGTTTGGGGCATATTACGGCGCTACGCACCTGGATTAAAATTTTTCTGTGTAAAAGTTCTGCGTAGTAGAGCTTTTACACAGAAAGACATGTCCTGATGTATATATGTAACTCTATAGGACAATCTGTGAAGGCAAAGCGTCCATAAATAGGTCCCTGTCCTAATTACCTTTAAAGAACTCAACTTGCTTCAAGGTCGAATCAGCACTTCCGTACCAATGGCGACTTGAGCATAAAGGGCCTGAACGTCTGCATCTCGCATCCGGATGCAGCCATGAGATACCGCCTGACCAATTAAATCATCCTGGTTAGTACCGTGCAAACCAATTTGGTGAGTACCATCTGTCCAGAAGCCGATCCAGCGTGAACCCAATGGATTGTCTGCCCCAGCTGAAAAAATCTCGCCCGTGAAGGGATGCTGCCATGCCGGATCGATCAGCATATCGACGACGCGAAATTGTCCGGTGGGGGTTTCCCAGCCTGCCTGCCCCACTGCAGTTGGGTAGTTTATCACCTGAACACCATCCTGGAATAGGTAGACTTGTCGATCGCTCAAATCAACGATTAGCCGCGATCGGCGTGCCAAGGAGTTCGGATTGAGCGCTGTTTGCACGTTAAGCGACAGCCCCGGATGGGCAAAAGTTGCCTGAGGGGATGGCGCGGCTATTGTAGATAAAACAGGTTGATCGGGGTAGGCAACAAACGATGAAGCAAATGCAGGCGGCGGTGGAGGTTTTGTCACAAATCCCCGAATCTGAACTGCCACGAGCAAGGCAGCCGTAACCAGACTCAGACATGTAAAGCTGTGAATAAGCGGATCGTTGCGATGCAGCATACCAGACAAGCAAGCATGTACTGACGTTGCTAATTAGAGGAATAGCCTTGCCCCTGTCAGTCAGTTTGAGGTAACTCCAAAGAGATCACTCAGCAGCTATCCTGCCGTTTAGCAACGCCCGTTTTCTCTATGCTAACTTTGGCAACGCCCATTTTATAGTATTACTGCGGGGATTCACTCGCTGAAGGCGTTGGACTGGCGGCGGGAGGCGGGCTTTCTGCCGCTGGCGCTGGTGCATCAGGGGCAGCACTGGGGGATGCTCCGGGAGATGCTCCGGGAGATGCTTCGGGGGATGCAGCCGGTGCAGGGCTGGGTGATTGTCCTGCAGCAAGCTGATTGATTTGGTCTTTAGCCTGGGGTGGAGCCAGCGCCGCCGCAGAAGCAAACAGGGTTTTCGCTTCTTCAGTCTTACCCTGCGCCTGCAAGATAAGCGCCTTCCCTAACAGCGGACGGAAATCTTCTTTATTGTCTTGAATCACCTGATCGTAAAGCGCGATCGACTCATCAAAACGTTGCTGATAGGCATAAACTCGCGCTAGCAGCAGCTTCACCGCTTCAGTATCGACGCTTCCCGGTTGGGCTTTGTTGGTTTCGTCAGCACTTTTTAGCGTATCTTGCAGCAAAGCGAGCGCTGCCTCAGGACGCTCCTGCTGGAGCAATAGCCCCGTGAGCCCTTCCAACGCCCGCATGTTGCCAGGATGAGCAGCCAGCGTATCGCGATAGGCTTGAGCAGCTCCCTCGCGATCGTTTGCCTGCTGCTTCGCCTGTGCCAGCAAAACTCCATAATCAGGCTGGTCAGGGTTCAACTTTGCCAACTTCTCAAGCGGAGCAATAATTTCGTTGATTTTGCCCTGTTGAATCCGTGTGTCTACTAAACCCCGTAGCGCGATTTGGTTTTCGGGTTCACGCTGAAGCACCAGCTCATAGCCTTTAGCTTGTGCTTCTAGATCTGCCTGAGGGGAAGCACTGGGACTCAGCGAGGGAGAGGGCGAACTCGCCACCTGACCCTTCTGAAATGCTTCTGTGAACGGCAGAATTACTGAGACCCCGACAAACGAAAGGGTTGCTACTGTCATTACTGCCAAAACTAACCAACGACCACGCTGCTTTGCCACGCGACGACCCCAAACTCAACAGTCAAACTGTGAAGCCAGCAGGTTCAGAAGATTTTTCTTTGAAAAACCCATCTCTCATTCTGCCGGTCTTGCCCCCCTATATTAACTACATCTCCTCCTTTGCGGATGGGTTTTTTGGGTGGCGCCCTTGCCTCATCGCTTCTCTTGCTCCGCCTGCTGCATTTCATCAACCATTTGTCGGCTGCGGCGCAGGTAGCTGACAAACAGCAAAATTGTAAACGCAATGATGAAAAGCCCTGCGAAACTGCCTGCAAAGGTGTTGTACAACCCATGTAGCACTGCCGCGATCGCCAACCCAATTAAAATCAGCGCTATTTGACGAGAGGGATTGATCGCCGCTAAGCCAATAAAATAGCCCACAATACCCGCCAAAATAGCGTGGAACAAAGGCAGCGATACAAAGCGGATCGTATTGGCTGCCACAAACGAGCCCAGCCCCAGATGCCCCTGTGAAAAGCCAAACGCATAGCGCAGCGAATAGGCAGCTCCCTCGGCAATCGCAAATCCTAGCCCTGACATCGCGCCGTAAAAGGCAGAAGTACGCGGATCAGTGAGCTTATTCGATCGCAGCAGCAGGTAGATTGGCAAGGCTTTACAAGTTTCTTCTAGCACCCCTACACCAAAGACAAATCCCAGCAGGCGCTCTACTATGCCCCCATCGCTAATGGCGTGGTACAGCGCATTAAAAGGTGGCACTCTTTGAAACAGCAGCAGAATGGGGATGCCAATAAAGGCAGTAAATAAAACGGACTTGACCGTATTGCCCCAGGAAAACTGAACAGGCTTAATCAGGTCGTGCAGCACCACACCCCAAATGCAGGCATAGTATATTCCCAAGAGCCAGGTGGTCTGCGCCATGCTAACCTGCTCAGACACCAAATTCACAATCAGCGGAAACAGCCCCAGGAATAGGAGTAGCTTCACGGCATAGTGTTGATAGAGATCGAGACTGAACACATCGCGGTAGGGCAGGATTGTCTCAAACCGAAAAGACCGCAGCGTTGCCCAGAAGCTTCGTTTGGAGCGGCGATCGCCCGAGTAAGGCACAAGCGCATTGGAGATCTTGACGATTGCGCCTGCGGGGGCAATTGGCTTTGGGATGGCTGGAATGGAGTCTGCCGAGTTGGAGTTTACTGCGTTTGAGCTTGGCGCAGAGTTTGGTGCAGATCTGCCGTTGCCATTTGAGCTTGCAGCAGCCTGTAGCGGGAATTCTTGCACCCAAGCGGGTTCGTTTTCGCCCCATTGCTGGCTGTAAACCTTGACCAGCTTGATCGACTCTGACCCCAAACTACCGAGCTGCTGTTGGAGAAACTGGACAAACGCCTGCTGTTCCAAAGGACGAGCCGAAGCAAGCAACACCTTGAGGCAATCGTCTCGCAGCAATACCTTAGCAGTTACCCCCCTCGGTTGAAGGCTGCGATTGAGCCAGCGGGCGATCGCTTCTGGATCACCTTGCTGAGCAAGTTTAAGCAAATCAGACTGCATCATGGTGGATGACGCGACTGGACGGCACAATCGCCAAAGCCAGGAGCGTTTTAGAGCGTTTTGCGCTGGGTTGAGGGCTAACTAATGCCGTAAAGGTTGCACTTTGCATATCTTTTGCAGCACCAGCCGAGTTTACGCAATTGAGAATTGCTTCATTTAAAGGATCTTTAAAGGGATTTCTTCAAGCGGTTGAGTTGTTCGATCTCCCCAAATCTTTATAAAAGGCGACTTTAAGTAGCTTGATTCCCCCTCTTTCTAGACTTTGCCTTTCCTGGACTTTGCCTTTCCTGGACTTTGCCTTTCTCAGAGTAAGGGTTAGGGGGGAGCCGTAACCGCAAGGCAGAAAAAGCAACTTTTCAAACATCCTCTTAGAATACTGGCTGTCTGGAGTAGGGTGAAGCCCCATCGAAAATATTGGCAATTGTTGTTCGTTAGTCCGAAGTTTCTTAACAAAGTGCAGTTTCGTCTTAAGAATTTTGTATTTTTGTAAAGTTCGGCTTGCTAAGGAATGACATTAATTTGCCCCTCGCAGAAGATCTTTTCTGCTTCTAGCACAAGCGATCGCAACTGTACATCAGACCCTAAATCAATCTCAAATCCTTGTAGCAGCGGTAATTTACTTTGCTTTGGCAAAAGTTGCTCTGGATGATCGAACTGGAGCCGCGATCCAGCGATGATCTGCAATCTTGTCTGCAGGGCAAAAGCGATCGGCGGTTTGTTTTCAAATCGCAGCATCGCTTCCAGCAGCAGCCGATCGCGTTCGATTTGCACCTGCGGCTGCTGTAAACCCATCAATCGCTCGCCCGATGGCAAAGTATCGGAGAGGCTCGATCGCAGCAGCGGCAGCAGCACTTCATTAAGTGCATCTGCCAGCAGCGGGGCTTGCAGCGAAGCATTCAAATCTGCTTGGCTGATCATAGCTTTGCCAACCACAGGCACAACTGCCAGCAGCCGCAGCGGGTTTCCTTTGATCACCTGCCCCAAGTTGACCCGAATCTCTTTCGCTGACAGCGCAATTTCGCTGAGGTGAATACCTTGATACACAGCGCGAGTTGCAGCAATCACCACGCCCGGAATGTAGCCCGACAAAATCTGTCGATCGCCTCCCTCGATCTGAAACTCTAGCTGGTCGATCGAATCAACCTGCGATCGAAGCCAAAGCCGGACGGCAGGAGACAAAACTTTGCTGATTAATCCACTTTGGAAGGAAGAAGTCATGGAGTAGGGCTGTCACCATTGCTGTAAAGCAGGTTAAAGTTTACCTTTTCCGGCGGCGGAACAGCAATTTTTGCAGTTCGACCGCTAAGAATCCCACAGTACTCACACCCAGGCAAATTAACAGCTCCTGCGTCGTCAACGCTTGCGTTTGGAAGAATTCTTGCAGCCAAGGCACAAACAACACCATCATTTGCAGCGTAAAGGTTAGCAGCACCGCGCCCAGCATTGCTCTATTGCTAAATAGCCCCCGCTGGATCAGCAATTCCCGATCGGAGCGCATCGCCAGCGCTAAAGTCATCCGCGAGAAAGCCAGTGTTGCAAAAATCATCGTCTGCCAGTGTTCCCAGCCTTCCCGCCAGACCCAGTAGCCCAAGCCCAAAAACACCAGCCCCATCAGCGAGCCAACCCAGATAATATCTCGGCCCACCCCACGGCTGAATACACTCTCGTTAGGTGGGTAGGGCGATCGCTGCATTGTATTTTCTTCTGCAGGCTCAACGCTTAACGCCAGCGCCAGCAAGCCATCTGCCAGCAGGTTGATCCAAAGAATCTGAATGGGCTTTAGCGGCAGCGGCATGGTTAGCAGCGGTGCGAATAACATAATCACAACGCCGCTAACGTTACCAGTAAGACTATAGCGAATAAATTTGCGAATGTTGTCGTAGATGACGCGCCCCTCTTCCACCGCAGAGACGATCGTCGAAAAGTTATCGTTCAACAGCACCATATCCGCTGCTTCTTTGGCAACGTCTGTGCCCGTTATGCCCATTGCAACGCCAATATCGGCTTTGCTAAGCGCAGGCGCATCATTAACGCCATCTCCTGTCATCGAGACGATCTGCCCGCGTTTCTTGAGCGCATCAACGATCTTCAGCTTTTGCTCTGGGGAAACTCGAGCATATACCGAAACGGTATCTACTCTTTCCGAAAGTTGTTCGGTCGAGAGCTCTTCTAGCTGTTGCCCGGTCAAATACTGACCGTTTGTGGAAATCGTCAATTCTTCGGCAATGTGCCGTGCCATCAGTGGATGGTCGCCTGTAATCATCACGGTGCGAATACCCGCCCTAGTACAGGTTTCTACGGCTGTTTTGGCTTCTGGTCGCGCCGGGTCAAGCATTCCGACTAAGCCCACGTATGTCAGATCTTTTTCGATTGTGTTTTCCTGTCCGGAGGGCGGCAGCTCATCTAGAAACCGGTAGGCAACCCCCAACACCCGTGTTCCCGTTGATGCCAGTTTGTCGTTGCTCTGGTGAATTCGCTGCATCCAGCGATCGTCTAGCGGCTCCGTCTGTTTGCCCGTCCACACCTGGCTCGACACCTGCAGTAGCCCATCTACCGCGCCTTTGGTAAAGGCGATGTAGGGCGACTGCGACAGCTGCGCCAGACTAGTCAGCTGCTTGCCCACATCTGCCTGCTCCCAAGGTGCATCCGCAAAGCGATGAATTGTAGTCATCCGTTTGCGATCGGAGTCAAAGGGTGCTTCGGCTCGGCGCTCCAAAAGCTGATCTAACGCAGGCTTCGCTAAGCCCATTCGATCGGCTGCGACCACCAGCGCAATTTCCGTTGGGTCACCGAGCGCTTGCTTTCCTTCCTCTTCCGATTTCTCCTGCGCCAGAACTGCATTGTTACACAGTGCGCTTCCCACCAGCGTTAGCGCCATCGGTGAATCCAGCGGTGTTCCAGAACCAGGTTCAAACGTGGATTCTTTGCCGTCCAGCAGCGATCGAACCTGAGCAAAGGTTTCCCGCAGCTCTACCTGCTCGCCTGCCAGCGACAGAATGGTGACAGTCATCCGGTTTTCGGTGAGCGTCCCGGTTTTATCAGAGCAAATCGTCGTCACAGAACCCAGCGTCTCCACCGCAGGCAGCTTGCGGATCAATGCTTGCCGCTTCAGCATCCGCCGTGAGCCAATGGCTAAGGCGATCGTCACTACTGCTGGCAGCCCTTCTGGAATTACGGCAACTGCCAAGCTCACGGCAGTCAAAAACATTTGATTAAACTGCTCGCCCCGCACAATACCAAACGCAAAAATGACTGCAACTAAACCCAGCGCAGCCAGCGCTAAGCGCTTCCCCAGCTGATCGAGTCGCCGCTGGAGTGGTGTTTGCTCCTGCTCAACAGACTGCATCGAGTCGGCAATGTGCCCCAGCTCAGTATTCATGCCCGTCTCGGTGACAACAGCTCTGGCGCGTCCATAGGTGACGGTTGTACCCATGAATCCCATGTTTAGCCGATCGCCCAGCGGTAAATTTTTGCCCGAAATCGGCGCAGGGTCTTTTTCCATCGACACCGACTCACCCGTGAAAGCGGCTTCTTGGGTTCGCAAATTGACGCTCTCTAGAATGCGGCAGTCTGCCGGAATTTGGTCGCCGTCCTCTAGCTGAATCACATCCCCCACGACCAGATCGCGCGCCGATACCTGCTGCCAAGAGCCACCCCGCCGCACTCGCGCTTTAGGAACTGCCATCTTGCGGAGGGCCGCAAACTCTTTACCCGCCCGATACTCCTGCGTAAAGCCCAAGACTGCATTGAACACAACGATCGCCATAATTGCTGCCGCATCTTGTAGATCGCCTAGCAGCGCTGATACTACTGCTGCCACAATTAGGACGACCACCGTCGTTGCCGTGAGCTGCTCCCACAGCATCAGCCAGGGGCTCTTGGGCGGGCGCTCGGCAAGCTCATTTGGACCCTGCTGCTCTAGTCGCTGTTGGGCTTCGGCACTCGCTAAGCCATTGGCGGCATCTGTATTAAGCTGTTGCAAAACCTGAGCGGATTCTAGTTGGTACCAGTCACTCATAAGGTGTAGGGGATTTGGCAGTGCGCCCCAAGATATACCACAAGTTTTAGAAATCTATCTGTCGTCTGTAGTAAGGAGAAAGCTCGTTGTCTTCAAATCAGCTTCTACTGACTTTCACAACTGTTCTGTTCCCATTGCGTTCTGCAAACAAGCTCTTCTCCATCTGCAGAAAAGGGATAAGGCAGACCTAGAAAATTATTAATTTGCTTTACATTCCTTAAAAAGACTGTTACGTTATGTAAACATGAGGTTGAAATAAAGCTGAATTTAAGGAGAAATCATGAGAAGCGGTGTTGTGACAGAAGAGCAAGGCAGACAAAATATTTATGCGATCGAGCCGCAGGTTTACGTAGAAGCGGATTCTCGTGTTGGCTTCACGCCCTATGCTGAAATGCTGAACGGTCGGCTAGCCATGATCGGCTTTGTGTCGATGCTGATCCTGGAAGCTGTGACAGGTCACGGACTGCTTAGCCTGTTCAGCAGCCTGGGCTAACAGGTTTTTACTCTGGTTTCTTTTGCTCTGACTTGCTCTAAATCGTCCCCCGTGCAAAGCACGGGGGACTTTTGTTAACTCCTCACAGTAGTATTAATCCCTGTCTTGCTCCGATCGTCACTGCTTCCGTGCGGCTTGACACATTCAGCTTGCTAAAAATAGATCCGACATGGAATTTGACGGTATGTTCGGAGATGTTGAGGCGTTTGGCGATCGTCTTGTTGCCCAGTCCTTCTGCCAGCATTTCTAGCACTTCAACCTCGCGGCGGCTAAGGGGCTGTGCGGCTGGCAAAGGGCGAGGGACGATCGGCTGGCTGGGCAGCAGTGCCTCTATCAAATCCGGGTGCAGTACCGTTAAGCCTGCCGCTGCCGCTTCGATCGCCGCCGTAATCTCAGCTGCCGTTGCCGTTTGTGGCAGAATTCCCCGGATTGGGGAACGCACTACTTCATTGAGCCAAGCGCTGGAGAATTCCTCCACTAGCAGCACAACCCCCACCTGGGAGGCTTCGACCAGCGAATCCTCCGCCAGCGGCGCTTCCTCAGACAAGTCCCACTCCAGCAGCACAATATCGGGGTGTAGCGCTGTGAGCTGCTCTGTCGTAAGATTCGCCGTTGTGCCAACCACCATTAGCCCGGCGCTAGCAGAGACTAGCGCTGCTAGCCCTGCCTGCATCACCATAGAACTCGCGACCACCAGGACTCGGATCACGCCGCCTCCTGCGTTGCATCATCTGTAGGCAGAATCACTTCGCAGGTTAATTTGCGGTCGCCTCGCAGAACGGTGATTTGGAGCGGTTCGTTGAGCGATCTGCCGTCCAGAATGTCGCTGAGAGCATAGGGAGACGTGAACGTTTGCCCATCTAGCTCCGTAATCACGTCGCCCACCAACAGCGGAATGCCAGCCGCAACGCTATCGATCGCCACCTCTAGCACCAGGAAGCCCAGACGACGGCGGAGCCGCACAGGTTGAAGCGTGACGCCAAGCGTGGGGCGGTTGGACTGCAAAAAGCGCTGGACGATGCGACTAGGAATGGCAAAGCCCAACCCGTTGACGATCATACTGTTGATGCCAACAACCTCTCCCTGAGCGTTTGCCAGCAACCCGCCAGAATTGCCAGGAGCCAAGCGAATGTCAGCTTGAATCCAGCGAGGATCGGGTGTGGCGCACAGAATACCGATCGTCAGCGCTCCTACCGTGCCCAGTGGATTGCCCATCGCAAATAGCCACTCCCCCACCCGCAGGCGATCGGCATCGCCCACGGTTGCTGCAGGTAGCCCGCTGGTGCTGACCTGCAAGACTGCCAAGTCTCGACTGACATCGCGCCGTACCACTTGTGCCGGTAGGGTTCGTCCATCCCACAAATCAACGACCGCTTCTCGTCTAGAGAGGACATGCGCATTGGTGACAATTAGCCCATCGGGCTGCCAGATCACCCCTGATCCAACGCCCGATCGCTCCCCGCGAATCTGCACCGTACTTTGCCGCAGGCGATCGGCAAGGGCAACTAAATCTGCTGAAAGCTGATCGATCATGACTTGCCCTCCTGCTGAGGACGCTCACCCACAGTCACGGTTACTTCTGTGAGGGCACCGCCCCGAATCAGCTTAGCAACGAGGGGACTATCCACCCGCTCGGGATCGAGCATCCGATGTACAGCCGCAATATCGGCAGTGGGCTGCTCATCAAGCGCGATCAGAATATCGCCAATCAAAATACCAGCGCGATCGGCAGGGCTACCGGCTTGCACACTCACCACGATCACCCCGCCGTCGTTTGAGAGCTGCAGCGATGCTTTCAGGCTGTCGGGGAGCTGCACTGGCTGCATGCCCACACCCAAGTAACCGCGTGCAATCCGTCCCCGGTTCACCAGTTGATCAACCATCCGATTCACCGTAGCAGCAGGCAGCGTTAGCGCCATATGGCGATAGCCAGACGTGTTGATGCCAATCGCTTGCCCTTGAGGTGTCACCAACGCACCCCCCGAAAAGCCTGGATACAGTGACAGATCCGGACGAATCAACTGGTCAATTTGTCCTCCGTGCCACGTCCGCCAAGCCCCGCCCAAGGCGCTGATCACGCCCATGCTGGCCGCCACGCCGCTGTCTGCCGATCGCGCTACCGCCAGCACCCACTGCCCCACTTTCAGCGCAGCGGTATCTGCCAGTTCTGCAGTCGGCAAATCGCCTTCCTCTAGCCGCAGCACCGCCAGATCGGTGCCGCTATCGCGCCCTACTAGTGTCGCCGCCACCGTTCGCTCATCGGGCAGCGTCACCGTCAGGTCTTCCTCACGTTTCACAGCGTGATCAGCAGTCACAATAATGCCCGATCGCCAATGTACCCCGCTTGAAGAAAAGCGCCGCCGTCCATTCACTGCCACCGTAAATTGTCCGGCTTTCTCCACGGCAGTTGTAAATTCGTTTGAAATTGCCAAAAGGCTGGCTCCATCACTCATAGCTGTCTCTCCAGAAATGAAGGCGGCAGTCTGCTGAGACTAGGTCCATTCGCTACCTGCTGCCGCCTACTCTCAGGATGCAAAATCGATCGGCTTTATCACATCAGAGAAATGGGGAGAATAGACCTAGAAAAATGGGCAGGAGTGCCGCCTAAACGCAATTTCTCTAGGAAATCCTTACCTTGGCAGAAGTTCAATCCGAGTCGCTGCTCGGAATTGGGTAAAATGTTCGAGGCTAGCGCTTTAAAGTGTTGTCTTTTACACTATTTTTTGAATTATTCGTGGCGATCGCCTGTTAGCCCCTTCGCTGTCCTTGCCAAAATTCCGTTGACTTCCTATGCAAAAGACTTCTGACCTGCACGTCGTTGAAACCCGCCCCTTGATTAAGCCTGCCACGATCCACAGTGAGTTCCCCCTAACTGAAACCGCCGCTTCGCTCGTTTCAGAAACGCGCAACCATATTCGCAACATCATGCAAAACGAAGATCGGCGCCTGCTGGTCATCGTTGGACCTTGCTCAATTCACGACATCAATGCAGCACAGGAATATGGCAGCAAACTGGCGGTCTTGCGAAGCGAGCTACAGGAAGATCTGGAGATCGTTATGCGGGTCTATTTCGAGAAGCCACGCACCACGATCGGCTGGAAGGGCTTGATTAACGATCCTCACCTCGATGGCAGCTACGACATCAACACGGGCTTACGGCGGGCACGTCAGCTTTTGCTGGATTTGGCGGAGATGGGCTTACCCGCCGCGACAGAACTGCTCGACCCGATTATTCCGCAATACATCGCGGATTTAATCTCCTGGACGGCGATCGGCGCTCGCACGACTGAAAGCCAAACGCATCGAGAAATGGCATCTGGGCTGTCGATGCCGATCGGCTTCAAAAACAACACAGATGGCAGCCTCCATGCTGCCGCTAACGCCATGCTCGCCGCCAGCCAGCCGCATCGCTTCTTGGGCATCAATACCCAAGGTTTAGCCAGCATCATCACCACGACGGGCAACCCAGATGGGCATCTAGTGCTGCGCGGTGGCAAACAGGGTCCTAACTATGACACTGAGCAAGTTCAAAAAGCCGCCGGAACGCTGGCAAGTTTGGGTCTGGCACCCCGCGTCATGATCGACTGCAGCCATGACAATTCCAACAAAGACTACAGCCGCCAGCCAATCGTTCTGCAAGATGTAGCGGCTCAACTGGCAGCAGGCTCTAAGCACATCATGGGCATCATGATCGAAAGCCATCTGCAGGCAGGCAAACAGTCCATCCCTCAAGATCTATCTAAGCTGGTCTATGGGCAGAGCATTACCGATGGCTGCGTAGACTTTGCCACCACTGCCAATATGCTGCGATCGCTGGCTAAGACAGTCACACAAGGCTGTCTGCCCGTTTAATTACGAATGGGCTGCGACGGTTCACTAGCGCTACCCCATCTCGATCGATTAGGGGTGCCTGCTAGCTGGCGAAAAGGCAGCGGTGATTGGGCTGGTGTAGAGCAGGCGATCGCCCAGCAATTGCCTGTGCAGGTTATTCAAGAGGCAGGCTCTATGCTGTGGCAGGCAAATCTGCCACAGGAGCACTCGCTGTTCTTTGAAGAACTTCCCCACCCCCCTAAAGCCCGGATTTGGATCAGCCCGATCCAACGGCGGTTTGCCCCCGTGTCAGACTTTGCCAAAGTGCAGTGGCATCCACCTGTGCTGTGGGTGGGGCTGGGCTGGGAAAAAGGCACACCACGCTCGACAATGGAGCGAGCAATCCAAGAAGTTTGCCGTGCTCATCATCTGGCAGAAGCGGCGATTGCTGGCATTGCCACCCTAGAGAGCAAAGCTAGCGATCTAGCATTACTAACGCTGTGTGACGATCGGCATTGGCTGCTCCGCTATTTTGCGGCAGAAGTGCTCTCTACGGTCCCTGTCCCTAACCCCTCTACCGTTGTCAGCCGCGAAGTTGGAACGCCCAGCGTTGCTGAAGCAGCAGCAATTTTGGCAGACATTGAACATTTGGCATTTCTGCGCGTCCCTAAGAGAGTAGTTCGCTTTCCTAACCAGCTTGGTGCTGTAACAATCGCAATTGCTCAAAGTCACCGAGAATCGACGGTATAAAAGCCTCTGTAGGGGGGTGCAGATGCTACCTGTGTCACAAGCTTTAACCGCGTAAGCCGATCTGGTGATTTAATGAAACCCAAGTCTTTGCTAGCGCAAAGATGGTGTTTGCGTTTGATTTGAACTTGAAGGACGTTTGAAAAGACTTTGTTCAACCGACAAGTTGTTCAATCCCCCCTAAATCCTCCTACCCTGAGAAAGGCAAAGCCTAAGAACAAGGAGAACTTTGAACGGTGCTGCGGTCCGCGCACGCTACGCAGATGGTTCTCCCCTTTGAGGGGGCTAAGGGGGGATCAGCAACCCTCAAGGCGTAACAAGCACCTCTCAGACATCCTCTTAGGGTCTTGAACTTAGAGTTTGGTGTGTAGCGAGTGAATTCTATCCCCTCTTTTGATCTCAACGAGCAGTACAAATTAATCGGTGAGGAGCTTAGCGCGAGCGCCTCACAGATTTTGGCAGCGGGGCGCTATATTGGCGGTGCGCCAGTCGAAACATTCGAGCGGCAGTTTGCCGAGTATGTAGGTACAGCCGAGTGTATTGCCTGCAATTCTGGTACAGATGCCCTGTTTTTGGCACTGCGAGCGCTAGGGATCGGTGCAGGTGATGAAGTAATTACCACGCCTTTTACCTTCGTTGCCACCGCAGAAGTGATCAGCGCAGTTGGTGCAAGAACGGTTTTCGTTGATGCCGATCTACAAACCTATAATTTCGATCTTGACCAGTTAGAATCAGCAATTACACCCCGCACCAAGGCAATTATCCCGGTGCATCTATTTGGGCAACCCGTAGACATGACGCGGCTGATGGCGATCGCCAAAGCTCATAGCCTTTGGGTAATTGAAGATTGCGCTCAGTCCACCGGGGCAACTTGGGATGAAGGAGGGCAAGCCCGAAAAGTAGGCAGCATCGGGCAGATCGGCTGCTTTAGTTTCTATCCCACCAAAAATTTGGGAGCCTGCGGCGACGGCGGCGCGATCACGACAAACGATGAGGCGATCGCTGCCAAACTGCGGATGCTGGTCAACCACGGACAGCATCAGCGCTATCTTTACCAAGAAATTGGCGTCAACAGCCGCCTCGATGCCATACAGGCAGCCCTCCTGACAATTAAACTCCGCTATCTTGACACCTGGAACGCTCAAAGACAGGCAATTGCCGATCGCTACCACCAGCTTTTGCAGCCCCTACCGGGGATCGCCTTGCCGTTGCCAACTGCGGGCAGCGTTTGGAATCAGTACACGATCCGGATTTTGGCAGACGGTTCGCCTGACAATCGGCGCGATCAAGTGCGGCAGCAGCTACAGCAGCGCGGCGTTGGCTCTATGATCTACTATCCATTGCCGCTACAGCTTCAGCCTGCCTATGCCAATCTGGGCTATCGTCCGGGACAGCTGCCTGTCTCAGAACAGCTTTCGCAAGAAGTCCTGTCTCTACCGATGTTCCCAGAGTTATCGCAGACGCAGCAGGAGCAAGTGGTTTATGCCCTAAAAGATTGCTTGGGCTAGCTGACAAAAAAGACTGCTGCTGTCTAAAGGACAGCAGCAGTCAAGGTTACATCAGGCTAACTTGCAGCGATCGCCTATCCCTGCGGGTAGTACCGCTTCTCTAACCACTGACAAACTTCGTCTTCAGTCTCAAAGTACTTAGTTTGGCTGGTGAGCGGGTCAAAGGCGCGCCAATACGAGTAGCCAAAGCGATCGAATTTCTGTTGAACTTTTGGTTCTAAATCAGTTGAGTTGAGAAACTGCCAAACTTTGCCAAGCAGCGAGCCGAATGATTGCTTCTTGACTGGCGGCTTCGTAGGAACTGGCTCAGAAACCTTGAAAAAGTCAACAGAGTAGTGAGATGCGGTCTTCATAGCGATCCTCCTAAATTCAAGCAGCTTCAGCGACATTCACCCTTGAATATCAGGGGAGTGGTGACCTGAACCAACTCAAGTTTGAGGTTGATAACGCAAAACCTAAACTGCTGGCTGAGTGCTTCCATATCTTGCTTACATTTCTTAGTGTAGAAACATTGCGATCTGGAATCAAACAGTCCCTTTCATCACTTCTATGAAAAAAATTCATAGAATGTGTGCTGGAGGAAACTTATTATCTACGGCACAATCAGGAACATAAACGGTGAACCGTGCAGCGTGTCCTAAGCTACGTCAAAGGACTTTGCATCTCGCACATAAGGCTAAATTCTATGAATCTCGAAGGCATCAAACTCTCTCAGCTCCGGGCGCTTGTCGCGGTTGCAGAATATGGCAACTTCAGCGAGGCAGCCCTTAGTTTGGCGCTGTCGCAGTCTGCGGTTAGCCATGCGATCGCCACACTAGAAGATGAGCTGGGCGTCGTGCTGTTTGCCCGCGGGCGGCACGGAGCCACGCTAACGCCGATTGGAGAACGAATTTTAGTCTATGCCCAAGAGATGCTGAGGTTGCTCGACCGAATGGGCACAGAGGCAAATCGCATTAAGGGACTGCAAGGCGGCGAAGTGCGGCTAGGTTCATTTCGCAGTGCGGCAACCCATGTGCTGCCGATCGTGATTGCCCAATTCCGAGAACGATATCCGGCGATCGGCGTGTCGCTCTACGAATACAACGCTGATGCTCAAGTAGAACAGGAGCTACGGGAAGGGCGGATTGACATTGGCATGACGGTGTTGCCGACCAGCAGCGAGTTTGAAGTCTGGGAGATGCTGCGAGACGAGTATCTTGTGCTGTTTCCTCCTCGCTTCAAGGTGCCAAACACACCGCTGACTTGGGAAGAGCTGTCGCAGTATCCGCTAATCTTGCCGCCCGAGGATGACTCTTGCCGACTGCGAATTCAAAATCATTTGGGCGGTCTGCGCCAGCGACTTGAACCTGCCTACGAAGTGCGGGAAGATTCTACAACGGTCAGCATGGTGCGGCAAGGCTTGGGCGTGGCGATTCTACCCCGGCTTGCTGCAGAACCCCTGCCGCCGGACATCCAGCTCCGCTCTCTACCCACGCCGCTAGAGCGGGTGATGGGGGTGGCAACTCTGGCAGAAGCCTCTCAAACCCCTGCGACTTATGCATTCCTAGAAACGCTTAAGCAAATCAGCCGATCGCTTGCCGAAAGCACTGAACAGCCAGAGGAGAGCCATGAATCTCGAAAACATCAAGTTACGTCAACTGCAATGTCTGGTAGCGGTCGCAAAGTCCGGCAACTTTAGCGAAGCTGCGCTAACGCTCTCGGTGTCGCAGTCCGCCGTGAGCCATGCGATCGCCACGCTGGAAGAAGAGCTAGGCATAATGGCGTTCAGTCGGGGGCGGCATGGTGCAACGCTAACCCCTGTTGGGGAGCGGGTGGTTCGTCACGCTCAAGACATGCTGCGATCGCTGGAAAATTTGGGCAAAGAAGCAGCTTTAGGGCGTGGGCTGCAGGCAGGAGAAGTGCGAATTGCCACGTTCCGCAGCGCGGCAACTCATTTATTGCCTCAGGTAATCGCGCAATTCCGGGCTGCTCATCCGGGGATCAGTGTGACACTGTCAGAGTTTCGTGGTCAAGGTGGTATTGAGCAGGCGCTACACGATGGGCGGGCAGATATTGGGTTTGCATTTGTGCCGCTTTCTGCAGAGTTTGAGGTTTGGGAGATCGCCCGCGATGAATATGTGGTGCTGCTGCCGCCTCATGTTCCTGTAGGGCGGATGCTAAGCTGGGCAGATTTAGCGCAGTTTCCGCTAATTTTGTATCCTGACAACGACTTCTGCGCCGCTCCCATCCACCATCACTTAATTCAGTACGGGCAACCTGTTCAAATTGCCTACGAAATTGTTGAGGCTTCTACCATCATCGGCATGGTTCGACAGGGGTTAGGTGCCACGATCATGCCGCGGCTTGCCGCAGAACCTTTGCCCCCAGATGTCCAGGTTTTGTCGCTGCCTGTTCCCCTAGAGCGCATCATCCGGGTGGCAATCCTCTCCAAAGCGATGCATCCGCCTGCCGTGTATGCGTTCTTAGATAGTCTCAAAGCCGCCAGTCTTACTCAGTCGTCGGGAGATACCTTATATGTCGATCGAAGGGATCAAGCTACACCAACTGCGATCGCTAGTTGCAGTGGCGAAGTCCGGCAACTTTAGTGAAGCCGCGCTAGTGCTGGCAGTGTCGCAATCCGCCGTGAGCCATGCGATCGCCGCGTTGGAAGAAGAGCTGGGGGTGGTGCTGTTTTCCCGCGGGCGGCACGGAGCGACGCTGACATCTGTGGGCGATCGAGTCGTCAGCCATGCGCAGGACATTCTGCGATCGCTCGACAACATCAGCAGCGAGGCAAAGTTGGCGAAGGGGTTAAAAGGCGGGCAGGTGCGAATTGCCGCCTTCCGCAGCGCTGCCACCCATCTGTTGCCCAAAGCGATTGCTCAGTTTCAGCGGCGGTTTCCAGCGATCGAGGTGATTCTGCGTGACCTAGAGGACTGCGACCAGATCGAATCTGCGCTCCGCAAAGGACAGATTGACTTGGGCATCACCATTTTGCCGACCTCCGATGACTTTGAAGTGTGGGAAGTATTGCGTGACGATTACGTAGCGCTGCTGCCGCCCGACGTAACCTTTAAAAATAATCCGTTGACCTGGGAGCAGCTCGCTGCCTATCCGCTGATTTTGCCGACTGGGAATTTTTCCTGCCGTATGATCGTCAGCGACTACGCGGCTAGAGTTGGGCGATCGCTGACCCCCACCTACGAATTCCGCGACGACTCGACAATCCTAAGCATGGTTGAGCAGGGCTTGGGCATTACGATCATCGCCAGACTGGCTGCACAGCCTATTTCTCCCCAGATTCATGTACGTCAGCTACCGCAGCCATTGGAGCGAATTATCGGCATCGCGATGCTTAAGAGCGCCCTGCACCCTCCTTCGGTTTATGCTTTCTTGGAAAACCTCAAAACCATAGAGCGATCGGCAGAAGTAGAACTGGTCTGAATCCCGTAAAATAAGAGAGAGTTAAGAAATATGAATAGAAACTGTGTCTACTCAACTCTCTACCGCATCTGTAAGCTGGGCTGAGCGCTTACCCATTCGCCATTGGACCTGGCATTGGGAGGGGCAAGACCACCGCATCGCTTACGCTGTCCAAGGTGAAGGGCAGCCCCTCATCCTGATTCATGGCTTCGGCGCCTCCATTGGGCACTGGCGTAACAACATCCCAGTACTAGCTGAGGCTGGATACAAAGTGTTTGCCCTGGATCTGCTAGGCTTTGGTGCATCGGATAAGGCGATCGTCAGCTACACGGTGGAGCTGTGGCAGGCAATGCTTAAAGATTTTTGGGCAGCGCACGTCCAAACTCCGGCAATTTTTGTCGGCAATTCGATCGGCGGCTTGCTAACGCTGATGATGCTGGCAGATGCCCCAGAAATCGCCGTAGGCGGTGTGCTGCTCAACCCAGCAGGCGGGCTGAACCATCGCCCCGAAGAGCTAAACTTACCGCTGCGGCTGGTCATGGGTGCGTTCACCAAGCTGGTTAGCTCAGAGGCTGTCGGCGGGTTTTTGTTCAACCAGGTTCGCCGCAAGCCCCGCCTTCGCAATACGCTACGACAGGTCTACCACGACCAAACCGCCATCACAGACGAGCTGATCGACATCCTCTACCAGCCGTCTTGTCAGGAGGGTGCGCAAAAAGTGTTTGCTTCCATCCTCACGGCTCCACCCGGTCCCAGACCCGAAGACCTGCTGCCCCGCATCACTCAGCCCCTGCTCGTGCTCTGGGGTGAAGCCGACCCTTGGACACCGATCGCGGGTGCCAGAGCTTATCAAGCGGCTGTTGATAACCGCATCAAGTTTGTCCCCATTCCCAACACCGGACATTGCCCGCACGACGAGCGCCCCCACGTCGTCAACGCCGAAATTCTCAAGTGGCTCAAGGAAGAATGGGACATCCAACCGTAATTCTGCCTGGATATCTGGCAGGCGCACTCCCCTACCAAGAAATGCAAGCGGCATTACAGTCGCTTGGTATTCCAGCTCACATCGTACCGCTGAAGCGGCGAGACTGGTTCCCCACGCTGGGCGGGCGATCGATGCTGCCCATCCTGCAGCAGCTTGACCACACCATCAAGCAGGTGCAGGCAGAGACAGGCAGCGATCGCATTAACCTAGTGGGGCATTCGGCAGGCGGCTGGATTAGCCGCATTTATCTCGGCGAAGTGCCCTACGATATTCATCCTGGCGATGCGGGTAAAGTCTGTTTGTGGAAAGGCGCGACGTTTGTAAAGACACTGGTGACGCTGGGGACGCCTCATGTCAGCCAAGAGCGCTGGACAAAGCGCAACCTGGATTTTGTCAAGACGCACTGTAGCCTCTGTGCCGATGTTCGCTATGTCTGTGTGGCCGGCAAAGCGATCTACGGCAAACGCGCCCCTGCCACCTGGTTTGCCTACAGCAGCTATGAACTCACTGTGGGGCAAGGTAACTGCTGGGGAGATGGAGTGACGCCGATCGCCGCTGCCCATCTTGAAGGCGCAGAAAATTTGACGCTGGAAAATGTGCTGCACTCGCCGCGTCCCGGCAGGCTTTGGTATGGCTCTGAGGCGATCGTGCCGCTGTGGGCAAAATACCTAGTACTACAGTTGTAGATTTGGGGCGGTTGCAAGAGACCGACGTTTGTAGTGATGAAATCTGGCAACGGCTTGGTGAATTCGTCGCCAGGTTGACCAGTGCAAG
>NZ_JACXWX010000030.1 GCF_014764505.1 Phormidium tenue FACHB-886
GATGCTCGGCTAGATAAGTCAGCGTGTAATTGGTCTGGCTACTCAGCAGATATTGGCAATAGTTGAGCTTGGTGAACGTCATCGGACTGGCGGTTTGATGCACTCATACAGGAACTGTAGCGAGGATGGCTCGCTTGTGCAATCCCTACTCCTAGTGCCCCTGCGTAAGTCCTGAGACAAACATTATTCCGTTCTGGTTCAGCGATTTGTTATGCTGAACTGTCAGCGTTTGTAATTTCGATATCAATTCGACCTTCGTCAATGCTTATTGAGAATAAATGAGAGCACTATAGGGACCGATCGCAAAACCGGCACTATGGGGCATATTATCTTTTGGTGCTGCTTCAGCGCTGACTGGATGTCCTCCCACGTTGCCAAAATCGTTGCTGTAGCCTGCCCAATCGCTAGAAAAACGACACCACCAAGTCCCCCAACTGGGTAACCCTACACGATAAGAATCCCAAGTGCGATCGCTGAAATTTAAGATCACAATGACATCATCCCCTGGACCGCCTTCATTCCAGCGGTGAAAGGCAACAACTTTATTGAGGTTATCGACGACGTGGCAGTTGATGTGCTGCCCTCGCAACCCACGAGTATTGTTGTCCCAATTGCGTCGCAGCTGGCAAAGACGTTGGTAGAGTTGAAAGATGCCGTTAAAAGTCTCTTTGCGAGACCAGTCAAGTGGAATTGTGTCGCTGAATTTGTCAATTGAGAAAAGTTCTTGTCCCTGCCAAATCATGGGAATTCCAGGTGCCGTCAAAACTAAAGCAGCCCCAAGAGTTGTTCGCTTCTTGGCAAACCAAGATTCAGGATTGGCGGAATCGATGCGGCGAGCTAGGGCATCATTATTGCCGGATTCATCGTGAGATTCAGTATAAATCACCCGCTTAAAAGCATCGTTATTGAAACGAGCGTAGAGCGCGCGAGCAATTCCATTCATGTCTCGAAATTGATCGCTGGGATTTTCTAAAGCATGGCGCGCTTCATGGACAAACCAATGCCATTCGGCATCGAAACCTGCTCCCATCACTGGTGTCGGACGTGTGACCCATCCGTCATTGTGCCAATCTTCGGCAATAAATATTTTATGTCTAGGATAGCGATGGAAAAAGTTTTTTTCATCACTAATCCAACGGAGTAAATTAAACCCTTCGTCATTCCACCCTTGACCGTTATTGAATCCCCAAACATTGCATGTGCTATCAATTCTTAACCCATCACAATGACATTCACCCAGCAAAAACATCACGTTGTCGCGGATAAATTGCCGCACTTCCGGACGTCCAAAGTCGGGTCGAGGACCCCAGTCAGTGGGTTCTCTATCGTCGTTGTAGAAATAAATGCCTCCATGTTCACCTTGATGCCAGCCATCAAAGCGCCTTAGGCATTCGTCTAAATCACCAGGTCCAAAGTGATTAAATACGCTGTCAGTAATAACCGCAATTCCTAAACTATGGGCGCGATCGACAAACTTTTTGAATTCGACAATCCCTCCATAAACCGACTCAATCGCAAATGGGAAGGCGATATTAAATCCCCAGGAAAAATCGGCGGCAAATTCATTAGGGGGCATCACATGAACACAGTTGATACCAAGTTCAAGTAGATGGTCGAGTCGTGCAGTGGCTCTCGCTAAATCTCCAGGGCGATCGCCTGGATCATCATCAAATGTTCCTAAATGAAGCTCATAAATTACCAGAGAATTGTGATCTGGCATCCGAAAATCGTCATCCGTCCAGGGAAACTCTGATTCGCGGACAATAGCTTTCCCGACTGAGTTGGTAATTTGCGTCGCATACGGATCAATCTTGTATAAGACCTCCCCTGTATCGCGATTGGTAATTTGATAGCGATAGAGCTGGTCTGGTGAAATGCCAGCTACATCAGTAGACCAATAGCCATTATTCTCTGAAGCTAACCCGACTAAGCGAGAAGGGCTATTATTAACTTGGTTTGAGTCGTTATAAAAAGCCACTTGAACCTGGCGGGCGTTGGGTGCCCAAACGCGAAAGGCGGTGCCGCCAGGAAACACAATATTGCCCATGCCTTCATGGGTACTGACTTGAAGTGGTGCTATACCAACTACCATTTTTCTCCTGAATGAATTTCTATGAATACCAAAAAGGAATCCTAACCTTCTCACATAGTTGAGAAGGTTAGGATTCATCAAGAACGGGCAAGCCCGACTAGATGATCGCTTAAACGTAGTGCGAGGGCGACCGCTGTTAAGCTGGGGTTAGCAGCTGGAGAGGTAGGAAATATTGACAGATCACAGGCGTAAATAAACTCCTGGTCGAGAAACTTACCGTTTTCATCGACAACACCTTCTAAGACGGCCTGTGTTCCTTTTTGAATATTGTTGCTGTTTCTCACCTGCATATGGAGAGAACCAACCTCATGACCGACCCCGCCAACTCCACCATCGCCAAATCCTTCGTTAAACTTCACTCCCCCTAAAGCAGTCAGGATATTGTCTGAGATCTCCCTAACTCTGGCTTCCACTGCGTCAGGAAGTCCAGGATTTTGAATTTTGGCGATCGGACGAAAATCATTCCCGGCATTTAGCTCAATCTGATTGTTTAACAGCAATTCGGTATTTGTCAGAAAAACGATTTCACAAAGCATATTGCGCTTTTCTGCATTGAGGCGGAAGATGTCCTCATCCAGATACCGTCCTTGGTTAAAATCTGCACCGAGTTCAATCAGAATATTGAAGGGATCACGAACTCCAGCTTCTCCTGGTCGTGGTTCGATGGGTTGGGATACCACCTTCACCGACCCAAAACGATCGTAATAGGGCGACTCGGGCGGAATCGAAAAATGTATAAACGCAATAGGGTGATCGGTAACGCCCTGCCCTACCAAGCCATTGCCTATATTACTGCGTTTGGCAAGGCGTGCACTTTCAAAGCAGCCACACGCAAGGACGACATACCTAGCTGAAAATTCCCTTTCTTCCTCGGAAATCATATCCTGAACAACGACTGTGCAGGGTTCGTCAGGTTCAATTCTGATTGCCTGATGATGAGTTCGCACAGTTAAGTTGCCCGAACCCGTAGGGCCACCAGTTCTTGATGATTCCAGTAACAGATCTGCCGTTGAAAACATACCAGTCGTGATGGTATTTGCTCCAACCAAATTCTGTCTAACTGCCACTGGAGCATCGAAATGGCTGTATCGAGGAAGTTGTTCTCGCAATAGTCGATGAATTTCCCGTGTATAGTGAGTCGCTGGCGCGGTGGAACGACCCATCAAGTCTTCAGCGAGTTGATAGTAGCGATCTTCTAGGTCCCACTTAATTTGAGTTGGCCAATAATCTAACTCCCAGGAACTCATGCGTGGAATAAAACCGCCCCAAAATACCGATCGCCCACCCAAATTAAACGCCTGGGCACCTGCTGTATAATCATTTTCACTACCATCAGTAGGCTGATCGTAATTAATCACTTGATATTCAAACCAGCGATCCCAGACGTGTTTTCTAAATTCACCAGGAAAATGGCGTCGAGGCAGATTTGCAATGTGAGTCTCTAGGGGAACTCCGCCTGCTTCTAGTACCAAAGTATCTAAACCGCTATCAGCGAGTTGATCAGCCAATACGCCCCCAGCCATACCAGAGCCAATCACAATAACATCATAGGGTTCGCGATCAGCAGGATCTGGACGGGTAATATCAAAAAGCTTAGCCTGGGTTTGACCAAGTTCGACAACGGGCTGAACAGGCGAACCAAAGCCAAACTCACTGAGATAAAAAGTATAACGTTGGTTGTCGGTGCCAGGAATATTAAAATTGTCACCGTTAGACCAAATCTGCCGATTGAGGGTAAACTTACACAGGAAGCCAGTTAAATATTTGGGATCAGCTAGCTCGAATATCCAGCGATCGTTTTGGTAGGTGCCTGCAATCTCATTAATTTCCCATTCATCTTTATCTGTTCGTAAGGTAACTTCAGAGAAAGGAGGAATATGAGCAATGGTGACTAATTCCACAAAAATCATAAAAAATACCTTTTCCTAGTGAATTAGGACACTTAGAGCATGAGACCTCTTGCACAAGTCCAAAAACAAATGCAATTTGCTTATGCAAGCGGTCTCGAGACATTCACGATTTTTTGACTTTTGCGATAGGTTTATTGAGGAGCAGTCAAAATGACACTTGACTCAGATCGACTCAAGGCTAAAAATTTCACGAATTTCAGATGCATCCAAAGCGCGATTATAGATGCGAACTTCATCAATGAGTCCTTCAAATTCGCCATCTACGACTTGAGGAGCTGATCCATTTTCTTCTCCACCAATTGTGACAGGATTATTATCGACTCGGATGTTTCCAGTCAAAGTCCTACTACCAATTTCGGTGCCATCCACATAAAGACGCATGGTACTTCCATCGTAGATTCCTGCCAGATGTATCCAACGATTGTTATCTGGAGTACCACGGTAGATATCCCCTTCCAGTGAAGTGCCATTATCGTCTGTGCCAAGGTGCCACTTATAATGCATATTGCCGTTTTCTGGACCAAAGCCTAAATAAAACTGATCGGGATGTAGAAGGGTGCCGACTTGTCTAGAAACTATGACTTTAAAACCCTCCGGCGCTACATTTGGAAACACCCAAGCGGTCACAGTAATTTGAGCATTTAGGTTATTCAGGCTTACCGAACCTGGAATGCTGATATGGGAATTATTACTTCCCCTAAGTTCTACAGCTTTGCCATATATTCCATCACTTCGAGTGGCATTGATTAATGAGCCGCGATTATTGTTGCCTGATCTATCTAGGACAGTAGCACCTTCTCTTTCATCAAATTGCCAATAGCCGATCAATCCATCATTTATGCCCATGAAATTTTCTCCAAATGAACAACTCTAAATAAAAATAGCTGCGGCACAACGCTTACGTTTACCCACCGCTAATACCTTCTAGACTCGCTAACCAACTTTATATGGTCGGTGTGCAACAGGCTTGTTGTGCTGCGCTTCTATCTACAACCCACAAACAAACAGAATGGGTAATGCCCATCCTATTAGCATGTCTAGGCTAAAATTGCAGGTAATACGATCGCCCAAAATCCGATTCCGTAGTGGGCACTGCCCACCTTACTCACTCTTTAAGAGCAGACGCGCTACTACAGCCTCTAGAGTTTTTACTGAACCAATTGCAGCTTTTCCGCAAAATTAGATGTCAATCTTTACATTTTCTGGCAGAGGTAATTGTCCAACTGCACTCATAAGCTGCTCCTGAAGAAGTCCTCGTAATGACGGACTGAGTGATTCTGAAATTGTGTGAATTGTAGAGAGCAGAGCTAAATCTTGCAGCAATTCTGGCGTTAGCTGCTCATCAAAAATCTGAGGATTAAGCCATGGATTTGGTCTAGATCCAAACAATACTGTAGGCTCATTCAAGGCGACGCGCTTGAAGATGTCACCAAAATCTATTGGTGGAATCGGTGGTCGCAATAGATCCTGCTAAGGTGGTAGGGGAACATAGATCTGATCACACTTTGTAGAACCATCTGGTCGTGTGTAACAGACTGCGAAAGCCATACTTTTCTCCTCAGTTCAATGAGCTACTTGGCTGTTGCTACGATTATGAAGAATCTTCTGAATACTCTGAAGTACCCTCAAGGGTACTTTTGTGGAAACTGTCAGAACTGGGTATTCGCGCTTGAGGGTAGAAGCAACGGCTTGATAAACTGGCTACTGCCCTCAATCTCCCCAGCGAACCTTCATGAAGGCATCACAAGCACATAGCTGTTATAGAGTGCAAACTAGAACGGATGCTCCAACTCAAATACATCGGTTGTGTCGCAAAAACTTATAAAGGAGAAACGATCGGTATCGTTTGCATTCCCTTAAGCAGCAATTTCAAAGATTGCTTCGATAAATCTAGCTTGAGAGACAATATCCCCTTGTTCAATTTCTTTCACTTGTCCTTTCCGAATCATGTTCATCGCTTCGATTCCGCTCAAGGTTTTTCTGGCACTGTTGAACGTCTTCAATCCCATCATCGGCTTCACGATGCGCTTGATATGACGATGATCCTGCTCAATCACCTTATTTAAGTATTTACTTTGCCGTAATTCAGTCTCTTCTCCAATTGCCTCCTCTTGCTTAAGCGTCTCTATTGCCACTGGGTAAGCGGCATTCTTATCCACTGTGATCACCCGTGGAGCTTGATTGTGCTGACCCTTGAGTACTTTACGAAAGAAGCGTGCTGCTGCTTTGCCATCCCGCGAGCGCGCTCAACCTGAAGTCAAGGGTATTCCCCTCCGAATCCACAGCACGTTACAGATACTTCCACACACCCCTGATTTTGATATAGGTTTCGTCCACGCGCCACGAATCATTTGTCGGTTTCAGATACCGTCGAATGCGTTTGTCCAGTTCTGGCGTGTACTTCAGCACCCATCGGTTGATTGTGGAATGATCCACCGCTACCCCCCGTTCCTGCATCATCTCCTCCAAATCTCGGTAGCTGAGCGAATAGCGGTGAGTCCAGTCCTGCAGGCGGGTCTCCCGCCGTAGGGAACTGGCGAACCCGAAGGGCAATACCACCGGACATTGAGCAGGATGATTTCAGGCAAGAAATGGCGCCACTTGAATAGAGACTCAGTAGACATAGGGGAGCAGGAAGAAGAGCGTAGTCCTGCTTACCTTACCATTCGCTGGTTTTTGCGACACAACCGCGAAGTGGTGAGTCCCCTGCAGAAGGCTGGACTGATTGAAAGCCAACGCGGTAGAATCACGATTGTCAATCGTCGAGGACTAGAAGCCACTGCCTGTGAATGTTATACCACCTTGAGACAGCACGGCGACTACCCGTGGAGCGATCGGGTAGATTGAATCTACGCAGCGGTTGAACCTCTACTCAGCGGTTGAACTGAGCTTCACCCCATCAAAAAAGCTGAGACCTGTCCGAAACCGTACAGATAGTTTGGAACCTGTTGCTTTACAGTGATAGCAGGTCTTTAAGCGGAAGATACTTAAAGGCTGCTGACTGCAATGACTTCTATCGTGATTGAGGATGGCGCTCTGCCGCTTGACGGCTTGCGGGTGTTGGTGGTGGATGGCAATGCGGATTCAAGGGAGTTGTTGGAGTTTGTATTTGAGCAGAACGGGGCAGAAGTACTGACAGCCGGTTGCTGTGACAGTGCGATCGAACTGCTGCGCCGGTCTGATGTCCATTTACTGTTGAGTGAACTTCAGCTACCCGAGAAGGACGGCTATACCCTCATCGCCCAAGTCAGAGCGCTAGAACCACAACAAACAGAGCAGATACCAGCAATAGCTGTGAGCGGGTACGCTAATCGAGAAGACCGCGATCGGGCGATATCAGCAGGGTATCAAAAGCATTTTGCTAAGCCTGTGGACATCCACGAAGTAGTCGGATGGGTAGCGAAGCGATTACAGAGTGCAAAGTAGAACTTCTGTCGTCTCATTTGGCATGTTGGCGGTGCTGAACTCCTAATTCTGTCGTTTAGATAGGTTGCTCTGGAGCCAGAAGCACAACAATTGGAGAAAAGTGATCTAGAAGCTGAAAGGCTTGCTGCACAAGCCCTTTTTCCACTTTGCACTCTAGCACGCCTTTGCACTTTGGCCCGGCTTTGCTACCCATAGCTCAAGCTAGCGGGAAACCAACGGACGGGCTGACTGCAAATGACTTGTCGCAGCTTTGCCGGTTTTACCTTTACGTAACGAAAACGATGACCTGCTTCCAGGGTCTTAATTCATAGAGTCTTAATTCATATTGTTGTCACCGATTAAGCGCTCAAACTCCGATTTGATGAGCGCATAACACTCACAGCTAGTTGCTTCTAACCCGGCTCGATCCGTAAGGGTCATCTTGCCATATCGGTAGGAAATGAAGCCTGCATTTTGTAACCTGGCAGCGACCTCACTCACTCCCGCCCGCCGCACCCCCAGCATTTGCGACAAAAACTCGTGGGTCAGTGGAAATGTATCAGCTCCCACCCGGTCATGCGTCAACAGCAGCCAGCGGCAGCAGCGTTGTTCGATCGAATGCACCCGATTGCACACGGCAGACTGTGAAATGAAATTGAACAAGGCTTGGGTATAGCGATGCAGCATCTCATAGAGCGCTGTACCGGAGGTGACTTGAGCTCGAAAATCGGCTGGACGCATTCTCAGGGCATCACCAAGAACCTGCACCATCGCTACGCCTGGAATTTGTCTAGCTCCCAGAAAGATGGGTAGCCCTACCATGCCTTCATTGCCTACCGTTGCCACCTCGACCAGTTCGCCTTCTGAAGCCAGCGACAGCAGTGAGTAAACGCCACTTAACGGAAAATAAACAAATTCGATCGGCACGTTGGGCTGATAAAGCTCTTGTTTAAGGGGGAGGGAAACGGGTTCTAGATAAGGCTGCAGCCGTTCATATTCCTCTCTGGGCAAGCTAGCCAAGAGCCGATTGTTGATAGGAGTTGGAAAGTCTTGGGACACAAATTTTATTGCCTGATTACGTCACTCCTATCTAATAGAGTAACGCAGGATTAGGAGGGGGCACCTCTGGCGTAGGGAAGCATCGCTATGAACAAAGACTGTACAGGAGAGTACAATATCAGAAGCAGCGATTGTATAGTTCAGTACAATCGCTGCTTCTGGCAAGCTTCTCAAGATTGCACTCCATGTCCCTGATTCAAATCCCGCAACAGCGCATTTTCTCTCACTTCCCGAATATTGCGTTTCATGTGGTAGCACTAGCAGCTTCTATGGGTGGGTTAAAAGCAATTCACATCGTTTTGGCTACCTTGCCTGCTGATTTTCCAGCAGCGATTCTAGTCGTTCAGCACCTCAGCCCTCACTTTCCCAGCCATCTGCCTGCAATCTTGAGCCAGCGAACGGCGCTACAGGTCAAGCCAGCCGCCACTGGAGATATTTTGCGTCCCAGCACTGTCTATGTTGCAGTTCCGGGTCGACACCTGCTGGTGCAACCAAGCGGTACACTCCTGCTCTCGGATGCTCCCAAAATGAATTTTGTTCGCCCTGCTGCCGATAAACTGTTCATGTCATTGGCAGCGACTTACAAGACAAGAGCGATCGCAGTCGTTCTTACGGGAACTAGCTCCGATGGTGCACTAGGCGTGATATCGATTAAGAAGCATGGGGGCAGAGCGATCGCTCAGGATCAATTGACCTCTAAGTTCTTCCAGATGCCGAAAGCAGCAATTGCCACAGGTCAAGTAGATCGAGTGTTGCCCCTAGAGGAGATCGGCTCTACGTTAGTTCACCTGGTGGCATCAGAAGCCGTGGCGTAGTAGATCAACTAACAATACCCAAAGCCTGTTTGGAGTGCATTGTAGAAACACTAAACTGAGCCGTGTTGTGACTCAGCTTCAATTTCCATGAGCTTGATAGCCCATCCGCAACAAATCCAGAGCTCCACGCCGCTCGAGGGGTGATGAAAGCAGATGAAACGCTGGCAGCAGAAACCGAATTACGACAGATTGAGTATTTGAATAATGTAATTCAGCAGGATCACAAAAACATTAAGCGAATTACCAACCTGATAATGGAATTCAAGTCGCTCAATACGGCAAAAAGAACCTTGAATGGAATTGAGGCGATGAATATGATTAGAAAAGGACAGGTGACGGAAATAGACCAAGGAAACAGTATTTCTCAAGCCAAGTTCATTAAAGCAATCTTTGATATTGCAGCTTAGAAAAACACGAACGATATCGCAATGCTCATAAGCTGCCTCAGCTCTGGTAAGCGATTGGGCAAAAGCTGTGTGGTTACTCAACTACTTTGGAGTAACCATTGGAGGAAACCTTTCTACTCGACCCTAATGATCCGGATTATTAGCTTGATTTCCTTTGCGTCGGGCCCAAGCAGTAATAACTGCGATCGCCAGCACCCCCACTATTGAAGCACCTATCAATAGCTTCTCGCCCTGCAGAATACCTGCACCAACTGCCACAACGGGAGGTTTCACAATCACGATACTCAGTCCTAAAGCGCTCACGAATCGCTTCCAAGACATCCGGCTTAAACCAGCGGCATAGCAAATATAGTCAAAAAAGCTAGTCATCAAAGCACCCGTCATCAAGAAGAAATTGCCCTCAAGATATTTCTGGCTCCAGCGGTCGAGTCTCTCCATAAATCGTTCACCTACGAGACGCTGCACCGCTCCACGACCATAGCGACGGGCAATAAAAAAATTAGTAGCACAGGCAACAAAATCTGCGATCGCAATCACAACCAAACCCTGTGCAAATCCAAATAAAGCACCTGACAAAATCGCATAAGCTGTACCTGGCAAAGCAGGAACTACGATACTAGTCAGCCTCAGCAACAGAATCATGAATGGTGCCCAGATGCCAAACTGAGCAACGTTGGTTCTGAGTTGATCAATGCCAACTCGATTAACAAACCAAATTGCACTAGCAATTAGTATGACAACGAGACTAAACTCGAGAATTTTAGTGATTCTTTGCTGCATTGCAAGAACTCTATCTGCAATCAGATTGATTGTTGATTTACTGCAATAGTTATACCGCAATATTTCTTTTGGTGCGTCGGTTAATCTGGTCCCGCCTGAAATGACCTTGCCTTCGACAAAGCTTAATAGCTGTTGATCCAGTTCGCTAGCGGAGCTCCTGCAATCCTAGCCTCAGCAATGAGATAACATCTTTAATAGGTGGTGGATAAACAGTCTCACGATATTAAACCAGTTTAGAGAGGTGCAACCGCCATGACGCAAGCAAAACCGAGAGCTTCAGGCAGCAACCCTACTACGGCTCAAATAAACCCGCTGACAAAGTCTCCCATATTGCAACGGCTGCAATGGGTTATTGATCCGGTCGGCTATATGGAGTCAGCGGCTCAACAACAGCCCGACATTTTTTCTGCCGAGATTATTGACTTTGGCGCTGATCTTGTCTTTGTTCACAATCCTCAAGCTATTCAATACATCCTAACGAGCGATCGTAAAGAGCTAAGTGCACCCGGAGAAATCAACGAGATTCTAGCTCCTCTGACGGGCAACACTTCTCTTTTTCTGTTAAGTGGTCATGCCCATCGCCGTCAGCGCCAGCTCCTAATGCCATCATTTCACGGCGAGCGGATGCGAAGCTATGCTCAGTTAATTACTGACCTGACGGAACAAACGATGAATCAGCTTTCCGTAGGTCAATCGTTTATTGCTCGCAGCACCATGCAGGCGGTTTCCCTCGAGGTGATTCTTCAAGCAGTATTTGGCGTGCGGGAGGGCGATCGCTATTTGCAGCTGCGAGATTTGACTCGCATCATGTCCGATGGGTTTAGTGCCCCAATCTCTTCCTCAGTCCTGTTTTTTAAGGCATTGCAAAAGGATTGGGGCAACTGGACGCCTTGGGGTCGATTTTTACGGCTGCGACAACAGGTGGATAATTTGCTCTTTGCGGAAATTGCCGATCGGCGTGCCTATTGTGATCCAAACAGAACTGATATTCTGTCGTTAATGATTGCAGCACGAGACGAAAACGGCAATTCGATGAGCGATCAGGAACTTCGCGATGAGTTAATAACGCTAATGCTGGCAGGACAGGATACTACTGTTTCTGCTTTAAGTTGGGCACTCTACTGGATTCACTCTCTACCGCATGTTCGTGAAAAACTTTTGCTGGAGCTAGATTCCGCAGATACCTCTGACCTCATGAACCTGACCAAATTACCCTATTTGAGTGCCATCTGCCAGGAGACGCTGCGGATTCATCCGATCGCCATGCTAACCTTTCCACGACGGGTTGAGCAGCCGATTGAACTATTGGGTTATAGGTTTAAACCGGGAACGGTGTTCGTTGGCTGCATTTACCTAGTGCATCAGCGTCCTGATATCTATCCAAATCCAAAGCAGTTCAAGCCAGAGCGATTTTTAGAGAACAAGTTTAGCGGTTCTGAATTTCTCCCCTTTGGGGGTGGAGCAAGACGCTGTATAGGGGAAGCGCTGGCGATTGTAGAGATGAAGCTAATTCTTGCTACACTGCTGTCTCGCTATGAGCTTGCACTGACGGAGACAAAGCCAGTATTACCGAAACGCCGCGGCGTAACTCTTGCCCCAGCAGGTGGCGTTCGCATGCGAATGCTTGGCAAGCGTGCTTAACCAGTACCCCGGTAGCGAGTTGAGGGATTTTGGTAGTCGGATGTACAATTTAACTAAAATAGAGGCTCTTTAGCGCTGCCTGGAACCGTCGCACTGCACTCTCGGTGTTTTTGCCAAAATCTCCATCTACAAAGGTTTCTGGCAGCGGCTCACCGGGGATGTATTTGTTAGCAGGTTTACGAATAAATCACTAACAGTCGTTGCAGCACATTCATCAACGAACCATAATTGCCAGTTTGTACAGTTGGTAACACGGCATGGATACTGGCAATCGGATTGAGAGGCTCTGGCGTTTTATCAGCGGGATAGGCGATCGCATTCCAGGTGTATGCGCCGACTTGTCCATTGGCGGGTTGAATGCCGTGAAACTGCTGAAATTCGACAACAGCGTTGGACATTTTGATATCAAATGTACTATGTACAGATCCATTGCTTGTCGTGCTCTTGAGATGAGCGTGGAGTACCAGAAATCTTTGCAAGAGAGTGACGTAAGGATCACAATCGGATTGTTTTGGCAACAGTAGTTCAACTAATTTTTTGACTGCTGCTGACGCAATTTAGTTAATAGAAACGAAATTAATCATGGTAGTCTCCTGGAAATTTGAGTTAATGAACTAAATAATGAATAGATAAAACCTATTGAATTGCAATTAGATGCAAAATTAAATCCTAAAGTCTTGCTGCCAACTGATAGCGCCAGTTAATTGCACAGAGTTCGACATGGGGTTTAGGCACAATGGTTGTGCTGTAGTGTTCTCTAGCAACCTGGTAACGCCAGCTAAGGGCACGGGGTTTAACGTAAGGTTTGGGGCTGCTGGAGTATAAAGATAGCTGTGACTCCGATAAATGAGCTGCATGGTTGCGCTTGAGTGGGTAAAAAGAAGAGTGTGTAGAGAAATTGCAGTTCGAACGGTTCAGCATCAAGTTGCGTTGCAAAGCTTGCCCAACTAACTCAAAACCATTAAGCGATAAAACCATTTTCTATGACTTCCTTAAGCGCGATCGTTAGCAACGTAACGCAACATGCTAGATCGGTTACTAACCCATACCTCATTTGCCTAGAGGATGTCTTTTCTGGCTGAGCTATCACTTTTTACTCTACTCAAAAACTATAAATTAAATGTCAACCCCCTTGAGATAGAGAATCTAGTCTAATTAATATAAATATTACTTCTACATTGAAATACGAACGCTGAAGTTTAATTCACACCTGCCTTTTGTGGAGGATTGAATACTGTGCGCTGATTCGCTTAAGGTATACCATAGGCTAAGTTTGATCACTGCAGTTTGGCTGCTGTATTCACCTTATGGTCGGAGCGGTGAGCGTTAGCCGACGTCTTTCACTTCTGTTTCAGACTGTTTCAGATTTTATGATTTTGCTTATTAGCCTACCGAGCGCTGCTGTCCAGAATAGATCAACCTGTTCGGGTAGCTTGCATCAGTGCTGCCAGCGGCTTAAAGCAGCTTCAAAGCCTCGCTTTTACCTAGCTGCATCCTGCATTCAGCTCTATCCCCTGTCCCTCGTGCCGATCGTCATTAATCTATTACTCCATCAACGCCTAAAGCTTCGCTTGCTCCTTTGATTAAGGTTGCTTTGGAAGACATCCTTTCGAGTAGTTCTACAGAAATCCCTGTCATGCCTTCTGAGCAATCTGGCAACCCAGAGAAAACCCTTCTGAATCAGACAGATGCAGAAGTGTATCTTGCCCTTAAAGCAGGTCAATCTGCTGCACTTGGCATTCTATACGATCGTCATGCGGGCTTAGTCTACGGCTTAGCGCTAAAAATACTGGGCAACCCCCAAGAAGCAGAAGATCTAACTCAAGACATTTTTGTGAATCTGTCTAGAACTGCTGCCTATCAACCCAGCCGAGGATCGTTGAGAACATTTTTAGCAATCCTCACCCGTTCGCGTTCGATCGATCGCGTCCGGTCGCGTAGTGCAGCTCTGTCTCTTCTAAAACGCTGGAAGACGAACACTAGCGGGGTAAGTGCGTCTCCCTATGAGCAAGTGTCTCAGGCAGAACGATCGCAAGAAGTCCAGACAGCACTGGCACAACTGTCTGATCAGGAACAGCAGATTCTAAAGCTGGCTTATTACGATGGTCTTAGTCAATCAGCAATTGCTGATCGGCTGGGGCTGCCTTTGGGTACAGTCAAAGCGCGATCGAGGCGGGGACTGCTCAAACTACGCCAAACGCTCACCAATTACATTCAATAACCACTATTATGGCTAGGTCGATGCTTCCAGAACACTTACAGCTCCTCATAGCAGGGTATGTCCTGGGCGACCTTGATGACGTTGAGGCGGCAGATTTTGAACAACTGCTGGCAACAGAACCAGCGATCGCTGAAGAAGTGGCGCAGGTGCAGAAGGCGCTAGAGCTAACTTACGACCCCCCAAAAGTAGAGCCACCCGCTCATCTGCGGGATGCGATTTTGGCTGCCTATGCTCATGAGTCTGTAGCTGCTCAGCAGTCTACCCCTCAAAAGCTTTCGGTCGCTGCCGGAGCCAACAAGAAACCTTTTCCTTGGGGCAAATTGCTTGGAGCAGCAGCAGCAGCAGCGATCGCTGCATTAGGAATCAGCAACTACCGCCTTTGGCAAACTTTGCAGGCGATCCAGACCCAGCCCACTGAAGCCGAACAAAGCGATGACTCAATCGCCTATACCCTACAAGCTACTGCACCGGCTAATGCAGCTTCTGCAAGCGTTTTGGTCAACCCCAGCCGTTTAGAGGCTACTCTAGATGTCGAGAATTTGCCCGCCTTGCCTCCTGGAAAAGTCTATGTCCTATGGACGGTGCTAAAGCAAAATGCTCCCTTTACCGCAGATTCAAAGGAAGCCATCTTGACGGAGGTGTTTACCGTAGATGCTCAGGGAAATCGTTTGCGAACGATCGCTGTCCCGGATGTCTATCGGTCTAGAGAATGGGTTGCTAAACTTGCGGTCACGGTAGAGGATGCAGCAGCACCGCAAAAGCACACAGGAAAACCAATCCTCATTACACAGCTTTAACAGTATTACACCGCTTTATTACACAGCTTTAACTGTGTAACGCTTTCTAGCACCCTATTTTTTACCGCAGCGCAAAACCTTCTACAGGTTTTTGTTGCTAGAACACATTTTCATCCAGAATACTGTCCTCTCTCTGGATAGACGATTGTATTAGATAGAACATTTATATTCAGACTGATGCCTTTCTAGAGCTAAAGTTCTCAAAACCCACAGCAAAGCAAGGAACAAAGTTTTAGAAGTCATCTTGCTCAGAGGTACTCAAGGTTAGGTCTTGGGAGCTTCTCTGTAGCTATCTATCACACAGGGAGGAAGAAATGGCTGTTGATCAACAGAAACGCGCGTTTGGAATATTCTCAGACCTTAAAAGCGCAGAAGAATCGCTTAAGACATTAAATAACTCTCAGTTTGCAATGGAGAAGATTTCTGTTGTTGGTAGAGATTTGGACAGTAAAGACGAATCAGTAGTAGGTAATGTTGAAGTAAGCGATCGGATCAACAATACCAAAATTGATACTGCAAATGATGCAATTGGTGATACTGCCACTGTGAGTGCAACTGGATTCACAATGTTGGGGTTAACTAGCTTAGCGTTACCTGGTCTTGGAGCCGTGCTAGCAGCGGGGAGCCTTGGGGCAGCCATTGCAGCCACCATTGTCGGCGGCGGCGTTGCAGCAGCAGCAGAAAATAATATAATCAAAGCGCTAACTAACATCGGCGTTCCTAAATCTCAGGCGGATCACTACAGCAGTCGTCTACAGCAGGGAGATTACCTGGTTATGGTAGAGGGAACAGAGGATGACATCCGCCAGGCAGAAGCAGTTTTTCGCGATCGTGGAATCGCAGACTGGAGCGTTTACTAAACAGTTGCTAGACAGGGAAAGCAGGCTTGAAAGCTGAAAAGACCAGCAGGATTGCATTACTCTATCTTTTCGGCAGCATGCTTCCCTCGTCAAATCACCTCTTGATAGTACGGACAAAAGAACTAGTACGGACAAAAGAACACTGTTGTCATTACAACTCGATCTATACAGTTTAGTAAGGACAGCAGACCGTGGACGTTTTGGCAATGCCTCACTTCATCGGGAGCAAAAAGTTAACTTTATAGGTAGAACAGGTAAGATAAAGCGCTGTTAGCTTGAAGCGCAAAGCTGGATATATTTACTGGATATACTTAATAGAGATGGAGCCAGGACCGGAGCCAGAGATGGGTTGGGCTGGCTATGAAACAATGATCTAGTTACCTGAAACAGATTTTGAACACTGCTCTCAGAAATTGAAACTCGCTTAACCTGTATAAGTCGAAGTGACCTATAAGATGAAGCAACTGGGGTAAATTACTTAGATATTGTGTGAGAAAGGCAACTGGAATTTTTCGATGCAACTGGTAACTTAACCGTTACAGTCGTTCCTTGGGTGGGTGTGCTCTCCATCAAAAACTCACCGCCCTGTAGTTCCGTTAGGCGTTTAGTGAGGGAAAGCCCTAACCCAACGCCCTGCTGCTCATAAAGCTGCCGATCGAATTGTAGATAGGCTCCCACATTGGCTAGCTGCTCTGGCGCCAATCCTCGGCCGCGATCACTCACCGTCAAGACAAACACTGATTGCTGAAACGAGCTTCTAAGCGTAACAGCCGTGTCTGGAGGGGAGAACTTGAAAGCGTTGTCCAGCAACTCGGTCACAATTTTCTTCAGATGTATCTCAGAAATTTGAACTGAGCCATCTTCTAGCTCTAGCTGTAAGTCTGGCGATCGGGTTGCTTCAGTGGCTATTTGCCCAGCAAGAGTTGCAATTACCGATTGGCTAGTTTGCACGCAGTCCTGCCGCAGTTGCTCAACGGCAGATGGATCGGTTGAAATGATTTCAAGTTTAATGTGAAGCAGGATGTTTTGAGAGACTTTGTCCAAGCGAACAGCAGAGAGATAAATACAGTCTAAAAGCTCTAGTATTTCAACTCTGGAGAAGGAATCATAAGATTTGGCAGCTAGCTCTGCACCTGCAATAATCCCGTTTAAAGGCGTATTCACTTCATGCAGTAGAGCAGCAGGGATGATATTGCGTAGAGCATTTAGCCTTTGTTGCTCTACTGCATGCCGATTTAGCGCAACTTGGATAGTGGCATCAAGCTCTTGAGCCTGGAAAGGCTTGAGAATATAGCCAAAAGGCTCTGCTCGTTTGGCTCGTGCAAGAGTGTCGGCATCCCCGTAGGCAGTCAAATAGACTACAGGAATTTGGAAGCGAGTGCGGATCTGGATGGCAGCCTCAATGCCGTCCATTTCGCCAGGCATCAAAATGTCCATCAGCACGAGATCGGGTTTTGTTTCAGCGATTTTCTGAATCGCTGACTCAGCATCTATGGCGATCGCTGCCGTAACATAGCCTAACTGTTGAAGGGTGGCTTCAATCTTACGAGCAATAAGAATTTCATCTTCCGCGACCAACACTCTAGCTGACATTGGAATAAGCCAACTCCTTAACATTCAACGATCGGCAGCAAACTCATAAGGTAGCGAAATGTAACAGGCAAAATAGCTAAACACCTTCCTGGCTTTTGCCCTCCTACCACAAAATCTCGCGTTTAAATTTGGTTACCCTACCACCTTTACAGGACAATACAGCGACGAACAGGATTGTTTTCTCACGGTAGCCATAGGATTCATGGGTATACTTTATAACATTGCCTAAAATTTCGCTAAAAACGTTTACAATACTTCAATTCAGAAAAAATAAGCTGAAATCGAGTTCCGTTATGGCGATCTAATTCGAGCCGCCCTCGGAGCTGTTGCGCTAGATCAAAGGCAATTCGTAATCCTAAAGATTTGGGGTTCTGCAAATCTAAATCTGGCATCCCGATTCCATCGTCTTCAATGCTCAGGATGTAGTAAGGCACAGAACGGTTCGGCTTTAGAGAGGCTAGCAGACGTGGCGATCGCTGCGTCAGATTCGGCTCTGCAGTATAGCGCAGCTTGATGTAGATGTATCCACTCTGCCGATTGACAAAGGCGTGTTTGATCGCATTGGTAACAAGTTCGTTGAGGAGTAAGCCACAGGGAATAGCTGTCTCCAAATTTAGCAGAATGGGTTCTAACTGATACAGGATTTTGATGAACTGACCCCGGCTGCTGTTTGCAATCAAAATGCTATCGGCTAGGCGACGGATATAATTACCAAAATTCAGCCGTCCTAAATTTTCAGACTGGTAAAGGGTTTCGTGAATCAACGACATTGCCTGCAGCCGATCTTCACTGTCCTGGAGTGCTGCTCGGATTTGTGGATCTTGAACAGATTGAGTTTGAAAACTGAGGAGTGCTGAGATAATCTGTAGATTATTTTTGACACGATGATGGATTTCTTTTAGCAGCGTCTCCTTTTCTCGGAGAGCAGCTTGGATTTGAACTTCTGCTTGCTTTCGATCGCTAATGTCATAGCAGGAGCCAATAAAGCCCGCAAAATTCCCATCCAGGTCATTGAACGGTCTACCAAAATCTATCACCCAATGATATTCCCCGCTATGGTGCTGCAGGCGATGCTCCATCTGGAACGGCTGACGCAATTCAAACGCTTCCATGTAGGTTCTGAAGCAGCGATCGGCATCCTCTGGATGAAGTCCCTTCAGCCAACCGCCGTCTAATTCCTGTTTTAAGGTACGCCCTACAAAGCTAAGCCAGCTTTGATTGTAGTAAATACTTTTAGCATCCAAACCTGTCTGCCAGATTAATGTGGGAGATAGTTCTAGCAACGTCAGATGAAAATCACGCGATTTTAACAGCGTTCGTTCTACTTGCTTTTGCTCTGTGATATCTTCAGCAATACCTAAAACGGTAACAACCTGTTCTGATGCGTTGAACTCTGGAATGAAACGAACTCTAAAACAGCGGATTGCTTGCGAAATAGAGAACTCAAGCTCAACAATTTGCTCAGCTCCGGTTTCAAATACCTCATAGATAGCAACTTCACAAAGCAGGGTGTAGTCAGGCAGCAATCGGAATCTGCCTAACAGTTTGCCAACAAATGCTCTTGCCGATAGCCCCGTAACTGATTTAACTGCCTGGTTGATATATAAGCATCGATAGGATCGATCGAAACGAGTAATAATATCCGGTGAATTTTCAACCAGAGTGCGAACTTCCTGCTCCCGCTGTTGCAGAGCAGCCCGAGAGCGTTCTAGCTCTTCGGTTCGCTGCTGCACCCGGTGTTCTAGCTCTTGATTGAGCTGTTGCAAGGCGAGTTCAGCTTGTTTTTGTGATGTGATGTCGCGCGTCGTTCCGACGATTCGAGAAACTTGCTGCTGGGCATCACAAATCCGAAAAGCACAGCTCTTGAACCATCGCACTTCGCCGTTTGAACGAACAACCCGATATTCTGCTTCTATGTCTTGCTGCTGAACCTGAGTCAGGAGATTGGCGATTCTGGCTCGATCGTCTGGATATAGATGCTGCATCCAGATATCAGATTTCCGGTAAAAAGCTTCAGGTGGATAGCCCCAAATCTGCTTACAGGCAGGGCTAATGTATAGAATTTGGCTGAAATCAGCACTGTAAATAAAGAAAACTTCCTGAACTGCATCTGCAATTTGCCGAAATTTTTCCTCGCTTTCCTGAAGCAACTGCTCTGCCTGCTTGCGAGCGGTGGTGTCAGTTAAGCACCCTACTATTTCGATCGGATTGCCGTCTCCATCTCGAATGAGCCGCAGATCGTTCTGCACCCATCGGTAGGAACCATCCTTGTGAAGAAACCGGTATTCGTGGGTGTGATGACCCTGGTTAAACAATGGATCTAAACCGTTGAGAATAATTGTTACATCTTCTGGATGGACATGATCTAACCAAAAATTTGAATCATTGAGGAACTCTTGCGCCTCGTATCCTAAAATCATTTTGACATTAGCGCTCATGAAAGTTGCGCCATAATCGCCAGAGGATCTGCAGGTCAAGAGCGCTGTGGAGGTATTTGAAAGAACAAACTGCAGGCGATCTTGTAGCTGTTGGGCTGCCGATTCCGCCTGCTTGCGTTTAGCTTCACTGCGCTTCCGCTTGCTCACATTAAGCATATAAACAGATAGACCTGCTTCAAACGGATAAGCCCGTACATCAACCCAGAGATCATAGGGCGGGTAGTATGCTTCAAAGGAAACGCGCTGCTGGTGTTCTATTGCCCAGTGATATTGATCATAAAAAATAGAATCTACTGCATCTGGAAAGACTTCCCAAATGCTTTTGCCAAGCAACTGTTGTGCTTCTTGTCGCATGAGCTGTTCAGCTTGCTGATTCAAAAAGGTAAAACGCCACTCTCGATCCACCGAAAAGAAGGCATCGCTGATACTGGTCAAAATTCTGCGGATCTGTTGCTCCGACTGATGCAACGCAACTTGAGTAACGTTGCGTTGGCGAAACACAGCTTGCTGCTCGGTGATATCCTTTACCAGGGCAAAAACGGCAGATTTTCCTTCCCAAAACATCTTATGCCCAGAAATTTCAACTTCTATCAGAGCACCGTGGCGCGTTTGATGCCGCCATTTGCCGCTGTATACATTGGTAGAAACAGAATGGGGAATTTGAGCAACAGATCGCTTTAATGCAGGAATATCTTCAACGGGTCGAATATCAGCAATGGTCATCGATAAAAATTCTGGCCTAGAGTAGCCATACTTAGCGATTGCAGCATGATTTACCGCGAGAAACGCTAGGGTTTCTGGGTCAAAAATCCACATTGGGTGTGGATTGCTTTCAAACAGCAGTCGATATTGATTTTCAGAGTGAGCAAGCGTTTGCTCAAGCTGTTTGCGTTCGGTTATATCCAGGCTAGCTACTGTCACGAGCCAGCAGCTAGCGGCGGCATCCCATTGCGATGTGATGGTCTCACAGATCCAGCAGATGCTTTCATCTGCACGACGAAAACGAAATTCAATTGTCTTAGTTCCATCACTAAAACTATTGCTGGTTTCAACATCAACGACTGCTTCTCGATCGTCAGGCAGCACGCGCGACAGCCACAGCTTGGGGGCAGCTACAAAGGCTTCGGGAGGATAGCCAAACACAGCTTTGCAGCCAGCCGAAATATAGTTATATTCGCGGGTTCCATCAGGAAATACTCGCAGGCTGGTGATCGCAGCGGTTGCGCTATTAAGAATGTTGTTTAGCCTGTCCTCCGAGCGGTGTTGCTCTTCCAGCTTCTGCTGAAGCTGAAGCTGACAGTCTTGCAGCTGGCGTTCTAACTCTGCATTTCTGGCTCTTAGAGCAGCAAGCTCATCAGATTCAGGCGATGAATTACCGGAACACGGCTCCCCAAAGCGCGGTGTGGACATAGCAAATGTAGGAGTGCTACTCCTCAACCATACTTCATGTTTTTCAGCGCGTCTCTAGCTCGCACAGCAGAGAGAACCTCTTCTAGAATGGCTCGCTCCAAGGGCGATCGGCTCTGCCATCTGTGGTTTTGACCAAGTCCACGGCTCCTGAGTGCGGTTCAATGAGTGCAGCTTAGTCTGTCTCTGGCGGGGAGTAGTGAATGATGGCAAGAAATCGAATCGGCAGTTCGATCAGAGTTTCGGGACCGTGGGGAATGTCGCCTCGGAAGGTGAGTGAATCGCCAGGTTCCAGCAGATAGGTTGATTGCCCATGACGATATTCCAGCTTCCCTTCCAGGATATGAATGAACTCAACGCCCGAATGTTCAAACGTTGGAAAAACCTCGGAGGCATCATCCATCGTAATTAGGAACGGTTCAAATCGCTTTGTTGGACCTTGATCGTATGCCAGCAGTTGGTAAGTATGTCCTCGTTTTGTGCCTCGCCGCACCACTTCCATCCCTTCACCATTTTTAACAAGCTGGGCGCTGCCTGCAGGCGTGTTGTAATTGCGAAACAGCGTGGAGAGCGAAACGCCGAGGGCGTTAGCTAGCTTTGCTAAAGTCTCTAGGCTGGTTGAAGTTTGGGCATTTTCAATCTTTGACAGCATGCCGCGAGAAATGCCCGTTTGCTCGGCAACTTCGGCGATCGTCAACCCGTGATTTTGACGCAGTTCGCGGACAGTCCCGCCAAGATAGCGGGCAAGTGAATCATCTAGAACGGCTGAATCAGCAGGCTGTTCCGTGAATTTAGCAGTGGTGTCTTTGGTTCTAACTTCTCCAGTTCTAGCCACTCCAGTTCTAGCCACTCTAGTTCTAGCCACTCCAGCTTTAGCATCTACCATGCGCTTACCTTGGGACTCTTGCCCTGAATCATAGCATTGTTGACACATAGGAAACTTTATTGCACTATATTCACACTGAGCAATTGCAGTCTTTGGGCTGTGTTGCTTTCGCAGCCCTGAACAACCCCTCTTGACAGCTCAGCACCCAAGCCGCATCTCCGCAGCAAGCCATGCCCCTACGATTGTTAAAATTTGCCCTCTCAGAAAGGCATCCAGAACCCAGGATGTTTCGTCAGCCCGATCGCCTCCAGCCGCAGTACGATGCGGTGATTATTGGCGGCGGTGGGCATGGGCTGGCAGCTGCCTACTATTTAGCCCGTGATTATGGCATGACGAAAGTAGCGGTTCTGGAAAAAGGCTATATCGGCGGCGGCAACACCGGACGCAATACCACCATTATTCGATCGAATTATCTGACCCCAGAAGGCGTTAAATTCTACGACGAATCGCTGCGGCTCTGGCAGGACTTATCTGAAGAGTTCGATCTGAACCTGTTTTATTCAACACGTGGACATTTCACGCTGGCGCACACCGATTCAGCAGTTCGCACCATGCGATGGCGAGCTGAGGTCAACAAACACTATGGCATTGAGAGCGAACTGGTTGATGCCGAAACGGTGCAGGAAGCCTGCCCCCACATGGACATCACCTGCGGTGGACAGGCTCCGGTGATGGGCGCGCTCTATCACGCTCCCGGCAGTATTGCCCGCCATGATGCGGTAGCCTGGGGATATGGACGCGGGGCAGATACGCGTGGGGTAGAGATCCATCAGCAGACGGAAGTATTGGGGATTACGGTAGAGGCGGGTCGGGTAACGGGAGTGCAAACCAGCCGGGGCAATCTTTCAACGCCACGAGTCCTTTGCGCTGTCGCCGGATCGACTCCGCGGATTTTGCAGATGGTGGGGCTGCGATCGCCCCTCTATATCCATCCGCTGCAGGCAATGGTCAGCGAACCGATGAAACCCTGGCTAGATCCAATCATCGTATCGGGTAGTTTGCATGTTTACGTGAGTCAAACGGCGCGGGGAGAATTAGTCATGGGTGCATCTCTCGATCCATACGAGCTGCATTCCACTCGCTCTACGCTGGAGTTTGTCGAAGGGCTTGCCGCTCATATGCTGGAGCTATTCCCCTGTCTGTCTCACGTTAAGATCGTCCGGCAGTGGGCGGGCATGGCAGATATGACTCCTGATTTTGCCCCGATCATGGGCAAAACGCCGATCGAGGGTTTTTATCTGGACTCAGGCTGGGGCACTTGGGGCTTCAAGGCAACGCCCGTCTCTGGGAAAACCATGGCTTATACCATTGCTCACGATCGAAACCATCCGCTGATTGAAGAATTCTCGCTGGCACGGTTTGAGAAGTTCGATCTAGTGGGTGAAAAAGGGGCAGCCTCAGTAGGGCATTAGGTGGGACATTAGTGGGGCATTAGTGGAGGTGGCGTGATGAAAATTATGACCTGTCCGATTAATGGTGCAAGACCCGTTTCTGAATTCACCTATGGCGGCGAAGTGCGCCCCATGCCCAATCCAGAAACAGCAGACGATGCAACCTGGGCAGATTACATATTTAATCGAAACAGTATGTCTGGAATCAAGCAGGAATGGTGGTGTCATATCCCAAGCAATACCTGGTTTATTGCTGAGCGAAATACTGTCACCGATCAAATTGTACGCACCTACCTCTATGGAGCGATCGCATGAGTTATCGTCTTCCTGTCGTTCCTGGGGAATGGATCGATCGCACCCAAAGAATTGAGTTTACCTTTGAGGGAAGCCGCTTCTGGGGATATGCCGGCGATACCGTCAGTAGCGCCTTGTGGGCATCCGGACAACGAACGCTGGGACGCAGCTTCAAGTATCATCGTCCGCGCGGCATCTTGAGTTTGGCAAATCATGACATCAACGCGCTGATGCAAGCAGGGCAGCAGCTTAACGTCCGGGCGGATGTGCTGCCTCTGGAACCCGGACTTTCGCTATCGGCGGTGAATACGATCGGGGGTGTGAAAAGCGATCGCGCCAGCGTCCTCAATTTCTTTGCTGCATTCATGCCCGTTGGCTTCTACTACAAAGCCTTCTACAGCAAGCGCTTGTTTCCCTTCTGGGAACGCACCATCCGCCGTATGACAGGCTTGGGGAGGTTAGACCCTGCTACACCCCACATCCGCACTGCCAAACGCTATGACTTTTGTGATGTTCTGGTGATTGGGGCAGGCGTGTCTGGGCTGGCAGCAGGCTTAGCGGCAGCTGAGGCTGGAGCCGAGGTGGTGATTGTCGATGAAAACGCCTATGCGGGCGGTTCGGGTAGCTACCAGCTTGGGGCAGATGCAGAACAACGATCGCAAATGCAAGCCTTGATCCAAGCCGCTGAAGCACATCCGCAAATCCGGCTGTATCTCAAGACTGAAGCGGCAGGATATTATGCCGATCACTGGGTGCCGCTGGTAGATGAAACGCGCCTTTCCAAGATGCGAGCTAAGGCTATTGTTGTGGCGAGCGGAGCCTATGAGCAGCCAGCGGTGTTTCGCAATAACGATCTTCCGGGCATCATGCTCGCCTCTGCTGCCCAGCGGCTGATCTACCGCTATGCGGTAAAGCCCATGGAACGGGCAGTTGTCTTAGTGGCGAATCGGGATGGATATCGAGCCGCACTTGATCTGGTAACGCATGGAGTCACGATCGCTGCCATTGTCGATTTACGCGATCGCTACACACCTGATCCGGTGACGCAAGCGCTGCAAGATCGAGGCATTCTCATCCTGACAGGTCACTGTATCTATGAAGCCAGACCTAACCCAGCAGGTGATGGCATTTCGGTGGCGATCGTTTGCCCATTTGTGGAAGGACAGTCTCAGACAGGATTTCAGCGATCGATCGCCTGTGATGGCATTTTGATGAGCATAGGCTGGGCAGGCGCAGCCAATCTGCTGTACCAAGCTGGAACCAAGATGCGCTTTGAAAATTCGCTGCAGCAGTTTGTGCCTGAGCAGCTTCCGGCAGGGGTGTTTGCCTGTGGTCGTGTCAACGGGGTGTTTGAAGTGGAGCGAAAGCTGCAGGATGGGCAACGGGCAGGAGCAGAGGCAGCCGCTTATCTGGGCATGGGTACAGGCTGGCAGGGAGCGATCGCGCCTGAGCTAGAATCCCCTTCCCATCCCTACCCGATCATCGCCCATCCGGCGGGTAAAAACTTCGTAGATTTCGATGAAGACCTGCAGTACAAAGATTTCTGTAATGCCGCTCAGGAAGGCTTTGACAACATTGAGTTACTGAAGCGGTATACGACGGTGGGCATGGGTCCTAGCCAGGGAAAACATTCTAATGTCAACGCGCTGCGAATTCTGGCGTACCTTATTCAGAAATCTCCGGGTGAAGTGGGAACGACTACTGCTCGTCCCTTCTTTCACCCCGTGCCGCTGTCTCATTTAGCCGGGCGTGGCTTCACCCCAGAGCGCCAAACTCCGCTGCATAGCCGTCATGCAGAGCTGGCTGCCGAGTTTATGCGGGTGGGAGCATGGCAGCGCCCCGAATACTATCAGCGTCCTGGTAAAAGCCGCGCAGAGTGTATTGCGCTGGAAGCGGAGGCAGTCCGATCGAGCGTTGGGCTGATCGATGTGAGCACATTGGGCAAACTAGAAATTCGCGGTGCAGATGCGGCTGAATTTTTAGAGCGGGTCTACTGCGGGCGCTATGCCAACTTGAAGGTGGGCATGACTCGCTATGCCCTGATGCTGGACGAGTCAGGCGTGATTATTGACGATGGCGTGATCGCCCGCTTGGATGCTGAGCGCTTTTATTTCACCACCACCACCGCAGGGGCAGCCCATATCTACCGGGAGCTATCTCGGCTGAATATCCTGTGGCGATCGGAGTGCGGTTTGGTGAATTTAACGGGGGCGCGATCGGCAATGAATTTGGCGGGTCCTTTTGCCCGTGAGGTGCTGGCTCAGCTCACCGATCTCGATCTGTCTGCGGCAGCGTTTCCTTATTTAGGAGTGCGCGAGGCGATCGTAGCGGGAATTCCAGCAGTGCTGATGCGCGTTGGTTTTGTGGGCGAATGGGGCTACGAAATTCATGTGGCGGCAGAATCGGCAGCGACGGTTTGGGATGCCGTGATGGAGGCGGGCAAACCTTATGGAATCTGTCCGTTTGGGGTAGAAGCACAGCGGCTTTTGCGCTTAGAAAAGGGGCATCTGATCGTCGGTCAAGATACCGATGGCTTAACGACTCCCTGGCAGGCGGGGTTAGAGTGGGCGGTGAAGCTAGACAAGCCGTTTTTTGTGGGGCAACGTAGCCTGCAAATTGTGGCTCCTCGTCCGCTCAAACAAAAGCTGGTCGGCTTTATGCTGGAGGCTGCTCCGCCAACACCACCGCAGGAGTGCCATCTGGTGATCGACCAAGGCGAGATTGCTGGTCGCATTACCAGCATTGCGTTGAGTCCCAGTCTGCAGCGCTATATCGGGCTAGCCTACGTCACGCCCAACTTAGCCGCTCCCGGCACTCGCCTGACTATCCGGTCTGATCGGAGTCTGGTGACTGCCACCGTCACCCCCACCCCCTTCTACGACCCGCAGAACCGCCGTCAAACCGAAACGACCAATCGGCAAGAGGTGACAGTATGACTTCACGCATTACCCCGCGCCGCATCAGCCCGATCGCCGCTCTCCTGCCGCTGCAGGGCGAGTGGCGAGAAATTAACGGCATGCCTACCCTAGCAAAGCTGCCCCATGCGAACGGCGCCTTACAGCTAGCAGATTTGTCTTGCCTGATGCGCTTTGGCGTGAAAGGGGCAGGCGCAGGCGCATGGCTAGCTCAGCAGGTTCCCATCCCCGATCGCCCTAATAGTTGGCTTCCCCTACCCACAGGCGGGCTGATCGCCCGATTGGGACTCAGCGAATTTCTGATCGAAGACGGCTGGGAAAGTGACATGGCAATGCGCTTAGCTGCCCAATCTCCGCCCACCGCTGTGTATCCAGTGCTGCGTCAGGATGCCGCGATCGCCGTCTCTGGGGCTACCGTCAATGAGCTGCTGCTGCAAACCTGCAGCGTCAACTTTCGGGCGCTCAACCTTAGCGATCGTCCAGTTGTACTCACGTCGATAGTGGGCGTAGGGGTGACGGTGCTGCCGGTAGCAGACTCGTTTTACCGAATTTGGTGCGATGGCACGTTTGGGGCATACCTGTGGCGAACGCTGGTGGCAATCGCGGAAGAGATGGGCGGCTGTGTGGTTGGGGTAGACCAAATCAATCGATCGCTTATCTAAATCGCTTATATAAAAGGTGAAAATTTATGTGTGGCATTGTGGGACTGTTGATTAAGAAGCCAGAGCTACGAGAGGCGTTGGGTGAGCTGATGGTGCCGATCCTGCTAGGCATGGCTCAGCGGGGTCCTGACTCTGCCGGACTCGCCGTTTTCACTGAAACCTTGGATAAATCGCATCGCAAATATAGCCTGTACGCTGGCGGGCAAGCGTTAGATTGGGCAGCCCTAACCGCTGAATTCCAGAAGCACTTTCAGGCAGATGCCCATCTGCAGACCAACGGCAACCATGCGGTGCTAAGCTCTAGCCTCGCGCCTGAAACCGTTAAGGCATGGCTAAAGCAACACTATCCCCAGCTGCATGTCCTCTCAACTGGGCGCACCATCGATCTCTACAAAGAGATTGGCAAGCCTGCAGCCGTGGCAGATCGCTACAATTTCAAATCGCTCAAAGGCTCTCATGCGGTCGCGCATACCCGCATGGCAACCGAATCTGCTGTGACTCCGGCTCACGCCCATCCCTTTACGGCAGGCGAAGACTTCTGCTTGGTTCACAATGGCTCCCTCTCCAATCCCAACGAACTGCGTCGCAAGCTGGAGCCGCAGGGAATTCGCTTTGAAACCGACAACGATACGGAAGCAGCTTGCCGCTTTTTAGAGTGGCGGCTGCGCGAAGGTGACGATCTAGAAACGGCTTTGCGTCACGGCTTTGAAGCGTTAGACGGCTTTTATACCTTCTTGATGGGAACGACCAACAAGCTAGCGCTGGTGCGAGATGCCTTTGCCTGCAAACCCGCAGTTGTAGCCGAAACCGATGACTACGTGGCGATCGCCTCCGAATTTCATGCGCTTGCCCACCTGCCTCAGATCAAACAAGCCCACCTCTACGAACCTGCCCCGGAGGAACTGTACGTATGGACAGTTTGACCTTTGACTTAGCCCAAACGCCGCTGCGCAAAGTCAACCAGTTCTTGCACCAGGATTGCAGTGCCCAGACCGTGCAGATTCTTAACCCGGATGGAGCACACAATATCGCCGTGGGATTGGATGCGCCGATCGACGTAGAAATTCTGGGGCATACAGGCTACTACGCTGCCGGGATGAACAAGCTGGCAAACGTGACGATCGTGGGCAATGCAGGTCCCGGCGTTGCCGAAAACATGATGTCGGGGCGGGTACAGGTTAAAGGATTCGCCTCCGTCTCGGCAGGGGCATCGGCGCAGGGTGGGCTGTTGGTTATCGAAGGCAATGCTAGTCTGCGCTGCGGCATTTCCCTCAAAGGGGCTGATATTGTGGTGGGCGGCAGCGTCGGCAGCTTCTCGGCATTTATGGCGCAAGCTGGACGGATGATTATCTGCGGTGATGCAGGCGATGCGCTAGGAGACTCGCTCTATGAAGCCGTTCTCTATGTGCGCGGCAATATCAAATCGCTAGGGGCAGATGCGCAAATTGAACCGATGTCTGAGCTAGATTACACCGCCGTCGAAGAACTTCTCTCAAAAGCAGGTTTAGCGTACAGCCCCCAAGAATTCAAACGAGTTGCTTCAGCCAAAACGCTCTATCACTGGAATGCCGATGCCAACCAGGAATATTAGATCGCAGCAAATCATCGTTCTCCCTCACAGATTCCATTTATAGCAACCAAACTTTCAGTTGGCGTACCCCAACCCAGAACCTATGAACTTTCCCCAACCGGATCAACCTATCTCTTACGAAGAATCTGCAGGATACGATCGCCGCATCATCCACTATATCCAGAATGCAGCAGCGCATGGTCTTTACGAAATTCGCGGCTTAGGCGCAAAGCGCCAATTACCTCATTTTGATGATTTAGTATTTTTGGGGGCTTCTCTCACCCGCTACCCACTGGAAGGCTACCGCGAGAAATGCAGCACCAAAACGATACTTGGCACTCGGTTTGCCAAACGCCCGATCGAACTGGAAATCCCAATTACGATCGCGGGGATGAGTTTTGGCTCGCTCTCTGCCAACGTCAAAGAAGCATTGGGAATTGCCGCCACAGAAGTTGGGACATCTACCACCACAGGCGATGGCGGCATGACCTCCGAAGAACGGCTCTCCTCAAAAACGTTGGTGTACCAATGCTTGCCCTCTCGCTATGGCTTCAATCCGGATGACCTCCGCAAAGCAGATGCGATCGAGATTGTGATTGGGCAAGGCGCAAAACCGGGCGGCGGCGGCATGCTGCTGGGTCAAAAGATTAACCCGCGCGTGGCAGAAATGCGAACGCTGCCTGAAGGCGTTGACCAACGCTCGGCCTGCCGCCACCCCGATTGGACAGGACCTGACGATCTGACAATCAAAATTCAAGAACTCCGTGAACTGACCGATTGGGAAAAGCCAATCTATGTGAAGGTAGGTGCGTCGCGCACGTTTAACGATGTCAAGCTGGCCGTCCATTCTGGTGCAGATGTGGTGGTGGTGGATGGCATGCAGGGCGGCACCGCAGCCACCCAGACGGTCTTTATCGAACATGTGGGTATCCCAACGATCGCCGCAGTTCGCCAAGCCGTCGATGCTCTCGAAGATATGAACATGAAGGACAAAGTGCAGCTGATTGTCTCGGGTGGCATCCGCACAGGGGCAGATGTTGCTAAAGCGCTAGCAATGGGGGCAGATGCGGTATCGATCGGGCAAGGAGTGCTGATCGCATTGGGCTGCAATAGCAAAACTTATGTGCAAGCAGATACCCACTATTCTGCAGTAGAAGATTACCGGGCACTGGGCACAGCACCGGGCTATTGTCACCATTGCCATACGGGACAGTGTCCGGTGGGTGTAACGACGCAAGATCCAGTTTTGGAAAAGCGTTTGGAGCCAGTGGTGGGAGCCAAACGAGTTAAAAATTATTTCAAAACGTTGAACATGGAGTTGACGACGATCGCCCGTGCCTGTGGAAAGCAAAATGTACACCATTTAGAGCGAGAAGATTTGGTAGCGCTGACGCTGGAAGCAGCGGCAATGGCGCGTCTTCCCCTAGCTGGAACGAGCTGGATTCCGGGTGAGGCACATTAAATCACTTTACGTACTGGCTAAAATTCTTTGTGTGAGAACCCTGCCGAAATAAGGTACGGCTAATATCTCCCGAAGCGCAAGAATTTATCGGTACACTCGTTGCAGAGTTCTGCTATGGTGCTCCACGTTTAGATGAAATCTTTTACACAAAAATTTGTCCTGATGTATGCGCTTAGCTCTATCCTATTGCGCTTCTAATCACAGGACATTTTGTCTTTAAGCTGTACTTTCATAGCCCAGCAGGAGATAGCTAGGAACAAAATACTCCAAGGCGGAACGCATCGACCTCAACAGCGATCGCTACTTGTCGGAACTCAGAGGAGCTGGTCTTCGATCGCCTCTCTTTTTTGCTTGGGAAAGATCGGCTAGTCCATCTGGGCCCAAACGATTGTAGCGATGCGCGAGTTTACGCACCCAATCGGTAGATAAACCAAGCCTCTCAGCAACCTGCTCAGCCGTCAACGGTGTATCGGGCTGGCTCAGGAGTTGGATGACTAACCAGTAATTTTTAACTTTTGGATTTTGACAATTTTGATAACGCTGAATCAATTCAGCGTAGTCCAAATGGGGAGTGATCTGTATGCGAGGGCGGGACATGGTTACAGGCTAGCTTGCTCTGCAGCACTGTCAGCGACTGCCACCAACTGCTGAACAAGATAGGGGCGATTGGGATGACTCTAAGATAAAACTTTCAGTAGATAAAAGCAAATAGTCTTCTTTTTCAAATCAATAAATAAAATTAATTAAAAGTAGAGTTCTTGAGATTGGAAATTATTGTGTGCGAAGTTCTGCAGCGTTACACAATAAGTCTGCTCGAATCTAATGCCAGTGAGGAATAGAGCTCTTCTCAGCTCCATGAGAGCAAATTTTCTGTTGCAGCCCTGTACAGCATCCAAAAAAGAATCTACTTCCGCTTAGCCGCGCAAATGCCCTCATCTAATGCAGTTATTCAAAGCTGCATAGAAGATCACTCTAAATTGTCAAGCCTAACGATAAATTTAATTTATCATTTTAAGAGAAAAGAGTATTTGATTCTATCGATTAAACAGCTTAAACTGGACGAAAAACAAAGATAGCCCAAAAAATAGCCTTCCCTAAAGATAGTCCCGAGTTTGAGCAGATTCTTTGCTGTAGGCAAACTGCAAATTCAGTGCTGTCAGGCACTCTATTTCACCTTTTAGTCTATCTGTTAACTCTCTAGCCCCCCTACTATGCAAGGTAAACTCTAAAACCGTTGAAAACGGCATATTATAATGCAAAATCTTACTGCCCGTGATATTGACTGGAATCCGATTCTTCAACGGATTCAAATCGCAGAGGGACAACGATTGCCAACCTATCCAGGCGATCTTAAGGCAGCGCTGCTAGCCCACTCTGGACTTGACGATCATCCCAAAGCTGAAGAAGCTTATCAGCTTGCCAGAGAGATCTCTCGGCTTTCAACCTGCTGCGATCCAGAGATTGTTTACTGGTTCTCACGGCTGGTTGCTTTGCTGAACTCACAGCCCGCTCTCTAATCTCATGTCGAAACTAAAGATCTGCTTTGGCGTTGCTGTAGAAGCGATCTCTTTCATTCGGGCACGTTGTGCTTTGCCTAAATCAACCTATCGTAATAAACTGAACCTCGTTATATGCTGGAGCACTTAAGAGAAGTTCGTCATCAACAGGGCTGCCGCGATCGCAAGGCTGGCTGGCTACCCAGAATGCAAGATTCTGCCTATCTAGAGGGCTACCTCAGAGATAGACCCGGCGGGCTTGACGAAATTGTGCAGTATTTTCCTTCGGTTGATGCTTACCTAGCCTGGAAGTTTAAAGCTTGAGCGATTACATCATTTCGCTTTTGCATCACTTCTATTCCAAGAGTATATTTGCGCTGATAATTCGCCAGATCATATTTCACAAGGTTCCGGGATAAGCGCCCCCATCCAGCAACAGGTTTTGTCCCGTAATATATCCTGCTTGAGCGCTACACAAAAACGCACAAGTTTCGCCAAACTCAACCGGATCGCCAACTCGTCTAGCTGGAGACCTGCCTTTCAGTTCCTCAAAAATTTCTTCAGCCGATCGCCCTTCTGCTTGTGCTGCAATCGCCAAATTGGCACGGAGCCGATCGGTTTCAAATGCACCAGGCAATAGATTGTTAATCGTAACGTTGTGGCGGACGGTCTGACGGGCTAACCCTGCGACAAAGCCCGTCAGACCGCTGCGCGCACCATTGGAAAGACCCAGCGTTTCGATCGGTGCCTTGACAGCGCTAGAAGTGATGTTGACAATGCGACCAAAGCGACGGGCAATCATGCCATCAACGGTCGCTTTGATCAAAGCGATCGGGGTCAGCATATTCGCATCGACTGCCTTGATCCAGTCCTGTCGCTCCCAGTTGCGGAAATCCCCGGGTGGAGGTCCTCCCGCATTATTGACCAGAATATCTGGAGCAGGGCAGGCAGCCAAGGCTAACGTGCGTCCGGTCTCAGTGGTAATGTCGGCAGCTACAGTCTGGACAGCCTGCCCCGTTAAAGTCTGGATCTCTGCCGCTGCCGCCAATAGAGCCTCTGACGTGCGGGCAACGATCGTCACCTTTACGCCCTCCCGTGCCAGAGACACAGCGCAGGCTTTGCCTAAGCCTTTACTCGCGGCACAAACTAATGCCTGTTTTCCAGCAATACCTAAATCCATAGACCCTTCCCTACCAAATTCAGGCTGTGTCCTGATGCAGCCACGCCACACAACAACTTTGATTAAACCTAATAATTTGATTGTTCCTTCAACGGTGCAAAATGGAGGAGGTCAGTCAGGGTTGCGATCGACCTGAGTTGCGATCGGGCTATAAAGCCGGAGCTAGCTAGCTTCACTCAGAATCAGCTGCGAATAATGACCTTTTTCCTGCCATAGCGTTTCGTGGGTACCCCGCTGTACCACCTTGCCGCGATCCAATACAATGATCTCGTCGCAGTCCCGAATCGTACTCAGCCGATGCGCCACGATTAAACAAGTGCAGCCGCGTCGCCGCAGGTTTTGGTCGATAATTTTTTCGGTTTCTGCATCTAGGGCGCTAGTCGCTTCATCCATAATCACGATCGCCGGAGTATTCACCAATGCTCTGGCAATTTCCAAGCGCTGGCGCTGTCCGCCGCTCAGATTAGCAGCGCCCTCAATCAGCGGTGCATTATATCCACCTGGAATAGAGAGAATTACCTCATGGATGGCTGCATCCTGGCAGGCTTTTTCCAGCGTTTGGTCTGGGATTGTAGAATCCCACAGCGTTAAGTTCGCTCGAATTGTATCAGCAAATAAGAGAATATCTTGATCGACCACTGAAATCGAATCCGTTAAAACCGAACGTGGAATCTCCGCTCTGGGAATGCCATCAAAGCAGACTTCCCCTTGCCAGGGCTGGTACAGCCCTGCAACGATCTTCGCCAAAGTCGACTTCCCTGAACCGCTGCCACCCACCAGCGCCACCCGTTGCCCTGGTTTAATCACCAGATTGAAGCCTTGAATCAGCGGCGCAGCCACCCGGCTATAGCCGAAGGTGATGTCTTTTAGCTCAATATAGCCCTGCAGCCGACTAGCTGAAGCAGGACTCGCAGGCAATGGCAAAGAATTTGCTGAAGTAGATTTTGACGGCAATGTGGCAGCGCTACCAAGCTGACTTTGTGGGGTTTCCAGCGTTGGATCGGTTGCGTTGTCTAAAACATCATCCAGCCGCAGCAAACTCCCTTCTAGATCTTGCAGCGTACTGCCAAACCGCACCAGATTATTCACCGGACCCAGAAAACTGACTGTCAAAAGCTGAAACGCTAGCAGCATCCCAATGCTCATCGTTCCCTGAATTACCTGCCAGCCGCCAACGCTGAGCAGCGCCACAGTGCTCAGCGACATCAGCAGCGACGGCAACAGGCTCAGCTTCTGGTTGGCGAGGTTTAACTCTTGCTGGGCATTGGTTGCTTTGGTGTAGTAGCCCGCCCAGCGAGAAAAGAAATCTGACTCTAATCCAGATGCTTTTAGGGTTTCAACGCTCTGGAGCCCGGCGATCGCCACGCCATTCACCTTGCCGAAATTCTGCGCTACTTTGATGTTGGCATCAACCCGCTGGCGCGATACCCACTGCAACACCAGCACATTGGCGATCGCAAAGGAAACCACGATTAGCGTCAGCAGAACGTTGTACCGCAGCATGACAGCAGCATAGAACACAACCATGACTGCACTAATCAATGTAGTGGTGAGCTGCCCGGTTAAAGCAGTGGCAACGCGATCGTTAATTCGAATACGACTGCTAATTTCACCAGAATAGCGCTGTGCATAATAGCTAACGGGTAGCTTTAGGAGATGCCAGATGAAACGGCTAGACATTGCTACCGATAACTTGATTTTTAACTTGCGCAGATACCGTAGCTGCAGCGCCGTTAATACTCCCTGAATAACCACCGTCAACAGCATCGCTCCCAGCAGGAACGGCACCCAGTCTAGCCGCTGATTAATCAAGATATTATCCACAAATACCTGGCTGAACACCGGCACCGCCAGGTTGGGAATCACAAGCAGAAATCCAGCGACCAGGCAATAAGCCAGTGCTGCCACCGATCCCTCTAGGCGGCTTTGCAGCGATCGAATCACGCTCTTTTTCTTGCCGCCCTTGACAAACGTGGCGTTGGGTTCCATCACCAGCACGATCCCGGTATAACCCTGATCGAACTCCTCCAGCGAAAGGGTGCGGCGTCCAACTGCGGGGTCGTTGACATAAACACACACTTTGCCGCGTGCCTTACCAAATCCCTCAACGACCAAAAAATGATCAAACTGCCAGAAGACAATATAAGGCGGACGCAGGCCCATCACACTCTGCAATCCCTTCTTAAAACCTTTGGCATTCAATCCATAGGTTTTGGCAGCCGACACCACATTTGCAGCCGAACTGCCATCCCGCGAAACGCCGCAAGCTTGGCGCAGCTCCGCAAGAGGCACAATCCGCCCATAGTATCCCAAAATCATGCCCAACGCTGCCGCCCCGCATTCAACTGCTTCCATTTGCAGCAGCGTCGGCGTTCTAACGCGATCGGCTTTACGGCTCCAAACTTTCTGCCAGCGCTGTTGCAAGTTTTCCCACGAGGTTTTCCACGGCATTTCCCACGCGGTTTTAAGTGAAGGCTTCAACATAAGGCTTACTTCAGGAAAGGAAAGATGAAGCTAATCGGCGCACGTTCGCTTAGCACAACTTTGGTATCCGTCGGGATTTCGCTGACTAGTTTCTCGTCAGGACCTTTTGACATAGACCATTGATAGCCGCTGGTTGTAGTGGGATCAGGCTTGAGCTGGGCGATTACTTCAATTGAAGCTGGTGTATACACGAGTGCTGCCAGCTCTGGGTTGCCGTTCGCCCGCTTCAGCGCTGCTGCTTGCGTGACCGGCAGCGACGAGACTTCTGTAACTGTTGCCTCTAGCCCGCCAAATTCCTGATAGTTCGCCGTCTCAGGGCTGATCAAAATCCGATCGCCCGGCTGGATCTGTTTGCCCTCAGCAATGGGGAAATAGCTGACGCTAATTAGCGGATTGGGTGGAGTGGCATTTTGGACGAGCAGCCCTTTTGCCTCAACAAAAACCGGAATCCGCCCTACCACGCTCCAGATCAGCGACAAAGCAACCAGAAAGCCGATCGACGCCAGCGGCAACCAGTCCTTTAGATTAACGACTTGCATTAGCTGATCCAACTGTTCAGGCGATGCAATTTGCTCTAGTGCCTCTGGTCGGAATAGGCTAGAATCTCGTTCGTTTGCCATGGTTTCAACCTTTGATGCCTAGTCGTATGCTCGATCTTTCCATTTCAATCGTTATGCTCGATCCTTTACGCCTAACTGCTGCAACATCCAATTAAATCTGGCTCTTGCCAACGACAATTGCTGCAGCGCTTGAATATCCAATTCCCCTTCGTATTCCGATTCATCGCAGAGGCTGCACCCTGGTTCATACTCCTTGCCGCTGCTCCCCAAACGGCTCAGGATCTGGAATAGCCGTTCTGCCGTTAGGCTTGCCAGCGCTTGGTAAAAGCGGGAAGCAAATCCTACATCCTGCTGAAGCTTAGGCATCAAGGCAGGGATCGGAATAGACAGCACTCGTGTTTCTTGAGTTGCCTTTAGCCGATATAGGTTAGGGGTCATGTCTAGGAAAGCCGTTACGCCCAAAACTTCACCGGGCAACGCTTGAGCAATGGTGCGGGGCTGGCTGCTTCGGGGTGTGCCAAATGCCAAGGCTAAGGCACTGCGCTTTTCTTCACAGATCGACAACGACAGGCTACCCTGAAGCACAATATCCAAAGCGTCTAGCGGTTGCCCTTCGCGGATATAAACTTCATCTGCTCTGAGTCGTTTCACACTGCCTGCACCCGTCATCCAGCACATATCGCTGTCATGCAAACAGCTAAACACCGAAAGGATTGCCTTCGTCATCACCAAATCTGACTGAGCCGTAGCTCCTTTAGGCAGCTCTGAGGTGATTTGCCACTGTTTGCGAGAGAGCAACATAGCGATGGCACGGTAGAAGCGGGCACTAAAGCCAGCATCCTGTCTTAGCTTCTCTGCTAAGGGTTCGGGGGGAATCGATAGAACCAATGACGGCTTTAGCGCTGTGACTGCAAACGCGAGGGAAGGGCGGCTAAGCAGAAAAAACAGCCCAAACACATCTCCGCTGCAGTAGGTTGCCAAGGGTTGCTTGAGGCTGCCGGATTCGGTGAATAACCCAAATTCGCCATCTAGAATCAGATGGAACGCACCTAGATCGGCATCTGCCTCTAAAAGATGTTTGCCCGCTGTAACTTCAAGTCTGCGCCCCGTCTCTGTCATCCAATCGATGTCACTGCTGCTCAGCTCTCTCAATATAATTTCTGTCATAATCTTGCCTTGATTCCAACGGGTAATGCCAGTGCTGCTCACGTTTTGCTATTTTGAGCCCATAGGTGAAGCGTTTCATAAACAGCTTGCTATTGCGATCGGCAAGCTAATGCAGTAAATCCGTAGAGGTGCAATAAACGAAAACTACGATGACAGCTTCAAGGAAGGGAAATGCGAATTGTAGGAAGCGAAGTAATGCAGGTACGGACGCAGTCACTCAGATAATATCTTAAGCCTCTTGGTGTGGCAATGTACTTGCAGTTAATTTGGGTTATCATCCAGCGTTTCTAAAGCCCTTAACCAGTTTGGAAGCTCAACCTTGCCCCGCTTCAGATCGGAATTTAAGGAAAACTTTCTAATCAAAAGAAGCAATCTCTTATCGGTAGGGATCGGCGGGCAAGAGATTGGAGATTGTTTCTCCGGCTGAACTAACTGCATGAGCAAACCAGATGTAATAGCCGAGCCGGGCATAATGAGTGTGCCACTCTTTAGCGCACTCTTTGGCATCCTCTAGCGTGAATAACGGCTCATGAGGAGAATCGTACTTAGTAGTATGAATTTCAGACTCGTGGCTCTGCTTTGTGCCCCGATGAAGGCCGATGTGCAGTTTCCAAGACATATAAGAAGTAGGGCTTAAGGGGAGTAGGGCAATTCACATTTCATTACTCAACTATATACGATGCGATCAACCGCTATAGATGCTGCTGTTGCTGGCTCAGTTCACCCACTTTATCCAGTTCTGCAGCAGGTTTCCCTTGAACAAACTACAAATTATCTTTTGAAAACCGTACAAAGCATGGTTTTCAAAAAAGTTTTGTTTCAGCGCAAAGCGTTGTAAACGTTTGCAAAACCTATTGCATTCGCTAAATCGTAGTGAAGGAGCGGCGCATTGCGCCGCTCCTTCATATCAATGCCTAGCCTTCATATCAATGCCTAGCCTTCACATCAATGCCTAGCCAGGATCTACTTCCACCCTGCACGATCCATAAGCTGCAGCGCTTCCAAATTGTTGCGCCCAAAGATCGCTGCATTCAACGGGTCTTCTTTAAACTGACCAAATTCAGCCACTACCTCGTTAACCTGCACTCCTTGCACCACTGGATATTCGTTATTCCCCAGCGCAAAAATTTCTTGGGCTTCTGGGCTTGCCAAATGCTCTAAGAACCGGATTGCTGCTTCTTGATTTCGAGAAGTCTTCAAGATACCGCCACCGCTGATATTCACGTGAGTACCGCGATCGCGCTGGTTGGGGAAGAATACGCCAATTTGCTGAGCAGCGGCTTTCTCTTCTGGCTTCTCGGAGTTAATTAACCGCGCCAAGTAGTAGGTATTGGAAAGGGCAATGTCTCCCAGCCCGGCGGCAACTGCCAAGATCTGGGGTGTATCGCCTCCTTCGGGCGGACGAGCAAAATTGGCAACCAAGCCACGTGCCCATTCTTCTGTTTCTTGAGCGCCATGTGCTGCTAAAATTGCGCCTGTCAGCGATTGATTATACACATTTGTTGAAGATCGCACTAGAAGCCGACCGCGCCACTTGGGATCTGCCAGCCCTTCATACGTCGAAAGTTCTGCCGGGTTCACCCGGTCTTTGTGGTACATGATGACCCGTGCGCGCTTGGAGAACCCAAACCACTGTCCTTCAGGATGGCGCAAGTTCTCAGGAATGGCGCTCGTCAGCGCTGCAGACGTAACGGGTAACAGCAGGTTTTGCTGTTCAGCACGCCACAGCCGTCCCGCATCAACGGTAATCAGTACATCAGCAGGGCTATTGGCTCCTTCACTTTGAATCCGCTCGATCAGCTGATCGGCTTCAGCTTCTACCAGCCTCACCTGAATACCTGTCTTGTCGCTGAAACTTTGATACAAAGCGTTGTCAGTGTCGTAGTGCCTAGCAGAATAGAGATTAAGGACACCCGCGCTGGGAGTTTGCTGCGCCATGCTGGGAGCCGTGCGACCGAATTGGTTCAGCGCAGTTACAGCGGCTGCTGTTCCCGTCGCCATAAAAACACGCCGACTAAATTTCATTGCTAATGTTGCTCCTTAGATATTTTGTGTCAAAGGGTAATGTTTCAAGTGTGTTGGTGTGGATCTGACAAGGGAGCGTACCTTTCTAAACCCTCGCATTGAAACTGTAAACACAGAAAAACTAGCCTCTAGTGAGGCTCGTGCCGCTCCGACTTTGCTGATTAGGGCTTTGTGACCAGGCTTGAGTGACTCAAGCTGAGCCACTACTTTGAACCACTCTAAAGAGTGCAGTAAAGAGGTACAGCCTCAACTGGTAAGGTATTATACCGCTAATGCAACTCTTTCCTAACAAACAGAATTTACTTTTTATAGGGTTGCCAACCGTTGCCTTTAGAGCAAGCCGATCGCGCTCACTTTTGACGACTGAATGGTAGAATTTCTGAGGCTTTAGGCGCAAGCCGCAGTGTATTAAAGAAGCGCGAGGTTGATTCTATATCTAGAATATTTTTTAATAGTGTGTTTTTAATAGTGTGAATTTGACCTAGAACAACATGGCAAAGGACGTGGCAAAGGACAAAGCAGCCAGACTGCCAGAAAGGCGATCGACTGCGACAAGCAGGGTAAACCCCTTGAAGGGATTGCGATCGCCTTGGTTAGCTATCTCGGTTGCTCTGCACAGTTTAGTGCTGGTGCTGCCGCTGCTGCCGCAGTCTTCCTCCGAGATCCCGCAGGAGCAAGTCGTCAAGCTTACTGATTTACCAGAACTCAGCGATGCCGAGCGCCGCAAGCCTGCCGTATCCTCGCCAACTCCTGCCCCTAGCGCTCCCCCTCCCAGCCCTAGCCTCCAGCCTTCTGCATCCCCATTGCCCCGGCGTGTCTTTGCACCTGTACCTGTAGTTCCTTCCGCGCCGCTCCCTGCCGCTAGCGTCCCTCCGCCTGCGGCTACGCCTACCCCCACGCCCCCGCCTTCGCCTACTCCGACGCCTTCGTTTACTCCGACGCCTTCGCCTGTTGTTAGCCCTACCCCTACGCCCACGCCTACCCCTGCTGCCGATCCTCTGACCAATTTTCCGCATGTTTCCAATGCGCAAGTTGGTTGCAATGACTCCGAGCGCTGCTGGCAAACGCCCGATACGCAATGGAGAGCGATCGCCGATACTATTCAGCAAAACCTGCAGGACAAAGGCTATGCCCTTGAAGAAGTCCCATTGGCAGAAGAGGCAGGGCGGCGAGTTTATCGAGTCGTTAAGGCAGGCGAACCGCCTTACTATCTCAACTTCATTTCAACGACTGAAGGAACTGCTTACCTATTTACCGATGAACCCATGACGCTGGCAGAAATGGATACTGTAGCGGGACTGTAAGTAGATAGATAGCAGTGAGGAAAACCGCCTCAATTTGGCATGGCTTTCCCCTCGCGCAAGCCCTACCTTAGATGGGGTGAGATCCGCTCTTGGGGAGGGTTTCTGCCTTGCTCAAAGTTAGTCACACTAGAGATATCCCTAGTGTGGAGAACCGATTTTGGCTTCATCTACGACAGTTCTCGAATCGACCCTTTCTGCTGCAACCTCTGAGCCAGCGCCTCGTAAGACGCGGTTATGGATGCCCGATCGCGTTCTATTTACCCCAGCCGCGCTTGACGAGCCTTGGGGTCAGCAGATTCTTGCGCGGGTGCAGTCGCTCAATTTGCCCGTAGAAGAGTTGCCGCGCAATCGTTTGATAGGTTTGCGTGGAGAAACCGAGCGCGAGACCTACGACATTTCCAAGCGGACGCTAGCAGTAGTGACTGCCCCGCCTAGCCAGTTTAAGCTTAGCCCCATTCCACCCTCAGCAGACTGGCAGTTTCATCTAGCTGAAGGCTGCCCGGCCCACTGCCAGTATTGCTACCTAGCAGGCAGTTTGCAGGGTCCTCCGGTAATTCGCGCTTATGCCAATCTGCCGCAAATTCTCGATAATCTTGCTGCTTATGAGCGTCCGGGCGAAGCGACTAGCTTTGAGGTCAGTTGCTACACAGACCCGCTAGGTATTGAGCATCTGACGGGCAGCTTGGCAGAGTGCATTCGCTACTTTGGTTCCCGTCAGGATGGCTATTTGCGCTGGGTTTCTAAGTTTGATGGCGTTGATGGCTTGTTGGATTTGCCGCACAATGGACATACCCGCTGTCGAGCGAGTGTCAATGCTGCGCCTGTTTCCACTCGGCTGGAAGGGGGTACGGCACCTGTATCAGCTCGGCTAAGTGCATTACGGCGGCTGGCGCTGCCCCGTGAGCAAGGCGGCGGTGGCTACCCGATTGGCTTAGTGATCGCGCCCATCATGCCGCTCGAAGACTGGGAGCAGCACTACACCCAGCTGTTCGATGACATCAGTGCCGCTCTAGATTTTGACTGCGATCTGACTATTGAGCTCATCTCACACCGCTTTACGCCGGGTTCTAAGGAGGTGCTAGAGCAGTGGTATCCGCACAGCAAGCTGGATATGGATGAATCTACTCGCAGCGTCAAACGCAATAAGTTTGGCGGCACCAAGTTTGTTTATGATGCAGACACGATGAAGACGCTACGGCGCTTCTTCGAACGCGAGATCGCCGCTCGTTTTCCTCAGGCACAGATCCTCTACTGGACTTGATGAATTCGCAGACTGCAGGTGTTTTTCAAGCCGCACTCCGTGCGGCTTGAAAATTAGTCTTTTTGTAACTTAGGAAGTGGCTTCTTTCGGCTCCGAGCTGATGAAAAATTGGGTTGGGCTGCAATGACGATGCGAGCGCAGGCTTCTGCATCTGATAAGGCTTGATGGTGATCGAGTGCAATTCCCAAATATTCGCAGACGTTGGGAAGTTTGGTGGGGTAAAGCTGCCACGTTTGACGCGCCAGTTGAACGGTGCAGAGGAATGGATGCTGCGGTCTGGCAATACTATGAGCATCACAACAGGCATATAGCACACCCCGATCGAAAGGAGCATTGTGGGCTGCTAGAAACTCAACGTCTTGAAAGATGGGCTCAATGGTTTGCCAGAGCTTACCAAATTCTGGCTGTTGCGCGACATCTGACCAGCAAATGCCGTGGATGTGCGTAAATAGAATCCGTTGGCGCGGCGGGCGAATGAGATAGTGGGCACGGTGAACAATCTGGTTGTTCTCCACACGCACTAGCCCGATTGCACAAGCGCTATCTCTACCGTGGTCTGCAGTTTCAAAATCTAGGGCAACAAAAGAAGCCATAAGCGCTATTGCTGCTGAAGCTCCGCGAAAGCAAGACAACTAATCATAACAAGGGCATTGCTTAGCAGGGGGATGATTTTTAAGTGAGAGGGACGCTCCGCGTCCCTCTCACTTAAAAATCATCCCAGAAATCAGCAACACCGCCGCTAGCACATTCCTCTAACATTGAATCAAGACTAAGTTATGTGCGCTTAAAGACAAGAAGATCTAATTCTATCCTCAATTTGCTGCACTTCTTCAAGGTCTAAACCGCCGCTCGGTCACCTAGACAAATAGTGCTCTTGGGGTAGCGATCTGTGCTGCCGTCACCTGCTAAAACATTACACTGAGTATCAAATTTAACCACTTCTAAGCAAAGTAAAGAGATGTGTAAAGAGCTACATTGCTTAAGTAATACGCTCTGATATATTGTAATACTGAGCGAGCAACGGGCAGCTCGCTACTGCATTGTGATGCCTGCAACCTCAATTTCTGAAGTTTAGACGCATCCAAGAGATGAACTCCTCCCACTCGCTAAAACCCTGGCACGGTCGTTTGATCGGCGATCGTCAGCGCTATCGGATTGAAAAGCGCTTGGGCGGTGGTGGGATGGCAGAAGTTTTTCTGGCAATGGATACCCTGCTGGGTCAGCTAGTTGCAGTGAAAGTACTGAGCGAAAAACTAGCAGCAGGAGAAATGAAAGAGCGATTTGAGCGGGAGGTCGCTCTCTGTGCTGCCCTCAGAAGCGATCATATTGTTCAGGTCAGCGATCATGGCGTAACCCCTGAAGGGTATCCATTTTTTGTGATGGAATATCTGCGGGGACAAACTTTGGGAGAACTGCTGCGGCGCGAAAAAGTGTTGTCAATTGGACGGACATGCAGCATTATCGGACAGGTGTGTACAGGTCTACATCTCGCACATCAAGGGATCGCCCTCTGGCATTCTGGCGCAACTTCTAGCGAACACATTAAGATCGTCCATCGAGATCTCAAGCCAGACAACATCTTTCTAGTGCCGATGGCATTAGGAGAACTAGTCAAAATTCTAGATTTTGGCATCGCTCAAATTCGCAGTGACCAGTCCCACAGCAATGCCACAAGCGTTTTTCTGGGCACCTTTCGCTATGCTGCCCCCGAGCAGTTTGATATTGGCAAAGACTTGGATGAACGGGCAGATATCTACAGCCTGGGCATGATGCTTTATGAAATGCTAAGCGGAACTGATCCGTTTGGCTTTGGGCAGTCGGTACAGTCGCTTAACGGTGGTGCTTGGGCGGTGGCACATGCTTCTAAGCCAACTCAGCCGCTGCGTCAGCAGCCCGGATGTGAGTCCCTTCCACCTGCCTTAGAAGCTCTGGTCATGCGATGTTTACAAAAGTCACCAGAGCAGCGCTTTGCCTCAGTGCAGGAATTGAATGCAGCACTACGAGCGGCTGTATCGCTATCGCACACAGACACAGATACATTGGCGATCGAGCATTCGCTTACCGCCCAGCAAGCGATAGAAATTGCCTGTTCTCCCCGTCCCGAAGTGGGCTATTTGCCCGCCTCCCTGCCTCAAGCAGAATTTGAAGCATTAACACAAAACCTCAATCCCGTTTTCAGCACTGCTGCAGACTCTAAAGTATTTAAGAGCCATGCTTTATTTCTGCGGGCACCTGCTTTGCTATGGAGTGGCGGTGTGCTTAGCCTTGTCGCTTTGGGGCTGGGGCTCTTTTACTCGCTTCAGCCTGCTCCCCTGCTTGCTGTTCAACAAGCAAAGTCCTTGCTGCCAGAACTAGCGTCTTTTCTGCAGCCTATCTCAGCAAAATCTTCTCTTCTTAAATCTCTTGCTGGGCACTCAGACACAGTTTGGGCAGTTGCTATTAGCCCTGATGGTAAAACCTTAGCAAGCGGCAGTTTTGATCGAACCATCCGGCTTTGGAATCTAAAGACGGGCAGGCTGCTACGGGTTCTCTCTGGTCATACCGATGCTGTTAGAGCGATCGCCCTCAGCACAGACGGCAAGCTGCTGGCAAGCGGCAGCGGAGATAAGACGATCAAGATTTGGGATCTACAAACTGGCAAGCTGCTCCGCACCCTTGCCGGACACACTGGACCGGTTTGGTCGGTTGCTCTCAGCCCAGACAGCCAAACGCTGGTGAGCGGCAGCTACGACGGCACGATCAAAATTTGGGCTTTGCAAACCGGAGAGCTACGTCGTACCTTACCCGAACACTACGACTCAGTGTGGTCGGTGACTGTGAGCCCAGATGGGCAAACCCTGGTGAGCAGTGCTTACGATGGCACAATCAAGGTTTGGAATCTGCCAACGGGGAATTTGCTGCGCACCTTGTCAGGTCATTCAGATTCAGTCAGGGCAATTGCTATCAGCCCTGATGGCAAAACGCTAGCAAGCGCCAGCTGGGACAAAACCGTTAAGCTTTGGGATCTGCAGACTGGGCAGTTACTCCACACGCTCTCTGGACATGCCGATCGAGTGCTTGCAGTTGCCATCAGCCCTACAGGACGAACGGTTGCAAGTGGCAGTCTGGATCGATCGATTAAAACCTGGGATTTGCAAACTGGAAAAGTGCTGAACACTTTTTCTGGGCATTCCGATTGGGTGCTTTCTTTAACGTTCAGCCCAGATGGTAAAACGCTGGTAAGCGGCAGCAAAGATAAAACTGTTAAGGTTTGGGGCGGGCTGTAATTAGCACGTTCGCTTAGAAGGCACCTCGACGGCACAGGGCTGACGAAAAAGCGATCGGGCTGGGTGAAGCCGCGACTAGTTGCACCTGTCCGCTGGGGTTAATAATCCAGTTTTGGGCTTCTATGCCTGCAGAGGAGATGGCAGGCGGCGGAGCTGAGGGAGCTGGGCTTGGGTTGCTGGTGGAACTGTCGATCGCTGCTGGGCGGATGTCTTCTGCGGGTGTAGCCGTTGCCCATCCCGTTAGAACTGCTTCACTGCTGCGCACTTCGCTAGGGGTGGGCGGCAATCCTCCCCGTCCGGTCACTACAAACTGATTAGTTTGAGCAGCACGGGCGATCGTCGTGCCACCCACCGGGCAAGTTTGAGCTACTTGATTCGCGGCGTCTAGCACATAGCTTGGTAATTCAACTAAGCCTTGCTCGGGGTCAGTTTCGGGAGAATTGATTTGGACAGTTCCATTCGTGCCGAATTGAGAGCTTGCGGTAATGTCGCTGAATGCTGTGTCTTGGAATCGCGGTTGAATTCCCAAGATTCCGCTTGTTCTGATTGTGATATTGCCTCCTCGACCCGTGAATGCATCAGCACGGATATCACTATTTTCAGAGGAAGCTGCGGTAATGAAGTCAGATTCAATGTAGATGTTACCGCCGTTACCGCCTCGCTGTTCTACGCCCGCCGTTGCCGAAATCTGGCTGTTGCGACGCAGCACCAGAAAATTTTCTAGCCGCAGCTCCATGTTGCCACCGTTGCCAGACGCTGCCTCTGTCAATAATCTTCCTCGATCGTCTAAACTCAAAACCTGTGCTTGGATACGAATATCGCCTGCCCCTTCTGCCCCGTTTGGGTTGAGGCTTGTCACTGCAATACTAGCGCCTTCTGCAACCTGCAAATTCCTGGTGGTAATGCTGACGGTTCCTCCGCGACCCGTTGCCGACGGTTCACCACCTCCCAGAATTCGTGGAACCCCGCCAGAAGCGGCTTGAATGCTGGTGGGTGGCAACCCTTCACCTGCCGTTCCGATGACTTCCACACGATCTGACGCACGAATTGACAAATCTCCTGCTCGTCCGCTGCCTTCGGTGTTGGTTTGGATATACGCTCCATCTCGAAGCTGTAGACGATTTGTGTATACCGAAAGTAGACCGCCATTTCCACTGGCATTAGCATCAGTATCTGCAAACAATCCACTTGGAAAGATTCGTCCGGTTGATGAAGTAATTACTTCGCCATTCTCTGTCGCTAAACTACCCGATAGCTCAACAGTTTCCGATCGAATCTCTAAATCACCTGCATCTGCTGCCCCCAGCGTAGAAGTACTAACTTGGGCTCCATTTCGCAGGTAAAGCGCTCTCGTAGAAACGCTAATCCTGCCGCTGCTGCTGCTGCTCGGTGCGGCTGCATCCGCTTGGGCAAATAAACCCGTTAGAAAGTCAAGTGTGCTGCCTTCTCCATCCAACTCAACAGCATCGCGTGCAACTAAAGTAAGCTCTCCCGCGACACCAGCACCAGCCGTTCTCGTTGAAATCTGACTCCCGCCTCGAACCTCAACCTGATGAGCTCGAATCACTACGGCTGGACTGTTGCCTGTTCCCAACGTCAGCGTGTTGATGAACGATCGCTGATCCAACTCTAGCCGATCGGCTTGCACCTGAATTCTACCGCCATCCCGATCGCCCAACGTATAGGCGCTGATCAAAGAATTATCAGTGAGTGTAATTTGTCCCCCCCGCAGCTGGATACTCCCGCCCTGGATTCCGCTCACATCCATCAGTACCGTATCGGTAAAAGTGATGTCTTGCAGGTCTTGCGCTTCTGCATAGGTGAGCCGCCAGCCGCTCGGATCGGCTTGAAGCCCAACTGTGCTCTGTCCACCAACGCTGCCCAATTCAATGCGTCCCGCTGGAGCAATCATCACGCCCCCTGGAAGTTTGATGGCTCCACCCACCAAGGCAAGCGTTTTGCCTGCATTCACCTGCAGACCGCCCGCAATCGCTCGCCCAAATTCATCTTGCTCCAAGTCGGAAATAGACGCATTGCGAATCAGTCCGGGTGTACGCCCGAACTGTATGCCCGCCGGAACGCTAACAGTCAACAGGCGGGTTTGCGTGTCATCTGTTCTGAACTCAAATCCATCTGCAAAGACCAGCCGATCACCAGTCGTCGCCAAAAACGATCCGCCAACATTAAGCGACGCATCCGCCCCAAACAAAACTCCATTGGGGTTAATTAGGAAAACATTGGCTGAGCTGACGTTACCGTTAACCTGTAAGACTTCAATGGCTCCATTGATATTAGAAGCAGATCCCCCCGTAACCCGTGAAATGACATTAGCAATGGCTGGATCGATCTGCTGAAACGAAGCAGTTCTGCCCCTAGCAACAGAAAAATCTCGAAAACTGTGAAACAAATTAGATCCCGTCCGCGTTCCACCTGTGATAACCGTTGTATCACCACGCTCGTCCACAGCAGAAGAATTCGGCAATGTATTGTCAGGGGTAATCTGGGCTGCAAGCGGCTGAATGGCGATCGTCTCCAAAAGGACACAAACGCTCAAGAGCCAACTGAGGCGGAATTTCAGGTAGAGATCGCGGAATGGTCTCATGACTTTCAGGAATTATGCGAATAGCTTGTTTAAGATAGACCGCAGCAAGGCTTACCTTTCACTAACGGGTTAAAGAATTGTATTTTGAACAAAATCAGCCATAGTAATTTGGCTTGCTTCAACCCCATTCAACACCGCTAGCCGATCGTTTCTTAGTTCAATTAGCGTATTGCGCCCGCGCTGTATGATTTTTAGTCGTTTTGCCTGGATTCCGGGTGCCAAGCCTAAGCGGTCTTCTTTATCTTTAAAGTCCAGAATCACATCGTTGCCTGCTCCTCGTTCCAAGATAAAGCGATCGCGCCCTTTACCGCCTTCCAGCCAATCGCTATCCAATCCACCCAGCAGGTGATCGTTGCCCACTCCTCCTTTGAGACGATCTCGACCCGCTCCACCCCGGATAATATCCTGATCTTGGTCACCGCTCAGCCGATCGGCTCCGCCACCGCCGTTAAGAACATCATCCCCTCGCCTGCCAACTATTTGGTCTCGAGTTGCCTGTCCGGTGATGCTGTCGGTGCCCTGTGTGGTTGTGAGATCATTAAACGTGACGATGTTGGTATGGGAGAGGGCTGACTTTGTTGAAAGGGTTGCAATTTTGATTTGCGCTTGAGCCCCTGTTCCATCAACATCAAAAAATAGATCCCCTGTGCTGCGATCGTAAATCAAGCGATCGCTAGCGTCGGCGGCGCTGCTGCCTAGCTGAAATTGCCCTGCCGAAATGGCGGTGTTTAACGCGAGTCCAGCTTGTCTGTAGAGAGAGTCAGGACTATAGCTGCCAATGTAGAGTCCAATCGTATCTTCTGCCCTATTTAAATCTGTCAGAACATCAGTGCCATCAGTAACCGGGTCAGCGCGATCGCCCGTGTTGGGATCAACTATGCTTGCGAGCGGATCATAAAAGCTAAAGCGATCGGCTCCGCTACCGCCTGTCAGGGTATCATTTCCTGCACCGCCTGCCAGAATGTCATTTCCTGCGCCTCCGTTTAATAGATCATTTCCTGCTTCACCATACAGCTGATCGCTATCTCGGTCTCCATTCACACTATCATCACTAGAACCCCCTTCTAACCAATCGCTGCCGCTGCCGCCTGCAATCTCATCATTGCCCTCCAATCCGCTCACTACATCATTGCCGCCCGCAGCCTTAATCAGATCTGCCCCTTCGCTGCCTAGCAGCTGATTTGCGTTTGCATTTCCATTCAGCGTGGTTCCTGTCGCAGTAGTTGCGATCGTCAAATCTTCGCGGAGGTTTAGAGCGGTTCCCGGTGTGAGTTTAGCAATAACGATCGCATCAAACAACAGCTCTCCAGTACTGCTGTTGTAGCCAAATCGACTGTAATCTCTTGCACCAATGTTAAACCCGCTAAAGTCAGCGCTAACGGCAATTTGAATTTTGTCTCCCTGAGCGCGATCAAAATCTGTAATGGTGTCAGCGCTAAAATCACTCGCATCAGTGAGAATAAATAGATCAGCACCCGTTCCACCTGTTAACGTATCCCTTCCATCTCCACCCGTCAAACGATCGTTTCCTTCACCCCCTTGTAGATTATCTTCTCCAAAATTACCAATCAAAATGTCATCGTTGCCACCGCCGTTTAAGCTGTCATTTCCAAAATCTGAATTTAGCGTATCATTTCCATTCTCGCCGTTGAGTATATTATTTGTGCCGCCTACATCCGTGAGACGATCGTTTCCCTCACCGCCGTTCAAGTTATCATCATTATTTCCTCCCTCCAGTCTGTCATCTCCACTGCCGCCGTTCAGCGTATCCTTGCCGTTGCCGCCGTCAATTGTATCGTTGCCTGCTCCACCGCTAATCACGTTGTCATCTTGCCCGCCAAACAGCCGATCGTCTGCTGCTGTGGATGCGCCAGAAACACCGCTCACAATCAAGGGTAGGTTGGTCAGAAGACGGGGCAAAGTAGGGTCAAGATTATCAACGGCAATAAAATCGCTGGTGATTAGGGCAGGACGGTTAGTGAAGGTCACAATTTTAGCTTGTGGCTCTGCCCCAGATCCGTCTTTGTCAAAGAATAGTTCTCCGGTCAAAAGATTGTAGACCAATCGCTGTTGGGGGGTAGTAGCGCTGGTTCCGAGGACAAAGCGCTCAGGAGAGATCGCTCCAGTCGGTAGCGTGGAGAAGTTTTGGGTAGAGAGATAGAGTTTGTCACCTTGGGCAGCATTAAAGTCTGTAATGGTGTCAGTGTCGCCTTCCTCTGAAGAACCGGAGAACTCAAAGCTACCCAGCAGGAATCGGTCGATGCCTGCATCACCTGTCAAGGTGTCATTGTCCTTGCCGCCTGCTAGGGTATCGTTTCCTTCGCCGCCGTCTAAGCGATCGTCACCCGCTCCCGCTCTAATGAGGTCATCTCCGCCCGCTCCAGAAATGATATTATTGACAATCAGTTCTTCAGGCGAAAAATCGGTGAGGCTAGCGGCAAGTGTGGACTTTTGATCGCCCACTTCAATGCGATTATCCAGACTGTTGCCAACCCCAACCACTGCCTCGCTGCCAACCAAAGTCAAATTCTCTAGAGAATTGCCCAGCGTAAAATTCAAGATAGTTAACACCGTATCGTCACCCTGGTTGGGCTGCTCAACCACGGCATCTTCAGCATCTATCACCAGATAACTGTCATCGCCGTTGCCGCCTGTCAAAGTGTCGCTGCCTGCCTCGCCTGATAGAACATCGTTGCCTGTTTCACCCAGCAGCTGATCATTGCCATTGCCACCCGATAAGCGGTCATTGCCTGACCCGCCCGTGAGAGTATCTTGCCCGTCCAGCCCACTGAGGCGATCGCTCCCCTGTTCTCCGTAAAGGCGATCGTTGCCCGAGTTGCCGACCAAAACATCATCGCTAGAGCCACCATTCAGGAGATCATTGCCATCGCCCCCTGCAGCACTATCCTGATCCTCCATTGTGAGAATCAGGTCGTTGCCTGCTCCACCGCTGATACCATTTGTCGCTTCAGTTCCCATTAGCAGATCGGTGTCATCAGTTCCTTCTCTCACCGCAGGATAGGTCGAATCTGCGATAAAGAGGGTTGCGGCTTTAATGGAACTTGACGATCGCAGCGGCACGGTTTCTTGTTTAGAAGAACCCGCCGAACTTTCCTGAAATAGATAAACATTTCGGCTAAACCCAATAGCCGGATCGTCCAACTCCCAAATCAAGAGATCATAGGCAAATCCATCAAAATCATCTGCGTTGTTTTGCCCTGGGATACCCGTATTCAAAATAGTAATGGGGATTGCGGGTAATCCTGTGATATCAATCGTTGCATTGTCCCCCAAATCCCCTTCATATTGCCAGGGTGGCTTGGGTAAAGTGTAGTCTGGGCGCTGATTATTATTTTGATTAGGTGTTCCTTTTCCCTGCGGGTTAACAGGCTTCTTTTTTCGAGGTGCCACTGTGTTACCCTCCCAATAGTTAATTGAAGAATTATTAAAGATGCATTTTTACAAATCTGCTGGATTCTTCAATCTTAGAAAACTTTGATCCGGCTCTTCTCAAAGTTTTGTATTGCAAGTTTATATTGCAAGAAACCTAGCAATCAGGCTAAATTTGCCCATACGATCGCAACTGTGAATACTCCGACCGAATAGGCAAACTCTAGTACCTACACGAAATTTTTTACTGTCTGCCCTTCATACCGGGCGATCGTTTTCAGTTCATCACATACAAACTGAGCCTGGGTGGTAGACGAAGCTTACCACCCAGGCTCAGTTTAAGATTCAGCTAGAAGACTTTTGTAAGTTCTACTTGAGTACAGAGTCAAGCACGACCTTCAGGCTAGACAAGCTAGGTGCTCCTGTTCCGTTGCTTAGAGTTGCCAACACGCCGCCATTATCGCCCAACCCAGCTAGTAAACCGTTGCCATCTAGCTTCAGTTGTCCAGTTTGCGCGTCGTAGAGCAAGGAGGGAAGGAGCGGGTTGGTCACAGCACCCACAACACCCACCACTCCATTGTTGTCAATCGTTAGCGTTTTCACAACACCATCAACCAGACCTAGCTGAGAGCCAAGCAGGCTGCCAAAAGCAGAATCTTTCAGCGCGAGAATATCATTATTGGCATCGAAATCGGTGATTTTATCTTCTAACCCAGCGGCAGCCGTCTCTAGCAGCGCAAACGTATCTATCCCTGCACCACCTGTCAACGTGTCCACTCCTGCCCCGCCAATTAGCTTGTCGGCTCCTGCACCCCCCGAGAGAACATCGTTGCCGATGCCGCCGCTGAGAATGTTGTCTAGAGTATTACCGATGAGCGTATTGTTTAGATCGTTACCCGTCCCGTTGAGCGCCGAACCCAACAGCTCTAGCTGCTCGACGTTATCCTTCAGCACAAAATCCACTGTGGACTTGATCAAGTCGGTTCCACCGCCCACAAGTTCTTGCACAGTATCATCGACACTATCAACTAGATAAATGTCATCACCCAGGTCCCCTTTAAGGACATCAACACCGGTACCGCCATCCAGCGTGTCTTTACCTGCACCACCATCTAAGGTGTCGTTGCCAGAACCGCCGTTCAGGGTATCGTCTCCAGCGTTGCCGTTGAGGATATCATTGCCAGAACCGCCGTCTACTACATCATTACCATCACCGCCGTTGAGCGTATCATTGCCGGTGCCACCGTCTAAGGTATCGTTACCAGCGTTGCCATTCAGCAGGTCATCATCAGCACCACCCAGCAAGGAGTCATCTCCATCGCCACCATTGAGGGTATCGTTGCCAGTGCCACCGTCTAAGATATCGTTGCCGCCACTGCCGTTAAGGGTATCGTTGCCAGCGCCACCTGTGAAGTTGTCGCTGTTGTTGCCACCAGTCATCGTATCGTTGCCACTTCCCCCCACTACCGTTGCGCTGCTGTTGTTTGCACCCGGTTGGTCATTGCTAGTTCCAAAGCTGAAGTTGCCCTTGCCAACATATTCAATGAACTCAACGTTGGTAGGTTTTTTGTATGAAGCAACGGTGGTAATTACCTTATCTACACCTCCATTGGCTTCTTCAGTGACAATATCGTTAGCATCATCAACGTAGTAGGTGTCATCTCCCAGACCGCCGATTAGAGTATCTGCACCAGCTTTACCATCTAGGATATTGTTGCCACGGTTACCAATGATGATATTTACCAGGTTATTTCCTGTGGCATTCAGATTACCTACTCCTTCCAGGGTGAGGTTTTCTAGATTGTTACCCAGGGTATAGTTAACTGCGCTGCGAACAGTATCAGTACCTTGTTTTGCCGATTCCTTAACCTTGTCGCGTAGATTGTCGACGATGTAGATATCGTTGCCCTTGCCGCCCCTGAGAATGTCTTTGCCCTTACCGCCATTTAGAGTGTCGTTGCCAAGGCTACCAATCAACTGGTCATCGCCTGCTAGAGCGCTGAGTATATCGTTACCAGCCGACCCCTGCATAAAATCCTTCTTGCGGCTCCCTTTGAGAAGACCTCCCTTCGCTTTGCTTTTGATCCGATTGACCTGAGTCTTGTTAGCAGCCATTGTTTTTCGTACTTGAACTCTAATACTGCTAAAGTAATCGGCTACTTAGCCGAATAGAACTCCTATAAACACGCAAAAAATTAGCTTTAGGTTTTGTACTCGCCGTGTATTTACGTAGAGATCAGTGCATTCATCTAGCAAGAAACCAACGGTGTTTTGAAGAGTCACTAAGGTCAATGGCTTTCTCTCTCAGCGTATGTCTCATAAGCTATCTTGCCTATTTTAGGATTGCCTAGAAGGATTGGCGTAGAGGATTCCGCCATCTATCTCTGCTGAATTTTTGAAATGCTTGGATAGGCTACGGATATCACAAGCAGAGAGTAGTGCAGTCATGGTGAGCGATCGTGCCGGAAACACTTTTAAGCAAGCAAACGATATTAAACTCTCTTCTTTTGCCGGCTTTAAGGATCGAATTGGTGGGCATGATACTAATGATTTCTTTCGCTTCCGCCTCAGCAGTCGCAGCAGCGTTAACTTCTCACTCAATGGCAAGGCTGATTTGCAATTGTTTGGCAGCAACAGCCAACCACTGAAAGTAGGCAAAGGCAGAACTCTCAGCAGCATTAATACCAACCTCAAGGCTGGAACCTATTACATTAGCGTTTCTTCTTCTGCAAAGAGATCTACAAGCTATCTGCTGAATGGAGGGATGTCTCTGACGAAGCCAATGGCTTCCAATGACGACAAGTCTTTAAGTACAAATGCGTCGATCGCTTATCCTCACCACACCTCAGCTAGCAATACTCTAGGTACTGGTGTTGATGATGGCTCTATCATTGACGTCATGATTGCCTACACTGCGGATGCCAGAGCTGCTGAGGGAGGTACAGATGCCATTAACCGTGTTATTCAAGCTGCAGTAGTGGAAGTGAATCAGGGCTATGCCAACAGCGGTATTGTTCAGCGTCTTCGCCTAGTTCACACAGTTGAAGTAAATTACACCGAATCTGGTAGCGCCAAGACTGATTTAACACGGCTGCAAAACAAAGCAGACGGGCATATGGATGATGCTCATGCAATGCGCGATAAGTATGGTGCAGATATTGTTAGCTTGTTCGTGAAAAAAAGTGATTCAGGCGGCAAATCTTACGTAATGAATCGGGTGAGCCATGAGTTTGAGTCATATGCATTCAACGTTGTGCAGATTGATAATGTCAAAACTCGTTTCTCATTTGGGCATGAACTTGGACATAATCTAGGCGCTGCGCATGATCGTGCCCACATTGACTCTGATGCGGCGTTCTCTTACTCTTACGGCTACATCACTGAGAGCGGTATTGGCGATATCATGTCCTATGCAAAAGACCGACGTAATGTTTATTCAAACCCCAATGTCAAGATCAACGGTGAAACGATTGGCAAGGCAGATGAAGCAGATGTAGCCAAAGCTTTTAACAATGTGCGGTTTACAGCTGCCAACTGGAGAAAATCAGTAGTCGGTTAACCCTTTACATTCTTGGGAAAAGGAGCAAGATCTAAGCTGGGCTAAAGCCTTCAGAAACCTGATTAGGCAACAGGGCTTTAGCAACCAACACAACAGTTAGAACATAGAACAGAGGCATATCTGTAAAGGCAGAGCTCTGACAAAATGACACAAGCGTAATGGCGGCAGCTATGCAGCTATAATGCTAGTCTTGTAGTCAGCCTATCTATTTTGACAGGTTATAGAAGCAGGGTGGTCATTCAGGCGAGCATTCGATGCAGTCCCTATCTCTAAGATTAGACCTTAGCGTTTTGTATCTAGAAATACGATCGCATTTATTTTCAGATTCTATGGTGCATCTATCGACATTTGCTTTGTGTAAGCTGCTGTTCAGCAAGGCTTAACCCCTCTAGTGGTTAGGAGCGAAGCTGGATTAAAGAGCTGCAACGGCAATTCTGCGAACATAGCTTTCTGAATAATCAAGCGAGGAATGGCAGATGAATAACCACTATTCTGTTGTAATCGTGGGAGGTGGTCAAGCAGGTCTATCCATGAGCCACTGCTTAAAGGAAAGAGGGGTTGATCACATCGTTTTTGAGAAAAATAGAGTAGGTCATGCATGGCGCTCAAATCGCTGGGATTCATTCTGTCTAGTCACACCTAATTGGCAATGCCAGCTTCCCGGTTATCACTATCCAGGCGCTGACCCTCAAGGGTTCATGAAGAAGAATGAAATTGTTCAATACATTGAAGATTATGCTGCATCGTTTGCTCCACCTGTAAAGGAAGGCGTTGAGGTATCGAGAGTTTGGCAGAATGGAGCTGAGGGCGTTTTTGAATTAACGACTTCAATTGGCAGCTACACGGCGGATCAGGTTGTTGTTGCAGTGGGTGGTTATCATCTTCCTAAAATTCCACGAATGGCTGAACGGTTACCTGAGCATATTGTGCAGCTGCACTCCTCTCAATACAAAAATTCGGAATCTTTACCCAGCGGAGAGGTAATAGTGATAGGGACAGGGCAGTCTGGCTGCCAGATTGCTGAAGATCTGCACCTTGCGGGAAGGAAGGTGCATCTGTGCGTGGGAAGTGCCCCTCGATCGCCCCGGCGGTATCGCGGAAAAGATGTCGTTGATTGGCTAGACCGAATGGGATATTACGATTTGTCGATCGATGAACATCCCCAAAAAGAGAAGGTTAGAACCAAAGCCAATCATTATGTAACAGGACGCGACGGCGGGCGTGAAATTGACTTGAGGCAGTTTGCTTTGGAAGGAATGCAGCTGTACGGTAAGTTAAAGCATATTAGCAGCCGTTCCTTCGAATTTTCAGGCGACTTGAAGCAAAACTTGGATCAAGCAGATGCCGTTGCAGAAAGTATTAAGAAAAGCATCGATGCGTTTATTGAGAAAAACCAGATAGAAGCACCGACAGAGCCGCCCTATCAGCCTGTTTGGCAACCCGATAAGGAAGGCTTAACGCTTGAGTATGAGCAGGCAAATATTAGTGCAGTGATTTGGTGTACTGGGTATCAGTCCGACTTTAGCTGGATAGAGATTCCGGTGTTTGATGGCAAGGGCTATCCCAGCCATGAACGGGGGGTAACAGCAGTGCGAGGATTGTACTTCTTAGGGCTGCCGTGGCTATATACATGGGGCTCAGGAAGATTTTCAGGAATTGCTCGCGACGCTATTTACCTCGCAGATTATATTGAAGCGAGACAGAAAATGCCCTATTCGAGCGCTTGGAGTGTCGTTAACGAATTCCTGATCGGCTCGTAGGGTAGGCTTATAGTGCAATGAGCGTTTGAAGGGGCAGTCTGAATTGCTTAGGCTTAAAGGAAGTATTTTCTAAGTTCTGGATGCTCCTATTTGGACGTGAGCCTGTGCACTCCGTTAGATAGGGGCAGTGTGCAGGCTTGCCGAATGGGAATCAGAATGGCAAACTGGGTTCCCCTACCAATGCCGGAAACGCAGGATAGATCCCCTTGATGTTTTTCTACAATAATCTGATGCGAAATTGCTAGCCCTAACCCCGTCCCCTTGCCGATTGGCTTAGTAGTGAAGAAGGGATTGAAGATGTGTTCTCGCACTGATTCGGGCATCCCTTCTCCGTTATCTGTGATCTCAATGAGCGCCTGCTGATCCTGGGTGACAGAGGTAGTAATCCGAATACAGGGAGGCTCTTGCGCTGGATTAGAGCCTTCTACTCGCCTAGTACGGCGGCACTCTAGCGCATCGATCGCATTAGACAGCAAATTCATAAGGACTTGATTGATTTGACCTGGCAAACACTCTACTAGCGGAAGTTGCCCAAAGTCTTTGACTACCTCGATATCAGCAGAAGCATCGTGAGACTTGAGGCGATGCTGTAGGATGAGCAACGTGCTATCGATGCCCTCATGGATATCTACGGATTTCATGTTCGATTCATCCAGCCGAGAGAAGTTCTTCAACGACGCAACAATTTGCCCAATCCGCTCAGCTCCCAGTTTCATTGAATTTAGGAGCTTTGGGAAATCCTGGCGCAGATAGTTAATGTCAATATCCTCCCGCTGATGCTCTAGCTGAGAGCTGGGATTAGGATGTTCTTGCTCATATAGCTTGATCAGCTCCAGCAGGTGCTCAGCATAGTGAGTAGCGTAAATCAAGTTGCCTTGGATGAAGTTGACTGGATTGTTAATTTCATGGGCAACGCCTGCAACCAGATGTCCCAGGGCCGACATTTTCTCAGTTTGAATGAGCTGAGACTGAGTTTGTTTTAATCGCTCTAGCGCCAGGGTGAGATCGCGATTAGAGGTGTCCAAATAAGTGTTAGTGTTGGCCAACTGTGCGTTTGCTAAAGCTAACTGATGATTGGCGGTTTCTAGCTCTGCCGGAGAAGGCAGAGCTAAGGCTTTAGGTACCAGAGACACCATCTCTAGCGCAGTTATGAGGGAGACAATCGCAGTCATAGCATTGACGACTCCTGAGAAATAGTAAGTTGGATGCCAAAGCGTCCAGACGTTCACTAGATGACCGAAACCGCAAAGGATTATAAATGTCCCAAACAATCCAAAAATCCAGTTGAATGGCAAATCCTTGCGGCGAGCACTGAACCACAGCAGCGTCACTGGAATCGAGAGGTAGCTGAAGGCGATCGTCAAGTCGGAAACTACATGCAGCCATACCAAATCGGGTTGCCAGAGGTAGCAATGGCCGTGAGGAACGAATCCATCTGATTTCAGTAACAAATTAATCCAGTTCATCATAGTCAAAACCACTCATCAATGGCATAGCGGTGTAGAGGCAGAGGGCGATTGCTCCACTTGAGGGAGATGCTAGAGAATAACTGCAGGCTAAGTTCCTCTATTTCTAGCAGAATATTCTTCCAAGTGTTCCCTGAGACTCCGGATCTCTCAAGGAACACAGTTGTACTTCTTCACAATTAGGAAAGGCACGCGTTGCACATCCCCCAATTGAAAACTCAAATTTTGTGCCATCAAAACGCGTTTATTGGAAGTTCACCAATTGAGATCGCTGATGAGATCGCGAATTCTCTACCTCAATAAAGATCTTGTCTGCTCATTGCTCAGCTACCTTCGTTTGTATGACGTTACAACGGTTTTTCCTTGGGGCACCTCGAAAAATTAGTTGAGAAGCGTCTTGAATTGAGACTGCTGTAAGATCATGGTGATGGTTGGGATAGGGGGAATGTTCAATGAGTCAATCCGAATTTTGG